>CAWABB010000008.1:0-92336 GCA_963780165.1 uncultured Ignavibacteria bacterium | reverse complement strand
GTGATATGTATCATACAAAAATGGGCGTGAAGATACAAGACATCGCGTGCCCCTTCCTTTCCGCTATACGCCCTGTCTACCAGGAAAAATCTACCTGCTTCCAGCGTCTTCCGGCGAAAATCCCGCGCCACAAGGCTTCCCTGATCTGGCATTCGGTTTGAACGTTCCCCGGAGGCCATGAACGCACTCATTTCATACATCAGCCATTCATTCGTCCTGCTGACGCTCGGGGCGACGCTCGGGTCAATCCTCGTGGTGGGATTCCTGAAGTCGTGCTCGTACTTCGGACTGCTGCCGGTCAGGGAAGATGCCGAACGGTGGCATCAGTTCCTGAAGAGATTCGAATAGCGGATCAGCGTGCTTGCATGAACGGGAGGAGCTCGCTCCGGGCGATTGCGCCCTCGCGGACCAGACTTGGCGCCGGCCCTGACACATCCACGACCGTTGAGGGGAGTCGGCCGCCAAGGGGTCCCGCATCCACGTAGAGATCTATCCCGTCCCCCAGTTGCCCGGCAATCTCCTCAACGGTCGCCCGGGTCGGCTCGCCCGTGCGATTTGCGCTCGTCGAGGTAATCGCCTTCCCTGACCGCCGGATCAGCTCCCGACAGAAGGCGTCGGGAGAACAGCGCAATCCGACCGTCCCGGTTCCAGCCGTCAGCAGCTCCGACACATCGTCCCGCGCACTGAACACCAGCGTGAGCGGGCCGGGCCAGAAGGCGTTCATCAGCGCTCGCGCATTGTCTGAGACCTCGGATGTCCACTCCGTGACCGACTCGCGGGAGCTGACCAGCACCAGGATTGGTTTTCGCTCATCCCTCCCCTTCACAAGGGGGATGCAACCGATGGCCTTCACGTTGCGCGCGTCCGCCCCGATGCCGTACACGGTCTCGGTCGGATACACGATCAGACCACCGGACGAAATGATCCGCGCAGCCCGGTCGACAGCTGCGTCGCGGGAGGCGTCATCCGCCAACGGAGCGATTCGGTCTTCGTGCAATCTGGATGGAGGCATCGTGGACTGTGTGAGGAATGATCCGTTTCATGCAATCGAACGTTTCGATCGGGCATCGCTGACCGCCGTGAATGCTGCACGGCCGGCACGAGAGCCCCGCGGTTTCGATGACGCGGTCGAGCGGCCCTCGCGGGGCGAACCCGAACGACGGGACGGTCGCGCCGAAGATGGCCACGACCGGCGTCCGGACGCCCATGGCGAGATGAGCGGGAGCGCTATCGTTGGAGACGAGCACGCGGCAGCGCCGGATCAACTCGGCGGACTGCAGTGGCGACAGCTCGCCGGCGGCGTTCAGCGGGATGTGCGCCAGGCCGGAGGCGATCCGCCCGCACAGCGGGCGGTCTTCCGGGCCTCCGATCAACGCGAGGTTCAGCCCGGCATCCTGAAGCGACCGCGCGAGCGCAACGAACTTCTCCTCCGGCCACCGCTTCGTGTTCCAGACGGAGCCCGGCGCGAGAGCGGCCATCATGCCCTGGTCGAATCGGGCGAACCGCGTCTGATGGGCGAGCAGGAGCGCGTCCACCGCCTCACAATCGGCCTGGAGAGGATGCAGCGTTGGCAACATTTCCCCGACCGACGGACGGAGGCCCAGCGGCTCCAGGAGCGAAAGGTCACGGTCGATTTCGTGCAGGTCCCGGCGATACGTCACGCGGTCCGTGAGCAGAGCGCGCCCCGCGCTGGTGTCGAATCCGACCCGTCTCGGGATCCCCGCGGCAGCGACAATCAGGGCGCTGCGCATCGACCGGTGAGGGATCAGCGCGAGGTCGAACCCCCGGCCGCGAAGAGTCCGGGAGAGTCCGTATGCCGCGCCCAATCCCCGCTGCGTCTTCTTCTTGTCGTACGTAATGACGTCGTGAACGGCGGGATGGCCTTCAAGCACGGAGGCCGCAGCAGGAATCACTACGAACGAGACATCGCACCCGGGAAATCCCCTCTTCAGCGCTTCCGCCAGGGGAAGCGTGAGGATGACATCCCCCAGAAACGCAGTCTGAAAAATGAGGATGTTCCGCGGCGCGTTCACGACGTACGCGCATCGGCGTGTGGCCGGGAGGAGCGCTGCTGGCGCAGGAAATACTCGGTGTGCTTCCAGCGCTTGTGCGCCCAGAGCCACTGGTCGGGGTAGGACCTGATGTATCGTTCGAGGAGCGCCGTATGCCGTTCGGTCAGGATCTGGATGTTCGCCTCGGTCGAGCCCGAAAGATCCGACGAATCGATCGGCTCGATGACGATATCGTATCCCCGGTCCGGGCGGCGGACCATCATGGGCATGACAATCGGGGAGTCCTGACGCAGGGAAAACACAGCGGGTCCGCGGTACGTCGCGCAAGGCCTCCCGAAGAACTCGACGAACAGTGATTCCTTCGGACCGCTCTGGTCGCCCAGGAGCCCGAGGGTTCCCCCGTTCCGCAATGCAGCGATCACTTCCCGCGGAGCCTGCTCCATGGTCACGATGCGGTTCCCGAACCGGTTTCGATCCCTGACCATGACCGCATCCACCCGGGCGTTCCTCTGACTATGCACGATGATCGTCATCGGGAGGTTCAGCTGCGTGGCAAAGGCGTTGGGGAACAGCTCCCACGCACCGAAGTGACCGGAAAGGATGATCAGCCCACGGCCGCGAGCGGCCGCGTCACTGGCGTGGTGCGCGTTGACAAAGTGGAGGCGCGCATTGATCGCAGGTGCGTCGCGCGCGCTGGACCAGAAGAACAGCATCATGGTCCGCGCATAGTTGCCCATCGCATCGCGCGCAATACGGAGTAGCTCGGACTCGGGCCTGTCGGGAAAGGCGTGGCGGAGGTTGTCCATGCTCACGCGGCGGCGGACGCCGAAGACGGAGAACAGGAAGCGCCCCATCGCCATCCCCAGCGCATCGGCCCACTCGTACGGAAGGGCCCGGCCGATCGCCCTCAGGAAGGAATACCCGACATACTCGAGGAACTCGCCCATATGGCGCATGGCACACGCGGTCCGGGAGCGTCGCCCCTTACCGGGTGATGCCTTCCCGGTCCCAGTTTTCGTCGTGAAGCTCGTTCCGGTGCGTCGAGTGCACCAGCTCGTACTCCCCCCCGGAGGTTCGCTGCACGAACACGAAGATCACGCCGCCCTGAATGTTGTTGTAGCTCCAGATCTCGTACGGACGGCTGTCGATTTCATTCGGATGCCGGTCGACGTCGTCCGGATTCCCGTACACAATGAGGACCCGGCCGCGGTCCGTGCGGTACCCTTCCTTCGTTCCAGCCCTCATGCTCTGATTCGCGACGAGCACGCGGGCGAGGTACTCGTCCCGGCGTCCCGGCGGCCGGCCACGCCAGAAGTCAGACAGGAACTTCCGCTTGGCGTCCGCCCCGGACAATTGCTCGAAGTTGGATCGCTCGTTGTCGTTCGCCTCGTAACGCAGCCACCTGAACTCCTGGTCGAGCTCGGTCTCCCCCATCGCCATATAGATGTTCATCGGGAGGTCCGCCGAAGCCGTCAGGAGCGACGAGTCGACGCCGAGCTTGCTGTTGTACATGAAAAACTTCTTGCCGGAGGTGGACAGGGATCTTCCGCTCGTGTCGAGGAGGGAGAGGACGAGCGCGTACGTTCCGGTCTTGAGGCGGCTGACGCTGAACTGGTCGACAATCACGCTCGATTCGCCGGGACGGCGTTTGGGTTTCTCCCGTGACAGCACTTCACGGCCCACGGCGTCAAAAACGGTCGTCTTGAGCACGTAATCGGCGGTGTCGTCCCCCCTGACCAGGTTGTACGCTTCAGCGTAGTAGAAACAGCGTTGTTCTTCGGTGTAGATGCCGCCGACGTTCGGGACCACCTCCAGGGTGTTCTTGTAGAACTGATTCTGGGTGGGGGGATTCATCCGTACGGAAGACGCGAATTCGAGATCGCTCAGGACGGGACCGCCAGGCGCGACCGGCTGGACGGGGACGCGCAGGGTGATGCTGTCCACACGCTGAAGGTAGAACCTGTCTCTGCCCAGGACCCTGAACAGGTACTCCCCTTGCATGAGTTGAACCTGTGCCAGCCCGACAAGATTCACGACGGGCGAATCGCCGACGGCTTCCGCCGAGGTCTGGGGCACGAGCCACCGGTCCGCGAGGACAACCGAGTCTCTCTGGAAGACGCGCAGCGTGACATCCAGGCCCGCAGCGTAGCCCGCGCTATCCTTTGTGAATGTCAGCGAGTTCCGGGGAAACGAGTAGTAGACCTCGATGAAGGCGTGCTTGTCGTCACCGCCCCGAAAACGGGCGACATCGACTGAGATCCTGAGGGGCTGTCGAGGGGCGGCGACCTGCGCCTGAAGGACTGCCGGGGCGGCGATCGTCAGCAGACCGCATGCCAGCGGCGCGAGGATACCCTTCATGGACATATCCGGGTGGATGTGGATAGGCAAGAAACCTGAAGAAATCTACAGAAGTGAGCCCAGAGATGCAACGGATCAATCGCCCATGGCCTTGACGACGACCCGCTTCCGCCGCCGGCCATCGAATTCGGCGTAGTACACCTGCTGCCAGGGACCCAGATCCAGCGTACCGCCCGTGATGGGCACGATCACTTCGTGATGCACAAGAAGGCTCTTCAGGTGCGCGTCGCCGTTGGACTCTCCGGTCCGATGGTGCCGGTACTCCTGTCGAAAAGGCGCCAGCTGCTCGAGCCACTCGTCGATGTCCGCGAGCAGGCCGTCCTCGGCGTCGTTGACATACACGCCTGCCGTGATGTGCATCGCCGAGACAAGCACCATCCCCTCCTTGATGCCGCTGCGCGCGACGACGTCGGCCACCTTCTGTGTGATGTTGATGTATTCGCGCTGGCGCGATGTATTGAACCAGAAATAGTCAGTCGCTGTCTTCATGACTCGCTCGTTGGGGTTGGTCGCTCCGATGACGTCATGCCGGGGCCGGGCGTGATGGACACGCGGGCCGATAGCGCACCGAGCGCCTCATGCGCTGCCTGTGCCAGGTCGAGATGGACGTCCATCAGCGGCGTCCTATCCCAGTCGATGTTGAGCTCCCACCGGACCAGCCTGCCGCCCCTGGCGTCGGTCATTTCCCATCGCATCGTTCCGCGTGAGTCCCCGGGGAGCGTGGCGAACTCGATGAATCGATCCTGTTGAATCTCGGAGATGATCAGCGCGACGGACCGTCCGTGGACCGTGACCTCCACGGCCGCCCCCTCCACCCGGCGCTCGGCGCCGGTCGGGATGAAAACCACCGTATTCGGCCACCATGATCCGTACCGGTCGAGATCCAGGAGCGCATCGAAGATCGCCCGCGTCGGCGCGTTGATGACCACGCCGGCTTCTGCATAGAGAGCCCGATGTCGGCGTTTTATCTCCCGGTCGCGAACGGCGATAATGGGGTGCCCGACGGCATCAAGATCGATCCCGAGGGTCTCGCACGCGGGAAAGAGTTCCCGTTCCTCGGCCCTGATATGGGTCTCCAGCTGCTCGCCGATCTGTTCCAGCAGTCCGGGCGACGGCAGACCTTCGGCGCTCCCAAGTTGCGCGAGCAGTGCCTCCAGCAGCCGGTGCTCCCCGATCAACCGCTCGAGCAGCGGGCCCAACTCGAAAAGCCGCGATCGGACAAACGGAAAGAGAGCCTCCTCTTCCGCGGCAAAGTGCGGGGCCAGCTCCTCCCCTGCAAACCGGAGAACCCGGCGGGCCTGGCGAACGGGATCATGCGTCCAGCCATCCGCGAGAAGGGCCTTCTGGCCCTGCCGGAGCTTGAGGGCAAGCGACAGGCCGTGATGGTGGTCCCGCGAGAGCGGCGCCAATGATGGGTGTCTCTTGGCCATGCGGCCGTTTCTTCGTATATTTCGGGGCCCGGTGCACCGTCCCAATGGCCAAACTCGACCTCCTCCTGACGATCGTCTTCGGCACACTCAGCGTGCTGGGCCTGGTCGTGACCGTCCTCTGCCTCAGAAAGGCACTGCGGGTCGCATCCGAAAAGGACGGGGATCTGAAGATGTTCTTCTGGGCGGTAGGATCGATGGTGGGTCTGATACTCGCAGGGGTGAGTTCCGCGTACATCCTCCTCCCCATTCTCCTCCACTATTGATCCGCCAGATGTATCAAGATAATCGCGCCCGTGGCCAGAATCAAATGCGGTTCCTGAGAGGGTCCACGCTGGCCGGACTGATTGTCTTCGGCCTGTCTGCATACCTGTTCTGCTCGGGCCTGCCCGGCGTCCTGAGGCTTGACCGGGCCACACTCCTTCGGGAGTATCGCCGCCTGAACGGCCTGCTTGCATCTGAAACCGATCCGGCGCGGCGCATGCGTGCCGTCCATGCATTCGCCAGGATGGCCGACTCGCTCGGAGCGCCGGTGACGGACGACTTCTCCGCCATCTTCCTGTATTTCGGACCTGCGGGCCGGGTCAGTGTCGCAGGGGAGTTCAACCGGTGGAATCCGGATGCGGACACGCTTGCACGGGTTCCGGGCACGACGATGTTCTTCAGGGAAGTCCCGTTCCCGCGCAATGCGAGGGTCGAGTACAAGCTCATCGCCGATTCCGTGTGGACGCTCGATCCCCTCAACCCGCGGACGGCATCCGGCGGGTACGGCGAGAATTCCGATCTCAGAATGCCGGGGTATGTCCCCGACTCGTTCGCGGTCTCGAGGGCCGGCGTCGGCCGGGGAAGGATCGACACCCTCTCGTTCAGCAGCCGGCTGCTTGGGCGCGCCCATCCTCTCTTCGTGTACACGCCTCGCGAGCCCGGTCCGGATCCTCTCCCGGTGTTGTATGTGCTCGACGGCGGAGAGTATCTCTCATTCGCGCGCATGCATCAGGCGCTCGACAATCTTCTGGCGGAGCGCCGCCTGCGCCCCCTTCTCGTCGTCTTCTTCGATCCGCGGACGAATTCACTCGACCCGGCCTCGAACAAGCGGGGGGAGGACTACGCGCTGAACGACCGCTTCGTGCAGGCAATGGTCGAAGAGCTCGTGCCATTCGTCGCCGCGCGCTACGACGTCGCGCGCACGCCTGCGAACACCGCGATCCTGGGCGCTTCACTCGGCGGGCTCACAGCGACATATGCCGTCTGGCGACATCCGGAGGTATTCGGCGTGGCCCTGAGTCAGTCGCCATCCTACTGGTTGCAGGACGAGAAGATCCTCGACATGGTACGGAAGACTCCGGCGCGGGGCGGGCGGTTCTGGATCGATACAGGGACGTTCTACGACGCCCGGGATGTGGCGCCGAAGATGCGGGACCTCTTGAGAAGCCAGGGACGCGAGGTGACGTACACCGAGAATCCGCAGGGACACAACTGGACGCACTGGCAGTCCAGAATTCCGGCCGCACTTCAATTCTTCGCGGGGTCACCGGAGTAGCACCGCGTCCGCCGGACCTCCGGAGCCGGCGCAGACATTCATGGTATGGTCATGGCCGGAAACCGGCAATGACGGCAGCCAACCGCAGGCACACAGGAGAACCAGCATGCTGGCGATGCAGCAGAAGCTCACAAACCTCTTCCACGTCATCATCAGCCTTCCCGCCACCGCCATGGGGTTCGCGCTCTCAGTGCAGATCTCGGCTCTGAGCTGGCTGTTGAGCACGCAATACCATCTGGACATCCACGAGATCGGCCTGGTGTGGGCCGCCGGACCGCTGGCCGGGATCATCGGACAGGTGGCCATCGGGCTGATCAGCGACCGGGTATGGTTCTGGGGTGGCCGCCGCCGCCCGTTCATTCTTGTCGGTGGCGCGCTCGCGGCACTGATGCTCTTCCTGCTTCCGCGGATCGACGCGATCAACGACGCACTCGGCGTCGGCAACCTGCTCGTCGTGGCTGTGGCCATTGCCCTCACGCTGGATCTCTCCATCAACATCAGCTTCAATCCAACGCGGTCGATCATCGCCGATGTCACGCCCGACGGGAATCCCAGGACAAAGGGGTACACCTGGATGCAGACCATCTCCGGATTCTGGGGAGTGATGGCGTACGTCATTGGCGCGAGCTTCGGGAACTTCACCCTCATCGCGGCAGGCGTGGTGATCGTCTTCCTCTTCTCCGTGGTCCCCACGTTCTTCGTGACCGAGCCGCGCGACCTGGAGGCAAAGACCGCGGAGAGCGGAACGCGGCGCAGCACGAACTGGCCGCAGCTCTGGAGGATATTCATTGCCCACGGGTTTTCGTGGATCGGCGTCCAGGCCATGTTCGTCTACATCATCGCGTTCATTCAGCAGAAGCTGATTCCCGAGGGGACAGCGGCGGCGGACGCATCGGCCCAGAGCGGACAGATCATCGCGATCGCGTTCGCGGTGCTCAACACGGTCGGTTTTCTGCTGCCGGCATTCGTCCTCGAGCCGATTGCAGAGCGGATCGGGAGGGTCAAGACGCACCTGATCAGCGTGGGAATCATGGCAGCGGGCTACTTCGCGATCGCCACGCTGGTGAGCTCCCCCATGGCCCTGTTCGCCCTGATGGCGGTGGTCGGAATCGGCTGGGGCGCGATTGTGAGCCTCCCCTTCGCGATCATGAGCGAGCAGGTGGACCGCGGGAGGATGGGATTCTACATGGGGATATTCAACCTGTCGGTGGTCCTGCCACAGCTCTTCGTGAGCCTGGTGCTCGGGAGGGTTATTCAGGACGCACCGGACAAAGCGATCATCTTTCTGATCTGCGGCGCCACGCTTGCCGTCTCCTCAATGCTCTGGCTGCTCGTGCGCGACAGCGGGACTGCGCGCGCGGCAACGATTCCTACCCCTTGACGCTCCCAAGCGTCAAGCCCGACACAAGGTACTTGCTCAGCGTCAGGAAGAGCACGACGACGGGGATTGTCACGATCAGAGACGCCGCGCCGTAGAGCCCCCATTCCGTGGACATGTTCGATTCGAACGATTTCAGCCCGAGCGGAAGCGTCCAGAGGTCGGAGTCCTGCAGAATCTGAGCGGCCACCAGGTACTCGGACCACGCGGTCATGAAGGCGAACAGCGCGGTAATCACCAGCGCGGGAGCGGCCAGGGGGAGGATCACGCGACCGAACGCCTGGAACTGATTGCAGCCGTCGATCCGCGCCGCCTCTTCCAGACTGTACGGAATCGTGTCGTAGTACCCCTTCATCGTCCAGATGGTAAAAGGAAGGGCCGTCGCCGCGTAAATGACCATGACGCCAAGGTACGTGTTGATCAGCCCGAGCTTGATGAGCATGATATACAGCGGGAGGAGCAGCATGGTGGCGGGGAACATCTGGGTCGTCAGCAGGCTCAGCAGTCCGATCTTCTTCCCGATGAAGTGGAATCGCGAGAACGCGTAGCCCGTCATCGACGCCAGCGCCACGCCGGTCAGGGTCACGACGAACGACACGAAGGTGCTGTTCCACATCCAGCGAAGGAACGGGCGGTCCCGGAACAGGGAGACGTAGTTGTCCAGCGTCGCGTTCTCCGGAATAATCTCGAGCGACGTGGAGAGAAGCTTGTCCGACGGCCGGAGCGAGATGGTCAGGACCTGCAGGATCGGATAGACCGCGATGGCGGTGAAGATCAGCAGCACCGCGTACGTGCCCGCGCGGCGAAGCGTTGTCTTCGATATCATCGCTCCTCCCCTTCTCTGTCCATACGCGCACAGCTCGCCGGGTGTCTCATCAGTACGCCGCCTCCGTCGCGCGGGTCTTTCGCATGAAGAACAGGCTGAACGCCAGCAGCAGGAGGAAGATCACCATCGAGAGCGCGGCGGCGTAGCCGTACCGGTAGAGGTTGAACGCGGCCTTGTACACGAACGAGACCAGAATGTGGGTCTGGTCAGAGGGCTCGCCCGCATTGCTCACCAGCCAGACGATATTCAGCGCGTTGAATGTCCAGACCGTGCCGAGCGTGATGGCGGGTATCATCACGGGCCGGATCAGCGGGAGGGTGATGTGCCGCAGCTTGTGCCACCATGAAGCGCCGTCGATATTCGCCGCCTCGTAGAGCTCGTGCGGGATGCTCTGGAGCGCACCCAGCGCAATGACCATCATGAAGGGGAACCCGAGCCAGACGTTCGTGAGGATGCAGGCCAGAAAAGCTTCCGTCGGGCTCTTCAGCCACTCCACCGCAGGGAGGTTCAGGTATTTCGTTATGATCAGGTTGATCGATCCGTATTCCGCGTTGAACATGCCGCGCCAGGTAAGGGCGACGATATACTGCGGAATCGCCCAGGGGAGGATCAGCAGCGTCCGGAACAGCGGTCGTCCCTTGATGTCGCGCTGGTTGAGCAGCAGCGCGAGCATCACGCCGAGGCCCACATGAAAAATCACGTTGACGGCGGTCCAGACGATTGTCTTCAGGAACACGACATAGAAATCGGGCTGCGTCGGCTCGAAAAACACCTTGTAGTACTGCTGGAAGCCGATGATGGACCAGTCCCGGATATGCCGCAGGCTCATGTTCGAGAACGAGATCACCACATTGTACACGAATGGATAGAACACCACTGCCACGAGGATCACGAACGAGGGAACCACGAGGAAGGCGATGAACGCGCGATGGGCGAACCGGTTCATAGGCGTCGGGCGGAGTCGGTGGGGAACGTGGTCACTCGTTCATCTCTTTGATCTTGCGCAGGGCCAGATCCTGCATGGATCGAGCCGCGGCCTCCGGGGTCATGGATCCACCGAGCACGCCCTGGTAGCTGGGCCGCATGGCGTCCCAGATGGCCCGGAGCTCGGGGACCATGGGCATGAGGCGGCCACGCCCGATCTGCAGCGCGGAGTTCCTGACCACGTCGTTCGTGCGCACGAACTCCGACGCCACGACCTCGCGGCGCGTGGGCATGGTCCAGAGAGCCTGTGTGGTTTCAAGCTGGATATCGGACCTCATCAGGAACTGCAGAAGGTCAACAAGCAACAGGAGCTTCTCGTTCGTGACGTTGATGTTGATTGAGAAGCCCCGTGGCGCCACCATCGGAGCGCACCAGAGTCCGGTGGAGGTGATCTTCGGCAGCGGGGCGACGCCGATATTGATTCCGGCCTTGCGGTACCCGGCCCATGACCAGTCGCCGTTGATGATCATCGCGCTCTTCCCGTCCTTGAAGAGCGCGTCGGCCACGTTGTAGTCGGACTCGACCGGAATCACGTGGTGCTTGTCGCGCAGGTCCCTGATGAACTTCAGCGCCTCGATCGTTCCGGGCGAGTCGAGCGTCGGGACCCCTTCGTCCGTCATGACCCACCCGCCGAAGCCCGTCATGAACGGGATGAAGAAGAAGGGCTCGGTGTAATTCCACGCAAGCGCGTAGCGGTCCGGCTTCCCGTCCCCGTTCGTGTCCTTCGTGAGCTCCTGCCCCAGCCTGATCAGGTCGAGATCCGTCTCGGGTGGCGCCGGGAGAATATCCCGGTTGTATACCAGCGTGAGATGGTTTCCCAGCTTGTCGGCGAGCTGGTAGAGGTGTCCGTTGTACCGGCGTGTGGCTTCGGGTATCAGCGAGTCGAGATACGCCTGGCTGAACAGGTCTTCCAGCGGCCGGATAATCCCCATGACTTCGAACGGCCCGACCTGGTCGGCGGGACCGTACACGAGGTCCGGACCCTGTCCGGCGATGGCGGCGACGATGAACCCGGAGCGGAGCTCTTCCGTCTCCTTGAAGATCTGCTCCACCACCACGCCCGGGTGCTCCGCCATGTAGCGGGCCAGCTGCTGCTCCAGGATGAGGCGCTCATCCACCCGCATCTGGTGCCAGATGGTGATCCGGTTCGGATCGACCTCGCGCTGGCACCCTGCCTGGAAAAGCAGGAGCGACGCGACGGCGACGAACGTCAGGCGGGAAACGTGGCGCATGCCGTGAGCTTCCCTTAGAATTCGAACACGAGGGCCTGCCCCGGCTCGAGGTGCAGATGCAGGTGTCCCTCGCGCCGGTGAATCTCCGAGCCTGTCAGCAGGTCGACGAGTCGCGCCCGTTCGGTATCCACTGCAACGGAGGTCATCTCCCCGGTGGAGCAGTTCATATTGGACACGACTGCAACGCGGCGTTTGCCGCGGGCATCGACGCGGGCGAACGCCAGAATCTTCGGGTTGGAATCGTGGAGCATCCGAAACGCCACCGGTGACGGGTCGGTGACGATGTCGGCGTAGCGCTGGCGCACCGACATGACCTTTGTCACCCACTCCGGAAACGCGTGATGCGAGAGCCAGTCATAGGCGTGCTCGCTGAACAGCGGCAGCTTCTCCGAGGGGAACTTGCGGAGCTCGTCGTTCGTGAAATCGAGCCCGGTGTTGATGGGGTACCGCTCGGCCAGCTCGAAGCCGGAGTGAATGAACGGCACGGCGGGCAAAAACGCGTTGACGGCGACGGTCCATTTTGCATACACGAGCCCGCCCGGCCTCGCTGCGGCGCGGGGAGTGTTGTGGTTTTCAGGTGTCGCGAAGTACGGGATCGGAAAACCGTCGGAGGCATGCTGCCGGCAGATGCCCAGCATCCTGTCGGGATGATGCTGATCGAACATGGTGAAGCCGAACACCGCGTTGTACCCTTCCTCCCTGCTCCGCAGCGTGACGGAGAAATTCTCGTCCCAGAAGGCGAAGTCGTGGTCGTGCTCCCGCGCGGCGGCGACCATTTTGGACTTCAGGTCCATCGGCAGCGCATGGCCCATGTCGATCATGACGCCGTCGATCCTGAATTCCTTCTGGTAATACGGAATGATACCGATGATCTTCTTCCAGAGCGGAGTGTTGACATGCTCCTTCGTCGCCAGGCGCGAGTCGTACATCCGGATGGTGTTGTATCCGATATAATTGAAGTCGGGGTGATTGTACATCCGGAGGTACGTCACGTCTCCCCACGGCGGCTGGTTGTCGTCCGGCGGCCAATCTGCGAACGCCCCGGGGATCTTCACCGTGGTGCCGTCGCCCGTCGTGCCGAGATAGCGACCGCCTTCATACCTCACCATGCCTGCAACGGGCGGTTCCGTAAAGAAGGCCCTGTACGCCGGGTGGGGCGGAATCAGATCGACGAATCGCCCTTCGCGCACATCGGCATGGATGCGGGCAAGCTCTTCGGGCGTGAAGATCGGGGAGCCGTAGGAAGCCACGTCGGTGGATCCGGACGCGCGGAGCGGGACCGACGCCTTGATCCAGTAGAACCACTCGGGGTGTTCCTTCACCCAGTCGCCGTCTTTCGCAGCGGTGCGGAACACGAACTCTGCCACCACCTTGAATCCCATGCGGTGAGCAGCTTCCACGAACGCCTTAAACTGCGTCTTGACGTCGAGCCCGAGTGCGGGCTCTCCGAGATTCTCGTCCAGCTCGTACGCATTCTTGATCGCGTACGGCGAACCCAGCGTCCCCTTGTTCCCGTCCTGGCCGATCGACGTCACCGGGAGCAGATGGATGGTGTTCGCACCCAGCCGTTTGATGTACGGCAGCATGGCCAGCGCCTTGAGAAACGTCCCGGTCTCGCGGAATCCCTCTCCGTTCAGCGGAAGGTCCAGCTGCCCGTTCCCGTCGTGGTCGTACGCCGCTGTCGTGCGAACGAACATATTGTAGATGACGGCCGATTGGGTCCACTCCCCGCCCGAGGGCTTCCCGCGCCGGGGAACACGCACCTGCTTCACCTTCGAGACGGCTGACAGGTAGAAGGTGTACGGGTTGACCGCAGCCTCTTTCCCCACGCCCTTGGGTGACATCCAGAGCGACGGAATGCGGTAGGTGAGTTTCTCCCCTCGGTGGGCAGTCTGCTGTTTGCGAAGCGCACGCTCGAGGGCGTCGAGCGCCTTGACCGGAGTGTGTGTCGTCATGGTTTCTCTTGACCGAAGACGTCTTCCTGAATTTGGGGTGATGCTGACGGTTGCTGGATGACGAGCGTCCGATGGCGAACCGGAAACTCTTCGCCCGGGGACCACACGCCCGGCTGTCCGTTGTTGGTATACTTGTACTGAATCTCGGTGCCGATCGGGACCTCGATGAGCAGAGTCCAGATTCCGTCGCCGGCTTCCCTGTCGCCGTTCAAGCCGTCGTCGTGCATTGCAGCCACGTTCGGTCTCCACTCGCCGAGTTCGGGTAGATTCCCCGCGACGAACAGCCGTCTCGGCGGCGTCACGCCCCTGGCATCGCAGGTCAGGAGGACCTTCTGCGTCTGCCCTGCTCCCTTCGCCATCACGCCGCTACCCTGGCTGCCGGCGGTGCCCTGAGCCTGGCCACCGGTCGCGACGATCGGCGGGAATGAGGGCTCGGGCATGGTCGCGCCCGAGCGTTTGGCGAAGCGGTACACGTTCGAGAGGTGCGCGCGAAATGCGACGTCAAACGGATCGTCGCCGCCCGGCGCCTGCTGGTCGGATCCGTACCACCAGAACCAGTCGGAGCCCTCGGCCGCGTACATTGCCTCCCACGCCTGGTGCGCATAGTACGTCCGCGTCCCTGTCGCCGGCACGGCAGCACCGGGAGCCGGAGCCGGGATACCGCTCTTCTCCAGGTCCATCCTCGCACGCAGCAGGTATTCCCAGGCGCGGTTTTCTTCGGCCTCACCTATCCAGGTATCGTAGTTGGCGTTGATCCATGAACCGGGCCAGAGCCATTCCATGGCCGGCAGCGACGCCAGCGGATGAGCCGGGACCCCCCGCGCCTGGTTGCCCTCGACGTACTCCGTCGTCGTCACAGTGACAACGCGGCGTTCCTGATACAGCCGGCTGAGCTTCCGGTATAGTGCGTTCAGGAACTGCTTCGCGTCGTTGTCGTACCGGTACCACTCCCACGCGTTCTCGCCGTCAAGAATGACGGTGATCATGACATCAGGACCAGAGGACGCCGGGGCGTGGGCGAGGATCGACCGCACAAAATCTTCCGCTGCCACCTCACCCTCATACGACTGATACTTGAAGCCGATACGGTCGGACAGTTCCGTGTCGCGGAAGACCAGGGCCATGGATTGCTCCCCGGCGGGGAACCTGTACGGTGTCGTATTGGGGCGGTCGGGCGGTCGGGAGCGCTCCAGGACGCGCACATCGCTGGCCGTCCAGAGGATGCCATTGGACCTCAGAAGCTCAAGGACCGGCTGGGCGACCGAGCCTTCACCGGGCCACATTCCCGTGGGTTCCCAGCCGAACGTGTTGCGATAGAACCTGACGGCTTTAGCGATCTGAGCCCGAGCATCGCCGGGGTACGAGAACCGGGGGGGCAGAGAATCCTGCGGCTGACACGTCTTCGCCAGGTCGCTGTCATAGACAAGCGGCAGGATCGGGTGGTAGTACGGCGTGGTGACGATCTCCACCTGACCCTTGTGCGCTGCCGGGTCGTACCTGAGCGCCTTATGGATCGGCACGACCGCGGCCATGACCTTGACGGCCTCGACGACGATACGGCGGCAATCGGCTTCCGTGACCTGCCGGCGCAGGCGGTACGTCCCGTCAGACCTCTTCTCGACGAGATCGCTCAGGTCACAGATCGACTTGTCGGGCATGACGACCGGCCCCGACAAGAAGTCCGGATCGAACTGTGCAAGGAAGAACCAGAACTTGAGCTCCCGCAGCTCCTGCTCGTCGAAGATTTCGTCCCCCGGCCGCCCCTGAGACGGGAGGGCAGAACGCAATGCGCGATATTCGGGGAACCTGTCCAGCATGACCTCGCTGATCCCGAACGCGTTCCACGAGCCCCGGTAGAGGTGGTCCTTCTCGCGTGTGCCGAACGAGGACGTCGGCGTGAGGGCGAGATCGATCCACGGATCGGTCTTCCCCTTCCACTTCTTCATGAACCGGGCGACGTCGATCGCATTCGTCCGGACATTCACAAACGGTCGGAGGCGCTTGACGTAGTACTCCTGCAATTGCACCAGGAGCGACGACGTCAGGTTGATCGTGCAGTGGATGTCAGGATAGCCCACCAGCATCGCCGCCATGTCGTAATAGTCCTTGGTGGCGTGCGTCCGCACCCAGGGTCCCGACAGCTGGTCGGTTGCGGGATTCACATAGAGCGGCTGGTGCTGGTGCCAGATGATATTCAGGTAGACAGGCTTTCGGTCTCCCGCGGGAGGATACCGATCTTCCCGGTTGGAAGGCGGAAGCGGCGGCGTGTCCGACAGCGCGATCATCCCTTCCGGTGTCAGGACAAAGACAGAGTTCCTGGCGGTCCTGTTGTAGTTCTCCACGGTCGCGGGGTTGTCCGGATCGAGGACATACTCTTTGCCGTCCACCAGGAACTTGTACTGGAACATCCCAGGCGAAAGCTGGCGCGTCCGGACCCACAGGCCGGACGAATCCTTCTCCATCGGATCGGCATCGCGCGCCCAGCCGTTGAAGTCTCCAAGGACCGCCACCGACGTGGCTGCGGATCCGCGGTAGTTGAAGGCGACCCCCTCGCGTGTGACGCGCGGCTGGGCAAAAGCCGCAGAGCCGATCAGGGTCGCGGCGAGGAATGCGGCTGCGCAGCAGAATAACGAAAAGAGTTTCAGTCTCATCGACCCAGGATCTTGATGGCCCGCCGTTCTCGAATTACTCGACCGACACTGCGTGCAGCTTCACCACCGAATTCACTCACCGCTCCCCGCTCCAGTGCGACGACAGCTTCGCCAACCGTTGCACCCACACTGCAGCTATCCCCATCACCGCCTACTTCACAAGCATCATCTTCCTGCTGTCGACGTAGGCCCCTGCCGTCAGGCGGTACACATAGATGCCGCTGGCACAACCACCGGCGTCCCAGGAGACTTCGTACCTCCCGGGCGCTTTCATTTCATCGACAAGCGTCGCCACCTCGCGTCCGAGGAGATCATACACCTTGACAGTTGCGTATTGTGGACCCACAATTGTGAATTGTATGGTCGTCGCCGGATTGAACGGGTTGGGGTAGTTCTGCCGGAGCTCGTATTCGCCGATGTGCCCGTTGTCCGTCGGCACATCCACGATCGGGTTGTCGATCATCAGCGTCTCGGGCTCGGTCGATATGATATAGATCGCGCTGCCGTACGCCGGGAGGGAAGCCTGGATTCCCGTGGTCAGGTCCGCACCGGTGACCTGGGCGCTCGTGCCCGCAAGGAGCTCATTCACGTAGTACGTGAGCCCCGGCTGCAGCCCGCCGCTGAAGCTGACCGCTCCCGCGGGAATCGGGATCGTGACGTCCACCGCGTTGCCGGAGAAGTTGCTGACCGTGAGGCCGTTCTCGTCGGGGTATGGACGGCTGAAGGCATACACCAGGCCGTTCCCGGTCTGCACGCGTATGAAGTCAGAGCTGTCGGAGGCGTTGACGGAGCCATCGCCGTTGGTGTCCCGCTTGTGCCGGGTGAACGCCGGGAACTGCCCGCGGGCGTGTGCCAGCTTCTGGTAATGGGCGTACAGGGGATCCTTCCCCTGGAATTCCCAGTTGATGACGCTCCTGCTGCGAGCGTGCTTGTTTCCGGAAATGCCGTAGCCCCACCCCACCTCCTGTCCGTTCCAGACCATTGGGAAGCCGGGGCACGTGAATATGACCGTCGCCATCGGCATGGTCTTGCGAAACGCTGTCTGCGGGTTCGCGTCGTAGAATGTCGAAGGAGTCGGGTCGAGATAGTAGATGCGGTCCTCGTCCTGCGTCTCCATGAAACGCATATACAGCGAGTTCGGCCCCGGGTAGTAGCCGCCGTTGTCGATCTCGGCATGGAGACCATCGACCGCGCCGGAGGAGAAGCCGAAGTTCCTGACCCGGTCGAAATAGAGTTTGAAGTCGTACGCAGCATCAACGCCGCCGTTGAACCCGGCGGACGAGAAGTCGGCGTAAATGACCTGGGTGCCAACCCCGGTTCCGTCGTCTTCGCCGAGCAGCAGGATGTCAGGCTTGATCTTCTTCAACGCTTCCCTGACGGGGTCTCCCATGTACTGCTCGCCGTACCGCCTGTGAGGGCCCCAGTACACGTCGAACCGGTAGCCGTCCAGCCCGAACTCCTGGATCCAGTATCTGTACACGCGGATCATCTCCGCCTGCGCGTCCACGTCCCGCCAGTTGTAGTTCAGGAGCTGATCCGAGAATCCCGAATAGTAGTTGAACCCGAACGCGTCGAGTGACTGGCCCAGCCCGTTCGTGTTGTGAGGGATCATGGTGTGCTCGTACCAGCCCCAGTACGGGGAGCGCGCTCCCAGACCCCTGGCGTTCTCCGCCCACGGATGGAATCGGCCCGTGTGGTTCGGCGTCACGTCCAGGATCACCTTGATGCCCTCGGCGTGCGCCTGCGCGACGAAATCCTTGAAGTCCTGGTTCGTGCCGTACTCTGGGGCGACGGTATAGAAGTCAACGATGTTGTAGCCTGGCCCCCCCCCGTTGTTGATCGGAGAGGCGTTGTCCATCACCGGCATCATCCAGATGACGTTGAACCCGAGGCGTTTGATTTCCGGGATGCGCGCGGCCGCCGCCGGAATCGTGCCGGCGGAGGAGGCAGCCTTGGGGAAGAGGAAATAGACGCGAGCCTCTTTCGCCCACTCGGGGTTGGACGCAATGCCGGGGTTCACCAGGGACCCGCCCGGCGCGATGATGAAGTATCCCCGCGTGGTGTCTGCATTCCCGTCCGGGTCCTCCGCCACGACGCTGTAGTAGTATTCGCCCGGTGTCGAGGGTGCGCTCACGGTCGCGGTGACGCCTGTCTGTCCGGCCAGCCCGAGTGGCGCTTCGGGATCGTCGAACCAATGGAAGATAGAGACCGTCTGCCCATCGGGATCGCTGGTCGCAGCGGCGCTGAGCTGAACACTCCCCCCCTGCAGCGCGGCTGAAACGCGCGCATACGGCCTGTGGTTGACGATGCGCGTCACTTCCACGCTGTCGACCCCACCCGTGCTCTTCACGCGTATCAGGTTCAACCCTTCGGCAAGGGGGGTCGAATCGGCGAACACTCCGTTGACCACGTCCGCTGTCCGGACCTCGGACCCGACCTCGACGGTCACGCTCGTGACGCTGCTGTCGGGGCCGGAGCCATCGGGGGTAAGGACAACGCCGGATGTGATATAAGTAGACCTCAGCGTGGTGTACGCCGGGGTCTGAATCTGCACGGCACCCGAGCGGAGTTCAAAGGAGACTGAATCAGTCTTCGTGTTCGCCCCTGCCGACACGACGAGCGTGAACACATGCATGCCGTCGGCAAGGCGCTCCGGCGGGACAATTGTGTAGATCCCCCGCGCGGTGTCGAGCGTACCGGGATCGGTCAACAGGGTACCGTCCAGAAACGCGTTGATCGTAGCCGCCGGTGCGCCGGCCTGCTGGAAGACGCCCGCGCTCAACGACGGCCGCCCTTTGGTGACCACAAACTTGTTCTGCTCGATCCTGTAAGGATAGGCACAGATCTGGAACAGCACGAGACTGTCGACAGTGAACTGCGAGTTCTGGTCAGGTTGAACCACGATCCGGTTGAGCGGATCAGGGATCCAGCTCCAGTCGCTGGGCGTGCCGGTGACCTGACGGTAGATCTTGTACTGATAGGTTCCGGGATTCAGCGTGACGGTCTTGACCCAGAGGCCCGATGCAGTCTCAAGGCTGTCCGCCTGCGATGGTGTGCCAGGAGCAATAGCGCCGCTAGAGTTCGGCCCCCAATTGTTGAACTGGCCGGGGAAATGCACGCGAACGTAGGAGGCTTGAGGCTGGTACCGGAAGGTGACGCGCACGCTCTGCGCGAAGAGGGTGCAGGAGAGTGTGGAGAGCAGGACCGCCACTGGAGCGGAAAACAGGAACAGGGCTCGTCCTGGATGTGTCATGCTCTCAAGACTCCTCATCGCGTTTCTCTTGGGCGTACATCGGTGCGCTGGTCGGCCTGTGGGAGCGTTGGATGGCTTTGAATCTAATATTTTACCCAAAAGGGCCGGGAAATGCAACGATGGATTTAACTGCCGTTCCGCGTATATTGGCTGACCAACGACCGAAGTGGAACTTCCGACATCCCGGAAGCATGAAGAAGAAACCCGCCAGACACAACGAACAGCGATTGCCGGCATCGAGGCGGCGCCTCTTCATGGCGGCCACCCTTCTGTCGCCGGTCGCGGCGATACTGGTGCTCGAGCTGACGCTGCGAATCGTGGGATACGGGCCGAACCTTGCACTCTTCATCCCCCGGGAGCTCCGTGGCCAGAGCTACTTGGTCATGAATCCCGAGGTGAAGAGCCGCTACTTCGCGCGCATCGGATTCAATCCCAGCACCTCCCCCGACATCTTCCAGATGCCCAAGCCTGCCGGAACATTCCGGATCTTCTGCCTGGGAGGATCCACCACCGTCGGGTACCCCTACTCGTTCAACGTAGCGTTCTCGTCATTTCTGCGCGATCACCTGCGTGGGGTTTTTCCCGGGCGCCCTGTCGAAGTCATCAACGTGGGCATGACGGCAACCAACAGCTTCACAACGCTCGATATGGCGCGCGACCTCATGGACTGCGAGCCGGACCTGCTCCTCGTCTATGATGGGCACAACGAGTTCTACGGAGCCCTTGGGGCCGCCTCACACGAATCCTTCGGCGGCTCGCGCTGGTTGACCAACCTCTCGCTCCGGGCGATCCACCTCAGGACATTCTTGCTGATCCGGGATGCGATCGCGGGGGCTCTCAAGCTTGCAGGGTCTGAGGACACAGCACAGCCGCTCGGCACGATGATGGAGAGGCTTGCACGCGGCCAGCTCATCCCGTACGGCAGCCCCACGTACGACTCCGGCCGCGAAACGTTCCGCGCCAACCTGCGGGATCTGGCCGACCTCTGCCGGGAGCACGGGGTGCCGCTGATCCTTTCGACACAGGTTTCCAACCTGAGAGATCTCGAGCCCTTCGTCTCGGGGGAACGGGCGGACCTTCCGGCCGACGTCATCCGATCGCGCGACGAGGCGATCAACGAGAGCATGACCGCGCTGATGAACGGGGAGCTCCCCCGGTCTCTCGAGGCGATCACGCGGGCGATGGGGCTCGACTCCCTGCGGGCGGAGACGCACTTCCGCCTGGCGCGCGTCCTGGACACGCTCGCGCGGGATCGCGAAGCGCGCATGCATTATCAGAGGGCACGCGATCTTGATCAGCTGCGCTTCCGGACGAGCACAGATTTCAACGCGGCGATCCTGGACCGACACGATGGCTCAGCGTGCAGAGTGGTCGACATGGAACGGGTGTTCATGGCACACTCGCCCGACTCGCTGATCGGCCGGTCGCTCCTGTTCGAGCATCTGCACCCGAGGTCCTTCGGCTACTTCCTTATGGCCGAAGCGTATGCAGAAGCCGTGCGCGCCAGCGGGATGCTCGGGGACGAGGCGGAATGGGCCTCGCGCGACACGGTTGCACCGGAGGCGCGGTGGAAGCAACGCGTTGTGACCCCGCTGGACGAGAAGACGGCGGAGCGGCGCACAGAGGTACTCATGTCGGGCTGGCCGTTCCGGGATCAGTTTCCGATCGTGGACGCCGCCGACAAGCGCGACACGATCGCACTCATCGCCGACCGGCTCGTTCGGGCGCAGATCGGATGGCTCGAGGCGCACGAGCAGGCCGCGAGCCACTACCTCGGCCGGAACGATCTGCCGAATGCCGCCCTGGAGTTTCGCACGATCATCGACCAGCTTCCGTACGTGAGCGTCCAGCCGTACGTCCGGCTCGCCCGCGTCCTCCTCGACATGGGACAGACCGGCGAAGTCGAACGGGTACTGCGCGCCTCCCTCGCGGTCGAACCGACCATCCTCGCCTACCGTGCTCTAGGCGACCTAGCACTTGGCAGCAACCGCCCGGCGGAAGCGGCAGCATTTTACGAGCTGACGTTCTCGTTCCCGCAGGCTCCACCCGAGCAGGTCGAGAATGGCACGCTCCTCGCGCTCTCTTACGAACGCGCAGGCATGCCGGCACAGGCCGAAGAACGCATCATGAAGGTGCTCTCGCTGAAGCCGGACCACAGGGCGGGGGTCGATCAGTTACGGAGGCTGAGAGCACAGGAAGGCGCGAGAGCGGTCAAGTAGAGGAGCGCGATCCGAAGGATCCCTGTGGGCCACGGGAGCTGGGGCAGGCGGTTCCCCGGGGAAGAAGGTGCGCAGCGCCTGGCCCCCCGGCAGGCCGGAGCAGGGGGAATTCACGCACAGGCGTTCAACGGCGAAATCGTCCTCGCCACGCCGGGTGATGCGGGTTTACCTTAACGCGCTCTGAAGCTTCGATCGCAACGCGAGTGCATCCGCAGATCGGGGGGCGAGCGCGAGCGAACGTTCGACTTCCGTCAGCGCCGACGGCAAATCCCCCATGTTGGCCTTCGCAGCCGCCAGCCCGTAGTGCGCCATTGCCCGAACGTCCTTCATTCCTGCAACATCCGGCATTGCGAGAACCGCATTCAGGTCGTTCACCGCATCCTGGGACTTCCCCTCGTTCACCATGATCAGCCCCAGGTCCAGCCGGGATCGAGGGAAGCCCGGGTTCGAAGCGATCGATCGCCGGTAGAACTGCAGGGCCCCCTGCCTGTCTCCCCGCTGATTCAGCAGGCTGCCCATCAGGTAGTTCGGATAGAAATTGTACGGGTACTCGTCAAGCAGCGCCTGGTACGTTGTGCGCGCTTCCCGGAATTTCCCCTGCGACCAGAAATACGATGCGGTCTTGTATGCGCCGTCGTCCCACCGCATGGTCCGTGCGTACACGTCCCGCGCTATCTTCACCAGCACCTGGTCGGATGATTTCAGGACAACCGGCTCACGACGATAGTGCTCGAACGGCCAGCGGCCGGTCAGGTGCTGAATGGCAAGATCGGCATACGCAAGGTCGAGCCAGCATATGCCGAGCGTATCAGGAACGAAGGGCAGCAACGACGGAGACGCCGCGCCCGGCCCGAGAAGTCCCATCGCTCCGATCTCCCCGACAAACATGCCGGCAATCTCGTAGTATCCGAATGCGTTTGGATGGAGGTGTTCCCAGAAGACATTGTCCCCCGGGATTCCACCGGGACTGATGGACGCCAGCAGGGAATCGCTCGCAATCACCGGGATCCCGTCGGCCAGAGCAATCTCCCGGAGGCGCACGTTGATCTCTCCCGGGGCGCGGAACTTCAGCAGATCGAGATCCCGGGCCGACTCGAGTTCGATCTTCGCTTCCGAGTTCCTGCCAAGCCCCTGAAGCGCGATTCCTTTCCAGTAGTGGACGATGGCGCATCCCCGGCCAGAGACGCCGAGGGCTTCGACGCGGGCGAGCACATCCCGGAACTTCTCCCCGGCCAGGAGCGACTCCACCGAATCTCTGAACGCCGACCAGGCCGGAATTGACGTCACGCTGTCCGACACGAACGGTGGGAACGTCAGATTCGAGCTGATCTCGCTGAGGATGACCGGGACACCGCGCTCCCTGAACGTCCGGGTGATGTCGCGCAGGTTGCGCTCGTACATGTCAAACACACGGCGTGCGTCCGGGGAATCCAGCCCAACCAGGCTGCCCTGCGACACCTCGCGCATCAAGTTCCGGTCGGATGCGTCCTGCGTCCTCGTCGTCCTGAGCCAGTCCTGCAGGAGCTCAACAAGCCTGAGCCCCCGAAGCTCGTACTTCCACTCCGTCAGGAAAGGGAAGTTCTTTTCGAGCCACGACGCCCCCACTCCATCCGGCCCGTAGAACTCGTTGTGTCCCATGTAGACGAGGACGACGTCCGGCTGATATTCGACCATCTCGTGAGCGAGGTCGGCGATCACGTTGCTGTTGATCGCCGATGCCCCGAAATTCACGACCTCGATCTCGCGGTCGGGCGCCAGATGCCTCAGCTGTTTGCGCACGATCCCGGGGATGTTCGCAGTCATGTCGTAGGGTGTCCCGTACATCGACGAGCTCCCGATGCAGAAGACCCGAAGGGCGCCGGGGAGCTTCCTGGCACGGAACAGCGACGGTTTCAGCTCAGGGATCAGAGGGCTTGACGAGGGAAAGTACTTCTTCAGGTGGGCCCGGTTGACGATGTACCACTCGATGCCGTCGTAGGTCCCGGTGACGACGAGGGGCGAGCTTGCGGAGGGAGACGTGCGCCGCACAACAAGCTCTGCCGTCACCAGCGCCAGGAGCAGCACGGCGACCGGGACGATGCTGAAGACGATCCGCTTTCCGCGCGAAAGGGTGGGCGGCATGGCGGGATCAGGGGACGACAAGGTCGGACGGGGCCTCGAGCGTGAGCCACTCAACCTGCGGATCAACGAATGGAACGGCGAACATTCTGCCTCCGAACCCGAGGAACCTGTATGTGAGCATCGGAACGTTGCTGACCTTCACCTGACTCAACCGGTCGGTATACGCTTCGAAGCCGCGCTCCTGTCCTGCTTTCGCGAGAAAGAGCGACACCTGGCGCCGCGCCTTGAGAGACATCAGCTCAGCGCGGGCATCCCGGAATTTCGCCGCGGCGGTCGTGTCGCCCGGATCGGCCGAGTTCCTTTTCTCCAACAGTTCGAAGTACACATAGCCCGTCGAATCCCGGACAGGTCCGTAGCGTTCTCCGACCTGGAGTCGTGCGGCCAGCATCCCGACCGGCTGGCGATCAGTGATCGCGAAGAACGGCGTCACTCCCCTTGCCGCCCGGGCTTCGGAATCGGACGTCCATCGCTGCACTACCGCTTCGAACGGCATACCCTCCTCGAGTGCGGACAGCGCCTCGCTCATGGCATCGAGCGTGGCCGTGCGCAGCTCGCGCACTTTGACCCGCGGCATCGGCGCAGCGGTATCCCTGCCCGCCAGGTAGCGATAGACCTCTTCGTCGGTGACGTCGGTTCCTGCCACCGCCCGCGCCTTCATCATGGCCGCGAGGTAGTGGTCCTTCCAGGGAGCCAGATCGCGTTGCACCTCGGGCGACCTGTCCAGTCCCCTCCTCAGGGCTTCCTGTGCAAGAAGCTCCTGGGACGACCACTCCCAGAAGACGTCATAGAGGCGGCGGGCGGCACGGCGTTTCGCGTCGCCGGCGATAACAAACCCTCTTTGCACGAGAAGATCCGTCACCTGGTTCACGTTCCACGCCGTCGATCCGGCGACGAGGATGGTATCGGCAAGAATCGTCGAGCAGCGCAGCCGCACCTGCTCGCCCATCTCGGTGGTCAGCTGCGCTCCCTTCGGATCGCTGCTCCCCTTCTCCGCGAACACTTCTCCCACCTGGCGTGCGAACGTGCTGAACGTCGAAGGCGGCGAGTATGCGGACCCTTCCCTCAGCGTCGTCCGCAGGTACTCGGCCGTCCGGACCTGCTCTTTTCTCCTGCGCAGGACTGAAAGCACCTGCGCACGCTGCGTCGCCGCGTCCAACGACGCAAACCGCGGATTCGGCGAAGACTGCTCGATGGTCATGATGTAGTAGCCCTGACCCGCAGCCAGTGGCTTCGAGACGGCACCCCTGGCAAGGGAGTACGCCGATTCCTCGATTGTCGTGTCTGCGTCACCCCACAGGATGGTGGCCGTGTCACGGTAGGCGCTGATCGTGGAGTCGAGGGAGACCCTGTCGAAGTCGGACGCGGAGGCCATACGGGATCTGATGAATGCCGCGTCCGAGGAATCCTCGAGGAAGAGAAATCTGACCCGCAGCTCTTTCCGGGCGCGGCGAATGCCTCGCTGCAGCTCAGCGTCGGTGATGACAACCTTGTCGGACACTTCACGGCGATAGAGGGCGTCTCGCGCCAGCAGCTTGGTGACCTCTGAGATCGCCCGTTGATACAACGAATCCGCGTCGAGACGCCGCGCGAGGGCTTCCTCTGCGAGCAGCTTCTCGGCAATCATTGAATACAGGACTTCCTGCTTGTCGGTCTCAAGCCGGGCCCCCCGTTGCCGGTAGAGTCCCGGCGTAAGCTCGAACCGTTCCCGGAATGCCCGTTCGGTGATCGGCGCCTCGCCGGCGCGGCCGAGGATGGGTTCCTCCTGATCGGCCGCCCTGGCGAAGACCCCACAGAGCGCGAGGGCAAGAAGCAGCGTACGGAATCGGCGAATGTCGAAGCGCATAGAGGTACTGATGGGGATAAACGCACGGCGGTCCCGGCGAAGCCGGGACCGCCATGAGTACCAGATGATGATGTCGCCTTACTTCAGGAGCAACATCTTCTTGACGCTGGTGAAGTCGCCTGCCGACAGACGGTACACATAGAAGCCGGTGGCGAGCTTGTTCGCGTCAAAGCGGACGCTATGTATGCCGGCCGGAAGCACGTCGTTCACGAGCGTCGCGACTTCCTGACCGACCAGGTTGTACACCTTCAGCACGACCTTCGACTGGTTCGGAATCGAATACTCGATCCGGGTCGAGGGGTTGAAGGGGTTCGGGTAGTTCTGAGCCAGCGAGAACACCAGCGGCTGGTTCTCGTCGATCACGCCTGTGATCGGGGTGCCAGTGTCGTAGTCCCAGGCATCGTAGAACGCCGGGTTGATGCTCCCGAACTGCGTCTCGAGCGTATACGTGGGCGCGGTGTCAATGATGTTCTCGGTGTGGTTGTTCCCGAATCCACCACTGCCGCCCTCGTTGTCGCCGCCGCGGATGCCATACTTGAAGGTCTGGCCGACGACGCTCTTATCGCCGATAAGGACGCTGTCAGGCGATGCGAGGATCTGACGTGTGAAGATGGAGTCGCCGGCAACAAGGTCGCCATTGGTTCCGTCGTCATACATCTTCTTATCATCAGTCGTGTTCAGCGTTGAACCCCAGGTCGTCCAGCCGCCGGTTGCGGGGCCGTTGATCCAGACGCCCCAGCCGAGGAGCGAATTCACATCCGCCGGCGTGATGTCGAAATCACCCTGGATATCGTTCAGCGTGTCGCCCTTGAGCACCTGGTAGATCGCCGGACGGAGGTCCACAGTCCACGTCACGAGCACGTTCTGCGCAAGGCGGCGGCTGTTCGCGAACTGAGGCTGGCGCCTATCCTGCGTCACGCTCGTGGCGGTGTCGAGGACGGTGAATGCGGTCCCCGTCGCGGGAACCAGAGTCTGGCGCCGCTCCGCTTCGCTCTGGATCGAACCGGCCCAGCTGTAGTTGTAGTACGACTCGCGGACGGTCTGACCGTTGCGATAGACGTAGTACTGGTAGTCCAGCAGCTGGCCCTTCGAGGTCACGATGGTATCCGTGACCTGGTAAATCGAGCCGATAACCTGCTGCATGTTCTTTGCACGGCCCACCTGCGTGGATGTTCCGAACCAGCCCGTCTGGACCTGGAGGGTGTCCACGCCGACGGTGAATCCGCCGCTGGATGCCGCCTTCGCCAGGTTGGCGCGGAAGGTGACGATCATCGTATCGCTATTGGCACGACCCGTCGGGCGTTCGTTGTTGAAGAACACCCACGCCAGCGTCGTGTCCTTGAAGCCGGCGGGGACGTTGAACGAACGGTTGCCCCCGAGATCGGTTTCGTCCCGGCCCCATGCGTCGCCGATGAGGAACTTGTACTGGATATTCTGCCCTTCCGTGATCGTGCTCTTGTCGAGCGCGAGGCGGCCTGACCAGAACGTGTTGGCGGCAATGGTGTAACCGTCACCGTTCGTGGCCGGCGATTCGCGAGTCAGGAAGTACGTCGCATCCCAGCCGGTCGGCGTGTATCCGCCGCGAATGCCGACGCCGTCGACATCCGGATTGAAGCCGTGCGCCCCGGTGCTCATCGGGCCGCTCATGCTGACGCGGAAATAGACGTTCATGAAGTTGTCAGCCACCGGATCCCACGGACGGAAGAACTGCGCACGATCATTCGCGCCGTTGTTCCAGAACTCGACGGCAACCGTCGTGTCGGCTTCGGTCGCGACGACGAACCGGTTGCTGTTCGGACCGTCACTGTGACCTTCCGGATCGACGCCCTGCTCCCAACCGGTGCCGGTGGGATAGGCGACGACATACTTGTAGCGGAGCGTGTCGCCAACCTGGACATCGAGGGTCTTGGACCAGTAATCGCCGCCGACGCGGGTCATGTTGTTCTGAAGGTCATTGCCCCACGTGATGGGAGAAATGCCATCATCGGTACCGCCCGTGCCGCCGCGGATCTGCATCGTCTGCCCCGCCACCGGAAGCGTGTCGGGAACCGTCGCAGAGTTGACCGTGAACGTCACCGCAGATGCGCCCTTCAGCGTGAAGCGAACGGCGTTCGAAACACCAACCGCGAAGCCTTCCGTTTCGGACTTGAAGTGCGAGTTGTAGAGGCGGCCGCCGGGAGTCCGGAGCGGAGTCCAGGAGGTGCCATTGTCAGTCGACCACCAGGAAGCTCCCTTCCCTGCAGTCGGGTTCTCGCCGGTGGCAACGAGGATGTTCGTGCCGCTAATCGGACGAACGGAGTAGACCTGCTGGTCAGCCTGGGGAGCCGCGTCGTCGATCTTCAGCGGGCCTGTCCATGTGTGTCCGCCATCGGTGGTCTTGTACCAGTAGTTCGTCTCGACGCCGTCGGGGGAAAAGTCGGTCCCGTACCCCACAAGGGCATCCGCGAAGAAGAGCGAGCGGAAGTCGTTGGCCTGATCAACTGCACCAGGGATTTCCACCGTCCACGCATCCCATGTGGCACCGGCATCAGTACTGTGGACGATGACAGACTGTCCCGAGCCCGGATACAGGTCGGCCCAGATCTCGTTTCCGACCACGGCCATAATGTGGCCACCGTACGAAGCCGTCGCGTACCACTCGCCGCCGGCAGTCAGGGCGGGAGGATCGATCACGGTCCATGTGTCGCCTGCGTCGGTGCTGCGGATGATATGAGGACCAGTCCAGTTGCCGTTAATATCCTGCACCGCATCGCCGATTGCAACAGCTGTGGTCTGATCGATGAACGACATCGCATCAAAGAACCCCGAGCCGTCGCCGTACACATAGGTCTGGGTGAAGGTCGCGCCACTGTCGGTGCTCTTGAGTATCTTGCCGTCGAATGTCGCGTACAGCGCGACGTCCTTGTTGGCGGCAGAGAAAATCCCCCGGACCGTGCTTGGAGTCGAGCTGGTCCAGTTGTATCCGTTGTCTGTGGATCTCCACAGCTTGGGCTCGCGGGGAGAGCTGCCGCGATACCCGTAAATCCACAGTGCGTCGGCATCGTACTGCACTTTGAGCCAGTTTTGCGTCCCGTTCAGGAGCGCGGGAAGCTTGTACCAGCCCGGCCCGGTGGCATTGGGTGCAGCCGATTGCGCGAGCGCGGGTGCAGTGGCCTTAGGCTTCTCGACCCGATCGGCGGCAAAAACGAGCCCGCCGGCAAGGACGAGGAACAGCATGCCCAGAAGCAATTTGCGCATATGGTACCCCGTTTGTATTGATTGATGTGAAATGTGAAGCGAATTGCAGGAAGGTCAGGCTAACCTCAATACATACGAAAATCCTGCCGTCAATGCAAGCCCCCCCCAGCCCCTTCGGCGGAGGACGTGTAACGTCTTTGGCTATACCATGTTAGTCTGTGCCCGCTCCCCCCTCTCTACTGTTCTGGTTCGGTGATCGGCCTAAACCCCCTTCCTCAGAATCCAATGGAAAGCGCGAATGTGTTCAGGTTTCCAAAGACCCCGAACTCGGTGAACGCATAGTCCACCTGCAGGGTCGCGAATCCTTCAACGCGATACTTCAGCCCCGCCCCCAGGGAGAAGGTCTCCTCGGTCTCGCCCCCGACGATCGACTTGTAGCCGCCGCGCAGGAAGAGGAGGTCGCTCCATCCCACCTCGGCTCCCGCGTTGACGCCCGCTTCATTGTCGTTCGGGAGGATGGCGTCCGCCGCGACCGTGACCCGGAACTGGTTGTCCTGATACGCGTCCATGGCAACGCCAACCCTGAACGCCAATGGAAGTGGCCAGGCATCGGTCTTGAGCGACCCCACGAGGGACTTGTTCGATCCCGAGTTTGCAGGATCGATATCAACCGGGGTAAGGAGATCCCGTCCGTCCATCTTCAGATCGCCGCCGAAATTCGTCATCGCCACGCCAAGACGGAGGTCGTTGAAGTCCGTGATGAAGAGGAGGCCGAGATCGAACGCCACCGCGCTTGCGCTCTCGTTATACACACGCTGCTCGATCCACTTCAGCGTCCCGCCCATCGAGAACCGGTCCGTCAGCCGCCTGCAATAGCTCAGGCCGACAGACAAATCCTGCGCCGACCAGCGCTCACCCGTCCCGTTCGGATTCGCCACGGTCGTGACCTCGTCCTCGCCGTAGTCGAGCTGGGTCAGGCTGAGGCCGATCGCGTTTTCCGCATCGAGTGAATACTGGAATCCGGCCCACCGGAAATCGGTGTCGACCAGCCAGCCCGTGGTGGAGAATACAACCTGTGACTGCGCGTTTTTCTGAAACGCTCCGGGATTCCAGTAGAGCGACGTCGCGTCCTCGTTGGAGGCGACATAGGCGCTTCCCATCGCGATGGCGCGCGGCCCGACCGAGATGCCGAGGAATTGACCTGCCGTGGTCGCCACTTTGGACTGGGCGGCCCCGATTGCCGGCACGGCGAGAATCATCAGGACGCTCAAGAGCCGGCGGACAATGTTCACAGTGCTCAGTGTCTTCATGGCTGGCTCCTACTTGATAATCGCTAGTTTGCCGGTCTTCGTTCCCGCCGGGGATTCGACGACGTAGAAGTAGACCCCGAACGCGATGTCCAGGTTTTCGGTTGTCCTGAGATTCCAGGAGACCGTCCCGTTTTCGATCCCGCCATCGTGCCGGAGGGTGACGACATGGTCGCCGCGTGACGTGAACACCCTGATGGTCGAGCCGGCCGGCACGTTGGTGAAGTCCACCTTCCGCTCGCCCCTGCCGCTTGTGACGCCGGGCGGGAGCGGCTGCTCGAACGAGGCCGCGGTGACGTACGGGTTTGGCACAACGCGGATGTCGTTCAGGGACGTCTGTGCCACCGCAGCATCAGTGGCCGCCAGGCCGGTCGTGAGCCGCAACGTGTCTCCGACCGCGAACGCCTTGGTGGTCTGACGGATGTAGAAGTCCCCGTCGCCCAGCGTATACAACGTATCCGCCGGCTCCCCCACCTTGTTGATGACATACACCTGCCAGGTCGGCGCCGGGACACCTCGGGGATCCTCTTCGAAGAGAATGAGATTATCTCCGGGAGAGAGCTTGCCGAGGGTCGCGGGCGGATCAGCGAAGATGTTCTCGAAGAGGGCGAACTTGACATACCGCTGTTCGGTGGTGTTGAAGATGCGATAGTTCACGGGGACCGGGCCCGGGAAGTAGAACGGGTCGAGGCCCTCGGCGATCGACGTATCCACGATCCCGTCGGCGAATTGAATCTGATAATCGGCCGGCCGGGCATAGCCGACCAGCGGCGGCGCCACCAGCGTGAAATTCGCCGCTCCCCAGTTCATGACGTATGCGTTTGGCCCGACCCAGCCCGAAGGCCTGCCATCGGTGTACAGCGTATCTTTCACGTACCAGTAGTTCCGGAAGTTCACCGATACTCCGTCGAAGATGTCCGACTCGGTGTTCTCGACGAGGAACGGGGAACCCTGGACGTTGGGGCTCTGATAGACCGGATAATAGACGTACGTCAGGGTATATGTCCCCGCGGGAAGGCTCCCGGCGGAGGTCCCCTGAATCGTGCCCCGCTCATAATTGATGGCAAAGGACGTGGCCGGCACAACTGCGCCGCCCGCATTCTTCAGGACCTCGCTGCCCGGGACGATGTTCTTCCGTTGGAGCGTCACAAGAGCCGTGTCCGCGCCGGTGAAATCCTCGCTCACCGGCGTCTCATCGAGGACCGAATACGCGGTCGTGAGGCGATTCCACTCCAGCGTGTCAGCGGCATCCGCACGCCCATTCCCATTGTTGTCCTTCCCGTCGATCTGCGAATCCAGGAACGTCACCCTGTACGTGTGGGCCGTGAGACGCGTCTGATCGATGATGCTGTAGGTGGCATCGCCGGTGGCAGGCCCTGCCACGTGCGAGAGCGGCATCGCATCCTTCGGCGGGACGTAGCCTGCGACGGGAGCGTTCGGCACGACGACCGCGACATTGATGTCGGCCACCACCTCGCCCGTCGAGAGCACGCTCACCTGCTTCGTGTTCTCCCCGGGGAAGATCCCGGTTTCTTCGTCTCCGCGGTCGTAGGCGACCACTGCGTAGTAGTACCGTCGCCCGTTGTCCACATTGCTGTCCACGAACGTGTGCTGCAGACCCGTGTCATCGCCGAGGAAGAACGAATAGCCCTGCGCCGCCTCGAACAACTCCTGCGATGGCCGGAAGTACCCCGTGATCTCGTCCTTGATGTCGTACTGACCCAGCGGACGGTATCCGCGAGGGTTCCCCGCTCCATCCGTAATCGTGAAGATGTCGCTGAAGTCGGGGTCGGTGGACTTGTAGAGCTTGTACCCTTCGAAGTCCTTCACGCGCAGCACCGGATCCACCGATTCTTCGGCGACGCGGTCCCAGTAGAGTGTCACCCGCCCGTCTCCAGGAACGGCCGTCAGCGTCGGCTTCTCCGGCGGCGTCGGGAACTGGTAGTTGGCGTCGTAGATCCGCTGCACCGTCTTCTTGTTCTTCAGGAGGTCGGCGATATCCTCATCGACCGAGCCGCCCTTGCCGCCGCCGTAGACGAGCGCCAGCGAGAACCGCTCGATCGATTTCGCACGAAGCGGGAAATAGCCCGACCCGTAGATGAAGTCGCCGTCCTCCCCCGCAACGGGGCGGTTGTTGGAAATCGACGTCGGCACGTCAAAGAAACCGGGCGCCAGATTCTTCCAGAGCTCTTCGTCGTCGCCGAGGCGCACGACGTTCGCGGGTGTGAAGTAGTAGAAGCTGGAGAGCCCGATCTGGTCCGACTCGTTGACATCGGTCTTGTCGATGTTCGGCTCGCCGGGCAGTCCGGTGTCGTTCCCCAGGAGGTCGTACCCGGACGTAGGGACCCCGTCAGACTCGCCGAAATCCGGACCCGGGTAGTTCACCGCCGTAGGTCCGATGCCGTCGCGCCCGACGTCGTCGAACTCGAGGCTCCAGTCACCGTCGTTATCCACGCCGTCGTCGCGGCGCTCGTCGATCATCGCCGTGGGGTTGATGCCGGGAGGAGGGAAGACCCGATCTATGTACCGCACCGGCCGCAGGATGTCGATCAGCACCTGGTGCGGTGGGTTCCTGTTCACCTTATACTGTCGATAGTGAAGGAACTGGTTTTCGTCAATGAGCCCATCGAAGTCGTTGTCGAAGCCGTCATACGAGTTCCTGTTCACCACCTGGTTGCCGAGTTGATCCAGGACGATGTTCCCCTCGACGACCTTTGTGCGCCCCGGGTAGATCCAGATGGAGTCCTTCATCCCGCGCGTGTAGATCTTCACCGAATCCTGGGAAGGCACCGTGTAGGAGACCCGGGTGAAGTCGTTCTGGATGAGGACGATCCTCTGGCCGCGCGTGATCACTGACGAGTCGAAGCTCGTCGCCGCGAACTGCGGGAAAGGTTTGCCCCACGGAGGAAGAATCGCCGTCCGCGTCGTTGTCGATGCCATCGAACGGGTTGCCGGGGCTTTCGAGGAATGCATACCCCACCATGCCCACCGGGAAGTCCTGGTTCCACCGGGGATTGCCGGCCGTGTTCTTGCCGTAGTCGCCGGTGTAGGTGATGTTTTCGTTCACATCGTAGAACGACCAGTCGTCGTTGTACTCCTGGGCGGCGTCCTGGCTGCCTGTGACGCCCACATAGGTTCCGACGAGCATGCCGAACACCACGCGATCGTAGATCGTTGTGCCCGTGTTTTCGATTTCATACAGCCAGAAGATATTGTCCTGCGCGAGGAACTGCGCCCACTGCAGACCGCGCACGCGGATGGTCAGCCCGAGTCCGTTGCGCGTCGGGTTCACGGAATCCGGATGAAACTCGATCCTCCGGGGATTGTTGTTCGCGAGCGTTGAAACGCAGGTCGTTGTTGTCGTCCATCACGAAGTACGTCTCGAGGTCGGCGCTGATCCTCTTGCCGAAGTAGCCGTTCCACGAGCCTTTCCACCCGGCATCGCTCGGGTCCGACATCTTGTCGGGCCATTCGGCGGGCCAGGTTGCCTTGTCGTTGCTGAGCGCGATGCTCTGATTGGGGGGCGGCCCGAAGTAGCCGTTGACAGGTTCCATGGTCCAGGGGGCTCCCTCGGGACTTTCGTCTCGTTGTCCCGTGGGCCGGTCGACAGGAGAGGTCACCACGGACCTGAACGTCGTGTCGGCCCACCGTACCTCGGCACCGACAAACGGGCTCACGTCTCCGAGGTAGCCGTTGTTGTCGTTCCTCCAGGCTCCGCGCGGGCGGGTGTCGGATGGTTGTCCGATGACGCCCCAGTTGCCGAACACCGTTCTCACCTGATTGCCATTCATGACCGCCGACCGGCGGTACGCGCGTCCGCTCTGGCCGGCTGCGTCACCGACGGTCAGGACGGTGAACAGAATGGCGAGGCTGCATATGCTGGTTGTTTTCATTAGAACTCCAGGTTCAATCCAAGTTCGATCCGCCGGGGCTCCGAGTAGTACGTGGGTTGCGTGTACCACTGCGATAGCGTGTTGATGGCTTCAGAGGGATTCGTCTGGCGGGCCTGTTCCTCGTACGTCGTATATCCAGCCCGGCCGGTGTCGTTCCACACCTCCACTTCGTTTCTGGTATCGAGCACGTTGAACACGCGCGCGAACGCCACGAGGCGGAAATCCCCGATCGGGAAGTTGTAGAACGCGCGGAGGTCGAGATTTGTGGACGACGGCTTGAGCTGGCTGTTGGTGAGGAGCGAGGTGATGTCGGCTGAGCTCCTCGGCGTATAGGGGAACCCGCTTCCGAACTGACCGATGGCGCTGACGCCCCAGGACTCCTTACTGTAGTTCGCCGTCACGTTCAGCGTGTGGCGCTGGTCCCAGGGGAGCGGTGTCAGCTGCACTTCCGGCAGCGACCCGCCGGCGAGTGCATTGCGGGCCTGTTCCGGATCGGAGGCGCTCCCCTTCGCAACCGAGTACGTGTAGTCCACGGTGGCGGAGAAGCCCATGCCGAACTGCTTTCTCAGCGTGATGATGATTCCCTTAATGAGGCCGAAGTCGCTGTTGGTGAACCGGCTGTATTTGGAGGCGCCGCCGAACACGACGATCTCCTGCGAACGCGTGCCCGTCAGCCCGCGAACGTCCCTCAGGTAGGCGGTGAGGTCGACCGCGATGTCGTCGGTGAGCTGCTGCTGCACGCCGATCTCAGCGTTGATAGTCTGCTCGGGACTCAGGTCCGTGTTCCCGACGACTCCCTGGTTTCCTGTTCCGAATCCGATTTTGAAATCAGGATTCTGGTACAGGCGCTCGAACCGTGGCACCTGGAAGAAATGGCCGTAGGAGAAGTACACGATGCCCCGCGCAGTGATCGGGAACGATGCCCCGATGCGGGGACTGAACTGCGATTTCGCCTTCGCGGGCTTGTACCAGTACGTCCTACGCTCTTCAAGGGTCTTCGCCTGATTCGAGGGCTTGATAGGGGCGTAGATATTCGGATCATCCACAGTATAATAGATGCCCCCGTTCGACAGGTCGTCGTTGAGGACGTACCCGTCAGGCTCGAAATAGTCGAACCGCACGCCGATATTCAGGATGAAGTTCTTGAACTCGAGCTTGTCCTGCACGTACGCCGCGAACTCATGGGGCCGGCGGTCGTACACGTCGTGTGAGTTTGACGATGTGGGCAGGATGCGGGTCTGGATGTAGGGGCTGTCCGTCGCCAGGTCGATGTCGGTCTGAGTCGCGATCGGCTGAAGCGTGATATTCTCGAAGAACACGTTGTGGGATCTGTACTCGGCGCCCACCTTGATGAGGTTGACCTGGTCCAGCTGGCTTGACAGATCGAATTTGATCAACTTGGTGATCGTCCGGCGATCGAATACATTCATATCCGTCCCGCCCGTGAAGTAGCTGTATGAATCGGGCGTGAGGAAGAGTTTGGGATGCACGTAGCTCGGTCCGCCGGGCTGCTCGACCTGAATCAGGTCGCCCGTCCCGGATGGGTCGGGAACGTAGTCAAAATCGTAGAGGCGGTACCCCACGTCACGCTGGAACCAGGACGCACCGACGGTATAGAACGTCCTCTCGGACAGCGTGTGGCTGAACTGGAGAATGACCGTGTTGCTGGTGTTCAGTTCATCCCCCATTCCGGCGGGGTCATAGTAGAAGCTTCGATTATACCGGTTGGCTTTGGTGTCGTCGTAAATGTAGTTCGCGTTCAATTTCATCGTCGGCGAGGCCTTCCACGTGAGTTTCCCCTGGCCGTACCACCGCCGGCTCTCGTCCATGGACGTGAGCGCGCTGTCACCGCGCCCTTCTGCATCGCGATACATGATGAACTCGCGCGTCAGGGGGTCGGTGTAGGAGATGTTCTGCGGGTTGTACCGGCTGTACCCTTTCAGCCAGCCGTCGAAGTAGATGTAGCGGCCATTGACGAAGAACGTGAGGTCTTCCCCCAGGATCGGTCCGCTCAGGTTCGCTTCAAAGTTGTGGATGGCAGTCGGGTCGAACTCGTCGAGACCGGGGAACGCCAGCTTCTCTCCGTTCACCGCACTCGCCTTCCCGTTCGTCCAGTACTGGCCGATGTACGTCCCGATGCCTCCGGAGAACTTTGGTCCCCCCTCGCGCGTGGCGATGTTCACGATGCCGGACATGGCCTGGCCGTACTCGGCGTTAAACGCGCCCGAGACGAGCTGCAGCTCTTGCACGAGTTGCCGGTTCACTTCCACCACCTGCGTTCCGTTGAATACGTCGGTCACCGGGACGCCGTCGATCCAGTACGCGACCTCCCCGCTTCGCCCGCCGCGGAGGCTTCCGCCGACGAACCCTGCCTGGAGGTCGATCACCTCCGACACCTCGGTCACCGGCAGGGCCTGGATCGCATCGCCTCCCACGACGGCGGTCTTGGCGGTCTGGTCGGCCTGGACCATCGGCCGCACCGCGGTCACCACAACCTCTTCACCCATTTCGACGACGGCGGACTGCATCGAGATATCGATGGTCGTTGTAAGGTCGATGGAGACGTTGACGTTGGTGATCGTTTTCCGGTTGAAGCCCACCGCCGAGGCGACCAGCGTGTAGGTCCCGGGGGGTATGTTGAGAATGACATAGTACCCGTCGATGTTCGTGGCCGACCCCTGGGTCGTCCCCTGGATGACGATGTTCGCACCCACGAGGGCTTCGCCAGTCGCCCCGTCTTTGACCTCGCCCGTGATTTTTCCGGTGTTCCCCGCGAGGGACACCGATGCGGCGAGGAGGAGGATCGGAACAACCGTACAGAGTATCCGTCCCATGCCTGTTGACTCCTCCAGGTTGCTGGTGGTTCAGCTGGTGACTCCGGCGTGATTCGCCGGGTGTTGTCGAATCAGATTCTGTTCAGACAGCGTGGCGGCCGGGCGGACGAGCCCGCTCTCGCGCGATGCAGCTCCGCAGGTCCCGCGGACGACCAGCTCGGGAACAAAGGTGGTCAGCGTCGGAACCAAGTCGGGGGTGCGGATCCGCGCGACCAGGCGCTCCATCGCGAGCACGCCCATTTCGTACATCGGCTGGCGCATCGTGGTCAGCTGCAGGTACTTCGCAAGCTCGATGTCGTCGAACCCGACGATCGCAAGCTCCTCCGGGATCCTGACGTGCGCCTCACGGGCCGCTTCCAGAGCCCCCATCGCCTGGATGTCGCTGGCCACGAGCGCCGCCGTGATCCCATCTCCCGCCCTGCGCCGGGCCAGCAGCCGCCGCATCCCCTCGCGCCCCGCTTCCCTCGTGAACCCGTCCTGCCAGGGGGTGTCGCTCGGGAAGACCCTGTCGGTCGACAGCGGGATGTCGTGCTCCGCCAGCGCCTGGACATATCCCTGGTACCGTTCGCGCGCGGGCAGCGTATCCATGCTCGCGTTGATCATCGCGATGCGCGTATGCCCGAGGCGGATCAGGTGCCGCACGGCAAGGAAGGCGCCCTCCCGATTCTCCACGCGAATCGAGTCGAAGTCCGGATGCGAGCCATCGACGAGGACGAGCGGGAGCAGCATCTGTTGGAACTTCTCGGCATAGTTCTCCGGAAACTTCATAGAGAAGAACATCACGCCGTCCACCTTGCCCCGCTGGAGCGAGCGGTGAAGATAGTCCTGCACCTGCTCCGGATGGTTGACACCGTACAGGATGAGGTCGAACCCCGATTCCCCCGCCTTGTCCTGAATGCCCTGCAGGACCTGCTGGAAGAAGTAGTTGGTGAAGTAGGGGATGATGGCGGCGATCGTATTGGTGCGCTGGGAGGCGAGGCCTTGTGCGTGCGCGTGGGGCTGGTAGCTCAGCCGCCGCGCTGCGTCCAGAACGCGAGCCCTGGTCGGCGCGGAGACGTTCGGATGGTTGTTCAGGCATCGGGATACTGTTCCGATGCCGACACCGGCCTCTCTCGCAAGGTCGTAGATCGTGACGCGCATGAAGATCGAGGGGGATCTGTGGACGCGTTGGTGGAGGATGGTCTGGAAGCGCTTCCACCGAAGATACGAGACGCTCCCCCCTCCTGTCAAGAGTTTTTTTCCCTTCGAAGTAATGTCGGCTCCCGATCGGGCGAACCGGGGTTGTGTTTTGCTTCGTGCGTCGGTATATTGTTGAGCCCATCACCACACCTTCCGGACCCCGCATGGCAGAAGTCAAGCTTGAAGGCGTTCATAAGATCTACGACGGAAAGGTCACCGCAGTCCGTGATGTCTCCGTCACAATCAAGGACAGAGAGTTCGTAGTCCTGGTCGGCCCCTCGGGGTGCGGAAAGTCAACTGTTTTGCGCATGATCGCGGGACTTGAGGAGATTTCGACAGGCACCATTTCGATCGACGGCAAGGTTGTCAACGAAGTTCCCCCGAAGGACCGGGACATCGCGATGGTGTTTCAGAACTACGCCCTCTACCCGCACATGACGGTGTACGAAAACCTCGCGTTCGGGCTGAAACTCCGGAAAACTCCGAAGGACGAGATCGACCGCCGCGTACAGAACGCCGCCAAAATCCTGGGCATCGACGCCTATCTCGATCGGAAGCCAAAGGCGCTCTCAGGCGGTCAACGCCAGCGCGTCGCGCTCGGCAGGGCGATTGTCCGGAACCCCAAGGTCTTCCTCTTCGACGAGCCGCTGAGCAACCTCGACGCCAACCTCCGCGTCCAGATGCGCACAGAAATCTCACGACTCCACCACCGCCTGCAGACGACCATGATCTACGTGACGCACGATCAGATCGAGGCGATGTCGATGGGCGACCGGATCGTGGTCCTCAAGGACGGGATCGTGCAGCAGGTGGACACGCCGCTCAACATTTATCATCATCCCGCGAACAAGTTCGTTGCGGGCTTCATCGGAAGCCCGACGATGAACTTCCTCTCCGGGACCATTCGAGCGAACGGAACGGCGCAGTTCGCGCAGGAAGGCTCGCCGCTCAGCATCACGCTCCCGACCTCGTACAAGGAGCGCCTCAAAGGCTCGACGTCGATCGTCCTGGGGATCCGCCCCGAGCATATCTTCGCCCAGCAGCAGGACGGCGGCGAGCATATGGCACCCATCACCGCGAACGTCGAGGTGGTCGAGCCCGTCGGCAACGAGATCTTCGTCTACTTCACGACCGGGACGGCATCGCAGTACGTGGCGCGATTCGCCGCCGACCGTCCCCCGGAGGTTGGCCGCGCGTACACGCTTCTGGTCGACACCACCAAGCTTCACTTCTTCGATCGAGAGACAGAGAAGTCGCTCTGAGCGCATCGGACCATGACTGAGCATCAGCAGCCTCTCTCATCTGAAGAACTCGCCGGCCTCCTCGCGAAGGGACGGGATCTCACGGAAGCGGGCTCGTATCACGACGCCCTCGCGTCAGTCAGAGAGGCGAAGAAGCTGAGCCCCCGCAACGTGTACGTCCTCGCCTTTGAGCGACAGGTCGAACAGCTCATCGAGTTGAGCCTGGCGGGCAAGCTCGGCGACGATGAGCGCAGCGACATTCTCGAATCGATCCCGGGCATCATGGATCGTGCGCTGGCAGGCTCGGGCGAACGCGCGATGCCTTCCGCACCCGCGCCGGACGCGGCGGCGGCCGAGCGCGCCCGGGCCGAACGAGCCGCGGCTCACGAGTGGCTCAAGAACCAGTATTTCCAGCACGCCCACGATTACGTCAAGAAGGGCGAGTACGACCACGCGCTGGCCGAAATTCGCCGCGTGTTCATCATCGATCCCGAGAACACCATCGCCCGCGATTTCGAAGCCCAGATCGGGGAGCTCTCACGCATCAGCAGGGAATCGGCGTCCGCGCAAGCGGCCTCGGGCACGCCCACGCCGAAACCCGGCCCGCAATCAACCCGGCCGGCGGCGAAGCCGCGCGCGCCGGAAGAGGCAGCGGCAAAGCCGCGCACAAACGGCAACACGCCTCCCGCCGGTCGAAAGAAGCTGTCGCCGTTATCGATCATCCTTCTCTTTCTTGCGCTCGCGCTCCTGGCCTTCGCCACAGTCTTCCTGATCAAGAAGCTGGAATCGCCCTCGACTCCCACTCCCCGGTCGGCCGTCCCTCCGCCTCAGCGCGAGCTTTACGCTCCGGAGCAGGCCGCTCCGCGGGCCGACTCGACACAGGTTGCGCCCGACTCGTCGTACATCGAGTAGGTGCCTCGGCGCGTCGTGTTCTGCTCGCCGTCCGCAGGCGTCCCCCACACCTTCGTGACTTTCGTGCCACAGCTTGAGGACTGACGACGCCCCGTTCGCTCTCGCTCCGGCATCCACCGCGTTCGTCACCAACACTTTTCTCATCCCGCGCTCGCCTGAGACTTCATCGGTGCCGCTTCAGTTTCTCATGAGTGCACATCACTGTAGATTCTCCTTTTTTCTGGCTCCCACGCCCGGGAATCACAGCCATCTTGAGGAATACGCGGGGGAAGCCCTCATATCCGCATGGCATGCCCTTTGCCTTTTCATCAGATGGACTTACAGGCACATACACACTCAGGCACCGAGAGGACTCCATTGCCGGGCACTATGCTATTGAAGCTTGTCGATCGCCTCGTCAAGGAGGGGAACTACGCCGAGGCGTTGCGCATTCTCGCTCGCGCGTCGGACGAGGACCCCAAGAACCCGTACGTCAGGGCGTATGAAGCGCGCATCAGGGTCCTCATGGAACAGCCGCAGCGCCCGCCGAGCGAGTCAACGGAATCCGGCCGCGCCCCGGGTATCACACCCTCTCCCTCGCCGCACCCGGGCACTCCCTCCGCGCTGAGCGCTGATCAACGGCGCGTCGCCATCCTTTCCAAGGTCGCCGCAATCCTCTCGAAGGCGAATGAGTATCTCGGTACGGGGGATTTCCAGCGCGCCCTCGAAGAGGTGGGCCGTGCACGGCTGCTGGACGGGGACAACCCCGACATCATCGGACTCGAGCAACGCGTCCGCGAAGCCCGCCAGGATGCGGAGCGGTTCGCGGAGACCGAGCGGGAGCGCATGACCAGGGAGCAGGAAGAAATCCATCACAATGAGATGGAGAACCTCCGCCGCGAGGACGATGTGCGGAGAACGCAGGAGGAGCAGGCACGCCGGGTTGCGCACGAACTGAAGCTGAACGAATCGCTCTCGCGCTGCCGCACACTCCTGTCCTCCGGACGGCTGAAGGAAGCCCAGAACGAGCTCGCGTTTGCGCTCGTGCTGGATCCGAACAATCATGCGGCACGGCAACTGGAGCAGGAAATCGCACGGGCGCAGGACCTGGCCGCGCGCGCCGAACTGCAGCGAAAGAAGCAGGAGGAGGAAGAGCGGGCGCGGGCAGCGGAGGAGCTCCGGGCCGGCGTCCAGGCGGCCGCCGACCAGGCTCAGGCCGCCGCCTCGCAGGGAGCGTTCGGCGAGGCGCTGGATATCATCATCAGGGCGTATGTGCTGGATCCAACGAGCTCCCTTCTGCAGGCGGCGGAGGCGGAGATCACCGCAGCCCGCGACGAGGCGATCGGCCGCGAGCGGCAGGAACAGCTCGCAAAGCGCCGCGAACAGGAACAGCAGCAGATGGAGAGCCTCCGCAGGAAAGCGGAGGAAGAACGGCAGGCGCTTCTTCGCCAGCGGGAAGTCGACGCCGAGAGCAGGCGCAAGACCACACAGGAGGAGATCGAGAAACATCTCGATCGCGCCCGCGCGTTCCTCACGCGCAGCCAGTTCGAAGCGGCGCTCGCCGAAGTCGCGCTCGCGTTCGTGATCGATCCATTCAGCGAGCCGACGCGCGCCCTCGAACAGGAAATTCTGCGTGCCCAGGAATCCGAGCCGGAGGTACCGCCAGTTCAGAAGCCCGCCACCGGGGCATCAGTGGAAACCCCTGGCAGCATCGCAGCGCATCTTGACACCGCACGGGAGCATGCCGCCACCCGCGATTTCGCGAAGGCCTTCGACTCGATCGCGCGAGCATATGCAGTCGACCCGCTCCACCCTGCCGTCCAGGAGTGCGAGCGCGTCATTCAGGCGGCGTTTGTGGAGTACCAGGGGTCCCTTGCCCACACCCTCGGATCGCGCAAACACACAGACGGATCGCAGTCGGGAAGTGGCCGTTCAACCTTCGCGGGCATGACCCTGGGAGATGCGGTCACGCCGCCGGTCATGGCGTTTGACGACCTGAGCTCAAGGGAGACAGCTCCCCCACCTTCGGAAGCGGGCGAATCCGACGCCACCGTCGCCTGGTATCGCCATCGTCCCGTGATGTACGGCGGCGGAGTCGGGGCCCTCATACTCGTGGCTGCCGTATTCCTGATCTCCTCCCCCAGCGGGACGAAGCCCGACCGTCCGGACACGAAGGCTCATGAACCTGAAACGACGGAACAGGCGGAGACCCGGGAGCCTCCTTCAACGCCTGTAACGCTCAGCGAGCCGCAGATTCTCCCCGACGATCAGCCCGCGAGCGCAGGCTCGAAGAAGGCTGCGACTCCCGCCAAGCTCCGCAGGGAGGAGCCGGTATCAGACGGGCCGGTGGGAGAGGCCGCACCAGACAAGGGGACGGTGGAAGCCGCCAAGGAACCGCCGGTGGAACAGCCTGCCGATCCTCCCGTCGGCCTCAGCAAACTTGACGTGCAGTCGGCGGCTCTCAGGCAACAGCAGCCCTCGACCCCGGCTCCCGGACCCGCACAAACGGCGAAGGCGCCGGGGGTCAAAAGGCTGCAGCAGCCTCTGATCCCCGACGCCATTCTCCGGTCCGGCATGACCGGCGATGTTACGGTGCTCGTCGAAATCGACTCCGAGGGGAAGCCCATTTCATCGCGCGTTACGCGCAGCACGCTTCCGGCACTCAACGTACTGTTCACCGAGGCGGTCATGGCCTCGGAGTTCACTCCGGGCGTGTCGGCAGACGGACGGACAACGACCTACCTGTCGATCCCGTTCAGGGTCGGTCGATAGTCCTCTACCAGGAGTACCGGATGGTATAGCGGACGGTGACCTCGCCGTCCTTCGCCACCTTCACCGGGAACTTCAGCGTCGACTGGTCGACCTTTGTCCAGCTCGTTGAGCTGTTCACGATTTCCCACTGGCTCCATCGCCACGGGTGTTCGTAGACGAGCACCTCGGCGCTCTCCTTTTTGTGGTTCCGCACCTTCACTTCGATCGTCTCCTCGACCACGCGTCCGTTTGCGTACGACTTGAAGTCTTTCTGCGCCCGCTCCCCGACGAGATCGAACGCGTTGCCGAGATAGAGCCGCACTTCCTCGTCTTTCGGCGTGTGGTCGATCTGATCTTCGCCGATAAACTGCTCGCGTCCGTCGTCATCGCGCTTGTAGACGCGCACGGTCCCCTTCGGCAGCGGAATGCCCAGCCCTCCCGCTTCCACGTTCTTGAACGTCATATAGACGCCGACCTTGGGGTTCGACTCCTGCCCGAAGCTCCCCTGCGAACGATACGAGTAGTTGTTCCTCCAGTAGTGCCACTGGTCCGCAAGCCCGTCATACAGGAACACCTTCCTGGCCGCGACGTCGCGCCCGGAGGTCAGCTCGATCTGCCGCGTCTCGCTCGCGTTGATGTTCGTCCGCCGCTGCAACGAATACAGCTTGTACTCGAACAGGTCCGCCTGCTTGAACTGAGGTGCGGCCGCGTCGAACTCCGCAACCTGTGCCCGCATGGCCTTCATCTGGCCGGCAAACTGATCTTTCACCAGGTTGACATCGCCTGCGACGAGCTTCAGCCCCGCGTCCTTGAACGTGGTCCCGGAGTTGTTGGTGATCGTCACCCATCCGGTGAGGTCGAGTTTCGTGTCGTTCTTGTCGAGCAGCGCGACGTAGTTGCAGACCCAGGAGAGCCCGCCGGCGAGGTAGCTGATTTCGACGTCATGCTTTCCTTCCCTGTTGCTGGCGACGAGCCATTCCAGTCGCGGCTTCAGGATGAGACCTTCGGTCAGGCTCGGAAGCACGACGCGTCCGCCCGGATTCACCTCGATCTTGCCGTTGATCTCGACGATCATGCCTCCCAGTGCGGCATACCCGCCCGGATACCCCTGTTGCGAGGAGAAGCCGGTGGAGAGAAGCACGGCCGGCACGCTGTATTCCTTCTCCGTCGACAGGTCCACGCGGACCAGCTCGATCTGTTTTCCGACATATTTCTCGAGGAGCTTCGCCTGGTGGACCAGGTCGTACTGATAACTCTGCTCCAGAACCTTCACCGCATCGGGCGCAGTGACGCTCCGGAAATGAAGCGAGGTCCCGTCGATAGTGGCAGGGATGTCGGGGACGATGACGGCGCCGGTGCCGCGGGGCAGCACGAGAGTGCGCTCCTCCCGGATGAGCGACAGGTTCTGGTTATAGATGGTGAGGCTCACCTCCGACCGCTCGCTGGCCGTCGCGGACTCCCGTGGCTGGGCCGCGGCCGCGGAGATCGCGGCGAGGCTGCAGATTCCCCACAACAGTGCTTTCATCGGACATCCCTCCTGGTGTTTGATCTCGTGAACATACTTCGTATCATCGCCTGTTCACCTTCCGACTCTGTATGTCATTCATGAGTGAAAGGTAAATGGCCCGCTCCACCCTGTTTCTGCATGACGACGCGCGCCTCCTTGACGGGATACGCCGCGGTGACGAAGAGACACTGGTGATGCTCTACCGTCTCTGCGACGGCCCTGTCCGGCGGTACGTCACCGCCAATAACGGAACTCAGGATGACGCCGACGACATGCTCCAGGAGGCGCTGGTGATCCTCTGGGAACGGGTGCGGGACGGCCGGTTTGAATACACCGCCAGGCTGTCCACATTCGTCGTGGGAACCGTGCGAAACCTCTGGCTCAGGCGTCTCGCCCGCGCGCGCAGGGAATCCCCTTCCCATGGAACGATCGATATGACGGCCGACCCGGGCGATTCGCCGCTGGACACCATGATCGACGTCGAACGGACCCGCACTGTCCACGACGCCCTGCAGAAGATCGGAGAGCCCTGCCGTGCCATCCTGCTCCTGTTCTACTGGGAGCAGGCGACCATGGAAGAGATTGCGAACCGACTCGGTTTCGCCAACGCCGAGACGGCCAAGGCCCGGAAATACCAATGTAAGAAATCGCTTCAGCAGATTCTCAACGCCTATGAACGACCACAGTGAATCGTCCCGCGACCGGGAACGGGAGGAGCTGCTCGAGCGGTTCGTTCTCGGCCGGATGTCGCCGGCCGAGCGGGTCGCGTTCGAAGCCCGCCTGGCGACGGACTCCGACCTCAGGGAGGCCTTCCGACAGGAACGGGAAATCCTGGACGGCGTCCGCCTGGCCGGCCGCCAGGAACTGAAGCGGCGGATCGCCGCAGCCACCCTGATGGCTCCGGGCCCGGGCGTGCCGTGGGGGAGAATCGCGGCGCTCGCGGCAGCGATCATGATCGTCACCGGCATTGCGCTCTGGCAACGCTGGTTCTTCCCCGCGCCCTCTGTTACGCCAACGGCCGCGGAGACCCCCGTGGAACCAGCAGACGCCGGGCCGGACATCGCTGACCGCACCCCTTCCGCCCCACGGTCGAATGAGGTGGACAAAGCCGGGGCTCGGGATGAGAGGCACGCGGCACCTGGCGTAGGCGCGTCAGCGCCTCAGGCGAGTCCGGAGGCGAAAAAGGCGACGCCTCAGCCGGCAGCCGGCGGGGCCTTCGAGCGAACGTACGACAGCGGGGGGATCGTGGTGAGCGAGGCAGCATCTGGTCGGACGCGAGAGAGCCGCATGAAGGGTGATGCTGCGGCCCGGCCGGATCAGGCGCTCGCGAAAAAGGAGTCACCGGGAGAGGCGGAAGCTTCGGAGATCGACGCGCATCACTATCGCGTAGAGATCGCGCCCGACGGCAGGCTGGCTGCGACGGCGGAATTCGCAGCGGGCGCTGCGGACACGATTCGCTTCGCGGTCAGGGTCCGGGGAGATTCGGTGATCATTGCGGTTCCCGCCGGCGTTCTCGGTCAAGGCAAGGACCGGCTCGCAGGCGCCCGCGTCATCCGGGTGAGTCCGGATTCCGTGCTCATCGATGCGGCGGGAGTCCGGATACGCGGATACCTCCCCCGGCATTTCTTGCGGTAGCGCAGGCTCGTCTCACCCGGATACGGCGGGTGGTGGACTATCGGATGACCGTCAGCGTCCGCGTCTCGACGAACTCGCCGGCCCGCATTCTATAAAAGTAGGTTCCGCTCGAAAGTCCCCGTCCATCCACCCGGACGCGGTACTTCCCCGGCCGCTTGGCCTCGTTCACCAGCGTCAGCAGCTTCCGCCCGAGCAGATCATAGACCACCAGCTCGACCCCTCTCCCCTCGCCCGAGGACTCCCACTCGCCGACCGTGTATTCGATGATGGTCTCGGGGTTGAACGGATTCGGGAAGTTCTGGGCCAGCCCGAACGCCCGGGGTTGCCTCGCGGGATCGCCGGCGGACGAGACTCCGTCGCCGAAGACGCGGACCTGGATGTCATCGACGTACCATCCGTCCATCGCCAGATACTCGTCGCTGCTCAGGACGAATCTGATCAACAGAGAATCGCCCCTGAAGCCGCTCAGGTCAATCCTCTCTTCCAACCATTCGATCTGGCGTGAGTCGTACCCGGGTTCACCGGGCGCCTGCACGCCGAGGCCCGAACCCGCCTTCGTGTACCTCCCCGCGAGCGGCCTCCACGTTGTCCCGCCATTCGTGGACGCCTGCACCTGACCGAAATCATAGAGGGTTTCGATCTCCCACCGCGTCCAGAACACGAGTTCCGCGGCCGTCGCACCGGCCGGAATCCGCACCGGAGAGGAGAGCCGCAGCTCAGAAGAAGCGCTGTTTTGATACGCGCCGATCGGGCTGTCGCTGAGCGACCAATCCCCGCTGTGCGACGCGGAGCTTTTGCCCCAGCTGCTTGACGGTCTCCAGGCGCCAAGGTCCGACTCCGCTCCGTCCTGGAACACGACCTGTGCCTTGCCGAACGTCACGTGCATCGAATCGAAGAGCACGGGCTCTCCGCCAACGCCGAACGAGACGATGATGTCCTCCTCCGCGCCGTCCACCGCAGTCCATCCCGCTCTTCCGGTGAACGTGCAATCGCGGGTCGTTCGAGAGAGGATGTCGGTCAGCGTCGTGTCTTTCCTGTCAAGTTCGACGGCGGGCGAGCCTGCCGCAACCGAGACGCTCAGATTGTCCAGACCGCTCAGTCCCGCATTCGCAACGGTCGCGTGAATCGTGAACGGCTCTCCCCGTTCCAGGAAACCGTCGCCCGAAGAGTCCACCACTTCCGCCGACCGGAGGCGCGGGTATCCTCCCGCGGCCCAGAGCATGATGAGGTTCGGGCGCACATTCGCCTCGGCTAGAGGAAGGATCCGGTCCGGTTCGGGCCAGAAGCCGTCGGTGCCGGTCCCGACTTCTGGCGTCATCGACAGGACTTTCGGTTTCACGCTCCTCTCGCCGTACATCCAGTCGTCGGCGTCGCCATTCGTCGGATACCCGATCACCTGGTCACCCGTTCCGTACGCGTACCCGTTGTGCCGGGTCATCGCTGAGGCATACTCCCGGTAGATGAGGGAATCCTCCGTCTCCTCATCGAGATATCCCCACGGGTAGATCAGCACGTTGCTGTACGAATGATAGTTGAGCGCGAGGAGGAACTGCCTGTCGATGCAGAAGTTCCGGATGACCTGCGTCTCGGGCTCGCTGAACGGGGCGGATCCCCTGTACGCCAGGTCCTCAGGGTAAGGGGTTGATCCGAAGTCGTCGTAGCCCCATTGAAACCCGTAGTTCCGGTTCAGGTCGACGCCGCGGGTGTCATCGTCGGTCACCGCGTTCCGCATGTTCTTCCGACGCATCCCGCCTCCGTTCGGGGCAAAGCGCCGGTTCGCCTCGTAGCCGTCGGGATTGACGACCGGGACGACCCAGAGCTCGCGGGTCCCGAGGAGGTGCGTGACCTCCGGATCGACGTCATACCGCTCGCCCACGTACCAGAGGAGATGCAGGATCGTCATCATCCCCATGGGCTCGCGGGCATGAGTAAGGCCGTTGAAGAACACGCGCGGGCGGGCAGGAGCGGTTGCGGGATCGCCCGTGACGCGCACGGCCCAGATGGCCCTGCCCTGCAACGACACGCCGATGCTCTCGCGAACCCCGATGACATTCGGAAAGAGAAGGTGAAGAGAGTCGAGCTGTTTGATGACTTCTTCGAGCGTGTAGTACCCGCCCATGCTGCCGATGCCCCGGCCGAGGGCATCCGCCGGCCCCTTCAAGCGGCTCGCATACGACGCTACGAGGTCGCCGTCGACCACGCGCACACTGACGCCGGAAGCCGACAGCTTCCCGAGCGTCCGCTCGTCGACCACAAATCTCATCGGACCGCCGGGCTTCCCCAGCGCACCCTCAGGATCGATGCCGGCAGCGATCAAGGCGGTCAGGTCGCCCGCGCGGGGGACAGGAATCTCTACGGACATCCACTTGTTCCCGCCGGCGGAGGCCGGGACTGAAAGGACCTGCGAGGCGAGCACAACGAGCAGTGCGAGGATCGTTCGTCTGTGCATGGCTCCGGTGCCGTTAATGGTGAAAGGGTTCGCGATGGGGTCGGCGAGCGCTGCGGGGACAGCCTGGGGTTGCGCGCGAAGGCATATCACCTGCAAGATAACGTCCGGCGGATGAAAATCAAGGCCGGCGACCCCTGACAGGATCGTGACAAATCCCCGACATCTTCCCCCTCCCCGTTCCCTATCATGGTGGTGGACACTGAAGGGACATTCGATGAAATCATTTGCGTTCACGCCGGCGCCGATTCTCAGCTTCCGCTTCGCCGCGGCATACGGGGTCACCATGCGTCCCTATCTGCTGTTTGTCTCGGGAATCACGGGTGTGGTCGCACTTTCGCTGGCCCGGGAGATCGATCCGCTGCGGGGCCTGGCCATCGCCGCCGCCTCGTTTCTGACGTACGGGTTCGGCCAGGCGCTCACGGACTGTTTCCAGGTGGACACCGACGCCATCTCGGCGCCGTACAGGCCGCTGACACGCGGCGAGGTGCGGACCAGGGATGTCATGATTGTCAGCCTTCTGGGTCAGGTCACATGCGTCACGGTCTTCGTTTCCATGTCTCCCCATACCATCGCTCCGGGCATCCTTGGCGTCATCGGTCTGGCCACGTACACATGGTTCAAGCGCCGCTGGTGGGGAGGCCCGGCGTACAACGCGCTGATCGTCGTCATCCTCTTCGTCATGGCGGGAAGCAGCGCCGATGGCTCCATCGCGTTCGTCCAGCGGCCCTGCATCCCCGCGGCCGCGGGCGCGGTCTTCTTCGGATACGCCAACTTCGTCCTCGCGGGCTACTTCAAGGATATTTCCGCCGACGCGGTGACGGCGTACCGCACGTTCCCCGTCGTGTTCGGCAGACGCGCCGCTTCCATAGTCAGCGACCTTCTCGCCGGTTTGTTCCTGGCCGCCGCGTTCATGGCAGCCCGGAAGGTCGCACTCCCGGCGATGGCGCTCCTGACACTCGCCGTCATGCTCAGCATTGCGGCCCAGTTTCAATTGCATCGCGTCAGAACGGACCAGGAAGCCCACGGCCCGATCGGACTCACCGTCCACGTCTACCTGCTCGGCCTGACGGCAATCTCGGTGAGCGCCCGGCCGGAGTGGCTGTTGCCTCTCCTCGTGCTCTACGGCGCCTTCGTCGCAACACTGATGCGCAGGCCATCGCAGTCACAGATCTGAGCGGACGCCATGATCATCATCGTCAACACGAACGCAGGCGGCGGCCGGGCATCCAGGCGATGGGCCCCGGTGCGGGCGGAGATGGACGCGGCAGCGATGGGCGGAACGGCGTTTCTCAACCGCACGATGCCGGAGCTTCTGGAGCTGGTGCGTATGCGATACGCACGCGGCGAGCGGACGTTCATCGCGGCCGGCGGTGACGGCACGGTGAACAGCATGGTCAACACGCTCGTGGAGCGCTCCGGGGCCGCGGGACCTGCGAACCCGGCCACGCTCGAACATGTCTCTGTCGGAGCGGTGGGCCTCGGCTCGAGCAACGACTTTCACAAACCGCGCCGCCTGCGCCGGACCATACGCGGGACCCCGGTGGCCATCGATGCCTCCAGGACACTCCCGCGCGATGCCGTTTCGGTCGATATCACCGAGAACGAAGAGACGCGGACCCGATGGTTCCTGCTCAACGGCGGGTTCGGCGTTACCGCCGCTGCCAACACGCGATTCAATGGGGGCGGTGCGCTGCTGCGAATCCTGAAACGGCTCTCAACTCCCGCGGCAATTCTCGTCGCGATCGTACGGACGCTCCTCAGCCTGAGCGACCTGCGCCTCTCCGTGATGTTGGTGAATGGGGAGGCGGCTTCACATTCGGTCACAAACCTTTCTGTGCTGAAGAGTCCGTGGGTATCGGGCTCGCTTTCGTTCCCTGACACATGGACCGCTCCCGGCATGATGGGCGTGGTCTTGCTGTCCCGCGCACGCCACGCACACCTCGTGCGCTTCCTTGCGGATCTCCTGCGCGGACGGTGCGTCCCATCCTCCCACTGCACGCACTTCCTCACCCCCACGCTCACCGTCACCTCCGCGACACCGGTGGCGCTGGAAATCGACGGTGAAATCGTCCGTGGCAGCCGCTTCGCATTCAACGTCCACAGAGACTTCCTCAGGGTGTGCTCATGACTGCGATCCGTTCTGAAAACGCGCTGATCGATCTTCTCGTCGCGGGCTTTTCGCGATCCCCCCTGCAGATCAACGCGACCCATGAAAGCGACGCGGAGCTGGTCCGCCTGGACCGTGCCGGCACGCCCTCCGGGTCTGCCGACACCTCAGGGCCCGTCCTCGCCGTGACAGTTGACTCGATCGAAGAGGAGATCGCGTCAGGCCTGTACAGCGACCCGTACATGATCGGATGGGTGGCGTGCATGGCAAGCCTCAGCGACCTTGCGGCGACGGGTGCGTCGCCCCTGGGTCTCCTCATGTCGGAGACGCTTCCTCCGGACTCCTCCGAGGCCGACCTCCGCCGGCTGCAGGAAGGGATACGCGACGCCCTTCGCGAGGCCGGAACGTTCTTGCTGGGGGGCGACACCAATACAGGCCGGGAGCTCCGGCTGACCGGGTGCGCCGTAGGGATTGCCGGGAGCAAACCGCTGCGCCGCGTCGGCATGTCTCCCGGCGATATTGTCTATTCCACAGGGCCGCTGGGGGCGGGAAATGCCTTCGCGCTTCTCAGGCTGCTTGGCGACCGGACAGCTTCGCTGTCATTTCGCCCAATCGCGCGGCTCGCGGAGGGGAAAATCCTCTCGGGTTTCGCGTCGGCATGCATGGACAGCAGCGACGGACTCTTCACAACGCTCTGCGAGTTGATGCGGCTCAACGGCATCGGCATCGACCTGGACGCCGGGTGGGAGGCCTGCCTCGACGACACGACAGCGAGCATCGCGTCCGCCCACGGACTCCCTCCCTGGTGCATGCTTGCCGGAGAGCACGGCGAGTACGAGCTGGTGTTTGCCCTCCCGCCGGATGCGATCGTCCGGCTCGAGGAGCTGTCACGGACCACCGGCAGAGCGCCAGTTCGGCTCGGGACGGCCGTGGCCGAGCCGGGCCTGCGGGCCAACGTCGCTGGAATGACCGTCACGCTGGATCTACCCGCCATCATGGAGGCTGTGGGCCTCGCACGCACAGACCCCCGTGCCTGTATTCGGGGCCTGCAGGCCATTCATGACAGAATATTGACAGAATCCGGGCAAAACCGTGACAGCGTGCCGCTCCCGCAAGGCGATATTGCATTGTGACCACAATGAAAGACGGAGCGATGAACGAGAAGATAGCATACCAGGGAGGCGAGAATTTCGACCTCCGCAAGATCCTCCTGCACGGGCGGAAGCAGCGCATTCACGAACGCGCGGAGTTCTTCCAGCATTTCCTTCACGACCTCAAGCAGCGGAACGAGATGGGCTGCATGCGCGTGATTGGCTCTGCCGCGGATCGCGAGGTCACGGTGCTGGACCCGGAAACCGGAGAGACCAGGCGGATGCTGATGTTCGGCTCGAACAACTATCTCGGCCTGGCCAACCATCCCTATGTGAAAGCCCGGATGACCGCGGCGGTGCAGGAGTTCGGCACCGGCGTCGGCGGGCCGCCCCTGCTCAACGGATACACGACCCTGCACCGCGCGCTCGAAGAGCGCCTCGCAGACCTGAAGGGTGCCGAGGATGCGATGCTGTTCTCCAGCGGCTACGCGGCCAACGTCGGCCTGATCTCGGGGCTCGCGCACGCAGGCGACCGCGTCATCTACGACGCGTACAGCCATGCCTCGTTCATCGACGGCATCACGATGGCGGGCGTACCGTCCTTCCACTTCCCGCACAATGACGTTGAAGCGCTCCGCGCCCTGCTGGATCGTGAACGCCAGACCTGCACGGGCGATCTCTACGTCGGCATCGAAGGGGTCTATTCGATGGACGGAGACCTCCCCCCGCTCCGCACCATTCTGAATCTGTGCAACTCCCGCGGTGCCATTCTGCTCCTGGATGACGCTCACGGCACCGGAGCGATGGGACCCAGCGGACACGGCACGCCCGAACATTTCGGACTCAAGGGGAGCATCCCGGTCGTGATGGGGACGTTCAGCAAGACATTCGCGGTAACGGGTGGTTTTGTCGCCGCCTCCCGCCCGTTGGTGGACTACCTGCGGTTCTTCTCGCGCTCGTACATGTTTTCCGCCTCGCTGCCGCCGCCGGTCGTCGCCAGCGTCCTGGCCGGCCTTGACGTTCTTGAATGCGAGCCCGACCGCGTCGAGCAGCTCCACTGGAATGTCGCCTATGCGGCTGAGGCGCTCCGCAGCCTCGGGTTTGAGATCGGCGGCGAGACACCCATCCTGCCGCTCCGCGTGCCGTCGGACATGGATATCAGGAGCGCGGCCCGCGAGTTTCATGCGCAGGGTATTTTCGTGAACTCGATCGAGTATCCCGCTGTTCCCGCGAACCAGCAGCGGTTCCGGATCAGCATCATGGCGTCTCACACGCGCGAGGACATTGACAGGCTCGCCCGCACCGTCGAGCAGATCTGGTCGCAGGCCACCGTTGCACACGCCGTGGCCGTCTGAGCTACGGACCTTGCGCCCCGGAACAATCGGAGGGAATATGCGTCGCCTGAAGATTCAGATCATCGTTCTCTTTCAGAACCTCGCGGAAGAAACCCCGTACTACGCCAAGAGCCCCGCTCCTCCCCTCCCCGGGATCCTCCTGGCCGGAATGACCCCTCCCGTCGTCGACGTGGAGGTCGTTCACGAAATGGCCCGGGCGATCCGGTACGACACGGACGCGGATGCCATCGCGCTCAGCTTCATGGATTACCTCGCACCTCACGCGTTCGATGTCGCGCACCGATTCAGATCTCTCGGAAAGACTGTGATCGGCGGAGGCAAGTACATCTCCGCATTCCCGGAAGAGGCACAAGAGCACTTCGACTCCGTCCTGGTGGGTGAAGCGCAAGGGGTCTGGCCGGTCATGGTGCACGATCTTGTCGCGGGACGGCTGAAGGCCAGGTACGATGCGCCCCCGACACCGTCCCTGGCCGATATCCCCCCGCCGCGGTACGACCTCGTGGAGCGAAGCTTCACGGTCCCGATCGTCACAGAGACGTCCCGCGGATGCCCTCACCCGTGCACGTATTGCCAGCTCAACATCCGGAGGCAGCCATTTCGACCCAGGCCCGTGAAGGATGTCGTCCGCGACCTGACAGCAACCGCAGGCCTTCCCTGGTGGAAGCGAAAGGTTGCCATGATCCTCGACAACAACCTCGGAGGGGACATCCAGCATGCGAAGGCGGTCTTGCGAGAGGTTGCGAAGTTGAAGTTCTGGGGGGTCGGCGTTCAGTTCAGCATTGAGTGCCTGCGGGATCCCGAGTTCATCGAGCTGCTGGACGCGGCCAACTGCCGGATGGCCTTCATCGGGATGGAGTCACTGAACCAGCACAGCCTGAGAGGGGTGCAGAAGCGGCAGAATCGCGTCGAGGAATACAGGGAGGCGTTTCGCGCCCTGCATGAACGGGGAATCCTCACGTTCACGGGGCTCATGTTTGCGCTGGAGGAGGACACGGCCGACTACTACAGCATGCTCGCGGCGAAACTCAGGGAGGTGGGGACCATGGTGATCCTCCCCTCGATCTCGATCCCGATCTACGGAACGCCCTGGTACAGGCAGGTCGTCGCCGAAGGCAGGTTGACCGACACCGACCTGTCGCACTACGAAGGCGACCACCTGGTATTCAGGCATCCTCTTCTCAGCGAGGCCGAGGTCCGGCAAGCGTTCGAGGGGGTTACGAGGGAATTCTACAGGCCGGTCAACATCCTTCGCAGGTGGGTGGCTTTCGCATCAGCGCAGCGGCACTGGACATCGCTTCGCTCGCTGGCCTTCCGCCTCGCGCTTGGCTTTGTCATCTACCTCGAGCTTTCGTTCTTCCAGTGGCATCATGCGCGGGAGCGCGTTTTCGGACGCTCGGCGAAGGCACGGCGGGAGCGCAGCGGGAACGGGGCGGCCCGGTATGATGGGGGGCCGGTCGCACAGACCCTGTCTCCTGCAACAGAAGCGGCGTGATGCATCCGCGCGGGACTACTTCACGAACTTGTATCCGGACGTGTACACCGTCAGGAAATGTCTGGGGTTGGCCGGGTCGTCCTCGAGCTTCTTCCGCAGCGCGAGTATATAGTTGTCCACTGTCCGCGTCGTCGGGAAGCTCTCGTATCCCCACACCTCATTGAGGATCTCATCCCGCGTGACCACCTTCCCCTCCCGCTGGGCGAAGAACTGGAGGAGATGCAGCTCGCGCGCGGTGAGGATGGCTTTCTCGCCCGACTTGGTCACTTCATGCTTCCGGAAGTCGACATACACATCCCCGAACCTGTACTCCGTGAGGCCGTCGTTGAGCGTTGGCGGCCGGCGCAGGAGCGCCCTGATACGGGCGACCAGCTCTCGCGGACTGAAGGGCTTCGTCAGGTAGTCATCCGCGCCAATCTCCAGCAGGACGACTTTGTCAGTCTCGCTTTTCTTCGCGCTCAGCACGAGGATAGGCGTGCCGATCTTCTCCCGGCGGAGTTCCCTGCACACCTCTGAACCGTCCCTGTCGGGCAACCTCAGGTCGAGGACGATCAGGTCGACCGCCTCCTTGTGCGCCCGGTCCAGGCCTTCCTGCGCCGTGGATGCCGAGAGCACCGAGAAGTGCTCCGCGGCCAGCGTCTCGCGAAGGCCGCGCACGATCGCGGGATCATCCTCGATGATCAGAATGGTATTCATGGTCTCGGGCGCCCCTTGCGTGATTGTGGCTGAACGGTGTAGAGCGTGACTGGCTGGCGGATATTCTTCAGTGACCGGCGGCCAACGCGCCGGATCTCCAGGTCGGTTTTCCCTTCGACGGCTCCATACACTGCATCCGAGCAGCGGGTCTCGCCCGGAGGCGTCACCTGCTGGATGCGGGCAGCGACGTTCACCGCATCGCCTCGCAGCCTGCCGTTCATTTCGATGACATCTCCGAGGTGGATCCCGATACGGACCATGATACGGTCCGATTGCCGGCGGGATGCGTTGTACCGGGCAAGCGAGATCTGAATCGCCGAGGCGCATTGGACCGCGCGCAACGCGCTCTCAAAACTGACGAGGAACGAGTCGCCGGCCGTTTCGATGATCCGTCCCTCTGTCTTCCTCACAGCTCGCGTGATCCGCTGATTGTGGGCAGTCAGGGCCTTCAGGCCTTTGGTTTCGTCCCTGTTCATGCGACGCGAGAAGCTCTTCATATCGGTGAACATGACGGCGAGCAAACGCCTGTCCTTTGTCCGTGGCCGCGGCGCGGGAGCCTGCGCGTCCCCCGCGACATGCGCCGCTCGCAGGTGGGCGCGGATCCGCGCGAGCGCCTCATGCCCGTCAAACGGCTTCGCGATATAGTCGTCGGCCCCGGCGTCAAGGCCGATGACGCGATCGACAGGGTCGCCCCGTGCAGTCAGAAAGATCACCGGCAGCCGGTATCCTTCAGACCTGAGGCTGCGGCAGACGTCCAGTCCTGTGATGCCAGGGAGGTTGATGTCAAGGAGGACCACATCAGGGCGAATAGCCCCGAACCGCCGGAGGCCTTCTTCTCCCGTAGACGCTGAGGACACTCTGTACCCATCGCTGGCGAGGAGCTCTGCCAGCCCCCGCGCAATGGTTGCGTCGTCCTCAACGATCAGTATCGCCGGTCTTCGTTCGCGCGCCATTGCTCCTCGCGGGGAATACCAGTCGGAAGGCCGACCCGACATCCCTGGTACTTGTGACTTCCACCCGTCCCCCGTGCGCCTCCATGATGTGCTTCACCAGCGGAAGGCCGAGCCCGACTCCCTGGATCTTGTTGCCGGTCGGGTGCTCACGATAGAACTTTTCAAACAGATGCGGCAGGGATTCTTCTGCGATGCCCAGCCCTCTATCCTTCACCTCGCAGACGTACCACTCGCCTTTCCGTGCGACGCTGACGGTCACGTGCTTCCGCGACCCGTGGTACTTGATCGCGTTGGAGAGGAGATTGCGGATCGCCTGGCCCACCGCCGCCCGATCCGCGTCGATGAACGCTCTGCCCCTCCCGATTCTGGTCACCACGGTGAATTCGTGCTTCTTCAGCTGGTAGTCCATGGCCAGGAGCGATTCCCTCACCGCGGCGCGGAGGTCCATCCGCTCCGGGGTGTAGATCTGGACGCCGGACTCGATCTTCGCGGAGTCGAGCACGGTGGAGACCATGCGTTCCAGCCGCTCCGCCTCGCCCTGGATGACCTCGACGAACTCGCGCTTTTTCCCCGACAGGCGTTGCTTCGGCGACTGCAGCAACTCGGCGAACATCTTAATTGACGTGAGCGGGCTGCGGAATTCGTGCGAGACGTACGATACAAAATCGGACTTCAGCTCGTTGAGTTCCGCCAGCTGCCGGGCTTCGGCCTCCTTTTGGACCAGATCGTGCTGAAGCGTGACGCGCTGGATCTCGAGCCCGGCATGTGTGCAGATATTGCTGAGCAGGTCCACGTCTTCCACCGTGAACCTCGCATCGGACCGTTTCCCGCCAAGTACCAGGAATCCGAGAAACCCGCCGGCATCCGAGAGGATCGGGAAGACGATCTCCATCCCCCACCGTGCGAAGACCGTCCGGTCCGCCGGCTCGTACCGTACCCCGGGCTCGACGCGGTCGTCCAGGGCAACCGGAACCGTCAGGCGCGTCTTGAGGTTTTCCGGTTCGAACCTGAGTCCGCGGCGCTCCAGGAGATCGAAATTCCTGTGCGCAGCACAGCGCAGTCTGCCGGAGGATTGATTCAAGGTGAAGAATCCGATCCGCCGGACGGGGATCAGCGACTCCGTCTCGCGAACGAGCGCGTCGGCAAGGATCTGGACACTTGGGCGGTTTTTGATGCTGTCCACGAGCGCCCGCTCGGCCTTGCGGAAATCGTACTCCACGCGGAAGAATCGTCTGTCCACGAACGACTGCACCCGGCGTCTGGCCGGCTCGAACAGGAGCGCCACGAGCACGGCCGCAGCCGCCGCGGCCCACGGAACGTAGTATCCGACAACGCTTGTCACCGCCGCGACAAGGCCCGCGTACACGAGAAGGACCAACCCGACCGCGACAACGTACACCGTTGTCCGGTTCAGCACGAGCGAGATGTCAAGGATGCGATACCGGATAAACGAGACCGCGAAGGCGACGGGAATGACGACGAGCGAAATCAGGGATAGATGCTCGGGGACAGCAAGGGTCGGGGCGAACATACCGGGCAGGACCGTCAGGAAAAAGAACGGCGTCGGCCCAAGCAGAAGGCCAAGGAGAAGCCATTGAAGTTTCCGCCGTTCCGTCCATTCGCCCGCCCGGCGATACTGCATCACGAAGTTCGCGATGCCTGCGAGGATGATCAGGAAGACGACGATGTGAAAGAGATCGAACCAGAGACTGTAGGTCAGGTACGCCTCCACTGACAGCGCCTGATAGGCTCGCCAGTGGGTCATGACCGCGGCGGCGACAGACAGGAGTGCGAGAAGGTACACCAGAACGATGGCTGGGTCGCCCTGAGGCCGGAGCCGTGCGGGAAAGAGCCTGGTGAAGTGGAAGAAACAGGCCGCGACCATCGCGTAGCTCAGGAAGAAGAGGACGTCCATCAGCGTCCAGGGAAGCAGCCCATCCGGCGTGAACCCTTCCCAGGCGAGCATGACGACAGCCGCCATGCTCATCATCGCCCCGTGCAGCACTGCGGTGGTGGTTCCGGGCGGGCCGTTGAGGAGGACGAACAGGCCGACAAGCCAGGTGGCAAACCCGACGATGAAGAAGACGATGATTTCGCCGGGATGGTAGTACGGGATCAGCCGGGCCGGGGCGCCGAACGCGATTCCCGAGCGCCTGACACCAACGATCAGTGTGTCGCCTATTCGGCGCCCATCTGCGATGTAGTCGAGCACTTCGGGCTGGCTGACGGGGTGTGCCTCGACACTGACGAGTTCCATGCCGACGTCCACGCCGGGTGCCGCGTCCACATCAAGAAGGCGGAAGATCCGGGCATGGTCGCCCTCCGTCTCCGCAAGAAACGGGGCACGGGCGCGCGAAAGAAGGGCGGGGAGGTGGAGACAACAGAGGAGAATCAGGAGGACATCCGCCGCGACGAACGGAATTTTCCGGCGAGAGAGGACTTCCATCCAGGACTCCCGAGTGGACGACTTCGGAACGAACCTGAGCGAGGAGCGGAACGGGGGAAGTGTACAAAACGCCGGCGAGAAATCAAAGGCCGGTGAGAACTCAGCGTTTGAGGCCGTACCGCTCGATCTTATGATAGAGAGTGACTCTGTCAATATCCAGAATCGCCGCCGCGCGGCTGATGTTCCAGGCGGATTCCTTGAGGACCTGCTCGATATGGCGTGACTCGACTTCCTCCAACCGCTTTCCGGCGATGCGTGAGGCGGTCAGAGTCTGCAACGGCAGATCGTCGCGCTCGATGACCGTGCGCCGCACCACGACCATCGCGCGCTCGATGGCGTTCTCAAGCTCCCGCACGTTTCCGGGCCAATCGTACGTCCTGAGGGTATTCATGGCGTCGATGCTGAAGCTCGTCACCGGCTTGTTCATGTGCCGGGCGAACTTCTGGAGGAAGTGGTGAGCGAGCCTCGCGACATCTCCGCGCCGACCCCGGAGCGGCGGGATCTCGAGAGCGAACACATTCAGGCGATAGTACAGATCCTCGCGGAAGGCTCCCTCCCTGACCGCCTCCTCCAGGTCCCTGTTGGTCGCACAGATGACGCGGAAGTCGGAATGGAGCGGCTCGGTCCCACCCACGCGCGTGAACTCGTGCGTCTCGATGACGCGGAGGAGGTCCATCTGCGTTTTCATGTCGATGTTGCCGACTTCATCGAGGAAAAGGGTCCCGCCGTCCGCCAGTTCGATCTTTCCCTTGCGCCTGTACTGCGCGCCGGTAAACGCCCCGCGCTCGTGGCCGAACAACTCGCTCTCGAGCAGCGTCTCCGTCATCGCGCCGCAATTCACGGTCACGATCTGCGAATACCGTCTGGAGCTTTCGGCATGGATCGCGCGGGCCACGAGCTCTTTCCCGGTCCCGCTCTCGCCACGGATCATGACGGTGGTGTCGGTCTGGGCCACCGTGCGAATGAGCTCGATCACCCGGTGCATCTCGGGCGACTCGCCGACGATGTCGACGGGGCCGTGGAGGTTGTTCACGGTCTCCTTGAGCCGACGGTTCTCGCGCTGCAGCTCCTGCTCGTTGAGCGCCTTGTTCACCAGGTGGTTCAGGTATTCCGGATCGATCGGCTTGGTGATGTAGTCATACGCCCCGTCCTTCAGAGCCATCACGGCTGTGTCAACGGATGCGAACGCGGTCATGATGATGACCGTGACATCCCTGTTCGCTTCCCTCACGCGCCTGAGCAGCTCGAGACCGTCCATGCCGGGCATTCGGATATCTACCAGCAACAGGTCCCACGATGCCTCCTGCAGCTTCTTGAGCGCAGCGGCAGCGTTCTCGGCCGAATCGGCACGATATCCCTCTTCCTTGAACCACTTTGTCAGCGGATCGCGGACGATGAGCTCGTCGTCAACAATCAGTATTCCCGTCTGGTTCTTGTTCATGCACCGGTTCCCGTATCTGCCGACGCCGCACGCCCGTTGCCGTTGTGCCTTACAGGCAGCGTGATGATGAAGCACGCCCCTGCCCCCGGCGACGTTTCGACCTCGATCGACCCGTGATGGTGTTCGATGATCCCGTAGGCAATCGAGAGGCCCAGCCCGACTCCCTTCCCATCCAGTTTCGTGGTGAAAAAAGGCTCGAAAATGCGCGACTTCACGTCGTCGTCCATCCCGGGCCCCGTATCAACCACGGTCACCCGAAGCGCGTCCGGGCCGGGGCGCCGGACAGCCACCGTCAGCCGCCCCGACCCCGCCGCTCCACCCATGCCCGCCATCGCTTCGATGGAATTGCTCATCAGCGTGACCAGCACTTGTTGAACCTGCCCCGGGTCGCATTCCAGGACATCGTCCTCATCGCACGACGTTTCGATCGCGACGTTGTTCGCGATCGCATGATGGCTCATGAGCATCTCGCACCTGCGCAGGATCTCGCTCATGCGGGCTACCCGGATCGAGACTCCGCGCTGCCGTGAGAACGTCAGGAGGTTCTGCACGATTGTTCCGCATCGCTGGGATTCGTCGGCGATAAGTTGAAGCTCCTGTCGCCAGCTGTCCGCCTCCGCCGGATCGAGGCCCAGACGGTCGACCCGCTTGAGCAGCAGCTTTGAGTAGGTGAGAATCCCCGCCATCGGATTGTTCAACTCGTGTGCGACGCTCGATGCCAGCGTGCCGATGGACGCCATCTTTTGCGCGGTCAGCATCCGGCGATGAGCGCGCTCGAGATCGGCGGTCTTCTCCTGGACCCGGTGCTCGAGCGTGTGCGACCAGTCGGTGATTTCGCGTCGCGCCCTGTCAAGCTCGCCCGCCATCCCGTTGAACGCCTGGGCGAGCCGCCCCAGTTCGTCGTTTCCTGAGACCTGGACGCGGTGTTGGAGATTCCCCGCCGCGACGACCTGCATTCCGTCCGTCAGCGTTCTGACGGGTCGCCTGATGAAGAACCAGAGGAACCCGCCGGCGACGGCACCGATCAGGACCATGGCGGCAAACGCGAACGATGCCATCCGCACGACGTTTTCATGGACCGCATGATCGACCTGGGCGAGCGACATTTTCACGTCAAGGACGCCGAGGATGGACTTCTCGGATGGCTGCGCATGGCACCCGGCGCCGGCGCACTGCGGTTCGTTGCGGATCGGAGTGATCAACCCGAGGACGCGCTCGCCCGACGGCTTGCTGAAGATCCTCGCGAGGTCCTGCTGCGGCGGAGGTGGATCCAGCGGGGCCGCGCTGGAATGACATGTCACACACGCCTCAGCCTGCATGTCCACGATCGACTGCTGATCTTCCGCACCGGTGCCGAACACCACCCGGCCCTGTTTGTTGTAGACCCGTACGCCTTCAAAGCCCGGTTCACTCCCCACGGCCGACACGATGTGGTGGACGTCTTCCTTGCGGTTCAGGAGCATGCTGTACCGGGTCGAGCGGATGATGACTTCGCTCACCCGTTCGGCACTCTGCATGACGCTCTCCATCAAACTTCCCCGCTGGACGTGGATCATCGCAACCGCCAACGAGACGAGGATGACCGTCTGGAGGGAGGCGATCAGAAGGAAGAGTCTAAATGCGAGGGTATGCGCGATCCGTTTCATCCTGCTCCGAAACGAGACCCCACGGGTTCGCCCCCATTCGTCACAAATCATGCCACCACCACTCACGTCTCGCGGGCCAAACGGTGTCGAAATCCGGGGCGGAAGGCATCAGAATCACAGAGGCACCCCCTGCTTTCGCAGAGGTAGGAAGCAAGTGTTGCAAAACTGAACAATCTCACCGGTGAGAATGCCAACACTCTATTTCCAATTCTTTGGAAAAGCCGCTTCAACCTCCGGCAAAAATCGGCGTCAGTTGCGAATAGTTGGCTAAAATCCGGCAGGGAGAATGGCTCACTTGTTGACCATAATTACGTTCGAATCATTCGCACCCTCAGACGAGCACACCTATGACAACCCCCCGTGACCGTAGGGTCTTTCTGAAGACCCTCGTTGCAGCAGGTACCGGAACCGCCCTCACCACCCCCGCCGTCGCCCGCGCCGGCCCGGAGAACACGCTGTCCCCGAAGCGCAACGGGGTTCTGGTCGACACGACCGTCTGCGTGGGCTGCCGGAACTGCGAGTGGGCGTGCCAGACTGCGCACGATCTTCCCGCGGAGCCTCTCGAGGCGTACAAGGACCGCAGCGTCTTCGCGACGATGAGGAGGCCCGACGATACGGCGCTCACCGTCGTCAACGAATTCGCGAACCCTGAGAACGTCGCGTTGCCGTACGATGTGAAAGTGCAGTGCATGCACTGCGATCGTCCCGCCTGCCTCTCGGCGTGCATCGTCGGCGCGTTCTCGAAGCACGAGAGCGGGGCAGTGGTGTGGGACGGGGACATGTGCATCGGCTGCAGGTATTGCATGGTCGCGTGCCCGTTCCAGGTCCCGGCCTTCGAGTACCACAAGGCCATCAACCCGGAGATCCGGAAGTGCGACTTCTGCGTGAACCGTCAGGCCAAAGGTGAGCTGCCGGCCTGCGTGGAGATCTGCCCCGTCGAGGCGTTGACGTTCGGGCCGCGAGAGGAGCTCGTGTACGTCGCCAAGCAGCGCATCCGCCGGTCGCCGGAACGGTACGTCGACCACGTGTACGGCGAGCTGGAGGTGGGCGGCACGTCGTGGATGTACCTTGCGGGACGGGAGTTCACCGAGCTGGGGCTGCCCACGGTGGGCACCGCACCGGCACCAGGGACTTCCGAGGCGATCCAGCACGGCATCTTCTCCTACTTCGTCCCCCCCGTCGCTCTCTATGCGCTCCTCGGTTCCATCATGTGGCTCTCGAAAGACAAATCACCCGAAAGTGAATAAGCCATGCAGGATCACGGTTCCCCGAGTCCATTGAAGCGACCCTTCTTCACCCCGGGGGTCATTGTTCTTTGCCTGGTGGCCCTGAACGGGCTGGTGTTCCTCGCAGGCCGGTTCCTGTTCGGGTTTGCAGCCGTCACGAATCTGAACAACCAGTACCCGTGGGGCCTCTGGATCGCGGTCGACGTGGCCGCGGGAGTGGCCCTCGCGGCCGGCGGGTTTACCACCGCCGCGCTCGGGCACGTCATGCGCCGCGAAGAGTTCCACGTCATCATCAGGCCGGCGCTCCTCACCGCCATGCTCGGATATACGTTCGTCGCCGTCGGCGTCTTCTCCGATATAGGACGCTGGTATTACATCTGGCATCCGTTGATCATGTGGAACGGCTCCTCGGCGCTCTTCGAGGTCGGCATGTGCGTCATGATCTATATGAGCGTGCTCTACATCGAGTTCCTGCCGATCGTGTGCGAGCGGTTCATCGGGCACGTCAACCTTCCCGGCTTCCTCGAAAAGTTCAACCGCGGCGTCGAAGCGGTGCTCCGTCTCCTCGACCGATCCCTCGAGCGGTTCATGTTCATCTTCATCATCGCGGGCGTCGTCCTGTCGACACTGCACCAGTCTTCTCTCGGAACGCTGATGGTCATCTCGGCCTCCAAGATGCACCCGCTCTGGTACAGCCCGGTGTCACCGCTCCTCTTCCTTCTTTCCGCGATCTCCGTCGGATTCCCTATGGTGATCGTCGAGTCGATGCTGGCGTCCCGCTCGTTCAAGATGCCGCCGGAGATGCCGGTGCTGTCCGATCTCGCCCGCTTGATTCCGCCGCTCCTCGGGATCTATCTCGGGTTCAAGATCGGCGACATGGTCATCAGGGAATCATTCGTGTACCTTACCGAACTGAACACCGTCAGCATCATGTTCGCTCTGGAGGTCGTGGGGGGCGTGGTTATCCCCCTGCGGATGCTGCTGTCACCGACGGTCCGCAAGTCGCCCCCCCTGCTATTCACGGCCGCACTGCTGGTCGTCCTGGGCGTCCTGCTCTCCCGCATCAACACCTTTATTACGGCGTACAATCCGCCGTACTCCACACACCCGTACTTCCCCAGCTTCGGAGAGATCTCGGTGACGGTCGGCTTCGTCGCCCTCCTGATGCTGGCCTACCGGTTCATGGTGATCAACTTCCCCGTGATCAGCTCCGAAGAGGGTGCTCCCGCGCCGCGCGTGAAGTACACACTCAGGAGGGCCGGATCGTGAAGACCCTCGCACGGATTTCCACCGCGGCGGCATGTGCCGCGGCAGCATGTCTGATGGTCGCATCCTTCGCGACCCATGTTGGACGCGCGCAGTCCACGAAGGAAGCGCCGCACGCGCTGCCGACGGAGTTGCGAAACAGGTGCGTCATGTGTCACACATGCACGACGCCCACCAAGTCGGACCCCTGCCTCATCGTGTGTCCGCGCGTGAAAGAGTCCACCGGCGTCCACACTCCCGCGGACGGTCCCGGCCTGGTCCTGATGGATTCGAAATCCGGCCAGTACGGCCCCGTGGTGTTCAGCCACAAGACGCACGCACAGATGACCGAGATGTCGGGCGGGTGCTATGGATGCCACCACTACAATGACACGGCGCTCAATATCCTCTCGTGCCGGTCGTGCCATCCGGCGGACCGGAAGCGGGAGGATGTCAACGTGCCCGACCTGAAAGGCGCGTATCACCGGCAGTGCCTGGACTGCCACCGGCAGTGGACGGGCGCCCCCGAGTGCGCATCGTGCCACATGGAGAAGACCGAAGGGAAGACAGACGCGCAAATCCTGCAGGGATACACCCGCGGCCGGAAGGACCACCCTCCCGTCCAGGCACCGACCAGGAAGGTATTTGCGACCAAAGAGCAGGACGGAACCGTCGTAGCATTCTACCACACGGACCACGCTGACCGTTTTGGCATCAAGTGCGCGGACTGCCACCGTCAGGAGGGGTGCATCAGCTGTCATGACAAGCGCCCCGAGAAGATGCGCCAGCAGGTTGCGGCGGAAAGGCAACGGGATTTCGAATCCATCCACGCACGATGTGCATCGTGCCACGCGGAGCAGTCGTGCGAAACCTGCCACGCGAAGTCCGACCCTGGTCCGTTCAACCATGCCCGCCGGTCCGGGTGGACACTGAAGTCGTACCACGCGTCCCTCGAGTGCTCACGCTGCCACGGCGACGGGAAGGCATTTACGGGTCTCAAGCGCGATTGCGCCATGTGCCACAAGAAATGGAACGCCGGCTCGTTCACGCACGCGGTCACGGGCCTGAAGCTCGACGAGATCCATGAGGCGCTCGATTGCGCCGATTGTCACGAAGGGAAAGACTTCAGCAAGTCCCCGAACTGCGCCGGATGCCATCCGGACAAGGCATTCCCTCAGTTCAAGCCCGGGAAACTCGTCACCAAGTAGCAGATGCTGAAACGTATCGGCACAAAACTCATCCTCCTCGTCGGCGTCACCGCCGTCACGATCATCGCCCTGTTCGCGTACCTGAGCCTGCAATCGATGAACGCCGGGATGCTCGCTGAGGTAGAGCGACACGCGAACCAGCTGAGCGAAACGGTCAGAGCAAGCACGCGGTACGAGATGCTGTTGAACGAGCGCGATCACATCCGACAGATCGTGCGCGGCATCGGCGAGCAGCCCGGGATCGGCAAGGTGCGCATCATGAACAAGACGGGAGAGATCATCTACTCGTCCGTCGAGGCCGACGTCGGCACCATGGTGGACAAGGACGCGGAGAGCTGCTACAGCTGCCATTCAGCGGACCGGCCGCTGGAGCGTCTGCCGATGAAGGAACGGACGCGGATCTTCCAGGTCCACCCCGACTCCTCACGCTACCTCGGGATCATCACGCCCATCCAGAACGAGCAGTCGTGCTGGACTGCGGAGTGTCACGCGCACCCAAAAGACAAGACCGTCCTCGGCGTGCTTGACGTTGCCCTCCCGTTGCGGGAGGCAGACAAGACGCTTGCGGGAATCCAGCTCGAGCTGATCCTTTCGGCACTTGCGTCGTTCCTCGGGATCAGCCTGATCATCGGCCTCTTCGTCCGCCGCTGGGTGGATAAGCCCGTGAAAGAGCTCGTCCGCGCCACGCAGGCGGTGGCAGACGGGAACCTGAGCTACACCATCAAGGAGCGACGGGCGGACGAACTGGGCGTGCTGGCCGGGTCGTTCAATAACATGACCCGCAAGCTCGCCGACGCGCGCGTCCAGCTCTTCCAGTCCGACAAGCTCGCGTCCCTCGGCCGGCTGGCTGCGGGGGTCGCCCACGAAATCAACAACCCCCTGACCGGCGTCCTGACATACAGCAGCTTTCTGATGCGCCGCACGCAGGACCGGCCCGAGATCCAGGAAGACCTGAAAGTGGTGGTTCGGGAAACGATCCGGTGCAGGGAAATCGTCAAGAGTTTGCTGGACTTCGCGCGGCAGTCTGTTCCCAAGAAGACGGAAGCCTCGCTGAACGAGATCATCGACCGCGCGATCCACGTTGCAAGCAACCAACTCACGCTCCACCACATCAAGCTCGTCAGGGAAACGGCGGACGATCTCCCGAAGCTCACCGTCGACGCCAATCAGATCCAGCAGGTCTTCCTGAACCTCATCGTGAACGCCGCCGACGCCATCGGGCCGCGGGGCGGCACGATCACGATCGGGAGCTCGCTCCTCCAGCTCTCTCCCCGGGGCATCACCCAGATACGCAAGGCCCAGTGTCCCAAACGGCATTCGCTGATTCACGATGAAGTCCGGATCGGCGGCCTCCCTTCCGTTCGGGTGCGGGCGCTCGCGGGGACCGACGAAGGCTTCGCGTATCTCGACCCCGTCTACGGCAGGCACAATCACCAGTTTGGGCTCAGCGCGCCGGCGGGCACCGACCTTCAGCTCTCCTGCCCGGAATGCCAGGCCACATTGCTCGACGCCACAGCAAAGTGCCCGGTCTGCTCCGCGCGGGTGTGCATGCTCGACGTGCCTGGACAGGGGCGGCTCGAGATCTGCAGCCGTCGCGGGTGCGAGTACGAGCGGTGGGAAGCGGTGGACGCGGGAGGATTGAGCGACTACGTCGAGATCACAGTGGCCGACACGGGTTCGGGGATCGCCGCGGAGGATCTCCCCAGGATATTCGAGCCCTTCTACACCACGAAGGGGCAGAAGGGGACCGGCCTCGGACTCTCGGTGATCTGGGGGATCGTCGACAACCACAACGGATCGATTTCCGTCGACAGCCGGATCGGCGAGGGGACGCGATTCACAATCCGGATTCCGGTCCGGCAGGCGAGGTGAGCCCATGGCCAGCGAGACCGACATCCTTGTCATCGACGACGAAGACGTCGTGCTCGAGGCGGTCCGCCACATTTGCACGGCGGAAGGCCTTACCGTGGAGACCGCCCGGGACGGCGCCTCGGCATTGCGCGCGCTGGAGGCGCACCACTACCGTCTGGTAATGTGCGACATCATGATGCCGGAGATGGACGGATTCGAAGTGCTCGCCCAGGTGCAGCGTCGCTCGGCTGAGACGCCGGTGATCATTTCGACCGGCTACTCCACCGTCGAAAACGCTGTGCGCTCGCTGTATGCGGGCGCCATCGACTTCGTCCCAAAGCCGTTCACCGCCGACGAGTTGCTGTCGACGCTGAAGCGGGGGCTGCGGTACCGCGATCTTGTGTCGCTCCGCAGCGTACGGACCGGTCCCCCGGAAGACGCGCCGCTGTTCACCGTCCCCTGCCCGCCCAGATACTACCGCCTGGGCTACATGAGCTGGACGACGCTCGACAGCGACGGCACTGCCCTTATCGGCGTGTCGCATGCCTTCGCGCGCACGGTGGACCGGATCAGCCGCCTTGATTTCATGGAGGAACAGGAAGATATTGTCCAGGGCATCCGGTGCGCGAGCATCGAGACGGCCGAGGGGCTCACGCACGCCATCCTCTCCCCGCTCAGCGGCAAGGTCATCGCGCGCAACCCCGACCTTGGCGCGGACCCTCACATTGTCGAGAAAGACCCGTACTTCGCCGGTTGGCTGTACAGAATCATCCCGTCAAATCCCGAATATGAATTGTCCCACCTGACCCCTTGCGGATCGGATACCATCTGAGGAGAGTCGCCCATGCTTCCGTTCATCGTCGCCGTCATCCTCTTCATCATTGCAGACATTGCGATCAGGGCGGTCTCGCGCCGTGTCGGGGCGAAGAAAGCGCGGGCGGAGCGGGAGGCAGCGCTCTCCGAGAGCCTGCGCCTGGACTTCACCCGCGAAGCGAAGACGCTCAAACGGGCTGAGGTCCAGAGTCCGAAGGCGCGCATCCTGTGCGTGGACGACGAGGAGGTCATTCTCGGCAGCTTCCGGAAGATCCTGGTGCTCGACGGCTACGCCGTCGACACGGTGGAGACTGGCCAGGAGGCGCTCGGGCTGATCCGGACGCACCATTACGATTTCGTCTTCACCGACCTCAAGATGCCGGCGATGGACGGGGTCGAGGTCACAAAGGCCGTGAAGCATCTCCGACCCGACATCGACGTCGTCATCATCACCGGCTATGCGACCGTCGAGACCGCCGTCGAAACGATGAAGCACGGCGCGATGGACTACGTCCAGAAGCCGTTCACCGAGGACGAACTGCTCGCCTTCGTGAAGAAGTCGCTCATTCGCCGGCAGGATCGGATTCAGAAGCTGCTCAAGCCCACCGTGCGCATCACGCACCTCTCGGGCGCGGAGAGCACCCGGGCGAACGAGTTCGCTATCCCCGGCGGCGTGTTCATCGCCTCCGGCCACACCTGGGCGGCCGTTGACGAAGACGGCGAGACCCGCGTCGGGATCGACGATTTCGCGAAAAAGCTCATCGGCAAGGTGGACGAAGTGATGCTCCCCAACCTCGGGATGATCGCAGCGAAAGGGCAGCCGCTCTTCAGCGTCCGCCGCGGGAAGCGCCGCGTGACGTTCCGCTCCCCCGTGAGCGGCAAAGTGGTGAACGTGAACAGCAGGCTCTCGGGCTCAGCCGAGGCGCTCGACAAGACTCCGTACGAGAACAACTGGGTCTGTATCATCGACGCCGACAAGCTCGACGCGGAGCTTCCGGACCTGAAGATCGGCAACGCGGCAGTCGCGTTCTATCAGGAGGAGCTGGAGCGCTTCCGGACGCTGACCAGGAAACTGACGCGCACCCTTCCCGAGGGGAGCGACCTCGCCGGTGCGGATGAAATGTACGCGGGCGAGCTTCAGGATTTCGTCGACCGCGACTACGAGGAAATCGTGTCGGCCTTCTTTGGCAGGTGACGGCCGGCCCAGTCCGCCGAAGGCCGGCGGAACAAGCGATATCACAACAGAGCGGAGTCACAATGTCCCAATACGTTCAGAATCTCATAGCACAGGTGAAGGCAAAGAACCCCGCAGAGCCCGAGTTCCATCAGGCCGTAACGGAGGTTCTGGAGTCGCTGGACCTGGTGCTCCAGCGTCACCCGGAGTACCGCAGCGCGAAGATCCTCGAGCGCATGGTTGAGCCGGAGCGGGTCATCATGTTCCGCGTCCCCTGGACCGACGACCAGGGCGACGTCCATATCAACCGCGGCTTCCGCATCCAGATGAACAGCGCAATCGGGCCGTACAAGGGGGGCCTCCGGTTCCACGCGTCGGTCACGCTCGGCATCCTGAAGTTCCTGGCGTTCGAACAGGTCTTCAAGAACAGCCTCACCTCCCTCCCGATGGGCGGCGGCAAGGGCGGATCTGATTTCGATCCGAAAGGGAAGAGTGACCACGAAATCATGCGGTTCTGCCAGAGCTTCATGACCGAGCTGTTCCGTCACATCGGACCGGACACGGACGTCCCGGCGGGCGACATCGGCGTCGGCACGCGAGAGATCGGCTATCTGTTCGGGCAGTACAAACGCCTCACGCGCGAGTTCTCGGGCGTGCTCACGGGCAAGGGGCTGAACTGGGGCGGATCGCTCGTCCGTCCCGAAGCCACCGGCTACGGCGTCGTCTATTTCGCGGAAGAGATGCTGAAGACCCGCGGGCAAACGTTCGAAGGGAAAGTCGTCGCCGTGTCGGGATTCGGCAACGTCGCGTGGGGCGCCGCGCAGAAAGCGACCCAGCTCGGCGCGCGCGTCGTGACGCTCTCCGGCCCCGACGGCTTCGTGTACGACGAAGCGGGCGTGCGCGGCGAGAAGATCGAATACATGCTGGAGATGCGCTCCAGCAGCCATGACCGCGTCCAGGACTACGCTGACAAGTTCAAGGTTCCATTCCACCCGGGAAAGCGTCCATGGGTCGTGAAGGCAGATGTGGCCCTCCCCTGCGCGACGCAGAACGAGCTGGACGAGAACGACGCCCGTGAGCTGGTGAACAACGGCTGCGTCTGCGTGTGCGAAGGCGCCAACATGCCGACGACCCTCGGCGGCGTCAAAGTGCTGCAGGACGCGAAGGTCCTCTTCTCGCCCGGCAAGGCTTCCAACGCGGGCGGTGTGGCGACCTCCGGCCTCGAAATGAGCCAGAACAGCATGCGCCTGCCGTGGCCGAAAGAAGAGGTGGACCAGCGCCTCCACCAGATCATGCGAAACATCCACAGCACATGCCTGACGACCGCCGAGAAGTTCGGCGCGCCTGGAAACTACGTGGTCGGGGCCAACATCGCCGGCTTCCTCAAAGTCGCCGACGCCATGATGGACCAGGGCCTCGTCTGAGCTATCCCCCCCTCCCCGTACCGCAGAGAGCCTCCCGACCGGGAGGCTTTCGCGTTCTTGACCGTCTGACGCCAATCCCGTATCATAGTCGAATACGGAGCAACGACAGTCCATGGCCGCACCCCACCATCTGAACATCGAAGACATCGAAGGATCACGCATCAAGAGCTTCCGGAAGCTGATGCGCTTCAAAGTCCGTGACATCCTTCTGGTCGCCAGCCTCTACGACCAGTACCTGTTCGAGGAAGACGGCCGGTTGTACGAGCTGATCCGCCAGGAGTTCCAGGGGCTCAACCTGAGCCACCCGCCCGAACTTACGCACGTCACGACCAGCGCGGAGGCGATGGAGGTTCTCGACCAGGAAGGCCCGTTCGACCTGATCATTACGACCCTGCACATCGAGGACATGAACGCGGTCAGGTTCGCACAGCGCGTGCGCGAAAGCGGCCTGGACACTCCGATCGTCCTCCTGGCCTATGACAACCGCGAGCGGAAGGAGATCGTGACGCACTACGACACGACAGTCTTCGACCGCATCTTCATCTGGCAGGGAGACTACCGGCTGATCATCGCCATCATCAAATCGCTCGAGGACCGGCTCAACGTCGACAGCGATACAAAGGCGGTCGGCGTCCAGTCCATCATCCTCCTGGAAGACGACGTCAAGTTCTACTCATCATACCTCCCCATCATCTACACGGAGATCCTGAACCAGTCGCAGCGTCTGATCTCCGAGGGCGTCAATCTCAGCCACCGTTTCCTCCGCATGCGCGCCCGGCCCAAGATCCTTCTCTGCGCGACATATGAGGAGGCGTGGGCTTATTTCGAGAAATACCAGGAGACGCTCCTCGGCATCATCTCTGACATCAACTTCAAGCGCAATGGCGTAAAGGACCCGGAGGGCGGGCTCCGGTTCGCTGAAATGGTGAAGCGCGAATACACGGACATCCCGATTCTGCTGCAGTCCAGCAGCCCGGATATGGAGTTGCGCGCCCGCGCGCTCGGCGTGTCCTTCCTGCTGAAGCAGTCGCCGCGGCTCCATCACGAGCTCCGGCAATTCATGCTGGACAATTTCGGCTTCGGCGATTTCGTGTTCCGGGACGCCTCCGGCTCAGAGGTCGGCCGCGCGCACAATCTTCTCACGCTCGAAGCCCAGCTGATGTCGGTGCCGGACGAATGCATCGTCTTCCACGCGTCGCGAAACCATTTCTCCAACTGGCTGAAGGCGAGGACCGAATTCTGGTTGGCCGATCGCCTCAGGCCTCACAAGGTCACCGATTTCGCGAGCGTCGCCGACCTCCGCGAGGAGCTCATCTCCTCGCTGCGCGAGTACCGCGGGATGCGGCAACGGGGCGTGATCTCCGACTTCAGCAGGGAGTCGTTCGACCCGAAGAACAGCTTCGCACGCATCGGGAGCGGATCCCTCGGCGGAAAGGCTCGCGGCCTGGGGTTTATCAATACGCTGATCAACACGTACGGCATCCACGACCGGTTCCCTGGCGTCGAAATCTCCGTCCCGTCAGCCGTGGTGATCGCAACAGACGTCTTCGACCGATACCTGGAGGAGAACAACCTGTTCGCGTGGGCGCTGCAGACTTCCGACGACGCGGAGATTCAGCGACGGTTCGTCTCGGCGGAGAAGTTCCCGGGAGACATCCTCTATCGGCTCTCGGATTTCCTCGACCTCATCCGCGAACCGCTCGCCGTGCGTTCGTCGAGCCTCCTTGAGGACTCGCAGTACCAGCCGTTCGCCGGCGTGTACGAGACCTACATGATCCCGAACAACCACCCGAGTCATGAGGCCCGGCTGCAACAGCTCCTCTATACGGTGAAGCTCGTCTACGCATCGGCCTTCTCCCGGAAGGCGAAAGACTATATGAAGGCGACCTCATACCGCCTCGAGGAGGAGAAGATGGCGGTCATTATTCAGAGGATGGTGGGTGCCGAGCGCCACGGAAGATTCTATCCCGATTTCGCCGGCGTCGGGAAATCATACAACTTCTACCCGGTACCCCCGCAGAAATCAGATGACGGCATTGTGCTCGTGGCGTTGGGGCTCGGCAAGACGGTTGTCGAGGGCGGGAACACCGTCCGGTTCTGTCCGAAGTATCCACGTCATCTCCTGCAGTTTTTCTCTACGCTCGAGACGATCCGGAACGCCCAGCAGGATTTCTATGCCCTGGACCTTGGGCGCGCCCTGACGGACGGAATGGATGATCCTGCGGGGTTCATGGTTCGGTTCCCTCTGACCGCCGCCGAATCCGACGGGACGCTCTTTCACGTCGGGTCAACATACTCGCCCGAGAACGAAAGCGTGTACGATGGGACATCCCGAAGCGGGAGGCGCGTGGTCACGTTCGCCCCCATCCTGAAACACAAGGTGTTCCCTCTTCCGGAAATCCTGGACCTCGTGCTTGAAATGGGCTCGTGGGGGATGGGCACGGCAGTCGAAATCGAATTCGCAGTCAATTTGCTGGTCCCGGCCAACGCGCCGAAGGAGTTTGCGTTCCTGCAGATCCGGCCGCTCGTGATGAGCTATGAACCCGAGCAGCTTCGCACAGAGGACGTCCCCGACGAAGGCCTGATTTGCCGGAGCACCCAGGTGCTCGGGAATGGCGCCTACAACGACCTGTACGACATCATCATGGTGGACATCCACAAGTTCGACCGTGGTCGCAGCCGCGAAACCGCCGAGGAGGTGAGCCGGCTGAACGCGAAGCTCGTCGACCAGAAGCGGCCGTACGTGCTCATCGGGGTGGGGCGCTGGGGAAGCCTTGATCACTGGCTGGGGGTCCCCGTGACATGGGATCAGATTGCAGGCGCATGCGCAATCGTCGAATGCGGGTTCAGGGATTTCAGCGTCACCCCATCCCAGGGCTCTCATTTCTTCCAGAACATCACCAGCTTCCGCGTTGGCTACTTCACGGTGAACCAGTCCGCGGACGTCGGCTTCGTTGACTGGGAGTGGCTGCTTCAGCAGCCCGCGACGGAGGAAATCGGATCCACGCGGCACCTTCGTTTCGGCCAGCCGTTCAGCGTTCATATCAGCGGCCAGCAGAATCTCGGAGTGATCACGAAGCCGGGCGTCTGAGAACGTCCCCGTTGGCCCTGTAGGGATTTCCCCACATCCTTTCGCGCGTCCCGCCGATACACCGCAATCCGACAGTTCCCTATCCTCCACCTGCAACCCGACCAACGCGTCGGCCGTGCAGGGACCACACTCACCACGTTTGGAGGCACAATGTCAGACTACGTACGCGACCTTATGGCGGAGGTCAAGGCGAAGAACCCGGCGGAAGGGGAGTTCCATCAAGCAGTCCAGGAAGTCGCGGAATCGCTCACGCTCGTGTTCGAGCGGCACCCGGAGTACCAGGCTGCAAAGGTTCTCGAGCGCATCGTCGAGCCTGAAAGGATCATCACGTTCCGGGTCCCCTGGGTCGACGAACAGGGAGAAATCCACGTGAACCGGGGATACAGGATTGAGATGAATAGCGCGATCGGCCCGTACAAGGGAGGACTCCGGTTTCACCCGTCGGTCACGCAGGGCATCCTGAAGTTCCTGGCCTTTGAACAGGTGTTCAAGAACAGCCTGACGACGCTTCCGATGGGGGGCGGAAAGGGCGGGTCAGATTTCGATCCGAAGGGAAAGAGCGATCTGAAGATCATGCGGTTCTGCCAGGCCTTCATGAGCGAACTCTTCAGGCACATCGGGGCCGACACGGACGTCCCCGCAGGCGATATCGGTGTGGGCGGAAGGGAGATCGGGTACCTGTTCGGACAGTATAAGAAACTCAGGAACGAATTCACCGGGGTCCTCACGGGCAAGGGGCTGAATTGGGGCGGCTCGCTGATCCGGCCTGAGGCCACCGGCTATGGGGCGGTGTATTTCGCGGCAGAGATGCTCGCGACAAAAGGGAAGACGCTCGACGGGAAGATCTGCCTCGTTTCCGGTAGCGGCAACGTTGCGCAGTACACCGTCGAGAAGATCAACCAGCTCGGCGGGAAGGCCGTCACGCTCTCCGACTCGAACGGATACATCTACGACGCAGAAGGAATCTCGGCGGAAAAGCTGGCATACGTGATGGAACTCAAGAATGTCCGCCGCGGAAGGATTCAGGAGTACACAACAAAATACCGTTCGGCGACGTACGCCGCGCTCGATGGCTCGATGGACCATAACCCACTGTGGGACCACAAGGCCGACTGCGCGTTCCCGAGCGCGACGCAAAACGAGATTAACGGCAGAGACGCGGCGAACCTGGTCCGCAACGGCGTGGCGTGCGTGTCCGAGGGTGCTAACATGCCCACGACGCCAGACGGAGTCAAGACTTTTCTGGATGCCGGAATCCTCTACGGGCCGGGCAAGGCAGCGAATGCCGGTGGCGTCGCGGTCTCTGGGCTGGAGATGGCCCAGAACAGCATGCGCCTCCCGTGGCCGAAAGACGAGGTCGACCTGCGCCTCCGTCAGATCATGAGGAGCATCCACCGCACGTGCGTCGAAATGGCCGATCGGTTCGGGACTCCCGGGAACTACGTCAACGGCGCTAATATCGGCGGGTTCTTGAAGGTCGCAGACGCAATGATGGACCAGGGAATCGTCTAGGTCCGGCACTTCGCCGCGCGCGAGAGAGACGGGTTTCCCCCGTCTCTCTCCGATATGTAGGCGGACTTTCACCACAGCCCGGGATTCCCTATCTTTCCGGGAGGACACTGCAATGACAGGCCCGCCCGATGATGTCTCCGGCATGCTCGATACGTTGCTCGTCGAGCATGGCTACGGGAACCGCTTTCAGGGGTTCCAGAATCTCATGCGGCTAAGGATCAGGGACATCCTCCTGGTCTCAAGCCTCTACGATCTGTACCTCTTCGAGGAAGACGGTCGCCTCTACGAACTTATCCGCAACGAATACCAGGGTTTCAACCTCAGTCACAGCCCCGAGCTGACGCGCGTCTCCAGCGGCCGCGATGCCATCCGTCTCGCCCGCGAGGAGCGCCGCTTCGATCTCATCATCACGACGCTCCACATCGACGACATGCACGCCGTCGACTTTGCACGCATGGCGCGCGCCTCCGGCATCGACATCCCCGTCGTGCTTCTGGCACATGACAACCTGGAGCTGAAGCACCTCCTCCTGAACACCGACACCTCGGTCTTCGATCGCGTCTTCATCTGGCAGGGGGATTTCCGGATCATTATCGCGATCATCAAGTACCTCGAGGACAGGATGAACGTCGATCACGACACGCGGATGGTCGGCGTGCAGACGGTGATCGTCGTCGAGGACAACGTCAAGCACTACTCCTCCTTTCTGCCGATCATCTACACGGAACTGCTAAAGCAGTCGCAGGGACTCATCTCCGAAGGCATCAATCTCACGCATAAATTCCTCCGCATGCGGGCGCGGCCGAAGATCCTCCTTGCGACCTCGTACGAGGAAGCGTTCGGATACTACCAGCGCTATCGTGATTTCGTCCTGGGCATCCTGTCGGACATCGATTTCCCCCGCGACGGGGTCCAGGATTCCCGGGCAGGGATCGTGCTCGCACGCACGATCAAAGCCGATCAGCCGGACGTGCCGATCCTGCTGCTTTCCACGATGGCGGATGCCGAGGACGAAGCAAGACGGGCAGGCTGCAGATTCGTCATCAAGGGCTCTCCCCTGCTGCTGACCGAGCTCCGAGAGTTTATGTTCCACCAGTTTTCGTTCGGCGATTTCGTGTTCCGGCTGCCTGATGGCCGCGAGGTGGGCCGGGCCACCGACCTGCGCTCTCTCGAAGAGCGACTGGGGGAGGTCCCCGGGGAAAGTATCCGCTATCATGCCGAGCGGAACCACTTCTCTAACTGGCTGAAAGCCCGGACGGAATTTTGGCTCGCCCACCAGCTCCGCCCGCGCAAAGTGTCGGACTATCCCTCAGTCGGGGCGCTGCGCGAGCACCTGATCGCGTCGCTCCACGATTACAGGAATATCCGCCAGCGCGGCATCATCGCCGATTTCACAAAAGAGACGTTTGATCCGGACTCAAGCTTCGCGCGAATCGGCGGAGGCTCGCTGGGCGGGAAAGCCCGTGGCCTGGGGTTCGTCAGCACGCTCCTGAACGACTACAGTGTCCGTGACAGATTCGAGGGTGTTCAGATCCTCGTCCCTCCCGCTGTCGTTGTCGGGACGGAGGTGTTCGATCAGTTCGTGGAAGAGAACAACCTCCGCACATTCGGTATGACGTGCACCGACGACCGGGAGATCACGAGGCGATTCCTCACGGCATCGAAGTTTCCGGCCGTTGTCCTGGCAGATCTTGTCGCCTTCCTGGATCTTGTGCGCTCGCCGCTGGCCGTCCGCTCTTCGAGCCTCATGGAGGATTCCCAGTATCATCCCTTTGCGGGAGTCTACGAGACGTACATGCTTCCGAACGCGAATGCCGATCCGCTCGTCCGCCTGAACGATCTCCTGAACAGTATCAAGCGCGTATACGCCTCGACCTTCTATCAGGGTACCAAGGATTACTTTCGCGTCACTTCCTACCGCCTGGAGGAGGAGAAGATGGCGGTCATCGTCCAAAAGATGGTCGGGGCACAGCACGACGGGCGTTTCTATCCCGACTTCGCCGGCGTGGGGAAGGCGTACAATTTCTACCCCATCCCGCCCCAAAAATCGGCGGACGGCGTCGTCTCTGTTGCCCTGGGCCTCGGAAAGACGGTCGTCGACGGCGGAAACGCCGTCAGGTTCTGCCCGAAATATCCCACCGACAACATCCAGTTCTATTCCGTGGAGGAGACCATCAACAGCACACAGCGCCAGTTCTTCGCGCTGGAGATGGACGCGCCGACCGACTTCGGGGCCGAGACGCACGACGTGCTGCTCAAACTCCACGAGCTCACCGTCGCCGAGCAGGACGACACGCTCCGGTATGTGGGATCGACCTACTCGCCGGAAAACGACGTCATCTACGACGGCATCGCCCGTCCCGGTATTCGCGTGGTCACCTTCCATCCCGTTTTGCGACACAAGCTCCTCCCCCTCGCTCAGATCCTGGAGTTAATACTGGATATGGGCACGTGGGGGATGGGGACGCCGGTGGAGGTCGAATTTGCAGTAAACCTCGCCCGCCCGCGAGGCGAGCCGAAGGAATTCGCACTGTTACAGATGCGCCCCCTCGTGATCCACCGAGAACCTGAGGCGCTCACGGTCGATGTGACCGATCGCTCCCAGCTTCTCTGCGAGAGCACGATGGTGCTCGGGAACGGGCTTATCGAAGACATCCGGGATATTGTTTTTGTCGACGTTCACACGTTCGATCGCTCGCGCAGCCGGGATGTCGCGCGCGAGGTCGCCACCTTCAACAACCGCCTGATCACGGAAGGTCGCCCCTACCTCCTGATCGGCGTGGGACGCTGGGGATCCCTCGACCCGTGGCTTGGAATCCCCGTGGCATGGAAAGACATTGCCGGCGCCCGGGCAATCGTAGAAGCGGGATTCAAAGAAATCGCCGTCGCGCCCTCGCAGGGGACGCATTTCTTCCAGAACATCACGTCGTTCATGGTCGGCTATTTCACCGTGAACGCGCACGCGCATCTGGGGTTTCTCGACTGGAACTGGCTGGTCGAACAGCCGGCGCTCGAGACGGCTCAATGGACCAGGCTGGTCAGGCTCGAGCACTCATTGACGATCAAGATCAACGGCCACCTCAACAAGGGAGTGATTCTGAAACCGGAGACCGGAAATGCCCGATGAAACTCACGACACATCCCCCCCCGTGTTCGAGGCCTGTCCGCACTGCGGCCACCCCCTGAGCCCGTGGGAAAAGGTCCTGCTCAATGTTGACCGGGCACTCATGTGCAAGCACTGCTGGTACAGAATCATGCTGGAAGTTCACCCGCCCGGAGCCGGGGGGAAATCGCCGCGCAAGGACCACCGAAGAGAGCAGAGCCCATGACTTCCTACAACAGCTTCTCTGTCGAGCAGCAGCAGGTGCGCGAGGCAGCTCGCATCCTCAGACTTGACGACGCGACCATCGAACTCCTTCTGTGGCCGCAGCGGGAACACTCGTTCACCATGCCTGTACGCATGGATGACGGAACGGTTCGCATCTTTCAGGGGTGGCGGATACAACACAACTACGCCCGCGGGCCCGCGAAAGGCGGAATCCGGTTTCACCCCGATGAGACCGTGGACACGATTCGGGCCCTGGCAGGTTGGATGACGTGGAAGACCGCCGTGGTGGACCTCCCGCTCGGCGGCGGCAAGGGAGGCGTGGTGTGCGACCCACGGCGGCTTTCCGAGCGGGAATTGGAGAACATTTCCCGGGCGTATGTCCGGGCGGTGGCCCCGCTGATCGGGACGGACAAGGACATCCCCGCCCCCGACGTCTACACGAATCCTCAGACGATGGCTTGGATGATGGACGAATATGAGACCCTCATCCAGCGGCACGAGCCTGGGGTCCTCACCGACAAGCCGCAGCAGATCGGCGGCACGGAGGGGAGGCGTGACGCCACCGCACGTGGAGGGGTCATCACCGTCCGTGAGGCGTGCAGGCTCCTCCGGATAGATCCCCGGGGGACGTACGCGATTCAGGGTTTCGGAAACGCGGGGCAGCGGGCGGCGCTGCTGCACCAGGAACTGCTCGGCGGGGGAACCCTTGTGGCCGCATGCGACTCACGGGGAGGCATTACGAATCCGGCCGGCCTCAACCCGAAAGACCTCGTCACCCATAAGCTCAAAACCGGATCGGTGGTGGGTTTCCCCGGGGGCCAACCGATGGATCGCGACTCGGTCCTTGAGCTTCCCGTTGACATCCTCTACCCCGCCGCACTCGAAAACGCCATTAACGAGCGAAACGTGGACCGCATCCGGGCGAAGGTTGTCTGCGAGCTTGCGAACGGGCCGACGACGCCCGAGGCGGACCCTGTTCTCGCCCAGAAGGGGATCCATGTGATCCCGGATATCCTTGCGAGCGCAGGCGGAGTTACCGTCTCATACTTCGAAATGGTGCAGGACAAGTATTCGTTCTTCTGGGAAGAAGAACGTGTGCACGAGCGCCTCGACAAGAAGCTCACGAACGCCTACAGGACCGTCCAGGAAGCGGTCCGTGAGAAAAAAGTCCACCCGCGGCTGGGAGCGATGGTTGTCGGTGTGGCTCGCGTCGCGGAAGCGTGCAAGCTCAGGGGCTGGGTGTAGGTAGGCGCGAGAGGATCAGGTGATAAGCCGGTGAAGGAGCGCGTACCGTGTAACGTCCACGTTGGTGCGGAGTCTCATCTTTTCGAGGACGCGCGCACGATAGGTCGTGATAGTCTTCTCGCTCAGGGAGAGTTCGTCGGCAATTTCCCGGACCCTCCGCCCCAGCGCCAACATTCGCATAACCTGGAATTCACGGTCAGACAGCAGGTGATGAGGGAGCAGATCCCATTCAGAACGCAATGAGGCCGCCAGCGTCTGTGCGAGGTGGCTGCTGACATACGATCCGCCTCCCGCAACCGTGCGGATCGCTGAGACAAGCTCTGCGGCAGCGCTCTCCTTCGTGAGATAGCCTGCCGCCCCGGACTTCAGAACCCGGATGGCATACTGGTCTTCCGGATGCATGCTGAGGACGAGCACCTTGACCCGCGGAAACTCCCCCTTGATGTCCTGAAGAATGTCCAGCCCGCTGAGGCCTGGCATGCTGATGTCGAGGAGCACAACGTCCATCGGGATGCTCCTGACAAGTTCAAGGGTTTCGCGCCCGTCTCCTGCTTCGGCAACTATGTGCATGTCCGAGTGGCTCGCAAGGATCTGCTTGATCCCTTCGCGAAACATCGTGTGATCGTCTGCAAGGCAGATGCGTATCATGGCGCGAGCGTATCGTCAGTCGCGGCGAATTTCACAGCAAGCCGGGTCCCGTCACCACAGCCCCCGAGGATTTCAGAGCCCCCCCCCAGTGTCCGGACCCTCTCCCGTATGCCGATGAGGCCGAATGAGCGCGGGTCATTGATTTGTTCCGGCGTGATACCGCACCCGTCGTCACGGAGCTCGAACTCGATAACCCCATCGATCTCCGTCAGGCTCACGGACACTCGCGTCGCCCCAGCGTGCCGCGCGACATTCGCAAGCCCCTCCTGCAGGATTCTGAAGAGAGCTGTAGACCGCTCGGCATCGAGGATAATCTCTCCCGGATAGATGGAGACCGTGACGGGAAGCCCTGTTCGTTTCTGGAATTCGGCCGTTTGCCATTCGATGGCAGCAGTCAGGCCGAGGTCGTCCAGAACGTATGGTCGGAGTTCGGTGATTATGCGCTTGACGGATCGAATGGAGGAGTCCACCAGCGCTTCGACGCTTTCGAGGCGGCTGCGGGCAGCTCTCGTGCTCTCCGGGAGCTCCCTGAGCACAAGAGCGATCTCAAGCTTGATCGACGCCAGCTCCTGGCCGAGATCGTCGTGAATATCCCGGGCGATCCTCTTCCGCTCCTCTTCGAGCAGGGTCTGCAGGTATGAGGAGAGATCATGGACCTGGGCGCGAGATCGGATCCCCGGCTCAGCGGGATTCATATCGTCCTACGATGGTTGACGACGTAATCTCGGCCGAGCCGATCGCCGCCTGAATCTTGTCAGGCCCTACTCGTGCATCGGCACGTACGCCTGATGCGCGGAGCGCGTGGATCGTGACGTAGTACTCGTGGATCCCGGACCCACGCGGCGGTTGCGGGCCGCCGTATCCAGCGTGGCCGAACGTATTCCCCAGCTCACGAGAACCAGCCGGCATCGACCCTCCCGATGCCCCTTCAGCCAGGGCGCGGACAGATGCGGGGATGTCGACGACACACCAGTGGACCCAATCATGCGCAATCGGATGCCGATCGATGATTGTCAGGGCGAACGAGACCGTTCCCTCAGGCGGGTCCGACCATTCGATGGCCGGGGACGTGTTGCGGGAGCCCGGTGTGCCGGCTCGAACGAACCGCACCGGGAAGAAGCCTTTCTCGTCGATTGACGGACAGCGAACAGTCATGTCCCGGCTGCCCTCCAGAATCCGATTTCAGTGGCCGGCGGCCGTGGTCGCCTTCCGGATTTCGTCCTTGATCTCCTGAACCTCGACGCGTCCCTTCCTGAGATAACGGATGCCACGCGCCTGGAACTCGAGGACCTCTTTTTGCAGCAGCTCGCGGCCGGAGATGATGATGATGGGTATCTTCTTCGTCTCCGCGTTCGCCTGCAGGTCGTTAATGTACTCGACCCCCCCCTTCCTTCGCAGGGCCAGGTCCATGAGGATCACGGCAGGCTTGTGCTCTTCCACCCAGGCCACGATGTCCGCGTCGCCCAGAGGAAACTGAAGCCCTTCATAGCCCTCGTCTTCGACGATGAACTTGAGAAGATTCGAGAAGTCCACGCTGTCCTCGACGATGAGGACCGGAGGACGTGTGCCTGGTTTGAGATGTCGTGGCATGCCGTCGATTGGCGTTGTGAGAACGGAGAAGGAGAGCGGCGGATAGGCGAAGATACGCGAATGAGCGTACGAAATCAACATCTGCTGTCCCCCCCGCTGCATAAAGAAAGATTAATTAGGAGGACGTCCGGGATATCGGTATAATTGTGCGGTTTTTCTATCCTATCAGTCAACAATTGGAGAGTTGCGGATGCGTTTCCCAATCGTCGGACTCCTGTCCGTGGCGGCGACCGCGACGCTTATGTCCTGTGCCTCCCTCAAGATCGAGAACGTCGACTTCGGGTGGCCGGTCGAGAGCGTCATTTCGGTCGGTGACGACAACGTGGCCCAGGACAAGCGCTACAGCATCAATTTCCCCACGACGGCCCTGGCCATGGAGGAATTCCAGAACCCGGACGCCCTCAAGGGCGTCAAGCTTCGCGTGCTGAGAGATGCCCAGGGTTACTATTTCGTGACCGGGCCGAAGTTCCGGAACGTGTACGTCTTTGAGCCCGGCGAAGGCACGCTCTCCCAGGAGAGCAAGATCCTGGTGTCAGAAACTGGCCTGAAGGACCCCGCGCTCAACAATCGCGCTCCCAATATCGAGATCGTGGACGGCGACTCGTTCAAAAAGGTCCTCACCCCGAGCGGCATCCTGGAGGGGAAATAACATGCGTACGAAAACCTTACCCGTGCTGGCTCTCCTGCTGCTGTCGCTTGCGGCCGTTGCACAGGAGTCCGATTTTGCCGTGAAGCAGTCGTTCGAAGACCGCGTGACCGAGATCAGGAAGGCGATCGACGGCGCCGCAAGTGTCGCGACGCTCGACTCGCTCAAGAGCGATATCGCCGCGCTCGAGCGTGACTTTGACGGCAAGCGCGAGTTTCTGGATCGCGCCCTCTATCCGCATACGTACGACCAAACGCTTGCCGAGCTCAAAGACCTCCACCTCATCACCTACGACCGGGTCTATCTGATCCAGACCCAGGGCATCCGGCTCAGCGATTTAGAGGCTCAGATCACGGCGATGAGTCTGCAGATCGACACGCTCACGAACGAGAAGAACAGCCTCTTCGCTGAGCTCCAGAAGTCGAAGAAGAACCAGACCGAGCTGCGGGAGGTCGTTCGGCGCCTGACCGCCAACCTTGATGCGAAGGACAAGCTCATTTTTGCCATGACCGATTCAATCTTCCTCCCGTACGGGAAGGATCTGAATCAGGCATCGGAGATGCAGAAGGAAGCTGTCGGGAAGAGGCTCGGGCAGGCCAACGTCCTGACGCGCGTGAACGAGATTGCGACGGATAACATCCGCTTCCTCGAGTCGACCCAGCTGCAACCGAAGGACTACGCGAACCTGATCGATCAGCAGGAGCAGTTCTCGACAAAGTGGAACGGTCTGCGGGAGAAGATGGTCGCGGTAGCCCTGCCACCTTCCACCCGTCCCACCCCGAGCGCGAAGACCAAGAAAGGCGTTCCGGTCGTCACGACTGCCACGCCCCAGCCGGGCGCACAGGTCGATTCCGTTGTGAACGCGTGGAACCTGAAGCTTCAGGAAAGCCTGATGTCTTCGATCGAGAAGGAGTTCTCGGCGAACGGGATTACGCTGCAGCCGTTCAACGATGCGAAGACGTTCTCCCAGAGCGTGCGCGCATACATTGCAACGCTGAAGACGTCCGGCCAGGATCCGACCGTGTTCGTGGACAAAGTCTGGAAAGAGCGTATCGACAAGGAGTGGCGCGAGGTGCTCTCGAAGGAGTCGATGCTCGGAAAGGCTGAGTACGCAGCGCTCGATCAGCTCGTCAGCGAGCTCCACGCCGAGCAGGTGGGGGGGCACTTCTACCTGTACGTTGTGTTGATCCTCGCCCTGATCGTGGCAATCTGGTGGTTCTTCTTCAGGAAGCCCAGGGCCAGGAAAGCCGACCAAGAATAGCCTGCACCCCCCCGTCCCGGGGGTGCGCACCGGCGCCCGGACGGCCAGCGGCAAGACGCGACGAGGGGCGGCATGCATGCCGCCCCTCGTTCGTTCTTCAACGGGTCATGGGTCTCCCCACCGTCGCCACCCGCATCCACAAGATCTCGCTTCTCATCCCGGCGCGGCTGCCGGCCCGGCTTCCCTACCTGCTGTAGAAGTCTACAACACGCTCAATCGCCGCGCTGCACACCGGGTCGAACGCGATCAGGCTGAGCGTGAACATCCGGCAGTCGACCGCCGGACGGTAGATCCCTTTCGACGCGTACCCCGCACCTTCGAAGACCCCAACCTTCCCCGCAAATGCTGACGTCATGAGGATCTCCTTCGACCGCTTGTACAGCGGCTCGCGCTTCGCGTAATAATCCGGAGCCAGCCTGTCAAGTTTTGCGCGCTCCGATTCCACGCTGTCAAATGCCGCCTTTTCCCACGGCGTCGGCACTTCGATCCCCTCCGCGAGGAAGCTCTTCCATTTCACGTTCTTCTTGTCCAGCAGCACGGTCAGGTTCGGCTCCCATGGCTCCACGCCCTGAGGATAAAACTCGTCATAGGCAACGGACGACGCGTAGTACTCGTCGCCCAGCCCCCCGAACGAATGTCCGAACTCGTGGACGTACACGTACTCCATCTGCCACTCCTGCCCCTTTGTGGTCTCGCCCGTGTACGTGGTAGCGTACAGGTTATAAATCCCGCCGCCACCGTATCGCGAATCATTGATGAGGATGCAGATGAAGTCGTACGGCGCCGCAGCCGCCGCATCACGAAGCGTCTTATTGTCCGTCGTCAGGACGTACCGGGCGGATCCGAACGTATTGTACATCGTCCCGAGAGCGTTGTTCTTCCAGACGTTCTTGTCGGGAATGTCGATCCCGCTCTCGCCCGACTCCACCTCTACAGTCCAAACGTTGAAGTCGTCCTTTCTCCCCTTGAACGGCGGGGTGGAGAACATCGCCTCGTTGTACTTCTTTGCGTCGGCGCGGAACTTCTCCATGTCCGCCTTTGCGTATCCGTCGCCCAGGATGACGACATCCACCTTCTTCGCCGGCGGACCGTTCTCGATAAGCTTCCCGACTTTGAACGGCGAGGTTCTCCTTTCCTTCCGGACCTGTGTCGGATCAGCCGGATCGATCGTCATGGAAAAGAGCTCATGGAAGATCATCCGCTTGTCGCGACGTGCGACCGTGAGTTGAATCGGTCGCCTCGGGAAGGGCATACGCGCCGATTCGCTGAAGGTCCTGTAGACCCCCCGGGCCGCCTCATCAGTGGTCTGCCACTCGTTGAACATCGATGAGAATCCGCGCGAAAAGATCAACTGTCCGGTCGCCAGGTCATAGACCCGGACGATGAATTCTCCGAGATTCAGCGTGTCCACGAGATTGACCGTGCTTCCGGCCCAGGGGCCATCGTCCACAGCCTGGTCGACGCTGAAGCTCTCCGAGCCCTTGGTCCCCGTGTGGTAGTAGTCCACACGGAGGGTTCGGTCGGTGAAATAGGAAGAGAAGGAAACCTGAGCGGACGCGCTTGTTCCGATGGCCGCCAGCAGCACGACTGCAAAGACTCTATGCATTGGGATCTCTGCTGTTAATCGAAGAAGAACCGCGCGCCGAGGGCGCCGGTCATGTCAAAGTCGGTCTCTGGCGCAAGGTCAAGGACAGGGGCGATTTCCAGGAACACGTCCAGCGGAGTATTGCGGGGCCACCATTCGATGCCGCCGGGGATGCGCACGCCGATCCGCGCATCGTCGCTCAGGCCCAACCGCCCGCCGATGCCGGCGTACAGCACAAAGCGCTCGCTCGAGCTGATGACATGCGGAAAATGCCACAGGTAGTCAGCGTGGATATGCATGTACCCCTCGTGAGAAAACGACCACGCGAGGCCCATATCGACTGCGTTGTTCTGAGAAACCCAGAGCTTGCCGCTGAGGCCGGTCGGGGAGCCCACCATGATCCCGAGCCCGAAGCCCTTGTCCTGTGCATGGAGAGCTCCGGCACACGGTGCGGCGATCGCGCCACCCAGGGCCATCAGAAGAAGAAAGAGACGAATTCGCTCCACCATCATCCTCCCCCACTGCGCTATGATTGGATACTCGTCGAACCAGCCTTCGCAAGATATTCATTTTCACGCTGAAGCGAAAGTTGCATTTGGATGTGTGTTTCGTTAACATCGACACCTGATTCCACCCCGATCGCCGTTTCCATCCGCCTCCACTACCATCGAGCCGGTTGATGCTTGAAGTCCTCCAGCTTCTGCCCGAATACGTTTTGCACTGGCTTGTGCAGAACGGGTCCGAACACCGGGTCGAGCGGCAGCAGGTCTTAATCGAGCGTGGAGCGCAGGTACCCGGCCTCTACATCGTGCTGGATGGGCTCTTCACCGTCAGCGCCCCCGGGACCGAGGACCATATCGAGCATGCGACCGCCGGAGCGATGCTGGGCGACGTCTCATTCTTCACGGATGAGCCGGCAGCCGGCACCATCGTGGCCGAAGAGCCGGGACTTGTTCTGCATATTGACAGGCGCAAGCTCCGGGACAAGCTCAATTACGACCGTGCATACGCTGCGGACTTCTATCGCGCGCTCCTGATTGCGACAACGGAGCGGTACAAGCACGCCATGTCGCAACTCGCGGCAGCACGGGCGGAGGCACAGCCGACCCCGGCGGACGATCCCACGGTGATTCGAGCCCGGGAGCTCATCGCACGGTACAAGCGAACGCTTGTTGAGATGGACAAAGAAGGGATGAAGGGGGGAGGAATTCCAGACGGGCGGTTCACCCGATTCCTCGCCGAGGCGGGAGAACTCATGATGGCGCTTCACAACGTCCTTGGAACAGCATCTCCCCTGCCGGAGGCTCAAAGGGCGCTGCTCGGCGCCGAGCTGCAGCATGAAATGCTCCCGTACGTGCTCACCACCGAAACTGCAGAGCGTTTCTACTCGAAGCCGCGCGGGTATGCGGGAGATTATCTTTCGATCCACTACATTTACCAGAATCAGGCGCGCGGCACGGGCCGCATGGGGCCGGTTGTGGACAGAATGTTTCTCGAGACACCCCCATCCCGCGCGGTTCGGAACCGGCGCACGCTCATAGCGAAGGAGATTGGCGACACAGTCCTGGGGAAGAACGGGTCCACGACGCGCGTCATGTGCCTTGCCAGCGGGCCCGCGACCGAGGTCTTTGACGCCTTCGAGCGGGTACCAGACCCGGCGAAGCTCAAGGCCACGCTCCTGGACATCGATCTTCAGGCGCTGGCATTTGTGGATGATCTCCGGACGCGCCGGAAGCTGACGAGTCAGATCACGCTTGTGAACGAGAACTTGATCGCGCTGTTTCTCGGACGCACCAGGGTAAACGTCGAGCCGCAGGATCTCATTTACAGCATCGGGCTCACCGACTACCTGAATGACAAGCTTGTCGGGAAACTTCTGCAGTTCGTTTTCGCCAATCTCGCCTCCGGCGGGAGAGTCATCCTCGGAAACTTCCACCCGAAGAACCCGGCGAAGGAATTTATGGATTATGTCCTCGAGTGGAACCTCATCCACCGGACGGAGGAGGACATGGACCGGCTGTTCCGCGAGTCGCCGTTCCAGCGGCCCAGTACGAGAATACAGTTCGAAGCGGAGGGCATCAACCTCTTCGCGGAGTGCGTCAAGGCATAGCTCCCGCCGCACCAGGTCCTGGCGCCACACCCACGGCTGTTCTCCGGGTTGTTTTGGAGTTGAAAGACTGGCCCATTTTGAGTACTTTTCGGTCCGGGATTTCCCATTCGACCGCTGATATCGCCAGGCCCATCAGGACATGAAGGTCATACGCATCATTGTCGTTGAAGACAACCGGCTCATGCGAGAAGGCCTGAAGGCGATGCTTGACGAGCAGACCGGCCTTCAGGTCGTGGCTACCCTTGGGAATGGCGACACGATTCTGAAGGAAAAGAAGGCCCGGGGAGACGTCGTCCTGCTCGATGTAGGTCTTCGGAGCCAGAACAGCCTTCGGCTTGTATCTGCGGTCAAGGCAGTCCATCCGTCGCTCAAGATCATCGTGATGGATCTCGCGCCCACCCAGTCTACACTCATGGAATATGTCAGCGCCGGAGTCTCCGGTTTCGTCCTCAAGGACGCCACATTTGCCAACCTCCTCCATACCATCAAGGAAGTCGCACGCGGAGAAAAGATACTCCCGTCCCCCCTGACATCATCACTCTTCGCACAGATTGCGGACATCGCGACACGAAAGGGGAAAGGGAACCCGTTTCGATCTGTCAAGATGACCGCCCGCGAGAGGGAAGTCGTCGAGCTGATCGCGGAGGGGCTCAGCAACAAGGAAATCGCCGTGCGCCTCCACCTTGCTGTCGATACAGTGAAGAGCCATGTCCACAACATTCTTGAAAAGCTAGCCCTCCATACGCGACTTGAGATCGCCTCCTACCGGCACGCTGCCCGCCAGGCGGGACCATCGTCCCAGGCGAACGGCGACCACGACGCATAGCACAGCCCCTCCCCCCTCGCACCACGTCATCCTAGCCCTGCCGGGCCTCCCGGGATCCCACCCTGAAGGACCAGTCCTCATTTCAACCCTTGGAGCTATACCCCCCCCGTCCAAAATCCCTTAGCATAATGCGTGTTCACGCCTTGAAGGAAGGATCGAAGAAGACAGGTGCCCACGAGGAAAACCCCCTCACGCGTTCGGACGACGGGACGGAAGAAACCCGCCTCGAGTCAATCCTCAGCGCTGCTGGAGCTTGTCCGCTCCGAGGTGAAGAGGTTTGTCCTGCATGACGCACCGATAGCTACGTTCCAGAAGGCTGTTCGAGAGGCGTCACGCGCGGGAGAGTTCTCGTCACATCCCCTCTCGGGGACTGAATTCCGACGAATCGTCAAAGAAGCCGTGATTCAGCGGAAGCACATCCTGTCGCAACGGCGGTTCAAGCGGGCATCGATCAAGCGAAAGGGACCCTCGTGATGAAGAAGCTGAGAATTGGTGTCATCGACCTTGTGAGCCAGGGGCCGACAAGGTCGCTGTGGTCCCGGGTCATGAACGCAAATCTTGCAAGCATTATGCCGCAGGTGGTAGCGGTCTGGTGCAAGCGGCAGGGCCACGATGTCACGTTTGCGTGCTATACCGGCTTTGAGGACCTCAACCGAATTCTCCCCACAGACCTCGACCTTGTTTTCATCGGTGCGTTCACGGAATCCGCCCAGCTTGCCTATGCGCTGAGCAACCGGTTTCACGCTCAGGGAGTGGTCACCGTCCTCGGCGGTCCGCATGCGCGGTGCTTCCCTCAGGATAGCGTGAAGTACTTCGACTACGTGCTCGGCTTCACGGACGAGGTGATTATTGCTGAGGTCCTGCAGGACTGTTCTCGGCATTCGCCAGTCGGTCTCCATCTATCGGCCGGTGGCCATCCGGCCCAGCTACCTGGAATTCGGGACCGGTGGGAGTTCGCGAGTGCGACCGTCAGTCGGGCACCGATTATTCAAATGGTCCCGATGATCGCCACGCTCGGGTGCCCCTACACGTGCAGTTTCTGCATCGACTCCACCGTGCCGTATCAGACTCTCGATACCGATGTGCTCCGGGAGGATCTCCGGTTTCTTCTGAAGAAGTTCAAGCGCCCTCTCGTAGGCTGGCATGATCCCAACTTCGGGGTGCGGTTTGACCAGATCATGGGATCCATTGAAGAGGCCGTCCCCCCCGGGAGCATCACCTTCATTGCGGAAAGCAGCCTCTCACTTCTCTCGGAGCCTCACCTGCAGAGGCTTCGCCGAAACGGGTTCAAAGCTCTCCTGCCCGGCGTCGAATCGTGGTTTGAACTCGGGGAGAAGACCCGGGCGGCGGGCACCGATGGCATGGAAAAGGTGAAACGCGTTGCTGAGCATGTGAACATGGTGCTCCGTTACATCCCGTACGTCCAGACGAATTTCGTGCTCGGGCTGGACAGCGACGCCGGAGCAGAGCCCTTTGAGCTCACACGACGTTTTGTGGATCTGACCCCAGGTGCATTCCCGGGCTACTCGTTGCTCACGTCGTTTGGAGAGGCCGCGCCCGTCAATCTCGAATACCAGCGGGACAACCGTGTCCTCGGCTTCCCGTTCCATTTCCTGAACAACAATGGGGCGATGAACGTGCGCCCGAAGAACTACTCCTGGCCCGAGTTCTACCGTCACGTTGTGGAGACGACCAAACACTCCTTCTCCCCGAAGGCGATCCTGCGGCGCATGGTCGCGACGAAGGATGTGATTCCAAAATGGATGAATGTCGTGCGCGCGATTTCTTCGGAGGGATACGGGAGGATTCGATATCAGGGTGAAGTGCTCCGGCGACTTCAGGATGAGCCCGCGTTCCGGGACTTCTACGAACAGCGGACAGATGTTCTGCCGTCGTTCTTCGAGGACCGGGTCCGCGAGGCTCTCGGGTATCTCTGGGATTCACTTCCCGAGGGGGCGTTGCGGCACGACCCGAATGCGTATCTCAAGGATCAGGGGACCCCGAGCAGAACCGCCCTCGAAGCCAGGCGCCGCGTAGCGTGAGTCGTCCCGTCCCTCCGCAACGGCGTTCGTGCCGGGGCGGAGGGTGCGTGAGAGTGAGCGTGCATCAGAGATGAGAGAGAGGGATTGAGACCGTGACGAATGGTACAGCGATGTGGGAAGCCCTGGAGAAACACTTGCCGCGCGGAGAATGGGTACCGCTTGAGGATGTGTACACGATCGTGGAGAGCAACCTCACGCTGGATGCCGAAGATCTTGCGCGCTACGGCATCCATTCCGTCCATCCCCGCTGGAAAACGACTGTGCGCACACTCCTGCACGTGAAGAAGCAAGCGGGTGTCATTCGTGGACGTCCGGGCGGAGATCTCTCTCACGGGCGCTCGTGAGCGGGACCGGAGCGTTGGAAAAAGCAGAAGCCCCGATGCGTGTACGGCATCGGGGCTGATTTGCTTGACGCGGTTTGGGCGACGTCAGACTTTTGTGACGTTTGTAGCCTGCAGTCCCTTGGGTCCCTTCGTGACTTCGAAGCTGACCTTATCGCCTTCGTTCAGGGTCTTGTACCCCTCACCGACGATCTCCTTGAAGTGCACGAAAACATCCTCTCCCGATTGGCGAGAAATGAATCCGTAGCCCTTGGCCCCGTTGAACCACTTCACTGTACCCTGCTCCATCGAAACTATCCTTCCTGATGATTGGAGTATAAGAATACATTCATTTTTTCAAAATCGCAAATCCTATTTCCAGAATTCTTTGAATTTCTCTCGCGTCGAGATTTGGGCCACATCCATGGTTTTTGCAGCGGACGCCGCCGGAATGCCCCTCCCCCCGGGGGGGCTCACCCGCTCTTGGGCGGGGGGCCTTCCTTTCTCGGGGGCAGCATGAAATTATCCCTTTCCGGGAACCCTCCCACCAGGTAGGTTATTACTGAAGGGCTGGCGGAGAGGACCGTAATCGGGATGTCGTGAATGGTAATCGTTGAGTCTTTGGAGAGGTCAAAATACAGCATATTGTCAGTATTTCCGCGGGGATACCAGAAGTTGTCGTGTGATTCGAACGTACTTGCCTGAACAAATTCCCGGTAACGCACGACCAGCTGGCCGTCCCTGAAGCCGTTGAACCCAAGCTCAATGCGGACCCCCTGCGTGACGGCGACGTCTCTGATGGTATCATTCTGGACCTTTCCCATGTCCATCATGTTGTTGGTCCTGGTGATGGTGTCGCGGACGCCATACTGCCACCAGACGATCGGTTCGCCGACGGAGGCCGTTCGGGCCTCCCCTTTCTTCCAGCTGACCTCCATGAACGGGCCCTGCGTGTACGTGGTGTAGAACCCGCAGCCGCTCAGAAGCAGGGGCAGCAGGATGGCACTTCTTGCGAGGAGGTTGCTCATCTGGGTTCCTTGGAGCGACCGGGTGCAGTAGGCGCGGATCGGCAACTGGATACCACCAAGGTAGGGATGACGCCTGTGAATATCAACGGCGGGGGGGGGAGGCGCGGGGGATTGCGGAAAGCGCGACGGTGCGCCTTTGGCCTTGAGAATTTCATCTGGAATATGTATCTTTGTAAGCTTGAAAAGGCGGACGACTCTAATTTGTCTCTTGATCGTCGTCCACAGTCGGTTGTCCCGGGGTGGTAGCTCAGTTTGGTTAGAGCGCCTGCCTGT
>CAWABB010000007.1:0-566941 GCA_963780165.1 uncultured Ignavibacteria bacterium | reverse complement strand
GATCCGAAGGCACGCCTTGGCCGCGCAACTGGCGCCCGGCGACGTAGGCATCCCAGCGCTCCCAGATGGTCGTGGCTCCGTCGATCATATAGCCCCAGGAGGGACAGCTGCGGTTGTGCAGCAGGGCATAGGCCAAGTCATTCTGGCCGCCGCGACTGAGCTCCAACATCATGCGGCCCGTGGCCTGAAAGCCGGTGGAGACGCGGTTGCCGTAGCGCCTGATACCTTCCACCATGTGGCCCACCGCCGTGGAGCGCAGCGCCCGGGGCAAGAGATCGAAATGCAGGGCCAGCGCATAGCCGGCCTGGGCGTCGCCATAGATGCGCCCATCCGCACGCACGAACGTGCAGTTGAACACGTCGCGCACGGCCTCGAACAGCTCCATGTAGCGGCGGGCGTCTTCGCCCGCCCTAGGACTGTGGCCATCTGGGCCACGACGCGCGCCGAGTAAGCAAAGAACGCGGTGGCATAGACCTCGCCCGGCACGGCCCCTCCCTGCTGGGGCAGGCCTTCCACCTCCTGGGTGTCGGCGTTGAGCCAGTCCCCCGCTGTGCCAAAGGGACTGATCAGGCCAGGACTGTGGGCGCGCGTGTGCTCCACCCAGCGCTTGGCTGACTCGTATTGCTCCTCCAACAGGCGCCGGTCGCCATAGTGCGTAGAGGCCACCCAGGGAGACACGGTGCCCTCGTCGCCCCAACCCGCCGTACCTGTGGGGAAAGGCCCATCGAGCACATTGGGCGCGATCTCGTAATAGCGCCCATCCGGCGCCTGTGCCTGGCGCAGGTCGCGGAAACGCTTGCGCAGATAGGCCGCCAGGTCCATGTTGAAGCAGGCCGTATGGGCGAAAGCCTGCGGGTCGCCCAGCCAGCCCAGGCGCTCGTCGCGTTGGGTGCAGTCGAGAAAAGTGCCCTGCGTTATGTTGCGCTGGGTCCAGAGGATGTTCTGCCACAACTGGTTCGCCAAGCCGCTGGAGCATTCGAAGAGGCTGGTCTCACGTATGGCCGAGTGCAAAGCCTGCCCACTGAGGTCCGCGAGCGAGGGCGGCTCATCCAGGCCGCTCACCTCCACATAACGAAAGCCATGATAGGTGAAATGCCGGCCGGAAACACCTCCCCCTGGGGATCCCCGCACAGCGTATAATGGTCCGTCTGCGCGGCGCCGCGCAGCATGGCCGTGTAGAGGCGGCCATCGGAATCCAGAGCTTCCGCGTGACGCAGGGTGACGCGCTGCCCGGGGCGCCCGCGCACCTTGAGGCGCACCCAGCCGGTGATATCCTGTCCCAGGTCCAAGATGTAGACCCCGCGCTCGGGGGAGTGCACCGCCTGGGCAGGCACGGCACAAGCGATGCGAATGGGCGGATAGATCTGCGCCAGCAGCGGCATACGGAGAGTGTCGTCGACCTCGACGGGTCGCCAGTCCGGGGCCCATCTCCATTTTCATCATACCCGGGCTGGTCCCACCCGGGAGGGTCACGCCGCGCATCCTGGGCCTCTCCGTCATAGATATCGCTCAGGCGGATGGGACCATCGGTTTGTAGAGCGCCAGGCGCCATCCGTAGCGATGGTAACCATGCGTCCATCGAGCTCGATCTCTAGCTGAGCCCGTAGGCGCGGCTTGCGCCCGTAAACGGCGCGCAAGCGCATCGAGGCGTACGACTGGGTCATGCCCACGCGCCCGGCATAGTGGCCGTCGCCGAGCAAGGCGCCGATGACGTTGGCCCCTTGGCGCAGCAGCCCGGTCACATCGTAAGTCTCGGTACTGCACGCCCTGGCCATAGTCGGTCCATTCGGGGGCCAGGATATGGTCGCCCACTCGCTGGCCATTGAGGTATCTCGTAGACGCCCAGCGCCGTGGCATAGAGCGTGGCGCGGCGCACCGGCCCGGGAAGCACGAACTCGCGGCGCAGCATCGGTGGGGTCAGCGGCTTGACCGGGCCCCCCGGAATGCCAGTAGATGTCGCCGTCCACCAACTTGGTCTTGGACCATGCCTTTTTAGACGAGCCCGGCAAGGGGGAGGAAGCGGGCGCATCCAGCGCATCGTACCCCAGCTCCGCCGACTCCCACGAGTCCGAGGCTGTGACCTCACACCCCAAGGCCAGGTTGCTGTGGCCGTCCAGCACCTCCATCTCGGCCAGGGCATAGCCGTAGGCGCCATCCTGGTCGGGGCGCAGGCGGGTGACCAGCAACCGCACGTAGCGTCCCACCGTGGGCTCAAAGCGATAGGTCACCGGCTGCACGCCGGGATTGGGCATGTCGCCTTGGCTGTGATCCACCACGGTCTCATATTCGCCGAAATCGGGCTCGTGGGAGACATCGATCCGGAATCGCAGGGGAAAGAGATAACCGGGCGTATCGCTGGGGTGCTTAAATACGCGCGCGCCATACAGGCGCAGGCCATTGAAGCGGCGCAGGGCGCCGAGATCGATGGCCACCCACTTCTCCGTTTCGGGGGAGGCCGCGGGCAGGCTGCGGTAGCCGTTGTGAGGCGGGCTATCGGGCGGGGGCGGCGTGGGATCGCCGATCCAGCGCGCCAGCCAATCGCTGGGATCCGGCAGGCCCATGCTCCAGGTGGCCGTGTCGCTCCAGGGCGTCTCCTGGATAGCCTGGCCAGCCTCACCTACCTGCGCCCAGGCGCGGGCCTTCCAGTAACAGCGCAGGCGCGAAGCCAGGCGTTGCCCCGCATAGGCGATGCCCAGCGTCTCGCCGCTCTGCACACGCCCGCTATCCCACAGGTCACCCTGGTCCGCGGCGAGAAGCTCCGGCGAGGAAGCCACCAACACCCGGTAGGCCACCTGGGTCACGCCGCGCTGCATATCCTGCAGTTCCCACGATAGGCGCGGCTTGCGCGCATCGATCCCCAGGGGGTCAAAAAGGAATTCGCAGCGCAGGTTTGCTAGTTGCACAATTGAGTTCCTTGCGGAGGAATAGATGAAGGATTGGTAGCGCGTTTCGTGCCAGAGGGCGATCCGCTGACCCATGAGCGTTGTGCGGTAGTGTAAGCCTCTACGGCCAATCCTTCATCCCTGCCTTTTGTTATTTTCTATGTTTTTATGTTTTCTTCTGTAGGGGTAGAGGAACCGGCGTCGAGACACACGGGACCAGCCAGCTCCAGAAAGTATATCGAGACACACTCTGGCACGAAACACGCTACGGTTCCCTCACCCTCCGCGCGCTGGGCCCCGAAACGCGCCACGATTCCTTAACCCACCGCTTGGTTCAGGGATGGCTGAAGCCCAGCTTGATGTATCGCTCAGGCTTGCGCTCGATCGTGGCGCATGCCTTCGCGGCCTGGGCAAAGGGCACCACCGGCTGCACGATGGGTCCCCCTGCAGCCGCCGATCCACAAAGAGCTGCAAAACGCTGGCCTGGATGCGCTCATAGGTCCAGCGCGGGGCCTCTTCCACGGGGATGCTACAGGCGCGGGTGGAGATGATGCGCGTGCGGTTCATGTGGAACTCTTCGCCCAGCCGCAGCGCGGGCGACGAGGGCTTGGCCCAGGCCCCCACCGCCACCGTCCCCATATAGCCAACGCTGCGCACCGCCTCGTGCAGTCCCGCGGACGTAGCCCGTGACCGATGGCTACGTCCAGCCCTGCGCCCCCCGTGAGCTTGCGTATCTCCACCGCCACATCGGTCGCGCGGATCGTAGACGATATCGGCGCCCAACCTGGCGGCGATCTCCCGTCGGCTGGCGATAGGATCGATGGCCCATACGCGAGAAGCCCCGGCGATCTTGAGGAACTGCACCACCATCAGCCCGATGGCCCCTAGCCCAAAGACGGCCACGTTGTCCCCGACGCGCACGTCCCCATCGCGCACGGCGCCATAGGCGAACTCGGCGGGATCCAGGCAGGCGATCTCCGCGGGGCTCATCTCGGGGGGCGCCACACGCACGCGGCTCGCAGGCAAGGTATAGCTGTCGCGCGACCCGCCCCAGCCATACACACGGTCCCCAGGCTTCAGGCCGGCCACCTGGCTGCCCACCTCCTCCACCGTGCCCACGAACATATTCCCCAGGCTGACAGGAAAGCCGGAGCGAGGCTGGTCGCGCTCCACGAACAGGTGCCAGTCAGCGTCGTACCGCTTTTCTCCGGCGGGCGCGTTGCCATGGTACAAAAAGGATTCCGTGCCGTGCTTGGCGGCGCTGAACTGGGTGCGCACCAGGACCTCATTCTCCTGGGCTTGCGCTCACCATAGTCACGCAGCACGGGCTGGCTGGGGCCGATGGCCACTAGTTCTTTGGGCATGTGAGTCTCCTATCTTACGCGTCCAAGTAGATGAGATGACGGCCCATCCGAATGCATATCATTCACACGAAATGATACAAGTCGGCTATGTGAGGGGGCGCATGCGAATACGATCGCTCTCGACCACGGAGAAAAACCCAGGCCAATCCTCGCGAGAGCTGATCGAGGATGCGACGACCCGGGAAAGCAACATGGGGGAAGAGGCCCTCAATCTGAGAAGAATAATGCCGCATGTAGCTGGCAAGACGAATTTTGCAGGACTTACCGTGGATCGTTGAAGTTTTGCATTCGCGCCTGTAGCTCAACTGGATAGAGTGTTGGCCTCCGGAGCCAAAGGTTTCGGGTTCGACTCCCGACAGGCGCACTACCACTCACAATCCTTCAGAGATATGCTCCGACCATCGAAAAAGATATCGCGAAAAGAGCTAAAAGAAGACAGGCTGGTAACGACCTATTCGACTGTGACGTCGTACTACGAAGAGCACAAGCGGACGATCAGCATCGTCCTGGTGGCGGTGGCGCTCGTCATAGTCGCGGTCGTCGTGTACGTCCGGAACAGGGCGGACTCCAGCGAGAAAGCGCAGGCCGCCCTCGGGGCGATCTCGAGCTACATCGACAACGGACAGTACCAGATTGCCATTGACGGAGTCCCCGGCCGGAATATTCAGGGGCTGCGCGCGATCGTCGAGAACTTCGGCGCCTCGCCCGGCGGAGAGCTGGCGCGGTTCCAGCTTGCGAGTTCGCTCCTGGCGCTGGGCAAGTACGACGAGGCCCTTGAGCATTACCGGAGCTTCTCCCCCCCGGACAGGCTGCTTGACGCCGCACGCAGGGCGGGGCTTGGGACGTGCTACGAGGCGCTCAAAGAGTACGAGGATGCGGGGGCTGAATTTGAGAAGGCCGCTGCCGCTTCCGCGACGGATCCTCGCGTTCCGGAATTCCTGCACAACGCGGCCAGGAACTATGCCGCGGCAGGCGAGAAGGAGAAGGCTGTTGAGCTCTGGAAGCGCCTGAAGAAGAGCTATCCGGCCACGTCGTACGGCCGGGATGCGGAACGCTACATCGTCCAGTACTCCCTCTAGGGGTGCGACGCGGTGAGGCGCCAGAGCTACCGCGCTCGTAAATGAACCTCCTCCCCGATAGAGCCCTCTCCCGGACGGTCCTGAAGATCTCGACCCCTGCGGTAGCCGGGCTCTCTGCCCAGATGGTCGTATCGGTCGTTGATACGGCCATGGTCGGACGACTGGAGAACACCACCGTTGTCCTCGCTGCGATGGGACTCGGTCTGCTCGCCACGTGGGCGATTACCAGTGTCTTCTCGAGCCTGTCGACGGGCACGCACGTGCTCGCTGCGCGCCGCTACGGCGAGCGGGACTACACGGGCGCGGGCGACATCCTGAACGACTCTCTCTTGCTGGCCGTGATCCTCGGCCTTGCATTCGGCATTCCAGGGTATCTCTTCTCGTTTCACATCCTCGACCTGTTCAGCGCCGACCCCGCGGTCGCGACGGCGGGCACGGGGTACATGCAGTGGCGGTTCATCGGCCTGCTCTTCTTCCTCTTTGTTGTGTCCTACCGTGGGTTTTTCAACGGCATAGGGCACACAAAGGTGTTCATGTACTCGGCGATCATCATTAACGGCTCGAACATTCTGTTCAACTATCTGCTGATCTTCGGGTCGTTCGGTTTCCCACGCATGGGGCTGGCCGGTGCCGGGGCCTCGTCGGCGATCAGCAATGTGCTCGGAGCGCTCTATTTCCTCGGCGTAACATTCCTGCCCAAATACCGAAGAAGATACAGGTACTACCAGGGTTTGAGGATCTCCCGGGCCTCGATTGAGCAGATCATCCGGATCTCGATGCCCGTTTCGTTCCAGAATATCCTCATATTGCTGGGTTTCTTGATTTTCGTCGCCATCACGGGGATGATCGGGACGGTCCAGCAGGCGGCAAGCCAGGTTGTCATTACAGCACTGTTCATGTCGTTTCTCCCCTGTTTCGGCTTCGGGATCGGGGCCCAGACCCTGGTGGGGCAAAGCATGGGGAACGGAGATTTTATTCTTGCGAAGAGGTACGGACTTGAAGCTGCAAAGCTTGCGACGTACTTTACGGTGGTGCTGGGGGCAGTGTTCATTCTCATTCCGGAGACCGTGATCGGCGTGATCACGACGAGCGACGAGGTGGCTGCCATTGCCCGGCCGATACTGCAGATCGCCGGGGCCGCGCAGATCTTCTATGCCTCGGGCATCGTTCTGGCGCACGCTCTCCAGGCGGCCGGGGCCACCGTGTTCGTTATGATCGTTGAAGTCCTTACACACTGGGTGATCTTCCTGCCGCTCGCCCTCCTGATCGGAGTGACGTGGGAGAGGGGGCTGAGCGGAGCCTGGCTTGCGCTTCCCGTCTACATCATCTCCTATTCGGGGCTGATCTACGCGAAGTACCGGGGGGGTTCCTGGCTGCAGATGAAAGTCTGAACCGATGCGCATCGGACGGGTCATATACTGGGTCGTGGCTTTCTTCCTCCTGCTCGTGAAGTTCGCGATCGATGTGGTCGCGAAGAACATCGAATTGGAGCCGGGCGCGGTCACGTTCAGCCGGGAGATCCTGACCGCGGGCGTCATCGTCCTGCTGGTTCTCGCGACGCGGGGCAGCAGGGTTCGCGCCGAGCAGCCGCCCGTCAAGAAGTTCGGTCTCCTGCTCCTGCTGACCACCGGCATGGTCGCCGTGGTGGCGCTCGTGTCGGTCGCTCCCACGGACGGCTTCGATGCGAAAAACTACATGCTGCTCCCGCTCGACTACTCGAGCATCTTCCTCGCCTCGATTCTGGGCGTCCTTGTGGCCCTCTACGCCGTTCTGCTTCTGCAGTTCATCCGGGACCTCGTCCTGCAGATGCGCCGGAAGGGGACGGAGCGCAACCTGATGCTGCTCCACGGTTTCACGCTTGCCGCCGCGGTCACGGCGGCGTTTGTTCGCCCGCTCGACGGCACGATCCTCCTCTCCCTGCTCTTTGCGCTCGCGGTGTCCGCGGCTGTCATGAATTCGTTCAGGCTTCCATGGATCGTCTACCTCTCGAAACGTGAGAAGGTATTTACCCTCATCTACGCGCTGGTGCTCTTTCTTGGGCTGACGGTGCTCAACGTGGTTCTCGGGCGCAGCACGTTTGCGGGCCGGGCTCTCCTCTACTACTCGCACCCGCTGAAGGAGTTCGTTCAGATCACGCTCATCTTCGGGAACCTGTATGCCGGCGTGGCGTTCATCAGCACGCTGTTCCATCTTCCGACGGCGGAGGCGTTCGACAGGAAGCGGACCGAAGTAACGTCGATGTACGCGCTCGGCCGCCTGATCAACCGTGTTTTCGATTTCAACGAGCTTGTGGACACGGTGACGACCATGACCATGCATGTCTCCGAGGCGACAAGCTGCTGGCTCGAGCTGCTGCATCCGCACGAAGAGGGATCGCGCGCGGTCGTGGGGCCGCCGTCGCACTCCGGAGCGTCGACCCGCGTCCAGGCTGTGGGCATGCAGAACATCGCGCACGAGGAGATCGATCTTCTCGTCCCGCACGGGTCGCGAAGTCTGCGCGACAGCGTGATTGAGGAGCGCCGGCCGGTGGTGGTCGACGACCTGGGGACGGATGCGCGTGCGGGGCAGGCGGTGAAGGTGAGGGGGAAGGGGTCGATGATCGCCGTGCCGCTGATGTCGCACAACGGGCTGATCGGGATCCTGTACGCGCGCAAGGACATGCCGTTCGGCTTCGTGAAGGATGATGTGGAGGTGATCTCCGCTTTCGCGGATCAGGCAACGGTCGCGATCGAGAACTCCCGCCTCATCAAGAGCTCCCTGGAGCGGGAGCGCCTGATGCGGGACATCCTCCTGGCCCAGGAGATGCAGCGTAAGCTGCTCCCGCAGAGCGTTCCGAGTCTGTCCGGCCTCGACATCGAGGCCGTCTCCACGCCGGCCTTCGAAGTCGGCGGCGACTATTACGACTTCATGCAGCTGGGGACCGACAAGGTCGGTCTGATCGTCGGAGACGTGTCCGGCAAGGGCGTCTCGGCTGCCTTCTACATGTCCGAAGTGAAGGGGGTCTTCCAGGCACTGGGCCGCCTGCATTCGTCACCCCGCGAGTTCATGGTGCGCGCGCACGAGTCGCTGGCAGACTCTATTGACAAGCATTCATTTGTTAGTTTACTTTACGTGATTCTGGACGTGCACACGGGCCAGCTGCGGGTCGCCCGCGCGGGCCACTGCCCCTTGCTTCACCTCTCCCGGGACGGCGCGCGGTACATCCGGCCGGGCGGGATGGGCATCGGGCTGGGGGACCTCCGCACCTTCGAAGCTGCAATCGAAGAGGAGACGGTGACGCTGTCTCCGGGGGATGTGTGCGTCCTGTACACGGACGGGCTGACGGAAGCCCGACGCGGCAGTGACGAGTTCGGATACGACCGGCTGCAGATGCTCGGAACGCGCATCCGGTCGGGCTCCGCGCTCGAAGGACGAGAAGAAATTATCGGCGCGGTCCGCGCATTCACCGGCAATCAGCCGAACCACGACGACCTGACGGTCGTCGTGTTGAAATGGCACGGACCGTCCGGGCGCCCGCCGGGCGCAGGCGTGAACTGGGAGGAAGCATTATGACTGATTTCAAAATCGGACAACGCCAGCGGGACTCGGTCAATGTGATCGAGCTGAAAGGCTATCTCGACGCCCACACCGCTCCGCGGCTGGAGGAGGCCCTGCAGGGACTTGTGGACAGCCGGCGGTTCAACATCATCGTGAACTGCCGCGACCTCTCCTACATCAGCAGCGCCGGCCTGGGCGTGTTCATGGCGTTCATCGAGGACGTGCGCAAGAACAAGGGGGACATCAAGCTCACCAACATGTCGCCCAAGGTCTATAACGTCTTCGACCTGCTCGGCTTCCCGCTGCTGTACGAGATCCTGAGCGACGAACAGGAAGCGGTCAAGCGTTTCTTCGACAGCAAGAAGTAACGGCACGGTGGTGAAGAAACAGCAGATAACAATTGAGAGTCGCACCGACCGCCTGATCGAGGTGAGGGACTTCGTGTCCACGGCAGCGCGGGAGTTCGGCTTCGCCGACGAGGACGTGAGCAAGATCGCTCTGGCCGTTGACGAGGCGTGCACGAACATCATCAAGCATGCATACCACTTCGACCCGCAGAAGGACATCGTTGTGAGCGTCTCGGGCAGCAATGGCGCGTTTGTCGTCGCGATCTGTGACCGGGGCGAGGTGTTCAATCCCAACGGGATCAAAACACCGGATATGAAAGAGTATCTGACACACTACAGGCGGGGCGGCCTGGGCGTGTATCTCATGCGCTCCCTCATGGATAAGGTCGAGTACGACATCCGCCCCGGGAAACTGAACGAGGTTCGCCTGACCAAGTTTCTGGCCCGCTGACATGCCCCCTTCACGCCGGACCCGCGTGGCACCCGCCCGCACAATCCCTTCCGATTCTCATTTCGACCAGTCGGCGCTGTTTGAGTTCAGCAGGGTGGTGAACGAAAGCCTCGAGCTTTCGTTCGTGCTCGGGCACGCGCTCCTCACCATCATGGGGAAGCTGCGCTCAGGCAGGGGGATGGCCGTCCTCGCGACCGGATCGAACGACTATCGCGTCGAGCTCGTGAAAGGATTCCCGCAGGTCACGGTGGGTGAGACCGTCCGGATACCCCGGCTCCCTGCGGCCCTTCGTCGTATCGACCGCCCTGGCTCATCCCGCCAGCCCTGGATGTCGTTCTTCCGCGAGCGCGGCGTGGCGTTCGTGCTGCCCCTGATCTCGGATGACAGGCCGGTGGGGATCCTCGGATTCGGCCCCAGGCTGGGCGAAGGAGTCATCGGCCCGCGCGAAGAGGAGTATCTTGGCGCGTTCGCCAACCTCGCTGCAGCCGCTGTCGCGAAGGGAGATAGCCTGCGCGACCTCCAGCAGGTCAACCGCCGGCTCGATCGCAAAGTCCAGGAGATGAACACGCTGTTCGACCTCGGGAAGGAGTTCGGGGTCATGCTCGATCCCGAAAAGCTCGTGCGCCTCCTCGTCTTTTCCCTCCTCGGACAGGTGGGGGTCCAGCGCTATATGGTCGTCCTGCGTCGGGGATCCGACATGGTCGTCGCCGCTTCACGCATCGACGGGACCCCGCCCCAGAGCGAGCTGCTCGCCGAATTGTCGAAGCAGAAAACGGCCGTGCGCGTCGAGGACCTGGTCGTCCGCCACGGGCCTGATCCGCGCCCCGTCCTCGCCGCCAACGGCATTGCGGCCGTGGTCCCCATGGCGCTTCAGGGGCAGAACCGCGGCATGATCCTGCTCGGCGAAAAGATCTCGCGCGAACCGTACGGGCCCGCGGACCTGGAATTTCTGACCTCGCTCGCCAACCTCGCGATTATCTCGCTCGAAAACGCGCGCCTGTTCGTCGACGCGATCGAGAAACAGAAGATGGAGGACGAGCTCAAAATCGCCCGTGAGATTCAGAAGGGGCTGCTCCCGACCGTGCTCCCGGCGATTCCCCGGATCGAGATCGCGGCAACGAACATCTCATCAAAGCAGGTGGGGGGCGACTACTACGACGTTCTCCGGGTCGACGACCACCGCTGGGTGGTCGCGATCGGAGACGTGTCGGGGAAGGGGACGCCTGCCGCCCTCCTGATGGCCAACCTGCAGGCCACGATCAGGGCGCTGGTGCCCCTGCGGCTGGGGCTGGCGGAGTTGACCAGCCGTGTGAACGACCTCATGTGCCAGAATACCGGCGGAACGAAGTTCGTGACGTTTTTCTGGGGGATCATCGACGTGGACGCGATGACCCTGACCTACGTGAACGCCGGCCACAACCATCCCTATCTCCTTCGTTCCGACGGAGCGGTCGAGCGCCTGGAGAAAGGGGGCATGATCCTTGGCGTGCTCCCCACCATGATGCCGTACGAGGAAGGGGTCGCGCGCCTGGATACCGGCGATGTCATCGTACTTTTCACGGACGGCGTCAGCGAGGCAATGGACGCCCACGGCGTCGACTACGGCGAAGACAGGCTGGAGCGTCTGGTCTGTGCCCACCGCGAGAAACCTCCCGCGGGAGCTGCTCGAGGCCATTTCGGAGGATGTCCGGCGCCACGCCGGCCGGGCCTCGCAGTCCGACGACATCACCATGATGATCCTGCGCGTCGCCGGGGTCTGATCCCGCGCTGCATGCTGACGTTGCGGGTCACGGTGGAATTCCCTAAATTCTGTTATTGCTCGACTCCCCGTGATCACTCCACACCACCTGGCCCGCCCCGATCGACGGGCGAACGCCGGCCGCACCACGGACGGCGCGCGCCCGGGGCGCTCGTCGCGCCCCCCGAAGCGATGGTCATCAGCGCGACTTGCCTCCGCAGTCGAGTCGTTTCTCCGGAGTCTTCGAACCCGCCGTCCTGAAACGCGAGGGACCTATGAACGATCCCTTCAGGAATTCCTCCGCTGGTCCGGACGGCAGGGCAACCTCCGCTTCACGGTCGATGAGATCAAGGCCTACAAGCGGCACCTGACGCGGCAGCGCGGGCTGTCCGACGTCTCGGTCTCCACCTATCTCACGGCCGTGCGCCGGCTCTGCGGATACCTGCAGCGCACAGGCGGCATCGCGCAGAATCCTGCGCTTGAGGTGTCCGGCAACCCCCGGCCGCGCACACACGCGCGCAAGTCGCTCAGCGTCGCCGATGCGAGATCCCTTCTGAAATTGCTGCGTGGGGATGATGAGCGTGGACGACGCGACGCGGCCGTCATCCGCCTCATGCTCCGCTGCGCGTTTTCGGATGCGGAGATCGTCCGCCTCAACCTCGGCGACCTCTCACGCACCGGCCGGATCTGGAGGCTTGCGGTCCAGGGGAAGGGGAGGCCATCCAAAGATGCATCCGTCGAACTCCCCAACGATGTCATACTCGCTCTTCAAGAGTATCTCCAACGACGCACCGGGACGGGGCGGGACGAGCCGCTGTTCCTCAGTGCGGGAAACAGCAGCCGCGGCCGCCGAATGACAACCCGGGCTGTCCGGGACCGCGTCAACGAGTACCTTGAGCTGGCAGGGATCCGGACGGCGCGCACCAGACAGCGGGTGACCCCGCGATCGCTCCGCCATACCGCTGCGCTCCTTCTGGCGGCGGAAGGCGCTCAGCCCGAGGACATCAGGAAGCGCCTGCGCCTCGGCACGCTGCAGACGGTGAACGTGTACCTCCAGGCGTCACCACACCACACTTCCCATCACCAAGCATCCGGGAACCCGCCCGGGAACTGAGCCAACGCATGCCGTATCCTTTCAAGACCATCGAACCGAAATGGCAGTCCCGCTGGGAGCGAGAGAAGACATTCGCGACGGACACGTCGGCCCCCGGCCCGAAGCTTTTCATCCTTGACATGTTCCCGTACCCGTCCGGCGCCGGCCTCCATGTCGGGCATCCTGAAGGATATACGGCGACGGACATTCTCTCACGCTACAAGCGCATGTGCGGCTATAACGTCCTGCACCCCATGGGGTGGGACGCGTTCGGATTGCCCGCCGAGCGATACGCGATGAAGACCAACATCCACCCGCGGCAGACCACGGAAGAGAACATCGCGACGTTTCGCCGGCAGATCAAGATGCTGGGTCTCAGCTACGACTGGGACCGCGAGGTGGACACCACGGACCCCGGCTACTACCGCTGGACGCAGTGGATTTTCCTGAAGGTCTACGACTCCTGGTTTGACCCGCGCGCTCGAAAGGCCCGACCGGTTGCCGATCTCGTCCGTGAGTTCGAGTCGGAAGGGAGCGGGAAGCTCCCGGGCGTCGGGCGGTTCACGGCCGACGAATGGCAGCGCATGACCCGGAAGCAAAAGCACGAAATCCTTGCAGCCTTGCGCCTCGCGTACGTAGCCGAGATCCCCGTCAACTGGTGCGAAGAGCTCGGGACGGTGCTGGCGAACGAAGAAGTGCCCGAGTGGACGGAGAAAGGGTACACGGTCGAGCGCCGCCCCATGCGCCAGTGGATGATGCGGATCACCGCCTATGCGGAGCGGCTGCTCGAGGAGGGTGGCGACCTGGACTGGCCGGCATCCACGATGGAACAACAACGGAACTGGATCGGACGGTCGGAGGGGGCGGAGGTCGACTTTCCCATCGTCGGGATGGAGGGTGCGATCCGCGTTTTCACTACCCGACCGGATACCATCTTTGGCGCCACGTACATGGTGTTGGCGCCCGAACACCCTCTTGTGTCAAAGCTCGCCACGCCGTTGCAGCGCGGGGCGGTCTCGGCGTACGCCTACCAGGCTGCGCGCAAGAGCGAACTGGATCGCGGAACGGACACCGAGAAGTCCGGGGTCGATACCGGCGGCGTCGTGATCAACCCGGCAACGGGAGCCCGCATCCCGGTCTGGATTGCGGACTACGTCCTGATGGGCTACGGGACCGGAGCCATCATGGCCGTCCCGGGCCACGACGAACGTGACTATCAGTTTGCGAAGACGTTCAACCTCCCGATCGTCGAAGTCGTCGCGGGCGGCGACGTCTCGACGGCGGCGTTTATCGGGGACGGGGCGGCGGTCAATTCGCACAACAAGGAGGTGTCGCTGGATGGCCTGTCGACCCCCGAGGCCAAGCAGCGCATCACCACGTGGCTTGCATCGAAGGGCCTGGGCCAGGGCACGGTACAGTACAAGCTCCGTGACTGGCTCTTCTCACGCCAACGTTACTGGGGTGAGCCGATCCCGATCATCCTTCTTGAAGACGGCACCATGACGGCCGTTCGGGAGGATCAACTGCCACTGCTCCTCCCGGACCTGAAGAAATTCCAGCCGAGCGGGACGACCGAATCCCCCCTCGCGCTGGCGACGGAATGGGTCAACGTCATCGACCCCGAGACCGGCCTGAGGGGGAGGAGAGAGACGAACACGATGCCGCAGTGGGCGGGTTCGTGCTGGTATTACCTACGGTACATCGACCCGGAAAACACGTCGATGTTCTGCGACCCGGGACTGGAACGGCGATGGATGCCGATCGACTGGTACGTAGGAGGTGCGGAACACGCCGTCCTACACCTGCTCTACGCCCGGTTCTGGCACAAAGTCCTGTTCGACCTGGGCTACGTGAGCACGAGGGAACCCTTCACGCGGCTGCGGCACCAGGGGACCATCCTGGGCGAGGACTCCAGGAAGATGTCAAAATCCAGGGGCAACGTGGTGAATCCCGACGACGTCGTCGGTGAATACGGGGCCGATGCGATGCGCTTGTTCGAGATGTTCATGGGGCCGCTCGAGGACGTGAAGCCCTGGAGCACCAGGGGCGTGGAGGGGGTCTTCCGGTTCCTGAACAGGGTCTGGCGCCTCTATACGGATGAGTCAGAACGCCTCGATCCTGCGGTCTCCAGTGTCGCTGTGCCGGCAGCCCTGGACCAGGTCTTCCATGCCACCGTCAAGAAAGTGGGGGAGGATATCGATTCCCTCCGGTTCAACACTGCCATCTCACAGATGATGATCTTCGTCAACGAGATGACCAAGTCGGAAGCCCGGCCGCGAGCCATCCTGGAGCCGTTTGTGAAGGTCCTTTCCCCCTTCGCGCCCCACCTGGCGGAGGAGCTCTGGGAGAAGCTTGGCCACACATCCTCCCTGTCGAGGGAGCCCTGGCCAGTATTTGACGCGTCGAAATTGACCCGGAAGACTATTGAAGTAGTACTTCAAGTAAACGGCAAAGTGCGTGATACTATTGAAGTTAACCCTGATCTTGACGAGGAATCTCTAGAGGCTCGAGCTCTTCAGAGCGAGAGCGTGAAGAGGCACCTGGAGGGGAAGCAGCTCGTGAAGGCCATTGTCGTGAAGAACAAGTTGGTGAATCTGGTCGTCCGCTAAAGGCCGTGGTGATCCGTTGAAAGAGACCATTTCGGTAGTCCTGACGACGCTCAACGAGGAGCGAAACATCGACAGGTGTCTCGGGAGTGTGTCCTGGGCCGACGAAATCGTGGTTGTGGACTCGTTTAGCCGGGATTCCACTGTCGAGCGGGCCCGCCATTATGCTGCGAGGGTCTACCAGCACGAGTACCCCGGCTCGAGCAGGCAGGTGGAACGCGGGATCGCATACGCCACGGGCGACTGGGTGCTGGTGATCGACGCGGACGAGGAGGTCACTCCAGAGCTCGCCGCGGAGATCCGCCAGATCATCTCGACACCTGCCGAAAAGAGGGAGGCTGTCGGGTACGACGTCCCGCGCAAAGTGAACGCCTTCGGGAAATGGCTGGTCGCGGGCGGATGGTACCCCGACTACCAGTTCCGGTTCTTCAGGAGGGACTCGTACCGCGCCGAGCACCAGGAGGTTCACGGCGGGTTCGCGCCGGCCGGCCCGCGGGGCCGGCTGTCATCCTTCCTGTTGCATTACACCTACGAGACGATACACGACTACATGGCGAAGATCAACGACTACACGTCGTTGCACGTGGCCAATATCCTGAAGGAGCGGCCGCACGCCGAGGTGCCATGGCATAAACTGATCCTCAGCCCGCTCTCGCATTTCCTGAAAATGTTCGTGTCGAAGAAGGGGTACCGCGACGGATTCCACGGGTTTGTCCTGGCATTGCTCGATGCCGTGTATGCCCTGCTCCTGTATGCAAAGCTCTGGGAATACGGAATGCGGCAGAAGTCCGGAGGCGGGTTTCTGCCGCCCATCTCGAATGTTGATCTGACGAAGCGAAAGCGGCTCTGATGGGAACCTATCGCAGGATTCTGAAGCACCTCAAGCCGTACTGGGCGTCGCTGGGCGTCTCGGTCCTCTGCTCGCTGATGTATTCCGTCTTCAGCGGGTTCTCAATATACCTCACCATCCCGCTGCTCGAGACGTTGTTCCACGGACCCCTGGCGGCCGCTCCCGCGGGGTCGCAGGGCGCATCCAGTATCGTCGCCTCTCCGCTCAGCGGGATCGCCGGGTTCATTCAGGGACTCGTGTTGCGAGACGATCCGGTAGAGTCTCTCTTCATCATTTGCGTCATCGTCGTGGTGACGTTCCTCCTGAAGAACGTCTTCGGGTATATCCAGTCGACGCTGATGACGTATGTCGAGCACGGCGTCATCCGCGATATGCGAAACGCGGTGTACGAGCACATCCACCGTTTGCCGCTCGCATTCTTTTCGAACGAGAGGACTGGCGGGCTGATCTCGCGCGTCATCAACGACGTTCCGGTCATCATCTCGGGAATCTCGGCGACCTTCTTCACGTCCGTGCGCGAGCCGCTTCTCATTGTCGCCTATCTCACGATCGCTGTCTCCATCAGCTGGAAGCTCACGCTGATCTCGTTCGTCGTCCTGCCGTTCATCCTGGCGCTCGCGGCTATCGTCGGGCTGCGGGTACACAAAGAGAGCGGGCTCGTTCAGGAACGGATCGCCGACGTTACATCGGTGCTGCAGGAAACAATCTCCGGCGTGAAGGTGGTCAAGGCGTTCGGGATGGAGGCGTTTGAGAGTGGAAAGTTCGCCGCTGCCAGTCAGGCTCTTTTCCGGACGGTGTTCAGAGTGACGAAGGTCAGGAACCTTTCGTCTCCTCTCAGTGAGTTTCTTGGCGCCGTGGCAGGGGCGATTGTCATCTGGTACGGCGGGCTCGAAGTCCTGGGGAACGGCGCTCTCCGTGCCAGCGAGTTCCTGGGGTTTCTGTTCGCGATCTTCCAGCTGATGCCGCCGGTCAAGGAACTGAGCACCGTCAACAACCGGATTCAGGAGGCGACTGCGGCAGGGAGGCGGGTCTTCGATCTCCTCGATACCGAGCCGAATATCAAGAACGTGGAGCACCCCGTCGTCCTGACCGGCTTCCGGGATGCGATCGAATTCCGGAACGTCAGCTTCCGGTATGGAAGCGAAGAACTTGTGCTCGCGGACATCTCCACGAAGGTCGCGAAGGGTGAGGTCGTGGCCATCGTCGGCCCCAGCGGGGCAGGGAAATCCACGCTGGCGGACTTGATTCCACGGTTCTACGACCCGACGTGGGGTTCGATCACGATCGACGGTGTCGATCTGCGCGCTGCCGAGATCGCGTCGCTCAGGTCGCTCATCGGCATCGTCACCCAGGAGACTGTCCTGTTCAACGATACCGTCCGGAATAACATTGCCTACGGCCTCGAGGACTGCGCGCTGGAAGAAGTCATGGAGGCCGCGAAAGCGGCGAACGCCCACCGGTTTATCATGGACATGCCGAAGGGGTACGAGTCGGTGATCGGTGAGCGCGGCGTGAAGATTTCCGGCGGTGAGCGACAGCGTATCGCCCTGGCCAGGGCGATACTCAAGAACCCACCGATCCTGATCCTTGACGAGGCTACCTCGGCCCTTGATACGGAGTCCGAAATGCTCGTCCAGGAAGCGATCGAGAATCTTATGTCAGGCCGGACGTCCATCGTGATCGCTCACCGTCTCTCGACCGTCCAGCATGCGGACAAGATTCTCGTGCTCGAGGCCGGGCGGATCGTGGAATCGGGCAAGCACGACGATCTCATCCAGGCGGAGCACGGGCTCTACAGGAAATTGCATGATCTCCAGTTCCGGCTCTGATGATCCCGCCTCCGGAAGGTCCTCCTCCGGAAGGTCCTCCTCCGGAGCGTCGGCTCCTGACGTGTCCGCGGCAGGGTCGGCTGCGGTGGCCGAGCGTGCGCCCGGGAGAGCGACAGCCCTTCGGCCTGCCCTCGCGGCCGTCACGCTCATTTTCCTTGCCTCGAGTTATTTCTCGATTGCAGTCAATTCCATTGCCCTGGGGGCGATGTTCCTTGTCTGGGCTGTGGCAATGGCCGGCGACCCGTCCCTGCGCCCCGCACGGACGATCCTGGACTATGCCTTCCTCGCGTATGTGGTTGCCGAGCTGCTGGCCAGCGCATTCTCGCTCGACCCTGCGCGGTCGTTCATCAATGCAAAGCGTTTGCTGCTGATCGGCATCGTGTACGCGCTTGCATCGACGCTGCACGAAGAGCGTGATCAGAAGCGCGCGGTCGCCGTGTTGCTCGGCGCTGCAGCTGTGGTCGGCGCGATCGGCGTCGTGAAGGTGCTGCTCGGGTGGATCGATGCGAATCAGCGGCTCGGGGTGTTCCAGTTCTACATGACGACTGCGGGCGTCATGATGATCGCCGCGCTGCTTCTCATCCCGTTCGCCGTGCATCCCGCAACGCCGCGCCGCGTGCGCATCTGGTCGATCGTCGCACTCGTTCCCGTGGTGATCTCCCTGTATGCGACGGTCACCCGCGGCGCATACCTGGCGGTGGTTGCCGGCGCGATCGCCATCGCCGTCATCCGCAATCGAAGGCTTCTCGTGCCGCTTGCTGCCGTCGTCGCCGTGACGATTGTCTTCGCTCCGCCGTTTGTAGAGAGCAGAATCCGCAGCATCGTCGATCTTCACCACCCGGAGAACGCGTCGCGGCTCATGGTGTGGACCGCGAGCACGAGGATCATCGCGGAGTATCCGATCCTCGGCGTCGGGGATATCGATCTGGGTGCGCTGTTCCGAACGTACGCGCCCCCTGGCTATCCCGACCTCTGGGGCCATGCGCACAACAACGCGCTGCAGTTCCTCGCGACACTCGGCGTCGTCGGTTTCGCGGTCGTGCTCTGGATGTTCGTCCGGGTGTGGACGGCCGCCTGGCGGGTCCACCGCGCAGTGAGGGATGCATGGTTCGGGGGGTCGGTCGCGCTCGGGGCCCTCGCGGTGTTCGTCGGGGTACAGGTGCACGGCCTCACCGAATGGAGCTTCGGGGATCAGGAGGTCGCCGTGTTGCTCTGGGCGTCCCTGGGACTGGTGATGGCTGTCGGCCGGAGCGGGGGAATTACGGACGTTGTCCGAAGGAGACCATAGTCATGGAACGCCAGGAGATGTACGCGGCGCTGTTCAGCCAGCTCGTTGCCATGCTGCACTTCGCCGCGATGCAGCAGATGGGGAAGATAAAAAATCCGATGACCGGCACGATCGAACGTAACCTGGACGGGGCCCGGCATACGATCGACACGCTCGACATGCTGCAGGTGCGCACCCGCGGCAACCTTGCGCCGGAGGAGGAGCAGTTCCTTCGTCAGATGCTCCAGGAGCTGAAGCTGAACTACGTCGACGAGGTGGCGAAAGGGGACACCCCCTCAGCGGACGGGGATCCGCCGGCGACCCCGGCCGACGGAGGAGGGGCGTCATGACCATCGGAATCGTCGGAAATCCCGCGAAGGGGGGTCTGTCAGGGGCTGTTGCCACTTTGTTGACACGGCTGGAGAGCCTCGGGGTGCCCTTCGTCATCGACCGGAAGCTTGTGCCGCTCCTCGGCCCCGCTGCGATGGGGACCTGGGGGAAGGCGGCGAGGGATCTTTCGTCCTGCATCGATGAATCTGACCTTCTGATCGCGTTCGGGGGCGACGGAACGATGCTGGGTATCGCGCGCGAGATCGGCGCACGCGGAACGCCGCTCCTCGGCGTCAACCTCGGCAAGCTCGGGTTTCTGGCGGAGGTCAACCCCGACGAGCTCGATGCGGCGATTCCAGAGATCCTGGCGGGCAAGTTCCCGGTCGAAGACAGGACGGTCCTCGAGGCGACCACGCCGGCGCTTCCGGGGGCGAGGATCACGGCGATCAACGACGTGGTGATCGACAAATCGCACTCGCCCCGCCTGATCGATCTGGAAACATACATCGACGGGGCATTCGCGGCCACCTATCGCGGCGATGGGCTGATCATCTCTACCCCCACAGGCTCCACGGCGTACGCGCTGTCGAATAACGGTCCGATCGTCACGCCGGGGAGCGATGTCCTCGGGATTACGCCCATCGCGCCGCACACCCTCGGCGGGCGACCGCTCATCATCCCTGAGTGGAGCGTGATACGGATCGTTGCGTATTCGCCCTCCGACGAGGTCATGGTCTCCGCCGACGGGAAGGTGGAAGTCCTCGCAGCTCCGCCCCTCGAGGTCACGATCAGGCGGGCGGCGCACACGGTCAGGCTGCTCCGCAGGCCGGACCGGACGTACTTCGACGTCTTGAGGGCGAAGCTCCTCTGGGTGCAGGACGCACGGAGGGGGTGATGCGAGGGATGCGGGTCAGTTGTTCAGGGCGCCTTCGGCGATCCACGTGCGGATGCCGTTGATCTGGTTCTGGGTGAGCGCGGGCCGGTTAAGGGGCATTCTGGAGCCGAGGCGTCCCTCGATCCGGAGAACCAGGATGCTCTCGTCGGGCTTTCCCTGAATCACTACCTGCAACGGATTGAACATGAGATTATCGTAGCTCGTAAGCCGGAGGCCCGCGGCGGGCTGATTGTCGCCGTGGCAGCCTGTGAAGGCGCACGTTTCGTTGAAGAGCGGCTGGACGTGCGCCCCGAAGCTGACATTGTTCGGGGGAAATACAATGTTGGATCCCGTCGGACTGCTGCTGTCACTGCACCGTATGCCGGTCGCCGCCGCCACCGCCAATCCAGCGACACACAGGAGACGCCTCATCTCAGACGACCCGCTCCTTTCGCACGATGTCATGGTACAGCATGCCGCTGAGGTACGCCGGCACCATGTAGGAATACAACATAGTGAACAGCACGCCGACGAGAAACATGACCACGCCGACCCACGCGAACGACTGGACGCCGATCGTAATGAGCACGACCACGAGTACGTTCTGCCAGTTCTTCCCGAAATCCTTGAAGATGGCTCCGATATCGAGCGCATCGCCGATACTCTCGTTCAGGGCAAACCTGTAGTTGATGATCGGGGAGGCGATGGTCAGCGCGATGCTGTACGGTACGATGAGGAGCACGAACCCGAAAAAGTACACCAGGCTGAAAAGGCCGACAATGTCGCCGGCTTCCGGGCGGTCGGTCAGGATCGCGAGCGGGAACAACGGGATCATCAGCAAGATAACAGGAAGGAGGTAGACGAGGTAGACGATAACGATCTTGATCCCCAGAACGAGTTTCTGACCGATGCCATCCCAGTCGGGCAGCACCCGTTCTTCATTCCTCATCGCCCGCTGCGTGATCTGTATGAAATAGCCGGCGAGGATGAAGAAGCCGATCCCGAAAACGGCAAGTATGCACATCAGGCAGCCGATGAGAAACTTCACGAACCACTGCGGGTCCTTGAAGGGGAATGTGAATGCGCGCCCAATATCGTCCATGTGCAGCCCTGTGGGTGAATTGCAGACCGGAATATCTCTTATAATACGAAAATGGGCATGGATTTTCAATGAACGCCGGAGGCGCGTTGTTTGACATACCTGAAGCATTTTGCTATATTTGTAGGTTGAACTTGATGATTGGCGCGCTGCCGTCGCCCATCGCCAAGTGCACGGGGCTGTAGCTCAGCTGGGAGAGCGCGTGAATGGCATTCACGAGGTCAGGGGTTCGATCCCCCTCAGCTCCACAAAGCCTTCCACTGTTCGTGGAGGGCTTTTTTGCTTCCTGAATAGCTGCAATCCCTCCCCTCGCACACCAGGCATCGCAAGGAGACGTCTATGCTCGGATTGGGAGGTGCCCTCATCAGGGCGAGAAGGTTCTTCTTTGCCGCCGTTATGCTGATTGCTGCCATCTTCGCCATTCCTCCCACTGCACGAAGCCAGGCAGCGCTCCTCGTGCTTCTCGTCGGGGAGGACGTCGCATCCGAGAACTTCTACTTCAGTTTGAAGCTGGGTGGCAATCTCGCAGATCTTTATCCCATTCAGAATCAGGAGGATGTATGGTCCGCTTCATGACCCTCGTTGCCGTGGCCCTCACGTGCACTGCAGTCGCTGCCACGGTAGCCCTCAAGCCGTACCCGGGCGCGAAGATCGACGAGAAGGCATCGCAGACCGCGACGACAATGCTGAAGTCCCTGGGCGAGAAGAAGGCGTCGATGCTGAAAGCTACGGTCTACATGACGGGTGACGGTTACGAGAAAGTGACCGCCTATTACCTCGCGAAGGGGAAGGAGACCCACCCGCCGTCAACCAAGCCAGACGAGCATGAAGAAGCTCCCGTCCGGGGAGCCGATCAAAGAGATGTACATCATCTTCGACGGAACAAAAGACATCATCGCGTCGAATGCGTGGGCGCACATCCAGCGGCCGTTCGTGGGGAGCATGGCGATGGTTGGTGGGAAGGTGAGGATGGGCGATATTCGCGATGTCACCGTCATCACGGTGGTGACGGAGAAATAGCGGTTGCAGCGAAAGAGGCACGAATGACAAAGGGCTGTCCCCTACACTGTTGGGACAGCCCTTGCGTTTCTGGTGGACTCGATACCTCGCGGCTCATGGTCTGAGCCGGGCACCCGATGCTATCCGGGATTGACCTCCATGTGGAGGAGCGTGAACAGTCTCACTGCCAGACTGTTCTGTTCGCTGACCATCGCAGTGAGCAGGAACCCGCTCGAACGTCGGACGTAAAATCGTGCGCCGGAGCGCCCCTCATCCCATCATGCCCCCACCACCCCCCGGCGCAATGATTCCCTATCGTTTGTCTCCTGCCGGCGGAATCGGCTGCGGCACCGCATTCCTGACCGCGGGAATCGACTTGAGATACGCGAACACGTCTTTCAGATCCTGATCGTTGAGTTTTCCGATATCTTCCCACGGCATGGGCGGGAGGATCTGGCGCCCGGTGCCCATGTGCTTGCCGGTCCGCATCGACTTGATGAACACATCCTCCGTCCAGGCCCCGATTCCGGTCGCAGGGTCAGGCGTGAGGTTCGCTGCGAAGGAAACTCCCCACGGTCCGACCCAGGCGGTCATGTCCGAGTTCGTGATCCCCATCCACTTGTCCGGACCGATAACCCCCTTCGGGATCTCGGGCAGGTTCGACTCTGCGATGTGGCCTGACAGTGTCTTCAGCGGGTGAGGGATAGGTCCGTTCGGACCCATCGCCTTCGGCGAATGGCAGTGGTTGCAGCCGCCGAGATTGACGAGATAGCGACCGCGTTCTACCTGCTCCATCGACGATTTGTTGGGTTTCGTTGCCCCTGAGGCGGCAAGCGCTAATGCCGCGGCCGCGACGACACACGCGGCGATACCATAGAAGAGACGGTGGCGGACCCGGTGCATTGTACACCTCTGGATTTTTGAATGAACAGATGAACTATCGAACCTCGATCGAGAACGCGTGCTCTGCACAGAGCGTCCCCATGGCGCCGATCAATGCCCTGTGCTCTCGCGACTGGAAGTAGGAGTCCACGGCAGCATGATCTGACCACGTCTGAACCAGTGTAAGAGAGCTGCCATCCTTATACGCCCTGTATTCGCAGCCGAGACACCCCCGGCGCGTGAGGATTGCAGCGGCGATGCTCTCCAGCGTCTGGTGGATCTCGGTATGCTTTCCCGCCTTCGGCTTCAAGGTCACCCGCACCTCGATCATGCCACCGAGATTACAAAGCCCGTACCAACGCTTGGCCGCCTGGGTGAATTGACGAGAGGTTGTTGACCTACAACAGGTTAGTGAAGAGCACGGTGTGAGTGAGGCGACCGAAGCGGGCCAGGAGACCCGCATATATTCTGGTTTCGCCGAAGATCTTCGGCAGTGAACGGGCGTGAGAAGCAGGGGGGGAGGTACACTAGCGATCGACAACCCTGGGTCTGCTGATCTGGAGCTTCTTCATCCGGTGGCGGAGCGTGTCGGGATGAAGACCCAGGATGCGAGCAGCTCCCGCCTGTCCCTCGATCCTCCAGAGTGTCTTCTCGAGCACAGTGAGGATATGGTCTTTCTCGACCTCCGCAAGCGGTTTCAAATTGCGCGCCGAAGGTTTCACGGGCATCTGGGGGGTCAGGGGCTGTACGTGGAGCGTACTCCCCTCGCTTGTGATGACCGCCCGTTCAACGATGTTCTCAAGTTCCCTCACATTGCCCGGCCACGCGTACTCCTGGAGCATCTTGAGCGTTGGCCGCGTGACCCGCAGAATCGGACGGGAATGGCGCAAGCAGAAGACGCGCACAAAGTGGTCGACCAGCTGGGGGATGTCGGAACGGCGCTCACGGAGTGGCGGGATTGTGAGTGGAAACGCGTTGAGCCGGTAGAACAGATCCTGCCGGAATCGCCCTTCCTGGATATCTTCCTCGAGATCTCTGTTCGTGGCCGCGATGATCCGCACGTTCACCTTGATGGGTTGTGCTGCCCCGACTCTCTCCACAAACCCGTCTTCGAGAACCCTGAGGAGCTTCACCTGGAGTTCGGGGGAGAGTTCGCCGACTTCGTCCAGGAAGACCGTTCCACCGTTAGCGATCTCGAATCGCCCTTTGCGGGTAGCTGCCGCACCCGTGAATGCCCCGCGTTCGTGTCCGAAGAGTTCGCTCTCGATAAGAGACGGCGCCAGCGCTGCGCAATCGACCTTCAGGAGGGGCCTGTCCTTCCTGGTGCTGGCGCGATGAATTGCCCTCGCGAAGAGCTCTTTCCCGACCCCTGTTTCACCCAGAAGCAGAACAGTGGCGTCGGTTCGGGCAACTCGCTCCACTCTGTACAGGACGTACTGAAGCGCGTCGCTCTTCCCTATGATCTCCCCGTGCTCCGTCTGAAGCTGCATGGCCTCGCGCAGCGAGATGTTCTCCTGCTCGGCGGATTCTTTATGCCGCCGGACCTCGTCCTCCCGTCGTTTTCGGAGAAGAGCGTTTGCCAGGATCTCCCCGAAAAGTCGTAACCGGGGCACCAGCTCCTCCGGCCAATCCCGGTGCTGGGTGAGCGACGCTGCGGTCAGTGTGAATCGGACACCGCCATCTATGACGATGGGGAGGCTGATGCTGGACTTGAATTTCCCCATCGCCGCATTCCGGAGATCCACCTCCGCCTCTGGCGGGAAGCCGTGTGGGTAGTGGAGTATCAAAGGTCGATTTGCGCGAAGCTGCGACGTTGCCCAGGGGAAGAGGAGATCGGTCCTCATCGGGGGTATGGCAGGAAGCCCGTCCGGCGCATACGAATAGCGGCAGTGGGTCTCGAGGGTCTCAGGCAGATACTCTGTGAGGGTGCACCGCTCGACGTTGAAGAAGCGGGCGATCGACTTCAGTCCTTCCACGATCTGGGCGTCAAACATGTCGCCCGAAATCTGGATCAGACTGGCCGAGAATTCTGAGAGCGTTCGCTCGAAGGAGAGGAGAAGGTCCGGACTGTAACTGCGTCCGACCCAGCCCTCCTCAGGATCCGCTGTGTCAGGGGCGGACATATTCGTCCAGCTGGCGATCCTACTTGTCTATTGTGCTAGCAACCTAGTGGATCGTCTTCCTATTGTCAAGGAGAACGTTCAACAATCCTCCGGCAACCGATGATGTCGCCGGATCGGCACGCGAAATTGCGTTTGAAAAGGGGGATGCCTATCATGCTTCCGATTTGCTAAGGATGACTGATGCCCAACCGTTTGAAGAGCGAGAAGAGTCCCTATCTCCTGCAGCACGCCAATAACCCCGTGGACTGGTACCCCTGGGGCGAGCAGGCGTTCGCCAGGGCTCGCCAGGAGGACAGGCCGATCTTCCTCTCGATCGGGTACTCGACGTGCCACTGGTGCCATGTGATGGAGCACGAGTCGTTTGAGAACCCGGACATCGCGGCGATCCTGAACGAACACTTCGTTGCGATCAAGGTAGACCGCGAAGAGCGGCCGGACGTCGACCGCATCTACATGACCTCGCTGCAGGCCATGGGCCAGAACGGGGGCTGGCCGATGTCAATGTTCCTGACGCCGGACCTCAGGCCGTTCTACGGCGGTACGTACTACCCCCCGTCGAGCCGGTACGGCCGTGCCGGGTTCCCAGACGTGCTCCGCCGCATCCGCGATGTATGGATCAAGGAACGCGACAAGGTCATGGAGTCCGCCGGAACGCTCTCCAGGTTCCTCGACGATGTTGCCGCGGGTTCGGCGGGAGCCGAAGGGGCTGCGGGACTCTCCCCGGATCTTCTCATGAAGTGCCAGCGACAGTTGAGCAGCACATATGACCCGGTCTTCGGCGGATTTGGGAGTGGACCGAAATTCCCGAGGCCGGTGGTCTTCGGCGCGCTGCTCCGGCACTGGGCACGGACAGGGACCGCCGCCTCGCTCGAGATGACGGAACGGACGCTGCAAAAGATGGCTCTCGGGGGGATGTACGACCACATCGGGGGAGGATTCCACCGGTACTCCGTGGACGGCGAGTGGCGTGTTCCCCATTTTGAAAAGATGCTCTATGACCAGGCGCAGCTCGTCTGGGCATATTCAGCAGCCCACCAGGCCACCGGGAACCCGTTCTATGCGGCGGTCGTACGCGAAACCGTGCGATATGTTCTTGGTGACCTGACCGCGAGCCAGGGCGGGTTCCTCTCGGCGGAGGACGCCGACAGCGCCCGGCCCGAGAATCCCGCGGAGCACGGGGAGGGGGCGTTCTACGTCTGGACAAAAGGCGAGATTGACCGCGTGCTGGGTGCGGATGCCCCGCTGTTCTGCTACTACTACGGTGTTGAGGGAGAGGGGAATGCGCCGTACGATCCGCAGATGGAGTTCGACGGCAAGAATATTCTGTACGTTGCTCAGACGGTAGCAGAGACCGCGAAGCTGTTTCAGCGGGACGAGGCCGCTGTGAAGCTGTCGCTTGCGCTCGCGCGCACGACGCTCTTCGACGAGCGCCGTCGCCGCCCACGGCCTCATCGTGACGACAAAGTGATCACATCGTGGAACGGCCTGATGATTGCCGCACTATGCCGGGCCGGCACAGCGCTGGGGGCACCCGAATGGGTGGATGCGGCAGAACGTGCCGGCGATTTTGTCCTCGCGAGACTCCGCGATCCGGAATCCGGCAGGTTGCTGCGCCGATACCGTGACGGGGAGGCTCGATTCAGCGGTCAGCTTGACGACTACGCGAACCTGGCACACGGGCTGATTGAGCTGTTCGACGCGACCTCCCAGCCCCGGTGGCTTGAACAGGCGATCGAGATCACGCGGCAGGCCATTGGACTCTTCGAGGATTCATCGTCGGGAGCGTTCTTCGACACGCCATCGTCTGACCCGAGCATTTTCGTGCGGTTGAAAGAGCAGTACGACGGCGCGGAGCCGACCGGAAATTCCGTCATGGCGATGACCCTCATCCGGCTTGGGCATCTGACGGGCAATCAGGAGTGGCTGACGCGGGCGGAACGGACGCTCACAGCGTTCGCGGGAATGATGTCAAACCAGCCGGTCGTGATGCCGAACATGGTGTCGGCGGTCGATCAGCTTCTTTCGCCGCCCGTGCACATTGTGATTGCCGGCCGGCGGGGCGAACCTGGGACGGAACGCCTGCTGGCCGTTGCGCGCAAAGGGTATGTGCCGGGACGAATCGTCATCGTGACGGGAGAAGGGGAGGAGAGGGCGCAGCTCGTCGCGCTGGCCCCGTATCTGGCCGACGTAAAGCGCGCGTCCGGCCTCGCGACAGCGTATGTGTGCCGCAACCTCGCGTGCGGACTCCCGACGACAGACCCGGAGGACTTCGCGCGGACCCTGGCAGGTGAGATCCCGCCTCGTACATGAGCCGTGGGCTTCTACCAACCCTTCGCTGACGATGGCCGCCTCAGGCTGACGAACAGCCCGCCGCCTCCGATGAGCAGCATAATGAAGGACTGAACCATCGTTCGGTACGCAATCGTCTCGCGCCCGAAAACGGATGATTGAAGGAACCACAGCCCGGACAGGGCGAGCGCCGCGTAGATGCCGATCATGATGCTGCGCGCCCTCGCATTTGTCTCTGGCGTGTCGTGGCTGAAGTATCTGTTATAGAGGAGAAGCCCGGCGACCGCCACCAGGTTGATCCCGGCGAACAGCATCCAGAAGCCGCGAATATCGCCTGCGACGTCCCCCTGGCCGACGAGCGGCTTCAGCATGCTCTCGTACAGCACCCCGCCGAGGTTCGACCCGAGAAGGCTTCCGATGACACCGTACAGAAACGCGTACCCCATGTAGACGGCCTTCCGATCCGCCGGCGCGACGAGCCCGACGTAGCTGTAGTACTTCGGGTGCGCGGTCATTTCCCCCATGGAGAAGACCGCGATCCCGAGGATGAAGATCCAGACGGTTGTGGCGAACGACAGACAGATGAAGCCAAGCATGCCAATCACCATCCCCGTGACCATCGTGGGGAGCGGCTTCCGGTCGCGCACGATCCGGCTCACCAGCACCTGCAGGAGAATGATCGTCCCGGCGTTGATGACCGTGACGTGCTCGGCATCGAACTGCAGCGGGATGCCGATCGAGGCGAACGCCTGGTTGACGGGAGTCGGATCGATGAAATCTCGAAGGAACCAGAGGACAGAACCGAAGTTCTGAAAATAGAGGATCCAGAATCCGGAATAGAGAAAGATCATGAGCATGAAGCGTGCATCGCCCAGGACCATAGCGGCGCCGGCCAGGACTTCGCGCAGGGTCCGGGAGTTCTCCGGCCTCGGCGGGTCTCGGTACAGAAAGATCGCCGGGATCAACATCAGCGCGCAGTAGATCGACGAGAGCGTGAACACCATCGGCCACGACCACCCCTTGACGGCACTCACGACCAGCGGAGCCGCAAAAGCGCCCAGGTTGATCATCCAGTAGTAGATGCCGAACCCGAACCCTGAGGTCTTCTCTGTCGTGGTGCGCGCGATCGTCCCCGAGATGATCGGCTTGAACAGCCCGGCCCCTGTGGCCATGACCAGCAGCGAGGCGAACACCATGCCGTACGTGGAGGTGTACCCCGAAATGAAATATCCGGTGGCGAGAAGAGAAAAAGCGACCAGCAGCATCCGCCGGTAGCCGTACCGGTCCGCGAGAGCTCCGCCAAGGATCGGGATCACGTACGTGCAGGCATAGATCAGTCCCTGCAGGAACCCGACGGATTCTTCGGAGAAGCCAAGCCCGCCTTCGGCGATCGAGTTCGTGAGATAGATCGCGAGCACCGAGTTGAGGCCGTAGTACGCGGCCCGCTCGAACAACTCCATGATGTTGGCGATCCAGAAGACGCGCGGATAGGCGCCCAGGAAGTTCCCGGGCCGGTCAGGGGAAGTCATGCGGTGTAATCAGACCACATCAGTGAGAGGGGCGGTGAAGCGTCCACCCAGGCGGGCGGGACCGGAGCTTCTGGACTGCAGACGGTGAGCCGAGCTCGCTTGTGAGTTGTTCGGCGAACCGTCGGGCCTGTGGCTCGTCCAGGAACCAGTCGGAGCTGAAGAGTTTCTTTCCAAAAAAACCCTTACGATAGACGCGCACGAGCCAGGCGGAGCCCCCGTGGTCGCTTTTCGAGAGTACGACGGTCAGGTTGTGTGCCGATGGAGCTGCCATGGTTCGCGTCTACCCGGAAGTTCTCAGAAACTACGCAGAAGCACCGTGACTTTCAACCCTGTGGGGCCCCGTTCATGACCAGGGACCTCCGCGTTGCCGATTCGGTCTCCATTTCACCGGATGAGCTCAGCTTCAGGTTCAGTCGGAGTTCGGGGAAAGGGGGACAGAACGTGAACAAGGTCTCCACGCGCGTGGAGGTCTCGTTCGACGTCCTCGGGTCTCCGTCGCTACAGGAGTACGAGCGGACCCTGGTGCTCTCGCGGCTGCGCTCGAAGATTGATGCGTCCGGCATCCTCACCGTTTCTTCTGACACGTCCCGCAGCCAATGGCAGAACCGGAGGGAGGCGGTCGGGAAGCTCTGCGAACTCCTGAGCCGGGCGCTTGCCCCCGACACCCCCCGTGTGGCCACGCGGCCTTCACGTGCCTCGAAACGTAAGCGGCGTGAGCTGAAAGAGAAAAGGGCTGTTACGAAGCGCTTTCGCCGCCCGCCGGGTCGCGGGAACCGGGGGGATGAGTAGTTGTGTTGAGCAATCTGAAAACGACTGTAACGGCTCGATCCCTATGAAACAGCTCATCAACTTGCTCGTTGCCATTCTGCTTGTTGCGCCCGCCTCTTCAAGTGCGCAGAACGGCACGATCACGGGAACTGTCGTGGACCGGGTGTCCAACGAGCCTCTGCCATCCGCGAACGTGTTGGTCGTCGGGACGTCCCTCGGGGCGTCCACCGATCCGGATGGGAATTTCACCATCCGCGAAGTCCCGGTCGGAACGTATCAGATTCGAGCCACGCTCGTCGGATATGAACCGATCATCCTTGCAGACGTCGTGGTGGCGTCCGGACGACCGACAGATGTGCACGTCAAGATGGACCAGGAGACGATCGGTCTGGGCGAAGTTGAAGTCACGGCGACCTATTTCCGGAGAACTCCCGAGCAGGCCGTGAGCGTACAGCGCCTTTCGTTCGAGGAAATCCGCCGGTCTCCCGGCGGATTTGAGGACGTCGTACGGGCTGTTGCCGTGTTCCCCGGGGTCGCCCAGGTCTCCGCGGGACGCAACGACCTCATTGTCCGGGGCGGAGCGCCGTCGGAGAATATGTACGTCGTTGACAACATCGAGATTCCCAACATCAACCACTTCAGCACGCAGGGGTCAGGCGGCGGGCCGCTAAGCTACATCAACCTGGATTTCGTCCGGGAGACGTCATTCTCCACCGGGGGCTTCGGCGTCAGATACGGCGACAGGCTCTCCTCGGTGCTTACGATCGACCTTCGCGAGGGACGTACCGATCGGCTGGGAGGAAAGGCGACGATCTCCGCCACGCAATTCGGACTGAATCTCGAGGGACCGGTCGGCGAGAGCGGCACATTCCTGGTGTCGGCACGAAGGAGCTATCTCGACCTCATATTCCGGGCGTCCGGCTTCAGCTTCGTTCCCGAATACTGGGACTTCTTCGCCCGTGGCACGTACACGCTCGACAGGAGCAATTCGCTGACGATCCTGGGCATCGGGGCGCTGGACAATGTCCGCGAATTCGTGGACAACGCAGAAGACGCTTATAACAACTCGAGGATTCTCTGCCAACAACCAGAACCAGTACGCGTTCGGCATCTCCTGGAGGCATCTCTTCAAGAACGGCTTCCTGACGGTGTCGCTCGGACGAACGTTCACAGACTTTGACCAGCGCCAGGCGGACTCAATGATGGTGCCTGTGTTCACAAACACGTCGAAGGAGGGCGAAACCAGCCTGCGCGCGGATTTTGTCCAGAAAGTCGGGGACGGGCTCACCGAGCTCTCCGGCGGCGTCCAGGGGAAGCTGGTGCGGACAAACACGTCCCTCCTCCTCCCGCCGTTCACGACGTCCTTCGGCGACACGCTCAGCGCCGACATTGAGGATGCCGGGGACGTGTCAACCAAGGGCTCCGCGTACCTGCAGGTGTCACGACGGTTTGCGGACCGGCTGACGTTGACTGCCGGAGCTCGAGGTGAGTATTACAGCAGGATTGACGATCCGTTTGCATTTGCTCCGCGGGCGTCGCTCACGTACGAGTTCACGCGGCAGACTGCGTTGACGGCGAGCGCGGGCATGTTCCATCAGAGTCCGTCCTCGATCTGGCTGACGGCCAATCCGGTGAACACGGGCCTCGCGCATATCCGTGCGGACCAGTACGTCCTTGGCCTCGAGCACTATGTTCGTGCCGATACGAAAGTGCGGTTGGAGGGCTTCCTGAAGAACTACCGCCAGTATGCCGCCAGCGTCGACCGCCCGTACCTGATCATGGTCAACACCGGCGCGGGCTTTGGCGGGGCGGAGGACAACTTCAGCTCATTCGGGATCGATCATCTCGTGGGTGACGGTACAGGTGAGGCGGTCGGTGTGGAGGTCCTGGTGCAGAAGAAGCTCTCCGAGATTCCGTTGTACGGACTCCTGAGCGTGACACTCAGTCAGGCGCGGTTTACGGCGCTTGACGGCCTCGAGCGGCCGGGCCTGTACGACCAGCGGCTGCTCGCGAGCTTTTCCGGGGGGTACAAGTTCGATGAGGCGTGGGAGGCGAGCAGTCGCATCAGGTTCGCGACCGGCCGGCCGTACACTCCGTACAATTCCGACGGCACGCAGGACATCAGCAGGTACAACTCGGAACGCTTCCCTTCAGAGGCGTACGTCGATGTGCGCGTGGACCGTCGCTGGAATTTCGCCTCATGGGACCTCGTCGTTTATCTGGACATTCAGAACATCACCAACAACAGGTCCAGCGGGACGATCAGATGGAACGCCCGTGACCAGACAGTGGAATTCAATGAGAGCAGCATCGGAATTCTGCCGTCCCTGGGGATTTCCGCGGAATTCTAGCTGCTCTGGTGCCCGGTCTGCACCGCGGTGTCAGCGCTTGCTTCTTGAGCTCTGTTTGCGTATTGTAACGCATTATGATTCTGATGAACCTTGTGCGAAACGTCGTCCATCATCACCATCACGGTAGCCTGCCGCTGCGCTCTGGCGACTGCGAGGAATGACGGACGACCCATCGAGTTCACGGGAAGCCCTTCCTGAGCGCCAGGAAGGGCTTCCTGCATTTTTGAGGGAGTATGAAGGCTCGAGTCATAGCGACGCCGCAGGGGTTCCGGGACGTGCTGTTCGAAGACGCCGCGAAGCAGCGCAGAATCGAACAGTCGCTCCGGGATCTCCTCACGGCAGCCGGCTACAGGGAGATCATCCCTTCCAGCATCGAATTTCTTGAGTTATACGAGCGCGGGCATCAGCATATCCGCGACCGGGCGTTGAAGTTTCTTGACCGGCACGACAACCTGGTGGCGCTGAGGGCCGATTTCACGCCGGCGATCGCGCGTATTCTCGCGTCGCGGCCTGTGCCGGCCGACCTCCCGCTCAAGGTCTTCTATGCGGGGAGTGTCTTTCGCCGGCCGGATGCCGCACGCGCCATGCTGGCTGAGTCATGGCAGGCGGGCGCCGAGCTCATCGGCGCTCCGGAAGGCGATGCCGATGCCTTGATCCTCGATCTCGCGATGCGCTCTCTCGACGTGCTCGGCATTCGCGGCGCCAGAATTCATGTGAACCATGCGGGGATTCTTGGCGGCCTCATCGAAGAGATGCGTCTGGATGCCCAGGCGCTCGCCGCAGTGCAAGGGGACATCGACAGGAAGGATGCGCGCGGACTTGCCAGGCGCCTCACGACGCTCGGCGTAGAGGATCGGATCCAGCAACAGGTTCAAAGCGTCTCCCAGTGTACCGGAGACCTCGGCGTCCTGACAGCTGTCGCATCCTCCGTCACGGCCCCGCGTGCATCGGCGGCAATCGAATCGTTGATCGTGATGCATGACCGGCTCCCGCAGTGGCGGAATCAGATCACGTTCGATCTCACCGAACGGGACGACCTCGAATACTATACCGGCATGATGTTCTCGATCATCCACCCCAGGGCGCCGGATGAACTGGGGAAAGGCGGACGCTACGATGGTCTGCTCCCGGCCTTCGGCATCGATCTTCCGGCAATCGGGTTCTCGATGTGGACGGACAGGCTCCGATCTCTCGTATGACAACCGTTCCGAAAATAGGTCTGCCCAAGGGGAGGCTCGCGGACCAGGCCCTGGCGCTGTTGTCGCGGGCAGGGATCCGGACGGACCAGGGGAGTGATTCCCGTCGTCTCACGTTCTCCGACAACCAGGGTCGCTTCGAGTTCGTCTCGTTGAAGCCCGTGGACATTCCCGTGTATGTCGCGTCGGGTGCGCTCGACGCCGGCATCGTCGGCAGCGACGTCCTCCGCGAAACCGATGCCGACGTGCTCGAGCCGGTCGACCTGCGCATCGGCCTCTGCAAGATGGTGCTGGCAGCACCATCCGGACGTTCGCTGGTGTTCGACAATCATGTCCGCATTGCCACCAAGTACCCGCGCACGGCGGAGCGGTATTTCTGGTCAAGGCAGTCGCACGTCGAAATCGTGCGGCTCGAAGGGTCGGTCGAGATCGCGCCTCTGCTCGGGCTTGCTGACGCGATCGTGGACCTTGTGGAGACCGGACAGACGCTCAGGGAAAACGGGCTTGTCGTCCTCGATAATGTGGAATCTGTCAGCGCCAAGCTGATCGTCAACCGGACTGCCATGAAGACGCGGGCGGCTGCTCTCAACTCACTGATATCGGACCTGGATGCGGTGATCTATGCGAATCCTTGATTTCAGCAGCGACCCCGGAGGTGTCTTTGCACTGGTCGAGCGGCGCTGGGAGGAGAGTCGCGAAGTCGACCAGCGGGTCCGCGCGATTGTGGACGCGGTCCAGCGTGAGGGGGATGCGGCGCTGATCCGGTTCACGCGCGAGTTCCACTGCCCTTTGATCGATTCGGTCGGACTCAAGGTCTCGGAGCGGGACGTCGATGCGGCATACACCGGTGTGGACAAGAAGTTCCTGACGGCGTTGCGTGCCGCCAGGGCGAATATAATTGCGTTCCATAAGGCTCAAAAGGGGAAGTCATGGGCCCTGAAGCGGAAAGGCATGGTCCTTGAACAGCGAGTCGGGCCAATAGCCAGAGCGGGGATCTACGTGCCGGGCGGGAAAGCGGCATACCCTTCAACGGTGCTCATGAATGCTCTCCCTGCTGCAATCGCCGGCGTGCCGGAGATCGTGATGGTGACGCCCGCTCGTTCGGACGGATCGGTGAGCGCAGGCGTGCTCGTCGCCGCCCGCGAATGCGGCGTCAAGGAGATCTATCGAATCGGAGGGGCGCAGGCCATCGCTGCGCTGGCATTCGGAACCTCGTCGATACCAAGGGTGGACAAGATCACCGGGCCGGGCAATGCATATGTCGCGGCGGCGAAGCGGATGCTTTACGGGCGCGTGGGGATCGACATGATCGCGGGACCGACCGAAGTGGTTGTGGTTGGGGACGAAACCGCCCGCCCGGAGTTCGTCGCCGCCGATCTCATCGCCCAGGCGGAGCACGACGAGACCGCCGCCGCCATCTGCATCACGACGTCCGCCCATACGGCGCAGGCAGTCGAGCGTGCGGTGGCGACGCAGCTGCAGGACGCCCCGAGGCGGGAGATCGCCCGTGCGGCGCTCGAGCAGCATGGGGCCATCATCATGGTGCAGACTCTGAAGGACGCCCTGCGGGTGGTGAATATGATCGCGCCGGAGCACCTGGAGATCATCGTCAAGCGCCCGAGAAAGTTTGCCGATGGTGTCCATGCCGCGGGCTCGATCTTTATCGGGACCTGGTCGACGGAGGCGCTCGGCGACTATATCGCTGGACCTAACCATACGCTCCCGACGATGTCGACCGCGCGGTTCAGCTCTGCACTCGGGGTTCAGGATTTCCAGCGATACACGCAGGTGATCGAAGTGACACGCAAGCGGTTTCTCAAGCTCGCACCGCATGCCGAACTCCTTGCTGCAGCGGAAGGGCTTCATGGGCACGCGGAGTCTGTCCGCATCAGGCGGGAGCTGCGATGATCAGGCCTGAGATTGCGGACCTCGGTGCATATTCCCTGAGGCAGTACCCGCACCGCATCAAGCTGAACCAGAACGAGAACCCGTTCGAGCTCCCGGCGGCCGTGAAGACCGAGATCCTGGAGAAGCTGACGCGCGCCTCCTGGTCGAGATACCCGTCCTTCGTTCCCGCGGAACAGATCGAACGTGTCGCAGCGTTCGGAGGCTGGACGCCGGAAGGGACGCTCCTCGGGAACGGTTCGAACGACCTGCTGCAACTGCTGTTTATGTCCGTCCTCGAGCGGGGGAAGACGTGCCTCATCAGTCAGCCGACGTTTACGCTCTACAAGATTCTGGCCCGTGGACTCGGGGCGTCAGTCGAGGAAGTTCCGATGACGCGGGATTTCAGGTTCGACGTTGACCGGATCATCTCGGCGGCGCAGTCCCGCTCGGCCGAAATGGTCGTCCTCTGTTCGCCCAACAACCCGACGGGGACGCTCCTCGGCCGGGACGAGGTGGTGTCGATTCTGGAGCAGACAGCCGGTCTCGTCGTTCTGGACGAAGCGTACGTCCAATTCGCCCCCGGGTCACTGGTGGACCTGCTCGGGACGTACGACCGACTTGTCGTTCTCCAGACGTTCTCGAAGGCTATGGGCGCAGCGGGCCTCCGTTTCGGATATGCGTTTTGCCAGCCGGCGCTTGCAGTGAATTTGAACAAGCTCAAGCTCCCGTACAGCATCAATATCTTCACGCTGCTGGCGGTGGACGCGCTGATCGATCACTGGCCGCTCCTGAAGGGGTGGATCGATACGATCGTGAGCGAAAGGGAGCGCGTACTGAGAGCCCTCCGGGCGATGCCGGAAGTCACATCGTACCCCTCGGGCGCGAACTTCATTCTCTTCGAGTCTCTGCGCCGGACTCCGGCGGAGGTCTTCAGAGCCGTTCTCGAAAGGGGGATCTTGATCCGTGACGTTTCGGACTATCCGATGCTGGACCGGGGCCTGCGTGTGAGCGTCGGGACCCCGGAGGAAAACGACCAGTTCATTTCAGCGCTAAAGGTTGCCGTATGAGCAGAATAGCGACGCTTGACCGGAACACCACCGAGACGCAAATCCGGCTGTCGCTTGACCTGGACGGGACGGGGGCATCGGAGATCGCCACAGGGATCGGCTTTTTCGACCACATGCTGACGCATATCGCGAAGCACGGGAAAATCGACCTGGCCGTCCAGGGGAAAGGAGATCTGCACGTCGATGAGCACCACCTGGTCGAGGACGTTGGGATCTGTTTCGGGAAGTGCATTCAGGCGGCACTGGGCGACAAGCGGGGTATCGAGCGCTTCGGCGTTGGTTTCGTCACCATGGACGAGGCTCTGGCTCGAACGGTGATCGACTTGAGCGGCCGGAGCTATCATGTTTTCCACGCACAGTTTACGCGCGATACCATCAACGGATTTCCGCTTGAGCTCGTGCGTGAGTTCTTCCAGGCTGTGAGCTCCGAGGCCCGGATGAACCTGCATATTGCGCTTCTCTACGGGGTGAACGCCCATCACGAGGCCGAGGCGATTTTCAAATCGTTCGGGCGGGCGCTGCGAGAGGCAGTCCGGGTGACGGGGGGATCAGATATTCCATCCACGAAGGGGGTACTGTGATTGCCCCGCGGCCCACACCTGTTGCCGCAGGGAGAATACCCCGCGCTGCATGTGATGGCGGCGGCTGTAGGTCGGGAGACCATCGGTGATTACTGTCGTTGACTACGGGATGGGGAACCTGCGGAACGTCAGGCGGGCTTTCGAGGTGATCGGACAGGAGGTTCTCGTCACGCCCGATCCGTCGGCGGTCCGCTCAGCCCATCATCTCGTCCTCCCTGGTGTCGGGGCGTTTGGCGAGGCGGTGAAGCGGATTGATGCTCTGGGGCTGCGGGAGCCGTTGCTCGACCATGTGGCCCGGGACAAGCCATTCCTGGGGATCTGCCTCGGAATGCAGCTCCTCTTTGAGAAGAGCGAGGAGAGCCCTGGTGTCATGGGACTTGGAATTCTGCCCGGTGAGGTTGTGCGTTTCGGAAACGGTGTGAAAGTGCCCCATATCGGCTGGAATGATGTCCGACCTGTCCCGGGGGTGGGGCTGCTCGAAGGCCTTCCCGCTGAGCCATGCTTCTATTTCGTTCATTCGTTCTACGTTCCGCAGGCCTCCTGTGAGGCAGCCCGCACATCCTATGGTGTCGATTTCGTTTCGGCGGTTTCGACCCCCTCGGTCACGGCTTACCAGTTCCACCCGGAGAAGTCCCAGACCTCCGGACTGGAGCTTCTCCGACGTTTTGTGAGCGGAGAGGGGAAATGATGCAGATTATCCCGGCTATCGACCTCAAGGGAGGAAAGTGCGTTCGGCTTCTCCAGGGTCGAGATGACGCTACAACGGAGTATTCTGCTGATCCGGTGGCGGTGGCGGAAGAATGGGTGCGTCAGGGGGCCCAGAGGATTCACGTGGTTAATCTGGACGGGGCGTTCGGGCGTGATTCATTGAACCTGGAGGTTTTCCGGAACATCGTCCGCGACCGGGATATCGACTGGCACTTCGGTGGAGGTCTACGGACGATGGAATCTGTGACGGCCGCATTCAAGGCCGGAGCCGGAAAGGCTGTGGTCGGGACCGCGGCGATCGAGGATCCGGCGTTTCTTGCAGAGCTGCTGAAGGAGTTTGGGGGCGAGAAGATCATCGTTGCGCTGGATGCGAGGGGGGGGCGGGTCGTCACGCACGGCTGGACGGAGACGACATTCGAGAGCGTAGAATCGCTGACCCGCCGCGTTCACAATCTCGGCGTCAGAGAACTCCTGTACACCGACGTCGCGCGCGACGGCATGTTGACCGGACCCGATCTGGAGACGCTTGGACGGCTTGCCGACATCGGCCCGTCGGTGCTGGCCTCGGGTGGAGTTTCGTCCGTGGGGGACATTTCGCGCCTTGCGGAACTGCGCAAGCAGGCGATCACTGGCGTCATCATCGGCAAGGCGCTCTACGAAAAGCGTTTCACGCTCGCCGAGGCCATTTCCACAGCCCGAGCTGCGTGACAGCTGCGTAGTCATTGTGTGTTGATCACTCACAATTCCCAAGTATATGCTTCGCACCCGCATCATCCCCTGTCTGGACCTTCGCGACGGCATGGTCGTGAAAGGGGTGAACTTCGTGAACTTGCGAGACATGGGTGAGCCGGCGGCGCACGCCCGCTTCTATAATAATGAGGGTGCGGATGAGCTTGTCATTCTCGACATCACCGCGTCGAAGGAAGCCCGCGGCACTCTGATGCACGTGGTTGAATCCGTCGCAAACGAACTGTTTATTCCGTTGACTGTCGGGGGCGGCGTACGCACGGCGGAGGATGTTCGTGTGCTGCTGCAATCGGGGGCGGACCGTGCGAGCCTGAACACCGCAGCGGTGGAGAATCCGGGCATCATCAGCGAGTCGGCCGAACGGTTCGGCTCCCAGTGCGTGGTGGTCGCGATTGATGCAAGGCGCCGTGAAACCGGGAGGGGGTGGGATGCTTACACGTATGGAGGGAGGACAAACACCGGTCGCGATGCGGTCGAGTGGGCACAGGAAGTGGAACGCCGGGGTGCAGGCGAGATCCTGCTCACAAGTATGGACCGCGACGGGACGCAGATCGGTTTTGATATCGGTCTCCTGCAGGCCATCACGTCGGCTGTGTCCATTCCCGTCATCGCCTCCGGTGGCGCGGGCGAGATGAACCACTTTGTGGAGGCGGTCCGCGATGGCGGGGCTGATGCTGTTCTCGCCGCGTCCCTCTTTCACACGCAGGCCCTTCGTATTCCGGATCTCAAGGACTACATGAAAACCAGGGGGATAGCCGTACGATGAAGACCATGCCATTTGCTGATCTGAAGTTCGACGAGCGTGGGCTCGTCCCCGCGATCGTGCGCGACGTGAACACGGGGGCCGTGCTGATGCTTGCGTACATGAACATGCAGAGCCTCCGCGCCACCGTGGAGACACGTGAAGCGCACTACTGGAGTAGGAGCAGGCAGGAGCTCTGGAGAAAGGGGGCGCGCTCGGGGAATGTCCAGCGACTTCGCGGGATGTCCGTGGACTGCGACGGGGATACGGTGATTCTGGATGTTGAGCAGGTCGGAAACGCCTGTCATACGGGAGAATACACGTGCTTCTTCCGTACGCTGGAGGGGTTCCCCGAGGCTCCTCCGACGTTTCCCGGGGTCGTTGCCGAACTGCTTCAGGTCATCCGGCGCAGGAATCAGGAGCGCCCGGAGGGGTCATACACAACGAAATTGCTGCAGGGGGGGACGGACAGGATCCTGAAAAAGGTGGGGGAGGAGGCGGGGGAGGTGATCATTGCCGCGAAGAACGCCAAGCGGGACGAAATCGCCTGGGAGACGGCGGACCTTGTCTATCATCTCCTCGTGATGCTGGAGGATCGTGGGGTTCCGATGTCGGACGTCTCGGGCGAGCTTGCCCGCCGCTTCCGCCGCCAGAACAATGTGCGTTGATTTTCTCTCCGACGTTTTGTATAATTAAGTCTTGGCGTAGCAGTTGTAGCATTCCGCGATAGCTCAATGGTAGAGCATGCGGCTGTTGGCGTAACCAGCAGCTCTCTCGGGTAACCGGGAGTGAAAAACCGGGTGAATTCAGGGGACCCTACCTTCCACATTCGTGGAACACGGCAACCCTGAGCGAAGCCCCGCAAAGAGAAAGCGGTCGTAGCGGGGAACGTGCAGAGACTAGGGGATGAGGATTCTCGCCGATAAGCCCCATCAGCGCCTGGCATCCATTTCGAGTACGAAATCACGGCTCGAGCAAATGGATGATGAGATAGTCCGGACCGCAGCGAAAGCTGTGGATATGCCGTAACCGCAGGGTTGCAGGTTCGAGTCCTGCTCGCGGAGCCAAGAAACCCCTTGTCCATCAAGGGGTTTTTTGTTGTTCGGGGGTGCGTGCACGGTGACGACACACCGGATCCATTTGACCGCGGCACCCTCTCAACCCTCCCAGTCTCGCCAGTCTTTGATTCCTCCTCTCGGAATATTCCTCCCGTCTGCTAACGCAGCGGAGGTGAATCCTGCCAAACGGGGCGCTGAATCCAAGATTTTCGATTCGTCGGTAAGTGCACGGGAAGCTGTAGATAGGGAAGCACAGAAAGACCGCCAGTGCTGATCTTCGATCTGATTATCACCATGTTGGGGGGTAATTGCTCTTTCAACCTTAGGGTGGATTGCATGATCGTCCCTTCTTGTGCATAATCAGAGATGTTGGTGGGTGTTAAGCGTTGCCAAGTTGGTCGACGGCCCACCAAGGCAGTTGTCCACAAGAGTTTGAAACCCGACGAAACTGGAAAGCTGAAGGGACCAAGCCAATCGACTTCAGAAAGGGATCCACAATGAGTTCCACACGCACCCCAAACCCCATTGCTGGCGTACTCATTTACGTGCTGGCAACCATCAGCCTCGCTCTGCTGATCCACGGGTTCAGCCAGGTCGCCCTGGGGCAGGATGTCACCGCGACCGGCGATTCGACCAAGGCGACTGACCAGAAGAAGTCCGATTATTTGCCCGACGTGAACCAGCAATTCCCCAACCGGGTCTTCTGGGGCGTTGCCCACGTCCACACCGGCTTCTCATTCGACTCCGGGTTGTTTGGGATAACGCTGTCCCCCGACGACCTCTTCAAGGTTGCCACGGGCGGGGAAGTTGTCATGGACAATGGCGTACGATACAAGCAGGATCGGCCGCTGGACTGGGTCTCCATCACTGACCACGCCGAGTATCTCGGCATCTCCGATCAGATTCGTGCCGGCAGCCCCGAGCTCCTCGCCGACCCACTGGGGAAGCGCTGGTACGATATGTCCAAGGCGAGCCCTCAGGAGGGTGTCAAAGCCGCCATCGAAGCAGTCGTCTCCATGCAGACCGGCAAGCCCGTCTTCGACGCCAGCAAGGTCATGGCCGCGGCCTGGGCGCACGCCACCAAGGCAGCTGAGAAGTGGAACCAGCCCGGCGTTTTCACCACGCTGCACGGATTCGAGTGGACCTGCGCCCCCGGCGGCAACAACCTCCATCGCACAGTCGTTTTCCGTGACAACGCGGACCGCGTGAACCAGATTGTTCCCTTCTCCACGTTCGACAGCCAGGATCCGGCGGACCTCTGGAAGTACATGGACGCGTATGCGAAGAAGACAGGTGGTCAAGTGCTCGCCATCCCGCACAATGGTAACCTAAGCAATGGCCAAATGTATTCGGCGGAGACTTTCGACGGGAAACCCATGAACCGGGATTATGCCGAGGCGCGGGCCAGCCATGAGCCACTCCTGGAGGCAACACAAATCAAAGGTGACGGCGAGACCCACCCCTTCCTATCACCGACCGACGAATTCGCCAATTTTGAACGATGGGACATCAATTTCAGCACGATGGAGCGGGCGAAGGATAGCTTGCTGCACGCCAACTACGTTCGCTCAACGCTGAAGCTGGGTCTCGAACTGGATGCCAAGCTTGGGGCAAACCCCTACAAGTCCGGCTTGATCGGCGGTAACGATGCCCATGTGGGCGTGGTCACGACGCGCGAAGACAACTTCTTCGGCGAGTTTGCGAACGGATTGCCGTCTCCGGAGCGCTGGAAAACCCCGCTTGCGATGGTCAACAACGATCCGAACAAAGGGCCGTTAGTTTCGGTCTGGAATGAACAGGCTGCGGGCCTGGGCGGGGTGTGGGCGCGCGAGAACACTCGCGAGGGGATTTGGGATGCCCTCAAGCGGAAGGAAGTCTACGCGACAACTGGCGACCGACCGATCGTCCGAGTGTTTGCAGGTTGGGACTTTGTGAGTGCGGATCTCGATCGCCACGATTTCGCGGTGAACGGTTACAGCAAAGGCGTGCCGATGGGCGGTGATCTCAGCAAGGCACCGAAGGGCAAGCAACCGGCATTCATGGTCCACGCGATGCGCGATCCGGACGGTCCCAACCTCGACCGCATCCAGATCATCAAGGGCTGGCTCGGCGAGGACGGCAAGACGCAAGAGCGCATATTCGACGTGGCGGTGTCAGGCGGGCGAAAGATCGGCCCGGATGGCCGCTGCAAGACCCCGGTGGGCAGCACCGTGGACGTGCCGAACGCAACATACACTAATACCATCGGCGCCGCTACGCTGTCCGCATACTGGAAGGACCCGGTCTTCAATGCTTCGGAGCGAGCGTTCTATTATGTGCGCGTGATCCAGATCCCGTCTCCGCGCTGGACCGCCTACGACTGCAAACGGTACGGCATCAAGATGCCTGAGTACGTTCCCATGACGGTCACGGACAGAGCCTACACCTCGCCCATCTGGTATTCGCCGGCGAACTAACAGACTGATGTTTTCCGTACGCAGACTTCTTCGCGAGCCGTTACTGCACTTCCTCCTGCTGGGTGCCGGGCTATTCGCCGCCTTCAGCTGGACCTCCGGAGATACCGCGACCGGCCCGAAGAGTATCAACGTCACGCAGGGCACAATTGAGCACCTCGTGGAGGTGTTCGTCCGCACCCGGCAACGCCCCCCCGCTGAACAGGAAATCAAGGGTCTGATCCAGGACTACGTCCGGGAGGAAATCTCCGTGCGCGAAGCCATGGCGCTGGGGCTCGACCGCGACGACCTCATCATCCGCCGCCGGTTGCGCCAGAAGTTGGAATTCGTCACCGAGGATCTCACGGCGCAGGCGGACCCAAGCAATCAGGAACTGCAAACCTACCTGAAAGAGCATCCTGCGGAGTTCGCAACCGAACCTCGGTACACGTTCCGCCAGGTATATCTCGATCCACAGCGTCACGGCGAGAATCTTCATCACGACGCAGCCCGGTTGCTGGTCGAATTGAGAAAGGTTGGTGGCAAAGGCAACATCGCGGCGATCGGCGATCCGTCCCTCCTTGAGGGCGAATTCAAAGATGCTTTAGCCCACGAAGTACGAGACGCCTTCGGTGAGAATTTCGTGGCGATCTTGGGCACTCTTCCGCTCGGCCAATGGCAGGGACCAGTCGAGTCAGCATACGGGGCACATGTTGTCTTCCTCACCGAGCGTACGGAGGGCGGTGTACCTCCATTGGAGAGCGTTCGGAACGCCGTGCGGCGAGAGTGGATGAACACCAAGAGGCGGGAGGCGAATGATAAGTTCTACGAAGAATTGCTCAAACGTTATGACGTGAGGATCGAAGTGCCTCAAAAGGCTCAGGCGAAATGACAATGCTCGCAGCCATCCGCAGAAAGGGGAACCCGGGGGGAGTGGAAGAGTGTTCTTCCCACTTTATTCTCTCTGCTTGCTCTTGTCTGATGCTGTTGCTGTTGCTCTCCTCTTCCACGTTTGCGCACGAGGTACGTCCTGCGTATCTCGAAATTCGCCAGACTGCTCCGGAGACGTACGACATCCTTTGGAAGGTCCCGGGCCAGGGAGAGAACCTGCGGCTTGGACTCTACGTGGAATTTCCGGAAGGGTGCACGAACCTCCGCGAGCCGCGAGGTACTATGGTCGGCGGAGCTTTCACTGAACGCTGGAGCGTCCATTGTGCTGGAGGGTTGACCGGGGGCACCGTACGCATCGCCGGTCTCACCGCCACCACGACCGATGTGCTCGTCCGCGTCGAGATGTTGGACGGCAGGACTGCGGCAACGATTGTCCATCCCTCGCAACCCTGGCTGACGATTGCTGGGTCGCAATCCTGGTGGGAGGTTGCCGGCGTGTACGGTGTCCAGGGGATCAGACACATCTTGTTCGGCGTCGATCACCTGTTGTTCGTCCTCGGGCTGCTTCTGATCGTCAAGGGCAGGATGAAGCTGTTGAAGACGATCACTGCCTTTACTGTTGCCCACAGCATCACGCTCGGAATCGCGACCCTCGGTTACGCCACCGTTCCGCTGCCGCCACTCAATGCGGGGATAGCGCTTTCAATCTTGTTCCTTGGGCCGGAGATTGTTCGCGCCAGGAGGGGCGATACGAGCCTGACGATACGGTTCCCGTGGGTCGTTTCCTTCCTGTTCGGGCTGCTCCACGGATTCGGCTTCGCGAGCGGACTTTCGACCACGGGCATGCCAAGGGTCGAAATCCCGCTGGCGTTGTTGTTCTTCAACTTGGGCGTAGAATTTGGCCAACTGGTCTTCGTGTTCTCCGCCTTCGCGCTGGCCAGGTCATTTAAGGTGCTCCAGGTCCGTTGGCCGCAATGGGCAGAAGCAATGCCGGGATATGTTGTCGGCTCACTGGGTGCGTACTGGACCATTCAAAGGACTGTCATGCTACTCGGAGGCCCGCGATGATAGGGTGCGGCACCCAGCCCGATGATCATCCCCGATCGGCCCGTACCTTCGAATCCCTGTTCTGGTTGGCAGGAGTGGTGTTCTTGTTTTTTGCTCTCTTTCCTCCGTATGCCTTTGCTCACCCAAGAGGGGGTGAAATTGGCGGCTTCCTCAGCGGCATGTCGCATCCTGTTTCAGGACTCGACCACGTTCTCGCAATGATCGCAGTTGGATTGTGGGGTGCGCAACTCGGTCCTCCCGCCATCTGGTTGCTTCCAGTGACCTTTCCGATGGTGATGGCTTTCGGCGGACTCCTCGGACTGATGGGTATTCATCTTCCTGGGGCAGAGATCGGGATCGCATTGTCAGCCATCGCACTCGGGTTTGCTGTCTTCCGGGAAGCGAGGTTGAAGCTTCCTGTTGCTGCAGCCCTCGTGGCCTTCTTTGCGATCTTTCATGGCTATGCCCATGGTGCCGAGTTGCCGCCGGGGGGGAATGGGCTACTCTACAGCATCGGTTTTGTGGTCACCACAGGCCTCCTGCACGCCACCGGCATCACCATCGGACTCGTGCACAGATGGCCTGCCGGGCGTTTGGCGCTGCGCGCAGCTGGTGCCTGCGTTGCCATGGCAGGGATCTATTTCTTATGGAGTGCTTTGACTTGAGTCTTTGGAAGAGAAATCGCTGGGGGGGAACGTTAGCAGTTGTAGCTCTGCTCTGCATCCCCTCGCGTGCGGCAGCCCACCTCACCACGACCGGGATGGGACCCGTGTATGATGGGATGGCTCATCTTCTCCAGTCACCTGAGGACATCATACCGGTGATTGCCATTGCACTCTATGCGGGGCTGCGGGGGGCGGTCGCCGGGAGAAGAGCGATGTTCCTCCTGCCATTGGCCTGGTGCATCGGCGGATTGGCAGGCTCAGCCGTTCCTGGCGCGGTCTCGTTCCCTATCCCGGCCATTTCATTTCTCATCCTTGGTGGGCTCGTTGCTGCGGACCTGCATATGCCGGCCTCCGCTGTAACAGGGTTGGTGATCCTGCTGGGACTTGTCCATGGCTTCTTGAATGGCGGCATGCTGCAGGAAGGGCCGGGGACGCTAGGGCTGATTGGGATCATGGTGGTTCTGTTCGTTCTGGTCACTCTGGCTTCGGCACTGGTCGTCTCTCTCAAGAAGCATTGGGAACGCATTGCCGTGCGTGTGGCCGGAAGCTGGATCGCCTCGAGCGGGTTGCTGCTGCTCGGCTGGTCGTTGCGATAGCAGGCGGCGCGCACCACCCAAGCCTGGGATAGACTCTTGAATTACTGCCCGTCGACCCGCAACTCCTCTGGCAAAAGACCCCTGTTCGTCCCCTTAGTACGAATTGACTAACGAGGAGGAGACCTCGTGATAAGACGATATTCAACGTTCGCGCTGTTGTTTCTTGTAACGGTGGCGTGCAGCGCGCAAGATTCTATGCAAACACGCGGCCGATGGGACTTCTTGGTTGAGCCTTATCTGATGTTCCCGAGCATGAATGGGACCATGGGAATTGGTACGTTGCCGGATGCAGAAGTCGATGCCAGCCTCAAAGACATCTTCAGCCGGCTGGAGTCTGGCTTCATGCTCTATGCTGAAGCCCAGAATGGGACTTGGGCTTTCTCTTCGGATTATCTCTATATGAAATTGAAACAGGATGCTGAACCGAGCAAGACTATCAACAGTGGTAGTGCGACTACGGTTGAGTCGGCTTGGGAGTTGGCAGGTTTGCGAACGTTCCTCCCATGGCTCGAAGGTGGAATTGCCTTTCGGCTGATGACCATCAAGGCGGATATGGAACTGGTCCGGAATACGATCGGAGGAGGCACGAGCACGCAGACACAGAGTATCTCACAATCCTGGGTCGACCCTGCCCTTGTTTTCCGATTGAAACTCCCCGATTCCGGAAAATGGCTGCTCCAATTCCGCGGAGACATCGGGGGATTTGGCATCGGTTCGGATCTTGCGTGGCAACTACAGGCGAATGGCGGGTACAGGTTCTCGGATTTGTTCCAGGTGACTGTGGGGTATCGCGCCCTCTCCGTTGATTACGAGAAGGGGACGGACAATGATCGTTTCTTGTATGATGTCACGACGCTCGGCCCGGTAGTACAAATCGGGTTCAATTTCTGATCAAGCGCACCCTGTTTCTTCAGGAGGGGGTGAGGTCGGTGACGTGTACCGTGTACGCGCCCCTCTGGTCGGAAAACAACCTTCGAGGCGGCCTATCTGGACGATGGACTTGACGAAAACGCCGTAGATCGCGCAGGAACGACGATCCTCCAGGGGTTCGAGTCCTGCTCGCGGAGCCAAGCAACTTGAGAACCCGAAACACCAGATGATGGTGGTTTCGGGTTTTCGTGTTTTCGGGCCTGTTCCCACTCCTTTCTGACCGAGCCATCCTCTCCCGTTCTCCTCGCTTGACGGAGTAGCAAATTTCTACGATCATGATGTTGAGGATCCGCCGCATTGTCTCGGGGGAAATTTGGTAGGTGATATCCCCGGCTCTTCAATCACCTTGCGCACCTCTTCTCTTGTTGATTTGTTGCCTTTCCAATCCGTCGATTCCCCATTCCGCCGATGCTGGTCAGGTCACCAGTTGGGAATCAAGTGACCTTGGTCGTCTCTACCGTGGGGAATACACGTGATCCACGACATCCAACCTTTCGATGGATTGACACATAGCTCGTTGTTGCATATCTTGGGCAGGATTGGTGGCGTTTCTTTGTTCGTTACCGTCGGTTAAGCCGAGGGGACACCTCATTCACGCGCGCTCGGCATCGGGGGATTGACCGGGTCGGATGGGGTTCGAGTTCACTCTCGAGGCGTGCAATCTGTTGCATTTCGTCAACCTCATTTCACTTCAGACATGAGGAGGCGTTCAGCGACACGACTGGGTCGAGATGCAGGCCGGATGGCAGGTAGAATGCCGGACCGATCGGTGATTGGATCATGCATCTGCTCCCTAAAGCGACTGGAACGCGACTTGAAGAACCGACAAAACCGCTGTCATCTAGCCTCTTTCCGCAACATGGTATGGAAGACAATGATGTCGATGTCGGGCACAACTCGGACAAATCCACAATTGGGATAGGCTGAAACGTCGACATACCATCATCGTATTGTCCCATCTCTCGCTGTCGCCCAGCCATTCGCCCGAGAATGTCCCCCCTTCACATCATGAGGTTCTCGATGATCACCTTTCTTGTCGACATGCTCGTCCTCGTACGCACGATGGTGCACGGACTTCACAAGGATCCGGAATTCCGTGCCATTGCGGGTCTTCTGGTCATCGTGTTGTCCTCCGGCACGTTGTTCTACTGGCAGGTTGAGCAGTGGAGTATTGTGAACTCACTTTACTTTTGTGTCATGACAATCGCCACGATTGGGTTTGGCGATTTCGTGCCGAGCGGAAATCTGTCGAGACTGTTTACCATCGGGTTTGTCGTCGTGGGTATAGGCTTGTTTGCCTCCTTTGTGGGGAAGCTGGTGGCGCTCAGGATTGAATCACACGCGCGCGCGATGGAAAGACTCGACCATCACGATCGCGAATGAACCCGAGCGACCTACTGTTCGGTGGCGGACTTCCCGCACCGGGTTCCTATTGGCCCGCCAGACCGTCTGCTGGTTCGTCGTCCGCTGTTCTGGACGAGCAGGTGATCACGCTAGGATTCTCACCTCGCACACGGCGGAGGAGGAGGATTGACCTCAGCGAGGCATGTCGTGGTCTCCGGGTCACAGAACAGACGCAGTACCGTTTGTGGTGGTCATGTGCCGCGTCCCCTTGCTGTCACAACACTGGTGCAATGACGCACCACTTTCTCACTACACTAGAAGGAGCATCATCATGAAGCAAGTTCTTCTTGTCGCTCTCGCAATCTTCGTGCTCTCTCTTCCCGCCCTCGCGCTGCAAGAGCAGGGAAAGTCGGCCGCAGTGCAGGTGCAGGCCACCGCAAAGGTGACTGCAATTGATCAAGCAACGCGCATGGTCACGCTCAAGGCTGCTGACGGTAAGGAGCTTACCGGCAAGGTTTCTCCTGACGTGAAGAACCTGAAGCAGGTCAAAGTCGGTGATGTGGTGAACGTCACATACACTGTGGCGTTGGCTGTCCGGCTGAATCCGACGAATGCGGCTCCTTCGCAGGCCGCCGTGGCTGCGGCAACGGCAAAGCCGGGTGAAAAGCCTGCCGCGGCAGCAGGGGACCTGGTGACGATCAATGCGAAGGTAACGGCGATCGATCTGAAAGCCAACACGGTGACATTCATAGGGCCAAAAGGCAATCTCCGGACGGTGGCCGTGCAGGATCCCACCTATCAGGAGAAGTTGAAGACACTGAAGGTCGGCGATGTTCTGGAGATTACCTACGCCGAGGCGTTGGTGGTCAGTGTCGAAGAGGGGAAGAAGAAGTAAGGTCCGTACACAACGCCGGGGCCCTCAAGAACGGGGGCCCCGCATCTTCCCATTCACTTTTCTCAAAGGTGCGATCATGGTACATTTGCTGGCGAAGAACTGGTGGACCTTTGTGCTGAGGGGTGTTCTCCTTGCCGTGCTCGGAATTCTCGCTCTTGCAAGCCCTGGAATCACGGCGGCAACGCTTATCTTCTGGATCGCCATGTTTCTCTTCGTTGAGGGCACGCTCACCCTCCTTGGCGTCATCATGGCATGGAAGGATCGCGAAGAGAAGTGGCTGCATGTGCTTGAAGGTGTGTTGACGGTCATCCTTGGCGTTATCATGTTTCGTGCTCCCGAGCTGGCGCTTTTCTTCGCTGTCCTCTACGTCGGCATCTGGTCGATCATGTCCGGGGTTGCCAGGATCGCGATGGCGATCCAGCTACGGAAAGAGATCAGTGGGGAGCTCTGGATGGCACTTGGCGGAGCGATCTCGGTGCTTTTTGGTATCCTGATTATCGCGCAGCCCGGCGTTGGCGCTGCCACGTTGATGTGGATGCTTGGACTGTTCGCGCTTCTGGTCGGGATCATCCTGATCGTGTTCGGCTTCAAGGTGAAGAAGCTCGCTGCAAAGGGTGTGTAGGTTACGCACGACTGTAAGTCAAATGATTTGATGGAGAATCTGATGAAGCCCTTTCATCGTTGTCTTCTTGCGGCAGCTTTGTTTGCACTGTCTCTCGCCACTTTGTCGGCGGGCGAGCCATCTGGCTCAAGCTCGTATTCCTGGATCACAGGAGAGCAACCGCATCCCTTCCTGGAAATCGTGTACGGAATTGACTGGCCTCGTCACAAACGACTCGAGGCTGAATTCGCATCCATCGGAGCGCTGGAGCTGAAGGGCGGGTATCTCTATGTCGATACGCTCAAGAACGGGCTGGTTTCACTCGGCGAAGGCTTCATCATGGGAGGCTGGTACAATTCTGGTCTTGGAGGAGGATCGGGTGGGACGGAGGGATTGAGCGGTTCGCTGGGCCGATTCGGTCTTGGCTACGGACAGGGATACGGCTATGCCCTCAACAATGCCGTTATCGTCCCGTATTTCGTTTCGGGCGTTAGCTGGACCAAACTGTCGACCGACCGGCCGGGAACGCTTGGAGAAACTGACACCGATATCCTCGACCGATACGAAGGGACATTCCGGTTCGGCCTGTCTGCAGAGAGCGGTATTCGCGGGAACATCGGTCAAAAGCTCTCCCTGTCAGGTGGATATGAGGCCAACATTATCTATCCCCGGTTTGTCTTCTGGGAATGGCTCGGCAGTTACGCGGTTGTAGGCGCTGCCAACGGAGTTGTCTCGTTCTTTGGCGAAGACATGCTGGAGAGTTCCCCGACACTCGGCCCCATCATGGTCTTTGCGCTCCGGACCGCCATCGCCTGGGGCTTCTATCAGCTGCTGCGCGAAGAAATGAACTGGCCCTTCGACTCAGAAACACCGTTGACGCACGAAACGCTAAAGTTCGGCGTCACGTTCATCCTCTGATCACATCCGTCGGATCGCGGTTTTTGATTAGCGTCCGATGGGTCGGTCCGGTCCTGAGGATTGGGGCAAGGGGAGAGCTGGTGTGGAAACGATTGTTGGCCTCGATGGAGGCATGGCATTGTGATACAATGTCGCGGAAGTACCGTGCACTTCCCTGGGATGGCTTCGCGCAGGCCCTTCCTTGCCCTCGCTATTCTCGTCACATCCTGTGGTGGCCATCGTGTTCTCAAGGAACCTCCCCCTTTTGAGGACAACGCGCCCCTGATCGCAGCAGGATTCTATTCTGTTCATCCAATCATCGGTGGGGTTCCGTCAGGGAAGACAGGCGCTCAGTTCCTCGGCGATGTTGTCTATCTTTACAAGGCTGAGTTCGTGGCTGACGGGAAATGCTTCAGCGGCATCAAAGGCTCGTTCCTGCCACATCACTACATCACCACCAGGCTCGATCATTCGCACAATATCTACTCCTGGCAGGATTGGCCCGGGGAACACACAACGCCATTTCATTCGGAGCGAACATTGTCCTGGCCGCAAAGTCAATCGAGACGAGTCTTCACACTATCGGCAAGGCTATGGAGCTCTTTTGACAGTATCAGTACAAGATTCTTCTCTGGACGTTTGCGAAGGAATGGAGGCTGGACTTCTTGCGCGAGAACGAATTCTTCCCGGATTTTCTCCTGCTGGATATCCCGTACTATCAGTATGCGCTTCAGGAAATGAGGTATGTGAAGGAGAAAGGGTTGGCGCTCGAGGGGAAGGCACCTGCCGATACCCGGCAGAGCAATCCAATCTACAAGAGAATGTACAATAGCTACGTCGCGGATTTCTGGTATCAGTCCGGCACACTGGTTGAGGTGACGTACGGCCAGGCGAATCCCTCCCATGGCGGGGTCACCGGCAGCTTCGGCCCTGTCGGGAATCTCGAGTTCAAGCTAGGCAGAAGCGAACTGAACAGGTTTTCTCTCACAAATGCCTCGCTCAACGAGTGGTACCTCTTCTTCTCGGCATCGAATAGCACATCTGCCCTGACGGACGCGGGGGCGAATGACATTATATCTGCATGGCGCAGATTCGGGCTTGGGCGAACCGAGGGGCTCGGGTACTATGGAAGTGGCGTGACGTTCCTCCCCTATGTATCTCAGTCCTTGCTGCTGGCGAAGGTCGATGACTTCGGCGGCGCACAGGAGGCTCGTCAAGAAGGGATCACGACCAGTGATCAGGAGATTCTGGGGAGATATCCCGGTGCACATAGATTGGGTGACCGCGTTCTGTACGGGTTCAAAGCGGAGATCCTCAGGTCTTTTCAGTTGACGGCAAGCTTTGAAACAGGGATGGTTTATCCCCGGACAGTGTTCCTCCCGTGGGCGGGGAGCTTCATCCTGGCTCAGGCGGGCTATCGAGCCATGGACTACGGGCTGGGGAAATTCGTGGACGACTATCCGGTCTTTGGCCCGATCATCAGCACGGTCGTCAGGTCAGGCTATTGGTACTGCTACTACCTGTTGAGAAGAAACACTATGAGTTGGCCGTTCAGCGGCGAACCGCCTTTGAGGTACGAGGGCCTGAATGTGGGAGTGAGCGCCAGTTTCTGAACGCACATGGAACTCCGGGGCAAGAACAGAGGCTCGAAGGATCTGACCAGAGGAGGTTTCGATGAAAGCAGGTCGTTCTGAGGACGCCGAGAGGATCCGGCTGAATGAAGCGCGGGAGGCAAAGGCTCCGTGGAAGAAATGGGGACCGTATCTGAGCGAGAGACAATGGGGGACTGTCCGCGAGGACTATAGTGCCAATGGAGACGCATGGGCCTATTTCACGCACGATCATGCCCGGTCGCGAGCGTATCGCTGGGGTGAAGACGGTCTTGCGGGGATCTCCGACGACCACCAGGTGCTCTGCTTCGCGCTGGCGCTCTGGAATGGACGGGACCCGATCCTGAAGGAACGGGCTTTCGGGCTGACAAGCAGCGAGGGAAATCACGGTGAAGACGTCAAGGAATACTACTTCTACCTTGACAGTACACCCACGCATTCTTATATGAAGTACCTCTATAAGTACCCGCAAGGACCGTACCCCTATGCGGACCTCGTCGAGACGAACCGCACGCGCGGTCGTCAGGGACTGGAGTACGAGCTGCTGGATACCGGTGTCTTTGAAGGCGATCGCTACTTCGACGTGTTCGTCGAATACGCCAAGCGCGCCCCGGAGGACGTCCTGATCAGAATCACGGTCTTCAATCGCGGATCGGAACCGGCTCTCCTGCACGTCCTGCCGACGCTCTGGTTTCGCAATACCTGGTCGTGGCCGGGGGGAGGGACCAAACCTATCCTTGCCATGAAAGATCAAGCCGGGGCCAGCGTGATCTCAGCCTGTCCTACCGACCCGCTTTTTCAAGATTTGCTTGCAGACTACAGCCTCATCTGCGAAGGTACAGTCCCTCTGCTGTTCACTGAAAACGAAACCAACAACGAGAGGCTGTTCAGTACGCCAAACGCTTCCCCGTTTGTCAAGGACGGCATCAATAACTTCGTGGTTCATGGACAACAGGACGCGGTGAATCCCGCCCATTCGGGCACGAAGGCTGCCGCCCACTACGCGCTGACTGTCGAGGCCGGTCAAGGCCAGACCATCCGACTCCGGCTGAAACGTCAGGGCCCGGCCGAAGATGGTAACCCCTTCCAGGTTTTTGACGAAACCTTCAGGGAACGAATTCGTGAAGCCGACGGATTCTACGACGGCATCACTCTGCCAGCGGCCAAGGCCTCTCCCGATCGGGCCCTTGTGATGCGCCAGGCATTTGCCGGCATGCTCTGGAGCAAGCAGTACTACTATTACGATCTGAACGCGTGGCTGAAGGACCACAACATCGGACCACGCTCAATGCCTGCTGAGCGCAGTGGTACACGCAACGGCTCGTGGTTCCATATGTACAACGACGACATCTTTTCTATGCCCGACAAGTGGGAATACCCCTGGTACGCGGCGTGGGATCTCGCCTTTCACACGCTCCCTCTGGCGTCGGTGGATCTGCAGTTTGCGAAGTCACAGCTGGCCCTTTTGCTGCGGAACGAGTACATCCACCCGAACGGCCAGATACCGGCCTACGAATGGAACTTCGGCGATGTCAATCCCCCCGTGCATGCGTATGCCGTGATTCAGGTCTATATACAGGAAAAAGAGAGCAACAACGGGAAAGGAGACCTCGAGTTCCTGAAGGCCGCATTCGAGAAGCTGCTGCTGAACCATACCTGGTGGGTCAACCGCAAGGACCGGACCGGGAGCAACGTCTTCGAGGGAGGCTTCCTCGGTCTGGACAACATCGGGGTTTTCGACCGGAGTGCCCCTCTCCCGACTGGCGGCTACCTCGAGCAGGCAGACGGCACGGCCTGGATGGTCTTCTTCAGCCAGCAGATGCTCCGGATTGCCGTGGAACTCGCGCTGCACGAGCCCCACTACGAGCAGTTCGTCTCGAAGTTTGCCGAGAACACAATGTGGATCGCAGGGGCGATGGACCGCTTTGGTGGGGGCAATGAGAAGATGTGGGATGACAAGGATGGATTCTTCTATGACGTGCTGCGTCTGCCTGACGGTGGCGCGATGCGGCTCAAGGTGCGGTCGATGGTGGGTCTGCTGCCGCTGGCGGCGGTAGCTATTTTCGAAGAGGACATTCTGGAGCAGCTGCCGACATTCCGGAAACAAGCGACACGTTTCATGGCCCGTCATCCGGAACTGGCCGCGAACGTGCACATGCCGACAACGCCCGGGGTCGGCGGCAGGCGCATGCTTTCTATTCTGAACGAAGACAAGCTGCGGCGCATCCTGGCGCGGATGCTGGACGAGAACGAATTTTTCGGCCCGCATGGCATCCGTGCTCTTTCGCGCTACCACCTGGATCACCCGTTCATATTCAAACTGGGCGATCAGGAATTCAGGGTGTCGTATCTTCCGGCCGACTCCGACAGCGGCATGTTCGGCGGAAACTCCAACTGGAGGGGGCCGGTGTGGATGCCGGTGAATCTCATGCTGTACACCGCACTCCTCCGGCTCGGCGCGTACTACGGTGATGACTTCACCGTGGAGTGCCCAACAGGTTCCGGACGGCAGCTCAGCCTGGCCGAGATAGCGCGCGAGCTCGGCGAGCGGCTGATATCAACGTTCGAGCGAGACGCCTCGGGACGCCGGCCGGTGTTCGGCGGCACGGAGAAGTTCCAGAGCGACCCGCACTGGCGGGACCTCATCCTGTTCAACGAATACTTCCATGGTGATAACGGCGCTGGCGTCGGCGCGAGCCATCAGACCGGATGGACCGGATGCATTGCGCGGATCATCCAGGCCAATGGCCTCATCACGAAAGAGATGCTGGGCAGTGGTGATGTCGAGGGCAAGATCTCGAAAGCTCTTGAGACAACCTGAACTGACATAACTTCCGCGAAGGAGCAAGAGACATGAAGGCAATAACTGTTGAGCCAATGAAACCGGAGACTGCCCGGCTGGAAGAGATCCCTGAACCTGATGCTCGCAACGGATCGGTTCTCGTGGAAGCCGTGGCCGTGGGGGTGTGCGGGACTGACGTTGAAATCGTCGAGGGCAAATACGGCTGGGCTCCTTCGGGCAAGACCCGCCTCGTCCTTGGCCACGAGTCGCTTGGCCGCGTGGCGGACCCGGGGCCGAATAGCGGGCTCAAGAAAGGCGACCTGGTCGTGGGAATTGTCCGCCGGCCGGACCCCGTTCCCTGCCCGAATTGCGCGGTGGGGGAGTGGGACATGTGCCGCAACGGCCAGTACACCGAGCGCGGCATCAAGCAGATTGACGGCTACATGTCTGAACGCTGGAGGATCGAACCCGAATATGCGATGAAAGTGGATCCCACGCTGGGGATCCTCGGCGTGCTGCTTGAGCCCACGACGGTCGTCACCAAGGCATGGGAGATGGTGAGAGCGGTAGGTCAGCGCTCGTTCTGGGAACCGCGGAATGTGCTTGTCACCGGCGCCGGGCCCATCGGTCTCCTGGCGGCCCTCATTGGCAGGCAGGGTGGATTGGATGTCCATGTCCTGGATCGCATGACCTCAGGTCAGAAGCCCGATCTGGTGAAGGCTCTCGGCGCCACGTACCACTCGACAACTGTTTCACAGATCGGTTTCAATCCGGATATCATCATCGAGTGCACCGGTGTCGGGCAGGTCATCGCTGATTCGATCCGTGGCGTCGGGGCCGGCGGCATTGTGTGTCTCACAGGGGTGGGCAGGGGCGGCGCGGCTGCTGGAGCGGCCATTGCGGACGTCGCTGCGGCTGCCGTGCTGGGAAATAACGTCCTTGTTGGAAGTGTGAACGCCAACAAGCGGCACTGGTACAAGGCCGGTGGGGTCCTGGCCCGGGCGGATCGGACGTGGCTGGAGCGCCTCATTACACGGAGGGAGAAGCCGGAGAATTTCAAGCAGGCACTGGAACGAAAACCTGATGACATTAAGGTCATCATTCAGTTCTCGGATGTTTGACAGCACACCTTGAGCACTACAGTTCGACCGGCACGCTGATTCGCCAGTATCGCACAATGCGAGGAAGGGGACGGCAATGAGTAACTCCATGGCGCCAAACGTATCCGGCGTGGGCACCCCGGGCCGACGCACGGTGTACAGCATGTGCGGCATGTGCGCGGTACGTTGCCCGATCGAAGTGACCGTCCAGGACGGTCGGGTGGCCTGGCTCCAGGGGAATCCGCACGACCATGCCATCGGCACCAGTTTGTGTGCGAAGGGATCGGCCGGCCTGGCATTCGAGTTTGACGACCAGAGGCCGCAGACGCCGCTGATCCGCATGGGTCCGCGAGGCGGCGGCCAGTGGCGTCGGGCATCCTGGGACGAGGCCCTCGACTACGTCGCCGATGGGCTGAAGCAGACGATCGAGGCCTACGGGGGGCGCGGCATCGCGCTGTCGGACCGCGGTGGTTCCTTCACCGACCTTACCAGGACGTTCGTGCAGGCGCTCGGCTCGCCGAACTACTTCAACCACGACGCCGCCTGCAACGGGAACGCTCATAATGCCGGGCGCTCGATCTACGGCTTCCCCTCCGCCGGTCTTATCTTCGACTTCAAGAACACGAAGCACCTCGTGCTGTACGGCCGCAACATCGTCGAATCGCTCATGGTGAAGGAGGCCAAGGCCTTCATGGCCGCGGTGGCGAACGGGATGCGCGTCACCTACATCGATCCCCGCGCCAGCATTACGGCCTGCAAGGCCTCCCGCTACTGGCAGGTGCGCCCCAACAGCGACTACGCGCTGAATCTCGCCCTGATCCACGAAGTCCTGAAACAGGAGGCGTACGACAAGGCCTTCGTCGCCAGCTTCGTCTCCGGCATGGACTACCTTCGCGAGGTGGTCAGGGAAACGACGCCGGAATGGCAGGAGACCCGTACCGGCGTTTCCGCCGGAGAGCTTCGTGCTTTCGTAAAGGAGATCGCCGCCGAAAGGCCACGGGTGATATTCCACCCGGGCTGGTTCACGGCGCGCCACAAGCAGTCATTCTATGTCAGCCGCAGTGCGCTGATCCTGAACGCGCTGATGGGCAACTTCGAGGTCCCCGGCGGATGTGTGATGGGCAAGTCGCCCGAATACTACGGCCGTAAGGGCCTGAAGTCTCTGACCAACCGTGTGCCCAAGGTCACGGAGCCGCGCGTGGACGGCGCCGGCACCGACCGGCCGTCGTGGGACCCGGCCATTGGCATGCTGCACCAACTGTTTGCTGCCCTGGAGACGGCGAACCCCTACGGCATCGGGGCCTACGTTGCCTATCGCCACGATCCGCTCACCGGCATGCCCGATCCCGAGGCGACGCAACGCGCGCTGGACAAGCTGAAGCTGCTCGTCTCCATCGACGTGCGCTACTCGGAAACGGGCTGGTTTTCGGATGTCATCCTCCCCGAATCGACCTACCTCGAGCGCGCCAACATCCTCGCTCAGATGAACGGCCCGGTGCCGGTATTCGGAATGCGCGACCAGGCGATCGCGCCGCGCTTCGACAGCCGCCCGGCCTGGTGGATCTTCCGGGAAATCCTCCGCCGGGTGGGCAAGAAGGAAGCGCTCGACTTCGAGACCATCGAGGAGATCTGGAACTACCAGCTCGAGGGCACCGGCGTCACCATCGCCGAGATGCGCGAGGAAGGGATCGTCAGCCTGGCTGACGCGGCAATGCTCACGCCGCGCGAGAAGCTCACGTTCCCGACCCCCTCCGGCAAGATCGAGATCGAGAGCGAGGTGCTGAAGAAGGCCGGGCTGCCCAGCCTGGCACCCTGCGAGTCCAGGGAGGCCACTACGGGCGACCGGTTCTGCCTCCTCTTTGCAAAGACGGCGACGCTTGCGCAGGGGCAGTCTCTCAACAACCCTCTGCTCCACGAGGCCGCGCCGGAACAGGTGCTCTGGATCCACCCCGACCGCGCCAGGCCGCTCGGCATCGCCGACGGCGACGAGGTGGAGATCAACGGGGGTGGCCGTTACTCGGGCTTCATCAAGGCCAAGGTGACACCGTGGATACATCCCGAGGCGGTTTTCATGCTGCACGGCTATGGTGCCACGGTGCCGCTCGCCACGCGCGCCCGCGGCCTCGGTGTGGCCGACCAGCGACTGCAACACGGCAAGCTCAATGACTTCGACCCGGCTGGCGGCGGATGTGCCATGACCGAGACCATCGTCCGGATCAAACGTCGGGCGACAGGAGGGGCCAAACCATGAGCAAATACATCCTGCGCCATGATGAGGCCAACTGCATCGCCTGCCAGGCGTGCGAAGTTCACTGCAAGACCAACAAGAACCTCGGCCCCGGTCCGGCTCCCTGCAAGATCATCACCTTCGGTCCCCTGGATGTGGACGGACGGCCGCACATGCGTTTGGTCTTCATGCCGTGTTTCCACTGCGAGGAACCGTGGTGCGTGAAAGCCTGCCCGACCGGCGCTATGCAGCAGCGCGAGAAAGACGGCATCGTCTTCGTAGAGTCCAGTCTCTGCATCGGCTGTAAGAGCTGCATGGCTGCCTGCCCGTGGGGCACGCCGCAGTGGGATCCGGCCGCGAACAAAGTGGTCAAGTGCGATTACTGCAAGGATCGCCTCGATGCCGACCTGCAGCCGGCCTGCGTCACAAAGTGCGTGACGGGCTGCTTGTCCTTCGGCGTCGCCAACGAGGTGCCGGATCCGCGTCGCGAGCGTTACGCCCGCCATATCCTCGCCGAGCCGCTGGCCGGTCACAAGGAGGTGCCATGAGCGAACTCCGGTTGCTGCCAGACTGGCTCGACGCCAGCGCGGCCGCCCTGGCGGGTACCATGCCGCCGGGGCCGACCCTCGAGGGCGCGCTGCCTGGCCTTGCCCAGGCCCGGTCCCTTACGCCCCTCCAGCGCCTGCATCTCCTGCAGGAGTCGGGCCTGGCCGATTGTGGGGCTTCGGGAGAACCGGTCTTTCTCGCCTGGCGTCAATACCTGCGCAGGCGTGGACCCTCGGTGCTGGTGATCGACGCGACCGACTTCGACGCGCGCGCGCAAGGCTCGGCCGCCGTTCTGGATGGTGCTCCCTGGCTGCTGGCCGAGGGTGTGCTGATCGCTGCCGGCCTGCGTGACAGCCGCAAGGTCGAGCTGCGCCTGCCGGCTGAGTTGACCGGCCGCGAGGCGGCCCTCCTGAATGCGGCCGATGCGATCCGTTCGCTCGCTCAAGTGGCCGCTCCCCGCATAGAGGTTGCGGTTCGACGCTACAGTCGGCGGAGCTGCTGGGGGGAGGGACAGGCCAGCGATGGGTCACGGCTGGGCCACACGCCGGAGACCTGGTGCCGGATCGCCCTGCTGTTCGCAGGTGCGTCAGCTCCTGGTGCGTCGTTGTTGACTCTCCGTCGCGGCATGAAGCAGCGCGGCCTGGTCGAGCTCGCGCATTCCGGGAACCTGCGCCGCCAGATAGCCGACTGGGGTGGCGGAGTCGAGGTACTGGGCCAGGATGCTGTCTTGGTCTTCGACGATGGTCTGGGCGGCTTCCTACCCCTCTCGAAGGCGGACATGTCGTGCGAGCCGCTTTCTCTCGCCTCCGCGGGCATCGTGCCGGCGCCGTCTACCCTGATGGTGATGGCCGAAGGCGTGTGCGTCGTCAAGCAGACCCGACGCGCTCTCTATCGCCACTGGCAGCTCGCCGAAGGTGAAGCGTCATCGGTGCGTGGGCTGCTGGCGCGCGCTGCGCGCCTGGTGGCCGAAATCACACTCGGCCGCGGGGAGGCCGCACATCTCGCGGCGCTCAACAATGTGGCGCTTGAGCTCACCACGCAGGGGCTGGTGGCCGGATGGCCGCTGGGCAGTTCCCTGCGCTACTACCGCGAGCAGTGGGAAAGCCATGTCCGGCGCGAGTCTTGCCCGGAAGGCCTCTGCCTGGAGCGCAATGCCGCGCCATGCCACCGCACCTGTCCGGCCAATATCGACATCCCGACGTTCATGGCCCACCTGGGCCATGGCGACTATCGTTCCACCATCGAGGTCATCCGGCGCGACAACCCGCTGCCCCTCACCTGTGGGCTGGTCTGCCCCGCGTCTTGCGAATCCGTCTGCGTTCGCGGTGGCAGTGACGGTGCCGTCTTTATCCGTCCGATGAAGGCCAAGGCCGCCGAACACTGCCTCGCCGAGGGCGGCTACCCGAAACCCGAGCTGGCACCCGATAGCGGAAAGAGAATTGGCATCATCGGCTCCGGTCCGTCCAGTCTCGCGGTTGCCTACTACCTGCGCACCTTCGGTCATCAGGTCGAGATCTTCGAGGCGCAGGAGAAGGCTGGAGGGATGCTGCGCTACGGCATTCCGGCCTACCGCCTGCCGCCCGATCTGCTCGAGATGGAAATCGACCAGATCCGGGTGCTCGGCATTCAGATCCATACCGACGCCCGGGTCGACAGCGTCGAGGCCTTCCGCAAGAACTACGACGCCGTGTTTCTCGGCCTCGGCACGCAGAAGGCCCGCCTGCTGCCGGTCGAAGGAGCCCATCTTCCCTTCGTGCTCGGAGGTATCGATTTTCTGCGCGCCGTGCGCAGTGGTGAGCCGGTGCGGGTGGGGCCCCGCGTAGTCGTCATTGGCGGCGGCAACGTCTCCATCGACGTCGCCCTGACGGCATTGCGGCAGGGCGCCAAGCAAGTTGACCTGACTTCGCTCGAGAACCGCCGCGATATGCCGGCCAGCCCACACGAAATCGAAACCGCTGTCGCCGAAGGCGTGCACTTGTACCCCGGTTGGGGACCTGTGCGTTTCGAGGAGGATGGCGAGGCTGTTTTTCAGTTCTGCGAGCGGGTCAAGGACGAGACCGGCAAGTTCAATCCGACATTCGACACCAATCGCCTGCTGAAGCTCGACGCCGATCACATCATCCTCGCGACCGGACAGGGCACCGACCTGGCCTGCCTCGAAGGCAGCGGGGTCGAAAATACGCGCGGCTTTATCTTGGCTGACCCGAATACCAGGATGACTGCAGTGCCGGGCGTGTTCGCCGGCGGCGACGCACAGTACGGCCCCCGAACGGCCGTGGAGGCGATCCGCTCCGGAAAAATCGCCGCCGCCTCGATCGATGCTTGGTTGCACGGAGCGTCCATGGACGCCGCGACCGGCAAGGCCGTGCGCCGCGCCGAGGTGACCCCCATGACCGTTGTGGCGCATGATCGTTCTCACCTGCGCCGTGCGCTCATGCCTGAAAGGACCGTCGAAGAAACGGTCGGCGAGGGCAACTACGTCCGAATAGAGGAGGGCCTGACAGACGCCATGGCCCACAACGAGGCCCGCCGCTGCCTGCGCTGTGATATCTGCATCGGCTGCGGCCTGTGTATGGCCGCCTGCAGCGAGATGGGCGTGGAGGCGCTGCGCATGGCTGACACGACAGCCGGCCGGCTTGCCTATTTCGACTTCACCTGGCCTGCAGAGCTGTGCATCGGCTGCGGCGCCTGTACGCAGGTCTGCCCGACAGGCGCGATCCGCCTGGAGGATCGGGACGGGGTGCGGCGCACGATCATCACGGGAACCGTGGTGTGCGAGCAACCGCTGCTTGTCTGCAGCAATTGTGGCGCGCCGACGCAGACGCCCGCGCACCGGGAGTTCGTCCGTCGTCGCCTGCCGGCTCACACGGCGGCCCACCTGGATCGCGAGCTCTGCCCGCCATGCGAACGCCAGCGGGCAGATCATCCAGCAGTGGGGGCAAGCGCCCGTCCGCGGTGAGGCCGCCGGCGATGGCGTAGGGGGGGCTTACTTTGTCTTTAACATATCGTCTTAATCCGTTCCAGCGTCATCCCCGCGGGTGACCTGCCCCCATCGATTGTGCCAGGTAATGTGTATTTGTTCCGGCGTAAGAGAGTGAACTTTCGCCACGGAGATGAAATCAATATGCACCCTGGCAATGAAACTGCCAACGTGAGACTATCGGTTTATGAAGGGAAGTTGAAGGGAATTTGAAGAGAATGTAGTTCGAGCCCTCAGTTCGTGATGATCAAAGGGGACCTGAAAGGAACCATCGGGCCCCCGTTACTGTTGGCAGATTATGGTACCGTTTTCGGCGTTTTGGTGGATTGTGCGGCTTCCATCCCAGACGCGGAGGAGAAGCCTGCAAAGATCGGCGCATTCGCAAGAGGTCCTTTCAACAACGCTGTCGATGACCCCAACAATCCGAATGTCCGGGACGTCAGCTCTAACTTCGACGCGCAGATGCGAGTGGTCCAATAGTTCACGGTGAGGAGGATGATCATCGGGAAGCTGCTGCCAAGGTTCGACGCCTCGGTCTGCTGCAAGTCCCTCCGAAGGCAACGCCACAATCCGTTTGACGCTGACGACATTTTCGGTTGGTCAGCTGCCGCTGAAAGTGATCCAGATCCTGTTGTCATGAAACTCATTCAATCGATGAATGACCCGAAGGATTGGTCGCAGATGCTCCACAATCGAAAACGCCGGCTACTGCTATGCTGTGTCCTCCTGGGCGCTGGCTTTGCTCTCATGCCCCGGCACGCTCACTGTCAGGGCCACGAAAGGACTCCAGGGACGATTCAGTACCCGATGGCAATGACTCCCTGGGCGATCAAGCTGTCTGCCGGGATAAGCACGATAGCGATGCCTGCAGCGATCGTCCAGGAAACTGCCAGCCTTCACTGGCCGCTCTTTCACTTTGATGCAGTCATGGGGCTTCCGTCGGATTTCCTGGCGGAGGGGATCGTTTCTTTTCAGTTTGTCAGCAACCAGTTCGAGTTATCTGGGCGGTGGGTGCTACCCATCACCGACAGACTTCATGCGGATGCCGGACTCGGTACTGGGTATTTTTTCGGTCAACTGAAGCAGTTTGAGTTTAACAACACGATACACGGGTGGTTTGTCTATCCCAGCGTTCGCGTCGGGTACGATTTTGGCTCGCTAGCTGTTACACTACAAGGGAAGATCAGTTACATCAGTGATCTCGTTGTACACAACGGGACGGAAGAGGCCAGCAGCACGACGAATATGTTCAACGGTATTTCCTACCGGATTTCAATCGAGCAGCCGTTCTGGAAGACGGTCACGTTTGGCATTGCCTTCCAGATGAACTATCTGAAATTCTACTACCCCGAGTGGGTGATGTTCCCGACGTTTAACCGATATTTCTGGATCCCCGAAGCCCAATTCTGGTTTACTCTATGAGAACGCACGTGATTGCGATCACACTTGGACTCACTTGTCTTCTTGGTGCCTGCAATAATGACTTAAGTGTGGATGTCCCGCAGTGGCCGAACGGGGGGTTTCTTTCACAGACGCGCCCCCTGTCGTCTGCGCAGAAGGCGAGAGTTGAGGGCCTTTACAGGGTGGAGCAGGGCACCGGGCAGTTCGGCAATACCGTTGTTCTGAAGTGGAACGGCGACTATCTGGGGATCTATGCCGGAGTTCAGACTGCGTACTTTATTGTGCAGGCGGGGGGCATCGACTCCGTGATCTATCTCCAGGGGTATTGGCGCTTCGCGAACAGCGACCAGACCGGACTCGCGCAGCTCATCATGGCACGGGAGGACGGAGGCCGGTACATCTTTGGCGACACCTCGGGGGGGGGCGGATCCGCGATCCGGTTCAGAGGCACCTGGGGGAACGGTCAGGAGAGTCCGGGGCAATCACTGGTATTCCGTTTTGTCCGGCCGATCAAACCGGAACTCCTCCAAAGAAAGTTCTATGTCATCAGCCACCACGGTTCGGGCGGGACGCCGACGGACCTGCCCGCGTCAGAGAATAGCGTGGAAATAGCCAAAATCATCGAAAGGTGGGGGGCGAACGGCATCGAGATTGACATTCGACCCACCAAAGACGGGATCCCGGTCCTCTATCATGACAACAGTCTGAACTTGCGGCTCACCCAACGGGGCCCGCTGGTCGGGCCTGCAGAGGATTATACGTTTGCCCAGCTCGAAACCTCAGTGAGACTGATTCACGGGGAGAAGATCCCTTCACTCGAACAGTTTCTGGACGCTGTGGTCACACAAACCACGCTCAAGTTCGTCTACGTTGACTGCAAACCCACGATTGCTCCACATCTTGCGACGGTAGCCGCTATTCAGCAGGCGGCACTCGCGGAGGCCGCCTCATTGGGAAGGGATGTGCAAATTTACCTCGCCATTACCACAGACGACATCCATAACAGCTTCTTGACCCTCCCCGAGTATCGCAATATCCCGACCATCTGTGAGCTCGGAACAGACAAACTGGAGCAGGCGAATTCACATGTTTGGTCGCCGCGATGGACGAACGGAACACCTAGTGCTGAAATTGCCGCCCTCCACGCGGAAGGACGGGTCGTCATCACCTGGACTGTTAATGTCCCCAGCTTCATTCAATCGTATGCTCAGGAGGGTGAGTTTGACGGAATGCTGTCGGACTATCCGGGCCTGGTATCTTATTACTACTACACACAATGACATGATCAGAAGTTCCGCCATTCTCGCCGGGTTTCTCATCCTTTCCCCTATTGCCCGTGGACAATCGGGAAGTCCCACGTACACGCTGACAGCCTATGCAAATGTCGGATACGTGAGGAACTTCTCTCAGTTCGACGCTCCGCCGGCAGGTCTGGATCACAACGGATTCGCAGGGAGCATTCGCGTCATGTGGAAGCCGGAATATCTCCTGAGCGCAGGGCTTGAAGTGGACCGCACGCACGTCTATTCCGTCAATCAGGATCAGGTGCAGTCGGAATTCGGGACGACGGAACTCCACGCCTCGAAGGATGCCTGGCTGATTCTCCCGGTCTTCTCGATGTCTCCATTGCCTGCCCTGGAAGCTAACGTGGGGTTCGGGAGCGCCATTTCCACCGCCACAGTGGAATCCTTTGGGAACACGTCGAATTCGAGCGCGTTCGGCTCAGCCTTCATGGCCTCGGTGGCGTACCTGGTCCCCCTTTCCGAGAACCTCAGGCTCGGTGGAGAACTCAAGTTCATGCGGATTAACAAGTACGAAGACGACAATCTCTCCCTGCAGGTGACATTGTCGTACAGGTTTCTGGAGTGGTAGAATGGACTCCCGTTGATGGGCTGACTCCAGTCGGGGGGCTGGTCCAGCAGACAAAAGGGCTTGGGGTTTCTCCTGAGCCCGTGCTCTTCAAATCGTACCATACTGTATGAATGGATGCGCAAACGATATGGAACGGTTGTTGACTTCGCCACACGCACGCTAGTTGATTCGAGATGCAGGTCCATCACTCAAAATTCTCAATCAGTGGGGTCCAGGTTCGAGTCCTGGTGGGTGCTCAAATCAATTGACGTTCAGGATTGACGACTGACCATGGTCAATTGAGTTGCACGGTGCGTCTTCGACCCCGGCATCATGATGGGGTCGATCGTTTTCCCCCTCCGTGCGCCCGTTTCCACACTCTGTCTGTCAACGATTCTCCCAACACTTTTCCTTTCAGTCTTGGTCAGGGCATGAGCCTTCCGTCTGGGCTACAACTGGCGGACTTCTGAATTCCCAGCGTGATTTTGGGCAGGGCGCAATTTGATTGGAGTGAATCGCGCGAGGCCAAGTCGAGAGACTCGTGGTTCCGAAACGGAACGCAGCACCGAGACGGAAGGCTGCGGGGGGGACGAACGTCGCGAGCGTGTACCGTGTACGCGCCCCTGTGGTCGGAGAATAACCTTCGAGGCGGACAATCTGGACGATGGACTTTGGGAAAATGCCATAGTTCGCGCAGGAGCGACGATCTTCTAGAGGTTCGAGTCCTGCTCGCGGAGCCAAGAAACCCCTTGTCCATCAAGGGGCTTTTTGTTTCCCCCCGGAGGTGAATCCGAATCTGTACCCTTGAGGCTCGTGCACTGGCCACTCTCCCTGGACGCATCAGCTTCTCAATCGCCAGGTGGAGAAGCTCGCCGGGAGCAGAGCAGGCATTCCGGACATATCACCCGCCATCACCCGGCACAACGGATTAACTACTCTTTCAATCCTTCGGCGGGGAGAAGATGAAGGCTGAGCGCGGCAAGACACCTGAGCCGATGAAGGAAATGAAGTAATCCCTCCAGCGAAGGGGCTGTCCCTCAGACTTTTGGGACAGCCCCTTTCGTTGTTCTGGCCCTCCAGACCGGGGTCTGTCACCCGGTTCCGATTCCCCCCTGAAAGGCATCTTGGTTTAATCGGAAAATCCGCGTTTATTGCCCGCGTACTTCCCACGCGCTCCTATCACCCTGACAACCTCCAATGAAAGCGCGCACCTTCACAGCCCCTAGAGTGGCTACAGCTATGATGGCGGTGTTCATCCCTTTGCTGTGGTCATCGTTGCTCCATGCCGGGAATTCCAAGGGACCATCGATCGCGCACGCCGTGAGGCCTATGACACCGCCCATGGATTCGGTCTCACTTGTGCGTCTCCTGGATTCTCTCATCGTTCCGGGATTGGAGAAGTACCACATCCCCGGAATGGTCGTTGCGATCGTCCATGACAGCAGCATTGTCTTGACAAAAGGGTATGGCTATGCCAATGTTCCTTTTCTACCTTCTGGGATCTGGAATCGTGATGGGGTTTGTCATCCCACGAGAGGAACTGGCGGTGGGGTTTGCCCACGGGATGTACCGGGAGGTGTATGTCGTGCAAACCATCGCGCTTCTGGGGATCCTGTGTGTGGCGGGACTGCTCGGGTCATTGATCCGTCAATCTCCGTTGAGACCGGATGCGAAGGAGAACGAAGGAGCGAAATCTTCAGGGCTGGGACTCGTGACCGGAGTTGGTGGGGTGGCGTTCATCTGGTTCCTCTGGTACTGGAACCTTATTGGATATCAGTTCTAGGCCGTCAGGCAGGAATCGATATCGAGTGAAGGAGCCCTGCGGAATGCACCATGGGAATCCTTCGTGCGAACGGGAATAGGTGAATGGGGGGGGTGCCTCAAGGTTCGGATCACGCAAGGGATAGACACTCCCCACATAACGCCGGGAGTGTGAAGTCCTTACATTGCCAGGGACGGAAACCTACGCTGGGCTCCCAGGGGGCTTCGAAACAGAAGTGCCACATCGGTAGGATGTGGCACTTCTGTATGCTGTATACGGAAGAAATGCGTTGACGCTTATGTGAGGTCGAAGCGGTCCAGGTTCATCACTTTGTTCCAGGCCGCGACGAAGTCAAGCACGAACTTTTCTTTCGCATCGTTCTGCGCATAGACCTCGACCAGCGCGCGCAGCTGCGAGTTCGAGCCGAACACCAGATCCACGCGGGTGCCTGTCCACCTGGGTGCACCGGTCTTCCGGTCGCGCCCCTCGAACGTTTCCGCGGCATCGGACGTTGGTTTCCACACGGTGCTCATATCGAGCAGGTTCATGAAGAAGTCGTTGGAGAGTGTGCCGACCCGTTTCGTGAACACCCCGTGTTTCGACTGACCCACATTGGCTCCCAGCACACGCAACCCGCCGACAAGCACGGTCATCTCCGGAGCGCTCAGCGTGAGGAGTTGCGCCCTGTCCACCAGCATCGCCTCGATCGACACGGTGAACGCCGCCTTCTGGTAATTGCGGAAACCGTCGGCCTGGGGCTCCAGCACGGCGAACGATTCCACGTCGGTCTGCTCTTGCGAGGCGTCAGTGCGTCCAGGAGTGAAGGGAACAAGCACTTTGTGACCGGCCTTCTTCGCAGCCTTCTCGACGCCCGCGCAACCTGCCAGAACAATCAGGTCAGCCAGCGAAACCTTCCTTCTACGAGACTTCGCTTTGTTGAACGCGATTTGGATCTTCTCCAGGGTCTTGAGCACCTTCGCCAGCTGGGCAGGTTGATTGACCTCCCAGTCCTTCTGCGGGGCCAAACGAATGCGCGCACCGTTCGCGCCCCCGCGCTTGTCCGAACCACGGAAGGTGGAGGCCGAAGCCCACGCAGTGGAAACTAGTTCCGATACCGACAACCCGGATGCCAGGACCTTGGCCTTGAGCTCGGCAATGTCCTTCGTGTTGATCAAGGGGCGATTGACGGGGGGGACGGGGTCCTGCCAGATCAGGTCTTCGGCCGGGACTTCTGGGCCGAGGTAGCGGACCTTCGGCCCCATATCGCGATGGGTCAGCTTGAACCAGGCACGGGCAAAGGCGTCGGCGAACGCCTGTGGATCCTTCTGGAATCGGCGCGAAATAGGTTCGTAGATCGGATCAAAACGCAGCGACAGGTCGGCCGTGGTCATCATTGGCCGATGCTTCTTCGAGGGGTCGTGCGCGTCCGGGATCATGTGCTCTGGCTTGACATCCTTCGCCAGCCATTGCCAGGCGCCGGCCGGGCTCTTGACGAGCTCCCACTCGTAGCTGAAGAGCATCTTGAAGTACCCCATATCCCACCGCGTCGGGTTGGGCTTCCACGCCCCTTCGATACCGCTCGTGGTGGTGTGCGCCCCCTTGCCGGTGCCGAACCGGTTGATCCAGCCCAGGCCTTGCTCTTGGATGGGGGCGGCCTCCGGTTCCGGACCTACCAGCGCCGGATCGCCCGCTCCGTGCGCCTTGCCGAAGGTGTGCCCACCGGCGACGAGCGCGACGGTCTCTTCGTCGTTCATTGCCATGCGGGCGAAGGTTTCGCGCACATCGCGGCCTGAGGCCACAGGATCAGGCTTGCCGTTCGGACCTTCGGGGTTCACATAGATCAGCCCCATCTGCACTGCGGCCAGGGGGTTCTCAAGCTCGCGCTCACCGCTGTAGCGCTTGTCGCCCAGCCAGGAAGTCTCGACGCCCCAGTAGATGTCCTCTTGCGGCTGCCAGATGTCCACGCGGCCGCCACCGAAACCAAACGTCTTGAAGCCCATTGACTCGAGCGCGCAATTGCCGGCCAGAATCATGAGATCGGCCCAGGAGATCCTGTTCCCGTACTTCTGTTTGATGGGCCAGAGCAGGCGGCGCGCTTTGTCCAGGTTGCCGTTGTCGGGCCAGCTGTTGAGAGGCGCAAAACGCTGGTTGCCAGTGCCGCCGCCACCGCGGCCGTCACCCGTACGGTAGGTGCCGGCACTGTGCCAGGCCATACGAATGAACAGTCCGCCGTAGTGCCCCCAGTCGGCAGGCCACCACTCCTTCGAGTCGGTCATGAGCCTGTACAGGTCCTTCTTCAGTGCAGCCAGATCGAGCTTTTTGAATTCTTCAGCGTAGTCGAAGTCGTGGCCCATCGGATTAGAGGCCGGCGCGTGTTGGTGAAGGATGCCCAGGTTCAGCTGGTTGGGCCACCAGTCGCGATTCGATGTGCCTCTGCCGGCAGAGCTCTTCCCGGAGTGTCCCGTTACGGGGCACTTGCTTTCCTCATTCATGATATTTCTCCTTTGAGCTGGGGGATTGTATGATAACGGGTGATCAATTGACATCTTGTTCAATTTGATTCCAGGTGTGTGTCATTTGTCTAGCTATCATATAACACTTTCCGTGTTGCCTGGTGTTCCGCTCAATGTACTCCCTCCGCCTTCTTTTGGCAAGTTGCCCATTTGGCGTAGAACCTTACGTGAGGCAACCTGGGTGCCACGCCGGCCCTGTATTGCATGGTTCCATCCCTTGCACCCCCAGATCAAATAATGTGAAACGTGGTCCCGAAGCGTTCTTATTGTCCATGTCCCGGTGGGCCGGCTTGATTATGTGGCGGGTGAATCCAACATTGAGTGCAATCACGACGGAAGCAGATGAAACGCTCTTTCACAATCCGGACTCTCGCCGATCGGCTCGCCATCTGTCGCCTTCCGGCACATGCCCCGCTGCCGGAATGGGCTGCGAAGGAATCGCTCTGGTCTGTGACACGCACGTCCAACGAACTTTCGATCGTGTGTCCTGAAGTCAGCGTGCCACCGGACATTCAGGCCGATCGGGGGTGGGTGCCTCTCCAGGTTGTGGGACCGCTTCCGCTTACCATGACGGGCGTTCTTTCCTCGCTTGCGGAGCCGTTGGCTCGAGCGGGGATCACCATATTTGCGATCTCAACGTACGAGACGGACATTGTTCTGATTCGTGCAGCCGACCTGCAGAAAGCGATGGATGCGTTGAGTAGCGCGGGCCATTGTGTCTGCTAAGGGATGTTATTCCTCTCCGTCAATCAAGACACAAGTGTGACAGGTCACCTTCATGGATGCGTTTCGGTGGATTTCGGTCGTGCTCTCCTCGTGGGGGGCGTTTCTGCTCCTGCTGGCCCTTTTGCCCCTTGGTGTTGCGTTCAATCGAAAGCGGCGAATACAGGCGGCGATCACGCTCCTCTACATCCCGCTCAGCATTTGGGCGGCTCTGGATCTCTCCCGCGCTTCGTACTGACCAGACGTCACGGGCTGGCGCTTTCATTCACTCTACGATGATCTCATCGGTGAAGAGCCACGCCTTCCCGCCGGCTCCGGGGTGCCAGGAGGGGCAGTGCCCGATGTTCTTTGCCGTCACCCGCAGGTATCTGGCTTCAACGCCTCCGGCCTCAACAAGAATGTCCTTCACTCCGCTGTCCTCCAACGCCGTGGGGGTCCCGAGTTCGCGTGTTACCTCCCTGCCGAAGGTCTTTCCGTCTTGCGAAAAGGCCACCGAGATCGATGTGGGGTAGAAGATCCAGCTCCCCATGTCGCTCAGGGACCCGACCGTCACGTCATGCACCGTCCGGGCCTGGTCGAGATCGAGAACGACCGAGCAGTCCTCCCCCTCAAAAGCCTGCCAGGAAGGGTTAGCGTACGAGGTTGTTCCACGCTTTCCGTCGACAAGCGCGCTATCTCCGCCGCCCCGGTATTTCGGGGAGTATCGAGTAAGGTATGAAGCGCCCGCAATCCGGTAGGCACTGTAGAACTTTGCGGTTGTCGGCACGCTGAGGTTCTTCCCCGGGGTGAGCGCGATAGCACTCAGAGTGGACGTGCGGCTGATGGTGATCGGCCCGGTGTACCGGGCGGAATTCTGCGTGGGGACGCTCCCGTCGAGCGTGTAGTAGATGTCAGCCCCTGCGTCTCTCGAGGAGATGCTGACGGCGGTTCCGCTCTCCACGATAACAGCCTCCGGGGAGAATCGCGGCTTCGGCGTCATCTGGAACCTGGCGTAGAGGTCTGCCGGGCGATTCAACGTATCATGGAGGGCGGTTGCGGGAGCCGAGGCGTCATTCTCGTTCCACGCAGCGGTGGCCGCAAAGATCATGATGCCGGGAGCGTTTGGGAGCGTCACGGTCTTCGATCCGCGCGGAAGCTCGACCGCGACGTTGTAGAGATAGCCGTAGGCGTAGGGATCGTCCTCGCCGTTCGAGAGGTGCCGGTGCGTTGTGTGATAGGCGACAGTTCCGGTCTTGATGTAGCCCGGCGTCAATCCCTCATAGAGAATGTTGTCCCATGAGTAGTCGCTCTCTTTCCAGACAAACCCGTCCCAGATCCGGTTGTCCCACTGACCCACGAAACCGGTCCAGCCTCCGACAGAGAGGGTGACCGGTCTTCCGTCAACGCTGAATGTTGCTTCCGCATCTTCGTCCGCGGAAGCTGCCAGGAGGTACATCCGGTTGAAGTTGCCAGGGGGGATGGTGAGTGATTGCCCCTGGCAGGCAACCGCATTTGCCTTGCCGGACTCCTTCGGGCCGAGCGTGAACAGGATTCCTCCGCTCACAATCGAGTCCGGGAGCATTTCTGCGGGGAGGGAGGCTCCTGAAGTCCCGAACGGCCCGTGGCCTTTCTCTTGCTTCGCGCTGATCACGTCGGCTGTGTACTCGAGGACGATCGGATGCGATGTCGGCGGCGTGAGCTTCCGGTCTGGTGGTTTCAGCGAGAGCGCAAATGCACGGAGCTGGTAGGGCGTGAGATCGCAGACGAGGGAGCCGCCCTCGACCGTGGCGGACCCGGTCTGCTGCTCCTGTCCGTTCACTTCCTTTGCGGTGCCGATGGCTGAGGGGAACGATACGCGCACGCCTCGTGCGGGCTTTCCGGTTGTCTCCAGAAGCCGCACAACGATTGCGTCTTCGTCCTCCGCCTTCTTGAGCGCGACGACTGCGACCGATGGACTGCTGGTGCGGATGAACGAGAACGATTTCCCGAGTGCGCCTTTATGCCGGGGTGTCTGGAAAGGGAGGAGCGGCTCGTTCATTCGTGCCGCCTGCCAGTCAGTTCCTCCCTGACGCCAATCACCACGATGTCCGGCAAGTGCATAGAGCATATCGTGGATGCCAAAATCCTGGGAGGCCTCGTCTTTGTAGCCGCCCCGAACCCCGGGGGTGAAGAGGAGCGTCAGGCGCAGGATGTTGTCCGCAGGCTTGTCGGATCCAAATTTCGAATCCTCAAGGATCGAAACGCCGTAGCGATCGCTCCTGTCGGTAAGATCGAACCACTCGTGAGACGGGACCTCGAACTTCTTCGGGTCGTTGTTCCCCCGTTCGACTGTTCCGGCGCCGGTGTTGTACGTTGCGACCCCGTTCGATGCCGTCAGAGGAAACGCGGCCTTGAGTGAACTGGTGGGTGTGAACCAGTGAATCTGCGTGCTGAACTCGACTCGCTCTCCGGACTCGCCTGCCGCGAGCCGGACGCGTTGAATGAACCGCGAGCCTCTCGACTCCCTGTCAATTTCCAGGCTGACCCTGGCCGGGCCCTGTTCGACCACTCGCACTTTCGGGGTTCCGTCCACGAACCCGACAGGAGGCTTCTGCCTGTCCTCCCAGTCCATGTTCCACGCCGGCCACTCCACGGGACGTTCGTAGCGGAATTCCAGCCGGTGTGGGGAGGCGAGCAACTCTTTGCCGACCTGTTTGTCGAAGATCGAGGAGACGTCCCCTGCCGCGTTCACCGTCACTCTGTAGCGTCCGTTCTCGATTGTTCCGGGAGAGACCGAGAGACCGGTCCCGATGCTGCAGCCTCTCGTGGACGGACGGACGTCGTACACGCTGAACCCAATGGAAGGGACGCGGGCGGCAAACAGTATGGTGCGCCTGTCGCCACTCCTGGCAATGGTTTGCGAGGGGACCTCCTTGTCATCAGGGCCGAAGACGCGCACCTCCGGAGGCGATCCTGCAGGGACGGTGAGGGTTGCCTCGACAACGTCCTCCCGATCGATCGAGAGAGGGTTGAACACAACCAGGGGGATCCCCAGTGCTTCCGTGTCCATTCCTCGTGCGACAGCCCCGATCGCGTCTGTCGCTCCGTCGGCGAAATGCTTCAGGGCAAGGACCTCGTCGTTCCAGGAGAATTCATACCCGCGCGGCGTGCAGGTGCCTGCGAGGATATCGTGGAACTGCGCTGCGATGACAAGCCGCCATGCCTCGCGCATCTGCTCGCGGGGATAGGGATTGCCGCCGAGCCAGTCCGCGACGACCGAGGAAGCCTCGGCAGAACGTGCGAGCAGCTCGTTCTTCCTGTTCCAGCGCTTCAGGTAGGACTGTGATGTGAGCGAACCCGCGGAGTGGTTTGTCAGCAGAAGCTCTCCGCGGTACTTCGGGAGGCGCGATTGTTTGTCCGGAGTGATGTCGTCAAAGAAACGAGAGGCGGGAGATGATATGACATTGATCGGGCCGTGGCCCGCGATGCTCTTCTCAATCCATTGCACCGACTCCTCGGCAGGGGCGCCGCCGATGTCGCCGGTGCCGTAATACATGAAGTCGGCGACAATCCCGGACTTTTGCCCGTTCTCGGCGATGCGGCGGAGCCATGTCGGGCTGCTGCTCAAGTCCTCTTTCACCGTACCGACATACTCACCGGGGTTGAGTGCTGCGATCACTGAGGACCCGTCCGTCCCTTCCCAGAGCCCGAAGTTGAACGGAATGCCGATGGCGGAGCCCCAGGTGAGCTTCTGCGTGGAGAACCCTTTGAGCCCCGTATGGACAAAGACCGAGGGCATGGACGCGGGGAAGCCGAAGCAATCGGGGACCATGTATTCATTGCTGGCCTTGCCGAATTCCTTCCGGAAGAACCTGTTTCCATAGAAGATGTTGCGAATGAGCGATTCCGGCGACGGGATCAGGGCGTCGGCTTCCTCCAAAGAAGAGCCGGCGGGGAACCACCGTCCGGCCGCGACGTACTCCTTCACGCGGGCGTAGTCGGCGGGGTAGTACTCCTTCATCATCATGTACCGGTTTGCCCCGGTGAAGTTGAAGGTATAGCCCGGGTATTTCTCCAGGAGGCGGAAGTTGTCCAGCATCGTCGAGGGTACGTACTTCCGGATCGTCGTCTCGTAATCCCATCGCCATTGCGTGTCCAGATGACTGTATCCCATGGTATAGAGCGTCGTGTCCCGGGAAAGGTCGGGACGTTGGTGAGTTGCAGGCTTTGTCGTGGCTCCAGGCGTCTGGCCGGGGAGTGATGACCAGGCAACCACCAGGAGGGAGACGACTGTCAGGAGCGAGCGTGTGTTCTTCATGGCTCTGATTGGAGTGTGGAGAGTGCTCTGATGACGATGTGGAGACCCGGATTCACTGGCCTGATGGCGGACGAGCAGGGATGTGCCCGGCGTGGAGCCGTTCCGTCCCGGGTACTGCAATGTACAGATGCTGGTGGAGTACTTCAACGACAAAGATTGCTCTACCGAACAGCGATGACCACGTTTCGTGCAAGGGGGAGGCTAAAGCGCAGGAGCCCGGTGCATGGCCGGGCCCCGGTGCGTCGCCCTTGAACGGTGACATCGGGTGCATACGATAGGGAAAGGCTTCGAAACAGTCAATTGTGCACGCAGTGCGTTGACTCTGGACCTTCGCTGCCGTACTATATCGCCAATTCGGGATGCCGTTCAGCGCCCTCGAAACCGGTGAGGATCCCCCCTTGAGTCATCCGGAGGTAGCGATGAAACTTACAGCCATCAGTCTCTTCATCGCCATGCTACCGATGTCGGCCCCGGCCGGGGCTCCGGGGATTCCTCCGGCACGCGAAGCTCTCTCCCCGATTCCCCCCGCGCGATACAGTGTCACCAGCCCTCTCTGGCGGGAGAGGATTCGGACCGTCGTCACACGATGGATTCCCCATTGCTACAGGACGCTGTCCGATCCGGATCTCAAGGAGGGCGGGATCAACAACTTCCGTGAGGCGGGGAAGAAGTTGCGGGGTGAACTGGCTGGGAAACACCTCGGATATGTCTTCTCGAATGCCTACGTGTTCAACACGCTCGAGTCGATGTGTTGCGCTCTCCTGGTGGACCCCGGGGGGGATACTGCTGTGTTACGCGCACAGGAGGAGATCCGCGCGACAATCGAGGAGTGGATCCCGATCATACTTGCCGCCCAGGAGCCGGACGGTTACTTCCAGACCTCCTTCACGCTGGGCGACAAGCCTCGCTGGACACTGAGGGGAGATCATGAAGGCTACGTAGCCGGATATTTTCTTGAGGCGGCCATCGCACACTACTATGCGGTTGGAGGGAAGGACCGGAGATTGTACGATGCCGCGCGCAAGCTTGCCGACTGCTGGGAGAGGAATATCGGTCCTCCTCCGAAGAAGATATGGTGGGATGGCCATGAGGAGATGGAGCAGGCATTGACCCGGTATGGCCGGTTCATCGACGCCGTCGAGGGGAAGGGGAAAGGGACGAGATACATCGCCCTCGCAAAGTTTCTTCTGGACTCCCGGACGGGCGGGGGAGAATACGATCAGAGCCATGCCTTCCCGGTTGACCAGAAGGAAGCGGTCGGCCACGCCGTGCGTGCGGTATACCTCTACTCCGCAATGACCGACATCGCCATCCTCACGGGCTCACCCGAGTACCGTCTCGCCGTGGAAGCCCTGTGGGACAACCTTGTCGAGAAGAAGATGTACGTCACTGGCGGCGTGGGAAGCGGGGAAACGGCCGAAGGATATGGCGGCAACTACTCGCTTCCCCTGAACGCCTACTGTGAGTCGTGCGCAAACTGCGGGATGCTCTTCTGGCAGCAGAAGATGGGGCTCCTCTACGGGGACGGTCGGTACGCAGACCTGATGGAGTTGGTGCTCTACAACGGAGTCCTCGGCTCGCTCGACCTGGAGGGAGAAAACTTTACGTACACAAATTCGATGGACGAATGGCAGGCCCGGTACACGTGGCACGTCTGTCCCTGCTGTGTGGGGAACATTCCCCGGACGCTCCTGCAGCTGCCGACCTGGACGTACGCCACGACTGCCAGCGAGGTTGCTGTGAATTTGTTCATCGGCGGCTCGGTTGTGCTCGGAGATGTCGCGGGCTCGAGCCTCGAGATCGTCCAGACAACGAACTACCCGTGGGATGGAAAGGTCGCCATCGTCCTCAATCCGGTCGCCGATGCACAGTTCACCCTGAAGCTCCGAGTGCCTGACCGGAGCGTGAGCGGCTGCTACTCCGACTCCCCGCAGGCAAACGGTCTCCGTGCGCTTTCAGTGAATGGCAAGCCGGTGACCCCTGTCGTCGAACGGGGATACGCGGGGATCACCCGCAGGTGGAAGAGGGGGGACACCGTCACGCTGGAGCTTCCGATGGTTGCGATGAAGGTGAAAGCGTCGGATTCTGTGGAGGCCACCCGCGGCCGCGTCGCGCTCCAGTACGGTCCGTTGGTGTACAACATCGAGAACGTGGATCATCAGAATCGGGATGTGAGCAGGCTCATTCTTCCGCCTTCATCCGATTTGCGCACTTCGTGGGAACCCTCTCTGCTGGGAGGGTGCGTGGTCGTCAGGAGCACGCTGGCCGACGGCACGCCCATGACGGCCGTGCCGAATTTCCTCCGGAACAACAGGGGAGGGCGGACGCTCGTCTGGCTACGGGACCGACAGCCGGTGCCTCTCAGTTCCATCGCGTACAACGCAACGCCGTCCAGTTCATTCTGCTCGTCGTGGGAGTCGGTCTACGGTTTGAATGACCAGGTGGAGCCGAAAACATCGGCTGACCGGCGGGGGATGATCTACGGCAACTGGGACCACAAAACTCCGGAATGGGTGCAGTACGATTTCGAGAAAGCGTGCACGATTGGCAGCACCGACATCTACTGGTTCTGCGACAATGAGGGGCTCTACGCGCCCTCCGCCTGGTCGATGCAGTACTGGGACGGCTCATCATGGGTGGGCATGGAGAACCCCTCGGGATACGAGGTTGCTCTGGATCGGTGGAACCACTGCTCGTTCACGCCCGTGACGACCACCAGGGTGAGAGTGACGGTGCAGCCTGGAACAGGGTCGACCGCCATTGCAGAGTGGAAGGTTCAGTAACCCGGACCTCTGCCGTTTGACTATCCATATCGCGTGCCGTATCATACCCCCGTACTTTTTCCTCTGCCGTTGGGGCGTGGACGTCGGCATACGTTTCCCGCTATCGGCAACACAGTCTCCCACGAACACCCGCCGACGAATCGAAAGAGGCACTCGATGCTGGCAGTCCGCCTGCACGGACCGCGCGACCTGCGGGTTGATGAGATCCCGGATCCCGGTCATCCCCGAGAGGGCGAGGTTCTCCTGCGGGTCAGGGCGGTGGGGATCTGCGGCAGCGACCTGCATACGTATCGCGATCCGAAACCCCTGGCCGGTATTCAGAAGAGTCCGCTGATTCCCGGCCACGAGTTCGCCGGAGTCATTGAAGAAGTCGGACCAGGCGCCGCGGATGGGGCGGGACGGGGACTGAACGCCGGTGACCGCGTGGCGGTCGATCCCGCACAGCCGTGCGGGCAGTGCGAAATGTGCACCCTGGGCCACCCGAATCTCTGCCTTCATCTGCGTTTCTGCAGTCAGTTTCCAGACCAGGGGGCGTTGCGCGAGCGGATGATCGTCCCTGCGCGAACCTGCTTCGGGCTGTCCGATGAGATCGATGATGCGTCGGCCGCGATGTTGGAGCCGCTCGGTGTTGCCATCCATGCCGTGAATCTCTCTCATCTCAGGCCGAAGGATATCCTTTCGATTCACGGGGCCGGGCCGATCGGCCTGCTGATCCTCCAGGTGGCCAGACTACGCGGGGCGGGGCAGGTGTTCGTCTCCGAACACCATCCCTGGCGGCTGAAGCTCGCCGAACGGATGGGTGCGGTGCCTCTGGATCCCGCCGCGGGGCCGCCGGCAGAGCAGGTCATGAATCTGACGAAGGGGAGGGGAGTGGATCTGGCCATCGAAGCCGGGTGGGCGGGGGAGCTTGTCCAGGAGGCGGCGGACGCCGTCCGCCCGGGTGCTCGCGTGGTGCTCGTCGGCATCCCCGAAGACGACAGGTTGACGCTCAGCCACGCGACGGCGCGGCGGAAAGGCCTGACGCTCGCCCTCTGCCGGCGGATGAAGCACACCTATCCGGAGGCGTGCGACCTCGTGCGCAGCAAGTCCGTCGATGTGCGATCGATCGTGTCCCATCGATTTCCACTGGAGCGGACACCGGAAGCGTTCGCCCTCAACGACCGCTACGAGAAAGACGTGGTGAAGGTCATTATCCACCACCATTAACCCGGGGGATCGGAACCGGGAAAGCCGGAGGAGTACATGAAGCGGTACGCACCCACCGTTCGGACCTCCATCGTTCCGTTGATCCTTTTGATCGCATCCGTGGCATCCGCCACGGAGTACCACGTCTCAACGCAGGGAAACGACACGAACGACGGATCGTTGCAGCGGCCGTTCAAGACGATCTCTGCCGCAGCCCGCGTGGCAATGCCGGGCGACGTCATTACCGTGCATGAAGGTACGTATCGCGAGCGCATCAGCCCGCCCCGCGGCGGGGGGTCAGACGCCAGGCGCATAGTGTATCAGGCTGCGCCGGGAGAGAGGGTCGAGATCAAGGGATCCGAAGCAGTGAGGGAGTGGGTGAACGTACAGCCCGATGTCTGGAAGGTGACGCTCCCGAATTCGTTCTTCGGCAGCTTCAATCCCTACAGCGACACGATCCATGGTGATTGGTTCAACCCTCTGGGGAGGAAACATCACACGGGCGCCGTCTACCTGAACGGCGATTGGCTGAATGAAGCTGCCGCGCAGGAGGAGGTCATGCATTCCTCCGGCGCGACGCAACTCTGGTTCGCCGTGGCGGACGAAAAGACCACAACGATCTGGGCGCGATTCGCCGGTGTCGACCCCAACACGGAGCTGGTCGAGGTCAACGTCAGGCAGACGGTCTTTTTTCCGGAAAAGACCGGGATCAACTACATCACGGTGCGCGGCTTCACGATGCGGCATGCCGCCACGAACTGGGCGCCGCCCACTGCCCTTCAGGTCGGGCTGATCGGGCCTCATTGGAGCAAGGGCTGGGTCATCGAGAACAACGTGATCAGTCATTCGAAGTGTTCGGGGATTTCATTGGGGAAGTACGGGGACGAGTGGGACAACACGTCGGCCAATTCAGCCGAAGGATACGTGAAGACGATCGAACGGGGTCTCGCACACGGCTGGAACAAGGAGACTGTCGGACACCATCTCGTCCGCAACAATGTCATCTCGGATTGTGAACAGGCGGGCATCGTCGGGAGCCTGGGCGCCGTCTTCAGCCGGATCGAGGGGAACCACATCTACAATATTCACTCAAGGCGGCTGTTTAGCGGAGACGAACTCGCGGCGATCAAGCTCCACGCGGCGATCGACGTTGTGATCAGGAATAACAGGATCCACGATTCCTGGCGAGGATTGTGGCTGGATTGGATGGCCCAGGGGACGCGCGTCTCGGGGAACCTCTTCTATCACCACGGATCCGAGGACATCTTCGTTGAGGTCAACCATGGTCCGTTCCTGGTTGACAACAACCTCCTGCTCTCCAGGTACAGCCTCATGGACGCGTCAGAGGGGGGTGCATACGTCCACAACCTGTTCGCCGGAGCGTTCAGCGTCTGGCCGGATCTGACACGAGAAACGCCCTACCATCCACCGCACACGACCGATGTCGCCGGGCTGGTCAACATCAAGGGGGGCGACGACCGGTTCTTCAACAATATCTTCGCCCCGGCCCGCACATCGGAACCGATCGAGCGGTACGGGCTCGGGATGTTTGATGCGCGCGAGGTCCCGCTTCAGACTGGAGGGAATGTCTACTGCAACGGCGCCCGGCCGTATGCCAGGGAGGCGGATCCGCTGGTGGTGAAGGACCTCGACCCTGGGATCGCGATCGTCGAAAAGGATGGCGGTGTCTTCCTTACGCTGAATCCCGGGGCGGTTTTCACAAAGCAGGCCACGACGCTTGTCACGTCCGCGCGGCTCGGGAAAGCCAGGGTGTCCGGCGCCGGGTATGAGAATCCGGACGGGACGCCGTTGAAGATCGATGCCGACTACTTTGGCAAGCCGCGGAACACGATGAATCCTGGCGCCGGGCCTTTTGCCAATCCCACGTCGGGCAAGCAGGAGATCAAGGTATGGTAGCGCGCCAGAGGGATCCCGATGCCGTGGAATCATCGTACCGGCTTGCAAAGGACGCGTACGCGGCCCTCGGCGTCGACACGGATACGGCGCTCAGGAACATGGACGCGGTGGTCGTCAGCCTGCATTGCTGGCAGGCGGATGATGTGGGCGGGTTCGAAAAGCCTGAAGCAGCGCTGGGCGGGGGGGGGATCCTCGCTACCGGGAACGCTCCCGGCAAGGCGAAGACTATTGAACAGCTCCGGAGGGATATTGAAAAGGTGATGAGTCTGCTGCCGGGGAAGCAGCGGCTGAACCTGCACGCGATCTACGGAGACTTCAAGGGGGAGAAGGTGGATCGCGACCAGATCGAGGTCAGGCATTTCCAGAGCTGGATCAATTGGGCCAGGAAGCTCGGCATCGGACTGGACTTCAATCCAACCTGCTTCTCCCATCCGTTCGCAGACGATGGCTACACGCTTGCGAGCAAGCATGAGGTGCGCAGACGCTTCTGGGTCGAGCACGTCAGGCGCTCGCGCAGGATCGCATCGGAGATGGGAAGGCAGCTCGGATCTCCAGCCGGCAATAACATCTGGGTTCCAGACGGGTCGAAGGATAATCCGGTGGACCGGAGTGCGCATCGGGCCCTCCTGAGGAAATCCCTCGATGAGATATTCCAGGAGAAGTTTCCGCGGGAGCATCTCAGGGACACCGTCGAGAGCAAGCTCTTCGGCATCGGCTCGGAATCGATGGTCGTAGGGTCCCACGAGTTCTACATGGGGTATGCGGTACAGAACGGCGTCGGCCTCTGCCTGGACGCCGGTCACTTTCATCCGACGGAGCAGATCGCCGACAAGATCTCCTCGCTGCTACTCTTCGTGGATCGGCTGCTGCTGCACGTGAGCCGAGGGGTTCGGTGGGACAGCGATCATGTGGTGATCTTCAATGACGAAGTGCAGTTGATCGCCCAGGAGATCGTTCGAAGCAATGCGCTCGACCGGGTCACCATTGGTCTCGACTACTTCGATGCGAGCATCAACCGAGTCGGGGCTTACGTCGTGGGCGCCCGGGCGACGCAGCTCGCGTTTCTGTACGCCCTGCTGGAACCGACTGCGGCACTGCGCGGGTATGAGGAGGGAGGGAAGGACTTCGAACGGCTTGCCCTGCTGGAAGTGCTCAAGACCAAGCCATTCGGTGCGGTGTACGACTACTACTGCATGAAGAGCAGGGTCCCGGTGGGGGAGGATTACCTGCGCGAGGTCCAGAACTATGAAGCCGAGGTGTTGGCACAACGGTAGCCCCTCACACCCCCCCATGCCTCCTCCCCCGGTAGTGGCCCTCTCCCGCCCGTGAACGGGGCTGCCCCTTCCTTTCGTCTTCATGGCCTGCATGTGCTCCTGACTCTTTCGTTTCGCAAGACCGCAAGATTGGCAAAGTGGCCCAGTTTGTGCCACTGTCGAAGGGAGGGCAATATTTTCGTTCTCATAACCGAAAATAAATGAAACTTACTTGCAAGTATACGAAAGTAGTATATATTGCTTCCTGACATTCGGGACCAGCAATCGTGCTTCCACTCCGTCGACAAAAGATCCTTGAGCGCCTTGCAGGGAAGGAGAGCGTCTCGGTGAAAGAGCTGAGCGAGCTCCTCGCTGTGACAGAGGTGACGATACGGACGGACCTGAACGAGCTCGCGAAGCTCGGTAAGATTGCCCGGACGCACGGCGGGGCCCGCCTGGTGGAGGAGCGCACCCGCCAGGAGTACAGTTTTCAGACGCGCAAGAGTCTGAACCACACCGCCAAACACAAGATCGGCCAGGCAGCCGCGCTGATGGTCGATTCACTCGATCCCGTTCTCCTGGATTCGTCGACCACAGTGCTGGCGATGGCACACGCGCTGCGGAACCGTCCCGACCTCAAAGATGTCACGGTCATTCCGACGGGGATATGGACGGCCATCGAACTGATGGGCTGTCAGAACATCAACGTTCTTCTCCCGGGCGGCTATCTCCGCCACACATCGGGCTCCATCGCAGGGTTGCCGACGCAATCGTTCCTGGACGGGCTCATCATCAAGAAGGCATTCCTCGGCGCATGGGGGATTTCCCGCGAGGCCGGCCTCACCGACACGCACCTGATCGAGGTCGAACTGAAGAAGAGCGTCGTCTCCAGGGTCAAGGAAATCATCGTCCTCGCCGATGGGAGCAAGTTTTATCAGACCGGGCTGGCGCCGTACGCTTCGCTCGACAATATCGTGAAGATCATTACCGACAAGACCGCGCCGGCAGATGTCGTGAAGGACATTCGCCGGAAGGGCGTTGAAGTCATGGTTGTGTAGGAGAACGTCACCATGCGCTCGGCAGAATGTGGATGTTCCGTCACCACGTCAGGTCCTTCGGATGACGTCCTGATCGATCTCATCGTAAAGGAGGTCCGGACGGCGCTCCGGTCGCCTGTGGCTCACCGGTCCGCCAAACGGCTCACGCTTCCATCCTCTTCCGCCTACCCGACGATCCCGCTCGGAGTCTCCAACCGGCACATTCATCTCACGCAGAAGACATTCCACCGCCTCTTTGGCGAGGGAGTCGCGTTCGAAAAGATGCGGCCGCTCTACCAGCCGGGGGAGTTCGCCTCCACGCATACCCTGACGATCGTCGGGCCAAAGCTCCGGAGCATCCCGGGCGTGAGAATCCTCGGACCGCTCAGAACATACGACCAGGTCGAGGTCTCCCTCACGGACGCCGTCTTTCTTGGCATCGACCCGCCAGTCGCGAATTCGGGAACCCTCGGCGAGGCCTCGCCGCTCACGCTGGTGGGGCCGAACGGTTCCGTCTACCTCGAGCAGTGCGCGATCGTCGCAAGCCGGCACATCCATATGACCAGCGCCGACGCGGCCCAGCTTGGCGTGCGCGACGGTGATCTCTGTAAGGTGCGTGTCGCCGGCGTGAAGAGCACCATTTTTGAAAACGTCCTTGTTCGCACGAACGACAGCTGGCGGCTGCAGATGCACCTCGATACCGACGACGCCAACGCGGCGGATGTCCGGGACGAGTCGGTCGTGGAATTCCTCGGGAAGATATAGGCGTTGAAACTTGGCGTGGTGATCGGAACCGTCGTGTCGACGCGAAAAGCCGGACAGATGGACGGACTGAAGCTTCTCCTGGTGCGCTATCTGGACGAGCTGTACGCGCCAACCGCAACCACCGCGGTATGTGTCGATACCGTCGGGGCGGGCGCGGGGGAAGTCGTCCTGCTCTGCGGGTCATCCTCCGCGCGGTTGCCGGAGTCGACAAGGAAGACCGCAACGGATACCTCGATTGTCGGCATTGTCGACGTCGCAGCCTCAGGCGCGATCCAGCCTGTCAACCAGCAATCCCCGGGGGGATGAAACGATGCACGGTGTCTCAGAACAACTGGTGGAGGCGATCGTCCGAGCGGTCATTGCCGAATTGAGGCGGCGCGGAGTGGAGATCAGCGGGTCGATGCCCGCACGCGGCCCGGCGCGGGAGCACAGGGAGGCAACCAGCGCGGAGATAGATTTTTCTGAGTACAAGACGCCTGTCCTGACGGAACGCCAGGTGCGCGGCGTCGATCCGTGGATCGTCGAGATCATCGTGCCGGCAGGGACGCTCTGTACCGAAGGGGCACGAGACCTTTTGCAGAAAAGAAAACTGATGTTGAAAACCAAGAGTCCATCACACTAGGAGGGAATCACCATGGCCCAAGGCGTAGCATTGGGATTTGTGGAAACCCGGGGCAACACCGGAGCGCTGCATGCCATCGATGCGATGATGAAGACGGCAAACGTCGACTTCCTGAAGCGCGTTGAGATCGGGGGCGCGTACGTGACGGTGCTCGTGCGCGGAGAAGTCGGCGCGGTCCGTTCGGCCGTGGAAGCCGGAGCGGAAGCTGCCGGGCGGGTCGGCGAACTGATGTGCACCAACGTTATCCCCTCGGCTCACGAGGACGTGTTTGAACTGCTCAGCGTGGCTAAATAGGAGATCTGACAATGACTGACGCACTTGGCATCATAGAAACCACCGGCTTCACTGCCGCGGTACAGGCTGCTGACGCCGCGGTAAAATCCGCAAACGTCAAGCTCGGGAACTGGGTGAAGGTCGGTGGCGGCAGGGTTGGGATCGTCATCCGGGGTGACGTCGCCGCGGTGAAGGCCGCTGTGGAAGCGGGAGCGCAGGCTGCAAAAGCGGTCGGTACCGTGAATTCAGAGGTCATCATCGCTCGTCCGTCGGAAAAGCTCATTCCGAAGTTCCCGCTGGAACCGATGTCGACCGGGAAGAAATCGACCAAGTAGCACATCGCGGGGTATGACGTGGACATCAACGATCATCAGCTGCAGCAGCTGGTCGAGAGCGTCGTCCGGAAGGTGATGGCCGACGCTGCGCCTCAGCCGGGACCTGCCAGGCCAGCCTCCAAAGGCGATTGGGGTGTGTTCGACGACATGAACGATGCGGTCGAGGCGGCTCACGAAGCCTTCCTCGAATTCAAGGACCGCAGCATCCAGTGCAAGAAGAAGATCACCGATGCGGTCAGGGAGATGACGCTGGACCACAAGGATGAGCTTGCCCGCGAGACGGTTGAAGAGACGGGGATGGGGAGGGTGGATCACAAAACCGCGAAGCTGGTCAATGCCGCGAAGAACAGCCCCGGCGTGGAGTATCTCCGCCCGCAGGCCTGGTCAGGCAAGAACGGCCTCGCGCTGGACGAGTATGCGCCGTTCGGCGTGATCGGGAACATCACTCCCAGCACCCACCCGGCGCCGACGATGATCAACAATATCATCATCCAGCTCGCCGGCGGCAACACCATCGCCTTCAACCCTCATCCTGCGGCAAAGCGGGTGAACGCAAAAGTCATCCGGCTGGCGAACCGGGCCATGGTCGCCGCGGGGGCCCCGCTGAACCTGGTCACCTGCGTCAAGGAGCCGACGCTCGAAACGGCGAAGATCCTCTTCGGGCATCCGAAGGTCGACCTGCTGTCCGTGACAGGCGGGCCGGTGCTGGTTGACCTGGCCATGACGTTCCCCAAGAAGGTCATCGCTGCGGGGCCGGGGAATCCTCCGGTCCTGGTCGACGAGACGGCAGATATGGCCCTGGCGGCTTCGGAGATCACGATGAGCGCAGGGTATGACAACAACGTCCTCTGCATCGCGGAGAAGGAAATCTTCGTCGTCGAGTCGGTCTTCGAGGCGTTCATGCGGGAGATGGAACAGGCCGGGAACACTCGACTGTCCCCCGCGCAAATGGATGACCTTGCGAAGAAGGCGCTCACGCTCTCCGGAAAGCACTGGCTGATCGGCAGAGAGTATGCTGGAAAGAGCGCGACCGTTCTGGGCAAGGCGATCGGACTCGACATTCCGGACTCCGTGCCGCTGCTCTTCGGGGAGACGGACCGGACGCATCCCTGGGTGGTGGCGGAACAGATGACGTGCTGCATTCCGGTGGTGCGGGTGAAGGACTTCGAGGACGGCACCGCCGCCGCTCTGAAAGCGGAGCACGGTTTCAAGCACACGGCGAGCATCTTCACGAAGGACATCACCAGGGCGACCAGATACACGCGCCTGCTCGATTGTGATGTGCACACGATCAATGGCGGCACGCTGAGAGGGGACGGCGGCGATCTGGGCGAAGGGTACTTCTCCCACACGATCGCGACGCCCACCGGCGAAGGCATCTGCACGCCGCTCAATTTCGTCAGAAAGCGCCGCATCATGACGCACGGCGCCTTGAGGTTTGTCTAATCACCATAGCCCGGAATTCAGGAGGAACAATCATGGCTGGGAAGAATGCAATCGGTGTTCTCGAAACAAAGGGATTTGCGCCCCTCGTGATGGGAGCCGACGCGGCGTTGAAATCCGCAAACGTGGAGCTGGTGGAGTGGAGACAGGTCGGCAGCGGATATGTCTCCTTCGTGGTCGAAGGGGACGTCGCGGCGGTGCGCTCCGCCATCGACGCCGGCAACGAGGCCGCCTCGAAGGTGGGGGAAGTCGTGTCGCAGCTCGTGATCCCGAGACCCGATGGAGCCCTCGAAGCCTCACTGAAGCGCTAGAGACGCACATGATCTTCGCGCGAGTCATCGGAACGGTAGTCTCGACACAGAAGGACCCGAGCCTGAACGGCAAGAAGCTCCTTCTGTGCAAAGAGGTGGACCACGCGGGCAATCCGCTCAAGTCGTATCACGTGGCCGTGGACGCCGTGCAGGCCGGGGAGGGGAGCTTCGTCCTGCTCTCCTACGGGTCGGCCGCGCGCATGACCGAAGAGACACGCAACGCGCCGGTCGATGCCGTGGTCATGGCGATTATCGACACCGTGCAGATCGATCGGGATGTCGTCGTCGCGAAGGGTGGCAGATGAAACTCGGAATCGTCACGGGGACGGTCTGGGCGACCCGGAAGGCGAAGGAGCTCGAGGGGTGCCGGCTGCTCGTTGTGCAGCCGGTCTCCTCAAGGCGGGTCGCCACGGATTCGCCTCTCGTTGCGGCCGATCCGGGTGGACTGGCCACTCCGGGAGATCTCGTCGTGTACGTGACAAGCACGGATGCGACGGCCGCATTCCCGACCGGGTTCGCCCCGGTCAACGCAAGCATCGTGGAGCTCGTGGAGGGAATCGTCTGATGTTCCTCGCCCGGGTTGTGAAAACTGTCGTGGCTTCCCAGAGACACCCGGCCTACGAAGGCAAAATCGTGTATGTCGTGCAGCCGGTCCGCCCCGATGGGTCGGACGACGGCACCGAGTGGGTGGCGGTCGACTACGTCGGTGCCGGTACCGGCGACATCGTGGTCTGCGGGGGCGCGCCGGGCGTCGCGAAGTCGGTTTTCGATATCGAGCTGGCTCCCATGAGGACGCTGATCATGGCCATTGTCGACAAGATTGATGCCCGGGACGTGGAGGCGGCGCGCCGATGAATCTGACGGATATCGAAGCGTTCGGGGTCATCGGCGCGGGCGGGGCCGGCTTCCCGACACACGTGAAGCTCACGAGCCGGCCGGACACCCTCATCGTGAACGCCGCCGAATGCGAGCCGCTCCTGCACAAGGATATGCAGCTCCTCCTGCACCACGGCGACGTCGTACTGGAAGGGCTCCGGACGGCCCTCGACATCACCGGCGCGCGCGCAGCAATCATCGGCATCAAAGAGAAGCACGACAAAGAGATCGCGCTCCTGGAGTCGAAGGTCACAGGCAACATCCGGGTCGTCCCGATCGAGGACGTCTATCCCGCCGGCGACGAGGTGACCCTCATCTATATGACGACGCGGCGGGTGGTGGCTCCGGGCGCCCTGCCGATTTCTGTCGGCTGCATCGTGCAGAATGTGGAGACCCTCTACAATATCGGCGCCAACGCGCCGGTGGTCGACAAGTTCATCTCCGTGGCGGGAGCGGTGGAGGAACCTGCGACGGTCAGGGTGCCTGTGGGGATCTCGTTCGCCGACGTTCTCTCCCGGTTTCGCATCACGGAGCCTGGATACGTCGTGCGATCAGGGGGACTGATGATGGGTGCTCTCGAGCCTGACTTGGAGAAGACGGTCTCGAAGCGCACCGGTGCGCTGATCGTGCTCCCGTCCGACCACTACTGCGTCACCATGTATCGGCGGTTCCTGACCGACCATGACGTGGATCGGATCGCGAAGGCGGGGTGCGACCAGTGCTCGTTCTGCACGGAACTCTGCCCGCGGTACCTCCTGGGGCAACCGGTCAGGCCCGAGACCGCCATGCGCAACCGGATGTTCGACCGGGAAGAATCGCCGATGCTCTTCCCCGGCAACTTCTCATGCTGCGAATGCAACCTGTGCACCATGTATTCCTGTCCGGAAGGGCTCGACCCGCGCGGCGCGACAGTGCTGGAGAAACGGCTCTCACGCGAGCGAGGCCTGACCTGGACCGGATCGGATCCCGGCGTTCATCCGATGTATGAGTATCGCAAGGTCCCCTCCCGGAAGCTGAAGCAGCGGCTGGACGTGCTGAGGTTCAAAGACGAAGGACCGATGAAGGAGTTCGCGTTCGATCCGGCAGTCGTCCGCATTCCGCTGCGCGAGCATCTTGGCGCTCCCGCCCGGCCTGTCGTGAGCGCAGGGGCGGTGGTGCGGCGCCACGATCTGATCGGGCAGGGGAGCGGTCCAGTGTCAAGCAACGTGCATGCGTCGATCGACGGACGGGTGCGGGCAATCACGAAGGACGAGATCGTCCTGGAGAGAATGTAATGGCAACGGGAAATGCTGTGGGCGTCCTCGAGCTGGGGAGCATCTACAAGGGGTTCGAGGTGCAGGACGCCATGCTGAAGGCCGCGAACGTGGAAAAGGTCGTCGGCCGCACGATCTGCTCGGGCAAGTATTTCATCGTGGTCCGGGGAAGCGTCGCGGACGTGGAGGCCGCAGCCTCCGTTGCCCGTGAGGTGGGCGGCTTCGCGCTGATCAACATCGCCACGATCCCGAACATCGATCCCCGGGTTTTCCCGGCCATGGCGGGATGCAGCGTGATCCAACTCGGCACATCGACAAAGGTCGGGGCGCTCCTGATCATCGAGACCTTCTCGGTCGTATCGGCCATCAAGGCCGCCGATCTTGCCATCAAGGAGGCGGAGCTGGACCTGCTCCGCGTCCACGTGGCGATGGCGGTCGGAGGGAAGGGATTTGTCGTCATGACGGGCGATATCGGAGCGCTCGAATCCGCGGTGAAGCCCGCGGTCGCGTACTGCCAGCAGGAAGGAATGCTCGCTGGCTATACCATCATCAGAAATCCTCACGAAGAAGTCCTTCGCGAACTACTCTAAAAGGGGCGCAGCGGCGATGATGAACGAATGGGAACTCAAGAAGCTGATGGTCGAGATCGGGAAGCGGATCTGGACCCGCGGCTACGTTGCCTCGAACGACGGCAACATGACGGTGAAGCTGAACGAGGATGAACTCCTCACCACGCCTACGGGCGTGAGCAAGGGCTTCATGACCACCGAGATGATCATCAAGTGCGACATGAACGGCAAGGTTCTCTCCGGGAGCAAGGACTATCGTCCCTCGAGTGAAGTGAAGATGCACCTGGAGGTATACAGAGAGCGTCCTGACGTCACGTCGGTGGTGCATGCGCATCCGCCCTATGCGACCTGCTTCGCGGTGGCCGGCATCCCGCTGAACAAGTGCGTCCTGCCCGAGGCCATCATCGTCATCGGGTCGGTTCCGATCGCACCGTACGGTCTCCCGTCGACGATGGAAATTCCGGAAAAGATCCGTCCGTTCGTGCAGCAGTCGGATGCGATCCTGCTCGCGAACCACGGGGCGCTCACGTTCGGGAGCGATCTTCTGAACGCATACCACAAAATGGAAACGCTGGAGCACACCGCGAGTATCGTCTGGAAGGCCATCCAGCTCGGCAATCTGAACGTGTTGCCAGACAATGAAAGAGACCGGCTGATGGCGCTTCGTGGTAAGTACAATCTCACGGGGAGAGTCTCGTTCTGCGACGCGACGCCGATGCCCAGCAGTCTACCCCCGGACGGAGCCGACATCGACGAACAGCGCATCCGCGAGATCGCGACGCAGGTCATCGCCAGACTCAAGAAGAACTGACCAGGCGTACGGAACCACCAGAGGACTCCCATGAAGATCCTCGTCGCCAATCCCGGCAGCACATCCTACAAGTGCAAGCTCTACGACAGTGCAGAGATGACGGTGCTTTTCGAAGCGACTGTGGAACGGATCGGTGAGCGGGATGCGATCTACCGTTACCTCCATGCCGGCGAGTCTGAAGCCACATCGACACTGCCGGTGCCGGACTACCCGAGTGCGGTTCGCATGGCCCTGTCAACGCTGGAATCAGAGCACGCGATCGAAAGTGTGGCTGCCGTGGGATTCAAGACGGTCCACGCAAAAGGGGTGACGGGGTGTGTGGAGTTGACGGATGACGTTCTTGCCGCGATGGAAGAATTCCGCCTCCTGGCGCCCGTTCACACGGACGTCTACGTCATGGCGATCTCGATCTTCAAGAAGCTTCTCCCACAGACTCCGCTGGTCGGCCTTTTCGAGACCCATTTCCACAGGAATATTCCCCCGGAAGCCGCCACGTACGGCATCCCGTACGACTACACCGTGAAGCACGGCATCAGGAAATATGGTTTCCACGGTGCTTCCCACCGGTATGTCGCGATGAGAGCAGAGAGACTTTTCGGTGCCCGGAAAGTGATCTCCTGCCACCTGGGAGGGAGTTCGTCGGTGTGTGCCATCAAGGACGGTTGGTCCGTTGACACATCGATGGGGATGAGCCCCCAGAGCGGTCTGCTGAACGCGAAGCGCGTTGGAGATCTGGATCCGTACGCTCTGCTGTACCTGATGCACAAAGAGAGTCTTTCCGTCGAAACGGTCGGGAAGATCCTGATGTCGAAAGGAGGGATCTTTGGTATCTCCGGTACGAGCGGGGACTTCCGGGACATCGAGGCCTCGATGCAGAAAGGGGATGCGCGGGCGGAACTCGCGTTCAACACGTTTGTGTACGGCGTCAAACGCTACATCGGCGAATATCTGGCGATCCTGAACGGCGCGGACTGCATCGTCTTCACCGCCGGGGCGGGGCAGAACGGGGTCTTGCTCCGTAAGAGAATTCTCGCGAACATGGAAAATCTTGGGATCGTCCTCGACGAAACACGGAACACGGAGAATCCGAAGGAAGGACGTATCTCTTCCGATACATCACCCATTACCGTCGCCATCATTCCCACCAACGAAGAATACGTGGTCGCACAAGAAGTCAGCGCATTCCTGGAAGGCCGGAAACAGCCGTAGCCCCTTCCTGACCACGACACCACAGGCATGCCCAACACCAGGCGATTCATCGGTTTCGACCTCGGGGCCGAGAGCGGACGTTGCATTGTAGCGACGCTGGATAGGGGAAAAGTCGCACTGACGGAGGTGCACCGGTTCCCGACACACACCGTGCAGGGTGCCGCGAGCCTTCACTGGGACATCCACGCCATTACCCGCGAGATCGTGGAAGGCCTCACCAGGGCGAAGAAGGCGTTCGGGCCGGACTTTGACGGCGTCGCAGCCGACACCTGGGGGGTCGACTATGTGCTCGTCGATGCCGAAGGCCAGGTGCTTGGCCATCCCTATCACTACCGGGATTCCCGGACCGACGGGGTCATGGAACAGGCCTTCGCCGTGGTCTCGAAGGAACGGCTCTACGCGATCACCGGAACCCAGTTCGCCCAGTTCAATACGGTCTTCCAGCTCCTCGCCGAACGACAGCGGGACGCAAGCCTTCTCGGCGTCGCCGACACCATGTTAATGATGCCGGATTACCTGAACTTCTTCCTCTCGGGAGTGAAGAGGGCGGAGTACACGATCGCGTCCACGACTGGCCTCGCCGACCCGACGTCGCGCACGTGGTCATGGGACCTGATCGAGACGTTCGGCATCCCCCGCAAGATTTTTCCTCAGATGACGGAGCCGGGCACGATTCTCGGACCGCTCCGGCCCGAGCTTGCGCAGCGGACCGGGCTCAACCCCCGCACTCCGGTGATCGCAAGCGCGGGCCACGACACCGCTTCGGCGGTCGCCTCCGTGCCCGCTGTCGGTGAGAACTGGGCCTACCTGAGTTCTGGAACGTGGTCGCTCCTCGGCGTGGAACTGAGGGAGCCCGTGCTCTCCGGCGCGGCGATGAAGCGCAATTTCACGAACGAGGGGGGAGTCCGGGGGACCACCCGATTTCTGAAGAACATTATCGGCCTCTGGCCCGTCCAGGAGTGCCGGCGCTTCTGGCTCGAGCATGGACGGGAATTCACGTATCCGCAGCTCAGCGAGCTGGCCAGGCAGGCGGGCTTTGTCGGCGCGTGGGTCGATCTCAACGATCCAAGATTCCTCAAACCGGGAGACATGCCCCTGAAAATCAGCTCGTATCTCCGGGAGACCGGGCAGAACGCGGAGGAGAGCGTTGGCTTCACCATAGGAGTCGTGCTCGAAAGCCTGGCGTTCAGCTACCGGATTGCTGTCAGAGACCTCGAGCATGTGACAGGAAGGACGATCGAGAGGCTCCACGCCGTGGGCGGGGGGATCCAGAATGTCCTGCTCGCGCAGCTCACGGCTGACGCGACGGGCCTGCCTGTGTATGCAGGACCGGTCGAAGGGACGATTGTCGGGAACATCGGCATTCAGGCGGTCGCCACGGGTGCCGCGGCGGATGCGGCGGCGTGGCGAACGGTCGTGGCCGACTCATTCGGACTCCAGAAGTACATGCCGGCGCACTCTGAATACTTCATGAACAATGAGCGTCGGTACCGCGAGATTCTTCGAGATTCCTGGGAGTCGCGCCGGTCTGCGTAGCCGTCCTTCCATCGTCAGGGAAAAGTCATCCTTTCCGCAGTTGTGACACCGGGTTCCGCGCCCCATATTCTCAACACAGGAAGGAGGGAGAATGGTCCTGGATAAACTCCTCGGCCAGCTGAATGCCGTGGAGGAGTTTGAGCGAACGCCCGTCCCCCCTGCGAAGTGGAAAGGCTGGGGAGGCTTCATCGGCATGTACGTCGGCGAGCACACCGCGGGAACGGAGTTCGTCATCGGCCCTCTCTTTGTGGCTCATGGTGTGACCGTCGGGGCCCTGCTCTGGGGATTGCTCCTCGGGAACCTTCTCGCGGTCCTCAGCTGGGCGTTTCTCTGCGCTCCAATTGCCACCCGCTTCCGGTTGACGCTGTACTACATGCTGGAGAAGATCTGCGGGAAGAAACTAACCGCACTCTACAATTCGGTCAACGCCCTCATGTTCTGCTTCCTTGCCGGGTCGATGATCGCGGTCTCGGCCACAGCCATCGGAATCCCCTTCGACCTGAGCATGCCTTCCCTGAACGATTGGCTCCCGAACAGCGTCGGATGGGTCGTCCTGGTGTTTCTCATCGGGATCGCGACGACGATCGTGGCGGTCTTTGGCTACAACCAGATATCCCGCGTTGCGAATATCGCGGCGCCGTGGATGATCCTCGTCTTCATTGCCGCGGCGATTGCTGTGCTGCCGAAGCTGGGCGTGTCCACGGTATCCAATCTGCTCGAGGTCGCGGAAGACAAGATATGGACCGGAAACCCTCTCGCGGGACAGACCCGGTTCACGTTCTGGCACATACTCTTCTTTGCGTGGTTTGTGAATATGGCAATGCATATCGGGATGGCGGATATGTCCATCCTGCGATATGCCAGGAAATGGTATCACGGTTTCTCGCCTGCATCCGGTATGTATGTCGGTCACTATATTGCGTGGGTGGCATCCGGCGTCCTGTATGCGCTATTTCTGCATGAGTCACAATTCAGCACCGAGTTTGCCCCGGGTCCCGTCGCATATCGGGCTGCCGGGTTCGCGGGGGCGCTATGCGTGGTCATCGCGGGATGGACGACCGCGAACCCGACCATCTACAGGGCCGGCCTTGCGCTTCAGGCGATCAAGCCGGAGTGGAAGACATGGAAGGTGACGATGGTCGTCGGCATGATCACGACGGTAGCGGCGATCTTCCCCGCGCTGGTCATGAAACTGCTCGAGTTCGTGGCTCTCTATGGTCTTGTCTTGATGCCGATGGGCGCTGTGATCATGATGGATGTCTACATCCTCCCGCGGCTGAACCTGAAATCCAACTTTGCTGAGCAGTTCGGGAGAACGGTGAACCCTGCGGCGGCAGTCGCCTGGGGTTTCACGCTTGTTGCATGCATCTCAATCAACCTTCTTTTCGGGATGGAGATCTTCTTCCTGGGACTGCCCGGGTGGTTCATTGCCTCCCTGCTGTATGTCTTCGGAAGTCTCTATGTGCAGCGGGTGTCCGCAGAAAGGAGGGTGGACCTTGAAGCTCATCGCTAAGGCGGCCTCCGGGATCGGATTGATCCTGACAGTTGGCCCGTCAGTCATCGTCTTTCAGGGGGCGATGGAACTCGACACAGCCAAGATCTTCATGCTGATCGGTACAGTGCTCTGGTTCGCCAGTGCGCCCGTGTGGATGAACACGGTCGCCCCGGAGGAAGAGCCTTGAGTATGTTTCCTCCCGGCCCCGATGCACCACCAGCCGGCTATGACCGTTCCCGGTGCTGGTGGTCTCTTGCTGGAATTCTCCTCACGTTCCTCGCCCTCGTGCACCTTCTCGTCATGCTCTCTTTTGTGCTCGGCTGGCGGGTGTCTCCGTTTGTGGCGCCCGCCGCCCTGGCGCTTTCGCTCGCTGCCGTCGACTGGCTGGCACGGAAGGAGGGCCTGCGCACCCGGGAGCGACTGGCTACGGCGGCAATTGCCGTAGTCATCGTCGGCATCTCATTCCTGCTTGCGGGGGCGTTCTATGATATGTCGTGGGACGGCCTCTGGTACCATCAGACCGCCGTGTTTCAGATGGCGCACGGGTGGGATCCACTCTCCGACCCCATGCGCAGCTTCGTCCCCCATCTCCAGGACTGGGTGAGGCACTACGCGAAGGGCCCGTGGTATGTCGCTCTGGGGTTCTACGCCTTGACGGGCGACATAGAGGTGGCCAAAGCCGCCCCCTGGATTGCCCTCGCCGCGGTATTCTCCGCCGTCATGGCCGCCTCCGGCGACTGTGGTCTCCGCCGGCGCCCAGGGATCCTGGTCGCAGCTCTCGTCTCCTTGAATCCGGTGACCGTCTTTGAGCTTGCATCGTATCTCGTCGACGGTCTCATGATCTCGTTCCTGGGCTGCTTCGCCGCGGCACTCTTCCGATGGTTTCGCCGCCCTTCACCCCTGGTCTTCTGGGTCATGTCGGCATCAGCGTTCCTGTGCATCAACACCAAATTCACCGGCCTCGTGTATCTCTGCTTTGCCGCTGCCGCAGGGGGTCTGTATGTGATCATCGTGCGGCGCGATCTCTTTGTGAGGTATGTGACAATTCAATCTGCCCTGCTCCTGCTGGGCGTTCTCGTGTTCGGTTTCAATCCCTACGTCACGAACACCATCCATCGTGGCCATCCGTTCTACCCGTTGATGGGTACCGCAGAGTATCCCAGCCACAGCGAACAGGGGGAAGATGCCATTGAGCGCTGGGAGACGCCGCACAACATGCTGGGACGCAGCCGTTTCTTCAGGCTCGGATATGCGCTCTTCGGCCGCCCGGGCGCACAACCGTTCTATCCAGGCGAGAATGCGAGCCTGATGGTGCCATTTGACGTGGGGCGGAAAGACTTCGAGATCTACTATTTCCACGATGTGCGGATCTCGGGATTCGGACCGTTGTTCAGCGGGGCGTTTCTCGTGAGTCTGGCTCTTATGGTTATTGCGATGCTCCGGCCGGGGTTCCCTCGTCTGGCCCTGCTCCTCGTGGGAGGGACAATCATTCTGTCGCTCTTGATCAGCCCCCATACGTGGTGGGCGCGATACGGACCGCAGCTCTGGTGGTTTCCCGTGTTCGGGGTCGTCATCGGACTCGCCGCGGAGAGAGGGGGCGGCGTTCGGGCACTCGCGTGGATCCTGGCGGTGGTCTTGTTGCTCAACGTGCTCCCGATAGCGATCGTCCACTATCGCTGGGAGAGTGAGGCAACGCGCACAACCAACGAGCAGATGGCGTGGTTACGGGACAAGGACAATGTGGAAGTGGATTTCCGGTACTTCGGCGAACCGTTTGGCGAGAGGCTGAAGACTGCGGGAGTCAGGTTCACGCCGGTACAGACGCTGCAGTGCCCAACGCCGATAGAGCTGATGAGTGTTTCGCCCGGATATCCTGAGGCGGTGCGGGTCTGCATCAAAGAATAGCAGAGTACGTCACCAGTCCGCGCGGCGTGTCACGTAGCCCATCGCGGGCACGAAGGGAAGATGCGCGATGCCCCCTCATCGCACGAATTCCGCCTCGATCTGCTCGAGGGATGAGACTCAGTGCATGGGTTCAGAACACATTTGACCGGGCGCACGGAATCTCATGATTCATTTTCGTACATTTCTCCCCGGGTGGGCATTGTCTTTGAATCACTGACAGAATATCCGTCCGAACCATGAGAACCAGATCACTGCTCCAATTGGCAATTCTCCTCCTGGTGGTTTCTGGCCGGGCGCCGGGGCAGAACTATCCTGATCAGCACTTTGTGCTCGGCCTAGACTCGTTGGTCCAGAACATCGAATCAACCGACGGAGTCGTGATCAGTCCGGACAGCAGCAGCCTGATGCTCCAGCCGGATCGAAAGCAGGGATTTTTCATCCTGAAGCCGCAACAGGCACCCCAACCGTTCAATCAGGGGCTTCCTTCCTGGAACGGTTCGGCGCCGGGTGCGAGCAGCTCGTTCATGGTCCAGATGCGGTTTCCCTACAACGGCGGCTGGTCTCCCTGGCTGACGGTCGGGTACTGGAAGGATTACTTCTGGACGAGCTTCGGTCCGACAAGCTATGCGGGGGGGCATGTCGATGTCGACTACGTGCTCTTGAACGGCTACCAGAGCAGCTGGCAGTTCAAGGTTACGATGATGCGCACAGGGATCGAGCTGCCCTCGCCGACCGTGCGGAAGCTCAGCTTCTTCGTCAGCGATTCGCGGACTACAACGTCGCTGAACCTCACCCAGATTGTGAATGACAACCCGCCGGAGATTTTCGTCCCGACCGAGTTCATTTACCAATACGCTGTCGACCCTGACATCGGCGGCAGCATCTGCTCCCCCACGTCGGTCTCCATGGTTCTGCGAAGCTACGATATCCCCGTGGATCCCCTGCAATTCGCGCGCGACACCTACGATCCGTACTACGATATGTTTGGCATCTGGCCGAGGGTGGTCGAGAATGCCTCGGAGTACGGGCTTGACGGCGCGGTGACACGGTATCGCAGCTGGAGTCAGGCGAGAGCGGTGCTGGCAGGCGGCGGACGCATTTCGATGTCCGTCGGTCCGCCGCTCTATGCGGGCCACCTCATGATGCTTGCCGGGTTTTCAGCGTTCGGCGACCCGATCGTTCATGATCCCGCGCAAGCGGATGGTTACGCATACATCTTTGATAAGACTGATTTGTCACGGTCCTGGTTCGCAAAGGGCGGGATCGCCTACACGTTCTACCCATCCGAGGCCGGGCCACTGGATGTGGAGCAATCGGCGACGGCAGGAGTGCTCCCGGATGGATTCCGGCTGTCGCAAAACTACCCCAACCCGTTCAACCCGTCAACCGCGATCAGGTTCCAGGTGTCAGAACGCGGGCGGGTGACTCTCAGGGTGTTCGACGTTGTGGGAAACGAGATTGCGACCATCGTGGACGAGGAGATGCCGGCGGGGAGCCATACGGTGACGTTCGACGCGTCGGGCCTGGCAAGCGGGGTCTATTTCTATCGCCTGCAATCCGGAGCGCGTGCAGAGACGAAAAGCATGCACCTCATCAAGTGAGGTTCCGGACTGGCTCCTGTTCCATCCTTTGTTTGGCTCTCGGCACTCTCTGTATCGCGGTCTCCGGCGAGAGCACGATACTCCGCGCGGGTTTCGGTTTCGACTACTGACCACACCGACGCTCATCTGACTTTCCTATGTGGTATCACACCCTGCCCCTCCCGTCGGCCTCCCGGGACCTGGTCGCGTTGAGGCCCGGCGCCCCGGAACTTGCCCGGATGGGGGGGTGTTCTATACCGGAGCGCAGCTCATGCGGATCACATCACTCATAGTCAAGGTCTGACAGATGTTCTGGATGTACGCTGGATTCACGGCGTTGATACTCCTTCTCCTGGCTCTTGACCTCGGCGTCTTCAACAAGAAGGCCCACGTGGTTTCTGTCCGGGAAGCGCTTGGCTGGTCTGCTTTCTGGATATTCCTCGGACTCTCGTTCAGCGTCTTCATCTACTTCGGCTATGAGAACCACTGGCTGGGCCTCGGTCTGACGCCCGACCTGATGGGGTCCGCCCCGCGTACAATCGAGGGGCTGGGAACCGTCTACAACGATGGCGCCTCCGCGACCATGAAGTACCTCACGGGTTATCTGGTCGAGAAATCGCTTTCCGTAGACAACATCTTCGTCATCAGCATGATCTTCGCGTTCCTGGCGGTTCCTGCGATGTACCAGCACCGGGTCCTGTTCTGGGGCATCGTCGGAGCCCTCCTCATGCGCGGGGTCATGATCGCCGTCGGGGCCGCAATGATTCAGCAGTTCACCTGGATCATCTACGTGTTTGGAGGGTTCCTCATCCTCACAGGGGTGAAGATGCTGGTGTTGAAGGCAGACAATGCCGATCCTGCTTCCAATATCGTGGTCCGGCTGACACGCAAGCTCTTGCCAATCACCCAGAGGTTTCACGGGCAGCACTTCTTCGTTCGCGCCGGCTCTGACGCGTCCCATGAGGCTCCGACGCCGGGAGCCGAGAATCTTCGGGACGATATCGTGGAGTCCGCCCCCGCAGGGACGCTCCTGGCGACGCCGCTGTTCCTCGGGTTGGTGATGGTCGAGTTCACCGACCTGATTTTCGCCGTGGACTCGATCCCCGCAATATTCGCAATCACGGCGGATCCCTTCCTGGTCTTCACGAGCAACGTGTTTGCGATCCTCGGACTCAGGAGCCTCTATTTTGCGCTGGCGGGAATGATCGAGAAGTTCACGTATCTGAAAGTCTCGCTTGCGCTCGTGCTGATGCTGGTCGGCGTCAAGATGATGACGCATACGTGGCTGAAGGAGATGCTCGGGAGCAACTTCAACCTGTATCTACTCGCTGTGGTGGTCCTGATACTTGCGGGAGGGGTGGTGGCATCCCTGGTGGCGTCGAAACGGAAGGGGTCTGCCGCTTGAAGTGGGCCGCATGCCAATCTACCGTTCTCTTCAGTCCTATGTCGACGGGCGTATTGAATGCCCTCACGGGCTTTCCCGATTCCCGAAGGGCGCGTGCGGTCCAGCACCCGACCGGACCGGTTCCGAAGATAACGTGGAGTTCCATCATGCTGGTCATCCCGTTGGCGTGAAGTACTTCCGCTTGAACGAAAGCGCGACGTTGACCAGGCTGATCAGCACCGGGACCTCCACGAGCGGCCCGATCACGGTTGCGAACGCCACCTGCGAGTTGATCCCGAAGACGGCCACGGCTACCGCGATGGCCAGCTCAAAATCGTTGCTCCCCGCCGTGAAGGCCATCGTCGTGCTCTGCTCGTACGACGATCCCATGCGCTTCGCAATGAAAAACGTGGCGAAGAACATCAACGCGAAGTAGACGGTGTAGGGAATGGCGACCCGGAGGACATCGAGAGGCAACTGCACGATCTTCTCGCCTTTGAGCGAGAACATGACGAAGATCGTGAAGAGCAGCGCGATCGGCGTGAGGATCGAGATCTTCGGAATGAACGTGCCGTGATACCACGCCTTTCCTCTGGCCTTCACCAATGCCATCCGCGTCAGGATGCCGGCGGCGAACGGTATTCCCAGATAGACCAGCACGGTAACGGCGATCTCGGCGATGGAAATGTGCACCAGAGCGCCCTCCATCCCGAAGAGCGGGGGGAGGAAGGTGATGAACACATATGCGTACACGGAGTAGAAGAGCACCTGGAAGATCGCATTGAACGCAACAAGCCCGGCCGCCAGCTCGGGGTCACCTTTCGCGAGATCGTTCCAGACCAGCACCATCGCGATGCAGCGGGCCAGGCCGACAAGGATGACGCCGACCATCAGCTCGGGCTTGTCGGGGAGCAGCGCGACGGCAAGCAGGAACATGACGAGCGGGCCGACGATCCAGTTCTGAATGAGGGACAACCCCAGGAGTTTCGGATTCCGGAAGACCACCGGGAGCTCTTCGTACCGCACTTTTGCCAGCGGGGGATACATCATCAGAATCAGGCCGATGGCGATCGGGATGTTCGTCGTTCCCGAACTCAATCGATCCCAGAAGCCGGCTGTTGCCGGCACAAGATATCCCACGAGCACCCCGGCGAACATGGTCGCAAATATCCAGAAGGTCAGGTACCTGTCGAAGAACGGCAGCCGGCGGCTGAGGGTGCTCACGGTGTTCTCCCGTTCAGTTGAGGAAGGAGCGTTTCTGTGTACAGCCGGTGGAAGTCTCTCCGAATCTCGTCCCTGACGCGGCGAAAGGCGTCGACGACTTCGTCAGGTGACCCGGTCGCCTCTGCCGGATCTTCAAATCCGACATGGAGCCTGTGGCGGACGTTGCCCGTGAAGAGCGGGCACGTCTCCTTCGCATGGTCGCAGACCGTGACGACGAAGTCGAACGGCTGGTCGAGGAACTGGCTGACCGGCTTCGGCGCGTGACCGGAAAGGTCGATGCCCGCCTCTCGCATCACCTGAAGGGCCAGCGGATGAACGCGCTGTGCCGGCTTCGTTCCCGCGGAGTATACGCGCAGTCTCTTGTCGAACGACCCGAGGAACCCCTCCGCCATCTGGCTCCGACACGAGTTACCCGTGCAGAGAATCAGGATCCGCATCACAGGAGCATCTCCATGCATGTTGCCGTGCCCGGGCAAGCGCCCCGGAACTGGGAGGAGGCGGTCAATCCTCCGGTTACCGAAGCGCGGTCGATTATTCGCCACCCGTGGCGCGCGAAGTACCCGGCTGCGGTGGTGGTGAGAAGGACGAGCCGCCGGATGCCAAGCTGCCGCGCGTCCTCAATTGCCTGACGGAGCAGAAGGTCGCCTATCCCCCGCGAACGCCGGGAGGGCGCGACAGCCAACGATCGGAGCAGTCCATCCGATCCGTAGTGCTCGATGCCGACGGTGCCGACGATCTCCCTGCCATCGAGTGCGATTCGAAAGTGCTCGAGACAATCCGACATGCCCTCCGGCGAGAGCGCCGACTCCTCAAGCAATCGGGCCATCTGGGGCAGGTCGTCAGCCCGCGCAGTCCGGACCACGGAAGCGTTCATTTCGTGCCGGTGACCGTGATACTCAGAAGCCCGAAGGACGAACCTTCAGGAAGCTGATATGCCCGTTCCCTCGCGATCCGGACATCCGTGAAGCCTGTTTCCCGTACGATCGAGAGGTACTCGTCGCGCTCCACCGCTCCTGCCACGCATCCCGCCCATTCAGCCATGTCGCTCTGGACGGACGCAGGGATCGCTCCGAGTGAAACGATATCGGAGACGGCGAACTTCCCGCCGGATCTGAGCACCCGGTGCATCTCACGGAAGGCGTTGCGCTTGTCGGGGACAAGATTGATCACGCAGTTGCTGATGATGCGATCCACGGTGCCGGATTCAACAGGAAGGTTTTCGATCTCTCCCAATCGGAACTCGGTGTTGTCGGCGCCGAGCTTGATCTTATTCTGGCGGGCGCGTGTGACCATCTCCTTCGTCATGTCCACGCCGATGACATGGCCGGTCGGCCCGACATCCTTCGCCGCCAGGAACACATCGATCCCGGCTCCGGAGCCGAGATCGAGGACGGTCAATCCGGGATGCAGGTCGGCGAACTCTGCAGGGGTGCCGCACCCGAGGCCGAGATCGGCGTTCTGCCGGATCGCGGGGTCGGCGTTGTCGTACAGATCGTTCATGATGATCTGGCCCGCAACGCCGGACTCCGTGCCGCATCCGCACGAGGGCCCGCAGCAGGAGGAAGCCTGGATGGCGATCTGACCGTATTTTTCTCGCACGGCGTCTTTGATACTGGCATCTGACATGGCGACTTCTCAGTGTGGTTGGAGGTTCAGGGATGCCGGTATGATGGCCGGCTTGATTGCATTCGCGGTGGCACAGCAGCCCCGACGCATTCTGGCGTCGAGTCTCTTGAGATCTCTGCGCGCGACGTCGTTCGTGTCCAGGATGCGGGGGAGGAATGAGAGGACGTCCTTCCGGGGTCCATCCGGCGACGCTGGGATGGAGTAGAGGATCCAGAGTCCGCTCCGGCGTGCGCTGACAAGACCGCTGCGACGCAGGTAGGCAAGGTGACGGGAGACTTTCGTTTGCGTTGCCCCGAGAATCGCCTCGATGTCGCACACGCAGAGCTCGCCCCGGAAGAGGAGGAGATTCAGAATCCTGAGCCTCGATTCGTCCGAGATTGCTTTCAGTGCCGGAATGAACCCGTCCATCGTACCACGTCCTTTCTATATTCGCCTATACAAATATATAGTACGTCCCCTCAAGAATCAAGTTGCGCATCTTGTCGACATATTATTGATTCCAGAACCCCGAGATTCAACATGTCACAGGTCTGCCGGGAGATGACTGGAATGGATGACGAGATCGCCGCGCAAAAGCCGTTCAGGATCGTCCATAGCGTCGCCCCGACGCGGATTGTGGACAATGGCGGATGGACCGACACCTGGTTCGCCCGGTACGGGAGTGTCTTCAATATCGCCGTTGCCCCGTATGCCGAGGTGCAAATCGAGGTGTTCCCGCGGTCCGGCGGCCTTGAGGGAGTCATGGTCTTCGCGGAGAACTACGGCGAGCGGTTCGTGGTTGTGCAGCAGACGGCCGGGTGGGGCAAGCACCCCCTCCTCGAGGCTGCCATCGCGTTCATGCAGGTTCCCCGGGACCTCGCGATCAACATATCTATTTCCTCGGATGCACCGGCCGGTGCTTCCACTGGAACGTCCGCCGCCGTCACGGTGGCGTTGATCGGGGCGCTCGACAGGTTGGTGGGCGGGAAGATGCGTCCGCACGACGTGGCCTATGCCGCTCATCACGTGGAAATGGACATGGTGGGCCTCCAGTGCGGCATCCAGGACCAGATCTGCTCGGCGTACGGAGGCATCAACTTCATCGCAATGGACAGATTCCCGCGTGCAACAGTGTCACAGATTCAGGTCGCGGACCCGGTCAGGTGGGAGCTTGAGCGGCGGCTGGTGCTGATCTACCTTGGCAGGTCACACAGCTCATCCGAGGTGCACGCGAAAGTCATCCACGAGCTCGAATCCGAAGGCCCGGCCAGCAAGCGGCTGGAAGCCCTCCGGCAGACTGCAGTGAAGTCGCGCGATGCCGTTTCGGCCGGCGATTTCGCCGCGCTGGGCCGCGCGATGATCGAGAACACCGACGCACAGGGGAGACTCCACCCGGAGTTGATCGGGTCCGGCGCACGGAAGGTCATCGACGTCGCCCGTTCCCACGGCGCCGAAGGGTGGAAGGTGAACGGAGCGGGAGGTGAGGGGGGGTCGGTGTCTATCCTCACGGGACCGCTGCGGGGCTCACGAAGGGCAATCATCCGCGAGATCGAGCAGGAAGACCCACTGTTCAAGAACATCCCCATGTCCTTGAGCAGAAGCGGGTTGCGGACGTGGGAGGGGCGTCCGTAGGAAGGCCCTGCCTGAGGTGTTCCCGGCAGGGGAAACAGAGCCACATTGCAGTCCGCACCACATCTCTCTCCCCGGCACCCCTCCATCCACAGCACCTCCGATTCGCACCTGGTCGTCAGAGTCGGAATTCCTCGGGCTCTCGGTTGACAATCATGCCGTCGTGGTGTACTTTGCCTGCAATAGCGGCCCCCGTCCCTCCATGACCTTCGATGGGTACCCATGATGAAGTCATGCAGGCCGATGTGTTCCCTTTCTTTTCCGCTTCTTGTTGTGCTTGCGTGCCAGAGCACACCGGCGCAGTCTCTTCCGCAGGTTGACAGCAGCCCGGCCGACAGCACCACGCTCCGCGTAGACCCGTCTCCCAATCCCGGGATTTACTACTTCTACGAACCGTTCCCGATGGAACCCGGGTCAGACGTATTTCAGGTCGGCGCGTCGTTCTCGCTGGTGCCGTACGCAGACGCAGAACAGGAAATCCCGCTTCCCGGCATCGACGTTCAATACAAACGGGGCATCTTCGAGAATCTCGCCGTCGTCGGTTCCCTCTCCACGAGCTACTTCTCCAACCTTGCTCACGCCGGTCTCCAGTGGAGCACCAGGGTCACCAGATTCAGCTTTGGAGTGGCCAACCACATCGGTTTCGCATACGGCTTCATCACGCGAGAAAACCTCTTCGACGATGTCGAAGGGTATGCCTGGATCGACATGATGATCCTGCGCCTGGGGTACCGGTTCGATGAGTTTTCGTTTTCATGCTCTTTTGTCGCCACGTACATGCTGAAGAGCATGAGCTATGTGAACGGCCTGGAGGCGTCGGTCGGACCGCAGCACACAGTCAACGACTACTACTGTACATTTGTTGTTGAACAACCCTTCCTCCGGACGCTGCACCTCTCCATCGGCTTGAGTCTGGGATATGCGCGGACCCCCTGGCAGACCTGGATGTTGTACAACACCGTCGATGAGTGGCTGTTTTCTCCGGAATTCTTCTTTGCAGTGCAGGTACCGCTGTGAAACACGCAATCGTCACGGCGCTTCTCTTCGCGGCTGCGTGCTCCTGGGCCCAGACGTCCGCCGACACGACCTACAGGGTGGAAGTGACTGCGACGGCCAGCCCGATGCTCAACTTCTTCAGGTTGCCGAAGGTGCCGGGCACCAGCAGCAAGACCTCCCTCGGGTATGGGTTCTCTGTGCGGGGAATGTGGCATCCGGCTCGCCTGCTCGCCGTGGGATTCCTGACAGGGTACTTTCTCATCGCAGAGGACGAGATTCTGATCGCCCAGCCTTCCTCCGATCTGAACTACGATGCCACGCTTGCTGCGGTGCCGATCCAGCTGGCACTGTCGATGCAAAAGGCCGGCTTCGAATTCGGGTTGGGGATCGGACCCTACATGATGATGAGCACCATCGGTGGGGGAAACAGCGCCTCTGTCCACGGAAGCCGGCTTGAGCTTGGCATGACCTTCTTTGCTTCCTACGGTTTTCCCCTGGGGGAAAACATCAGTCTCGGTCCCGAATTGCGGGTGGTCTCTCTCCGATACCGCGGCATCGTGTCGGTCATGCCGTCGCTCAGTTTCCGTATCGATCCTGTGAGGTATTAGTTGACAAAGCGACGTACTGCATTCATCCTGATCTGCCTTGGCATGGCGTCATGCGATCCCCGGCTCCCCTCGGAACCTGACCTGTACGTGGACTTCGAATCCATAGATGCCCCGACGACCCTCCTGAGCGATTCAAGCAGATGGCTCATGAACGGCGTCTACGAGGTCGTTCAGGGATGCAGTGAGCTCGGCAACCCGGTTGTGGGGTCGTGGATCGGGAACAGATTCCGCCTCAGTTCGCAACATGATGTCGTGTACTCGATCTCCGCGGGCGGCTCGTCGGGAGACTCGATCAAGCTTCGCGGCTACATCCGGGTTGTTCGTTCGGGCTCCGGCTGCAGGGTGAGGTTCAACGTGTCGGGCTCCGACGGGGCCACAGAGGTGATTGCGCGCATGCTCCCCACGACGTTGAGAATCCTGGGGGAGACAGAAACCGGAACGAAGCTCGAGCTCCGGCGCGTGCGAAGCATCACCCCTGTCTCGTTTGCGGTGCTGGCACATCGGGGAGGTGGACGCAACTCGGACCGCCTTGGGATCTCCGAGAACAGCGTCGAGATGATCAGGTATGCGGGAACGCTCGGCGCGACCGGCGTGGAGGTGGACGTCAAACGGACGCGGGACGGACAGCTTATCCTCTTCCATGACGACACGTTCTCTCCGCGGACTGTCCAGGGAGCGTACCTTCTGGGAAAGGTTGAGAAATACGACCTGGCGCAGATCCAATCGCTCGGAAAATTGATCAACGGGGAGAAGATTCCCACGCTCAAAGATGCGCTGACGGCGGTCGTCGACGACACCGAGTTGTCGATGGTCTGGCTGGACGTCAAGGACCCCACATCGGTTGCGCAAGTGGTCGAACTTCAGAAGGAGATGAAGGTGTTCGCTGCGGGGAGGGGGCGGGACACCCTGAGCATTCTCCTGGGTATACCCTCGCAGGAGGTGCTGGACGCCTACCTGCCGTTCCAGGAAGATTCGGATGCGCTCGTCGAGCTTGAACCTCAAACGGCGCTGGACCTGCCACGGTGCAAAGTCTGGGCGCCCGTCTGGACCCGAAATATCAGCGACGCAGATGTGGACGCGATGCATGCCCGCGGGAAGCGAGTCTTCACGTGGACCGTCGACCTCCGCGAAAGCATCCTGATGTACCTGAACAAGGTTGACGGCATCCTCAGCAACTATCCTACCATGGTCGCCGCGCTGCGTGATTCCAGGAACTAGCACGGATCTCCAGAGGGCTTCAATCCGGGATCCAACCGCCCGGGGCCTGCAGAGACACTCGTGAATGAAGTCCGGGAGCACGATTCGATCGCCACCGCCCGGGGTATGGCTTTCGAAGAGATTTTTCAGGAGACTACGGGAGCCCCGAAGCGAAGGGGGGACTCTTGCACAGGCAGAGGTGCCGATTCATGATATCGAGACGCGTTCGATCTGCGGTGGTCTGCGCAATGATCTTTCTCCTGCTCCCTTCGTGCAAGGACGAATCATCTCCCACGGGCGACGGCGGGGCCGGCGCGGACACCACCACCATCGCGAAGAGTCCGAAGAGAGGTATCGCGTTCAATCTCACCGATACCGCCGATATCCGCGCTCTCTCCAAGGGAGTGAGCTGGTGGTACAACTGGTACACGTCCACATCCGCACCCGCGGGCTACTACAGAACGTATGAGATGGAATTTCTTCCCATGGTGTGGGGTGGAAATCCGAGCGCACAGACCATAGCGGACGCGAAGAACTTCATCCTTGCCCATCCTGAAGTCACATACCTCCTGGTGTTGAATGAACCCAATCTGACCGATCAGGCCAACCGGCTTCCGGTTGACGCGGCTGCAGACTGGGTGAAGTATGAACGGATCATCTCTGACCTTGCCGCGCAGGGGAGGACTGTCTCCCTGGTCGGTCCTGCGATGAGTTGGGGGACGATGACCGACTACTGGGATCCTGTGGTCTGGCTCGATACGTTCTACGCGGCATATCGCTACGCGAACGGGGGGAGGGATCCGCGGATCGATTACCTCGCGTTTCACTGGTACGACTACGGTCTCGCCGCGCAGCTTGACCGGCTGCAGAAGTACGGGAAGAAGATCTGGGTCACCGAAATGGCAAACTGGAATCCCCAGATCGATTCGTACGCCAAGCAGGAGGCGCAGATGCGCGACATGGTCGGCATCTGCGAGGCGCGCGCGGATGTCTTCCGGTACGCATGGTTCTACGGACGGGGGACGCTGCCAGATGCAAAGTATACGTACCTCCTCGACCAGGCTCCCGGGACTCTCACATCACTCGGGAGGCTATACATCGGCCTACCGTATACGAAGTAGGCACGGAGCCATAGAACCCACCGGTCACTTCGTTGTATTCATGCTCATCTGTTCCGTGCTTCACACTATGCTCCCGTCGCGATTCGTTCGCGCAGATGCCGGTAAAATACCCTCCTTTGATTTGTCATCGTCGAGCGGTAGATTTTTTGGGTTTGATCCATCGTTCGGGAACGGGAGGACACAGGTAGAAGTTGCGAACATGAAGATGCCGCGAAACATGATCGCTCACCGACCGAAGAATTGAAACACCATGTTCAAGGAGATGGCCATGATGAATGATATGTCTGATTCCAAACATCCCGCTGGGCAAACCGTTCTGAACCAACCGCAGGCGCCCTCCCGCAATGCTTCTCGGGCCGAGCGGTATGCTCTGGGCAAGAGCCTGCGGCAGGAATGCCCGCGCAGATCACACTCGACATGGAAGCCGCCGGCCGATCGGCCCGATCCGGTTCACCTGGTGCTCGAAGCGGAAAAGGGGCGTCTCCCTGAGCTGCTTCCGCTGCGCCACGGGAGGATGGCGAGGTCTCCGTTCACTTTCTATCGGGGCTCCGCGCTCGCGATGGCCTCCGATCTGGCCTCCACACCGGTGTCCGGCATCCGCGTCCAATGCTGCGGCGACGCGCACCTGAGCAACTTCGGTGGATTTGCCACCCCGGAGAGGAGGGTTATTTTCTCCATCAACGATCTCGACGAAACTCTGCCCGCCCCGTGGGAGTGGGACGTGAAACGCCTTGCAGCGAGCTTCGTCGTGGCCTGTCGGGACAATGGACTGAGCGAGGCCGTTGCCACGGATGTCGTGATGACCTGCGTTCGTACCTACCGGGAGTCGATGGCCGAGTTCAGCCAGATGAAGACACTGGAACTGTGGTACTACTCGCTCGGGGGTGACGACCTGGTGGCGGAAATCAAGGACCCGGCCTTTCATCGGCGGGCCCTGAAGCGTCTTCAGAAGGAACGGGCTCGCAGCTTTGCAGAGGACATCTTCCCCAAGCTGGTGGAACACAAGGGCGAGATGCCTGTTATCAAGGATCAGCTCCCGACGATCTTTCATGCCGAAGGGCACCCGGCGGGGGAGATCCAGAGCGCGGTCATGGAGGCGCTCTCCGGGTACCGCGAGAGCCTGTCGCCCTCTCACCAGTCCCTGCTCGACCGCTACGAGCTCCGGGACGCCGCCATCAAGGTGGTGGGCATCGGAAGCGTCGGCACGCGCTGCTGGGTGCTCCTCTTCATGGCCGGCGAGCGGGACCCGCTGTTCCTCCAGGTCAAAGAGGCGCGTGCCTCCATACTGGAGCCGTACGCTGGCGCCACCGTCTTCCCAAATCACGGCCAACGCGTGGTGCACGGCTACCGTCTCATGCAGCCGGCCAGCGACATGTTCCTTGGATGGACGACCGGCCCAATGGGCAAGCATCACTTCTTCGTCCGCCAGCTGAGGGACATCAAGATCAGCATCCGGGTGGAGACCTTCCGAGCCGGGGAAATGGGTCTCTACGCCACGTGGTGCGGAAGAGCGCTTGCGCTTTCCCACGCCCGGTCGGGGTCGTCCGTACTGCTGAGCGGGTATATGGGGAAGGCAGACACGTTCGACCGGGCACTTGCATCCTTTGCCGTTGCCTATGCGGACCAGAACGAGCAGGACCACCAGGCACTTGAGCGGGCAGTCCGCGATGGAGTGATCAAGGCAGTATTCGAGGAGCCGTCGTAGCGTCTGGAGTGGGCTGTCTTCCTCGAACACGCGTCTCACAGGAGGAGGTGCATATGGTGTTGACACGCTGGCTGGTCATCGCGTCCCTCGCCGGAATCCCTCATGCTGCGAGCGGAATGCCTTCCGACAGCTCGAACGTCGAATCCCCGCCTGTCCCGTGGGATCTGTCCCTCAGTGGCTATTACTACGTCATCCCTGACGAAGACGACTTCCTCATCGCGGTCGGCTCGGCTGACCGCGGGAACCTGCACCTTGAAGCACGCTACAACTACGAAGACCTGAAGACCGGATCCCTGTTCGCCGGGTGGAAGATTGCGACGGGGGAGGAGTTCACGGCTGAATTCACACCGATGCTGGGAGCTGCATTCGGGCGGACGATGGGGGTCATCCCTGCACTCGAAATCTCGCTTGCCTACGAGATCTTCGACCTGTACGACGAGAGCGAGTACCTTGTCGACCTGCAGGACGAGGGGAGCAGCTATTTCTATTCGTGGCTCGAGCTTGGCGTCACGCCTGTCGACATGTTTCGCTTTGGTGTGACCGCGCAGCGGTTGAGAGCCGCCCAGACACCGCTTGAGGTGGAGCGAGGCCTGTTCATGCAGATGATGCCCGAGCACGCAACCGTGGGGCTGTATGCCTTCAACCTGACCAGTGATTACTGGTTCTTCATTTTCAGCTTCGGATTTGCGTGGTAGGCCGCAAGCTCCCGCCGGAGCACATCGAGCGGGGCGCCAACCACATACTGCTGAACTCGTATCATTCATCGTGAAGAATGCGCACCGCGAATGGGGAAGACATCCCTGAAGCGTTACCTGATTCTCGCCGCTGCGTTTCTGATGCAGATGTGCCTCGGGGCCACGTATTCGTGGTCGGTTTTCGTGCGGCCGATCCGGGAACTTACGGATCTCTCCCAGGGCATTGCCCAGGTTCCCTTCACAACGTTCTATTTCGCGTTTCCTGTCACACTCCTGTTCTCCGGGAGGATACTGAGCTACCTGGGCCCGCGTCGCTCAGCGATGATCGGGACACTCCTTTTTGGCTGTGGTTGGAGTGTTGCCGGTCTTGGTGGACCGTATTCATTTGCGTTGGTGGTCCTCGGCATCGGTATGCTGGCTGGAATCGGAGTGGGATTCGCGTACATGGTCCCGATCGCCGTGGGCAATCGCTGGTTTCCCGAGCGACCGGGACTGGTGACAGGGATTGCGGTTGCGGGGTTCGCCATTGGCGCCGCTCTCGTGAGCACAGGCGCCGAAGGTATGATGTACGGGTGGGGATTGACCCCCTTTCAGGCGCTTGCATTGCTCGGGCTGGGCTTCCTGGTACTCGGCGTTCCGGCCGCCGCCCGGATGGCCTTCCCCGGGGGCACAGACGCGGCGCCAGGGGCGTCGCCACGGTGGAGAGATCTATTCCGCACGCCGGAGTTCCTGCAACTGTTCCCTGCAATGGTCGCCGGTCTGGCCGCGGGGTTTGCGGTCACCTCCAATCTGAAGGATTTGAGTCCGGCCTCCGGTGTGGCGGCAGGTGCCACAGCAGTCTCTGCGTTCGCGATTGCCAATGCCGCAGGGAGGGTGGCATGGGGGTGGATCTTCGATCGGATGGTTCCCTCTTCAGCCCTCCGGCTGAACCTCATTGCGCAGGCGATTACGCTGGCCGGAGTCTTCCTCTTCGTCAGGGATCTCCCGTCGCTGTTGGCATTCGCGGCACTCACCGGGTTCAACTATGGCGGCGTCCTCGTCCTCTATGCATCCACGGTGGCCAGGCGGTGGGGGCTTCAACACGTGGGGCAGGTATACGGACTTCTTTTCGCTGCCAATATCGTAGCGTCCCCGGCACCCATGCTGGCCGGGTTTTCGCTTGACGTCCTCGGTTCGTTCACCCCTGCATTCCTGTTGTTCGGTGCAGTCGCCGCCCTGGCGGCTCTGCGGGTAGGCCGGACAGTGGACCAGAGACCAGGCACGGAACAGGTGCAGAACGGGTGACGCGAGCCTGCCCGGGTGCTTCTCTCTGCTGTTCAGGCTCCGAGCTCATGCTGGCGGGTGCGGGAGCAGACATCGAGCGGTTCACGGTCACACGGCACGATCGGCGGTTTCACTGACGTTCGGGAAGGGATCTCTATGCGGCTGGTATTTGTCTGCTCAACCTGGGGTTTGGAATCGATCGGAATTGCCGGTGCGCTCCGCATGATCAAAGACGGTGGGTATGATGGGGTGGAGATGGGAGTGCCTGCTGACCCGGCTGACAGGAGGGCGCTTCGGTCACTGCTGGACGAGCTCGGGCTGGAGATCGTCGCCCAGCAATGGACGCAGGGGGATTTGCCCTCGGAACAGATCGCAAGCTTTGCACAGCAGTTCGCACGCGGTATCGAGCTCCGGCCATTGCTCGTGAATTCCCATACCGGCGTCGATTACTACCCTGTTGCTGACAATGTTGCGATCCTCGAAGCCGCGGCAGCGATGGAGCGCACCTACGGCGTGCCACTGGTGCACGAGATACATCGCGGGCGGGCGACGTTTTCAACCACATCCACGCTCCAGCTGCTGGAGGCCGTGCCGAGCATGAAACTCACGGCAGATTTCTCTCACTGGTGTTGTGTGCACGAATCACTTCTCGAGAACCAGGCGCGTGCGGTCAACCAGGCGATCGAGCGCAGCCACCATATTCATGCGCGGGTGGGGCATCCGGAAGGGCCGCAGGTCAGCGATCCCCGCGCACCTGAATCACAGGACGCGCTGGAGACACACCTCCGCTGGTGGCAGGCCATCGCGGATCAGCAGAAGAAGCGCGGCGCAGAGTTCCTCACGGTCTGCCCTGAGTTCGGGCCGCCCGGATACATGCCGACCCTTCCATTCACGCGGCAGCCTGTGGCCAGCCAGTGGGAGATCAATCTCTTCATGAAAGACCTCTTGAATCGCCGACTCCTCCTCTGACTTATCTCCGGCCGAAGGACGCCTCGGCGTGATGCACAACGGAGTCCGGCGGTTCCCCCGCCACAATCCCACCGCATGCAGAGCTCTCGCTCGCCTTCGGAACCGTGCTCGCAGAATGCGTCCGCACGCGCTTCATGAGACAGCCTGCATGTGAGGTGCATCACGCTCGAATGGCCCGGGTCTGAGTCGACGGTTGTCGTTTCGAATCCGAGCCCTAAACGGCGCTTTCCTGGCTTCAGCCTCCGCGCTGACGGCTCCTGTCTTCGCGAGCTTCGTGACCTTGAGCACACATACTCCGGAGTCATATGGTTATGCTAGAGTGCCGCGGTAAGGAAGGTGGAGAGAGTCCAAGTCGCTCGTCGCGAGATGAGGATCGTCCACCTGCAACCTCAACGCTTTCGCAGCGTGATCTTCTGCTACTGCTGACGTTCTGGAAGTTGCCGTTTTCAGGTGGGACAAGAATTCACGTTGACAGGGGAGTCGATGCTGGCTGTGCAGACGGTCCCGCGCAGTCTCGTCGACCAGCCCAAGCAGCATCTTCTTCAACCTTCTTCAACAGTCAAACATGAGCACTGAATTTCACTACAAGATCAAGAAGCTCGAGGAGTGCATCGCCGGGGGGATGTGGGAGCGTGCGGAGGAGGAGCTTCACAGCGCTTATGTACTTCAGCCGGGCAACCCATACCTCGCTGCGTATGCCCAGCGACTGGCCACGCTGACAGGCTCACCGGTGGCGGGCAGAACTCAGGCTAGTCCTCCTGCCAACGTTGCTCGCTCATGAGCATGCCGATCGCGATGGAAAGAAGCCTGGCATCGCTCGTGTCGGCCCTTGAAGGAATCAGAAGAGGGATCGTCGCCCCAACGACGACATGCGCGAGACGGTACCCCGCAAAGTAGGTTGTGCTCTTGGCCAGGGCGTTTGCCGATTCGATGCTCGGTGCCAGGAGAATGTCCGCATGTCCGGCCACGTTCGACCGAATCCCTTTCTCGGCGGCAGCCTCAGGTGAGATCGCGTTGTCCAGAGCCAGAGGCCCGTCGACGACGCACCCCTTGATTTGACCTCGTTCGTTCATCTTCGATAAGGCAGCGGCGTCGATCGTGGACGCGAGGGCAGGCTGCACGAATTCGGTGGCCGAGAGCACGGCGACCTTGGGGTCCCTGTTGCCCAGCGCGTGAGCAACAAAGACCGCGTTCTTGATGAGGTCGACCTTGGCCTTCAGATCTTGCGACACCGTGACCCCGCCATCCGTAATCATGATGAGCTTGTTCTCGCTCCGCGGAGGAAACTCGAAGATGAAGATGTCCGAGAGCAACCTCCCGGTCCTGAGCCCTGCCGATTCCTGCAACACAGCCCGCATCATGGTCGATGTGTCGATGCTCCCTTTCATCAGGACGTCGCCCTTCCCGTCCCTCGCAAGCGCGATGGCCAACTCCAGCGTGCGGGCCCTGGTGACTGCGTCAATGATCTCCGCCCTTGTCTGATTGGCACCTGCCTGGGCCAGCCCCTTCGTGATGACCTCAGCGTTTCCCACCAGCACGAATGTGGCCGGCAGCAGTTTTCCGGCATCCGCAATAGCCTGGAAGGTCTCCGCGTTGGCGGGATTGACAACGAGGATTCGCTTCAGAGGAAGCCGGGCGGCATGCTGCAGTAGATCGTCGAACGACTGAATCATGGTGTTCATTCAGTACTCTTTCTCAGGTTCTTCACCGCGCAGGGCACGGAGAGCCCCAAGGGCCAGAGCTGACATCTCATTGTCGCCTGGTGTGCGTACGACCCGCCCGAACGAGGCGATCCGATCGTGAAGAAGGTCCGTCAGGCGACCATATGAAGCAAGTCCGCCGGTCAGGATGATCGCGTCGAGCTGCCCGGCAAGGACCGTGGCCATCGCGCCGATCTCCTTCGCAATCTGGTATGCCGTCGCCTCGACCACCTCGAGGGCCTTCTGGTCTCCCCGCTCGATAAGCGCCTCTACGTCCGTAGCCAGGTTCGTACCGAGGTACGAAACCCATCCGCCGCGGCCCATCACGAACCGCCGGAGTTCGTCCTGCGTGTACTGACCAGACATGGCAAGGGCGATGAAAGGCTGGAGGGGGAGGCCTCCGGTCCTTTCGGGGGAGAATGGGCCGTCGCTGGCAGCATCATTGACATCCACAATGCGGCCCCCCCGGACCGCTGCAATCGATATCCCGCCACCCAGATGGGCTACGACAAACCGTGTATCCGCAATATTCAGGCCCAGGTCCTGCGCAACGCGCCGCGCCACCGCGTGGATATTCAAAGCATGGGAAAGGCTTCGCCTCTCGATGACGCTAGAACCGGAATAGCGAGCCAGAGGCTCGAATTCATCGACGGAAACCGGATCCACGACAAAAGCCGGGCAGTTGTATTGCCGCGCGAGCGCATCAGCCATCGCACAACCGAGGTTCGAGGCATGCTCACCCTGAAGATTCCGGCGAGCATCGGCCAGCATCCTCTCGTTGACCCGGTAGGTACCCCCCTCAAGCGGCCGGAAGAGCCCCCCGATTGCCGATATCGCATCGGGTCGAAACGCGGAGGTCCGCAGCCATTCGTGAACGGCCTTAAGACGAAATTCGAACTGTTCCCAGAGGGTGGAGAAAGAGGCGAGGAGGCGTGCATCATGACGAATCGCGGTGGACCGGCCTGCCGTTTCATTCTCGAAGAGCCCGATCTTGGTTGAAGTCGAACCCGGATTTACCGTTAAGACATGGAAGTTACGGGTATCCATAAAAGCTGTCTGCAGACATTTGTTCCCGAATGCAAATCGGTGGTGCCGGCACCGGGACTGCGGCCCGGCCCGTTGTGCCCTCCGGCATGTGCCTGACGAATATCTTCGTACGTGGGCGCAATGTCAAGGGCTAACGTCCGCACCAGTGGATTTCATTTCGTATATTGGGGGCCGACGACTCGCATTTCGGACCAGACATGCGCTCGGCCGGGGTTGAGAGGGAGGGGGGAACCTCCAGGGTCGCTGAACAACCGCTACAATGAGCCAGTCCCGACACACGCCAATCTTTCACGCCTCCGAGGTAGGACGCCGGTCGACCCTCGTGGGGATTGTCACGAACATGCTGCTTGCCGCCACGAAGGGGATCGCTGGAGTGGCGGGGAATTCGTATGCGCTGATTGCGGACGCGATCGAGTCCGCAACTGATGTCGCAAGCTCACTGATCGTCTGGGGGGGATTGAAGATTTCGGCCCTTCCACCGGATGAGGATCATCCCTACGGGCACGGCAAAGCGGAGCCGCTTGCCGCCGTAGCAGTTTCGCTCACGCTCGTGGCCGCAGCCATAGGCATCGCTATCCAGAGCATCCGCGAGATCATCACCCCGCACCACGCGCCTGCATCGTTCACACTCATCATCCTGGTCCTCGTTGTTGCCGTGAAGGAGACCCTCTTCCGTTTCGTTCTCGGCGTGGGGAAGAGCGTCAACAGTACTGCGGTAAAGAGCGACGCCTGGCATCACCGAAGTGATGCCATCACGTCGGCGGCGGCCTTCATCGGGATCTCCATTGCGCTGGTGGGAGGAGGGGGGTATGAAAGCGCCGACGATTGGGCTGCTCTGTTCGCCTCGGGAATCATCGTCTTGAATGCGTTCCGGATCCTCCGGCCCGCGGTCAACGAGGTGATGGACGCGGCCCCGCCCGTGGAGGTCGAGAAGTCCATCCGCGCGGCCGCACAACATGTCACCGGGGTGATCCTGCTCGAAAAGTGCTTCGTGCGGAAGGTGGGATTTTCCTACTATGTTGACCTCCACGTGACGGTCGACGGGAGGCTCTCAGTCCGGGAGGGGCACGACATCGCACGGGACGTAAAGCAAGCCATCCGTGACTCTCACCCGCACGTCATCGAGGTCCTCGTGCACATCGAGCCATCGGATCTCATGCACGAATGAGCCTGGCCGGAATGATTCGCACCCTCTCACACCTTATGCGCAACGTCCCCCGGGCCCCGTCTCCTTCCACACGAGCAATATGACACGTGGGTCGTCCGAAGGGGCTGGGTTCAGTTCAGAAATACAGCCGAATGTCTATTATCGCTGACATGAAGCCCTGCTTGCTCTCCGCGTTCCTGATCGGGACAAGGTCGTATGCCAGGTCAAGTCCAAGCGCGAATTCGCGCGAACCTGTGTAGCCGATGCGGCCGAAAATCGTCTGTGTCGTTGCGTCTCCCTTTCCGGAAACTTCCAGCAGTGAGCCCGTGCTGGCCCCCACGACGAAACCGAGCGGCGGTCCCCCCGTGCTGGAGAGGTTGAAATCTACGGCCGCTCTGACCAGGTAGCTCCATGCTTCACCCTTTGAACGGTCCGAAGATTCGCCGTAGTATAGGTTTGCGTTCGCCGTGAGGCCGGCAAGATCGCTGAACGCGTACGCCATGTAGAGGCCGCCGCCGCCCTGCATGGCAGGAGTCACTTCAACGAGGTGGTTGCCGCGACTGATCCCGCCGGAGTCGATGATACCCTCGATAAACCGCTGGAGATAGACGTCGGTGACCGAAGAATTCCTGATTTCAAGAGACGCCGACAAGAACGTGCGCTCTGATTGCATCACACGGAAAAGCCATCCCAGCTCGAACTCTCCGTAGAGCGTCACGCCCTGTGCAAGCAGCGGGCGCGTCTCGTCCGCGAGACGCCCAATAACCTTCAGTGCGGCCCGGACCGCAAGCCAGTCGCGAATCGCATGCTGGTAGTCGAACGCCATAAGGGCAAACAGGAGGCTTCCTTTCAGTCCCTCGACTGATGCTCCGTCGATGACAACGGGTGGGGTCTCGAGTGCCGGCGTCATGCCGAAACCCAGGCCGGTTCTCAGGTACGTCCGGACGAATGGGTCCCGAATGAATGTCGTGGGGACGAACGTGTGAGCGCCCCGTGAGCCGACGCCCTGGAAGGAGGATCGTATAGAGTCGTTGCCGGCGGATTCCTGTGACCGCGCAGATTCACGGAGCGGCAGGATGAACGCGATCACTGTAATGATCAACGTGAGCATTCGGGTCATCGTCGCTCTCCTCACAGTGGGAAGAGGATCGCTGCCAGGAGCTGGAATCCTGATGAGCGAAACCGTGGGGAAATTCCAGCCGCCGCAGCCAGCTGATCGTTTGCCCCTGCATTCGCAAGGCTCTGACCGTACCGAAGTTCAAACGTCAGGAGCGCCGGGTCGAGGGCGATGCTGGTGCCTACGCCGAAGATCATCATGACATCGAACGTATTGATGGACTCTTTGACGTCTGCACTGATTCCCGTGTTGACGTCCTCAAGCGAGGCATCAAGCAAGAAACCGAAATCAAACCCGCCGTTGACAAACAAGGATCCGCTTGACGAGAGGAATCGCGCCATCACCGGGATGCTGACGTAATCGAGCGAGAGCGAGAGGCTGTCGCGCAGTTCTTCTTCGCCGATATCGTACCCTACACCTGTGCCACGCCGGGCGTAGGAGGGCTGGAAGGAGAGACGGATGTCAGAGGTCAGACTGTATTCCACCACGGCTCCGAATCCGAAGCCTGCCTTGGAGGTATACGATGCGTCTTCCGGGGCGTCACCGCTCAGACTCGTTCTGCTGAACGATCCCGTCGCTCCGAGATACAACTGCGACTGAGCGGGGGAGTGCGAAGCGCAGAGCAGGAAGATCAGAGCCGGCAGCCCGATGAGAGCTCTCATTGGGGTGTTCCTGTGCATGTGTTGACGGGGGGGCGACAGAACTCCGCGGAATCAATCGAAGTCCATATATCGGCGTCGAACCGAAATATCAGCCTTTTTCTTGACAAACGCACATCCTCCAGAGTTCTTCGACGTACAGTTTCTCCACGCACAGAGGTCTGCGTGGATGCGTGTCCTTTGCATTCCACACTTCAATCCCCTAGATTCCTACCTCAGCGGGCGACCCCCCCATGGGGTGATCGGTCCGATTGCGGCATGAAAGTAACGTCTCAACGAGCACATCGTCCGACTGCGGCCTCCCGGATGACGGAACTTCACCATTTCGCCCTACCCTTTCACTGCGGGACGGAAACCGAGGTCATGGATCGTCAATCAATCCTGATAGGAGGGCTTATGATCTCAGGCTTGAGAGTGAGCCTCATGTGTGCATCCCTTACCGTCTGGGGGGGAACCCTGCATGCGCAGGCTGAGGCTGACTCTGACTCGCAGACATTCGCTGTCAGGAGCACTTTCGCTGACACGGCCAGTGCGGCGGGCGTGGCTGCAGACTCGACAGCTGACCACCCGGATTCGACGGAGTACGTCCCGGTCATGTATAGCGTGTTTGAGCCCGGTCAGGGGTATCGGGTGGCAAAGTTGCCGAAGTTTGATCTCTGGATCAGTGCATACGTGGTGTGGCGTTACGTCAATCAGCTGCCTGCGGAACAATCCTACACCGACCACCTCGGGCGGACGGCCGATATCGACACAAGAAATGACCTCCAGTGGCACCGCATCATGGTCCACTTTCGAGGATTCGCCTACACTCCGAAGCTCCGCTATGTGCTCACGGTCTGGAATGTACTCTCAACGATGGATATGTACATAATCGGATCGCTGACATACAGTTTCCATCCCAGCTTCAATCTCAGTGTCGGACTCGATGCAGTCCCCGGCACGAGATCGCTGCTCGGCTCCCACCCTCTGTGGCTTGCTAACGACCGGGTCATGGCCGATGATTTCATCCGACCGGGCTTCGCTTCGGGCATCTCAGCAAGCGGCGAGATTCTTCCGGGGTTCTTTTACAAGGTTGTCCTCAACAATAACCTGAGCCAGATCGGCCTGAAAGCTAGTCAGCTGACCCGTGATCTGGCAGTGGGGGGCACGCTCTGGTGGATGCCCACAACAGGCGAGTTTGGTCCGAGAGGCGCGTATGGGGACTGGGAGTCTCACGAGGAACTGGCGACGCGGTTCGGCGTGTGCGCCGCTGGCATGCACAATGAGGATCGATACAACCCAGAGACGACGCCCACCCCAGGCAGCACACAGATCCGCCTGGCCGACAGCAGACTGTTGTTTGAAACCGGGGCCCTTGCGGATGGTGTGACAGTGCTTAGCGCAGGCTTTCGCATCCTGTCATTCGATGCCGGCTTTAAATACCGCGGGATCTTCTTCCAGACTGAATTCAGTAACCGCTGGCTGGACAACTTTCATGCGAATGGACCATTGCCAGTGAGCTCGATCGTGGATAGGACCTTCTACGTTCAGATGGCGTTCTTTCCTATTCCCAAGACGCTGGAGCTCTATGGCGCCACCTCGCAGGTGTTCGGCGATAAGAAGGCGGGTTTTGGGTATAGCTACGAGGTCCTCGGGGGCCTCAACTTCTACCCGTTTGACACCAGGTACTTTAGAGTCAATGCCCAACTTATCTACATCGATAGATCTCCAGCCAGCAGCGTCTTCGGTTTCTATGTGGGTGGGCAGAAGGGCACGACGCTCTCGGTGGCAACAAGTCTCTTCTTCTGACCAATGCAGTTCTGACCAACACAGGAGTGTAGATGAGAAACGCCGTTGTCGTTGTGCTCTTGCTCGCGACCGCGAGTGTGCTGTCCTGCTCCAGCCTGATGGCCCAGTCGTCCTTCATTTCGCCCGAGAAGCTGAGCCGCGGATTCAAGGAACCATTCCTCGAAGGTGCCTTCGGCATTGGGATTGACTCCAGGAAGGACTTCGGGGGTTCATTTGCCCCAACCGGAATACTCGAGGGGCGGCTCGGGTTCTCGGAACTCCTCAAGAAGCGTGGCGTCCTTGATCTGGAGGAGCGATTCGTGTATGGTGGTTACTCTTCGTCTGAGTACGCGCTTGGCTCGGCAGACGAGGGGGATGTGAAGAACGACATGATCCGTGCCGGCGTCGGGGCTCGCAACGGATTCGGATGGAACATCGGGCCCATCGATCTCATTCCTCTCAGCGGGTATTCGTTCGATGTTTCACAGAGTACATTCACCCCGACCGGAGCGCTCACTCCGGCGGACAGCGCGTTCGTCCAGCGTATCGCAGGCGCATATCGATTCGGGGAATCGTTCGAAGCGGGGGTGCAGGTGCGCCTGTTCAAATCGCTCGCGGTGAACGCCACCGCGCATGGTCAGATCGTGTTCCCCCGGATCGTCTTCCCCGAATGGATCGGCAGCTACGCAATCATGGCGGGGAGTCTGATCGCTCTCTCCACGTTTTCGGAGGAGATCGTGAATTCATCTGAAGTTCTCGGGCCGATCGTGTACTTCGCGCTCCGCACCGGGCTGGCGTATGCGTTCTTTGCGGCGATGAAGGACAAGGGGAACTGGCCGTTCTCGTCGGAGAGACCTCTTGCGGTCGAGTCATTCAAGATTAGCGCGATGATCGCATTCTAGATCCTGGAGGGAGACGCCATGCCATTGCTCAAGTCGCTTGCCCATGAAGTCCGGCACACGCCGGTTTTCTGGTTCCTCCCGCTTGTTCCGGTCGCTCTTCTGTATCAATCAGCGAACCCCGATTCGCACACGACGATATTCCTGTTGTCCGTGGCTGCTATTATACCGCTTGCTGCCACACTCAGCCGGGCCACTGAATCCGTCGCTGCCAAGACGGGGGACACGATTGGCGGGCTACTGAACGCCACGCTGGGGAATCTCACCGAACTGGTCATCGGCATTGCAGCCTTGCGTGCGGGCCAAATCGTCCTGGTCAAGGCCTCCATAGCGGGCGCCATCGTCACGAATACTCTCTTCATGCTGGGAGCCTCGTTTCTGCTCGGTGGTCTCAAGCACCGGGTCCAGGAATTCAATCGCGCTAACGCGCGACTTCAGGCAATCCTGATGTTCACGGCATCTGTCGCCCTGCTTGTCCCCTCAGCACTGGTGAGCGGCGGCATTACAGCAGACACACCATTTGTTCTGGAATTGAGCCTCGCGATCGCCATCATTCTTCTTCTGACCTACGGGCTGGGCCTTCTGTTCTCTATCAAAACGCATAGCGAGTATTTCGCCGGGAAGAAGGTGGAAGGGTCGGCGGAGACAGAGGAACCACCCTGGCCCATGGGACTCGCCCTCCCGACGCTCGCGGTGGTGACGGTGTTCATCGCGCTGGTCAGCGAGATCTTCGTGGAATCGGTGCAGGTGGCTTCAGAAGAGCTCGGCATGAGCGCCCCGTTTGTGGGCTTCATTGTCGTGGCGCTGGTCGGGGCGGCGGCGGAGATGACTACTGCTTTCGCTGCCGCCCGGAAGAACCGCCTTGACCTGAGCGTGAGCATCGCCATGGGAAGCGCCGTCCAGATTGCTCTGTTCGTTGCGCCGGTGACACTGATCTTGAGCTATTTCGTTGCGCCTGCACCCATGGACCTGGTGTTCTGGCCAGGTGCGGTCGGGATGGTCATGATCGCCAGCATCACAGCCACGTTGGTAACAGGTGGCGGGCGCTCGGCATGGTTCGTGGGGGTTCTTCTGCTTGCGGTGTTCCTGATATTTGCGACGACCCTCTACCTGATGCCTCCGCGGATCGGATGAGCGTCCCAGAGACACGTGGTGGTTGGAGTGCGCGTTGTTTCGTACAATTCTGAAGGGTTCGGCAATGTCAGCACCAGCGTCTGAGGCAAAGAGATTTCTCAGTCCGGTCGAACGGGTCTCTGAGGTGCTGTTCGGGCTCGTCATGACACTTTCGATTACCGGCACGCTGAGCATTGTCAGCGGGGGCAAAGAAGAGATTCGTACGATGATCCTCAGCGTCGTCGGGTGCAATGTCGCATGGGGGATCATCGATGCAGTTCTGTATCTCCTCGGGGTGATCGCTGAGCGCGGGCGCGGGCTCGCACTCTATAACCGATTCAAGAGGGCGCGTGATGATGAGAGCGCTCGGGCGGCGGTCGCAGAAGCACTCCCATCGGTAATTGTCAATGCGTTGCAGCCTTCGGACATTGATCAGATCAGCCGGAGACTCCGCGATTACCCCGACCCGCCACAGCGTCATGGCTTCAAGAGGGAGGATCTGTTGGGAGCGCTCGGTGTGTGTCTTCTTGTGGTCTTTTCGTGCGTCCCCGTGCTTCTCCCGTTCTTCTTCATGGCCGAACCGCTCGTGGCCCTGCGCGCCTCAAATGCGGCAGCAGTGGTGATGATGTTTCTCGGGGGCTATTCATTGGCCCTGTATGCCGGGCTGCCGAAGATGTGGACCGGCCTGGCGATGGTGGTCCTCGGAGTTGCGATGGTCGGGCTCACGATCGTCCTGGGAGGGTAGGCGGGAGGCATGCCGGGATCGCCCCCCTGGCCGGAGCCGCGACGATGTGCGCTCAGGATAGCCACGGGGAGTCATTCACTCAGCATGATTGTTTGAAAGGAATTTCAGGTGCCTCGTCAAGACAGCACTGGAGGGAAACGTTCTGCGTGTGAGCGAGCGTTTCTAGTCGCGGCCTGGGGCGCAATCGTTGCGTCGATGCTCCCTGTCAGCGCGCTCGGCCAACTGGAAGTCCCCTCCAAGCGTGATACCGTCGAAATTGGCAGACTCGCAATTACCGGTTATCCGTACATCTTCTACTCACCCGAGACGGATTTCTCGTTGGGCGGCGCCCTCATCCTGACCCAGCGCCTCAGCGCCGATACCACCGTCAAGGCATCCAATGCGATGATCTCGGGGTACTATTCCGCCAAGCACTCGTACGATATATTCTTCAATCCGGAGTTCTTCCTGGGAGAGGACACGTATTATCTCGGGATCGCCGTCGACTACTGGAGATTCGTGGACAAGTTCTGGGGGTTTGGCAGCGACTCGCCCGATTCCGACAATGTTGGATACATTCGGAAGATCTTCTCGGTCAACGTCGAGTTCGATGTGCGCGTTGTAGGGCCGCTCAAAATCGGGCTGAACTACGATTTGAACTACACCACGATCGAGGACAAGCAGACCAACCCTTATCTGCTCTCCGGCAGCGTGCCGGGGTCCGATGGCGGCACGTCGTCAGGCATCGGACTGGTCCTCTTTGCCGACACCAGAAACGGGGCGTTCTCTCCGACCAGCGGCGGATCCTACAAACTCTCGATTTTGAACTCCGTCTCATGGCTGGGCAGCTCGTTCACGTTCAGACGATGGATCGCCGATCTCAGACACTACACTCAGCTTTCGGATCCCCTTGTGCTCGCTGCCCAGTTGTATGCCACAGCTGTGACCGGCGAGCCGCCGTTCTATATGTACCCTGCATTGGGCGGCGACAACCAGATGCGAGGGTACTACGAGGGGCGCTACAGAGACAAGTATTATCTCGCGGTCCAGGGAGAGCTCCGTTGGAGGATTACGCAACGCTGGGGACTTGTCGGGTGGGCCGGGTTGGGAGACGTTGCCGGGACGCTCGACAACTTCAGGCTGGACAGCTTCAAGCCAACGGTGGGTGTCGGCGTGCGGTTTGCGCTCGACCCGGCGGAAGTCCTCAATGTGCGAGCTGATTTCGCCTACGGGAAGAACACCAACGGGATGTACTTCAACGCCAAGGAAGCATTCTAGAAGCAGACAGCGTTCAGGGAGCTACGACAATGACCAAGCACATTTTTCACCTGATCCTCCACGCAGGACTTCCGGCTTTCGTGCTCGTGTTCCAGACGGGCTGCTCTGTATTCCAGGGCTCACGCGCGATTGACATGGCGCCATTTGCAGAAAACACCCAGATCATGTTTGCGGAAGCCGCCAAGGTCAGTCGGCCCGTTCGCTGGAGCGAGTTGAAAGAGTACTATAGCTTGCCGGCAGTGGCCGGGTTTCGTGACAAAGCCCAACCGGTGATTCGCGGGCTGCGCGCCCTCGTGATGTATTCCAATCAGCTTGTTGCGCTCAACATGTCGGCAAAATCTGACAAGGAGAAGAACAGGCTGCTTGCGCAGTATCTGAGGGAAGCCATGGCCAAAGTCGCCAGCCCGGCCACCCTGGACACGCTCGGCGTAAGTCCAGCCTTGCTGGACTCTGTATACTCTGACATCGAGCGCGCGTCGGAATTCCGCGAGGGGATAGCGGCGGCGGCGCCGCTCGTCAATGCAGTCGTCCTGGCGCTGAATCGGGCGCTTGACAGAATTGACGAGGAGGTTCCGGTTGCCATCGCGGCCGTAGACCGTGAGGTTGAGGCAAAGTATGCTGAGAAACGCCGGAACTACACGGGGCTTGTCCGAATGCAGACGGAGACACAGTATGCCGCAACGCTTCTGTATGACGCCCGGAAGGGCGATCGTGCCGCCCTCGCGAAGGCAATAGAGGCTGATCCCTCGGTCAGGGAATCCATCACGTCACCCGAGAAGCCCACTCCGGCTATGTATAATGCGGCAGAGGACGCGCTCACGCAGAGGCTTGACCGGGTCGACGCATACCTGAACCAGCTGAAATCCGAGAAGGCTGGCTATCTGGCGAAGCAGGAGGAGCTGGAAAGTCTGCGCCTCGGTATCGACGAGAAGATAAAAGTCGCTCGGAATGCCGTGGCGATCTGGGCGCAGTCGCATCGCAACCTTGGGGATGGCATAGCGGTCCCGCCGCTCTTCGATGTCGTAGGGATGGCCGGGGGGCTTGCCAGGAAAGTCGTCCCCCTGCCATGAGGTGGAGACATCGATCTGGCACGGCTCCCGCCTGAGAGCAAGGGGATGTTTCCGCGGTTTTGGGCCGATTGTCAACCCCACCACTATTGATGTTGGCGGGCTGCTTGCGTATGTTGGCCATGCCAACTCCGGGCCTCCCTCATTTTGAATACATGCCACTGCTTGGCGATCGCCTGGCCCGGCACGTCAATTTCCGATGTAGAACTGCATGCGACGATCCTCGGCCGTTCAAGGTGTCAGTACCCATCGATCTACCGGGGATGCGTATCTGGATTTGTACGGGAAAAGTGTCGCGGTGCCATTCCATACCTTTCCACGGAGGACTGATATGCTGACACAATTACTCTCTCACCGATCAAGCCTCGGCGCGCTGCTCTGCTGCGCGATTATGGCGATGATCGTGTCTGATGTTTTTGCGCAAGAGGCCAAGCCTCGCCTGGATATCTACGGGTTCGCGATGCTGGACATGGGGTATCAGTTCAAACAGAACGATCCCAGCTGGTTCGATGTGATGCGTCCGACGAAATTGCCGGCCTTCTCCGAGCAGTTCGGCAAGGACGGTCGATGGTTTTCCAGCGTACGTCAGTCTCGGTTCGGTGTGAAGAGCTTCGTCCCGACAGATCTTGGCGAGTTGCGGACGATCTTTGAATTCGAAATGTTCGGCGTGGGCGTCGATGCGGGGCAGACGACGATCAGGCTTCGCCACGCCTACGGCGAGTTGGGTCAGTTCGGAGCCGGGCAGTACTGGAGTCCGTTCATGGACATCGATGTGTTCCCGAATTCGGTCGAGTACTGGGGACCGAGCGGCATGGTCTTCTTCCGGAACGTCCAGGTGAGGTGGATGCCCATCCAGGGTGACACGCGGATGACCATCGCGCTGGAGCGTCCGGGTGCGAGCGGAGATGGAGGCATCTACTCGGGGTTCGCGGAACTGTCGGATGTTAAGGGGCGGTTCCCATATCCGGACGTCTCGGCCGAATATCGTTGGGGACGGACATGGGGGTACGTTGAAGCTGCCGGGATCGTTCGCTATATCAAGTGGGATGATCTGGGCAAGGAGCGGTTCGACCTGTCAGGCGACGCAATCGGATGGGGACTGAACCTTAGCGCGGGCGTGACGGTGGGTGAGATGGACCGGCTGCATGCGCAGGTTGTGTACGGTCAGGGAATCCAGAACTACATGAACGACGCAACCGTGGATGTCGGGATCAAGCAGGCGGTGATCACGGACACGAGCTTCAACGCGGCCTACGACATCGGGGAGCCAATCCCCATGGTGGGCGTTGTGCTGTTCTACGATCACTACTGGAACAAGCAGTGGAGCAGCACGATAGGGTATTCGCTCCTGAACATGGACAACACCGATGGGCAGGCGGCGGACGCTTTCAAGGCCGGCCACTACGCCCTGGTGAACTTGCTGCACTATCCGGCAAAGGACGTGATGGTGGGAGGCGAGTTCCAGTACGGGCGGCGCGAGAATAAATCTGACGGCTGGGCCGTCGACGATTATCGGATACAGTTCACATTCAAGTACAACTTCTCACTGAGCATTGGAGGATAGTGTGATGAATCGTCGCATCATTGTTGGACGCACGATGCTGTTGGCGCTGTTCGCCGCAGCACTTCTCCTGGGCGCTGTGGCGCCCGCAACGGCCCAAACGCCGGACGAAATCCAGGCTGCGCTCAAAGCCGCCTATGAAAAGTACCGCAACCTGAAAGAGGGCGCCAATGCGGACTACATCCCCGCGCTGGCCAAGGTGGACCCGAATATCTATGGCATCGCCCTCGTGACCGTGGACGGCACCGTGTACGCCCTGGGCGACCTCAAATCCGAAGTGTCGATCCAGTCGATCTCGAAAGTGTTCACGCTCGCCCAGGTGATGCAACAGTCGGGCGGGGATGCGATTGTGAACAACATGGGAGTGGATGCCACGGGCCAGGTGTTCAATTCGATCGTCGCAGTCGAACAGTACAAAGGCGCCGAGATGAACCCCCTGGTGAATGCCGGCGCGATTGCGACGACGAGCATGGTGGCGGGGGAAGACCGGAACGTGATCTGGGAGAAGATCCTCGCGAACCACAGTGACTTCGCAGGCCGTACCCTCTCGGTCAATCAGGAGGTCTTCAAATCGGAAGCCGAGACAAACCAGCGGAACCAGGCGATCGCTCAACTGATGTTCGCCTACGGCCACATCAAAGACAATCCGTTCCGTGCGTGCGACATCTACACCGAGCAGTGCGCGATCAGCGTGAACGCGAAGGACCTCGGCGTGATGGCCGCAACGCTGGCGAACGGCGGCCGTAACCCGATGACCAACAAGCAGGTTGTGGATGCGAAGTATGTGCCCGGTATCCTTGCTATCATGGCGACTGCGGGCCTGTACGACGATTCGGGGAAGTGGCTGTACCGCACGGGACTTCCGGCCAAGAGCGGGGTCGGCGGAGGGATCATCGCGGTGTCGCCCGGGAAGTGGGGAATCGCGGTGATTTCGCCGCCCCTCGACAAGGCCGGGAACAGCGTGAAGGCCCAGAAGACCATCGAGGAAATTTCCAATGCTCTCGGCGGCAATCCGTACGCGCCGAAGATGAAGTAATCGTCGGCTTGGGATCATGTTCTGTCCCGGTCTCAATGCCCTCCAGAACAAGAAAGGTGAACAATGAAGCGGGTACTTGTCGTTCTGCTCGCGCTCCTGGTGCTTCCGATTGGCCTGCCGGCCCAGGGGCAGGCAAAAAAACTCCCCAGGATCGTGATCCTGGCAACCGGCGGCACCATTGCCGGGTCGGCGGAAACGAAGACGTCGGTGGGATACACGTCGGGCGCGGTCACCGTGGACGCGCTCGTCGCGGCGGTCCCGACGCTGAAGGATATCGCCCGTATCACGGGTGAACAGATTGCCAGCATAGGAAGCCAGGACATGTCAGATGAAATCTGGCTCAAGCTGGCGAAACGCGTGAACGAAATCCTGGCGGCCGATTCCGTGGACGGCATCGTGATCACGCACGGAACCGACACGATGGAGGAGACGGCGTATTTCCTCCATCTCGTGGTGAAGAGCCAGAAACCTGTAGTCCTGACCGGCTCGATGCGTCCGTCCACGGCCCTGAGCGCCGACGGACCGCTCAACATCTTCAATGCCGTCGCGGTTGCGGGCGATCCGCAGTCGCGTGGCAGGGGCGTGATGGTGGCGGCCAACGATGACATCCACAGCGGCCGCGATATCACAAAGACCAACACGACGTCGGTGCAGACATTCATGTCGCCGCAGTACGGACTCCTCGGAACGACGCTTTACGGGAAGCAGACGTATTTCCGAGTTCCATTTCGGAAGCACACGAACGGATCGGAGTTCTCCGTCGCCGGAATGACGGCGCTTCCGCGTGTGGATGTCCTCTATGCTCACGCCGACATGTCGGCTGACCTTATCGACGCCGCCGTGAAGGCCGGCGCGAAGGGGATCGTCATGGCCGGCGTGGGTGACGGGAACATGACATCGAAAGCGTTGGAGGCATTGGGGCGCGCGGCAAAGGCCGGGGTGGTCTGCGTCCGTTCCAGCAGGGTCCCGACGGGCCGGACATGGAGGAACTCGGAAATCAACGACGATCAGTATGGATTCGTAGCGGCAGGCGAGTTGCTGCCGTCAAAGGCGCGAGTCCTCCTGAAGCTGGCCCTCACCAAGACCCCGGATCCGAAGCAGATTCAGGAGATGTTTGAAGCGTACTGACGGGAGGCCGTCGGCGCACGTGTGGAGCGGCAGGCCGGGGTCCTGAGGGGCTGTATCGATCGATGAGCCTCGTGGGTCCCCGGCCGCGTTTCGGCGCCGGGCGGCGTTCCGCCCCTTCGTGCCGGGGGAGCCGGTCCGCGCATCCTGTAACTGCATATTGAGCAGGAGGTGCTTCCATGATGTGGATTGAGCTCGTTCTGCTTCTCGCCTGTATCGTCCTGGGTGCCCGGCTCGGAGGGATCGGCCTCGGGGCTGCGGGAGGCATTGGCCTCGTCATCCTCGTGTTCGGCTTCGGACTCCCCCCGGGCTCGCCGCCCTCCATCGTCCTCGGCATGATCATCGCTGTCATCACCGCGCTTGCCGCGATGCAGGCCGCCGGCGGGCTCGATTACCTTGTGTCCATTGCCGGCAAGGTCATGAGGAAGAAGCCGGCATATATCACCTTCGTCGCACCGTTCGTCACGTACCTGCTCGTCTTCGCCAGCGGGACGCAGCACGTGATCTATGCCCTCATGCCGGTGATCGTGGAGGTGGCCGCAAAGGCTGACATCCGTCCGGAACGGCCACTCTCGATGAGCGTCATCGCATCCCAGGCGGGCCTCATCGCGTCGCCCATCAGCGCCGCCACCGTCGCGATGGTCGGCGCGCTGGGATCGCTCCAGGTGTCTTTGGTTGACATCCTGATGGTCATCATACCGGCGACGCTCCTGGGCGTCACCGTCGGCATCCTCTCGGTCGCATGGAGGGGGAAGAAATTGAGCGAAGATCCTGTTTTCCAGGAGCGGGTCAGGAACGGGCAGGTCAAAATCTCTTCTGAAGAGCGCGTGTTCTCCGGCGAGGCTCTCCGGAACGCCCGCGGATCGCTCGTGCTGTTTCTCCTCGCCATGGTATCGGTGGTTCTTCTGGGGGTATTTCCCCAGTTGCGGCCGCACTACCAGGTGTTCGCCGAGGGACACACCGAGATGGGGCAGGTCGAGACCGGACAGGCCATCATGATCGTCATGCTGGCGGCCGCCGGACTCATCATGGTCCTCTTCAAGGCGAAGCCCGACGAGACCGTCAAGAACACCATTATGCGCGGCGGTATCGTGGCCGTCATCTCGATTCTGGGCGTGTCATGGATGGGATCCTCCTTCTTCGAAGGGAACAGGGCGGAGATCGTCAGCGGCATTTCGGAAATCGTCCGGCAGGCTCCGTGGGTCCTGTCGCTCGCCCTCTTTGTTCTTTCCGTGCTCCTGATAAGCCAGGCGGCGACGGTCGTCACGTTGTTGCCTGTCGCGGTCGCCATCGGCCTGCCCGCGTCTGTCCTCGTCGGGGTCTATCCGGCCGTCAACGGATCGTTCTTCCTGCCGACCTACGGGACTGTCCTGGCGGCCGTCTCGTTCGACCAGACCGGCAGCACGCGAATCGGGAAGTACCTCCTGAACCATAGCTTCATGCGGCCGGGGCTTGTGACGACAGCGGCCTCGACGGTCTTCGCGCTGCTCCTTGGCAGCATATTGCTCTGACTCCACACATCGGAAGGGTATGACCATGCGTTCGAAACTTTTCACGCTTCTTGCGTTGCTGATGTGCCTGGCGGTGCTGGTACCGGCCGTCCCGGCGCAGGAGAAATTCCGAACAGAAAAGGACCTGCTGGGGGAAATGCAGATTCCGGCGGACAAATACTACGGCGTCCAGACCATGCGCGCACTCGAGAATTTCCAGCTGTCGGGCGTGCTGATCAACCATTATCCCGGCTTCGTCGAAGCCTGGGCGATGGTGAAGCTTGCCGCCGCCAGGGCCAACACGGACGTCGGAGCGATGAAACCGGAGACGCGCGACGCCATCGAGAAGGCCTGCAAGGCGGTGCTGGACGGCAAGTACCACGACCAGTTTGTGGTGGACTGGTACCAGGGCGGCGCTGGCACATCCACGAACATGAATGCCAACGAGGTCCTTGCGAATATTGCCCTCGAGCTGACCGGCCACAAGAAGGGCGAGTACACGATCGTCGAGCCGCATGATCACCTGAACATGTCTCAGTCGACCAACGACTCGTATCCGACGGCCATCAAGGTCGCGTTCCTCCTCAGGAACGACAGGCTGGTCGAGGAGATTCAGAAGCTTGCCGATTCGTTCCGGAAGAAGGGGGATGCGTTTCTGGAAATCGTCAAAATGGGACGGACGGAGATGCAGGACGCGGTCCCTATGACGGTCGGGCAGGAGTTCCATGCGTTCGCCGCCGGGCTTGAGGGCGAAATCAAGCTCCTCAAAGACGCGGAGAAGTACCTGTACGAAGTCAACATGGGCGCCACTGCGATCGGAACGGGTCTGAATGCGCCAAAGGGCTACGCTGAAAAGGTCGCCCAGCATCTGGCGAAACTCACCGGCAAGCCGATCGTGCCCGCCAGGGACATGATCACCGCTACATGGGACCAGCAGGGATTCGTGGTGTATTCCAGCGCTCTGAAGAGCCTGGCGGTGAAACTGTCGAAGATTTCGAGCGATCTGATTCTGCTGTCGTCCGGGCCGAGGGCCGGCCTCTTCGAGATCAATCTGCCCCCGCTGCAGCCGGGTTCATCGATCATGCCCGGGAAGGTAAATCCGGTGATGCCCGAGGTCATGAATATCATTGCGTTCAGGGTCATGGGGAACGATTACAGCGTCACGCTGGCAGCCCACTCCGGACAACTGCAGCTGAATGCGTACGAGCCGCTCGCCGGTTTGGCCGTGATAGAGTCGCAGAGCTTGCTGTACAGGGGCTCCATGGCATTCCGAACGAAATGCGTCGACGGCATCACCGTCAACGAGAAGGTGCTCGCCCGGTACATGGAAACGACGGTCGGAATCGTCACGGCGCTCAACCCTGTGCTCGGGTACGAGAAATCGACGGAGCTTGCAGCCGAAGCGTACAAGTCGGGGAAGGGGATTCTGGAAATCATCCGTGAGAAGAAGATCCTGACCGAACCGCAGATCAAGGAATTGCTTGATCCTGTCAAGTTGACCGGGCTCGACAAGACCATGTACAAGAAGTAACCACGCCCGGGGCGGAAGAACATCCAGCCGGAAGGACGGCACAGGGACGCAAGAGCGTATCTCAGGTGAATCGGTACATCTGGGATGTGTCGCATGCAAGTGTGGAGAGAGGTGAGAGCATTGTGACGGACAACAGCCTGGACTTTACGATTCCCCGGCTCGGGGAGTGTAGCCACGCCTCCCCGATGACCGGGGTGCGCTTCGCCAACGACGGCGAGCGCCTGATCTTCGATACCCACCTGGATGCCGTCATGACGCGCACCCGCGCGGGCGAGCCCGTCCCGGCGATGGAGATTGCCGGCCCCAGGGAACGGATCTACTTCAATCCCGAACGGCTGGCCTGCGGTATTGTGACATGCGGTGGGCTCTGTCCGGGGATGAACGATGTTATCCGGGCGATCGTCCTGAGCTTGTATCATCACTATGGAGTCCGCACGGTGTACGGATTCCGATACGGCTACGGCGGCCTGGTGCGTCCGTTCACGCACGAGCCGCTAAAGCTGACGCCGGAATCGGTCGAACGGATCCACGAATTTGGCGGAACAATCCTGGGTACGTCACGCGGGCCGCAGGATGCGGGGGAGATGGTTGCCACGTTGAAGGAGTTGGGGATCAGCATCCTGTTCGCGGTTGGCGGTGACGGGACCCTCAAGGGAGCCAGGATGATCGCTGACACGGCCCTGCGTCTGGGATTGCACATTAGCGTCATAGGGATTCCGAAGACGATCGACAACGACATCTCCTTTCTTCAGAAGACATTCGGGTTTGAAACAGCCGTGGCGGAAGCTCAAAGGGCCACAGCAGCCGCCAATATCGAGGCCGAGGCTGCCGTCAACGGGGTCGGCCTCGTGAAGTTGATGGGGCGCGACTCCGGATTCATCGCAGCATTCACGGTGCTCGTCAGCAGCAAGGCGAATTTCTGCCTGGTGCCGGAAGTGCCATTCGGCATGGGCAGGTTCCTGCAGCTCCTTGAGGACCGGCTCCAGAGAAGGGGCCACGCCCTGATCGTAGTCGCAGAGGGTGCGGGTCAGGAACATCTCGGCGGTGCCGGCGAGCGTGATGCTTCCGGGAACGTGAAGCACGGTGACATTGGCCTGTTTCTCAAGGACGCCATCAACACGCACTTCAGGTCCTCGGGGACGGCGATTACGCTGAAGTACATCGATCCGAGCTACACGATCCGCAGCGTGCCAGCAAACCCCCACGATTCCGCATTCTGTCTGCTCCTTGGCCAGTGTGCGGTCCATGCGGGGATGTCCGGACGCACGGACATGGTCGTCGGCTTCTGGAACCACCGGTTCACACACGTCCCCATCGCGCTCGCCGTGTCTCGACGAAAGAAGATCGATCCTGGAGGGGAGCTTTGGAGCAGCGTTCTCGCGTCAACCGGCCAACCATCAAGGATGACAGACTGACGCCGTCAATGCCCCCCATCCCCAAAACGTTTACAGAGCTCTGGTCTACCGATCGCGGGCTGTCGATTCTCGTGCTGCTGCTTGCTGTCACCATCTTCGTGCTCCCGCACCTGGCGGCAGAAGGGGCCCCGCTTCTGACGCTTCTCTTCGACATCTCCTTTTCGCTGGTCCTGCTCGCCGGGCTGACCGCGGTCACCCGGACGCGCGGGGTGATCGTCGCCGGCACGGTCCTGATGATTGCGGCAGTGGCCGGACGGTGGCTCAGCCGAGGCATCCCGGGGACCGATCTGCTGGTGTTCAATCTGTCGATGTCCATGGCCTCATCTCTCATCCTGGCGTGGATGGTCATGGTGCAGGTGTTTCGCGAGGGTCCTATCACCATGCATCGTGTGCTGGGAGCTGTCGGAGTGTATCTTCTTCTGGGGCTCGCGTGGTCGTTTGCGTACCACCTTCTGGATGTCGTCAACCCGGAGGCATTCTCAATCTCCGGTGGTTCAAGCTCGCATGTCCTCTCGGCATCTGCATTCCTCTACTTCAGCTTCGTGACGCTGACCACTGTCGGGTTCGGCGATATTACTGCCCTGGACCCTGCGGCGCGTTCAGTCGTTATGCTGGAAGCATTGACCGGGCAGCTGTTTCCCGCAATTCTGATTGCACGACTTGTGTCAATGGAGCTGGTATCGCGTACGCGTTGACACACCTCGCTCCACATGCAGCTGTTCATCCCCCACCTCAAGGAGCACCACAATGAACTCCAGCGTCGACCCATCTGATCAGAAGCGCCTTGTCGGCGCAGCGATCGAGGCAACCATACGCATCGCCGTTATCGGTGCGCTTGTCTTCTGGTGCATGCAGATCATCGCTCCGTTTGTGATGCTGCTGATCTGGGGGGCCATCATCGCAGTTGCCGTCTATCCGGCCTTCCTCAAGTTTGAGAAGTTCTTCAAGGGTCGAAGGGGCCTCTCGGCTACCGTGATGACGATCGGTCTCTTGCTCGTGCTGCTTGTCCCGACGTTGTTTCTGGTGAGCACACTCGTCGACGGGCTTCAGGGTGCGGCCCAGGGGTTGCGAGACGGGACGCTGCGTATTCCGCCTCCACCGGAGGGGGTGAGCACATGGCCCATCATCGGGAAGCAGCTGGCAGGACTCTGGACGATGGCCTCCGAGAATTTCGAGAGTCTGGTCGCCCAGGTCGGTCCCGCGGCAGTCGATGTAGGAAAGGTGCTCCTCTCGTCTGCCGCCAACGTGGGAATTGCCGTCCTCATGTTCGTCGTTTCTGTCATTGTGGCCGGAGTGTTCCTGGCGTATTCGGACAATGCGAGCCGTTTCGCGAGGAAGTTTGCCACGCGACTGGCCGGTGAGCAGGGAGGGGACTACGTGAACACGGCTGAGTCGACCGTGCGGAGCGTTGCTGTCGGCATTATCGGCATCGCCTTTATTCAGGCCGTGCTTGCGGGTCTGGGGATGCTGGTGGCAGGCATTCCCGGCGCAGGGCTCTGGGCGTTCATATGCCTGCTCCTGTCGATCACCCAGATCGGCGGCCTGCCTGTACTGCTCCCCGCGGCCATCTACATGTTTGCTACAGCGGATACTCTGCCGGCGGTACTCTTCGCGGTCTGGGCCGTCCTGGTGGGATTGAGCGATAACATCTTGAAGCCACTGCTGCTCGGTCGGGGTACGGAGACGCCGATGCTGGTAGTCCTTATCGGCTCGATTGGCGGGATGATCGCTTCCGGTGTGGTGGGGCTGTTTGTCGGAGCAGTGGTCTTCGCGCTCGGGTACAAGCTTTTCCTGGTATGGCTGGAGGGGAATGCCTGATCAAACCTCACCGCGTGAGCCCTGGCCCCGCGGCGTGTGCGACACCAGCAGATCGATGATGATGTCAGCCTGCGTGAGTCGGGCCGGTCATGAGCGCCGTCAAGCCGACCCAGAGCTGGTAGAGGCCAAAAACCAGGAGGGCTGCGGCGGAAACCCCGACAAGGCCGCGCGCTATGCGGGGTCCCAGGGACCGGGCACCGGAGAAGAGTGCAAGGATCGCCGCCGTTGCAAGGATCATCGTGACATAGAAAAGGACAATGACGCCGATTCCGTATGCAGGGTTATCGCTCCACGCCTTCAGAAAGAGCGGGCCCATGATCAGAGCCCAGCCCAGATACGGGTTTGGATTGAGCAGGTTGACGACAACAGCCTTCCAGATTGTCTGGTGTACCAACCGGGTGGGCGATTCCCGCATGTGTGAGTAAGTTCGATACGACTGCAGCGCCTGGAACGCCAGATAGAGAAGGTAGACTCCCCCGGCACAACGGATGACGCTTATGGAAGAAGGGGGGACCTGCGTCAGCACAAGGAGGACCAGGAGGACAATCGGAATATCGCTGATGATCGGGGCGAACGTAGCGGGAACCGTTCGGCGCCACCCGTTGATCATGGTCTGGGAGATCAGGTACGCCTGCAACGGGCCGGGCTGAACCGCCGCTGCAAAAGCGTAAGAGGAAGCAAGGAGAAGATAGGGAATCACTTCAGGTCGTCTCTCGTGGCGACTGACGGGTTGCCACCGGGCGAACACGCCGGGTTCGCTATCCCGTCTGTAGTCCATGATATGGGAAGACAATCACGCGGTCAAGTTCCATTGTCAGACCCTGCAGGGCATCATAAACTTCCACGTGCAGATCCAGGTCAACACGTGCCCGCACGCACCTTCACAGGTGCCAGCGTCACGGCTCCAAACGGAGAGAGCCTGCGAGCGAACAGAAGGGGGCGCCCGCTGGAGCGCCCCCGCTGACCCTGCTGCGGTGGAATGACCCGCCAGACGGATTACTTCACCAGCAGCATGCGCCCCGTCAGGGTCGCGGTCCTGCCGTCAGTTCCCGCTGCGGTCAACCTGTAGATGTAGGGGCCGCTCGCGACTCGATTGCCGTTCCGGTTCGTTCCATCCCACACGGCGGCGTGCCTTCCGGACTCCGCGACGCCGTCGAAGAGAACTGCAATCTCGTTCCCCAGGATGTCGTAGATGCCAAGCCGCACATCGGAGACGGATGGGAGCTCGTAACCGATCTGCGTTGTCGGGTTGAACGGGTTAGGATAGTTCTGGTGAAGCGCCAGCCGGGCCGGGACCGTTCCCTCGTCAACGCCCGTTGTGCCCTGCGTGACGAGAATCGTATCAGGACCCGGGACGGACCACGTTCTGGGAGCATCGCCGGGGGGAGAAAGCATGATGATCTCTTCGTTCCCGTTCTCGAAGTATACAACGTTGCCGGCGTAGTCCACGGTCAGGTCCGCGTTGACATTGACGTTTCCGCCGGCGCTCCCAGGATAATTGTCCGGCGCCCAAAGATGCTTCACGGTGACGCCGAACGGGTCGTCGATATGGGTCATCTCGTGAATCCCGATGACGTCTACCTCGGTGCTGGACGCTCCGCGCAGCGAGAAATAGATGGTATCATCTGCGGAGCTGTTCGTGTCCGGACCCCTCTTGAGCGTGAGTCCCGTCGGTTGCCCGGTGAGGAACTCCGTCGTGATGAACGCGTCGGATCGATGGACAGGCAACGTTCCCGATAGTGAATACCGTTCGATATATCCGGGTGGGGCTGCAACGCCGGTCCTGATGCCGGCAAAGAGGTTCCCCCCATCGTCAATCAGGACGTCTCGCACTGGTATGCCGAGCGCAGCCACGAGCACCAGGGGCGTCTCGAGCGTGTCACTGGTTCCGAGATCGGCTCGCACGACGGTCGTGTCGTCCGCGATGTAGAGGGCGAACGACTCGCCACTGCCGACCGCGCACAGGCCGCGCGGAGAGACCAGACCGGAAATAATTGTCTTTGGCTGCGAGGTGTCGCTGTCAATCCGAAACACCCTGCCCGTGCCATTCCCGGAGACGTAGACCCGGCCCTGTTCGTCCACCGTGGCGTTCCATGGCGAGTTGTTGCCATAGTCGAAGACGCCTCCCGTGTGGGGAAGCCCGAGCGTGCTCGTCAGCATCGGGTCGTCCGGCAGAGTCCCGTCGTACGATGCGTCGGCAGCATACCTGAGAATGCCGGTGCGCAGCCTCTCATTCGGCGTCGCATCCGAATTGGAGGCGTAGAGCGCCCCGAACGTCTTGCGCCGAGGATCCCTCTGGGCGTCCAAGCCCCGGGTGTAAATGTTCTTCCCGCTGAGCGAAGTGTTGATGAAGAGGAAGAGACTGTAGTCAGTGGCCGAATACGGCGGCTGAGAAGTCTCCACCCTGACGATGTACGAATGTCCGCTGGCTGCGCCGCTCCCGTCCCACTGCACTTCATGCGCGCCCCGGCTCTGTGCCCCCGCGTCAATCGAGTAGGCCACGTTCCCGCTCACAGCATCGACGATGAAGACTGTGACAGTCGATGCGGTATCGTTCAGCAGGTAGCTGATTGTTGCCGCCGAGCCATCCGTGAAGCTGCCATCGAAGGGTGAGCCGTCGGGGTTGGTAAGCGAAATGCGGGATGGGAACACGTCGGCATGCGCCTTCGGGGCGACGGCGACCAGACATCCGGCAATAATGCCGCACAACAATAACAGCCGGGTCATGAAGAGCTCCAGTGGAATGGTTGGGGATTGGTGGTGATGATGATTGCGCAGTCAGGTGGTGCCGCGGGATCGAAGGCGGGAGGGGAGAGTGGGGCGACGAGCCATGGTATGAGAAGAGACGTCGTCATGGAAGAGAACAGAACATGGCGATTTAGATATCGAGATTGTGCGACAGATGCAAGAGGAGATTTGACGTGAGAGAGTCTGACGGGATACGGCGATCCGCGACTCGATGGCTCTGCGGCCAGGGCGCAATCCTTCGCCAGGCCCGTTCCTATCCGGATGCCTGGCCTAGAGAAGTCCCGGAACGAACATCTTCGTGTGCTCCATGTACCGGTCGTAACTCTCGCCAAACCGTTCCAGGTTTTCGAGTTCTTCGTAGTACGCCGTCACATACAGGAGGAAGCCGGCAGCGAGGCCGATGATGATCCCGAAAAAGGAGAGCGATTTGAATGCGGCGCCGCACACGAGGAGAAGGAGGGACGTGTAGAGGGGGTGCCGGATGTGCCGGTACGGGCCGGTCGTCACGAGCTGGGTCGTCTCCTCGAATCCAAATGTGCCTGCTCGCTGCGGACGCGAGAGGGGTTTGCCCCCGCGCCGTAGTTCAAGGAATCCTGAAAGAGCGAGAACAGCCGCGGCCGTCAGCAGGACCCAGGAGATGATCTGGTGCCAGGAGAGAGGGTTCCGAAACCAGGCCGTCAGGTTCAGCACGAGCACCGCCCAGATCGCCTCGAACGCCAGAAACCGCATGAATCCGTGCGAGCGGACGTCGCCGAATGTCCGCCACGAAATGCCTGCAAGGGCAATGGCCCCCACGAAGTACAGCATGATCAGACCCATGGCAACTGATGCTCCTTCTCGCTATCTTTGGACCCAGCCAGAATAGCGCAGGAAGATGATAAGTTCAAGCCCTGTGTCAGTTCTGAGGAGTCCTCGGTTCATGGAGATGTTGCCATTCAACGCTTGAAGGTCATTTGTACCGCTCTCGTTGTCCAGCTTCTTGCGAATGGCGCTCCCACCGCGTGGGCGCAATCGCCGTACGTCCTGAACCCGACCAGGGAGTCGATTCTCATCGGAAGCGGTGTGGTGGGAGGCCTCGTTGCGTATGGAATGCACGATCAGGCCGTCGGGCTGACCGGGGAGCAGGTCGCAGCACTCTCGCGCGCCGATGTAAACGCGTTCGATCGCGGTGCGACGTATCAATTTTCGACGGAGGCTGATGACCTTTCGGACCTGCTGGCATACGCACTTATCCTCAGCCCTGCAGCCCTTCTGGTGTCTGAGCCGGTGCGGGAAGACGTTGTCACATACGGAGCCATGTACGGGGAGACAGTGTTGTTGACCCTGGCCGCTGTGCAGCTGACGAAAGGCCTGGTCCTACGCACACGCCCGTTTGCGTACAATCCTGACGCCCCTCCGGATTCGAAGACGACTGTCGAGGCACGACAATCATTCTACTCCAGCCACACGGCATTCGCATTTGCCTCCGCCGTCTTCGTCAGCGTTACGTTCGAGGCTTACGAGCCTGATTCGCCGCTGCGACCGTGGATCTGGGCCGCATCGCTCAGCGTGGCGACAACGATCGGCGTACTGCGGTACACATCCGGGTCGCATTTCCCAACAGACATCCTTGCCGGTGCCGCAATCGGGACACTCGCAGGGATCGGCGTTCCGGCACTTCACAAGGTCGGCCAGGGTGGCCTATCGGTCGTACCCGCCGCAGGACCCCGAAGTGTGCAGATTTCGTTCCGAATGTCGCTCTGACACTACACACCGGTGATTTCCCGATGGACACACCCATGCATGCCAAGCCCGCTACTCTTCGTGACATACTGACGCAGTCGGCCAGACGCTTCGGGGGGAAGACCGCACTCAGACTGCACGAGGGGGAAGGGTTCACATACGCCGAGGTTGCAGAGCGAGCGTCGGAACTTTCCGCATTTCTGCGCGAACGGGGGATGAACCCGGGAGACCGCGTGGCGATTCTCGGGGAGAACAGTCCCCGGTGGGGAGTGTCGTACTTCGCGGTTACCTCAATGGGGGCGATTGCGGTTCCTATCCTGACGGAGTTCCCTCCCAAGGACATCGCTCGTATCATCGACCACTCCGGTACTGGAGCGATCTTCGTCTCCCGGCGTCAGTACGAGAAACTCGAATTCGTGCCAATGGAGTCGCGGGGGATTTGCATCCTGCTGGACGATTGGACGGTCATTCCGCCGGGAGCAACCGAAAGCGACCTCTCTCGTACTGACATCCCGCGTGAGTCGGCGCTGCGGCCGGCCTCGGGCAACCTGTCGGGCGCGGGAGACCAGGGGCCGACTCCCGATGACATCGCCTCGATTGTATACACGTCGGGTACGACAGGTTTCTCGAAGGGGGTCATGCTGACCCATGGCAACCTGGTCTCGGATGCGATCGGCACGGAGCTGATTTCGGAAGCCTGTCCGGACGACCGCCTGCTTTCGATCCTCCCGCTCCCGCATACCTACGAATCGACCCTCGGGCTGATCACGGTCTTCATGGCCGGTGCCACGGTCAACTATCTTGACAAACCCCCGACGGCTGCTGTCCTTATGCCGGCGTTGCAGAAGGTCCGTCCGACGATCATGCTGTCGGTTCCCCTGATCATTGAGAAGATCTACAGGTCCAGAATTCTGCCTGAGCTTACCGGGAAACCGGTCCTGAAGCGTCTGCATGCGATCGCTCCGATTCGCCGCATCCTGAACAAGATTGCGGGGAAGAAGCTGCTGAAGACCTTCGGGGGCGAGTTGAGAATTTTCACCATCGGCGGGGCGCCCCTGGCACCCGACGTGGAGCTCTTCCTGAGGGAGGCGGGGTTCCCGTATGCCATCGGCTACGGCCTGACCGAAACCGCTCCGCTTATCGCCGGCACGGGGGCAGCGGACACGCGGTACCGGTCGACCGGCCCTGTGCTGCCGGGGGGAACCATGATCCGGATTGCAAATCCTAACCCGTTGACAGGAGAAGGGGAGATCGAAGTCAAGGGACCGACCGTGATGAAGGGGTACTACAGGGACCCTGAAAAGACGGCCGCCGCGTTCACAGAGGATGGATGGTTCAAGACGGGAGATCTCGGGCTTTTCGACGCCGACAGGTATCTGTACATCAAAGGCCGGTCGAAGAACATGATCCTCGGGCCCAGCGGCAAGAACATCTACCCCGAGGAAATCGAGGCCGTTATCAATGAATTTGACACTGTCAGGGATTCACTCGTCTTCCAGGAGCAGAACAAGCTGATAGCGCTCGTGAACCTGGACTATGAGAGGCTGAAAGAGGCTCTGAAAGCCAGTGAAGCGGATCTCAAGGCCCGCGCGAATGAGCTGCTTGCGGAACTGCACAGGCAGGTGAACAACCGGGTCCCGCTGTCCGCCCGAATTCACAAACTGATTGAGCAGGCCGAACCCTTCCAGAAAACCCCTACCCAGAAGATCAAGCGGTATCTCTACACCCGATCGTAGGAGGAATACGGTAGCTCCCGGGATAGAGAGTTCTAGCTGATGGCTGCTACCGTGGCAGCCGAAGAGGTCTCATCCCTCCTGCAGAGCAGCAGGTACCAGGTGAAGACACAGAGGAGAGAAAAGGTCTTTGTGTCGCAGGGAGAATCCCCTCGGACTATTGTAGCCCCAGATCGAAATAGATTCTTTAACCCCTTTGATTTGAAGCTGTTGCCTTCGTTTATATCGAGCACTTTCCTCCCCTTGTAATCTACGAGCTGAGACACGGGGCGGAGGAATCCAGTTGTCGACCAGTCAAATGTCCGCCCGTCTGCCAGTTCGATCTTCCCTTCTGAGACCGACCAGTTCGGCTTGAATGAGGCCACACGCTGGCGCGCTGGGGCTTCCTCACAGAAAATCTCCCGCCGCCAGAACCCTTCCTGCCTGAAAAACCATACTCCTTCCTTTGTGGATCCCTCAAATTCCTGATGGGACCAGGAAGTTGCCTCCAGGGTGCCAATGTCCCGGCCCTGGTGCTGGAGGACGAAGTCGTACCGCCATGCGTTTCGTTGGAGCCAGAGGTAGGTTGAAGCGCCGTTTCTGATTGTCGGTTCCATCAGACCACCCACTAGCCATTATCGCCCGCGAGCCTGGCGATCTGGAGCAGGTAGAACCTGAGCTGGTCCTGCTGCTCCGGCTTGAGCGCCTGGTCTTCTATTTCCGCAATCCGCTCCACTTCCTTCAGGGCTCGAATGACATTGGTGGGGACCTCGACCATGCCTGCGGAGGCGGCGGTGAGGTAGCCGACCGCGGCGGCAAGGAACTGCCGCATCTCGTCGTCCGGTCGACCTGCGCTGAGGAAGTGAGACACCACAGGGGAGAGCCTGACATCCCGGACAGGAGCGGCGATTTCGGCACTGCCGGCGCGGGAAGCTATTGAATACAATGAGGAAGCCAGTTCTACAAAGCTTGCCACCCGTTGATAGACGGGGCGTTCGAGCAGTGTCCAGGCCTGCGAGCGCCACCCCTGGATTTCATCAGTTGCCCGAAGCATACGCTGTACGGAAGCCTTCCATGCGGGGTCGATCGGAGATCCGGCAGCCTCTTCAATCCGTTCCCATTCGGTGTTGAAAATGTTAGCCTGCAGCAGCACCGCGAGGTCCGGCCGCACGGTCGGCAACAGACGCGGCTTGAACCCCGCATTCGTGAAGAAGTCTGTCACGTCGATTCCATGGCGTCGCACGAGTTCCTGCTGGAACAGCGGGATCAGTCGGGCCATGGCGTCCATATCCTCCCGAAGTGCGACGAACGCAGAATTCCCCGCCGGAAAGGCACGCTCGAGGGCGTGGAAATGCTTCAGCTGGGCGTCCTGGTAGAGCCTCAACGAGTTCAGGATCTCATAGACCGGAAGATGAGGGAGGATCCTGTCGGCAAGGAACGTCTGCGGGTCTCCTTCTGTCGTCCTATCACGTGAGAAGATGTCGAGTGCCCGGAACAATCCCGTGGTCAGCTGATTCACGCCGAGGACGGCAGTCTGCGCCTGATTGTGCGCGATCGCCCTGAGGAGGCTTCCGTACCGCGAAAGGGGGATCGTTTCCGCGATCCGTTCGAGAATCCGGTTCCCGGCGTCTTTTCCGACCTGCGCAGGCCGGACAGTGGGCCTGTCCCTCAGGGGCGGCGTCGTTCTCGCGACGAAGTAGGAAATCATGTGGAGACCGGTCACGTCCTCGTCCCGCCCGTACAGGATCTGTCGGAAGTTGTCGGTAGCGACCTTGAGGAATTCCTGATAGACTTCGTCGCGCGTCCCCACCGTCAGACGCTCGAGAGCCTGCGCGCCGCGTGTGGTTCTCGTGAGCCTGCTTTCCGCGAGCTCTTCGCACGCCCGGATCAGATCGCGGCGATGCCGGTGTTGCGCTCCCGCAAGGTGATACAGTATCTCGGCGACCTCAAGCGAAGAGAGATTGCGAAGGCGCTCCGCAAGGTTGCTCTGGATCGTCCTCAGGTCGCCGCCCGAGAACACGCCGAGAAGCGGCGTGGTCGCATAGCGTGTGGCCCGTCTCGTCGATGCACGAAGGTGGCCGTCGAACCGGTGCGACGCGTCGCTGTCCGGGGTGAACGCCGGTTGTCCGCTGAACGGATTGTAGTACCCGCCCTGGCGCTGCATGGGCTCCCCGGAGCCGAGTTTCAATCGCACCTTCTCAGCGAGCCCGTGATGCGCGAGCCAGGTCATGAGCTCGACCTTCGCCTGCTTGTACAGCTGCGCTCCGGCCGCCTGACCCACAGCCTGGCTGAGATCCGAGCCCGCGATGAACACCTCGGTCACGACCTCGGCAAAACGGTCCCCCGTCTCCTGATTGATCCTTCTGCTCTGAAGGGAATACTCCCAGATCTTCTCCGCGTATGACGGGATAGCCCGCACCGCTTCCGGGCCTTCGAAGAGCGGGATCAGTGATACGGCCGGCATATCGGCGTCAGGATGGTCGCGGAGTATGGCCTCCCTGCGCGCGCGCATCTTCTGATCCAGCGAGATCAGCGCCTCCGGCCTGGTGGACATGCTTACCTGGAGGGCCAGAATCATTCCGGGGTTTCCGAATCGCGCGGATATCTCGTTGATCTCGCCGAGGTTGAACACGGTGGTGTCGATTGCGAACGGATCCTGCGCGGTGACCATGCCCTGGTGAATTCGCGGAGTCAGGACGAATCGCTGCAGGAGGTCCCGGTATCTCACGGCATCGAGGGCGAGGCGGGGATCGGACAGGTTCCCGACCAGCGCCGGAATGAGCGAGTGGAGCTCCTTGCGAAGTCTCTTGTTGAGGGCGAAGTAGCGCTCGAGGGCCTCCCGCCGTCTCCGGCGGAGGTCCAGCATCCGGCGCTCGAGACGATCATTGTGATACCACAACGATGTCACCGGGTCCCGGGCAACGTGAAGCGTCATCCCGATTCTACGGAGCGTCCCGGGGGTCGCATGAAAGGGGAGAACCCCGCGATAGCGACGCTCGAGCTGGTGCGTCAGGCTTGTGATTTCATCGAGGAGGCTCACCAGCGTCTGCCGGCCTTCCGGCAGCTGCTCGAGTTCTCGCAGCAGGTCCGCAGGTAGCCTGACGGTCCTGTCGATGGACGCGAGCCGTCCCAGGATGCGAGAGAGCCGGGTGAGGTTCTCCATCAGCACCGAGGCGACGAGCCGGTGGCCCTGACCGGAGGGACGCGTGCTGCCGTCCCAGTCTCCCCAGAACGAGAGGAAGGTCCTCCCGAAGCCCGCTCCCGCGACATCGCCGAGCATCTCGGCTGCGACGTGGGCATCGAGATCAAGCAGGACCTCTCGCGCCTCATCGGTCGACGTGATCGCAACATTCGAGCCGAGGAATTCTTGTACGAGTTCCTGTGCCGCCGCATCGATATCGGCTGCGGCGGGTTCCAGCCCGCTCAGCAGCCGCTCATGGATGCTTTCGAACGCGGCCTCCGTTCGGATCGAGTACGCCTGCGTCGGGTGCACGGTGCGATCGAACAACCGGCTGCGAAACGCGTTTTGCCGTCGGTCGATCGAGTCGCGATAGAACTCTTTCGAGAGCGTGGAGGCGAGCGATGTTCCGCCGTCCCGCCGCGCACCTGAGAGCACGTCGTTGAGGATCTCCGATCGGTCGGCATACCGTTGCCTCAGGCCGCGCAGCCTTTCGCGGAGGAAGGCATCAAACGCCTCGCGCCCATCCGCGTCACGCATCGCGTTCCGTTGCCACGAGGCCGCGCGACGGACGAGGCGCTCCACCGATGCGTGGAGGAGCAGATCCACTCCGTCAAGCCGCGCGCGCGCGGCCGCCGAGTCTGCGGTCGCCACTGCCCGCGCCGGAAGCCGGCGCCGCGTGTACTGTGCCTGTTCCTCAGCCAGCAGTCTGTTCAGATCGATGACCACCCGACGGGTCTTGGCCTTCAGGATCTCTGCGCCGTCTGTCCCGCCCAGTGTCAGACGAAACGCCACGCGTCCGGTTTCGAAGCCGGCTTCCGTCCGCGCGAAGGTGGAGAGGGGAATCATGCCGATGCCCTGCCGTGCCAATCCGGACGCCACCCATTCGAGTGACAGGCCGGGCGGAAGGTTGCGGATCATCAGCAGAGGATACATGCTGCCCGACGGCGGGACGATCTCGATGCGATACGGATTCCGCGTTGGCGGAAGCTGCTCCACGGAGGAGCGGATGGCGTTCATGCGGTCCAGGAAGATCCGGTTCCGCAGACGCCAGTAGGCCTGTGCCACTTCCAGTGAGTTGCGATAGAACAGGTAGGTGAGGAGGAGCGCGCCGGTGTTCGGCCGGATCGTCCGGTTTACCGCGTCGAAGCGCTCACGCATCGAGCGCTCGCGGATCTCGATAACCGAGAGGCGCGCGCCGGCGAGGCAGTCGGTCTTTGACATCGAGTGCACGGTGATCGCCCTCGCCGCCTGTTCGGCCGTGATGCGCCCCTCTGCGGCAAGCTCCTCGGCGATCTGGCGCACGGTGGGAATATCCGGAAGCGCGTCGACAGGGGCTACGTTCTGGTAGGAGAGATCGTCCACGACCCGGATATTTCTCGCGAGGAGCCATTCGACGAGACGCGATACCTCCCGCTGATCGAACACTCTCCCCGTGGCGTTGTGCGGGTTGTTCAGGACGACGGCGCCGGTCTCGACCCAGCCCGGATCCTGCACCAGCCGTTCTGACACTTCCCGGATCATGCCATCCGTATCCAGGGAAAGGTCGGGGCGCAGGGGGACAGCCTTGACCGAGGGAAAACAGTGTTCATATGTCCAGCTCAGATCCGGCGTGATCACAGAACGGATCCCGCAGTGGTATCCCAGTATGCCCAGGCCTGTCCGTGACGATCCGCTGACAACGATGCAGGCGTCCTGCCGGTATTCAGGGTGGTGCACGATAAACGCCTGGAGGAAGCTCTGCCGTATCGAGTCGGTCCACGGCGCGTCGGCCGAAGCGTTCCTGAGGTCGTGCATGACGTCTGCGGCAGAGAGCGAGGCAAACGGGTCCACGCGACTGAGCGGGGTATGCCCCTGAATCCGCGCCCCGAGTTCATGTGCGCGTGCGTCGAGCCGCTCAGTGACGCTCGTGACCCTGGCCTGCATCCGCCCGGTAACGCCGGCAAGCGTCTCCTCGATCGCCCTGGCATGGTGCGACACGGTCGTCTCGACCGCCAGCCCAAACGCCGAGCCCTCGCGCGGCGCATCGGCGGGAAGGGTCATCGCGACGACGTCCTTGCCGGTGCCGCTGAGCGGAAGCGTAAGGAGGAAGCTCAGGAGCTCGACCTCTGAGGCGGAAGGCGTTCCCTTCAGCTGGAAATGAATGGTCTCGAGGAGCGAGAGGTACTCGGCGTTGCCGGCGACGAACATCAGAGAGAGGTCCGCGTACCCGGGGCCGAAGATGCCGGGTGTAAGGAAGCGGATGACCCGCTCCATCAGTTTCGCCTCCCGCGCCAGCGAGAGGTGGTTGGGTGCGTTGTTTGCTTCGAGGAAGAACAGCGGATGGTTCAAGCTCAGCGAGCGAAGCATGCGCCGCGCATGCTCCGAGGGAAGCTCCCCGAGGACGAGGAAGACAGGCGACTTGTGTCCGGACTCGAGGAGCGTGCGGAGCGCATGGATGGCAGCCTCTTCGTTGCCTGGCAGGTCGTCGATCGTCACGCCTGGAATGGCGCGCATATGTGGCGGCAGATCGATCCCGTACGCCGCAACGCGCGCGGGGGCGTGGACAAGATACTTGCCCAGCGCATGACAGAAGACCCTGAGCGTCTCGATGACGCCGCCGGAGGCAAAGATAATCTCCCGCTTCCCGCTGGAGGATCCCAGATCATAGGAGAGCGGCTCCTGTTGCTTCTGGAACCAGTCAGCCGCAGTGCGCGCGAGAGGGAGGGGCGCGGATCGCGTGAACCCGCCACGCGGCAGGTACGGTCCGCTGGATTTGACAAGCCTGTCGAGAAAGTCGAGAACCGGGCGCTCTTCCGCCTCCCAGCCAAGGTGCTCGAGGAGCTCCTCGGGATGCTCCATCGTCAGGGATTCGTCGCGGATGTCCAGGCCGGTCGCTGCCCGGAGGTACGCCTGGAGGAGCCGGTACTCCTGGACGGGGTTCCCGATGTGGAAATTCACCCGTTCCTCGGCCGGCGTGGACGAGGCAGCGGTGGCCTCGCTGATCTCGGATACCTTGGCGGCGCGGGTCGGCTTCAGCCGAAAGAGCTCTCGTACCTCATGGGCGTCGGTGCTCATGACGGGTCGTCAGCTCCGGTGAGGAACTGGCTCAGTGCTCCTTCTTCTGCTTCAGTGCCGCCACGGCTCCCTGAAGGAGGTTTTGAAATACGCCGATGACATCCGTGCCCTGCCCGCTTTCGGGGGAGGCCAGCGATACGACGGTGCGGGCGTTCTTGAGCGACTGGCTCGCTTCAGCGAGCCGTGCCGCCTGTGGCGTGAGGAGCAGCAGCTCGGGGTTCTCGCGCAGCACGCGCATCTCTTCCTTCTCGAACTCAAGCTGCATCTGCTTCAGCTTGAGGTCGTGTTCGGCGCGTGCAGAGCTCAGCTTTGACTCCTCGTCCAGCTGCTGCTTCCGCAGCCCGAATTTCTTCATCTCGAGCACGTTATCCATCGCCGCAATTTCTTCCTCGGCCTTCAGGCGAGTCCGGGCGGCCGCCACCCGCGCCTCCTGCTGGAGTCTCTCGGCCTGTTCGAGGATGCGAGCCTGCTCGCGCTGGCGGAGCGCGTCTGCGATCTGGGCATTGACCGGCTCGAGAGAGGTGACGGTCAGCGTGATGACGTCAATGCCGAGAGCCGATGCCGTCCCCTTGACGCGTTGATTGAGATGGGCGTGCAGCGCCTCGGAGGAGATCGCATCGATGTCCCGCCCTTCCGCAAACTCCTTGACGAAACCGAGCAAGAGGACTTCCAGCTCTTTCGCGGCCCGGGCCGTTGCGTCATCAGACCATCCGCCGATTCTGATAAGCGCGGTGAAGTGCTCCATGGAGGCGGCAACCGTGACGGCAAGCTTCACCCTCACGTCCAGGTTTCCGCGGGCTGAGGCTTCGATCGTCTGCGTGAACGAATGTGTGGTCCGCGTCATCGGAATGCCCAGATGCCTGGGATAGAACCGTCCGGGCCGGACCCTGACGCCGGCGGGCGTCTCGTGGAGGACGATCTGGTCAGGCTTCCTGAGCCGAATTTCGTACAGGGCGACCGCGATGACCAGCACGACCAGGACGAGAAGAATGATTTCCATGAGAGTTTCCTCGGGAGGCAGGAGGTGCGTTACGTCTGATTCAGTACAAAAGATATGCCTTCCGGGGGCAATCCGCAAGGAGAAGGAAGTGGAGAACTGAATTGCAGAACCAGTTGCATTTTCGTTCCCGGGGCCGTTTCTTGATTGGTCGTCGTATTCCGGCAGCGTCCAGACAGATCCTCTTCTTCCATGGCAACGAACGCGAACCCTGAGCATCCGCCGTCGCCGCATCGCAGGAGGCTGCCACGCAGGCGCCGTGGGCCTCACCGCCGCGATTGGCGCCGGGCACTGGCAATGCACCCCCTTCACATCACGGGAGTTCTCACACATGACGCGATCAAATCTTTCGGTCATCCTGCTCACTGTTGTGGCTGCCGGGTGCGGGGTGGGGTCCCGTGCCGTCGAGTACAGCGATCCGCGCGCCGATGCGGCCGGAAAGACGTTTACGGTTCCCTCCGGGAAGGGAAACATCTACCTCTATCGGAACCAGGTCTACATGAGCGACACCCCGCTGGAGGTCGTTCTGGACGAACGATGGGTCGGCAAAACCGTCGGACAGACATACTTCGCGGTGGAAGTGGACACCGGAAAGCATGTGCTCCGCGCAAAGGGAGATACCCCTTCGACCCTCGAGCTGTTCGTGTCCCCGGGACAGAATGCGTTCGTCCTGCTCCAGGTGAGTCCGTCGGTCATGAGTGTCAGAGGAACGATGCAGGTGAAAGACGACGCCGGGGGCCAGGCAGGAGTGCGCGAGTGCCGCCGCATCGAGGCCTTTGAGTGATCCCCATGCGCCTCGCGCTTGGCACGCTTTCCGTTGTCGCGCTGGTGATGTCCTCCGCGTCGTCCGATGCGCAGGTCGAAGGTGGCCGCGGATCAGCATATTGCGCCGCCAAGAAGCAACACTCACCTCACGCGCTCGCGAAGCGCGTTGCGGGGTCGCCCGAGGGACCGGCACACGCGATCGACGTTCTGGACTACCGTCTCGCACTCGACCTGTACGCGTGTTTCCTGCCGCCGTATCCGGCCTCATTCAACGGGACAGAGTCCATCGCCTTCCAGGCGGTCTCACCGGTCTCATCCATACAGCTCGATGCCGTGAACACATCGCTGGAGATCACTGCCGTCGGTGCAGCGGGAAGGGCATTCACGCACGAATCAGATATCCTCTCGATTGCGCTTGATCGCCAGTACGACCCTGGAGAGGTCGGGGAAGTGTTCGTTTCCTATAAACACAAGAATGTCGCGGACAACGCTTTTTATGTCGGCGGGGGAATGGTCTTCACGGATTGCGAGCCTGAGGGGGCCCGGAAGTGGTTCCCGTGCTGGGACAAGCAGTCCGACAAGGCCACAGTCGACATCACGGCAAAGGTCCCCGTCTCGGTGAAGCTCGGATCCAATGGCCGACTCGCCGATTCGGTCCGCACCGGCGACACGCTCACGTACCGGTGGGTGAGCAGAGACCCGGTCGCGACATACCTCGTGGTCATCTCGTCGAAAGTCGACTACAATCTGGACATCGTTCGCTGGGTTCCGCCGTCGAACCCATCGGCTCCTGTGCCGATACGCTTCTACTGGAATCCGGGGGAGGCTTCGCGAGTCGATAATATCAAGACGAAGATCATCCCGATGACCGACCTGTATTCGCGGCTGTTCGGAGAGCATCCGTTTGAAAAGAACGGCTTCGCGACCCTGGACACGACATTTCCGTGGGGAGGAATGGAGAACCAGACCCTGACCAGCCTCTGCCCCAATTGCTGGGGGGAGAGCCTGATCGCGCACGAGTTCGCCCATCAATGGTTCGGCGATATGATCACGTGCGAAACCTGGGCGGATATCTGGCTGAACGAAGGCTTCGCGACATACTGTGAATCATTATGGCTGGAGGGGACACGGGGGTATTCCTCGTACAAGAACGATGTCCTGTCGAACGCGCAGTACTACCTCCTCAGCAATCCGGGGCGTCCGATTTACGTCCCGTCGTGGGCAGAAGTCACGCCACCCAACGAACTCCTCTTCGATTATGCGATGACATATGCCAAGGGGGCGTGCGTTCTCCACATGCTGCGCTACACACTCGGAGACAGCCTGTTTTTCCGCGCGCTCAGGTCGTACGCGACCGACGAGGCGAACTTCAAGTACGGGACCGCCGGAACGGACAGGTTCATCGAGCGCATGAACGAATACGCCGGGCAGGACCTCTCGTGGTTCTTCAACGCCTGGCTGAAGCAGCCAAACCACCCGATCTATGCCGGCACCTACAGCATCTCGGACCTGGGATCCGGGAGGTGGGAGGTGGCCGTGCGCTCGCAACAGACGCAGATGGACGGCACATTCTTTCCGATGCCACATACGTTCCGCATCGCTTTCTCGGAGGGGCAGGACACGACCGTGCGGGTGATGAATGCGGTTTCGCCGGAAACATTCGCATTCAGGTTTGATCGCGTGCCAACGGCAGTCTACTTCGACCCGGCCAACGACATCGTGCTCAAGGGGGGGACATGGGGCGCCGGAGTCACGGCGCCACGGGTGACCCTCGTAAGTCCGGTTGATGGTGGGATTGTTCCGAACGGGTACCCGACGCTGACGTGGATGTCGGCAGTGGGGGCCGTGTCATACGAACTTTCCGTGTCGGCGGATTCCACGTTCACGAGCCAGCTCGTCAACGTGGCGGGTCTGGCCGACACCGCGTACACGCCAGCGGGTGGCCCCGCGCCGGGCCGCTATTTCTGGAGAGCGCGCTGCACGAACGGCGGCGGGCCGGGCGAATGGTCCGAAGCGCGTGTTTTCACCGTGCAGTTTCCGGTCTCAGCAGACGGCCAGGAAGCGGTCCCTCTCAGATTCGGCCTTGATCAGAACTATCCCAATCCATTCAATCCCGAAACGACGATCAGGTTCTCGTTGTCTCAGCGAGGGACGGCGAAGCTCGCGGTCTTCGACCTTCTGGGAAGGGAAGTTGCCGTGCTCATGGAAGGGCAGAGGAATGCGGGCCGATACGAGGTGGCCTGGGATGCGCGCCTCGCCTCAACCGGCATATACGTATGCAGGCTGCAGTCCGGAGCGTTCGTGGAGTCGAGGAAGATGGTGGTGTTGAGATAAGGCCCGGAACGAGCAGCGGGCTGCGACGTCTGCACGACGCAGCCCGCTGACGACATACGTTCCTGGAATCAGCGCTGTCCAAATTGCCAGCGCCTCCTGGAGGTCCTCGCCTAGAACCAATAGATCGCCCTGATCGACGTGAACGTCGCCTTGTCCATGATGATATAGCGGGCATTCAGATCGAGACCCAGAATATTGAACCCGATGATCGGACCGTACGACCCGTACGTGATCTTCCCTTCCGATTCCTGGCCGCCGACAGTGGTGGTTCTGGTGACCCCGAATGACCCGATCTCAGCACCGAGATACAGAAGGGGGATGAGCGTGAACCGGCCACCCGCCGTGAACCCCCACATCGTCGCATCCGAAGAGACCCCGGAGTTTTCCTTCTTCCCGAAGTCCATGTATTCGATGGCACCTGTAATGTCGATGAGCGGTATCGCGAATTTGGCTCCCGCCATGGCCCCCCAGCCCCCAGCAACCTGGTCGGCGAAATCGCTGGTAGGAGTGTTGAACGATGCCCCGACGCCCAGCGACACAACGTCGCCCAGCACTCCGGATAGTGCGATACCCGGTACAAGCAAAAGAAACGCAAGCAGAACCAGATGTCTCATCGGTTGACCTCCAGTGGTTGGGTGTACGTGTGTTCTAGTGCCCGCAGGCTATATAATGAAGGGAGCCGAGAAATACAACCCGGCGGACCGTGCCTTGACATTCCGCCGCTGCCATGCTACTTTTGGCGGGATATTTCTCCCGCCGGAGCCTCCTTGCTGTAAATCCCGTGATAGCTCAGGACATCACAATCCTCCCACCATCGCGCCTGGCCATCCCATGTTGAACCGTCGACAGCTGTTCGCACTCTGCTTCTGTGTGGCGTCCGGGCCAGTGACCGACGCCGTGAGCCAGATCTCCTCAGGACAGCTGACCGTCCAGCTCCGGCCACAGGCGTCCGTCATCCCTCAACCCGCCGATGTAATCCGGGGGGAGGGGACGTTCACAGTAAGCGGGGCCACCGGGATTTTCGTGACCACCGACTCACCCGACATCGGGGCGACGGTCGACTATCTGAATGATGTCCTCCAACGCGGGCCGGGCTATCGCCTTCCGGTGGCCGTCAATACTGCGGCGCCGTTCCCCGCCGGCGGCATCCTGATCCTCATCGATTCGACGATGGCCGCATCGGGAGGCGAATCGTATTCGCTGAGCGTCACCACCAGGCAGATAAGGATTCGGGCAGCCACTGCCGCCGGAGTATTCTATTCGATTCAGACATTGCTCCAATTGATGCCCCCCGCAGTCTACGATACGCTCATGCGGGCTATGAACCAACCGTTCGAGATTCCCGCCGTGACGATCAACGACGCGCCGCGCTTTCCCTACCGGGGAATGCATCTCGACGTCTCGCGCCATTTCTTCCCGGCATCCTTCATCAAGCGGTATATCGACCTGCTCGCTCTCCACAAATTCAACGTCTTCCACTGGCATCTGACAGACGACAACGGGTGGAGGCTGGAAATCCAGCGCTATCCGAGGCTGACCGAGATCAGTGCGTGGCGCGTGGACCGCATGGGCGTCGCGTGGACTGAACGACAGCCACCTCAGCCTGGAGAGCGGGCAACGTACGGGGGATTCTATACGCAGAAGGAGGTGCGGGAGATTGTTGCATATGCCGCCCGACGGCAGATCACGGTCATCCCCGAAATCGAAATGCCCGGCCACACCAGCGAGGTACTTGCTGCCTACCCGCAACTCTCCTGCACCGGCGGCCCCTTCTATGTCCAGCCCGGAGGGTACTGGCCCAATATCGATATCTTCTGCGCCGGCAACGAGGAGGTGTTCACGTTCATCGAGGGCGTGCTCGATGAAGTGTTTCGCCTGTTCCCGTCCCCGTACGTCCACCTGGGAGGTGACGAAGCAGACAAGACGCGCTGGAAGGAGTGCGGAAAATGCCAGACGCGCATCCGCGCCGAAGGCTTGAAGGACGAACAGGAGCTCCAGAGCTACTTCATGAAGAGGGTGGAGCGGTTCGTCCGGTCGCGCGGGAAGACCGTCATCGGATGGGACGAAATCCTGGAAGGCGGACTGCCACCGGCGGCGGTCGTGATGTCATGGCGGGGATTCGAGGGCGGGATCGAGGCCGCCCGCCAGGGGCACGATGTGATCATGACTCCGACGTCGTACTGCTACTTCGACTACGTTCAAGCGAACCCGAAGTTCGAACCCGAGCCCACCGGCAGCCCGACAACCCTGCGCGAAGTCTATTCGTTCGAGCCGATCCCCGATGAGCTTGACCCGGACCAGCGGAACCACATCAAGGGAGCACAGGGGAACCTCTGGACGGAATATATCCCGACACCGGAGAAAGCGGAGTACATGAGTGTGCCGAGGATGAGCGCCCTCGCTGAAGTCGTCTGGACACCGGCCGGGCGCCGGTCCTGGTCCGATTTCCGTCGCCGGCTGACGGTCCACCAGGATCGCCTGAATGCCTTGCGCGTGAACTACAGCCGAGGGTCGTATCGCGTCGCGTTCGGCACGGCCATCGATTCCGTCACCAGGGCGCCGGTGGTTGTGCTGTCCTCCGAGCAGGACCGCCCCGTGATTCGATACACGCTCGACGGGACCGACCCGTCCCGTTTCTCCCCCGCGTACGAAAAGCCGATTCCGCTGAACACGCCGCTGACCGTCCGCGCCGCCATCTTCGATGGACCGTCGATGATGGAGGAGCCGTATCAGCAATCACTCATCCTTCATCCGGGGATGCGCGGAGGAATCGAGTACGGGAGGCGTCCGAGCACACGCTACGGGTCCGACCCGAGACTACTCATCGACGGTATTACCGGCTCCCTCGAGTACGATGACGGGACATGGGCGGTGTTCCCTGGCTTCGATCTTGACGCAGTGCTGACGCTGGACGCCGCGCGCCCCGTCAAGCGCGTCGTCCTGACGGTACTGGTCCGTCCATGGGACCGCATCCTCCAGCCTTCGGAGGTGGTGTTCGAGGTGTCGGCAGACGGGAAGCAATACACGCGCCTCGACCGCCCGGAAGTGACCGTCGCCCAGAAGGGGGACAACGTGTCGGTCCTGCAATTCGGGACTGCCCCCCAGCTCCCGCTGCCCGCAAAGTTTGTGCGCGTGACGGCGAAGAACCCCGGCCTCATCCCGAAGGGGGAGCCCGGGGAGGGGATGGAGACGCGCCTCTGTTTTGACGAGCTGGTCGTCGAGTGAGCGGAGCTGCCCGTACCGCCTGCAACTCAGTGCTCGATTCTATATATTAAGATGTTTGACCTTTTCATGTTCCCCAGCTACCACAGGATAAACACACTATGGCAAACGTGAAAACAAAGAAGGGCGTCATCGGCATCCTTACCGGCGGAGGCGACGTTCCCGGGCTGAACCCTGCGATCCGCGCTGTCACCATCAGCGCGCGGCGTGAAGGGTATGACGTGATCGGTATCCGGCGCGGCTGGGCGGGCTTGATCGATATCGTGCGTGACCCCAAGTTCGACAACTCGAACAACTACATCCACCTGACGGACGAGATCGTCAACAAAGCGGGGCGGACGGGCGGTACGTTCCTTCACACCTCGCGAACGCGCCCGAGCACCGTGAAGAAGTCGGCGGTGCCCGAGCACCTCAAGTCGAGCTATCCAGAAGAGAAGAACGATTTGACGCCCGAGGTCCTGAAGAACCTCGAGTACCTGGGAATCGACTACCTGATCCCGATCGGCGGAGACGACACGCTCAGCTACGGTGTGCGCCTCTACCAGGAAGGGCTCAAAGTGATCGCCATCCCGAAGACGATGGACAACGACGTTCCGGGGACCGATTACTGCATCGGATTCAGTACGTGCGTGACCCGCACGATCCAGATGACCAACAACCTTCGCACGACTGCCGGATCGCACGAGCGGTTCCTGGTGCTCGAGGTGTTCGGCCGGTACGCGGGGTTCACCGCGATGTTGCCGACGATGGCTGGCGCCGCAAACCGCTGTGTCATTCCGGAATACAAGTTCAATATCGAGCGGCTCACCGAGCTGCTGGTCGAGGACAGGAGGCGGAATCCCAGCCGGTACTCCGTCGTCCTCGTGTCCGAGGGAGCGATGTTCGAGGGCGGTGAAATGGTGTTCGCAAACGCTGCAACGGATGCCTACGGTCATGCAAAGCTCGGAGGGATTGGCGACGTCGTGTCCGACCATCTGAAGGACCTCTCGGCCAAGTTCAACAACGGGGTGAAGGTCGAGGTCATCAACCAGAAGCTCGGGTATCTGGTGCGCGGCGGCGACCCCGACGCCATCGATTCGATCGTGCCGATGGCGTTCGGAAATCTAGCGCTCGATCTGATCCTCAACAGGATCCACGGACGGATGGTGGTGCTGAAGAACGGACGGTACGACAACGTGCCGATCGATGTCGTCACCGCCAGCAAGAAGGTGGTAAACGTGAAAGAGCACTACAACATCGAGCGCTACCGTCCGCACTACCGGAGCTTCGAAATGAAGCCGCTCTTCCTGATGACCAGCGAGTCCTGACGGGGGCGGCAGACCATCCATGAGCGGGACGGCGGGACCAGACGGGATGCCGACCTGGCTTACGTGGGCGCGCGAGATCGCCGCGCTGTGCCAGACCGGGCTTGCGTTCAGCAACAGCTACGATACCGGACGGTACCGCCGGTTGATGGAGATCGCGGCGGAGATCACCGCGCACCATACCGGGCTCCCGCAGCAGGGCCTCACCGATACCTTCATGGCCCAGCCCGGATACGCAACCCCGAAGATCGATGTCCGTGCGGCCGTCGTTCGCGACGGCCGCATCCTCCTCGTGCACGAGCGGGCCGACGGCATGTGGTGCATGCCGGGAGGATGGGCAGACGTCGGGGAATATCCGGCGGCGATGGTTGCGCGGGAGGCGCTCGAGGAGAGCGGCATCGTCGTGGTCCCGCGCAAGGTCGTTGGCGTGTTCGACGCAAACCGGAGCGGCCGGCCGCTCGAATTCTATCACGCCTACAAGATCGTCTTTCTGTGCGACGCGGTCGGCGGCGAGCTTCGTGGCAGCAACGAGACGTTCGCCGCTGCGTATTTTGACTTCTCAGATATCCCGCCTCTTTCATCCAACCGAACGCATCCCCGGCATCTCGCCGAGGTCCAGGCGCACCTCGCGGACCCCGGCCGTCCTACCGCATTCGAATAGCGCACTGCTGTCACGGCTTCCCGGCCGGTGACTCATGTGCACACATCGCCGATCGGCCGTCACCCATTATTGAGCAGCCGGGCTTCCAGCGCGTATCTGACATTGCACGCTTTTTGCATGATCTACTGCGCCCGCGGCCGGAGACTCCGTCGCGTGGCAGGAATCGATCATCCTGAGGCTCCTATGCTTCCGAGCTGTTGGCGTGCGCGTGTCGGACTTCTGTCGGCGACGGTCCTGATGTGCTGGGCAGGATTTGCCGCACCACTGTCGTACGTGCCCCAGACCGTCCGGCAGCCCGATGGCAGCGTCCTGCAGTGCTTCGCAAGCGGAGACGAATACCACAACTGGCTCCACGACGCCGCGGGGTTCACAATCCTGCAGGATCCGAAATCGGGCGTGTACGTCTATGCCGTCCTCGCCGGCGACAGGCTCGCGCCGTCGCCCTACGTCCCCGGCAAGGTCGACCCGGCAGGTGTGGGTCTGAAGCCCTGGCTGAACATACCGCCGTCCGAAATGATGGCGCAACGCGAGGCCTCCCTGGCGCGGGCTCCGGCCGGTATTGCGGCTCCGAGCGTGGGGTCCATCAGAAACGTGGTGGTCTTCATCAGGTTTGCAGACGAGACCGGATTTGAGTACCCGATCTCGCACTACGAGTCGATGTTCAACGCCTCCACGACAGGCACCAACTCCATGCGCAATTATTTTGCGGAAGTGTCGTATGGAAAAGTGCTGCTCACCTCGTGGTTCTATCCCGCGCCTTCGGGATCCATCGTCCTGTCGTATCAGGATTCCCGGATCCGGGCGTACTACCAGCCGAAGTCAGCCACCAATCCCGACGGGTATGACGGGGGGAACAACGGAACGGAACGCACCACCCGCGAGCACACGCTGCTGACGGACGCCATCGCCGGGGTCAACGCGGAGGTCCCGGATTCGCTCGTGACCGACGCCGACGGCGACGGTCGCGTCGACAATGTCTGCTTCGTCATCACCGGAAAGCCGAACGGGTGGTCGTCGCTCCTCTGGCCGCACAAGTGGGCCCTGTACACCAGCGATGTCCGGCTGCGGTCCAAGAGGGTGTGGGAGTACAACCTGCAACTCGATTCCTCGATGAACAACGGCGTGCTCGCACACGAGATGTTCCATACCTTCGGCGCTCCCGACCTCTATCACTATACCGGGAATGGCATCAGCCCCGTGGGCTCCTGGGACGTCATGGAGTCGAACCGGAATCCGCCGCAGCACATGAGCGCGTACATGAAGCATAAATACGGGAAGTGGATCCCGGACATCCCTGCGCTCACCTCGGCCGGGACCTACACGCTGAAGCCGTTGACGTCGTCGACAAACAATGTCTACCGGATCCCCTCGCCGTATTCCTCCACGGAGTATTTCGTTGTCGAATACAGGAAGAAGCGCGGCGCGTTCGAGAACTCGATTCCCGGCGAAGGTCTCGTCGTGTATCGGATCAACACGTCGTACTCGGGGAACGCGAGCGGACCCCCGGATGAGGTGTACGTCTACAGGCCGGATGGAACCCCGTCCGCAAACGGAACGGTCAGCAAGGCGGGGTTCAGCCAGAACTCCGGCCGGACCTCCATCAGCGACAGCACCAATCCCTCGTCCTTCCTGATGTCGGGAGATCCCGGCGGACTGCACGTCATGAACATCGGCATGATGGGGGATACGATCGCCTTCACGCTCGGCAGCCCCATTTCTGTTCGCTTCGGAACGCTCGAGGCGGTGGCGGTGTCCCCGGATACCGTGCGCCTGACCTGGTCGACGCTCCTCGAGCGCTCGAATGTCGGCTTTGAAATCGAGCGATCAATGACGGATTCCAGCGGCTACGAGCCGCTCCCGACCGGCCTGATTCCCGGGAACAGCCCGTCGCTGGGGACGGTCGAATACTCGATCGTTGACGACAACGCTGCGGGATATCAGTACTACAGGGTGAAGCAGACGGACTCGGCAAACGTCGCGAGCTACAGTGCGCCAATCAAGGTGGAGTCGGTTACTCTGGTCGCGCCGGACGAGGAATTTGGATTCGCCCTCGCACAGAACTACCCGAATCCGTTCAACCCGTCGACGGATATCCGCTTCAGCGTCAGCCGGAGCGCGCCGGCATCGCTGCGCGTCTACGACCTGCTCGGACGGCACGTCGCCACGCTCTTCGACGAGGTGGCGCAGCCGGGGCGGGTGTACACGATGAGGTTCGACGCGTCAACCGTGGCGAGCGGCGTGTATCTCTATGCGCTGACGTCGGGCGGGAGGCGTGACGTGAAGCGACTGATGGTTGTGAAGTAGGCTCGCGCATTGCTTCTGGGTCGCGGGACCCGTATCTTTCCCGGGGTCGGAGACGTGCCCCGCACAGACAAGGCCTCTCCTGATCGACACGTCCACGTGAGATCGGGAGAGGCCTTCGAGCTGGGACCGGACCTCTGACGACATTGACCCACAGTGAGTCCGCCGGTGAATCGTCCTTCCTTGTTGTGCCTCATCCTGCTCCTCGTCCCGGTGCGCAGCCCTGGAGATGTTGCATCAACGATCCAGAACGGCGACACCGCGTTTGCGCGCATGGACTACGCGGAAGCAATGCGGGAATACAAGAACGGAATCGGGCAGAACACCGAGGCGCGGCTTCTCTGGCGAATCTCGCGACTGTACGTCCTCATGTCTGAGGTCTCCGTCGAGCCGGAAACCGCAACCCTCCTCGATTCGGCGCTGGTCTACGCCCGCGCATCGATTCGTGCGGATTCGACCGACCCCGGGGGCTATACCTGGTTGGCCGGGGCGCTGGGCTATCGCGCGCTGACCGCCGACATGCCGGACAGGCTCATCCTCTCCGTTCGGCTTCTCGCGGCGATCGACCGCGCGCTGCTCCTGGAGCCACGGAACGACGTGGCGCTCTCGATCAAGGGCTCGTTCTACAGGGCGCTCGGAAATGTCGGGTGGATCCAGCGCCAACTCGGAGAACTTCTCTTCGGCGACATACCCGACGGTGGATACATGGAAGCGGAAGACGCGCTGCTGTGCGCCATCGAGATCGCGCCCGATGTCATGCGCCACAGATACGAGCTTGCGGTACTCTATCTCGACATGGAGAGGGACGAGGAGGCAAAGAGGGAACTGCTGCGGGCATCCACGCTGCCGGTGCGAATCGCAAGCGATAGGCCGCGCCTGCTCAAGATCGCCGAGCTCCTGCAGGAGCACTTCTCGATCTCCGTTGCGGTCACGGAAGGGGCAGGGGGGCAGGGTGGGTCGCGGTAACGGCTACTTCATGAGCACCATGCGCGTGGTGTGGACGGACCCGCCGGCCGTCAGCTGACAGAGATAGATCCCGCTCGGCATTCCATTCGCGTTCCAATCAACCTCGTACGTCCCGGCCGCCTTCGTCTCGTCCATCAGCAACGCCACTTCACGCCCGAGAAGGTCATACACACGGATGACAGTGCGCTGCGGCAGGGCGAGCGTGAACTGAATCGTCGTGCTCGGGTTGAACGGGTTGGGGTAGTTTTGCCTGAGCCGCGCGATGTCGGGCAGGGCGCTCGGGTCGTTCTCGACGGGCGTCGTGGACTTTTCCCCCAGAAGTGCAAAGACCGCGTTCTCCAGCAAGCCGGTGCCCTCCGCCGAATCCGCCATCGTGCCGATCGCAAACGAGAAGAAGATGGAACGGAGCCCGCCCTCCGGCGCGCTTCGCGTCACGATGCCCGCCGGACTCTCAGGGTCATTCCAGAGGGCGGCGGCAGCGATCTCGGAATGTCCGCCGATCGGACGGACGCCGGAGCGAGCGCTGGTGTCGGCCCGGGGCTGGAATGCGAGGACCGACGGGAGAGGGTTGGGCGCCGCGAAGAGGAGATCCGTGGTGGCTCTCAGACTGGTGCAATGCAGGGGTCCGGTCACTCCTTCGATTGCGAGAACGTCGCGAGCGAATTCAGGCTCGACGTCCGCGGAGAGCATCCTGCCCGCGACCTCCGAGCCTTCCAGAATCACACGCCCACCGGCACGGACGAAATCAGACAGGCTGCGGCGGCGGGTCTCGTCGTCAAGCGGATCCGGATTTCCTCCCGAGAGGACCACGGCAACGGCTGCGTCGAGGAGGGCGTGAGGCTCGAAGGTGGCCCAGTCCGCAACGTGCACCGCGTAACCCGAAGGGACATGCATCGACGCAAGGACTCCAGGTGCTCCTGCGCCGGACACGGCGGATGACGCATCTCCGCTGGCACCGGGTCCCCCGTCCGACAGGACGAGAATCGTCGATCCGCTTTCGGGCGGCAGGAAACCTCTCTCGGTGCCGAGTACTCTGTGCAGCAGGCCGAGGTGGGAACCGTCGTACAGGTCAATGTCCGCCTGGAGCAACGCGTAGGCGGCATCGCGCGCGCTGATGCCGTTGCTCAGGTAGTACAGGCTCTTCAGGACAAGCCTGTCAGCCACGTCCCGCCCCACCTGGTCGTGAATGTCCATCAGAGCCGACGCCCAGATCTGGCCGGCTGCGTGAGGGGAGAGACCGTCGAAGGGGTATCTCCGGGTGTCGTTCAGGATGCGTCCTTCCCAAAACTCGTTGTGCCCGTCCCATTTGAACGTCCATGCGTGCTGGGGGTCGTTCACTCCCCATTGGTCCAGCGAGCGGGCGTACGATCCGGCCCAGTAGTCGCCATACCCTTCGCCAAGCGCGGCACAGTCGCCGCCGCCCCAACCCGGTACGATCGTGTAATGAATCGCGTGCCCGTATTCATGCCAGATGACGTCCGCATCCTCAGCGTCATCGACGCCTCCGGTCCCGAAACTGATCCAGTTGCCCGACGGGCTGTAGTGCGAGTTGTCTTTCCCCTGGAACCCGTGAGGGTCGAGCCGGAGGGAACGAAGACGAGGAAGAAAGAACCCGAGCGATTCGAATCGGAGGAGCGACTGCGTCGCGTGATAGTAGACCATCACCGCCTCGAACCCGGGCTGCGAGCGGTCGTAGTCAAATCGGTACGGCGGGGGCTCAACGAAGTCCACCGAATCGTAGGGAGCTTCGATGTCCGCAACCGAACAGTACGGCCCGCGCAGCCATGCCAACCCGTTCTCCACGACAAGCGAATCCAGCTGGACGGGCGCACGGTAGGCATGCAGCGAATCGGTGTCGGCATCTTCGCCGTCGATGAACCCTGGCGAGCCGTACACGGCCCGCGCCGCGCCCAGCGGGTCGGAAAGATACGTCATGCCCTGGCCCTGGGCGTGGATCCCTCCGTGATGCTGCACGAACCGGTCCTCGATCCCATGGATGCCTCCGGTGGCCGCGTCGACGAGCACCTCCCAATCGCCCGCGGGCTGCTCCCTCGTCATTGAAACCCGGTAGACCAGCCTGTCCTTCCTGTCCTGGCCCCGTGCAATCACGAGGTCGGCGCGGTCAGGAGCGCCGATCGGTAGGGAAGACGTGCCAAGGGCTGCAGCTGCGCGTTTCAGCGCCTCGGCGGCAGAGAGCGCAGGGGTGATGCGGTCGACAGAAATGCGCGGTATGTGTGCGTCCGCCACCATGGTGAGCGACCCGCGCCGGTCCATGCTCACCACAAGTTCCCCGCGATGAACCTCGACTCCGCGATACCGCTGGGTGAACCGCACATGCGACCCCCCGGGAACCTCTGAAGTTGCAGCCGGGACAAAATCGAACTCCACACTGTCGATCCCCAGCACGCGCCGGTTGAGCGAGAGGAGCTTCGACGCACGGGTGACGGGGGTTTCACGACCGGACCACGTGAGGCCATCGGTCGTCATCTTCACTGGAAATCGGGCGCCGTCCTGAACCTCCGGCCCGGAACGGAGCACAATGATCTCCCGGGGATTCGCGGCATGGAGGTCCGCCTGGACGAAAAGCGCAAGTCCGATGGCAAAAGCCAGGGACGTTCCGGTATGTTTTCGTGCGTTCACGAAGGGTGCGCGTGGATCGGGAAATTGCGGCGACCGGTGCAGGCGGGGGAACCTGTCGGCATAGGTATGACGTATGGTATCGACCCCCATCGAGATCGCGCGTGCCCGCTGTCACGTTTTGTAGAAATTCGTGTGACCGCCTCCTACGTGCACGGGCGGGGCCTTTGCAGAGGTCCAGCGTGTGACCTGTGTGTAGACACGGGGGGGGAAACAGACGCGGCAGGGGGAACGGTGGCGTTTCGTGCAAGGGGGGGCCATGTGCGGGTGATTGACGTTTTCCCGGCCTGGCCATTACCGGGGGAAGAATGGGGCAGTCCTCCTGGAGAGGTTGATTTTGTGGGGTGACAGGAGTAGCTTCCTCGGTCGATACGATCTCACCGCACGCAGAGGCATCCCATGGCCCAATCGGTTCTTGTTCTGATTCTTCTGTCACTCGTCGGGCCTGGGAGCATCGCCTCCGTGCGCACCGGAGCGGACATCCTGGTGTCAGAGCGGCTCGGGGATGTCAAGGGGAAGCGAGTCGGCCTCGTGTGCAATCACACAACGCGCCTGAAGGACGGGCGCCATCTCGCTGACGTGTTGCACGAAACCCCGGGCATTTCCCTGGTTGCGTTGTTCGGTCCCGAACACGGCATCCGGGGAGATCAGGAAGGTTCCGTTGTCGACGGGGTGGACCGGCAGACCGGGCTCCCCGTCTATTCCCTCTACGGCAATGGGTACGCTCCCGCCTCCCCGGTGTTGGATTCGATCGACGTCCTCCTGTTCGACATCCAGGATGTCGGCGCGCGCTTCTACACCTACATCTCAACCCTCGGCCACGTCATGACGGCGGCGGCACGTGCCGGGGTACCGGTGATCGTGCTGGACCGGCCGAACCCGATCCGTGGGATTTCGGTCGAGGGGCCGGTGCGACTGGATTCTCTCAAATCGTTTGTCGGCTTCGCGCCGATCCCGGTGACTCATGGCATGACCGTGGGAGAGCTGGCACGGATGTACAACGGCGAGGGCTACCTCGAGGGTGGCGTGCGCGCAAACCTCACGGTCATCGGGATGACCGGGTGGACGCGCGGGCTCTGGTTTGATGAAACCGGGCTGCGGTGGGTGAAGCCATCCCCGAACATGGTGACCGTCCAGACCGCGACTGTCTACCCCGGATCATGCTTCTTCGAGGGAACGAATCTGTCCGAGGGTCGAGGGACCGATCGGCCGTTCGAAATTATCGGAGCACCGTGGGTAGACACGGCGAAGGTTCTCGCGACGTTGAAGAGCCTGCCCATGCCGGGCGTCGAATTCGTCGGCGAGGCATTCGTGCCGCGGCAGAACCAGAAGGGCGCCGTCCCAAAGCATGCCGGCCATGAATGCCGGGGCATCCGTCTTGACGTGACTGACCGGAACAGGTTCGTGCCCGTGGCAACTGGCGTGGCCCTGCTCTGGGCGTTCAGGATCTCACACCCGAAGGAATTCCAGTGGAAGAGCTCGTCGATCGACAGGCTGGCCGGAACGTCGGCCCTTCGAGAAATGCTCGACGCCGGGCGGGGTCCCTCGGCGATCGTGGACTCCTGGACGGCAGAGATCGATCGCTTCCGTGCGGTCCGTTCGAAGTATCTGCTGTATGAATAGGCCGGTCCCGCCCGGAGCACACTTCCGGCGGGTCGGCTCACTCCTCGTGCTCGTGGCCGTCCGCGAGTGCCTTGTTCACTTTCAACGCAATCTCGCTCCCCACGCGATCCTGTGCTTCGACGGTCGATCCGCCGATATGCGGCGACACGCTCACTCTCGGGTGATGGATGAGAGCCGTGAGGGCATCGCTCGGGGGCTCCTCGGAGAACACATCCAGCGCCGCCGCGCCGACCGTGCCGCTCTCGAGCCCCTCCAGCAGCGCCTTCTCGTCGACCACACCGCCGCGCGCGCAGTTGACGATGACGACGCCGCGCTTCATCATCGCGAATTCCGCGCGCCCGATCGCCGGGCCATGCTGCTTCGAGAAGGGGATGTGGAGCGTGATGAAGTCGCTGCGCGCCAGCAGCTTCTCTTTCGTGGTTATCTCCACGAGAAAATCCATCGGGGCGAACGGCGGATCGTACGCGAGCACGGTCATGCCGAGCCCGAGCGCGCGCCGCGCCACTTCCTTGCCGATGTTCCCGAGGCCGATGATGCCGAGGGTCTTCCGGTATAGTTCGATCCCCCTGGAGTATTCCTTCTTCGGCCACTTCCCCGCGCGCATCTCGGCCGTGCTCACGTGCAGGAACCGCGAGACCGCGAGCATGTGGCCTATCGCGAGCTCTGCCACCGATATTGCGGAAGCGGCAGGCGTGTTCAGCACGGTGATGCCCCGCGCTTCGGCAGCCTTGACGTCGATATTGTCAAGACCGACCCCGCCGCGGGCGATGACTTTCAGGTGTGCGCCGGCCGCGATGACGTCAGCCGTAACCTTCGTGGCGCTTCGGACGATGATGCAGTGGTACTCGGGAATGGCCTTCAGCAGGTGATCAGGCAGGAGTTTCTCGATGTGTACGTCGTGGCCGCCGTCGGCCAGGATCTTCGCCCCCTCTTCAGAAATCCCGTCCGTAATGAGAATCTTCATGGGTGCCTCCGTCGAGTGGTGACGCTGCAAGGTACTGAATATCAACGGAAGCATCAATCCGGGGCTTTGTCTCTCAGCGGAAATTGTGCTATCTTTGGAGCGCATCGACGTCACCGCCGTCTGTTCTTTCGTTGTACATTCCCCTGCCACAACTAGTACAGCCGATCGCGAAGGAGATGGTATGAACATAGGTGTTCCGCGGGAGCACCGCGCTGACGAACATCGTGTCGGCCTCACGCCGGCAGGCGTCGAGCTTCTGTCCGCCTCCGGTCACCGTTGCGTCGTCGAATCTGACGCTGGACTGGGCGCCGGGTTTCACGACGTGGACTACGAACGGGCCGGGGGCCAGATCGTATATTCCTCCGAGGAAGTCTTCGGACGGCCCGATCTTGTGCTGAAAGTCGAACGCCCGACCCCGCAGGAGACGGAGCTGATGAAGGAGGGGTCAACCGTGATGGGATTCCTGCACCTCGCGGTCTGCCCGCGGGAGCAGCTGGAGCGATTCCTCGCGAAGCGCATCACCGCCGTTGCCTACGAGCTCATTCAGGAGGAGAGCGGAGCGCTGCCCGTGCTCGTGCCTCTGAGCCAGGCGGCCGGGAGGATGACGCCTCAGATCGCCGCGACTCTCCTGCAGAACAACCATGGAGGGAAAGGGATCCTGCTGGGCGGCGTCCCGGGGGTTCCGCCGGCGGAGGTGGTGATCATCGGCGCGGGTACATTCGGGCTCGCCGCCGCGCTCGGGTTCCTCGCCGCGGGCGCGAGCGTGTACGTGCTCGACCGCGATCTGTCGCGCCTGCAGGCGATCGATCAGCAGACATCGCAGGGCGCCAGGATCGTCACCATGGTGTCGCATGAATTTAACATCAAGAAGGTCGCGAAGTTCGCCGATGTGCTCGTGGGTGCCGTGCTCCAGCCCGGCGAGCGGGCCCCGATCGTCATCCCGGCGTCTACGCTCGGGCTGATGAAGCCACGGTCGATCATTATGGACATCTCGATTGACCAGGGAGGGTGCGTTGAAACGATCCGGCCGACAACGCACCGCGACCCGGTCTACCTCGAGGGAAACATCCTTCACTATGCGGTGCCGAATATGACCTCGGTGGTGGCGCGCACCGCGACACATGCCTTCAACAACGCCGCCTGGCCGTACATCCGCGAGGTGGCCAGGGCGGGAGTGGCGACCGCAGTCGCCGACCTGCCGGCGCTGAAGCGCGGCACCGTCCTCTACAACGGCAGGGTGGCCAACACACCGCTGGCATCGGCACTGGGACACGCAGGGGGTGGCCGATGAGCGTCGCCGAACTGCTCCAGCGACGGACAACCACCGCCGCCGAAGCCGTCATGAACGTCGCGTCCGGCATGCGCCTCTTTCTCTCGGGAAACTGCTCCGTCCCGCAGACCGTCCTCGGGGCGCTCGTGGAACGCGCCAGGGAGCTTTCGAACGTCGAAATCGTTCAGGTTCTGACCATCGGGCCGGCGGACTACGTCGCCCCGGAAATGGAAGGGCATATCCGCGTCAACTCGCTGTTCATCAGCGACAACGTCCGCAAGGCGGTGAATGAAGGCCGCGCGGACTTCACGCCGTGTTTCCTCTCCGAAGTTCCGCTCCTGTTCAAGACCGGTCGCATCCCCCTGGATGTGGCCCTCATTCACGTGGCCCCTCCCGACGAACACGGGTTCTGTTCGCTCGGCGTCGAAGTCGGGATCACCAAGGCTGCGGCGCAATCGGCGAAAGTCGTTATCGCCGAGGTGAATCCCAATATGCCGCGCACGCTTGGGGACGCATTCATCCACATCTCGAAGATCGATCATGCGGTCCCGGTGTCATACGAGCTCCCCGAAACCCCCATGGGAGGGCTGAATGACACGGCGCGAGACATCGCCCGCCACATCGCCGGCATCATCCCGAACGGAGCGACCCTGCAGATGGGGATCGGAGGCATTCCGGATGCCGTGCTGCATGAGCTCCATTCGCACAAGCATCTGGGAATTCACACAGAGCTCTTCTCCGACGGGATCATTGACCTCGTGGACCGTGGCATCATCGACGGCGAGATGAAGACTCTGCATCCGGGCAAGATCGTCGCGGGGTTCCTGCTCGGGACAAAGCGGCTCTACCGGTTCGTGCACGACAATCCCGTTGTGGAGATGCACCCGACGGAGTACATCAACGACCCGTTCGTAATTGCGCGGAACGACCGGATGGTCGCAATCAATTCGGCCATCGAGGTCGACCTGACCGGGCAGGTGTGCAGCGACAGCATTGGTCACCGCCTCTACAGCGGCGTGGGGGGACAGGTAGACTTCATCTACGGCGCCTCGCGGAGCAAAGGAGGCGTCCCCATCATCGCGCTCCCCTCATCCGCGACGGTGCAGGGGACACACGTCAGCAAGATCGTGTCGACCATCAGGCCGGGCGGGGGTGTGGTGACGAGCCGCAGCCACGTCCGCTTCGTGGTCACCGAATACGGTGTCGCAGACCTGTATGCGCGGACGATCCGCGAACGGGCGCGGGCGCTCATCGGCATCGCGCACCCCGAGTTCCGTGACGAGCTGGAGCAGGCGGCTCGGCAGCTGAAGTACATCTGAGGCCCGCCTGCGCGGCCTCTCGACCAACACGCATCAAAGGAGACTGTAATACGATGAAGTTCTTCCGGTGGTCCGGGATGGTGATTCTCCTGATGGCTCTCGCCGTGTCCGGCGGGCGGGGCGATGACGGCATGTGGACGCTGGACAACCTCCCGCTGAAGCATCTCAAAGAAAAGTACGGGTTTGTTCCAACCCGGGAGTGGCTGGATCACGTTCGTCTGTCAAGCGTCCGGATCGGAGACGGCGGGTCCGGCTCGTTTGTCAGCCCCGACGGGCTCGTCCTTACGAACCACCACGTCGCGCGCGGCCAGATCCAGAAACTCTCCACGGCGGAGAACGACCTGATTCGCAACGGGTTCTATGCGAAAGACCGGGAGAGCGAGCTGAAATGCCCGGACCTTGAAATCAACGTCCTGGTCGGGATGGAGAACGTGACCGCCGAGGTTATGGGAGCCGTGAAGCCGGGGATGACTCCCGCGCAGGCTCTGGATGCCCGCAAGGCGACCACGGCGGAGATTTCCCGTCGGAGCCTCGAGAAAACGGGTCTTCGTTCGGATATCGTGACGCTGTACCAGGGAAGCGAGTACTGGCTGTACACGTACAAGAAGTACACGGATATCCGCCTCGTGATGGCGCCGGAAGTCCAGGCCGCGTTCTTCGGCGGCGACCCCGATAATTTCACCTTCCCGCGCTACAATCTCGACATGACATTTCTCCGGGTGTACGAGAATGACGAGCCGATCAAGAGTGATCATTATTTCCGCTGGAAGTCCGCGGGCGCTGCGGAGAACGAGTTGGTCTTTGTGTCCGGCCATCCCGGCTCGACGAACCGGATGATGACGACGGCGCAGCTTATGTATGAGCGCGACGAGTCAGCGCCCTCCAGGATCGAAGCGACGCGCCGTCGCATCGAAGCACTCAAGGCATACGCAACGCAGGGACCCGAGCAGGCGAGGCGGTCTCAGTCGATGATCTTCGGTCTCGAGAATTCACTCAAGGTGCGCGAGGGCGAATACGAGGCGCTGCTGGATCCGGCGGTCATGGGTGCCAGGAAGGAAACGGAGGATGCATTGCGGGCGGCGGTGAAAGGGAAGAAGGAGTGGATGCGCTCCTACGGCTGGGCGTGGGACAGCGTCCAGGCCGCGACCAGGAGGCAATCGGCGCGGAGGAAGGAGAGCACCTACCGGACGCTCTATTCCGCGATGGCCGGACAGGCTGTGACGCTCGTGGCTCTTCCGCTGGAACTGAAGAAGCCGAACGGGGACCGGGTGTCGTATTATCAGGATGCGAGCCTCGCCGCGACAAAGAGGAGGGTTCTGTCTTCGGCACCGGTCTACCCGGACCTGGAGGAGGCGCAGATGGCTGAAGCCCTCCGGCTTGCCTCGGAGAAACTGGGACCGAAGGATCGCTGGGTGCAAATCGTGCTTGACGGGAAGACTCCCGAGGAAGCGGCCCGCCTCTATCACGCAACCTCTCGCATGGCTGACGTCGACTACCGCCGTGAGCTGCTCGAGGGCGGCCAGAAAGCGATCGATGCATCGACTGACCCGCTGATCGTGCTGGCGAGGAAGCTCTACCCGGTCCAGGAAGAGATGCGGCTGTGGACGGAGAAGAATGTTTCTGCGACGATCACTCCCGCGAGCGAAGCAATAGGGAAGGCACGGTTCGAGGTGTACGGAAAGGCGGCGGCGCCCGACGCCACCTTCTCGCTCAGGTTGTCGTTCGGTCCCGTGAAGGGATACCCGATGAACGGGACGATCGCCCCGCCCATCACCACGTTCTATGGAATGTACGACCGGCACAAGTCGTTCGGAGGAGTCCCGCCGTTCGATCTGCCAGAGAGGTACATCGAAGGGGAGAAGGAGCTGAACCTGGGAACCCCGTTCAACTTTGTCTGCACGGCCGACATCATCGGCGGCAACTCGGGATCGCCCACCATCAACGCCAACGCCGAAATCGTTGGGCTCATTTTTGACGGGAACATCGAGAGCCTGTCCGGCCGGTACATTTACACAGACGCGAAGGCACGGGCCGTGGCGGTGCACACGGCAGCGATCATCGAGTGCCTGCGGAAACTGTACGATGCGGGTGACCTTGCTGATGAGCTGGAAAAAGAATGACCTGAACCGCTGAACAAGGGGAGAAACGGCCGGCGTTCCGAGATTGGGGCGCCGGTTTTTTTTCGATTTCACTTGACATTGAGATATTACAATGATATATATATGATATCATCCACCTGGGGAGGCTACAATGGCCGAAATCAAAGAATTCAAGGCGTGGAGAGTCAACGGATTCCTCATGCTGCTCCTGACCATCGCCGTCATCTTTTTCACTGTCATCCTGGTCAGAGACATGATCCTCGCCGAGGACGTGACCCTTCTCTGGATGGTCATCGTCCTCTTTGTTCTTATCGCACTGGGGCTCTCGGGCTTCTTCGTCGTCCATCCCAACGAGGCTCGCGTGATCGTCTTTTTCGGGCGATACGTGGGAACGGTAAGGGATCCGGGTTTCTGGTGGACCAACCCGTTTACCACGAAGACCCATGTTTCCCTTCGCATTCACAACTTCAATAGCGAGCGGCTGAAGGTAAACGATCTGGCCGGAAACCCGATCGAAATCGCCGCGGTCGTGGTCTGGCGGGTCGTGGATTCGGCAAAAGCCTTGTTCGACGTGGAGAATTACGCTCAGTTCGTGGCCATACAGAGCGAGACGGCGATTCGGTCCCTCGCTTCGCACTATCCGTACGACGCCCATGATGACAAGAAAGCTTCTTTGCGTGGGAGTCCCGACGAAGTCTCCGAAAACCTCACACACCAGGTCCAGGCGCGGCTGGGAATAGCTGGTGTTGAGATCTCGGAGGCGCGGATCAGCCACCTCGCATACGCCCAGGAGATCGCGCAGGCCATGCTCCGGCGGCAGCAGGCGGAAGCTATCGTCGCGGCGAGGCAGAAAATCGTCGAGGGGGCGGTCGGGATGGTCGAAAGCGCTCTGAAATTGCTCGCCGAGCAACACATCGTCACCCTTGACGAGGAACGCAAGGCATCGATGGTCAATAACCTCCTCGTGGCGCTCGTGTCGGAGCATGAGGCTACGCCTGTCCTCAATGCCGGCACCCTGTATTCGTCATGAAGAAGCGGTTCCTTCTCCGCCTGGGCCCTGACCTGTATGACGTCCTGGAAAAATGGGCGGCGGACGATCTTCGCAGCGTCAACGCGCAGATCGAGTACCTTCTGACCGAATCCGCCCGACGGGCGGGGCGGATACGCAAAGGGATCGAGGGTTCCGAGAGGCGGAACGAGGGAGACTCCTGAAGGAATGATCTGACGTCCTGACGATACGAGGCAGCACACGAAGGCCCCGGCTCCCCGCTGACGCGGGACCGGGGCCTCGTCATTTCTGCGTCGTCGCGACGCGGGGTTCATCCCGGAAGAGGGGTGGGCGAGACCTGCGGGTGGACGAACACGGTGTGCGTCGGATAGGCAAAGGCGATCCCCCCGTCCTGGAATCGTTTGCAGATCTCGAGATTGACCGCCTGCTGGATGTCCATGTAGCGCAGGTAATCGGCGGTGGTGACGAAGTACACGACCTCGAACACCAGCGCAGAGTCTCCGAACTTCTGGAAATGCGCGCGGTCGAACCGGGTGCCCTCCTTGGTTTCGATGATCTCCTTCATCATCCCAGGAATCTTTTCGAGCGCCTCATGAGTGGTCTGGTATGTGACGCCGACGTTGAACACAATCCGCCGTTCCTGCATCCTCCCGAAATTCCTGATCCTGCTCTTCAGCAGATCCGTGTTCGCAAGGATGACCTGTTCACCGGAGATGCTCTTCAGGCGGGTCGTCTTCAAGCCGATCTGTTCCACTGTGCCCATCACCGCGTCAACGGCAATGAAGTCGCCGGGCACGAACGGCTCGTCGAGCGTAATGGACATGGATGCGAACAAGTCCCCCAGAACGCTCTGGAGCGCGAGCGCAACGGCGACACCCCCGATCCCAAGGCCGGTGATCAGCGCCGTCACGTCGACCCCCAGGTTTGTCAGGGCCACCAGCACAACGATCGACCAGATCACAAGCTTGACGGAAAACACGATGGCAGAGCGGGAGGCATGCTTCCCGCCGTCCGAGTCCTTGCCCCGAAGCAGGAACGTCGCCGTGGACGAGGCCCAGATGCCGATCTGCAGAAGGATCATCAGGCGGACAAGGATGCTCAGGACGTCCCGCGCCATTTCGGAAAGCGTCAGGTTCAACGACCCTGCGTAGAGGGACAGCAGGATCAGGAAGACGTACTTAGTTCGCCCCATGACCTCGACGACGAGGTCATCCAGCCTGGTTTCCGTCCGCTTCGAGAATATCTTCAGCCGCTTCTTGATGAGATGCCGCAGCATCAGCAGCAGCGCAAAGACGACCACAGCCGTCACGGCTGCGGCCAGCCACTCGTGAATCGTGTTCCCGAAATAGACTTCGTTGAGCATCGGTCGTCCTGTTTACTGAATGTCGAGTGATTCGCCGGGCTCCAGCGATCTCACGCGGCCCCTGAGTGCGGGCGGAAGCGCGCGCTTCAATGCGGCGGGATTGCCGGCCAGGACGGGGAACGTCCCGTAGTGCATCCCGAGAATCAGTTTCGGCTTCAGCAGCACGCATGCCCGGGCAGCTTCCCGGGGCCCCATTGTGTAGAGCCCGCCGATAGGGAGGATGACGAGGGATGGGCGGTACAGTTCTCCTATCAGCTTCATGTCGCCGAACAGTCCGGTGTCGCCCGCGTGGTACATCGTGTAGCCATTTTCAAGCGTGAAGACAAATCCGGCTGGAGCCGCTCCGCCGATGATCCCTGTTCCGCCAGGCGTTCCCTCTCCGACTTCGATCCCGCCGCTGTGCCTCGCATCGGTCATCGTCGCGCTGATGCCGCCGATCACGACCGTTCCGGAGATGTTCATGCCGACCGCGTTTGAAACGCCCCGGCTCTGAAGATACAGTGCCACCTCGTGCATCGCGTAGACCGGCGCCCCGGTGCGGAGCGCCAGGTCAATCGTGTTTCCCAGATGATCAGCGTGTCCGTGCGTCAGGAAGATGAGGTCCGCAGTTGCCGCCGAAGCGGCCCCCGCAGGGGCTTTCGGATTCTCAAGCCAGGGGTCGATATACATGGTTTTGCCTCCCGGTGTATCACACCGGAAAGCTGAATGACCGAGCCAGGTGATCCTGACCGGTCGCGTCGAACGACGAGTCCTCGGGGTCATGGTTGAACCGGCATGCATGGTGAGGTGGGAGGTGCGGGATCCAGCCCACAACGTACGGAAGCCCGGCCATCGATGCAATACGGCGCGGACGGAACGCGCTCAGCGGGCAAGCACACGCTCGATGGAGGCAAGCAGGGCGTCGAATGCGAAGGGCTTGGTCACGTAGTCGCTGGCGCCCAGCTTGACGGCCTCGACGGCGGTTGCAAGGTCATCGATGCCGGTGAGCATGATCACCCGGGGGGCGATCTCCTGGTGTTTCAGCCAGCGCAGCACGGCCAGGCCGTCCTTCCGGGGCATCAGAATGTCCAGAAGGAGAAGGTCAAACGCATCCGCCTGCAATCGTTCGATGGCGTCCGCGCCGTCGGCAACGGCTTCGACATGAAAGCCCGCGGCGACCAGCTGGTCGCTCACGATTGTCCTCGCATTGAAATCGTCCTCTGCGAACAGGATGCGTGTCAGCATTCGTTATCCGGGTGCTGGATCATGGACGGCAGGATAGACATGAACGGTCTTCTCCCACGGGATGCGCCGTCCGCGGAGGCCATAGGAGAGCGCCTGGCCGATCGCCCTGACCGCGGCGGCGAAGTTGATGACGTTGCCGACGGCAAGCCTGGGGATGCTCAGCAGGGCGGCTGCGTGCCCGTACACGCGGCGCACACTCGCGTATCGCTGGAGAATTCTCCAGAGCATCAGCAGGGTATCGGCGAACACAATATACCAGAGCGCCGACCCTTTTTCCACCACCGGCTGAATCTGCTCGGTCCCGCCGAGCCCCCGGGAAACGCTCTCCAACCCCGCCACATACAGGAGGACCGCATAGGAAAGACCGCTGACAATGTTGACCAGGATGGCCTTCCGGTCCCTGACCAGTATCGCGCGAAGGCGCAGTCCGCCCCGCCATCCGTACGACCTCCACGTCTGAAGACAGATGCCAATGAGCCAGCGGGTCCGCTGCCGGACTGCGGCCTGGAATGTCCGGGGAAAGTAGGCCCATGTGGCAATCTGCTGCCCGAACGGCCGGTACAGGAAGGCGAGCTTCGCCCCGGCGAGCGCCAGGCGAAGCGCCATGTCGTAGTCCTCCGTGAGGCTGCGGCGGCTGAAGAGGTTGCGCCCGAACGATGTGCCGGCAAACTCCAGGATCCATCGATTGAATGCCGTGCCGACGCCTGCCGACGGGACGAATCCGCTGACGGCCTGCCTGGCGAGGAGTTCCTTCGTGTGGTTCTCGGCGAATTCGTCGGCGTAGACCCAGTGGACACACTCCCGCTTCGGGACGGGCAACGGAAACACCGGGAGCTGAACCATGTCGTAGCGGGGGATGAAGACGTTGAATGCGCGCAACGACTGCGGGTGAATGACGTCCTCCGCGTCATGAAGGACGATGAGCTCGTACCTCACGCCGGTTCTGTTTTCATAGCGAATCATCCCCTCGAAGATCTCATTCAGGTTCTCCGCTTTCGAGGACGGCCCTGCGTGGCCTCCGATGACGACGTGGATCCGCGGGAACCGATCAGCCGCGCGCCGTGCCTTCTCGAGCGTCCGCGGATCGTTCGGGTATACGCCTACAAAGATGTCGTAGCGGCCGTAGTCGATCGATTCGCAGGCGCGCGTCAGCATCTGTTCGAGAACGTTCTCCTCCCGCCATGTGGGAACGAACATGGCGATCAGCTTCTCGGGGGAACCATGAAGATCCTCGAGGGGAATCCGTTCGTGCTGCGTGAACCGCCGGCGGCGGAATATTCTCTGGTACCAGTAGGCGAGGTCCATAAGCACGTCATCCGTGCCGCTTACGAGCAGCACGACCGCGACAAACCACGTGAGCGCGACGGCGAGCGGATAGCTCGCCGTGACAATCCGGACGATATCGCGAACGAGGGTTTCCATGCGAAGCGAGCCGAACAGTATGAACGGCCGGCGCTGACCGGCTGATGTCGACGGGGGAGAGTTGTAAGAATCGACAGGGGAGGGGGCGTCCAGCATCTGCAAGATACGGTCCCGGCACATCAACCGCCACTTCCAGGCCCGGAGTCTGGTCTGGCGTCCGGGCCGTCGGGCCTCCGCGGGCGGATGCAACTCATTTGCCTGCGAAGGATTGCCATTCGTCTAAAAAGGTATATATTGAAGTGACGTGCATCACCACCACGTTCTTCCACATGCCTATGAAGGCTCCGAACCCGCATGCTCCGCCGGTTCGGTGGTGAACTGGTCGGCGTCGGTTCAACCTGCCTGACTTTCTGGATATGGAGTCCCGACCATGCGTACGCCAATTCTCGCGACTGATCCGTACAGACTTCCCTGGACACTCCCCAATGACGCGATTCGCTGGCTCGAACCGACGAGCGCGTGCACTCTCTACCGCGACGGCTGCCCGGACATCATGATGCGCGACAACAAGCTGGTCTGGTCCTGACGGATGAAGCAACTCAACTCGTTCGGCGACCGGGTGCTGGCTGTACCCACCACGAAGGAAGCATAGGTCCGGCGACAGGCCGCCCATCACAGAGCGCATGGTTTCGATACTCCAGTACATCAACGGCGAAATCAGGCGGCTGACTCTCAAAGAGCTCAGCCAGTGCCTTAGTTCTCCCGAGGGGGTTCTCTGGGTTGATCTCGAGAATCCCCTCGAGGCCGAAGAGGAGACCCTGCTCGTTTCCGTGTTCGATTTCCACCCGCTGGCCATCGAGGACACGCAACGCGGGGCCGACGAGGAAGGGCATCTTCCGAAAGTCGAGGATTTCGGGGAATACCTCTTCATTATTTTCAATCCCGTGGAGGCGTCGGCGACCGCGTCGTCCGATGATTCGCGGGGAGGGTTCGAAATCAGGACCACGCAGCTCAGCGCGTTCCTGTCGAAGCGGGCGCTCGTGACCCATCATTACAGCCCGCTGCGCTCCATCACCAACGCCCAGCAGCTCCTCTCGAAAAACCCCAAGGCGCTCGCCCGCGGGCCTGACTTCCTCTTCCATATCATCATCGACGAGCTGGTCGACAACTACACGCCCATCCTTGATCAGCTCGACTCCCTGATGGATGACATGGAGCGGGAAGTGTTCCACGAGCCGACCCAGGAAACGATGGTCCGTATCCTGCAGATGCGGCGGAACATCACCACGCTGAGACGTGTCGCGTTCTATCAGCGGGAGATGCTGAACCGCCTCTCGCGAGGCGAGTTCACCCTGATCACCCGGGATGAGATGCTGTATTACCGCAACGTGTTCGATCACCTGGTGCGGATGACGGACCTCACGGACTCCTACCGGGAGACCGTGGGCGGGCTGCTCGACGCGTATCTGTCCGTTACGTCGAACAAGCTCAGCCAGGTGATGAAGGTCCTCACCATCATTTCCACGATCTTCCTCCCTCTGAGCGTGATCACGGGCTTCTTTGGAATGAACTTCGCCCATTTGCCCGGCCTGGAATCTCCGATGGGGGTGATTCTGACAACGCTGAGCATGGTCCTCGTCGCAGGAGGGATGCTCTGGGTCTTCCGCCGCAACAGGTGGATCTGACCTCCCCGGCGCATCGCTTTCTATCGCAGCCATGAGCCCGGATATCTCCTCCGTTCAGTCCATCCTCGTCATCAAGCCCCGGGCCGCAGGTGATGTGGTCCTCTCGACCCCTGTCCTCCGCAACCTCCGCCGCGCGTTCCCCTCTGCGATCATCGATTTCCTGACAGAGCGTCCGTTTGCCGATCTGGTGCGCGGCCACCCGGACGTGAACAGCGTCGTGGTGTACGACCGCACGCACATGAGCGGACTTGACCTCATCCGGGAGGTCCGGAGACGGCGCTACGAGATGATCATCGACCTCTTCGGGAACCCGCGCACGGCCCTGGTGACGTTCCTGAGTGGCGCGCGGGCACGGGTCGGATATCGATTCCGCGGAAGGCAGTATGCCTACACCACGCGTGTGGAGCCGAGAGGTGCGACCGTCCACAACGTCCAGTTCAACCTCGATGCGGTCGAAGCGCTTGGGATTCCGGTTGTCGACCGCTCCCCGGTAGTCCCGTTCTCGCTGGCCGATGAGGAATATGTCGACGGGTTTCTCTCCGCGATGCGCCGCTCAGGCGCACCGCTGATCGGGGTCAACACGGCGGGAGGGTGGTACACGAAGCGATGGGGCGTGCAGCACTTCGCCCAGCTCTGCGATCGCCTCATTGCCGCACACGCCTGCTCGGTCGTGCTCACCTGGGGGCCCGGAGAACGGGATCACGTCGAGTCCATCCGGGCCGCGATGCGCGAAGCTCCGTTTATCCCGCCGCCGACATCGTTCCCCCAGCTCGCCGTCCTGCTCAAGCGGTGCGACTTCGTCATCAGCAACGATTCAGGGCCAATGCACATCGCCGCGGCGGTGGGCACACCCGTGCTGGGGATCTACGGCCCGACCAATCCCGTCCTGCAGGGACCCTACGGGGAAGGGCACCGCACGATCCGGAATGAAGGACTGACATGCCTCGGCTGCAATCTCACGTCCTGTCCGATCGGACTACCCTGCATGGAGAAGCTGGAAGTGTCCGCCGTCCTGAACGCGTTCCTGCAGCTGCGCGACGCGCGCGAAGCCGCAGGACAGCGCACGGGCGGACATGCGGGGCCGAACGCCAGCGGGCGTGCTGGACCGGACCGGCGCGCGTGACGCAGCTGCGCTCCTGACGTCGTGCATCCGTTGCGCCCCACATTGAATCTGGATCCGGATTTGTCTAGGATATCCGGGTAAGGAGACTCCGCCTGATGCCCAGACCATCCCGTCGCCCCCCACAACGCCGCACCACAACGAAGGGCTCGCGCGTCCGGCGGCCGGCGAAGCCGGCGTGGTCGCTCCCCGATTGCAGGAGATTCACCGGATACAAGCCGTGTGTTCCCGGCACCCGGTGTTACTCACACTGTGTCGATCCGGCTCCGTATGGCACGAGAATCCTCATCATCAACCTCGACGCGATGGGGAACGTGCTTGTGACGACAAGCATCCTGCCGGCGCTGAAGAGGCTCTACCCCCAGAGCCACATCTCGTGGATCACGCTGAAGAACGCGGCGCCGCTCCTGGCGCACAACCCGTACGTCGACAGGGTCCACCTGTGGGAGCCGGAGCAGTGGCTCATCCTGCAATCGTTGACGTTCGATCTGCTTCTGAACGTGGACAAGTCCGTCCGTTCGGGCGCGCTCGCAGGGGCAGTCACGGCCGGAACGAAGCGTGGATTCGGCATCACCGACACGGGCGTGATCGTGCCGCTCAACCGCGAAGCGGAGGAGAACTATATTCTCGGACTCGACGATCATCTGAAATTCAGGGTGAACCAGAAATCCGGGTCCCAGCTGCTCTGCGAGCAGTTCAAGCTCCCGTACCGTCGCGACCGGTATGTCCTTCCGCTGAATAAGGAAGAGGCCGCATTCGTGGAGGAGTTCAAGCGATCGCACGGGCTCATGGGCCGGAATGGAATGTCACCCGACCTCATCGTCGGATTCAACACCGGCTGTTCTGAACTGTATCCGAACAAGAAGATGACCGTCGAGCAGCATGTTGCGCTGATCAACAGGCTGCGAGCTGCGGAGGGACTCCGGCTCGTTTTGCTCGGAGGGCCGGAGGATACGATGCGGAACGCCGAGATCGCGCGTCAGGTCGGAGATGCCGTCATCCAGACGCGGACGACCGACGGCGTGCGCCGCGGGCTGTGTGCGATCGACCTGTGCGACGTGGTGATAAGCGGCGATTCGTTCGGCATGCACGCGGCGATCGGGCGGGGGAAGTACATCATCGTCTGGTTCGGCGTGAGCTGCCCGTCGGAGATCGATCTCTTCGACAACGGAGTCAAGCTCATCCCGCGCGGCCTCGACTGCTCGCCGTGCTGGAAGAAGCAGTGCCCCTTCAACCTGGAGTGCATCCAGCAGATCGATCTGGACGGGATCGTGAAGGAGGTTGTGCGGCTGCGGGGGAGCCGGGACGAACTGCGCGCCCGCGCAAAGAAAGCCATCGAGTTGCCCGCGTAGAAGCCGGCGGGGCTGGCATGGTCAGGCCTCCCGGAAGCAGAGCGCACTCTCGTGCCGCGCCAACGATCATGTGCTACATTTTGGAGGGGGCTAGAACGTCAGCCCGACAGAGATGGTGTGAGTGTTCCCGAGCTCTGAAGCGATGGGAGCGTACGCGTAGTCAAGCTGAAACAGGCTGTGGCGGAGACCGACCCCCGCCGAGAATCCCCGCCCCTCTGACCCGAACTGATACCCGGCCCGTGCGGCGAACATCCTGTCGTACGTGAGCTCCGCTCCGAGCGATGCGTACGGCTCGCCCTCCTCAAAGACATACGCAAGGTCGCCCGCCATCAGCAGATCCATCCGCGGGGATTCCCACCCCAGCCTGTACGCAGGCCCCAGCCTGAACGTTGCCGGGAGCCTCGTGGATTCCTCCCGCAGCATTCCCATGCTTCCGAGATGCTGCAGGGCTGCCCCCACCACAAGGTCCGGAAGCGGCGATTGCCAGCGTCCGCCGATGTCGAAAGCATAGCCGGTGGCATCATCCACCAGCAACTTCTCATACAGCACCTTGGCCGTGATGCCGAGCGCAAGATCGCCGAAGCCCCTCGCGTAGGAGAGCCCGACAGAGGCGTTCCGCGCCGAGAAGGTTCCCTCGGCCGGCCCGGGACGGGTGCGGATTTCGATGTCGTCGGTGGAGGCGGAGGAGAGCGAGACGCCCAGCGATTGGAGCGAGTCGAGGCCGATCCGGACCGCGAGGTACTCCATGCGGGTGTCCTGGATCCACTCGCGATGCGTGAAGAGGAGGTCGATGGTCTTGCCGGGATCGGTCGCGACGATGAGACCGGCCGGGTTCTGCGTCGCGGCGGACGCGCCCGAAGCGATCGCACTCGTGGCATCGGACAGCGCGGTGGACCGCGCATCCGTGCCCAGCTTCAAAAAAGCCATTCCCGTGGACCCGACCTGGCTCACGGCGACTGCCATTCCGGCGAGTGTAAGGAAAGCGATTGCTGCGAAGCGCGTAAGGCCGTTCATGGTGGATCGCTCTTCATCGGTCAGAATAGGATCGCGAGGGAGATGACGTGCATGCCGGCCGGCGCGAACGGCTCGATCACGTACGCGTAGGTAATGGCCGGCGTCCAGGACCCCAGCGACTTGCGCGCAGTCAGCCCGAACGTCGGCTTCACCCCGTTCCCTTCGTCCTTCAGGTCGATGCGGTCGACGCCAGCACGGACGGTGAGTTCCGGGACCAGGTTGACCTCCGCCCCCACGCGCATGATCATCGAGCTCGCGTTCGACGCCTCGAACTCCGCGGCGACAAGACCGAGGCTATCCGGCAACGCGTACGCAACGGCGCCCGTATAGAGCAGCGGGAACCGGTCCGTGTTCGTCTGTCCGTTCTGCCCGTAGAGGTCCGACGTGTCCCATGAGTACTTCGAGTTCAGGTCTTTGACGGTGACTGCCACGGTTACGTCCTGCGTCACGGGGTAAGCACCCCCGATGTCGAACCCGAATGTGGTGGAGGAGATGTTCTCGTACAGCTTATAGTAAAGCAGTTTCAGGTTCACGCCGAGGCTGAAGCCGGGCTTGAACTTGATGCCGAACCCGAGGTACGCTTCGTTCTCCGACGTGGAGAGCTCTCCGGTCGGCTCTCCGTCCGAGTCGCGGCCGTCGATCCCGCTGACACCCGCATTGATGAGACCCACCGAAACGCCAGCGGCCGGCGGCAGGGGAAAGCTCGCGCCCAGGTAGTTCAGCCGGCGGTCCAGGCTGAGGATGCCGATCGCCGCGGTGCCGTGGCGAGTTTCCATCCAGGGGAGAAGTGCGGGGTTGTAGTAACCGGCGACATCGCCCTGTCTCACCGCGGCCATGGCATTGCCCATGCCCATCCCGCGGGCGCCGAACCCGAGTCGGCTGAAGGCGCCGGGCTGCCCGGCGATCTGGGCCCCTGCGGCGACGGGCATCACCATCGCTGCAAGCAGCCACGCGGCCCGAACGTATCGTGCGATCCGGTTCATGCTATTGCAGCACCATGATCTTGCCCCAGAGAGGATCCTCGTCGCCGACAAGCACACGGTAGAAATAGACGCCGTTCCGAACCGTGGTTCCGCCGTCGTCCATGCCGTTCCACAGCTCTTCGTGCTCCGTGCCTCCCGAGCGGCCTGCGTCCCGGACGATCGTACGGACGCGGTTCATGCCGAAGTCGAACACTTCGACGGTGACGCTCGCATCCCGACCGCCCGTGCCGTAGTGTATCCGGGTGATCTCAAATCGGGGGGAGAAGGGGTTCGGGTACGCGTACGACGCCAGCTGCAAACCCACGGGCTTGAACGCCCGATAGACGTTCCAGGTCGCTCCGAACGGGGTGCCGGGAGCATCCACGGTAGCCACCACACCGTCACCGTTGCCCGCGTATACAGTGTCCCCGAGGACCCCGACGGCAAAATAGCCGACATTCGTGTTTCTGTCGCCGCTCGTGGGGTCGACCACCGAACCGCTGACAATCCACGACAGCCCGCCGTCATCGGTGCGGTAGATTCCGTTTTCGGTCGCGACGTAGACGATAGAATCCTTGAACGCAAACGCGTAGGCGCGCACTCCCCTGAGGAAGTTCTGCCAGGTGGCCCCGCTATCGGTTGTCGAGCTGACGCCGAATTCCTGATCGTCACCTTCTGCCGGCCAGTTGGTGGTCCACACGTTCAGCCGGCCCGCGTGATGCTGTCCCGCAATGGCGATCACCCAGTCCGAAAGTATCGGAGACGACTGATTCGCGCGCGTGAACTTGACCCAGCTCTGTCCGCCGTCGGTCGACCGGTTGACTCCCCCGGCCGTCCCCGCCCAGATCACCGAATCGTTCTGAACGTAGACGGAGAATCCGAGGAAATTGTTGTCGGTCCTCGGATCGATCTTGTAGTAGAGATTGGGAAGGGAGTCGGAAGGCGAAATCGAGTTCCGGATTCGAGGACGGGAGGACCGTCCGGATCCATGTCTGCCCGTGATCAGTCGACCGTCTGATGCCGCCCGCCCAGTTCGCCACCCACACGACGCCGTTCCCCAGGGCGACATCGAACGTCACGTTCTGCTCGGGGACGACGATCGGGATGAAGCTGACCTGATTTCTGCCGTACTGAACAAGGCTGTCATCGCGGGCGTCGAGCGGTTGCGGGAGGGAGGACCACGTTACGCCGCCGTTCATCGACACCGTGTACCCGCTCCCGGTCTGGACGTTCGACCCTTCCACGTCCTGCGTGTAGCCTGTCGCACACCACACCGTGTCTCCTTGCAGGGACAGGGAGAAGATGCCGGGGCGGGCAAACTCGGGCACGTCCTTGTAGCTCTGCCACGTTGCTCCTCCGTCGTCGCTCCGCGCGACCCCTTTGCTCGTACCGATCCAGACCGAGGGATCCTGGACGGAGAGATGGGAGACGGAATTCGTGGGGAGCGCCGCTCCCGCCTGCGGCTTCGAAAGGGAGGGGGAGTGCAGTGCCTTCGATTGGCCGACGAGGGCATGCCGGGGAACGGTGAGGACGACCAGCGTGATCGCGAGCAAGAATCCGTTGCGCATCGTCATCTCACGGTCAGCACATGCAGGAGCGTGGCGCTGGTATCGCCCTGGGCATCGTTTGCCTGAAATGCAAAGTGGTAGTCGCGCCTAGGTGTCGTGTTGGGAAGTTGGATAATGATAGTGAACCTGCCATCGCCTGCAACTACGTCACCGCTCGATGGCGTCCCTGTGCCTCCGTCGTCCTTGAGGAAGAAGCGCTGCGTTGGATTGCTGGGCGAGTCGAGGTTTCGGAAGTACACATCACGAATGTCACCGTAGCCATCTGAATCGGAAACTGCGACGCTCATCGTGATGAGTGACGACCCGGAGGTTGGCAGCGTCACTGTGTCAGGGGCAACCAGGGCACTGAGCACGGGCGGCGAATTCGGCTTTGGCCTGGTAAGCACAAGAGGCCGTTCGATGACATTCCCCCGCAGCCCGAGTTCGTCGACCGCGGAAAAACGCACCCTGTAGCGTCCGGCGTCCGATTCTGTGACCGGGAACTGAATCCGGGCGGAGTAGATGCCGTCGCGGGCGTTCGCGTCCGGCGCAACCCCGTCATCGTGGAGAGCGGTCGAGGCAAGGGGAGGCTCATTTGCCAGCGGGTAGACCTCGACAGCAGCCGTCAGAACGCCACCCTGATCGGGATCGGTCACGCGCACCGTGGCAATTGCGACAGCGAGCAGCCCGGACGGGCCCGGAGGGAGCGAACCCAGATTGATGGAATCCGGCGTCACGGCGGCCTCCTTGAGGAACGGAGCGTTTCCCCGGGGATCAAGCGTCCCCGTGCCTGGATCCTCACATCCCGCCAGAATGGCGGCTGAGAGGAGAGCGCCTGGAACAATGAACCGTATGTGGCGATATAAGGGCATCAGGTGCAGGGCAGAAAAAAACCGGCGAACGGTCCCGGCCCTCTCAGGCACGGGCGACATTCCCGGTGGTCGACACACTCGAACGAGAGATCATGAAGCGCTGTCAGGAACAGGCTGTGCACACCAGGTGATACCAACGCTTCGGTAGCGATCTCCGTGTCATGGAACACCTAACGCTAGGAAAATTGCGGAGAAAAGTCAAGGATCGCCCGGAGGCTCCTGCGGCCTCAACCACCGTTTCTTGCATATCGCAGGCCCATTCGGTACCATGTGTGCAAACACCGCTATGGCAAACGAACGCGTAACACGCGCGCATCTTCTCCTCTCTGCAGCGCTTCTCCTCCTGATCGCAACCCCCTCGCCCGCGCAGTTCGAAGGCATCATCGAGACATCAAATGTGTCGACGGACGAGTACGGGAGGGCGGTCACGTTCACAATGACCATGTGGGTGGCGCCGTCCGGAGTGCGGATAGGGATTCCCGCAACGGGGGAGAATCCCGGTGTCACGATCATCGGCCGAACAGACCGCGCGGTTCGCTGGGTCCTGAACGATGTCGACAAGACCTACTTCGAGCTTCCGGTCGAGCCTCCCCCGGAGGATGAAGGCCCGCCGGCCGCGGCTTCTGGATTTGAGCGGACAGGGAAAAAGAAGAAGATCCTGGGGTACAGCGCGGAGCAGCTGCTGCTGAAGAACGGATCCGTGAAGACCGAAATTTGGGCGACAGGCGAGCTTCGCCCGCTCGTGGAAACCCTGGACAAGGCTCTTGGACCCGGAGAGGTGGAGGGCGAAGGCCCGTGGAGCAACGAACTGACCCGTCTGGGGCTCTTTCCGCTGCGGGCGCTGACGAAGGATGGAAAGGATGTCCTCGAGTCTTCGGACGTCACGAAGATCCAGCGCGTGCATGTCACCCCCGCGCTGCTTGAGCTGCCAGCCGGCTACAAGCGACAGGGAGTGAGGGATGTGATCAGGGAAGAGACGTCGCCTGATCCGTAGTCGGGCGACCTGAGGCGCCCTCGCCGGTCGCGGATGCTGTTGACAACGGTGATTCGCGGTCGTATATTGAAGCACAGTTCTTTTCCACATGACGACGCCGGTGTCCCGCGTAACGCGGGACTACAGAGGGAATTCCGTTCGAAGCGGAAGCTGCCCCGCAACTGTGCGTGGCGTGATGCGTGCCGACACTGGTCACAGCGATGACCGGGAAGTCGTCGCGCGGAACTCAGCCACAAGCCAGGAGACCTGCCGGTGTCGATGCCTCACGAGGCCTTCGCGGGAGGGCCGAGGTTGCAACGCTGATGGCTGGCGTTTCCACCCGGTTCCCCTTTTGGAGGCCGGGTTTTTTCATTTCGAGTCGGATGCGCCGCCTTCTCTGTGCTGTCATCCTTGGTGTTGCCACGGCATCGGCCGCTGGCCCTGAGCCCGCCGCTCTGCGAGGCATCGTGCTCGACGCCCAGACAGGCCGCCCGCTCCAGGGCGCCCTGGTCAGCGTGTCCGGGTCGGTGCATCCATCGGTCTCCACGACATCCTCCGGCTCGTTCACCATTCCCGTTCCCGCGCCCGAGTGTTCGCTCATGGTGCGGCTCGCGGGGTACTCCCCGACGACGGTGACCGGACGCGGAACGCCGGATTCCCTTCTCGAAATTCCCCTGGAGCCCGTCCTCTACTCGATGGACGAGGTGGTCGTGCAGGCGTCGCGCCTCCGCCTCGATGTGTCCCATGTGCCGGTTCCGGTGAACGTCATCGACCGGTGGGAGATCGAACACGCTCCGGTCACAACCCTTGCGGGAATTCTGAGTTCGGCTCCAGGTCTCTTCGTGAAAGACTATGGCGGAAGCTCGGGCCTCAAGACGCTGTCGCAGCGCGGACTGGGCGCCGAGCATACCGCTATCCTGCTCAACGGTCTTCCCGTCAACAGCGCACAGAACGGCATCATGGACCTCGGCATGACGCCGCTCGAGAATATTGAGCGCATCGAGGTGCTGCACGGAGGATCATCGCTGTCGTTCGGATCCCAGGCCCTCGGCGGCGTGGTGAACCTCGTCAGCAGAGCGCCGGCGTCGGAGCCAACGGTCCGCGCCGGACTGACGCTCGGCTCGTACGGGTACGAACGCTACTCGATCTCGGGAGGAACGAACCTGCAGGCCAGCGCGTTTCGAGTGTCGTACCTGGAGGAGGGAGGGGACGACAATTACCGTTTCATCTATCACGATGGACCCTCGGCGCAGGAGCTCCGGAGAACCAACAGCGACTTTCTCGCGCGCTCCCTGACGTTCCGCGGCGCTCTTGCCTTAGGAAGTTCGACGGTCGTGGATGCATTCGCAACCGGGCTCTCCTCCGAGCGGGGCGTTGCCGGCGTCGTCGTCTCGCCTTCGTCGGCCGGCGTGGCCCGGCAGAAGGATTCCGACCTCCTTCTGCAAGTCGGCGTTCGCCATTCACTTGGACAGGCTCGCCTCCTGGAGGTCAGGGCTCAGGGCCGCACGACGTACCAGCAGTACAGCGATCCCGCTATCGTCGTCGCGGGGGTCCCAACCGACAATCACTACCGGAACAACGAACTCAGGCTGGAGCCCCGCTACGAAGGCCAGACAGGCGATTGGCTGAGATTCGCAGTGGGGGGTGTCACTGCGGTCTACTCGGCGGCGGGGAACATAACGGATGGAACCGTGCGCAGGACCGACTGGGGGACGTATGCACAGGCGAGAGCTGCCAGCGCTTTCCCGGTCGATGGCATCGATGAGGCGTACCTGATGGGCGGCGTGAGGTACGACCAGGCCGGGTCGGTTTCCGCCACGAGCCCCTCACTGGGGGTCGGGCTCCGTTCGATGCGGTTCCAGACCGGGCCCTTCAGCGACGTATCACTCTCGGCACGCGGGGTCGTGAACCGAAGCTTCCGCGCGCCCACGTTCAACGAGCTCTACTACCAGGGAGGTGGGGGAAAGGGCAATAGCGAACTGCGCCCCGAACACGCCAGCGGGACCGAAGCGGGAGGGACGCTCGCGTTTACGCTCGGCGGAGACCACACCCTGGATGCGTCGTTCTTCCACAACGCGGTGGACGATCGAATCGTCTGGTCGCCGGCGGGCATGGGGATCGTCACGCCCCGCAATCTGCGGCGGGTGGAAGTGGACGGCTACGAGCTGAGCTATGCTCTCGAGCTCTTCGCAAAGACCCTCCGCACCAGGGTCTACTACGCGAATGCGCGGAGCGTCAACATGTCAGCAGACTATCCTGGCGATCCTCTGCAGGGGGCGTCGCTCGTCTATGTCCCCCGCGAAACCGGAGGGGCGTCACTCTCGTTTGTCCGTCGACTTTCGTCCGGCCCTTTCAGCTCCGTCGGAGGCACCCTGTGGTACACCGTCACCGGTCCGCGATTCATGACGGAGGACAACCTGGAGTCGCTTCCGATGTATGATGTGCTCGACCTCTCCTTCGCTGTCGGCGTGCCCGTATGGGGAGTGGACCTCACGGCCCGCTGCGAAATCAACAATGTGTTGAAGGAAGACTATCAGGCCATCCGGGGCTATCCGATGCCCCTCCGCACGTTCCGGTTCGGACTCGCGCTGCAGTATTGACTGAAAGAGATCCATGCGAATCAGCTCCCTCCTTGCCCCGGTTGTCTCGGCGTTCCTGGTTGCAGCCTGTGCCGACGATCCCTCGTCGCCGGGGCCGGACCCGGTTCCGCCGGCCACGAAGGCTGTCTACATTCTGAATGAAGGTCAGTACGGTGATCCGGCCGGAGCGCGGCTGAGCCTGTACGATGTCGACCGCGACACCGTGTACACCGATGTCTACGAGTCTGCGAACGCAGGAGCGCATCTGGGGAGCCTCGGGGATGACATCGTCGTCAGGGACGACAGGGCCTATGTCGTGATGAGCGGTTCGCATGATCTGAAGATCATCAGCACCGCGGATCACCGGCTGCTCCAGTCAGCGACCTATCCGGGCGCCGACCCGCACGACGTCGTGATCAGCGCGGACGGGACGAGGATGTTCCTGACCATGCTCTTTTCGGATTCGGTTCTGTCGATCGACCCGGCAACGCTGGCGGTTCGACGGGGCATCCGCGTGGGTCCCAATCCACAGGGGATGGCGCTGGCGGGGCTGCGCCTCTTCGTCTGCAACTCCGGCTTCGGCGCTTCCCGGACGGTGTCGGTGATCAATATCGAGAACGAAGAGCTGTTGAAGACAATCGAGCTCTCCGATGGTCCGACCGGCGTGGCATTCGCGCCTGATGGTTCTGTGTGGGTGACGTGCACGGGGAACGCGTACCTCAGCGTCCCGTCGACGGGGCGAGTGTATGTCATCGACGGATCCACGCTTACGGTGAAGGATTCCGTCGTGTTCCCGGACCAGCTCTTCGGGCCGATAACGCTTGGCGATGACGGTTACGCGTACGTCCTCGGTGTCACCCCCGGCAGCTACTACGGCGGCCCTGTGCATCGCATCTCCATGTCGACCCGGCAAGTCACCATGAACTATGTTTCCGGGACCTACTATGCGCTCGCGTCGGAGCCTGAGACAGCGAACCTGTACGTGGCCGATGCAAGAAACTTCACCGGAACGGGGGAGATCAGGATTCTGACGTCCGCGGGCACCGTGAAGAAGACGTTCGCCGCCCAGCGCGGGCCGGGGAAATTCGCGTTCACCTTCTGAGTCGATACGCCCCGCGACCTCAGATGCGTGGCAATTCAAGCCTCTTTTTGATACATTTCCTGACGTACCAACCGCGAGCACATCCTTCGTGTCCACCGTCAGAGTCCGATTCGCACCGAGCCCCACCGGCTTCCTGCACGTTGGCGGGCTGAGAACCGCACTGTACAACTATCTCTTCGCGCGCCACAACAGCGGCGTCTTCGTCCTCAGGATCGAGGACACCGACCGGACACGCTACGTCGAGGGCGCCGTGGAGAACCTCATCACCACGCTCCGCTGGGCCGGACTCGACTATGACGAAGGGCCCGACCGCCCTGGACCCGCCGGACCGTACGTCCAGTCCCAACGGCTCGCGCTGTACCGGGAACACGCAGACCGCCTCCTCGCCGAGGGGAGAGCCTATTACGCGTTCGACACTCCCGAAGAGCTGAAAGCGATGCGCAAAGAGCAGGAGCGCATGCGCATCCCCCAGAAATCCGATCGACGGGCGCTCACGCTGACGCCCGAGGAAGTCCGCCGGAAGCTCGATGCGGGCGAGCCCGCCGTCGTCCGCATGAAGGTCCCCGAGGCTGAGACGATCGCCTTCGACGACGTGATCCGGGGCCGCGTCGAGTTCTCCTCGGACCTGATCGATGACCAGGTCCTGCTGAAATCCGACGGATATCCCACGTACCACCTCGCCAACGTGGTGGACGACCACACCATGGGGATCAGCCACATCATCCGCGGCGAGGAATGGCTGTCGAGCACGCCGAAGCATGTGCTGCTCTATCGCTACTTCGGCTGGGAACCACCAGTCTTCGCACACCTCCCGCTGCTCCTTAACCCTGACAGATCGAAGCTGAGCAAGAGGCAGGGTGACGTGGCCGTCGAGGACTACCGGGCAAAGGGCTACCTCCCGGAGGCGCTCGTCAATTTCGTCGCGCTCCTCGGCTGGAATCCCGGCGACGAGCGCGAGCTCTTTTCCCTCCAGGAGCTGGTGAAGGAATTCACGCTGGAGCGTGTGGGGAAGTCGGGCGCGGTTTTCAACCTCGACAAGCTGAACTGGATGAACACGCAGTATGTGCGCCGCACGCCGGGCGGGGAGCTGATGGAGCTCCTCCGGCCCGCGCTTTCGCAGGCGGGGATGTCGCCGGGATCAGACGCGTACTTCCGCTCCGCGATCGAGCTCATGCGGGAACGTGTCGACCGGGTCGAGGACTTCGTGACGCACAGCCCGTACCTCTTTGCGGATCCGGCGACATATGACGAGGGGGCGCGGTCGAAATACTGGAAGCCCGAAACGCCGGCCCTGATACGGTCCGTCCGCGAGATGCTTGCAGCCCAGGAGCCGTTCGACCACGCGGGGATCGAGGCATCGGTCCGGGCGACCGCCGAAGCGGCGGGCGTGAACGCCTCGAAGCTGATTCATCCGCTCAGACTCGCCCTGAGCGGGATGCCGATCGGCCCCGGACTGTTCGAGCTGATGGCCCTGCTCGGCCGCGACATATGCCTCCGGCGCATTGACAACGCCCTGCAGCGGCTCGCGGATTGATTCTCGGGATGCCCTTCTCTATATTGTCGCCTACCTGCCATGATCGACTATGACACCATCCGTGTGAAGAACGCAGTCTTCTACGCCTATCACGGCGTGATGGAAGACGAGCAGAACCTCGGTGGAAAGTTCGAATGCGATGTCGAGATGCGGTGCGATTTCGCCGCGGCGGTCCAGAGCGACTCGCTGACGATGACCGTGGACTACGAGAAAGTCTACTCCTTCATCCAGAGCACCGTCCTGGAGAAGAAGTACTACCTGCTCGAAGCCCTGGCGAACGCCATCGCCATGGGCCTCCTGCGGACCTTCCCGATCATCGAAACCGTCCTGGTGCGCGTGAGGAAACCGCATCCGCCCGTCAAGGGCGTCGTGGATTACGTTGAGGTAGAGGTGACGAGATCGCAATGAGCGACTACCGGGTCTTCGTCGGCCTGGGATCGAACGTGGGAGACCGGGCCGGAATGTTGAACCGCGCAGCCCGGGAGATTGCGAAGATCGACGGAGTGACGGTCCTTCGGTGGTCCCCGGTATATGAGACCGACCCGGTGGGGAAGACCGATCAGGCGAAGTTCCTGAACGCCGCGGGAGAGCTCCAGACCGGACTCGCTCCCGCAGTCCTCATGCGGGAGCTGCTCTCCATCGAGGAGCGCCTTGGCCGCACGCGAGGCGAACGGTGGGGGCCGCGGGAAATCGATTGTGACATCCTCCTGTACGACGGACTGGTGCAGGCGGACCCGGCGGTGACTGTTCCGCATCCGGAACTTGAGCGCCGCCGGTTCGTCCTCGTCCCCTTGCGCGAACTGGACCCTGATCTCGTGCATCCCATCAGCGGCATGACGATCGCCGAACTGGCTGAGGCGTGCAGCGGGCAAGGACGCGTGCAGCGGACCTCCCATCACATCAAAGCGTGAGCTGTGGCAGCACTCGAACCCATATCATCCCTCATCGCGAACACCGACCTCCGGCACATCGCCGTCGAGGGGGTGATCGGGGCGGGGAAGACCACGCTCTGCACCATGCTGGGCGAAACTCTGGGCGGCAACACCGTCCTCGAACGGTTCGAAGAGAATCCTTTCCTGAAGGACTTCTACCGCGACCCGGAGAGGTACGCGTTTCAAACGCAGATCTTCTTCCTCCTGACACGGTACCGCCAGCAGAGAGAGCTCTTCCAGGCCGACCTGTTTCACCGGTTTATTCTGACCGACTACATTTTCGAGAAGGACAAGATCTTCGCGTACCTGAACCTTCAGGATGAAGAACTCAAGCTGTACGAGACGCTGGTGAACAGCATCGAACACAACGTCCCGACGCCGGACCTGGTGGTCTACCTCCAGTCAAGTCCGGAGCGCCTGATGCGGAACATCCGGACGCGGGGGCGATCGTTTGAATCCGACATCTCTGAATCGTACATCAGAGACCTGAACGAGGCGTACAACTATTTCTTCTTCCGTTACAAGACGACCCCGCTTCTGATCGTGAACTCGACGCAGATCGATTTTGTGAACAACGGCGAGGAGTACGAAGACCTCGTCCGGGAGGTCCTCCGGACCGAGCGGGCGCCGGTCGAGTACTACAACCCTCTGCCCAAGAAGAAGTGACCATGTCGCTTTTCCGCCTCATCCTCATCGCGATAGCCGCATTCTTTGCCTTCCGGCTTATCCGCTCGCTTGCGAAGCTGATGTCGAACCCCCGCAAGCGGGGCGCGGAAGACGGAACGGTCGGCGGCCGGAAACAGGCCCGGCCTCTGGAGAAGCCGTTTCGCGATGCCACGGACGCCTCCTTCGAGGACCTCACGGGCACGGGGAACCAGAAGGTTCACCGCGACCGCCCATCATAATGGCGGGACTCGGCACACTCGAACGCTCATTCAAGTCGGGCGTCGCGTCCATCCTGAGGATTCTTGTTGGATCCCGCGAGAAGCCGTTCCCTGCCCCTGCCGATGTCCGGTCCATCCTCGTCGTTCGCCAGCACAATCAACTCGGAGACATGCTTTGCGTCGTCCCCCTCCTGAGGGCGTTGCGCGACCGGTTTCCGGAAGCCCGCATCGCGCTCCTCGCGAGCCCGGGAAACCGAGATATCATGCTGCACAACCCGTTCGTCGATGATGTCCTGACGTACGACAAGACCGAGTTCCTGAACGGCCGCCGGCTGCACGTTGGGCGTTTCGTCAGATTTGTTCGGGACCTGCGGTCACAGTCGTTCGACCTTGCCGTCGTACCATCCACCGTCTCGGTCTCATTTTCCAGCGATGCACTGGCCTACCTCAGCGGTTCCCCGCATAGAATCGGAGCGGGTTCCCTTGACGGGCAACCGAACCCTTCCGCATTCTTCTTCACGTCCCCAAGGCAACTGGATTGGTCGGGAGATCCGCATCGCCATCAGACCCTTCGCAACTGGGATATCCTCGGGGCGTGGCTTGTCCTTCCGTCCAACCTGAGCCATGAAATGGGGCTCACGCGTGCTGAACTGGGGGAGGGGAGAGAGAGCGTCGCCAGGAGCTGCGGAAACAAGAGTCTTGCGATCGCATTTCATCCAGGGGCGGGGAAGCCGCCGAACCGGTGGCCGGCGGATCGATTCGCGGCACTCGCAAACACGCTCTCCCGCGAATACGATGCGATGACCTTTGTGACCGAAGGACCTATGGACGAGGCTGAGGTCAAGTCGATGGAATCACGGTTAACTGTTCCAGTTCAAGTCGTTCGGCGACAACCGATTCGGCGTGTCGCCTCAATCCTTTCCTGCATGGATCTTGTCGTGAGCAACGATACCGGGATCATGCACGTCGCCGCCGCGACAGGCACGCCGGTACTCTCGCTCTTCGGTCCAACCGACCCGAACCAGTGGGCACCAATCGGGAGTTCTCACCGTTTTATTGTTGGAGAGGGTGGACAGATCGATACAATCTCCCTTCAGTCCGTGCTCGAAACCGCGAGGGAGATCATGAACACCGTGCGGGGTTCCGGCAGAACGAAGGGGGCCGCCGAAACCGAGGGAAATCGAAAGAGGTAGGGATGTGGAATCGACGATGATGAAGAATTTAGACCTTCGGGAGGAGGTGCTGCGCCTGAAGAGGGATCTCAATGCCTACATCCTGGCCCACTATTACCAGGAATCGGAGATTCAGGACCTCGCGGACGTTGTCGGGGACAGCTTAGAGCTGGCCCGCAGAGCAGCAGCCACAACCGCCGATGTGATCGTCTTTGCGGGCGTTCACTTCATGGCTGAGACGGCGAAGATTCTCAACCCCAGGAAGCAGGTGCTGCTGCCGGATCTGGAAGCGGGCTGCTCTCTGGCCGAGGGATGTCCGGCCGGCGAGTTCAGGGCGTGGAGGGCCAGACACCCTGGCCATGTCGCGATTACCTACATCAACTGCTCGGCCGCCGTCAAGGCGGAAACCGACATCATCTGCACGTCGACAAACGCCGAGAAGATCATACGTCAGATCCCCGTTGAACAGGGGGTATTGTTCGCGCCGGATCGAAATCTTGGAAGGTACCTTGCGAAGAAAACCGGCAGATCCATGGTCATTTGGGACGGTTCGTGCATCGTCCACGAAACCTTCAGCATCCGGAAGTTGCTCCAGCTACAGAGTCAGCACCCCGAGGCGGAAGTGATCGCCCACCCGGAATGCGAGGAGCCGCTTCTGGAGCGCGCATCGTTCATCGGTTCGACAAGCGCGCTCCTGAAGCATGTCCAAACGTCTGCCTCACAAAGCTTCATTGTCGCTACAGAATCGGGGATTCTGCACCAGATGCGCAAGGCTGCACCGGAGAAGGTTTACATCCCGGCGCCCCCCGAAGCGAACTGCGCCTGTAACGATTGCCCGTACATGAAACTGAACACGCTTGAGAAGCTGTACCTCTGCATGCGGGACCGGGCGCCCGAAATCCGCCTGGATGAGGGAATAATGGATCGTGCCCGAGCCCCGATTGAGAGGATGCTGCGTATGTCGTGATGGCAGTCACGCCTTTCCGGCCCGACACTTCGTAACTGTTGTACACGGGTGGGTGGGCCAGCATGTTTGACCATCGAGACGGCTTTCCTTATATTCCTCTCGCTTCCCGTCTCTCGAACCACCAGTTTTCAGGAATACTCCCCCATGGCCCGACTCTACATCGAGGATCTGGCGTCCCACGTCGGTGAACTCGTCACACTTCGCGGATGGCTCTATAATAAGCGCTCAAGCGGGAAGATCAGATTCCTGGTCCTTCGGGACGGAACCGGTCTCGTACAGGCGGTTCTGTTGAAGAATAAGCTTCCCGATGAGGTGTTCCTGGCATTCGACCAGCTGACCCAGGAGTCATCCCTCGAGGTGTCAGGAGTGGTGCGGAGGGAGGATCGAGCCCCGGGAGGATTCGAGCTGGAAGTCGAACAGATTAAAATTCTCCACGTCGCACAGGAATACCCCATCTCCCCGAAGGAGCACGGGATCGAGTTCCTGATGGACCGCCGCCATCTGTGGTTGCGATCGAGCCGGCAGCACGCCATCCTCCGTGTCCGGCATCAGATCATCAAGGCGATCCGGGAGTTCTTTGACGACCGCGGCTTCACGCTCGTCGATTCGCCGATCTTCACGCCCGCGGCGTGCGAGGGGACGTCGACCCTTTTTGAAACTGAATATTTCGATCTCGGCAAGGCATACCTGACGCAGTCCGGCCAGCTCTACGCAGAAGCGGGAGCCATGGCGTTCGGGAAGGTGTACACGTTCGGACCAACCTTCCGCGCCGAGAAGTCGAAGACGCGCCGCCACCTGACCGAGTTCTGGATGGTCGAGCCGGAGGTCGCGTTCGCAGACCTCAACGACGATATGGACCTCGCCGAGGAGTTCCTTGAGCACATTGTCCAGTCCGTGTTGAAGCACCGGCAGACGGAGCTGAAAGTGCTCGAGCGGAACACGCGGTTTCTGGAGAGTGTGAAGAGGCCGCTGCCGCGCATCACATACGAGGAAGCCGTCGCTATCCTCCGGTCCAAAGGCGCCGCCTTCGAATGGGGGAACGACCTCGGAGGCACGGACGAAACGATCATCTCCGAGCAGTTCGACCGCCCGGTGATGGTGCATCGGTACCCGGCGAAGGTCAAGGCCTTCTACATGAAACGCGATCCCCAGAACCCCGAGCTTGCACTTGCCGTCGACGTCCTTGCGCCGGAAGGGTATGGGGAGATCATCGGCGGCAGTCAGCGCGAAGACGACCTGGAGGTGCTGCTCGGACGGTTGCGCGAGCATCAGCTCCCGCAGGAGGCCTTCGAGTGGTACCTCGACCTCCGGCGGTATGGATCGGTTCCGCACGCCGGGTTCGGACTCGGCGTCGAACGCACGGTATCGTGGATCTGCGGGCTCGATCACATACGGGAGACCATCCCGTTCCCCCGCATGATCTATCGCCTCACCCCATAAGGAGCGCATGCTCTCAGTCTCTGATCTGAGGAAGTCGTTCAACCACACCACAGCCGTGGAAGGGATCACCTTCACCGTGCGGCGGGGGGAGATCTTCGGCCTGCTCGGCCCGAACGGAGCCGGCAAGACGACGACGATCAGGATGATTCTCGATATCCTTCGCCCGGACGGCGGCCGCATCCTTTTTGACGGGACGCCCTTCTCTCCGGCGACGCGGAACCGCGTGGGGTACCTTCCCGAAGAGCGCGGGCTGTACCGCAAGGGAAAACTGCTTGAGACGATCCTGTACTTCGCCGAGCTGCGGGGCATGAGCCGGAGCGCTGCGCGAATCGAAGCCCAGCGGTGGCTTGCCCGGTTCGGCTTGCTCGAATCGTCGGGCCGCCAGCTCGAGGAGCTCTCCAAGGGCAACCAGCAGAAAGTCCAGTTCATCGTGTCGGTGATTCACGACCCCGACCTGGTGATCCTCGACGAACCGTTCTCAGGTCTCGATCCCGTCAACCAGATCGTCTTCAAGGATGCCGTCCAGGAACTGAAGCGGCGGGAGAAAGCCGTCATCTTTTGCACGCACATGATGGATCATGCCGAGAAGTTGAGCGACTCGTTGTGCCTGCTCAACCAGGGGAAGATTGTGCTGGCGGGGACGGTCCGCGGCGTGAAGAAGGCCTACGGCCGGAACTCTCTCAACGTCGAGTACGAGGGCAACGGAGGATTCCTCGACCTGCTTCCCGGCGTCCAGCGGATCATCCGGTACGAAAACGCGGCGGAGCTTGAGCTCGCACCGAACGCGCGAGCCGGGGATCTCATTGCGCGGATCAACGAGGCGGTCGAGATCCGCAAGGTTGAGCTCCTCGAGCCGTCGCTGCATTCCATCTTTATCAGACTTGTCGGCGACGGAGAACCTTCCGTCATCCCGACACACGGAGGCCACGCGTGAGGAAGGCGCTCGCGGTCGCACGGTGGGAGTACCTCGAAAAGATCCGGAGCAAGATCTTCCTGATCGGCCTGTTCCTGACGCCGATCATCATGATCGCCATGGGCCTCCTTCCTGGCATCTTCGCGCAGCGGGAACAGCAGACCACGCGCATCATCGGCCTGATCGACCAGACCGGGCAGTTCGTCATTCCCATCTCCGACCGCCTCCAGTCTCTGTACACGCTTGACAACGGGCAGCCTGCGTATCTGGTGGTGCCCCTCGCGGTGGGCTCAGGTATCGACCTCGAGCAGGAGATCGCGGATGCAAACCGGCGTATCGTACAGGACCGCCTGCTCGGGTACTGCGTGATCCCGGCGACCGTGCTGAAGGACTCTGTCGTCCATTATCGTACGTCAGTGGTGGGAGACTTCCGGATCCCGGCCCGCATTGAGGAGGCGATGCAGCAGGTGATCGCGCTCAGGCGCGCCCAGACGATGGGCGTCGCCCCCGACGTGATGAAGCAGCTGGATGTCAACCTGAAGGTGGCAACCGTCAGAGTGTCGTCCGAGGGGGAGGAAGGGCGCTCGAGTTTTGAGAAGGTCTTCTTCTCCGCGTATATCTTTCTGATGATGCTGTTCTTCCTGATCGCGACGTCCGGCCAGCTGCTTGTCCGGAGCGTCATCGCCGAGAAGTCGAACCGCATCATCGAGATCCTGGTCTCGTCCTGTTCCCCGACGGAGTTGATGGCGGGGAAGGTGATGGGCTTGAGCGCGCTTGGTCTCACGCAGATGGGGTTCTGGGTCATCATGGGCGTCGTTGCCAGCACCCAGTTCGGGATGGATTTGATCGATCCCGGCGACGGCCTGCTCATGGCGGTCTACTTCATCCTTGGCTATCTGCTCTATGCGGCCATCTTCATTGCGGCCGGCTCGCCCCTCACCACCGAGCAGGAAGCGCAGCAGGTCACCTCCTACCTCATGCTGATCCTGGTGATTCCGATCGTGCTCGCAATCCCGGCGATGCAAACGCCCGATGCGCTCTGGCTGCGGGTGCTCACGTACGTTCCGCTCCTCACGCCGACGATGATGGCGCTCCGGATTCCGATCCAGACGCCGCCGGCCTGGGAGATCGGGCTCACCGTGGTGCTCTTGCTGCTCTCAATCTACACGGCGATGGTGACGGCCGGAAGGATCTTCCGGATCGGCATCCTGTCGACCGGAAAAACACCTGCACTCAAAGAGATCCTGCGATGGGCTCGGCTCGGCTGACCGGCGCTGTTCTGCTGTTGTTCCTCTTCGCGTGGTCCAACCTCCCCGCGCAGGTTGAGACTCCCGTTGCGGCCAGGGAAGCATCGCTGCCGGCCAGCGCGTTCGGCCTCGGCTTCTTCGCGAGTCCGGCGGGGGGAATCGGTCTCAGTTTCCGGCATCATCTTCCGGGCCGTCTGTCCTACCAGATCACAGGCGGGGTCATCAAGTCGAGCGACCATGTCTCGTATGCCATCGGCGGGGAGGTGCAGTACACCCTCGTCAGGGCTCCGCAGCATCGCATCTACGCCGCGGGTGCCACGGGTTACTACTATGCCGGCCCTCCCGAGGAGAACGAGATGGAGTCTCCCTGGCGGCTCGGGCTTGGGATAGGCGGCGAGCTTGCCGTGGGCGGGGGCTTTACGCTGATGGGGGACCTTCTCTTCACCTACTTTTCCGACGGATCCCTGTACCCGTTCCCCGCGGTGGGCGCCTTCTACTACTTCGATTGATTCTCTGCTGATTTTCTTGTACTTTCCCTGCGCTTAATTCCTCACGCTCCCGGCCAGAAGCAGCAGTGACCCTCGAATTCCTGATGTTCTTCTTTGTCGCCGCTGCGGCGGTGACCACCGCACTCCTGATGGTGCTGCAGCGGAATCCCGTCATGAGCGCGATTTTTCTCATCGCGAACTTTTTCTGCATTGCGGCCCTCTACCTGCTCCTGCACGCACAGCTGCTTGCCGTGCTGGAGGTCGTGGTGTACGCGGGCGCGATCATGGTGCTTGTCGTCTTCGTCATCATGCTCCTGAACCTGGGCGATGAGCGTGCTCTGGCGGAACGGATGAATCTGCGGGTGATCGCGGCCGTCGTGGTCTCCGGAGCGCTGCTGGTTGAGCTGCTGTATGTCCTGGGCGGCCTCGCCTGGAACGACTCACCACCGGCGGTCGGCCCCGAGGCGACCCATATCGGTTCGGTCGAGGGAATGGGGGAGGCCCTGTTCGGGAAGTTTCTTCTGCCGTTCGAAGTGACCTCGCTCCTTCTGCTGGCGGCGATCGTGGGGGCCGTCGTTCTCGCCCGCCGTGCGGCTGACCCGGTCCGGAGGCCCTCATGACCGTTCCCCTGGCATACTTTCTCGGCCTGAGCGCCATCCTGTTCGTGATCGGCGTGGCCGGCGTCCTGACGCGGCGCAACGCCATCGTGGTGTTCATGTGCATCGAGCTCATGCTGAACGCCGTCAATATCACCCTCATCGCGTTCTCCGCCTCGCTTGGCTCCGTCACAGGGCAGGCCCTGGTGTTCTTCGTGATGGCGGTGGCCGCCGCAGAAGCAGCCGTTGGACTGGCCATCGTGATCTCGTTGTTCCGGAACAAGCAGACCGTCAACATCGACGATATCAACGTCCTGAAGTGGTAGGCCCCGCTCCATGCCCTTTGAACTCGTAGGACTCGCAGTAGTCGCCCCGCTCGCGGGGTTCCTGATCAACGGGCTGGCTGGCGCGCGCCTCAAGCGAGAAGCGGTGTCAGGCTGGATCGGCAGCGCCGCCGTGGGGCTCTCGTTCGCGATCGCGATCGCGCTCTTTGTCGATCTCCTCGGCCGGCCGGCGGATGACCGCACGGTCGCCGTGACATTCTTCCGCTGGATCGCCGCAGGATCCCTGGACGTGTCGTTCGCGTACCTCCTCGACCCGCTGTCGATTCTGATGATGCTCGTCGTCACGGGCGTAGGGTTCCTGATCCATGTCTACTCGATAGGGTACATGCACGGGGACCCCGGTTTCTGGCGGTTCTTCGCCTACCTGAACCTCTTCATCTTTGCGATGCTGAACCTGATCCTGGCTGACAACTTCCTCCTGCTCTTCCTCGGATGGGAGGGGGTCGGCCTGTGTTCCTATCTCCTGATCGGGTTCTGGTACGACCGGAAGTTCGAGAAGGGGACGACGGGGGATGCCGCAAAGAAAGCGTTCATCGTCAACCGTATCGGAGACTTCGGGTTCCTCATCGGGATGTTCCTGATCGTCCAGACGTTCGGAACCCTGAACTTCCAGGGTGTCTTCTCCCAGGCGGCAGGAATGGCGGTGGGCACTCCGGTTCTGCTGATCATGACGCTCGCACTGTTCCTCGGCGCGACCGGGAAATCCGCCCAGATCCCCCTGTTCGTCTGGCTGCCCGACGCCATGGCAGGCCCCACCCCCGTCAGCGCCCTGATCCATGCCGCAACGATGGTGACCGCCGGCGTCTATATGGTGGCCCGATGTTCGATCCTGTTTGCTCTTGCCCCGACCGCAATGGATGTGGTGGCGATTGTCGGTGCGGCAACTGCCCTGTTCGCCGCCACGATCGGCCTCGTACAGAACGACATCAAGAAGGTCCTGGCATACTCGACGATCAGCCAGCTGGGCTACATGTTCCTCGGTCTGGGCGTCGGAGCGTTTGCCGCCGGGATCTTCCACGTCATGACGCATGCGTTCTTCAAGGCGTTGCTCTTTCTCGGGTCCGGCTCGGTCATCCACGCGCTGCACGATGAGCAGGACATTCGAAATATGGGCGGGCTGAAGCACCATTTGCCCCTCACCTACAGGACGTTCCTCGTTGGCGCGATCGCGATCGCCGGGATCCCGCCCCTCGCGGGGTTCTTCAGCAAGGATGAAATCCTCTGGAAGGTCTTCTCCGGCGGGCACCAGGTGCTCTGGTTCCTTGGCCTGCTCGGCGCCGCGCTCACGGCGTTCTACATGTTCCGGCTCGTTGTGCTGACCTTCGAAGGGGAGAAGCGCTGGGATTCCTCGAAGCACCCGCACGAGGCACCCGTGACGATGGCGGCGGTGCTGGTGATCCTTGCCGTGCTCTCGGTCATCGGCGGGTTCGCGGGCATCCCGCCCAGTCTTGGCGGCGGGAACGCCATCGAGCACTGGCTCGATCCCGTGTTCGCTCCGGCGGCGGGGGTGCTTCTGAAGACGCCGCATGAACATGACCCGATCGAGTATCTGCTGATGGTGCTCTCCGTTGGCGTGGCGGCCGGAGGCATTGTCGTCGCCCGCCACTGGTATCTGAGAGCCCGCGCCATACCGGACGATCTCGCGCGCCGGTGGAAGCCTGTGTACACGCTCCTGCTGAACAAGTACTACGTGGACGAGGCCTACGACGCAAGCGTTGTCCGCCCCCTCATGCTGGGATCGGAACACCTGCTGTGGAAACGGTTGGACGTGGGCGTCATCGACTGGACGGTGAATGCCATTGCCGGGCTTGTCGCATGGATCGGCGGCACCATCCGCCGGGTGCAGACGGGTGTCACGGAATCGTATATGTTTGTCTTCATGCTCGGTGTCGTCGCCATTCTGGGATGGCTCTTGCTGCTCTGACGCTGTGAGATCACGGATCCTCTTCTGATGAATACCCCGTACCTGCTGTCGATCATCCTTCTGCTCCCGCTCGCCGGGGCAGGCCTCGTCATGCTGATGCGCAAGGACGCGGTCACCGCGATCAAGTCCGTCGGACTGCTTTCGTCGGGCGCGGCCTTCGTCGCCTCCGTCGTGCTGTTTGTGGCGTTCGACGGCGGACAGGGGAGAATGCAGTTCGTCGAGAAGTATCCATGGATCCCGAGCCTCGATGTCTCCTATCATCTCGGGGTGGACGGCATCTCGCTGTTGCTGGTCGTCCTCACGACCTTCCTGACTCCGCTGGCGCTGCTCGCATCCTGGGAATCGATCACGTCGCGCATCAAGGGGTATGTCGCGCTGATGCTCCTGCTCGAAGTCGGCACCCTGGGCGTCTTTCTCTCGCTCGACACCTTCCTCTTCTATGTGTTCTGGGAATTCATGCTCATCCCGATGTACTTCATCATCGGGATCTGGGGGGGCAGGAGCGCATCTATGCTGCCGTGAAGTTCTTCCTGTTCACGATGGCCGGCAGCTTGCTGATGCTCGTCGCGATTATCTGGCTCGCCGTGTATGCGGCGAACCAGCCCGGCGGCAGGTTCACCACGGACCTGATGGTGCTCTACACCCTCGGCCCGACGATCCCAATGGCGATTCAGACCTGGATGTTCCTCGCCTTCACCGTGAGCTTCGCCATCAAAGTCCCGATGTTCCCGCTCCACACATGGCTGCCTGACGCCCACGTGCAGGCACCCACGGCGGGTAGCGTCATCCTGGCGGGTGTTCTTCTGAAAATGGGCACGTACGGACTCCTCCGGTTTTCGCTGCCGTTGTTCCCGCAGGCGACAATGGTGTTCCTGCCATACCTGGCGATCCTCGCCGTGATCGGCATCATCTACGGCGCGCTGGTGTCGACGGTGCAGCCCGACCTGAAAAAGCTGGTTGCTTACTCATCCGTCAGCCATCTCGGCTTCGTCGTTCTCGGCATCCTGGCCCTGAATCAGGAAGGGTTCCAGGGGAGCGTCATCCAGATGATCAATCACGGCCTCTCGACCGGCGCCCTGTTCGTTCTTGTGGGCATGATCTACGATCGGCGGCACACCCGCATGATCAGCGATTTCGGCGGGCTTGCAGCCGTGATGCCCGTGTACGCAGCCTTTTTCATGATCATCATGCTCTCCTCCGTGGGGCTTCCGGGCCTGAACGGGTTTGTAGGCGAATTCCTGATACTTCTCGGAGCATTCCGATCTCTCGCGCTTGGCTCGCCGGCCTACGCCATCGTGGCGACCAGCGGCGTGATTCTCGCGGCCGTCTACCTGCTCCGGAGTTACCAGCGCGTGTTCTTCGGAACAGTCACCCACGATTCCAACAGGGGACTGGCGGACATGACCCTCCGCGAATGGGCGGTCCTCGTCCCGATTATCGTGTTCGTCATCTGGATCGGGCTGTACCCGTCGACTTTCCTGGACAAATCCGCGGCATCCACAAAGCGCCTGATAGAACAGGTGGAATCAGCCCGGCGGGGGGAGCGAGTGCTTACCACAGTGGAGACTCCGGCCGGGGGCGTCGTACGGTGATTCGGCTTCTCGTCCCCGCGCTCCTGATCGCCTCTCCCGATCTCGCACGCGCCTCTGAAGCCTCTGGCGGATCGCCCGTCAACCCCCTGATGGCGATTCCGTTTGTGATCCTTCTGCTGACCATCGCCGTTGCGCCCCTCATCAACCGCCATCTCTGGGAGAAGCGTTATCCCGTTGTCGCGTTTGGGCTTGCCATCATTCCCCTCGCGTATTATCTGCTGGTGCTCAAGGCCCCCGACCGGATCATTCACACGGGGTTTGAGTACCTCAGCTTCATCGCGCTCATAGGCTCACTGTTTGTCGTTGCGGGAGGAATCCACATCCGCATCAAGGGCCGGTCCAGTCCCGCCGCAAACGTGGCTCTCCTCGCTATTGGCGCGGTGGTATCGAACTTCCTGGGGACGACCGGCGCTTCCATGATCCTGATTCGCCCCTATCTGAGGGTGAATCGCTTCAGGATCAAGCCGTTCCACGTGGTCTTCTTCATCTTTATCGTCAGCAACATGGGCGGGGCGCTGACACCCATCGGCGATCCGCCGCTGTTCCTCGGGTATCTCAGGGGGATCCCCTTCTTCTGGGTCGCTGAGGCACTGTGGTTCAAGTGGCTGGTGGCCATCCTGATCGTCCTGGCGGTGTTCTATCTCGTGGACCTGCGGGCGTTCAAGGGGCTTTCGAAGAAGGTGCAGCTCGACGTGGAGCAGGGGCACGAGGAAGGGGAGGTGTCAGGACTTCAAAACGTCGTGTTTCTCGTCATCATCCTCATTTCGGTCTTCATCGCGGACCCGCCGTTTGTGCGGGAGGCGCTGATGATCGGTGCAGCGGCCGGTTCCTACCTGATGACGCCGCGCTCGATTTACGAGAAGAACGACTTCAATTTCATCCCGATCAAAGAGGTGGCGATCCTCTTTTTCGGGATCTTCGCCACCATGATTCCGGCGCTGGACTGGCTCGAGCACAACGCAGGTCAGATCGGCATCAACACGCCCGGGCAGTTCTACTGGGCAACGGGAATCCTCTCGTCGGTCCTCGACAACGCCCCGACATACCTGAACTTCCTGAGCGCTGAAATCGGACTGCTCGTGGATCCGTCGGTGGTCGCGAAGGTGCAGGAGCTGATAGCCGCCGGGGCCGGGATTGCGGGGCTCGCGGGACCGAATGCGGCCGTTGTGAAGGCGACGTATCTCACGCTGGTCCAGTACCACTACGGGGCCGTGGCGGCACAGGCCGTCCCTGCCGACCAGATCGCGACTGCCTATCTCATCGCGAACCATTCGCTGCACGTCCAGGCGATCTCCATTGCTGCGGTCTTTTTCGGCGCTTGCACCTACATTGGCAACGGGCCGAACTTCATGGTCAAGTCGATCGCCGATCATTCGGGCGTGAAGACTCCGACGTTTACCGGCTACATCGTCGGATATGCGTTGCCTGTTCTGGTTCCTATCTTCGCACTCCTCTGGTTCCTGTTTTTCCGTACCTGACGTCCCGGCGGTCTCACAGGCGTCGCCGGAGCTTCTCATATCCCGGTTTTGCGGTCCCTTTCCAGGGTTGGCTCGACTCATGCCCGGCTTGGTTCTTTCGTGCGAATTTCATATGTTCTGGCTCATTCAGGCCTTCTCCCGTACCACGCGGCTCCACCAGACTCCATGCACGTGACCATCAGTTTTCAGGACCTTGCGGCCACCGCGCCGCTTACAATCGTTTCCCTGACCGCTCTTGTTGCGCTGCTGATCGACGCCTTTGTCCCGCGATCCTCAAAGCTGCTGCTCTGGGTGGCAATCGCAGGGCTCGCTGCGGGGCTCGCCACGGCCCTCGTTGCGCTCCCGGACCGGGGTTACGCGTACGGCGGAATGGTCACCGTCGGGGGATACGCCAGCTTCCTCGCCGTCGTTTTCTGCATCTCCGGAATCCTGAGCATGCTGTTCTCCGTCGGCTATCTCTCCATCCATGGGATCGAGAAGGGGGAATACTACGTCCTGATGCTGCTCGCCATCGCCGGGATGATCCTGATGGCCTCGGCAGCGGACCTTGTCATGTTCTTCCTCGGCCTCGAGCTGATGTCGATCTGCTTCTACGTGCTCGCCGGATTCTCGCGATCGAACCTCCTCAGCAATGAGGCAGGACTCAAATACTTCCTGCTCGGCGCATTCGCAACGGGCTTCCTGCTGTACGGCATCGCGCTCATCTACGGTTCCACGGGGTCGACTTCCATTCCCGTGGTCATCGCATCCGCTGCCGGCCTGTCCAGCGAACCGCTCTTTCTGATCGGGCTTGCCCTCCTGTTGATCGGCCTTGCGTTCAAGGTTGCCGCTGTGCCGTTCCACATGTGGGTGCCGGACGTCTATGAAGGCGCGCCAACGACCGTGACGGGATTCATGTCGACGGGAGGAAAGGCAGCCGCCTTCTCCGCGTTCCTGATCGTCTTCACTCCCACCGTCGTGGGAAGCATCGCATCGCTCCGCGAGGTGCTGGCTGCGCTCGCCGTGCTCTCCATGGTGGTCGGTAACGTCATCGCGATCGCGCAGACCAGCGTGAAGCGGATGCTCGCGTACTCCAGCATCGCGCACGCGGGATATCTGCTGGTCGGCGTCGTCGCGGGCAACGCGGCGGGACAGAACGGGGTCCTTTTCTATCTTCTCGCGTACACGATCATGAATGTCGCCGCCTTCGGCATCGTCTCCATTCTCGAGACGCGCGAAGGGAAGCATCTCACGTTTGAGGAGTACGAAGGGCTTTCCACGAAGCAGCCTCTGCTCGCCGCACTGATGGCGCTGTTCATGTTCTCGCTTGCCGGCATCCCGCCGTTCGCGGGCTTCTTCGGAAAGTACTATGTCTTCGCCGGAGCCGTGGAGGCAGGCTATACGTGGCTCGCCATCGTCGGCGTGATCATGAGCGTCGTCTCGGCGTACTACTATCTCCGCCTTTCCATGGTCATGTATTTCCGGGAGGGTGTTCCCGGTCTCACATCGTCAGCTCCTGCTCTCGCGATGGTCGCACTCGTTCTGTCCGCCCTCGGTGTGATCGGACTGGGCCTGTTCCCGTCCACCATCGTGCACCTCACGCTTCCGCTGTTCTGACCCTTCGATGCAGCTGCTCGTCACTGCAGACCAGATGCGGTCCTTTGATCGCGAGACGATTGAACGCCTCCGCGTCCCCGGTCTCCTCCTCATGGAGAACGCCGGGCGCGAATGCGTCCGGTCGCTCGAGCGCGCGGCTGGGCTGCGTGACAAACGCGTCCTCGTTGTCTGCGGGAGAGGGAACAACGGCGGCGACGGCTTTGTCATCGCCAGGCACCTTACCGGGCTGGCAAAGGCCGTGGATGTCGTCCTGCTCGGGAGTTCATCCAGTTTGAAGGGAGACGCAGGGACGAATTTCCGTGCGCTCCAGGCGTTCGCAGGGCGTTCTCCAGAGGTGCTGACCATACGGGTTGTTCGCTCGGCCGTCGGGTTCCGCTCCGTCCCCACGCCGGATGTCATCGTTGACGCGATCCTTGGAACAGGTTTTGCCGGTGCGGTGAAGGGGCTCCTGGCCAACGCAATCGAATGGATCAACCGGAAGAAACGCTTTGTCCTGGCTGTCGACATCCCCTCAGGGGTTGACGCGTCGACCGGCAAGGTCGGTGGGCCCGCAGTCCGGGCCGATCTGACTGTCACGATGGCCGCCGCGAAGATCGGACACTTCGTCGGAGAGGGCTGCGACCTGAGTGGCAGGGTGGAGGTGCGGGATATCGGTATCCCGGACTTCGTGATGAAACCGTCGCGGAGCGCGGTGCTACGACCGCTCGCAGAAGATGTCAGAACCCTTCTACCGGCACGCAAGCGCACGGCGCATAAGTACAGTGCAGGAAAGGTATTGGTTATCGCGGGGTCACGTTCTTTCACGGGAGCTCCCGCACTGACGGCGGAGTCTGCGCTCCGCACCGGAAGCGGCGCCGTGATTCTCGGGGTCCCCGTGTCGGCGCACAGGCTCGTCGCCCGGAAGCTGGCGGAAGTGATCGTCCAGCCGCTGGAAGAGACGGCTGCCGGAACGGTCGGGGGGGCTTCCCTTGATTGGATCCGGGACCGGCTGGGTTGGGCTGACGCCGTTGCCATCGGGCCGGGTATGGGGAGGGACGATGAGACGGACGCGCTCATTGTCGAAACGGTGCTCTCGGCACCCTGCCCGGTGGTACTTGATGCCGATGGATTGACCGCGTTTGCCCCGCGCACACATCTTCTCCGGAAGCGAAAGCACCCGACCGTAGTAACCCCGCACGCGGGGGAGTTGGGACGAATGCTGGGGATTCCCTCCTCGACGATCGAGGGAGACCGTATCGAGTATGCCCGCATCGCGGCAAAGCGCTTCGCATGCACCGTTGTCCTCAAAGGTGCTCCGACCGTAACTGCCGACCCCCGGGGCAGGGTTGTGGTCAACTCCACGGGAAACCCGGGAATGGCCACGATCGGCTCCGGCGACGTGCTCACCGGAATCATCGCGGGTATGATCGCACAGGGTGTGGCACCGTCCGAGGCGGGCTGGGCAGGCGCGTATCTGCACGGTTGTGCGGGCGACCTCGCGCGGGACCGCTACGGAATCCGCGGCATGCTCGCTTCCGACATCCTCTCGAATATCCCAGGCGCGCTCATGGCGGTTCACATCCAATGACGGCTCCCCGGGTTCAACATCCATTCATCAGATTCCAGTTGCCCGCACTGTTGTGGGCGGTGACCATTTTCATCGCCTCATCGATTCCCGCGACGTCCATCCCGAACTTTGCGATTTTCAGCCAGGACAAGCTGTTGCACTTCCTCGTGTATTTCATATTCACGAGTCTTGTCTACATCGCGCTGATTCATCAGTCCCGTTTCCCGGCGCTCTCGCAGCGACCCCTTCTCTGGTCAATCGTCATTGCGGCCATCTATGGGGCACTGGATGAGTTCCATCAGTCCTTCACGGGGAGAAGCGCCGACGTCCTGGACCTCCTTGCCGACGTCGCAGGCGCCTCGCTCCTGGTCGCAATAGTGCTGGTCGTCCGCCTCATGCGCCGCGCTCGCGCGCGTTGATTCTCCAACCCCTTTTCCCTACATTACTGCACTTGAGGTTCAAGCTCGAAAATACCGACGGTTGGGCCCGCGCGGGGGTGCTCAGCACGGACCACGGGGATGTCCCCACGCCCGTGTTCATGCCCGTCGGGACCCAGGGAGCGGTCAAGGCGGTGGAGCCCAGAGAGCTGGAGGAGCTGCGCGCCACGATCATCCTTGGTAACACCTATCATCTGTATCTTCGGCCTGGCACCCGCATCGTGCAGAGCGCCGGAGGGCTTCACCGGTTCATGGCATGGAGCCGGCCGATTCTCACCGACAGTGGCGGCTACCAGGTGTTCAGCCTCGCGGACCTCCGCGGCTTGAGCGAGGAGGGGGTGGAGTTCAGGTCGCACATCGACGGCTCGCTCCACAGGCTGACGCCCGAAGGGGCTGTCGACATCCAGCGCGCACTCGGGTCGGATATCATGATGGTGCTGGACGAATGTCCGCCGTACCCCTGCGACGAGGAGTATGCCGCCCGGTCGATGGAGCTGTCGCTCAGGTGGGCGCGCCGGTGCAAGGAGCGTGCGGGCGCCACGTTACCGCTCTACGGAACAGGTCAGGCGCTCTTTGGCATCATCCAGGGAAGCACCATCGATCGGTTGCGCGAGATGTCGGTGCGCGGGCTCGTCGACATCGGTTTTGACGGGTACGCCATCGGGGGGCTCTCTGTCGGAGAGCCGGCATCAGAAATGTACAGGGTCACCGAGCTTTGCACTGCGGCGATGCCTGTGGATCAGCCGCGCTACCTCATGGGTGTGGGGACGCCGGAAAATATCCTGGAGTCGATCGCCCGGGGGATCGACATGTTTGACTGCGTGCTCCCGACCAGGAACGGGAGGAATGCGCTCTTTTTCACGCGGACCGGGCGCCTGAATATCCGGAACGCGCGGTACGAGGACGACTTCGGGCCGATCGATCCGGAGTGTTCCTGTTACACCTGCAGGACGTTCTCGCGCTCGTATCTCAGGCACCTTTTCAAGGCGGGCGAGATCGCAGGATTGCAGTATGCATCGATCCACAATCTCTCGTTCTACTGCTGGCTCACCCGTTCGGCGCGCGAGGCGATTGTGGCCGGCGGGTACGGAGCCTGGAAGAGGGCGATGCTGCAATCCCTGAACGGTATGGACGAACAGACACCACTGACAGACGAAGGAGGAGACAGTGTTTCTTGACATGACCATCGCCATGACCCCGCCGCAGGGCGGCAGCGGGTCCGACGGGTTGTTCAGCACGCTGATCATGTTCATGCTGATCATCGGCATTTTCTACTTCATGATTCTGCGCCCGCAGCAGAAGCGACAGAAGGAACGGCAGAAGCTGCTCGAGGCGCTCAAGAAGGGTGACCGGGTCGTGACAGCGGCCGGGATGTACGGCGTCATTGCCGGCATCGACGAGAAGTCCGTCCTGGTCCAGGTTGCGGAAAACGTGAAGATCAAGTTCGAGCGCGGTTCTATCGCGTCCGTCCTGAAGGAAGGCGAACAGGCGCCACCCGAAAAGAAGTAGGGAACCGGAGGAGCAGTGGCAGTGTCAGCGGAATACGACGGCCGGTTCAGTACGATCGAGCAGGCCGTCAAGGACTTCACGCAGGGGCGGATCCTGATTGTTGTCGACGACGAAGACCGGGAAAACGAGGGCGACTTCGTGTGCGCTGCGGACTTCGTCGATGCGGGCGTCATCAATTTTCTCGCGACGCACGGTCGCGGAATCATCTGCGCGCCGATCCTCGAGAGCCGCGCGCGCGCGCTCGGGCTCGACCTGATGGTGGACACGAATACGTCGCTCCACGAGACTCCCTTCACCGTCTCGGTCGATTTCATTCACGGCACGACGACAGGCGTGTCTGCAGCGGACCGGGCGCTCACCGTTCGCGCGCTCGCGGACGGGAAGACGCTTCCGGCGGACCTTGCCCGTCCGGGTCATGTGTTTCCGTTGCGCGCGCTTGACGGCGGCGTGCTCCGCCGCGCCGGGCACACGGAAGCCGTCGTGGATCTCTGCCGGCTCGCCGGCCTCACCGCCGCGGGCGTCCTCTGTGAGATCATGAACGGGGACGGCTCCATGGCGCGCATCCCGGATCTCATCAAGATCTCGGAGCGCTTCAACCTGCGGATGATCACCGTACGGGACCTGATCGAGTTCCGGATGCAGCGGGAGAAGCTCGTGCAGCGCGTGGTCTCAACACGCTTGCCGACGAAGTATGGAGAGTTCCGCCTGCACCTGTACCGCAGCGACACAGACCAGAAGGAACACATCGCTCTTGTCCGCGGCGAGATCCGGGCGGACGAGCCCACGCTTGTGCGCGTCCACTCCGAATGCCTGACAGGGGACGTCTTCGGGTCGCTCCGTTGCGACTGCAGCGAGCAGCTCATGGCCGCCCTGTCCATAGTGGCGGCCGCCGGATCCGGCGTCGTCGTCTACATGCGGCAGGAGGGAAGGGGCATCGGGCTGGTGAACAAGCTCATGGCCTACAAGCTGCAGGACGAGGGCCTGGACACGGTCGAGGCGAATGAGAAACTGGGCTTCCGGGCCGACTTGCGGGACTATGGAATCGGGGCCCAGATCCTGAGAGACCTGGGTGTCAGGAGGATCAAGCTGCTCACCAACAACCCCCGAAAAGTGGTCGGTTTGAACGGATATGGTCTGGAAATCGTCGAGCGGGTCCCCCTGGAGATGCAGCCGAACCTCGTGAACGAGCGGTACCTCACGACGAAGCGCGACAAGCTCGGGCATCTGATCCTGGTCGACAAAAAGAAAAAGGCGGAATGACTTCATTTTTCGCTTGATTTTCAGCCCCGTAATTCGCTATCTTTCGACAGAAGTTGTGAGACCCACAGCCACCATTCGTTCAGCGAATGATGGCTTTTCTTTTTGGCAGCGTTGAACGGAGAATCGAGCCATGTCATCTGACGGTATGACCGAGCCGGTGTATCTCACCAGGGAGCGCCTCGTCGCCATTGAGCAGGAATTGCGCGATCTGAAGATGAACGGCAGGAAGCAGGTGGCGGCGAAAATCGCAGAGGCACGCGGTCATGGCGATCTCTCCGAAAATGCTGAATATGACGCAGCCAAAGAGGAACAGCAGCACCTGGAGCTGAAGATTTCGAAGTTGGAACTGACGCTCTCCCGAGCAAAAATCATCGAAGCCCGGGATCTACCCAACGACAAGATCTACATTTTGAGTCGGGTGACGCTCAAGGATCTGAAGACCAACGAAGTATTCGAATACCTTCTTGTGTCCCCCGAAGAATCGAATTTCGAAGCGAACAAGATTTCCGTGACCTCGCCGATCGGGAAGTCGTTGCTGGGAAAGGTGAAGGGGGATACTGTTGATATCACGGTTCCGGTGGGGACTCTGAAGTACAAGATTCTGGATATCACGAGGTGATCCCGCGGCGCCGGACTGCTTGACTTTCTGGCGTGTCGCGCGTATATTTGTGCGCTTCCTGCGTGTCATAGGGCTCCTTGCACGTGAAGCGGAGTGTTCGTATCTTTTGCTCCGTAGTGCGGGAATAGCTCAGTTGGTAGAGCGCAACCTTGCCAAGGTTGATGTCGCGGGTTCGAGTCCCGTTTCCCGCTCTGTCCCGGAGTAGTGGGACAGGGGGGCTCCCGGTAATCGCACCGAGGGCTCTTCTCTTTACACGCCGATGTAAAGACAGCCCCGCCGCCCTCCATCCCACCAGGCGGCGGGGTTTTGTTTACGCGGCGTGCACTGTGGCGACGTACCCAAGTGGCTAAGGGGGAGGTCTGCAAAACCTCTATGCATCGGTTCGAATCCGATCGTCGCCTCTGATCCCTGATCCGTCCATTCAACATGGTGCGGCGCGACCGGGTCGGCGACCGAGGGTTCGCATCAGCCGGGGTGGCGGAATTGGTAGACGCACAGGACTTAAAATCCTGAGTCCGCAAACGCGGGCGTGCCGGTTCAAGTCCGGCCCTCGGTACGAGTGCACTGAGTGGGAGGGCTCGAAGGGACAAGCGACGAACGGGTGTGAGTCAATCACGGGCGGTTAGCTCAGTTGGTTAGAGCGCTACCTTGACATGGTAGAGGTCACAGGTTCGACTCCTGTATCGCCCACGGGTTGTGCATGATCGTCCCATCCCGTGCCTCAGTGGGACGATTTTTTTTCCTGGCGAGTTCATGGAATCCATCACCGTAACATTGCCCGACGGATCGCAGCGCAGCTATCCCCCGGGCGTCACCGGAAAGTCTGTCGCGGAGAGCATCGGTCCGCGCCTGGCCCGAGAAGCGCTTGCCATCTCCGTCGATGGCGAGACGCGCGATCTTGCCCGGCCGATCACGTCGGACGCAGCGGTGAAGATCCTGACATGGTCGGACGACGAAGGGAAGCACGCCTACTGGCACAGCTCCGCCCACCTCATGGCCGAGGCCGTGGAGGCGCTCTTTCCCGGGGCGAAGTTCGGCGTCGGTCCGGCGATCGAAACCGGATTCTACTACGACATCGACCTGGGCGACCATTCGCTGACGGCGGATGACCTTGGCAGGATCGAGCGCACGATGGTCGAACTCGCCAGGCGCGATGCTGCCTACACGCGGGATGACGTGCCGTGGGAACGCGCGGTCGAGCACTTCCGCCAGAAAGGCGATCAGTACAAGCTTGAGCTTCTCGAAGGGTTGAGGGGCGAAGCGATTTCGCTCTATCATCATGGCGGGTTTACGGACCTGTGCGCCGGCCCGCACATTCCCTCGACCGGCCGCATCAAGGCCATCAAGCTGCTGAGCGTCGCCGGCGCCTACTGGCGCGGGAACGAAAAGAACAAGATGCTGCAGCGCATCTATGGCGTGACGTTCCCGAACGACAAGGAACTTGCCGAATATCTCGCGGCGCTCGAAGAGGCGAAGCGGCGGGACCACAGGAAGCTTGGACATGAGCTGGAGCTGTTTCTGCTGACCCCGAAGGTCGGCGGAGGGCTCCCGATCTGGCTGCCGAAAGGGACAATCCTGCGCGAAGCGCTGGAGCAGTTCCTGCGTGCCGAACAGCGGAAGCGCGGCTACCTGCCGGTGGTCACCCCGCACATCGGGAGCATCAACCTCTACAAGACGAGCGGCCACTACCCGTACTACAGCGACAGCCAGTTCGCGCCGATGAAGGTGGACGAGGAAGAATACCTCCTCAAACCCATGAACTGCCCCCACCATCATCAGATCTATCTGTCCAAGCCGCGCAGCTACCGCGACCTGCCGATCCGCCTTGCGGAATTCGGCACCGTCTATCGCTACGAGCAGTCCGGTGAGCTGAACGGCCTGACGCGCGTGCGGTCGTTTACGGTGGACGACTCGCATATGTATGTGCGCGAAGACCAGGTGCTGGACGAGCTGTGCGACGTGATCGACCTCATCCAGCTGGTCTTCCGGACGCTCGGATTCAAGGACTTCAAGACACGGCTGTCGTTCCGCGATCCGAAGAACACGCAGAAGTACATCGGCACGGACGAGTCCTGGATCGCGGCCGAGGGGTATATCCGGACGGCGGCGGAACGCATGAAGCTCGACTCCACCATCGGCATCGGCGAGGCGGCGTTCTACGGGCCGAAGATCGATTTCATGGTGCAGGATGCGCTGAAGCGCACCTGGCAGCTCGGAACCGTGCAGCTCGACTACGTGATGCCTGAGCGGTTCGACCTGGAGTACACCGGGAGCGACGGGCAGAAGCACCGCCCGGTCATCATCCATCGCGCGCCGTTCGGTTCGCTGGAACGTTTCATCGGCGTGCTGATCGAGCACTACGCCGGGGAGTTCCCGCTCTGGCTGGCCCCCGTGCAGGCCGCGGTCATCCCGATTACGGATAAGCAGATGGACTACGCCCGCTCGGTCATGGCCGAATTGAAAGAGGCCGGCGTGCGCGGCGAACTTGACGAACGAAGCGAGAAAGTCGGTTACAAGATCCGCGACTGGGAGTTGAAGAAGGTTCCCTTCATGCTCGTGGTCGGGGAGAGTGAACGCCAGGCCGGTACTGTCGCGGTCAGGGTCCACCGGAAGGGTGACACCGGCGCGATCCCGGTGAAGGACTTCATCGATCGCGTGACGGGCCTGGTTTCGTCCAAAGCACTCACACTCTAGGAGGAGTACCCATCAGCAAAGAGAAGCGTGCCCGCATCAACGAGGAGATTCGCGTCCCGGAAGTGCGCGTCATCGACCAGCACGGCGGACAGCTGGGCGTCATGACGCCGGCGGCCGCGATCCGTCTGGCCAAGGACCGGGAAGCTGACCTCGTGGAAATTGTTCCCAATGCCACGCCCCCCGTCTGCAAGATCATCAACTTCGGCAAGTACAAGTACGAGCTGGCGAAGAAGGACAAAATCCAGAAGAAGCACCAGCACGTCTCCCTGCTGAAAGAGCTGCGGTTTCACCCTCAGACCGACACGCACGATTTTGACTTCAAGGTGAGACACGCGCGGCGGTTCCTGACCGAGGGTCACAAGGTGAAGGCGTCCGTCGTCTTCAAGGGGAGGGAGATCACCTACAAGGAGAAGGGGACGGACATGCTGAACCGGTTCGTCGAGCAGGTACAGGACATCTCGAAGGTCGACCAGGCGGCGCACATGGAGGGGAGGAGCATGATCATGATCCTCGCCCCGGACCGCAAGAAGAAGGTGGAAGCCAAGCAGGAAGACACAACGCCGAAGGAAGCGTAACCCATGCCGAAGATGAAGACGCGGAGCGGAGCGAAGAAGCGGTTCTCGAAGACCGCCAGTGGCAAGATCAAGCGCGCCACCGCATACCGGAGCCACATCCTGACGTCCAAGACTACCAAGCGGAAGCGGAAGCTCCGCAAGGGACATCTGGTCTCCAAAGCGGACCAGCGCGCCGTGGAGATCATGCTGCAGTAACACGCGCTTCACACACGCTGCGCCGACACCGGCGCAGATTACCGCAACCGTAGATCGAAAGAGCAACGATGCCAAGGTCGCAGAACAAAGTTGCCTCCCACCGCCGTCGCAAGCGCGTCCTCGCGCGGGCGAAAGGCTACTGGGGCGCTCGAAGCAAGGTCTATACGGTCGCGAAGCATCACGTCGACAAAGGACTGACGCACGCGTACCGTGGACGAAAACTGAAAAAGCGGACCTACCGCCAGCTGTGGATTGCCCGCATCAACGCGGGCGCGCGCCTCAACGGGACCACCTACTCCCGCCTGATCGCAGGTCTGGCCGCCAAACAGATCGAGATCAACCGCAAGATGCTGGCGGAGCTTGCCGTGAGCAACCCCTCGGCCTTCGCCGAAGTGGTGAAGTTCGCCACCGCCTAACACGCCTGACGCTTCGTCCCCCGGGTCCTCGCGACGCCGGGGGACGCAGTCGTCCTCAGAGAGAGCTCATCCATGGACGCCGACATCCAGGAGATCCGCGGACGGGCGACCGCAGAGATTGACCAGGTCAGCTCGCCCGAAGGCCTCGACCGCTTCCGTGTCACGTACCTCGCCCGGAAGGGCCTCGTCGCACAACTGTTCGAATCGCTCAAGACCGTTCCGCCTGCCGAGAAGCCGAGGATGGGGAAGGCGCTCAATGAGCTGCGCGAATATGTGCAAGGACTGCACGACCGCCGCGCCGCCGACCTGACCGCATCGGGAGCCGGCCGGTATGCGCTCGACCTCACGCTCCCCGGACGGACCCGCTTCGCCGGCAGCAGGCACCCGCTGACCCAGGTGCTCGACGAGATCAAGGAGATCTTCGTCTCCATGGGGTTCGCCATCGCAGACGGCCCGGAGATCGAGGACGACTACCACAATTTCGGCGCGCTGAATTTTCCGCCGGACCATCCGGCACGGGACATGCAGGACACGTTCTTTCTGGACACAAACGTTCTGCTCCGCACCCATACCTCGCCTGTCCAGATCCGGGTGATGGAGGAGATGCAGCCGCCGATCCGCCATATCATGCCTGGCAAGGTCTACCGGAACGAGGCCATCAACGCCCGCAGCTACTGCATGTTCCACCAGGTGGAAGGCCTGTGCGTCGACCGCGGCGTGACGTTCAGCGACCTCAAGGGAACGCTCATCGCGTTCATCAAGGAATTCTACGGCCCGACGCTGAAATACCGGTTCAGGCCCACGTTCTTCCCGTTCACCGAGCCCAGCGCAGACATCTATATTACCTGCTTCATGTGCGGCGGACACGGATGCAGGATCTGCAAACAGTCAGGATGGCTGGAAATCCTCGGATGCGGCATGGTTGACCCCGCGGTGTTCCGGTCCGTCGGCTATGATGCCGAACGCTATACCGGCTATGCCTTCGGGATGGGCATCGAACGCATCGCGCTGCTGCGGTACGGTATCGACGACATCCGCCTCTTCTTCCAAAACGATATTCGATTCCTCTCCCAGTTCTGAGCCATGAAAGTCCTTCACAGCTGGCTTCGGAAATACACTCCGGTCCGGATGACGCCGGAGGCCCTCACCGAGCGCCTGACCATGCTCGGGCTGGAGTTTGAAGGCGTCGAGAACCTGGGCGACGCATACGAGGGCTTCGTCGTCGGCCGCGTGGTGACGTGCGAACGCCATCCCGCAGCGGACAGCCTCTCCGTATGCTCCGTTGACATCGGCGGCGAAGCACTCCAGATCGTCTGCGGGGCCCCGAATGTCGCCGCCGGACAGCGCGTCGCGGTCGGCCGCGTCGGCGCGGTCGTCCCGCACGGGCAGAAGGATGGCGCACCCTTCGCACTCGGCGCCGTGAAGATCCGCGGCATCGACTCCCAGGGCATGATCTGCTCTGAGTACGAACTCGGTCTCGGGAAGGACGCGGATGGGATCATGGTTCTCCCGTCGAACGCTACGCCGGGAAGGCCGCTCGCCGACGCGCTCGACCTCCGTGACGTCGTGTACGATGTTGAGGTGACTCCCAATCGGCCGGACTGGCTGAGCCACATCGGGGTCGCCCGCGAGATTGCGGTGCTCACGGGTCGCGGTGCAGTGCTCCCGAACGTCACGCTCCGGGAATCCCGCGACTCGATCCGCCGCCATCTGTCGGTGCGCGTGGACGATCGCGTGAACTGTCCGCGCTTCGCCGCGCGCATGATCCGGGGCGTGCGCGTCGGTCCCTCGCCGCCGTGGCTTCAGAACGCGCTGCGAAACGTCGGTCTGCGTCCGCGCAATGCCATTGTCGATATCACCAACTACGTCATGCTCGAGTGCGGCCACCCGCTGCACGCGTTCGATTACGCGCTGCTGCGCGGCCGCTCCATCGTGGTGCGGCAGGCGCAGGCGGGCTCGCTGTTCACGACACTTGACGGGAAGAGGCATTCGCTCCCAGACGGCGCGGTGATGGTGTGTGACGCCGAACGCGAGGTGTCCATCGCAGGAATCATGGGCGGCGAGAACAGCGAGATCAACGACGCGACGAAGGATGTCGTTCTCGAGGCGGCGTACTGGAACCCCTCGAGCATCCGGCGCACAGCAAAGGCGCTGGGGATTTCGACAGACGCGTCGCAGAGATTCGAGCGGGGGGCGGACCCCAACGGGATTGACTATGCCCTTGACCGCGCGGCCGCACTGGTCGTCCAGCTGGCGGGAGGAACGCTCCTCGCCGGCCGCATCGATGTCTATCCGAAAAAGATCCGCCCCGGACGTCTCACGCTCAGGACCACACGCGTGAATGCGCTCCTCGGGACGTCGCTGACGCGGAACGATGTGGCGAAGATCCTCGGGCTTCTGGAGATCCCGACCGCGAAGCGCGGAGCCGATGCGCTCGTGTGCACGATCCCGACACGCCGCGTTGACCTGACCCGCGAGATTGATCTCATCGAAGAAGTCGCCCGCGTGTACGGCTACGACAGGATCGAAGAGAAGAAGAGCGCCTTCGTGGATTTCTCCAGGCGGGGAAAGCTCACGACGGCGGCAGATCACCTCCGGACGTACGCGGTCGGAGCCGGATTCAGGGAAGCGATTTCAAACTCCATGGTCGATCAGAAGCGGGCCGCCCTGGCATCAACGGCGCCGGTCACCATTCTGAACCCGCTCGGGCAGGAGATGGCATACCTTCGAACCAGCCTTGTTCCGGGCCTTCTTGACGCTCTGGCGCACAACATCAGTTACGGGTCCGGAGATGTCAAACTGTTCGAAATTGGCCATATTTTTGTGCGAAGCGGTCTCCCCGTGAAGGCCCTCGTTGAAGGGTATCAGGAGGAGGAACGCCTTGCGCTCCTGATGACCGGACAGATCTCACCGCGGCAGTGGGGAATGTCACCACGTCAGGCCGACCTGTATGACCTGAAGGGTGAAGTGGAGGGACTCCTCGGGGATCGCTCTCTTGACAAATGGCGTCTTATTTCTTATTCTACCAGCGATGGTTTAACTGAAGCGACGCTAGCCATTGAAATTCATAATGGTTACGCGGGTTACCTTGGTCGAGTGAAAGACGAGGTGCTTCGGTTGTTCAATCTAAAGCAAGACGTGTATGTGGCGGAGCTTTCTCTCGCTGCTGTCGCGCATTCCGCGAAGAAAGCGTACACTGAACTTCCGAAGTACCCGAAGGTCCGCCGGGATGTCGCATTCACTGTTGCGCGGGACGTTCTCGCGGGCGACATCATGAATACCTTGAAGGAGTCGGCAGGGCCGCTTCTCACATCGATCGATCTGTTCGATGTTTTCGAGGGCGGGGCACTCGGCGAAGAGAAGAAGAGCCTGGGTTTCTCGCTCGAGCTGATGTCGAGAGACCGGACGCTGACCGACAGCGAGATTGAGGAAACGGTCCGTCGTTCGGTGTCGGAGGTGGAACGGCGGCACAACGCGATGTTGCGGAGCGCTTCGTAAGGAGTCTCTGGTATGGGTTCATCCGGCGTCGTATCGGCGGAACAGCAACCGGCCAACGCAGCGACTGTCCAGAGTGACGTCGAGGCGGTGGAGGCGGCTCTTCGTGGGCTCTGGGATCGCACCCGCAAGGCGGGTGAATTGATCGCGGAACTGCGCGGAGAGAATGCTTCACTTCGGGCCCAGGTGGAGGGTCTGCGGAAAGACCTTGAGGGCTTGAACCATGAGATCGCTCGAAAGGACGAGGCGGTCACCCGGCTGCAGGCCCAGCGTGCAGGGGAGGAGGCGCAGCGTGGGGCCGTGCTCGCCAACGGCGAGCGTGACGCGCTTGCGGCGCGCGTGAAGGACCTTATCGCGAGACTGGAAGCATACCTATAATCATGCGGACTTTCCTTGAACCGATGACGACCGACAGAAAGAGCATCAAGGTAAAGATCTTCGGGTCAGAGTATCCGCTTCGTGGCGACAGTGAGGAATTCACGCGCCACGTCGCGTCCTATGTGGACGACATGATCACTTCGATCCACACCAAGATCCCGGAGCAGCCGACGTTGACCGTAGCTGTCCTGTCGGCGCTGAACATCACTGAAGATCTCTTCAAAGAGCGGGACCGATCCCGTTCGCTCGCCACGATGGTGGAGCACGAAGCCGGCCGGATGTCAAGCTATCTGGATTCCTGCCTGCGGGGCGAGTAACTGTTCTTTGCGGTTCAAAGGGAATGTCGCTATCGGAGTATTATCCGCACTGGCGGCCGTTTCACACACTAAATAAAGAACCAACATTGTGTCCATGGGAGCCCGGCTCATGGGCGTCAATTACAGGCCTCATCCCTGCTGAAGCTTTGCTTCAAGCGGGGACTCTCGCGATGACCTCCGCCTGAAGGCGGGGCGAGCGGGACCGTGGACGTAAGAGACGCTCAGGCGAGCACCCACTGTGTTGGAAGGGTTCTTTCATTCAGTGCCTTCCATTGAAACGGCTGTACCGTGCGGATTTTTTTTGTACGAACGGCGAGAATCGGAGGATGTATGAATCTTGAGCTGTGGCATGCCGCCGTCTTCGCCCTTTTTCTGCTGTTCGGATTCGGGCTCGGCTGGTATCTCAGCGGTCGGAGCGGACAGAACAAGATGGCTTCAGCAAAGGAGATGGCCCGGAAGACGCTGGAGGACGCGGAAAAACAGGCGGATACGATCAAGCGCGAGAAACTTCTTGAAGTGAAGGACGAATGGTACCAGAAGAAGAAGGAGTTTGACTCGGATATTCAAAGCAAGCGCACAAAGCTTGCAGCCCAGGAGAAGGCAATCGAGATCCGTGAGGAAAACATCGACCGGAAGGTCGAGCTCATGGGGAAGAAGGAGCGCGAACAGGCGAACCTGAAGCGGTCGCTCGATGAGCGGACGGGCCAGATCAAACAGCAACAGGGTGAATTGACCCGCCTCATCACCGAGGAGAATTCCAGGCTTGAACGGGCCTCCGGCCTCTCAAGGGAGGATGCAAAAAGGATCCTTATCGAGAACATGCTTTCGGAAGCCCGGGCAGGCGCCGCCCACCTGCTGAAGGATATCCGGGACAAAGCGCGGGAAGAAGCTCGAAAGGAAGCTCAGAAGATCATTGTACAGGCCATTCAACGGACTGCAGCTGATCATTCCGTTGAAACGACGGTGAGCGTCCTTTCGATTCAGAGCGACGAGTTGAAGGGGAAGATCATAGGCCGGGAGGGAAGGAACATCAGGGCGTTCGAGGCGGCGACCGGCGTGGACGTAATCGTGGATGACACCCCCGAGGCCGTCATCCTCTCGGCATTCGATCCGTTCCGGCGTGAAGTGGCACGGCTCTCCCTGGAACGCCTCATCGCGGACGGGCGTATCCATCCGGCGCGCATCGAGGAGGTCGTTTCGAAGGTGAAAGCCGAGCTCGAGGAGGAAACCCTCCGCGTCGGCGAGAACACGCTCCTCGAAATCGGCCTGCATGGAGGCCACAATGAAATTCTGAAGCTGATCGGCAGGATGAAATACCGGTCGAGTTACGGACAAAACATGCTCCAGCACAGCATCGAAGTGGCGTACCTCACAGGAATGATGGCCTCCGAACTGCGCCTCGATGCCAACCTTGCCAAGCGGGCCGGGCTCCTGCACGACATCGGGAAGTGCGTGGACAAGTCCGTCGAGGGGCCCCACGCCCTCATCGGGTATGAGCTTGCGAAGAAGTTCGGAGAGCACCCGATCGTGGCGAACGCTATCGGCTCGCATCACGAGGACATCCCGATGGAGTCGCCCATCTCGGCCCTCGTGCAGGCGGCGGACGCGGTGAGTGGGGCGCGCCCGGGAGCCCGGCGCGAATCTGTCGAAGGCTATGTCAAGCGCCTCGAAAACCTGGAGTCCCTTGCTCAATCGTTCCCGGGAGTCACCAAGACATACGCCATTCAGGCCGGCAGAGAGGTGCGCGTGGTCGTTGAGCCCGATAAGATCGACGATGCCCTCGCTGACCAGCTGGCCAACGACATCTCCTCGCGGATCCAGAAGGAGATGGAGTACCCCGGACAGATCAAGGTGACGGTGATCCGTGAGTACAGATCCGTCGCGTACGCGAAATAAACCCAGACGCATCGGGGTTACGGGGGGAATCGGATCAGGCAAGACGACCGTCTGCAGGGAGTTCGAGAAACTCGGGCGGAAGGTGCTGTATGCAGATCCGTTGGCCCGCGACCTGATGGAGGGCGACCAGGCACTTCGGGAAGCGATCGCCCGCGAGTTCGGTCGAGAGGCGTATCACATGGACGGGAGGCTGAACCGTCCCTATCTCGCAGATAGGATATTTTCAGAGGACAAGAACCGAAAACGGATGAACGCTATCGTTCATCCGTTTGTATTTCAAGCCCTGGACAGGATTATCGAAACGGAATTCGAGGGTCAAATCGAACCGTATGTCCTCATCGAGGCGGCACTCATCTATGAAAGCGGACTCGACAAGAGACTGGATGCAGTGCTCCTGGTTGATGCGCCCCTCGATATCAGAGCCGGCAGGGTGGCACGACGCGACGGGCTTTCTGCGGAGGAAATCAGGCGAAGATTTGAATCGCAACAATCGGCGCAGGTACTGAGAAAAAAAGCGGACTTCGTGTTGGATAACATAGGTGACATTGCGGGAATTCAGCAAAAAGTAGCCTTCTTTGACCGGATTTTCCGGCAGATTTGACATTCTTAGTCGGTCCCGATATATTTCGCGTAACCCTCACAAGCTTAGGGGGAACACATTACTATCACAGTTACAGGTGCAAACATGAAGCGGTCACTAGCTCTTGTTCTCGTTGCCTTGTTGGCGGTAAGCGTGACGTACGCAGGGGACACGGTTGTGCCTAAGACAAAGGCGGGCAACAAGGCTGTGCTCTTCACATTGGGGGGGTTAGCCAATCTTGGTGCCGGTACGTATGGTGGCGGCATCGGAGGCAAGTACTACTTTGCAGACAAATGGGCGGGCCGGCTGGGCATCGGGTTCACAACGAGCACGGAGACCACCAAAAACCCGGCGTCCACCGTTCCAGCGGGCCAGAACAGTGAACGTGACGTAACATCGACGACATTCACGGTTGCCCCGGCCGTCCTGTACACACTGGCAACGACCGGCGCGGTCAACGCATACACGGGCGCACAGATCTACTTTGTCAGCAGCACCACCTCTACCGACGATCCCGGCTTTGACGCAGACTCCAAGGTGGAAACCTCTTCCACCGGCTTTGGCGCGGGCTTGCTCCTGGGCGTCGAATGGTTCCCGTGGGAGAACATCAGCTTCGGTGCCGAGTACACGTTCGGATTCCTGACGACATCAGGGGATCGGACGAATACGGTGAACGGGACCAGCACAAAGAGCGACGGCCCCTCGACGACGTCCATCGGGACCGCGGCAGTGAACGGCGCCAACCTCACGGTGTCGGTGTTCTTCTAAGCTTTCCCAGCTTGGCATGCGCAAAGGGCGGCCCGGTTGACGGCCGCCCTTTCTCTTCCATATCTGGCCTTGACGTGACGCGTCGATGTGATATCCTCGTCATCGGTTCCGGCATCGCAGGGCTGTCGTACGCCCTGCGCATGGCCGAGCACGGATCGATCGCCATCATCACCAAGAAGCACCGCGCGGAATCCAACACGAACTACGCGCAGGGCGGGGTCGCCGCGGTGATGTCCGCGGCCGATTCGTACGATATGCACGTTCGGGATACGCTGGCGACCGGTCTCGGCCTCTCCCATCAGGAGGCAGTGGAAGTCATGGTCCGAGAGGGACCCGAGCGCATCAGGGAGCTGATCGGGATCGGAACCGCCTTCACGCGCAAGGAGGGGCAGCTTGATCTTGGGCGCGAGGCCGGCCATTCGACACATCGCATCGTCCACGCAGCAGACCTGACGGGCAGGGAGATCGAGCGGTCACTGCTGGACGCTGTCGCCTCCCATCCCAACATCCAGGTCTTTGAGGATCATGCGGCAGTCGAGCTCCTGACCGACCACCATGCGGTGATCCGGCGGGCTGCGGATCGGCGAACGATCCGCTGCTGGGGCGCCTATGCCTTGAACGCCAATACGGGCAAGGTCGAGACGTTCCTCGCGGCGGTCGTGATGCTCTCCACCGGCGGCGTGGGACAGGTGTACGTCCACACGACGAATCCTCCGATCGCCACCGGCGACGGCGTCGCCATGGCGTACCGGGCCGGGGCGACGATCGCCAACATGGAGTTCATCCAGTTTCATCCCACGACTCTGTACGATTCCGGGTCGCCTTCCTTCCTGATTTCTGAGGCCGTCCGGGGCTTCGGCGCCGTGCTGACGACCCGCGATGGCTCGAGATTCATGGAACAGTACGACTCCCGCGGCTCGCTCGCGCCCCGTGACATCGTCGCGCTCGCGATCGACACGGAGCTGAAGAAGAGGGGGGACGACTACGTGCTCCTCGACCTGCGCCATCTGCCCGCGGATCAGGTCAGGTCGAAATTCCCGCACATCTACGAGACGTGCCTCTCACGCTACAAGATTGACATCACCGCGGAACCGGTCCCGGTCGTGCCTGCGGCGCATTATTCCTGCGGGGGCGTGGTGACGGACATCGACGCCCGGACATCCATCGAGGGTCTCTTCGCCACGGGAGAAGTCGGCATGACGGGCGTGCACGGAGCGAACCGCCTTGCGAGCAATTCGCTGCTGGAGGCGCTCGTTTTTTCTGCGCGCGGGGCGCGGGCGTCAGCGGAGTACCTGGGCCAGTCGCCGCGGCCGGCGCCGCCGATTCGCGAGTGGGACGACACGGGCACCTTCAACGCGGAGGAGTGGGTCCTGATCTCCCATAACCTGCGCGAGATACGGCAGATCATGTGGGATTATGTGGGCATCGTGCGATCCACCCTCAGGCTGGAGCGAGCGCAGCGCCGCGTGGAGCTGATCAGGAGCGAAGTCGAGGCCTTCTACAAGAAAACGCGCGTCACGGAATCGCTGCTCGAGCTTCGCAACATTGCGCTGTGCGCGTCGCTCATCATCCAGTGCGCGATGAAGAGGCGGGAGAGCAGGGGACTGCACTTCACCACCGACTTCCCCAACAGGGACGACGAGCACTTTCTGTCCGACACGATCGTCGAGTAGCCCGGTTGTTTCGTCCCGCCGATTGTCGTATATTTCTCCCATGAATACGACTGCACCGGATAAACCGCGCTGCCACTGCGCGGTCTTCGGCGTGTTTGGATCGCCCGCCGCCGCTCAACTCGCATACTTCGGTCTCCTCGCGCAGCAGCATCGCGGGCAGGAGGCCTCCGGCATCGTCACCGCCGAGTATGATGCCTCCCGAAAGCGCGCGCGCTTCTACTCCCACAAGGAGTTCGGCCTTGTAGACGACGTCTACAAGAAGCCCGGGGTTCTGTCCGATCTGCTGAAAGGCCATATCGCCATCGGCCATAACCGGTATTCCACCGCCGGAGCTTCGGACAACGAGGCGAACATCCAGCCGTTCATGGTGCACTACCGCGACGGCAACATGGCCATCGCGCACAACGGCAACCTCACGAATTTCCGCCAGATCCGCGCCGACCTCGAGAAGAAGGGGACCATTTTTCAGACGACCTCCGACACCGAGGTCATCCTGCATCTGATCGCCCGGAGCTCGAAGTCCGACCAGATAGACCAGATCGCAGAGGCGCTCTCGCTCGTCCGCGGCGCGTACTCGATTGTCATCATGACGGACGACAAGCTGATCGCCGCGCGGGACAACGCCGGCTTCAGGCCGCTGGCCATCGGACGAAAAGGGGACGCGTTCGTGGTGGCCTCTGAGACCGTGGCATTCGACATCATCGACGCGGAGTACGTCCGGGACGTCCAGCCCGGCGAGCTGGTCATTATCGACGCCGAGAGCGTCAGGACCGGCCAGGTGCATTCCCGGAGAATCACCGCCGATCCTCCCCAGCCTCACCACTGCATCTTCGAGTATATCTACTTCTCACGTCCCGACAGCCAAATCTTCGGTCACAGCGTGGATAAGGTCCGCCGCAAGCTCGGCAAGAACCTTGCGCGGACGGCCCCGGTCAATCCGAAGGACCCGGACGACAAGGTCATCGTGATCAACGTGCCGGACTCGAGCAATACGGCGACGATCGGGTATGTCCAGCAGATGCAGAAGGAGGGCAGGAATGCGCGCATGGAGATCGGCCTGATCAGGAGTCACTACATCGGGCGAACGTTCATCCAGCCACGGCAGGACATCCGTCAGAACAAGGTCAAGACGAAATTCAACCCCGTGAAGGGCGTTCTCAAGGACCGGGTGGTCGTCGTCGTGGACGATTCGATCGTCCGTGGCACGACGTCGAAGCAGCTCGTGCAGCTCATCCGCCAGGCGGAGCCCAAAGAAGTCCATTTCCGCGTCTCCTCTCCACCTATCACCCACCCGTGCTATTACGGGATGGACTTCCCGACGCCCAGCGAGCTTATCGCCAACCAGTGCGGCGGGGATGTCCGGAAGATCGCCGAGGAGCTTGGCGTCGATTCGCTCGCCTATCTCTCCGTTGACGATCTCATCGCGTCAGCCCCGCAGGAACAGGGACAGCACTACTGCACCGCGTGCTTCAGCGGGCGCTATCCAGTCGACATCGAAGCCGTCCAGTCGAAGGAAGAGAATGAACCGTGAGTTTCTAACGGTCCCCAATCTGCTGAGCCTCACGCGCATCGTCCTGCTGATTCCGTTCGTCGCCGTCATGTACGCCGCCATCCCGCACCGGGAGCTCTGGGCGCTTGGCATGCTCCTCCTCGCGGGCCTGACCGACCGGTACGACGGCATCCTTGCGCGGCGGATGCATCTGGAATCCGAATGGGGCCGGATCCTCGATCCGCTCGCCGACAAGATCGGTGCGGGTGTTGTGGCGCTTGTCCTGGTGGCGCAGGGCTACGTCCCACTCTGGTTTCTCGCGCTTGTCGTCCTGCGCGACATCCTCATCGTCTCCGGAGGAATCTGGGTGAAACGAAGAACCGGCGAGGTCCTGCCGTCCAACACTGCGGGGAAATGGGCGATGGGAGTGGTGTTCGCGACGATGTGTGTCGCGCTCATGAAGGCCCCAGCGCCGTTTCTGGAGGTCTGCCTCGCCGCCTCGGTCATCATGCTCGGAGTTTCCTTCATGCAGTATCTTCGCCGCTTCTTTCAGGTGATGCGTTCGTCCCGCGAGGTGGGTCATGGGGCTTCTTGACCGTTTCGGCTTCGGCAAGCTGAAGGAAGGGTTGTCCCGCACGCGTGAGGGGCTCCTCGGAAAGATCACGCGCCTGGTGACGACGCGCTCGGTCATTGACGACCGGACGCTCGACGAGCTCGAGGAGATCCTGATCGCCGCGGATGTCGGCGTGGCGGCAACGGGCGACATCATCGAGGCAATCCGCACGCGGGTCCGCTCCGAGCGGTATGAGAATTCCGGGGAGCTGACGGCGCTGGTGCGCGATGAGATTCAACGGCAGTTTCCCATGGCGATCGCGCCATCTGCCTCATCCACACGATCGTCGCCCGACATGCCCACGCTCTCCCCGTCTGCCCCGACCGCGCTCCACTCAACCGGGCGCCCGGCGGGACGGGACCTTCCGGCGAAGCCGTACGTCATCCTCGTGGTCGGCATCAACGGCGTTGGCAAGACCACGACCATCGGCAAGCTTGCGCACCTGTACGTGCGCGACGGCAGGAAGGTGGTCATCGCGGCAGCCGACACGTTCCGCGCGGCCGCAAACGAGCAGCTTCAGATCTGGGCCGACCGCGCCCGCGCAATGCTCGTCCGCCAGTCGCAGGGGGCCGACCCTGCCGCCGTGGCGTTCGACGCGGTGGCCTCCGCAATCTCGCAGGGCGCGGACGTGGTGATCGTGGATACCGCCGGCCGGCTCCACACCCGCGTCAACCTCATGGAAGAGCTCTCGAAGATCAAGCGCGTGATCCAGAAGCGGCTCCCCGACGCGCCACACGAAGTGCTCCTGGTGCTGGACGCCAGCACCGGACAGAACGGCCTTCAGCAGGCGCGGCAGTTCGACGCCTCCGTCGGCGTCACCGGCCTGGTCCTCACGAAGCTTGACGGAACGGCAAAGGGCGGGATCGTCCTCGCGGTCACGCGCGAAATGCGGGTCCCCGTCCGGTTCATCGGCGTCGGTGAAGGCCTGGAGGATTTGCAGCCGTTTGACGCGGAGGCGTTCGTGGCCGCGCTCTTCGGAGAGGAGGCGAGCGGGGATGCCTGACGCGGATGCCCGGCGGTCGATATGGATCCTGCCTGACCACCTCGCGAACCGGATTGCCGCGGGCGAGGTCATCCAGCGGCCGGAATCCGTGGTGAAAGAGCTCCTGGAGAATTCGCTCGACGCCGGGGCTACCGCTGTCACGGTGGTGATCAAGGACGCAGGCTCAACGCTCATCCAGGTTTCCGATAGCGGAGCTGGCATGAGCGAAGTGGACGCTGCCGTCTCTTTCCAGCGTCACGCTACCAGCAAGATCCGTACGGCGGACGACCTGGATGCGATTTTAACCTACGGCTTCCGCGGGGAGGCGCTCGCATCCATTGCAGCCGTCTCCCGCGTGACCATGAAGACCCGCGCGAAGGACGCCGAGGTGGCCACGACCGTAGCAATCGAGGGGGGCGGCCAGCCGCAGTTCGGGCAGGAGTCCAGGGAGCAGGGCACCACCGTCTCGGTCGGCATGCTCTTTTACAATACGCCCGCCCGCCGGAAGTTCCTCAAAAGCCCCGCGACAGAATTCCGCCACATCTACGAGTGTGTGCAGCGCGTTGCGCTGAGCCGGCCCGATGTCGCGGTCCACTTCGTCAGTGACGGCGAGACCCTGCTGCACGTGCGGCCCTCCACGCGCGAGCAGCGCGTTCGCGAGGTCATGGGCGAAAGGCTTGCGGCCGGTCTGATGCCGGTTGAGCGCACCGACGGGGTCCTGTCGGTCTCCGGTTTCATTGCCAAGCCTGCGTTCGGGGCGAAGACCCGCGCCTCGCAGATGCTGTTCCTCAACGGACGGTACATCGTCAGCCGCTCGATGAACCACGCGGTCTTCTCGGCGTACGAGCATCTGCTCCCCCCGGGGACGTTCCCCATGTTTCTGCTCTTCGTCACGATCGATCCGTCGCGCGTGGACGTGAACGTGCATCCGTCGAAGCTCGAGGTAAAGTTCGACGACGAGCAAGCGGTGCACAGGTTCATCAGCGCCGCGGTGCGGAGCGCGCTCGCCGCTTCCGGGGCAGTTCCGTCGCTGACGATGGGCAGCGGAGGTGGGGAGGACGCCCGACTCCGGTTCGGCGCCCGGCAGCACGATTGGCAAGGGGGCGGATCCGGATCTGCCGGGTGGTCGTTCCCCGAGCAACCGCTCGTCGACCGGGCAACAGGCGAGGTCCTCGGCATCACCCCGGCGGCACCAGCCGCTCCGGATGGAGCCGGATCGCCGGCGTCGTCCGCCATGCCCCCGGCACGCCCTCCGGTATGGCAGCTCCATACCCGCTACATTCTCACGCCGGTGGAAGGCGGCCTCCTCGTCGTCGACCAGCATGTCGCCCATGAGCGCGTAATCTACGAACACGCCATGCGCCGGATGGCCTCCGGGACACGCACATCGCAGCAGCTCCTGTTTCCGGTCACCGTGGAGCTTGCTCCTGACGAGCGGGCCCTGGCGACCGAGCTCGAGCAGCACCTTGCAGGCCTGGGATTCGACATCCGTCCGTTCGGCGGGGGAACCCTCATCCTCGACGGCGTGCCTCCGGACGTCCCCCCCGGGAGCGAAACGGGCATCCTGCACGATGTCCTCGAGCTCTACCGCGAATATCAGAACGCTTCCCCGCTGGAGGTCCGCGAGACTCTCGCGAAATCGTTTGCGTGCCGTTCGGCCGTGAAGTCGGGGGATCTGCTGACCCCGCCGGAAATGTATGCGTTGCTCGACGACCTCGCAACGGCGACGATGCCGTTCGCGTGCCCACACGGCCGTCCCGTTCTCCTGCGCATCCCCACCGAAGAGCTCGATCGCCGTTTCGGGCGCCTCTGACCGCTCCGGGGGCCCTGTCTGGAATTTCCGGGGGCAGTTCAGTATCTTGAGTTCTCAATCGTCCTTTCTCATCACTGTTCGTCAGGGTAGCTGCGATGCAGACCGGTGACCACGATGCAATCAAGGCGCGGACACAAGCCTGGAGGGAAGCGTATCGCGAACCCGGACAGGACGGCCGGTTGACGTTCACGAGCGTCAGCGGCGAACACATCCGGCCGCTGTACTCGCCCGACGACATCGCGCACATCAATTTCCTCTCCGACATCGGATACCCCGGGGAATACCCGTACACGCGCGGGATCCATCCCACGATGTACCGGGGGAAGCTCTGGACGATGCGCCAGTTTGCGGGCTTCGGAACGCCGGAGGACACGAACGCGCGGTATCACTTCCTCCTCCAGAACGGGCAAACCGGTCTCTCCGTCGCCTTTGATCTCCCGACGCTGATGGGGCGCGATGCGGACGATCTCCTGGCCGAAGGGGAGGTCGGCATCTGCGGCGTCTCTGTGAGTTCGCTCGTCGACATGGAGATGCTGTTCCACGGAATCCCGCTGGGAGACGTCTCGACCTCCATGACCATCAATTCTCCGGCGGCCATGGCGCTCGCGCTGTACGTGGCAGTCGCCGAGGCGCAGGGGGCGAAGCGAGCATCGCTCCGGGGAACGATCCAGACGGACATCCTGAAGGAGTACATCGCGCAGAAAGAATGGATCTACCCGCCGCGCCCGTCGATGAGGATCGTCACCGACATGGTGGAGTTCTGCGCGCGGGAGATGCCGCTCTGGAACCCGATCTCCGTGAGCGGCTATCACATCCGCGAGGCGGGCTCGACCGCGGTGCAGGAGCTCGCGTTCACCCTCGCCGACGGTTTCGCATACGTCGAGGCCGGCATCGAGCGCGGGATGGATGTGGACTCGTTCGCTCCGCGCCTCTCGTTCTTCTTCAACTCCCATCTCGATTTCTTCGAGGAGATCGCCAAGTTCCGGGCCGCCCGGAAGATCTGGGCAAAGCGCATGCGGAACATGTACGGCGCGCGCAACCCGCGCTCATGGACTCTCAGATTCCATACCCAGACGGCGGGCTGCACGCTCACGGCTCAGCAGCCTGAGAACAACATCATCCGGACCGCGTTCCAGGCCCTGGCGGGCGTGCTCGGAGGAACGCAATCGCTCCATACAAATTCGATGGACGAAACGCTGGCACTGCCTTCGGAGAAGGCGGTGACGATCGCGCTGCGAACGCAGCAGATCATCGCGCACGAGATCGGCGTGATCAACACCGCCGACCCGCTCGGGGGCTCCTACTTCGTCGAGGCGCTGACGGACAAAATGGAACGTGAGGCCGAAGCGTACTTCGAGCGCATCAACGCCCTCGGCGGCGTGATCCCGGCGATCGAGCAGGGCTTCTTCCAGCGTGAGATCGCGGACGCGGCCTACCGCTATCAGATATCGCTCGACGCCGGCGACAAGGTTATCGTGGGCATGAACCGGTTCGCCGACCCGGATGAGGAGCAGACGATTCCGATCCTCGAGATCTCGCCCGGGGTGGAGAAAAGCCAGCGGAAACGGCTCGCCGACCTGCGGGCGAACCGGAGCCAGGGCGACGTCGACCGCACGCTCGGGATCCTGAAAGAGGCCGCGCGGAACGGCGGAAACCTCATGCCTCCGCTCCTGGAATGCGTCCGGGCGTATGCAACACTCGGCGAGATGTGCGGTTCGCTCGCCGAGGTCTTCGGGTTGTACGAGGAGCAGGCGGTGTTCTGACGTGCCGGGAGCTCATGCGACCGCATGCGAGACCCGTGGGAGGGGGAAAACACCGGGCGACGCTTCGGAAGAGAGGGGACCGTGGCGTGAGAGCACGTTGGTGGCAGGCGCGGAAGCAGCAGACGGAAGATGTGCAACAACGGACGTGAGGAGTAGGAACACATGGCGAAAGCAACCGTAGCGGTCTTGAGGACGACTCCTGCGAGCGTGCTGGAGGACTACCAGCGCCTTGCGGAGCTCGCGGGCATGCGCGAGGCGCTGAAGCCCGGCGCCACGACGATCCTGAAAGACAACATCTCCTGGCACTTCCCGTTCCCGGCAGCCAACACGACGCCATGGCAGCTGGAGGGGACGATTCTCGCGCTCCGGAAGGCCGGATTCGACTCCATCACGTGCGTCCAGAACAAGACGGTGGTGACCGACGCATTCAAGGGCGAGGACCTGAACGGGTATGTCCCGCTCTTCCGTCAATACGGCATTCCCGTCCTTTTCAACTTCAGGCCGTCGGACATGCAGTGGGTGCCGTATAAGCCGAAGCGCCGGATGCACGTCCTCGACACCATCTATCCCGAAGGCATCACGATTCCCGACTACTTCTTCGGGAAGAACATCGTCCACCTGCCGACCGTGAAGTGCCACATCTACACCACGACGACGGGAGCGATGAAGAACGCCTTCGGCGGGCTGCTGAACACCAAACGGCACTACACGCATTCCTGGATCCACCGCACGCTCGTCGATCTCCTCGCGATTCAGAAAGAGATCCATGCAGGCGTCTTCGCGATGATGGACGGGACCACCGCCGGGAACGGACCCGGCCCCAGAACGATGTATCCGGAGGTCAAGAACGTGATCCTGGCCAGCGCAGACCAGGTCGCAATCGACGCCGTCGCCGCAAAGCTGATGGGCTTCGACCCGCTCTCGCTCGAGTATATCCGCGTTGCGCACCAGGACGGCCTCGGCGTCGGGGACGTGCGCGAGATCGAGCTGGTCGGCGACGACATCTCTCGCGAATCGTGGGGTTTCACGGTCGGAAACAACGGGGTGAGCCTGTTCGGAAACCTCGCATGGTTCGGACCCCTGAAAGGGATGCAGAAGCTCTTCTTCAGAACGCCGATGGTGCACCTCTTCATTTTCGGGTCCGAGGCGTACCACGACTACTACCGCTGGCCGGCCAAGGACCGGCGGGTGTTCGAGGAATGGAAGGCCGGCACGCCGTGGGGAGGGCTCTTCACCGACTATGAGCGCAGACGGGCGGCCCGTGAATCGAGCGGCGCAGCCGCGTAGACAACCAATCACCCCATACCTCCCGTGACTACCCGATCCCGTGCCGAGGCGGCACTGCTGGGAACCACACTGATCTGGGGCGGCACGTTCGCCGTCGTGAAGATCGGCATGCGGGATGTGTCGCCCCTGCTCCTGATAGCCATCCGGTTCCTGCTGGGCGGCGGTCTCATGCTCCTCCTGCTTGGCCGCAGGCTGTTTCCCATCCCGGGCCAGGCAATTCTGAAAGGGAGCATCCTCGCGGCGTTTCTTTTCCTCGGGTTCGTAACGCAGAACATCGGCCTCACCATCACGACGGCCTCCAAATCTGCGTTCATCACCGGCATGATGGTCATTTTCGTGCCGTTGCTCCAGGTGGTGATCGAGCGGAGGCCTCCGCGACTCGGGAACGTGGTGGGCGTCGCTATCGTCACGCTCGGTCTCTGGTTCCTGACCTCCCCGGCCGGGGAGTCGTTCAACAGCGGCGACGCGCTGACGATGCTCTGCTCGGTCCTGTTCGCCGTGTACATCGTCTACCTGGACGTCATCTCCAAGGAGATGACGACCGAGCAGCTGGTCATCATCCAGATGGTGGCAACCGGCGTCATGGCCCTCGTCGCCACCGCACTGTTCGAGACGCCAAGGCTGGTCCCGTCGACGCAGGCGATCGCTTCGCTCGTCTATCTGACGCTGCTCGCGACCGTGCTGACCACGTATGTCCAGACCCGCTTCCAGAAGGAGACCACGCCAACAAGGGCGGTGGTGATCTTCTCCATCGAGCCGGTCATCGCGACCGTGATCGCCTATTTCCTGCTCGGGGAGACGCTCGGGGCGCCCGGCATGATCGGCGGGGCGCTGATCATCGCGGGCGTGCTGGTATCGGAGTTCGCCGACGCCATCCCCTTCCTGCGTCGGGGTGGCGAACACGGTGATTCTTGATTTTCACCAGGGGAGCGAGTATACTTTCGCATTCCATGACTGCCCGCGCGCACATGGTCGTCAGGGGGTTGGTCCAGGGTGTCGGATTCCGGTGGTTCGTGGCCCGGCGCGCGAACGCGCTCGGACTCACAGGGTACGCCAGAAACCTGATCGATGGGGCGGTCGAAATCGAAGCGGAGGGCGACCGCTCGCTTGTCGAGGCGTTGATAGGCGATGTCCGCGTCGGTCCGCGTTCGGCCCACGTGCAGGATCTCATGATACAGTGGAAGGAGCCCAGCCACGAGTCAGGGCAATTCATCATCCGCTAGCGTGCCGTCCACACTTCCGCGCGTCGGCTTCGGATACGACGTGCATCGCCTGGTCGAGGGAAGGCCGCTGATCCTCGGGGGCGTGGAAATCCCTTCGCCAAAGGGGCTTGACGGCCATTCCGATGCCGACGTAGTTCTCCACGCGCTGGCCGACGCCCTGCTGGGGGCTGCGGCGCTGGGAGACATCGGCCGCCATTTCCCCAATACGGACCCCCGGTATAAAGGGATCTCGAGTCTGATCCTTCTCGGGCACGTGGCGGACCTCCTGCGGAAGCACCGGTTCGCCGTCGTCAATGCAGACATCACGCTGCTTCTCGAAGCTCCGAAGATCGCGCCGCACGTGGAACGGATGCGGGGAACCATCGCGCGCGCGCTGGACATCACGCCCGAGCAGGTCTCAGTGAAGGCCACCACGGGCGAGGGGATGGGGTTCGTCGGCACCGGGGAAGGGGCTGCCGCCTATGCCGCTGTCCTTCTGATGAATTCGTGATCGCCCCCCGTCACCCTCGCCGGTAGCACAGGAATCTTCGTGGAAGACTTCATCTCATCCCTCATCCATCTCGACCCCGCGCTGGTTCTTCTCGCAGTCCTTGCGATAGCCTTCCTTGAGAACCTGCTGCCGCCGTTCCCCTCAGACGTGCTCGTGGTGGCGGCCGGCTCCCTGGTCGGCCTCGGAACGGTCGGATTCGTTCACGTCCTGCTTGTCGCGGCGATCGGGAGCACCCTCGGCTTCGTCGTCATGTACTTCATCGGGAAGTGGTTCGGGCACCGGATCCTCGCCGAGGGCCGGCTGCCATTTGTCCCTCCAGGCGCCGTGCGAACGGTGCACGGGTGGTTCGAACGCTACGGGTACTGGCTGATTATCGCCAACCGCTTCCTGGCCGGGACCCGGGCAGTGGTCGCTTTCTTCGCGGGAATGTCCGACCTCAAGCTGGGCGCGACAGTCGCTCTCTCGTTTGCCAGCTCGCTGCTCTGGAATGGTATCCTGGTGACAGCCGGATTCGTGCTTGGCAACAACTGGGAGCGGGTCGGGTTCTATCTGACGACCTACAGCCAGGTGGTCACCGGCATCGTCGTCCTGGTCATCATCGTCCTGGTGATCCGCTACTTCTCGACGCGCAACGGGCGTCCGGTGGATCCATGATCGACGTGATCCTGGAGTGGGACAGACAGTTGTTCCACCTTCTGAACACGTCGCTCGCAACACCGATCGGCGACTCGCTCTGGCCGGTCATCACTCACTTCGACCGGTTCCCGGCGGTCCGGGTCGCGCTTCTGCTCGTCTGGCTCGTGCTCGTCGTGAAAGGGGGGCGGCGCGGGCGCATGGCCGCCCTGGTGCTGGTGCCTGTGATCATTGTGTCGGATCAGCTCAACAGCCAGGTGATCAAGGAACTCGTCGGACGGCCCCGGCCCTGTCATCTGGTGAACGGGGTGAGGATCATGAACGATATCCGGATGCTCGTCGATTGCGGCCCCGGATTCGCGTTCACGTCGTCGCACGCGGTGAACAACGCGGCGGCGGCGACGGTCCTCTCGTACTACTACCCCCGGTGGACGTGGGCGTTCATCCTGTGGGCAGCCCTCGTCGCTCTCTCCCGTGTTTTTGTCGGCGTCCACTACCCGCTTGACGTCGTCTCGGGGGCGGTCCTTGGCTCTGGTGTCGCGTATCTCATGATCCTTGCGGCTGAGCGTGCAGTCGAGTCCGTCGCCCGTCATCGGTCGGGATCGAAAGATGAGATTCCCGCATGAGCACGCCGCCCGTGCATAGCGGCGGCCGTCTCTTCGTCGTGAGACTGTCCCTGACCGTCGCCGCAGGGCTTCTGCTTGGATTCTCTTTCCCGCCGAGCACCGCCGGTGCGCTTGCCCTCGTGGGGCTGGTGCCGCTGTTGATCGTCCTCGCCGACATCGACCGAGTATGGGCGGGCCTGCGATGGGTGTATCTCGCCATGGCGGTGTTCCATGTGATTACGCTGAACTGGACGGGCGGCTACGAACACGGCCGGGACCCGTACATGATGATCGCCGGCGGGATGACGATGCTCATCCACCCGCTCTTCTATTTCCTTCCGATGGGCGCATACCTCTTCGTCAAGCGCAACGCAGGTCCCTGGACTGCTCTCCTCAGCTTGCCGTTCCTCTGGACGGGGTACGAATTCAGCCACACGCTGACCGAATGGTCGTTTCCATGGCTGACACTTGCGCACAGCCAGTCGTACAACCTTGCGGGAATGCAGTTCATCAGCATCACCGGGATCCTTGGACTCACGTTCTGGATCGTCCTGGTGAACGCGTCGGTCTTTGTGCTCTATTCGTCGGTTGCCGGAGGCCGGCTGACACTCGGATCGCGGCGAGGCGTCCTGGCACTCATCGGCATTCTGCTGCTGGTTGCGATTCCGTCGTTGCACGGGTGGTTCGTCCTGACATCGCCGGAGGCCTCCCCAGCCGCTCCGTTGCGGCGCCCTGTCACCGTGGGCATGATCCAGCCGAATTTCGATCCATGGCAGAAGTGGGCGGTGGACGGCCCCGGGACGGTCCGGACATACCTGAGGATGACCGATTCGCTCCTGAATTCCGGATGCAGGGCCGATCTGGTTCTGTGGCCTGAGACGGCGATTCCGTACTTCGTGCTCAGCACGGACGATGTCCCGACGCGGGACCTGCAGGAGTCCGTGGACTCCATGGGAGTCGCCGTCCTGACGGGGCTTCCGCACCGCACCGTGTACCGTGATTCCAGCGCCGCTCCGAGGAGCGCGAAGCGCGACCGTCGCACGGGGCAGAGATATGATACATTCAACGCCGCGGCGCTGATTGAACCCTTGGGCGGCCCGGCCCAGTGGCACGGGAAGATGAAGATGGTGCCGCTCGCGGAGAGAATTCCTTACTCGGAGTTCTTCTCCGGCCTCGACTTTCTGCGCTGGGAAGTCGGCATGGGAGGGTGGGCGATCGGCAAAGACACGGTCGTGTTCCGTGAGGAGCGGAGCGGCAGCCGGTTCAGCACGCAGATCTGCTACGAGTCCACCTACCCCGATTTCGTCGCGGAGTACGTCCGGCGCGGCGCCGAGTTCCTGACGATCATCACGATCGACAGCTGGTGGGGGCAGATGTCCGGCGCGTTCCAGCACCACCGGATTGCTGTCTTTCGCGCGGTCGAGAACAGGCGCTGGATCGCGCGCTGCGCCGTGGGCGGGATTTCCTGTTACATCGATCCGTACGGCAGGACGTACGACGACACCAGACTGTTCTCGCGCGCGGTCCTGTGCAGGACGATCGGCCGCGACAGCGAGTTAACGACGTACACGCGCGCGGGGAACGTCCTGGGGGAGGCCTGTCTCTGGATCTCCTGCCTGCTCGTCGCCGCAGCCGCGGGCGAGCGGGCCCTGCGCAAGCGCCGCACACGACTCTGGAGCATGCCATGATAGATCTGCGAAGCGATACCGTCACGCGTCCTTCGGCCGCCATGCGCGAAGCAATGCACGGGGCTGAGGTTGGAGACGACGTGTTCGGAGAGGATCCCACCGTCAGGGAGCTGCAGGAGCGCGTCGCGGGAATCCTCGGGAAGGAAGCCGCGCTCTATGTGCCGAGCGGGACGATGGGAAATCAGATCTGCATCAAGGTACACACGCAGGCCGGCGACGAGGTGATCGCCGAACGCGGCTCCCACGTCTTCAACTATGAGACTGCCGGCGCCGCGTTCCTCTCATCGGTGCAGATCCATCCGGTCGAAGGGATTCGGGGCGTCCTGGGCATCGAGGAGGTTCGCCAGGCCATCCGTCCGAAGCTCTACTATATGCCCCGGACCCGGTTGCTGTGCGTCGAGAACACGCACAACAGGGCGGGGGGCACCATCACGCCGCTGGAGTCGCTGGCCGCACTGAGCGATTTCGCGCGGGGAGAGGGGCTGAAGGTCCATCTCGACGGCGCGCGTCTCTGGAACGCCTGCGCCGCCACCGGCGTCGCTCCCGCGGCATACGCAGCGCACGCCGACTCGGTCTCCGTCTGCCTCTCGAAGGGGCTCGGCGCGCCGGTCGGGTCGGTCATCGCGGGGACAAAGGAATTCATCCAGGAAGCGCGCCACTACCGGAAGATCTTCGGGGGCGGGATGCGTCAGGCCGGCATCATTGCCGCGGCGGGATTGTACGCGCTGGACAACAACAGGGAGCGCCTCCACGAGGACCACGAAAAGGCTGCTGTGCTCGCCCGGGCCCTCGGCGGCCTCCCTGGGGTCGAGATCGATCCATTGACCGTCCAGACAAACATCATCATTCTATCGGTGGCCCGCAGCGGGAAGAAGCCGGAAGAAATCCTCGCCGCTTTGAAAGCGAAGGGAGTACTCTTCTCCGCCGGTAACTATATGGGATTGAGGGCGGTTACACACCTCGATGTGTCCATGGACGACGTCCGGAGGGCCGGAGAGGTGTTCCGCTCCATCTGGACATAGGCTCGGTCGGGACATCCGCCGGCCAACAGGGTTCTTCCCCCGAAAAACGCCTCCCCGAAATAAGCCCGCTCCTGACTTGCATTTGAGCGGACCAAGGCCTATATTGATACAGCTGTACAGAGTAGCCCGTTTCGGGCTATTTTTGTTTGAGGCAAGCGAACCCCGCCAGACGCCCATGAAAGTTGACGAAAAGCTCCGCGAGGAAGTCGCCAATGCCGTGTCGCGGCACGGTGCCCACGTTATTGACGTCGTATTGCGTGGCGATCACAGGAAGCCGGTTCTGGAAGTTTTCATCGACGCGGAGAGCCCCGTGACGATCGAGCAGTGCACGCAGATCAGCCGGGACCTGTCCGGGGCCATCGACGACGCGCGGATGCTTGCGGGCACATTTCGGCTGGAAGTTTCGTCGCCGGGCATCGACAGGCCGCTCCAGCATGCATGGCAGTACCCGAAGCACGTGGGGCGCAGGGTCCAGGTAACCGTGCGAAGGCCGGACGGCATCCTGAAACTGGTGGGAGTGCTGACCGCGGCCGACGCCCTGGGAGTGACAGTGACTCCGGGCCCCGGCAAGGAGCCTGTGCAGGTGGCCTTCACGGACGTCCGTGAGGCCCTGGTGCTCCCGCCCTGGTGAGCGGTTGCCCGAAGAACGGTATGTTTGTTTGAGGAGAAAGGTATGAACGCAGAGATTGTTGAATCGTTTTCGCAGATGGTCCGGGAGAAGGGGATCGACAAGGACATCCTCGCGGGCGTCGTGGAGGATGTCTTTTCCATGATGGTCCGGAAGCGGTACGGGCAGGATGCGAAATTCGATGTCATCGTGAACATGGACAAGGGGGACATCGAGATCTTTCTTGAGCGGGCGGTCGTGGCCGAGGTGGAGAACCCGACCACGCAGATCGATGTTGCCACCGCCCGTGAGCTTTCGGGGGAAGACCTGGGTGTCGGCGAGGAGTTCGTGGAAGTCATCCCGCTGGAAACGTTTGGCCGGCGGCTGGTCGTCAGTGCGAAGCAGAACCTGAACCAGCGCATCAAGGAGATCGAGCGGGAGATCATGTACAATGAGTACAGCAACACGGTCGGAGAGATCGTTGTCGGCGAGATCTACCAGATCCGCCGCAACGAGATTCTGATCAACCACAACAGGAACGAGCTGATCCTCCCGAAGAGCGAGCAGATTTTCAAAGAGCGGTACAAGAAGGGGGACACGATCCGCGCGGTGGTGAAGGAGGTCCGGAAGAACGCGGGGAACCCCGCCGTGATCGTCTCGCGTGCCGATCCCCAGTTTCTCGCCAAGTTGTTCGAGCTCGAGATCCCCGAGATTTACGACGGCATCATCGAGATCAAGCGCATTGCCCGGGAGCCGGGCGAGCGCGCCAAGGTCGCCGTGGAATCGCACGACGACCGGATCGACGCGGTCGGCGCCTGCGTCGGCATGAAGGGTGTCCGCATTCACACGATCGTGCGGGAGCTGAACAACGAGAACATCGACGTCATCAACTTCTCCGAGCAGCCTGAGGTGTTCATCCAGCGGGCCCTGGCGCCGGCGAAGGTCCGGGGCATCGAGGTGGACCGGGATGCAAAGGCTGCGAACGTGATCGTAATCGCCGACCAGGTGTCGCTGGCCATCGGTAAGAACGGCCAGAATATCCGTCTCGCGTCAAAGCTGACCGGCTTCGAACTGAACCTGATCAAGGAGGGCGGAGACGACGAATACGATATCGAACTCATCGACTTCAAGCCGGATCTCGGCGAGGAGTTGTACCTGAAGCTGATCAATGCCGGCCTCGAGACCGCGAAAGACGTGATCAACGCCAAGCTGGACACGTTGCTCGCAATCGAAGGGCTCACCGAGGAGAAGATTCACGAGCTGCGCGAAATGATGAAGCGAGACCTGGAAGAGGCGGAAGTGGACGACGAGGAGGCGGCGGTTCCCGTGGCTCCGCTGACCCGCGTGGAGGCCGCCATCGCCGCCCAGAACCAGTCCGCCGCTGCGGCCAAGGCGGCACTGGCAGAGGCGGCAGCGGGTGCAACCGCCGATGCGTCTGCTGCGGAGGTGGAGGATGCGGCAGCGGGTGCAGCCGGCGATGCGTCTGCTGCGGAGGTGGAGGATGCGGCAGCGGGTGCAGCCGCCGATGCGCCCACCGCGGAGGTGGAGGATGCGGGAGCGAGTGCAGAGACCGGTCCGGCCGAGCCGCCCGCGGAAGCGCCCGCCGAGCCGGAGGAACCGAAGCAGAGTTGAGGCGCAGGAGAGTGTCCCTGACCGGGCGAATCCGGGCTCAGGGACGATCACGAGACGATAGGATGGCATGACAGAGACACTGGAAAAGCGCAAGAAGATTTACAGAGTCGCAACCGAACTCAACCTCTCGCACGAGACGCTCATCGAGTTCCTTCGGAAGAAGGGGCATGAGGTGAAGAGCCACATGTCCTCCGTCGACGACGAAATGATGCGTGACATCCTGATCCACTTCAAGAGGGAGAAGGACGTCGCCGAGAAGCACCAGCGCAAGATCGCGGAGATCCGTGAGCGGAAGAAGGTGGAGCGGAAGGTCGACGAGCAGGTCGAAGCTGCGAAGCCAACCGAAGCGGCGAAAGGAGCGGCCCTCGAGATCCCGCAGCCGGCAGCCGGTCCCGCCATAGCGATCGTGGATGAAGTGGAGGCGCGCGTTGAGGAGCCGGTCGCCGAAGAGGAGGCCCCGGGCGCATCGGCGGTCGAAGCCGCCCCCGTCGCGGGAGCGCAGCCTGCAGCGGAAGAGGAAGAAGAAGTCGAAGAGGAAGAGGTCGCAGAAGAGCCCGCGTCCGCTGAAGCAGCGACCGCGGAAGCGCCCGAAGGTCAGGCGCCTGCGCCGCTCCCCGCGGAAACGGGAGTCCTCTCCCCGCTGGAGCGAGGCAGGAAAACCAGGCTTGGTCTGACGATCAAGGGGAAGATGGAGCTTGCGCCGAAGAAACCGGCCCCCGGAAGGGGAGCCAAGGCGGCGCCGGCTGCACCCGCACCAGCAGCCACTGACGACACGCTCGCGAAGAAAAAGAAGAAGAAGGTCCGGGAGGAAGTGCCGGTTGCCAAGCCCGTAGAGGCCGAGGAGCCGGAGCGGAAGAAAAAGAAGAAGAAGAAACTGCGGCACAAGGAGGTCGATCAGGCCGAAGTCCAGGACGCCATCCGGCGCACGTTTGCCGCGATGGACGAAGCCCCCGCCGGCGGGCGTGCCGTGTCCAGGAAGCGGAAACGTCGCGAGCGCGAAGAGGCCGAGCAGCGCCTGCAGGAAGAGGCGCAGCGCGAGTCAGGCAAGCTCCGTGTGACCGAATTCGTGTCGGTCAGCGACCTCGCGAACCTGATGCGGGTGAACGTCGCAGACGTTATCAAGAAGTGTATGGAACTCGGCATCATGGTGTCCATCAACCAGCGTCTGGACAAGGACACTATTACGCTCGTCGCTGACGAGTTTGGATTCGAAATCCAGTTCTATACCGAAGTGACGGAGGACGAGGCGCTCGAGGAGCACGACGATCTCCCTGAGACTCTCATGCGCCGCCCGCCGATCGTCACGATCATGGGGCACGTCGACCATGGGAAGACTTCGCTCCTCGACTACATCCGCCGCTCCAACGTGGTGGCCGGTGAAGCAGGCGGCATCACGCAGCACATCGGCGCGTATGAAGTCAAGTCGCCCAGCGGATCGATGATCACCTTCCTGGACACGCCGGGCCACGAGGCCTTCACGGCCATGCGCGCACGCGGCGCCCAGGTGACGGATATCGTCGTGCTCGTCGTCGCGGCCGACGACAGCGTTATGCCGCAAACCCTCGAAGCGATCAGTCATGCTCAGGCGGCCGGCGTGCCGATCATCATTGCCATGAACAAGATCGACAAGGTCGACGCCACCCCTGACCGGATCCGGCAGCAGCTGGCCGAAAAGAACCTCCTGGTGGAGGAGTGGGGCGGCAAATACCAGAGCGTCGAGCTGTCGGCGAAGACCGGCAAGAACGTGGATGTGCTCCTCGAGAAGATCGCGCTCGAAGCGGATGTCCTGGACCTCAAAGCCAACCCCGACCGCCTGGCGACGGGGACGATCCTCGAAGCATTCCTCGACAAGGGCCGCGGCATCATCGCGACCGTCCTTGTGCAAAAGGGGACGCTTCGCGTGGGGGATCCGTTCATCGCAGGGATTTACAGCGGTCGCGTCCGCGCGATGTTCGACGAGCGCGGCAACCGGGTCGAGGCCGCCGGGCCGTCAACGCCTGTGCAGCTGGCCGGCCTCGATGGGAACCCCCAGGCGGGCGACCGCCTCCAGGTGGTCCCCTCCGAGCGGGATGCGCGCGACGTCAGCCTCCGCCGTCAGCAGCTGAAGCGGGAGCAGGACTTCCGCCAGATCCGCCTCACCACGCTGGACGACATCTCGGCCCAGATCAAGCAGGGGCAGGTGAAGGAACTGGCCGTGATCGTGAAGGGCGACGTCGACGGATCCGTGGAAGCGCTCTCCGACTCGCTCATGAAGATCGAGCACAAGGAAGTGAAGATCGGCGTGATTCACCGCGGCGTCGGAATGATTTCCGAGTCGGACATCATGCTGGCGGCCGCCTCGGGCGCGGTGATCATCGGATTCCGGGTCCATCCGAACCTGAATGCCCGCAGGCTTGCGGAGAAGGAAAAGGTGGACATCCGGACGTATTCGATCATCTACGATGCGATCGACGACATCCGCAATGCGCTGGAAGGCATGCTCGCTCCCGAGCGCAAGGAGGAGGTCACCGCAACGGTGGAGGTGCGCGAGGTGTTCAAGGTCCCTCGCATCGGAAACATCGGCGGATGCTTCGTGCAGGACGGGACGATCGCCCGCAACAACCGTGTGCGCCTCATCCGCGACGGCATCAAGGTCTTCGAGGGCGGCATCAGTTCGCTGCGCAGGTTCAAGGACGACGTCCGCGAAGTCGAGACCGGCTTCGAGTGCGGTATCGGCCTCGAGAACTATAACGATCTCAAGGTCGGCGACGTGATCGAGGCGTTCCGAATCACGGAGGCCAAGCGGAAGCTCTGATATGTCCAACAGGCCTCAGCGCGTCGCCTCGCTCCTGAAAGAGGAGCTCGGTGCCGTCCTTGTCAAAGAATATGCGGGTTTGCTGCCAGGCTTCACGACGGTCACGGAGGTGCGGCTGTCGCCGGACCTTCGCGTCGCCCAGATCTTTGTCAGCATCTTCGGGAACGCCGAGGTCCGCGAGCGAACCATGGAATTCCTGACATCAGAGCTGCCTCATATCCGGGGCATCCTCGGAGGCAGGCTCCGTCTCAGGTTCATGCCCGAGCTTCACCTGCACCTCGACGATACGCTCGATCGCGTCGACAGAATCAACGCCATCATCAAGAAGATCCATGATGACCGTCCGGACGACCGGACTCCGGAATGAGGAGGGGGGGCCCTGCGAGGATGCGGTGCTTCTCGTGGACAAACCCCTCGGCTGGACCTCGTTCGACGCGGTGAACAAGATCAGGTCTCTGACCGGAATCCGGCGTGTGGGACATGCCGGAACGCTGGATCCGCTCGCGACGGGGTTGCTCATCGTGTGCACGGGGCGCAAGACGAAGGAGCTGTCGCGTTTTACCGGGCTGGACAAGACGTATACGGCGTTGATTACACTGGGGGGAACGACCGAAAGCTACGATGCGGCGACGCCGGTCGTGGACCGGCGCGATGTCTCGGGCCTGTCGGACGAGGCCGTCCGGGGCGCGGTCGGCTCGTTTGTCGGCAGACAGCTGCAGCTTCCGCCGATGTGGTCGGCCGTGAAGGTCGGCGGTCGAAGGCTCTACCGGTACGCCAGGAAAGGGCAGACCGTGACGCGCCCTCCCCGGGACATTGAGATCAACGCCATCACGGTGGACCGGATCTCGCTGCCGGAGGTGGCTGTCACCGTGACCTGTTCGAAGGGAACGTACATCCGGACGCTTGCCCACGACATCGGGGCCCGGCTCGGATGCGGCGCGTATCTGAGCGGCCTTCGGCGCACGGCCATCGGCCCATTCAGGGTCGAAGATGCGCTGACGATGCAGGACCTGGTCAACCTGACGGCAGCGGCAACCGCCCGATGAGAATTGTGCGATCGCTCGAGCCGGCGGTCTTTGACCGGAATTCCGTTGTGACGGTGGGAACCTTCGACGGTGTCCACCTCGCTCATCAGGAGATCATCGAGCGGATCGTCACGCGCGCCCGCGAGCTATCCGGCCGGAGCGTGGTGGTCACGTTCGATCCGCACCCGAAAGAGGTGGTGCGCTCCGCGCAGGGCCCTGTCGAGCTCCTGACGATGCTGGAAGAGCGGTGCGAGCGTCTCGGCGAGCTGGGAGTCGACCTGACGGTCGTGATTCCCTTCACGAAGGAGTTCTCGAAGCTCACGGCGGGGGAGTTCTACTCGACGTACCTGATTCGCGGCGTCGGGCTCCTGGAAGTGATCGTCGGACACGACCACATGTTCGGCCGCGACCGGCAGGCCGGCCAGGACGAGTTGCAGAGGCTCGGGCGCGAGCACGGGTTCCAGGTGTCGGTGGTCCCGCCCCTCGCAGTGGACGGGGAAGTTATCAGCAGCACGCGGATCAGGCGCGCACTCGCCGCCGGTGCCGTAGAGAAAGCCGGTGCGATGCTTGGATACCCGTACAGACTCTCCGGGACTGTGGTGCCGGGGGATGGGCGGGGGAAGACCATGGGGTATCCCACGGCGAACCTGGATGTCCGCAGAGCGGGCAAGATCGTCCCGGCGCGCGGAGTGTATGCGGTCGAAGTACTGGTTGGCGCCGTCCGGGGAGGCGGCATTGCGAACATCGGCGTCCGGCCCACCGTCACGGACGGGACGAGAGAGACGATCGAGGTTCACATCTTCGACACCGCGGCCGATTTGTACGGCTCGACGGTGCGCATGGGGTTCATCGGGCGCCTGAGGGATGAACGGAAGTTCAAGGGGCTCGACGAGCTTGTAGCACAATTGGGCGATGACGAACGGCGGGCTCGCGCTCTGCTCGGGCGGGCCGGACGGCCAACGACGAAAGGAAACGTATGAAACAGAAGGGAGCATAAGCATGGCAATCACGAAGGATTCAAAAGCCGAGATCATCAAGAAGTACGGCAAAACGCAGACGGACACGGGCGCGCCCGAAGTGCAGATCGCACTTCTGACGGCGCGCATCAATGACCTGGCTCCGCATTTCGAGCACCATTCCAAAGACCACCACTCACGAGTCGGCCTCCTCAAAATGGTGGGAAAACGTCGCAGGCTCCTCGATTATCTTCAGGCGAAGGACATCGAGCGCTACAGGAAGATCATCGCCGATCTTCAAATCAGAAAGTAAGGACGAGACAACACATGAAGGTTGCCAGAGAAATAGATCTCGGCGGAAAGATCTTCTCGCTCGAAACGGGAAGGTTCGCAAAGCAGGCGGACGGGGCCGTGATGGCCCGGTTCGGAGATACCATGGTGCTCGCGGCGGTCGTCGCCGCGCCCGAGCCAAGGGAGAACCTGGATTACTTTCCGCTCCAGGTCGAGTACCGCGAGAAGGCCTCTTCGGCCGGAAAGATCCCGGGCGGGTTCTTCAAGCGTGAAGGCCGGCCCTCCGAAAAGGAGGTGCTGTCCTCCCGCATCATCGACCGTCCCATCCGGCCGCTCTTCCCTGAATGGTTCAGGAACGAGACGCAGGTCATCGTCACCGTCTACTCCTCCGACCAGGAACACGACGGCGACGTGCTGGGAGCAGTTGCCGCTTCGGCTGCGCTCATGATCTCCGATATCCCGTTCGACGGGCCGATCGCTCAGGTCCGCGTCGGACGCGTGAACGGAGAGTTGGTCATCAACCCGACGTACACCCAGCTGCAGAGCAGCGACCTGGACGTCACCGTGGCCGGCACGGACGATTCGATCGTGATGGTCGAGGGTCAGGCCGCCGAGATCAGCGAGCAGGATATGCTCGACGCCCTCGCGTTCGCACACCGCTTCATCAAGGAAATGTGCCGGCTGCAGGTCGACCTCGCGAAGGAGGTGGGTCTCCCGAAGCGCACGCCGTCCACGCAACCCGAAATCGGGGAGCTGGAGCGTGCCGTGAAGGAACTCGCCGCGGGCAGGATCCACGAGCTCACGCTCACGCCCCTCCTGAAGGAAGAGCGCGCAGCCCGGACCTCTGCCATCGTCGAAGAAACCGTCGCGGCGCTTGCCGACCGGTTCCCGGATCACGAAAAGACCGTGCGTGCAATGCTCCACGACATGGAGTACCACGAGATGCGCGAAATGATCCTTGGCCAGGGCCGACGACTCGATGGCCGCGGGCTGAGGGACATCCGCCCCATCTCGATCGAAGTCGGTCTCCTGCCACGGACCCACGGCTCAGCGCTCTTCCAGCGCGGCGAAACGCAGAGCCTTACGACCGTGACGCTCGGGACGAAGCTCGACGAGCAGATCATCGACGGGCTCCTGCCGGAATCGACCAAGCGCTTCATGCTGCACTACAACTTCCCCCCGTTCTCGGTTGGTGAAGTCGGACGGCTGGGTTCCACCGGGCGCCGCGAGATCGGGCACGGGGCGCTCGCTGAGCGCTCGATCAGGGACATGATGGCTCCCGAGTCGGAGTTTCCCTATACCGTCCGGATTGTGTCCGATATCCTCGAATCCAACGGCTCCTCGTCGATGGCCACCGTGTGCGCGGCAACGCTGGCGCTCCTCGACGGCGGCGCGCCGCTCAAGCGCTCCGTGGCCGGGATCGCCATGGGCCTTGTGAAGGAGGGCGATCGCGTCGCAATCCTGAGCGATATCCTGGGGAACGAAGACCACCTTGGCGATATGGACTTCAAGGTGGCCGGAACCCGCAAGGGCATCACCGGGTTCCAGATGGACATCAAGATCCGCGGCATTGCTCTGGAGATCATGGGCCGCGCGCTGGAGCAGGCGCGGGAAGGGAGGATGCACATCCTCGACAAGATGGATGAGGTCATCGACCGCCCGCGGGCGGACCTCTCTCCGTTCGCGCCGCGGCTCACTACCCTCAAGATCCCTGTCGACATGATCGGTGCGGTCATCGGGCCGGGCGGCAAGAACATCCGCCAGATCGTGAAGGACAGCGGCGCGGAGGTGAACATCGAGGACGACGGATCGATCGTGGTCGCCGCCACGTCCAAGGAGTCCGCCGACAAGGCCATCAAGGCGATCATGCGGATCACCGAAGTCCCCGAGATCGGGAAGGTCTACTCGTCGACCGTGAAGAAGGTCACGGACTTCGGCGCATTCGTGGAGTTCCTGCCCGGCAAGGAGGGGCTCGTCCACGTCTCGCAGCTGGACGTGAAACGCGTCGAAAAGCCGAGCGATGTCGTGAAGGTGGGCGACGTGTTCGACGTGAAGATCGTCGACCAGGACGACATGGGGCGGTATAAGCTCAGCAGGAAGATCCTGCTCCTGCCGGAGTCAGAGCAGGAAGCGGCCATGGCCGAAGAGAAGCGGGACCGTCCGCCGCGGCGCGAGCACCACGGTCACTCGGGTGACCGGCGCAGCGGGCCTCCGCGAGGCCGTTCACACTGACCCGTTTCATACACGCGGTCGCTCCGAATCCCGCCCCCGGCGGGATTCGGCGTTTCTGGGAGTTACGGACGCGCTCGGGCGTACTCGATCGACTCTGCTGAAGGCTGTCCGTTGCGGACGCGCTCGACGGTCACGACGAGGCAGTCCTCAGCCGTTCGCTCGATGATCACGACGACCGGGGTGGTCTGTGCGGACGGAGAAAACCTCGCACGCGTGCGGGACACTTCCCGCAGACGCAGGCGCGTCCACTGCTCCGCGTCCTCTCCGGATGAGAGCGAAGGCCCGTAGGTTCGCCGCGACAGCACCGGTCCGGCGTCGCTCTGTTCGATGAGGAGCAGTTCGTACCGGACGACCCTGCCACCCTCCATCACCCTGAACAGTCCGGTCATCACCCCGGCGGAGGGCTCCATCCAGACACCCTCATGGGTTGCGAAGTCGTCGGTCGCCAGCCAGTGGCCGGAGATCCACGCGAGCGAATCCACCGGAAGCATGGCCGGCCGGGAGCGGGGTTGCCCCGCGCTCGGCGCGGTCACGGCGATCATCAGAAGGGGGAGAGCGATGAGGCCTGAGGCCGGACGGATCATACAGTCAGGATCTGATGCTCGAATGACGCAATGTCGAGCTCAGACATCAGCCAGCGGACCAGTTCGGGTCCGTACTTGTTCATGAAGGTCACGATCGAAAGCGTGCGTTCCTGAAGGCTGCCATCGGGAAGCAGGCCGTTCACCGCGCGTTCGAGCTGGCGGACAGCCACTTCGTTGCGCTTTGCCTGTGCGGCGTGCGCCTTGTCCTTGAGGCCCGACAGGTTCCCTTCCGTCTTCGACCTGACGGTTTCCAGCACGGCAAGCAGCGTCGGGTCGACTTCCCTGATCCCGAAGCGCAGCTCGTTGAGCGCTTCCTGCATCCGCTGCGCGGCCAGGCCGAACATCGAATCCACGTTCACTTCTGAGATCTGCCCCACGACGCGCGCGATCAGGCGCGCATGATCGTCGAAGAAGTCCGCGAGCTGGAGGTCATACTTCTCCATGGCTCTTCGCAGCCTGTCCTCCACAAACGACGCGCTGGCGCGCGGGTAGACCACGGGTGCGACGACGCCGAAATGCTGGTAGACGGGGGCAAGCTGGGCGTGGTACGCAACTTCAGACGGACCCGCGACATAGGCGACCGTGGGGAGCAGGAGATCCTGCGTGATCGGCCGAAGCACCACGTTGGGGCTGAGCTGCTCCGGCGTCTCGCGCGCGATGTGCAGGAGCTCGTCCCTGCTCAGGAAATGTCTGGTCCCTCGCAGAGAGAAGTCCGTTTCGCGCGGCTCGATCAAATAGCGGCCGCCCTTGTGGAACAGGAAGAGATTCAGCGATTTCGGCTTGACCTGCGCGTGGTAGAGCTGCTCGAGTTCGGCGCTGCGGGAAATGACGAGCTGCGATGTGGCGGGAAACTCCTCGATCTCTTTCGTGAAGAGAGGGGAGAGCTGCCGCTTGAGGCGCGGATCGTTCGGGGACAGGAAGACGAGACCGTGGTCCTCGAACAGGATGTTCATCCAGGCGGCGAAAGCCTTCAGGAATGTCTGTCCCTCCCGGTAGCATCCTCGCAGGGTGGCAAGAAGGGACTCCTTGAATTCCGAGGGGACCAGGTCTGCTTCGAGGCGGCCGAACGCCGTCGAGAGCGACGAGTCGAACACAAGCTCTCCCACCGGGCCCGGGTTGCGCTCCGGAAGGCTCCCGCCTGGCAGGTACTCGACCCTGGCCACGCGTTGATCGGCGTCGAGAACGGCCGTGGTATTGACTTCGGCGAAGTCGTGATCTTCCCCTTCAAGCCAGAACACAGGAACAAAATCGTATTCGGGGAATTGCGCCTTCAGCTGCAGGGCGAGCTTGACGGCCGTGACCGTCTTCAGGACCGTGTACATCGGGCCTCCGAAGAGACCGACCTGTTGCCCGGTGACGACCGCAAATGTCGTGGGTTTCGCGAGAAGTGCGATATGCTCGAAAGTCCGCGCCGGAGAACCGAAAGCAGTGTTCTGCTCCCGGAGAACCTCCAGCAGGGCGGACCGGTCCGCTGCGTCGGAACCCCGGAGCCGGATCACTTCCGCGAACTCATCGATTTCCCTGTACCCCCTGGCGAACATGGGTCGGACGCGCTGGAACGCGTCGATGTAGTCCAGGAAAAGGTCAGAGAAACCGCCGGCGGCCGGCGGCAGAAGACGGTAAGCGATGGATTCCATTCGGCTCGGACGAGAGGATGACGTGATGGCGGAGCAATATAGGAGAATGACGGAGGAGATGCAACGAGCGCCTCCCAAAAAAACCGTTGCTTTCCTCTACATTCTTTTGTAGGTTCGGTTACAACGTCGCTCCTAACACCCTGTGGCATCAGCGTTTGTGACCTCCACAAACTCGTTCTTGCAGCCAGGCACTACCCCCACGAACCTCCGGCACACGCCGCCGGCTCATGTGAACTTTTCCGCAGAGTGAACATTCCCGGCTCATGATTACGAAATCCGGTCTCGAGTATATCCTCAAGATCCGACTGCCGCTCGTTGCCTTCGTCGCAGTCGCATCCATCGTCGTCACGTATTTTCTCTCCCGGGCGGAACGGGACGGGATCGGCTACGCGCCGATCCAGCCCGTGGCGTTCTCCCACAGGCTCCACGCCGGCACAATGCAGATCGACTGCAAGTACTGCCATACGGGGGTGACGGTTTCGTCGAACGCGACCGTACCGCCGGTCGCGACGTGCATGAACTGCCACACGGTGGCGCGCAAGAACCGGCCCGAGATCATCAAGCTGACCAGGTATTATGAAGAGGGCGTGGCCCTTCCGTGGAAACGGATCCATAAGGTGCCCGACTACGCCTACTTCAACCACAGCGCCCACGTGAACCGGGGGATCGACTGCGCCAGATGCCACGGCAACGTGGCGTCGATGGAGGTCGTGTCCCAGGTGTCGGAGTTCACGATGTCCGCATGCCTCCGGTGCCACCGGAGCGCTCCGGAACTTCTGGCTGACGTCCCGGGCATCAAAAAGGGACCCGAGCATTGCAGTACATGTCACCGCTGAGAGCAGGGATCAGATGACCACGCACGATCACACGACTTCCGGACGCCGCTCATTCTTCGCACGGCTCCTCGCCGGGGCCGGCGCCCTGGCGGCCGCCGTCGGAACCACCTGGGGAAGGTCTTCGTCCCGGGCTTCCGAGGCCCGCTCGACCAGCGGACTCCAGGTCAGGGTACACCCCGATGCCGTCCCTCGCACACCAGAACAGAGCACGACACATGGCTGACGCAGACAACGTGCAGCGGACCGACGAACCGGGCTACTGGAGAAGCCTTCGCGAGCTGTATGACGGGGACACCGTCCGCGACCAGAAGGCGCACGAGTTCATGGCGGGAGTGACGGACTCGTTCGACCTGGACCAGCTTCCGACGATGTCGCGCAAGCGCTTCCTTGCGCTGCTCAGCGCTTCCGCCGCCTTTGCGGCGGCCGGCTGCACGAACTACCGCGACAAGGGGGAGATCGTCCCGTATACAAGAAAGCCCGAAGAGATCGTTCCCGGGGTCGCGAATCTCTACGCCTCGACGTGTACGGGGTGCTCGCAGCAGTGCGGCATCCTCGTGAAGACCCGCGAGGGCCGCCCGATCAAAATCGACGGGAATCCGGACCATCCCATCAGCCAGGGGAAGATATGCGCAAGCGGGCAGGCATCCATCCTCAACCTGTACGACCCCCAGCGGCTGCGCCGCCCGATGTTCGGCCCGCGGTCAGGGAAGATCGGCGACACCGCGTGGGACGACGCTGACGCCGCAATCACCGGGCAGCTGGCGAGCTGCGTCGAGGCATCACGCGAGATAGCGCTCGTCACGCGCGCCCTGTGCTCCCCGACGACCCGCGCCGTCGTCGAGGACTTCCAGCAGAAGTACCCGACGGTCCGCGTCTATTCCTACGAGCTGTTCCACGACGGTCCGCGCGACCGCGCCTGGACCCGGTGTTACGGCCAGGGGCCCCGGCCAACCATTCTCTGGGACAAAGCGGACGTCATCCTCGCGCTGGAGTCCGATTTCCTCGGGACGGAAGGGTGGACGATCGAGCAGGTCCGGCAGTTCGCGTCGCGCAGAGACGTTATGGCCAACGCAGCCTTCAACCGCGTCTACTGCGTCGAGGGAGGCGTAAGCCTCACCGGTTCGAACGCAGACTACCGTCTCCGCCTCCGACCCGACGCCCAGCTGGAGTTTGTCCTGTCCCTGATCCATGAGCTGTCGATCGGGCGAGGCACGGTGGAGCCCGACGCTGCGCTTGCGACAGCCCTGCGAGGACGCTCTCTCAAGGATTTCGCCTCGAAGCACGGTCTGGACTCCCGGGTGATCGACCATCTCGTCGACGATCTGGTCGCCTCCCGCGGGCGCGCCCTGGTCCATGCCGGATCGGCGCTGCCGGAAGACGTCCACGTAGCAGTGAATTACCTCAACGACCTGCTCGGCCCCGCGGCGCTGTACGATTGGTCCGCCGCAAGGGCACAGCCCCCCGTGTCGACGAAAGAGGAGTGGAAGACCCTCGTCGCCCGGATGAAGGACGGCACGGTAGGGCTCGTCGTCCACGTCGACGCAAACCCCGTCTATCATCTCCCCGCATTGCTGGGGTACGCCGACGCCCTGAAAAGCGTTCCCATGGCGGTCAGCCTGGCAGAATCGGAAGACGAGACCGGTCAGCTGTGCACGTACATCCTGCCCATCAACAACCAGCTCGAGAGCTGGGGCGACTTCAACCCTCAGCCGGGAGTCCACTCGTTTCAGCAGCCGGTGATCGCTCCGCTGTACGACACCCGACAGAAGGAGGCGGTACTCCTCCAGTGGACTGCGCCCGACGCCGCATACGTGGAGTCGATCTACGCGGACTACCTGAAGAAGCGGTGGGAAGCGGCCCATGGTCAGTCCGGATCGACCGTCGCGTTCTCCAGATTCTGGCCATCGCTTCTGCATGACGGCATCCTCGTTCTTCCCGCAACCGCTACCGCACCCCGGGGGTTCAAGCCGGAGTCCGCAGCGAGCCTCGCCACGCTGCCGCCCGAAAAGGGCTTCACGGTCAGCCTGCAGAAGAGCTACTACATCGGGGACGGACGATTCGCGAACAACGGCTGGCTCCTTGAGGTCCCCGATCCCATCACGAAGATCGTGTGGGACAACTACGCGTCGATCTCGCCCGCGTCGGCATCGGCCCTCGCTGTGGAGTCAGGCGACCACGTCGAGATTGCACTTCCGTACGGGAAGACGAGGGTCCCGGTGTTTGTCCAGCCCGGACAGGCCGACAACCATCTCTCGATCGCGCTGGGGTACGGCCGCTGGAACGCCGGCCCGATAGGAAACGGCGTCGGGGTTGCAGTGGGAAGCCTGCTGTCAGGCACGACCCTCGAAGGGGCGCTGCACCTGGCCGGCGCGACACTGACCCGGGCGGAAGGGCGGACCGAGCTGGTCTCCACGCAGGAGCACCACGCGCTCGACGATTCGCTCGTGGCGGAGGCGCACAAGAAGCGGAAGATCATCCGCGAAGGGACCCTGCAGCAATATCGCGACGATCCCGAATTCATCCATCGCGACACGCACGAACTGTTCAGCATCAGCAAGGAGGTCGCCTATAACGGCCTCAAGTGGGCGATGTCGATCGACCTGAACAAGTGCGTCGGATGCAACGCCTGTGTCGCCGCATGCGACGTCGAGAACAACATTCCGGTCGTGGGCAAAGAGCAGGTCGGGAAGGGGCGGGAGATGCAGTGGATCCGGATTGACCGCTACTACGCGGGGTCCGCGGAGGATCCGGAGCTCAGCCACCAGCCGATGCTGTGCCAGCACTGCGACAACGCTCCGTGCGAGAACGTCTGCCCGGTCGTGGCCACCACGCACAGCCCGGACGGTCTGAACCAGATGACCTACAACCGGTGCGTGGGGACAAAGTACTGCTCGAACAACTGCCCGTACAAGGTCCGCAGGTTCAACTTCTTCAACTGGCGCGACCACCTGGCAGACGGCTACTACGAGCAGGAGTCGGTCGCCCTCCTGCACAATCCGGACGTGACCGTTCGTTCCCGGGGCGTCATGGAGAAGTGCACGTTCTGCGTGCAGCGGATCATGGAGGCCCGGCAGCGCGCCGCCGAGCAGGGGAGGACCATCGCGGGAACCGACGTCACCACCGCCTGCCAGCAGGCATGCCCGGCACAGGCCATCGTGTTCGGAGACATGAACGATCCCGGGTCGGCGGTGTCGCAGCACCGATCCCATCTGCTTGGATACCACGTGATCGACTGGGTCAACGCGCGGCCGAACGTGACCTACATCGCGCGACTGCGCAATACCCATCCGGAGAGCCACTCGTGAGTACGGCGACTGTGGAGTACACACGCGAGATGCCGGTCGTCGAGGGCCGCCCCACGGCGGCATCGATCGATGCGGTCATCGCAGCACCGATCGACAGCTTCCCGTCCCGCACGTGGTGGATCGGCCTCGCGATCACTGGCACCATGCTCGGCGTCGGAGCCTTCTGTATCGCCATGACCCTGTACGAGGGGCTCGGGCTCTGGGGCGTGAACCAGCCTGTCGCCTGGGGCTTCGACATCGTGAACTTCGTGTTCTGGGTCGGCATCGGTCACGCGGGCACGCTCATCTCGGCGATCCTGTTCCTCTTGAGGCAGCGGTGGAGAACCGGCATCGCACGGTTCGCGGAAGCAATGACGATCTTCGCGGTCATGTGCGCGGGGCTGTTCCCGCTGTTGCATACGGGACGCCAGTGGTTGCCCCTGTATCTGATGCCGTACCCCAACCAGCACTCGCTCTGGGTGAACTTCACGTCTCCGCTCCTCTGGGACGTATTCGCCGTGTCGACCTACTTCACGGTCTCGTTCGTCTTCTGGTACGTCGGGCTCATCCCGGATTTCGCGACGTTGCGCGACCGCACGACGCATCCCTGGAAGAAGATCGCGTACTCGGTCTTCAGCCTGGGATGGCGCCACTCAAACCGTCACTGGCAGCACTACGAACGGTCGTACCTCATCCTTGCCGGGTTCGCGACGCCGCTCGTGCTGTCCGTTCATACCATCGTGAGCTTCGATTTCGCGGTCTCGGTGATCCCGGGCTGGCACACCACGATCTTCCCGCCCTACTTCGTGGCCGGCGCCGTCTTCTCGGGCTTCGCGATGGTGCAGAACGTGCTGATCGTCGTGCGGCAGGCGTTCAAGCTGAAGCACATCATCACCCTGGATCATCTCGAGAAGATGAACAAGGTGATGATCGTGACAGGAAGCATGGTCGGCTATGCATACGCGATGGAGTTCTTCATCGCGTGGTACAGCGGCAACCAGTTCGAATCGTTCGTGTTCATCAATCGCGCCCTGGGCCCGTACGCCTGGGCCTACTGGATCATGGTGTCCTGCAACGTCATCTTTCCGCAGCTCTTCTGGGTCCGCTCGGTCCGGAGGTCGATCCCGGCGATGTTCGCGATCGGCATCCTCGTCAATGTCGGGATGTGGTTCGAGCGTTTTGTGATCGTCGTGACTTCGACATCGCGCGATTTCCTCCCGTCGAGCTGGGGGCACTACGTTCCGACGATGTACGACGCGGGCATCCTGCTCGGCAGCTTTGGGCTGTTCTTTACACTCATCCTTCTCTTTGTCCGGGTGCTCCCCGTGGTATCGATCTCCGAAGTCAAGGCGGTGGTCGAGGGAGCCCAGCCGACTCATCATTGACATCATGACGACCACACAACAGGGTCCTCTGTACGCGATCACGGCGCTGTTCGAGACGCCGGACGCGATTCTGCATGCCGCGAAGGCGACGCGGGAGGCCGGGTACACCAGATTCGACGTGAACACGCCGTACCCCGTCCACGGGATGGATTCGGCGATGGGGCTCCGGCCCACCAGGCTGGGGGTGTTTGCCCTGATCTTCGGATTGCTCGGGGCCCTGTCCGCCGTCGGATTCATGACGTGGGTGACGCTCGTCGATTACCCTCTGGTCATTGGCGGGAAACCGTTCTGGTCGTGGCCGGCGTTCGTGCCCGTGGCCTTCGAGATCACCGTGCTGCTGGCATCGGTGCTGACCGTCCTCACGATGATCGTGCTCTATTTCAAGTTCCCCAATACGGCGCATCCGCTGCTGGACACGCCGTACATGAAGCGCGTGTCGTCAGACCGGTTCGGCCTCGCCATACAGGCGTCTGACCCGGAGTTCGACGAGCGGGCTGTCCGCGAGTTCCTCGGATCCCTGGGCTCCGCCGACGTTGCGGCCGTGCACTACGACCCGGTAGAGCACAGGCATTCCCCGAAGCTCTTCGAGCCGCGGTTCATCGGCCTGTTGCTGGGTGTCGTCCTCGTGGCGGCCGGGGCAACCTACCTGATGCTGAACGTCGTGCTGTACCTTCCGCCCTTCGATTGGATGATGAACCAGCCGAAGCTGAAGCCCCAGAAACCGAGCGCCCTGTTCGCCGACGGCATCGGGATGCGTACGCCGGTCCCCGGGACTGTGGCGCGCGGGTTCCTTCCGTACGCGTATGCCGGCCAGCCGGACAGCGCGGGAAAGTACCTGGCGAACCCGCTCCCGGCGTCCGACGCGGTCGTAACACGCGGACACCAGAAGTTCTTGACGTTCTGCAGTCCGTGCCATGGGAACTTCGGAAGGGGAGACAGCAGGCTGGCGGGTCAGTTCCCCAACCCTCCGACATTGCACTCGGACAAGGTGCGGCAATGGCCGGACGGCAACATCTATCATGTGATCACCGAGGGACAGAACGTGATGCCGTCCTACGCCTCCCAGATCGCGCGCGATGACCGGTGGGCGATCATCCACTACATCCGTGTGTTGCAGCGGGCGCACAACGCACAGGAGGCCGACCTGCGATGAGCGCCCCGGTGAATATTCCCGAACAGTGGCGGAGGGAACTCCCCGCCGGAGCAACGAGGATAGGCCTGATTCTGCTGGTCCTGGGCATCCTGGTTGTCGGAGGCGCGTACCTCGTCGATGCGAAGCGGGCCGCATTCAACAACATCATTCTCTTCCTCTTCGTGACAAGCATCGCCGGGGGCTCGATCTTCCTTGTCGCGCTCGAGTATATCGCGGGCGCTGTCTGGTCTGTCCCCATCCGAAGGGTTGTCGAATTCCTTGCCGGCCTCATGCCGGCGCTGCCGCTCCTTGCGCTCCCGTTGCTGGCAAACCTTCACGATCTGTTCCACTGGACGCATCCCGAGGCCGTGGCCGCCGATACACTGCTGAAAGGGAAGGAGGCGTACCTCAACGTCCCGTTCTTCATAGGCCGGTTCGTGGCGGTCTTCGTCCTCTGGAACCTGTTCTACTACCTGTTCGTGCGTCACTCGAGGGCCCAGGACAGCTCCGGCGACCCGAAGTTCACCACCCGGAACATCCGCCTGGCGGCTGTCTTCATCCCGGTCTTCGCAATCACGATCACGGTCCTCGCCATCGACTGGATGATGTCGCTCGAGCCGCACTGGTTCTCGACGATCTTCGGCGTCTACTACTTTTCGGGAACCACGCTGGCGGCAGTCGCGGCGGTCACGTACGTCGCCGTCAGCTTTCATGAGAAGGGGCTCCTGGTTCCGCTACGCCGCGATCATTTCTACAGCCTCGGCGCGCTCATGTTTGTATTCGTCAACTTCTGGGCCTATATCGCATTCAGCCAGTTTCTCCTGATCTGGTACGCGAATATCCCGGAGGAAACGGTCTGGTTCATGTCCCGCTGGCAGAACGGATGGGAGTACGTGTCCGTCCTTCTGATCCTCGTCCATTTTGCAGTCCCGTACTTCGCCCTGCTGACCCAGGACTCGAAAATGGACCCGAAGCGGCTCAAGCTCATGGCCATCTGGATTCTGGCTGCGCATGTGCTCGACCTCTACTGGCTGATCATGCCGACATACTCCCCGCAGGTCACGGTGGGTTGGATGGAAATCCTGTTCCCGGTGCTGGCAGTCGGGCTTGTCATCGTCACGCTCAGCTGGCAGATGAAGCGCTGGAATCTGGTTCCGGTGAGGGATCCGAAGTTGCAACGGGCATTGGACTTCCGGCTCTGATTTCGACTAAGAGAATAGCATTGAAATGGACGACACTCCAAAGTATCGAGACGAGATAGACTTTCACGAACTCCGCCGGTCTCCCGGCAAGCTGTTCGGCTATTCGTACCTCTACATCCTGATCGCCCTGGTGGCGCTTGGGGTGTACTACATCAACCGGCTCAATGCCGTCGGGTCAAGCACTGTCGCCCCTGTCATGATGACCGACTCGTCCGTGTTCGTCACCGACATCCCGCTGCAGTCGCCCGCAGTGCTTCCGCCGGTCGATATCATGGCGGTCAGCGTCCCCACCGATTCGCTGCTGGCAAAGGGCCGGGAGTTGTTTCGTGCCAACTGCTCTTCCTGCCACGGGGACAACGGGCAGGGAGACGGGCCTGCCGGCATCGCCCTGAATCCCAGGCCGCGGAATTTCCACAGCCAGGCGGGATGGACGAACGGGCCGAAGATTTCGCAGATCTACCGTACGCTGGAGGAGGGGATAGTCCGAAATGGCATGGCCTCCTACAACTATCTGCCCCCGGCAGACCGCGTCGCGCTCGCGCACGTCGTCAGGTCCTTCATGGCCGGTCCCCCCGTGGACACAAAAGAGGAGCTGATTGCGCTCGAGTCGACATATCAGCTTTCCAAGGGGACGGTGCGTCCGGGTCAGATCCCGATCCGCCGGGCGGCAAGTCTCTATGTCGGAGAGCATTCGGCAGCCGTGTCAGCGGCAGCATCAGAGGCGGCGGCCCTTACATCATCGGACGACCCGGGGGCGAAGATCCTGAGAACCGCGCTCCGCGATCCTGAGCGGGCCGTGCGTGCCCTTGCGTCACTCAGCAGGCCCGTCAGCAGCCCTGACGATCTGATGAGGACGGTCACCGGAGACCCGATGTCAATGGGGTTCCGGCCCGGGGTGTCATCGCTCAGCCCGGTCGAGTGGAAGTCCGCGTACGACTATCTGGCCGCACGTGGGATAGCGGGGAAGGGAATCTAATGGCACACCGCTGCGCTTCTGGCATCCTCAGCCTTCTGGTTCTGGGACTCCTGGGACAGGACCCCGCGTTGTCGCAGGCTCGGCCTGAGCTCGGAATCCAGGAGAAGCTGGGGAACACGATCCCGAAGGATCTCACGATCTACGACGAAGACGGAAACAGCGTCACGGTAGGCTCCCTTCTCGGAAAGCCTACGATCTTGACGTTCGTGTACTACCGGTGCCCGGGCATTTGCTCGCCGCTCCTCACCGAGCTGTCCCGGGTGGTCGACAAGATGGACATGGAACCCGGAATCGACTACAGGATCCTCACGCTGAGTTTCGACCCACGGGAGGGCCCCGAGCTGGCGCGGGGGAAGAAGGAGAGTTATCTCTCGGCCCTGAAGCGAACGGTCGACCCGTCCTTCTGGCGGTTCACGACGGCCGACAGCCTCACGATCCTTGCGCTCACGGATTCGGCCGGCTTCTACTTCAAGGAAGACGGGAACGATTTCGTGCATGCAGGGGCGCTGATCATCCTCTCGCCGGAAGGGAAGATCACCAGGTACATGAACGGGATTCAGTACCTCCCGTTTGACGTCAAAATGGCGCTGATCGAAGCGGGCGAGGGGAAGGTTGGGCCGACGATCGCAAAGATTCTGAAGTTCTGCTACGCGTACGACCCGGAAGCCCGCACCTACGCGTTGAACATCACGCGAATCGGCGGGATCGTGACCGTTCTCATCGTTGGCGTTCTGTTCTATGTGTTCGTTATCCGTCCGCGGCGCAAGTTACCTGAAGGGAACGTGACGTATGGCAAGTCAGTCTAGCGTGGCAGCTGCCGTCGAACCCGACTTCTACACGGCCGCACAGGGTCGCAGCGGCATCATGTCGTGGCTGCTGACGACCGATCACAAGCGCATCGGCCTGATGTATTTCGCGGCGATGATGGTGTTCTTCAGCATCGCCGTCTTGTTCGGGTTCCTGATGCGTCTTGAAATGCTCTCGCCGGGCCAGACCATCATCGAGCCGCAGACGTACAACACCCTCTTCACGCTGCACGGGATCATGATGATCTTCCTGTTCATCATTCCCGGCCTTCCGGCCGTCTTCGGGAACTTCATGCTGCCCATCCTGGTCGGCGCGCGCGACGTGTTCTTCCCGCGTTTGAATCTTCTGTCCTGGTACCTCTTCATCATCGGCGGGTTGCTCGCGCTCGTGTCGCTGTTCCTTCCGGGCGGGGCGGCGGATACGGGGTGGACGTTCTACGTCCCGTACAGTGTCCGGACCACGACGAACGTCATCCCGGCGCTGGGCGCGGCGTTCATCCTCGGCTTCTCGTCCATCCTGACGGGCTTGAATTTCATCGTGACGATCCACAGAATGCGCGCCCCGGGCATGTCCTGGTACAAGATGCCGTTGTTCGTGTGGGCGCTCTACTCGACGGCCTGGGTGCAGATCCTGGCGACCCCGATTATCGGCATCACGCTCCTGATGGTGATTGTCGAGCGGGTCTTTGGCGTCGGGATCTTCGACCCGGCACTCGGCGGCGACCCCGTGCTGTACCAGCACCTGTTCTGGATCTACTCCCATCCTGCGGTGTACATCATCATCCTCCCCGCGCTGGGAGTCGTCTCAGAGATCATCCCGGTCTTCGCCCGCAGGACGATCTTCGGCTACAAGTTTATCGCATACTCCAGCATCGCGATCGCATTGTTCGGCTCGCTCGTGTGGGCCCATCATATGTTCACGGTGGGGATGAGCAACACGGGCATGTTCGTCTTCTCCCTGCTCACGTTCCTGGTCTCGATCCCGAGCGCGATCAAAGTGTTCAACTGGGTGGCGACGCTCTACAAGGGATCGATCTCCCTCGAAGCGCCGATGCTGTTCATCCTGTCGTTCATTGTGCAGTTTTCGATCGGCGGATTCACCGGGCTGATGCTGGGCGCGCTGGCGGTGAATATCCATGTGCAGGACACCTACTTCGTGGTAGGCCATTTTCACTACGTCATGTTCGGCGGGACGGGTTTCGGGCTGTTCGCGGCGATGCACTACTGGTTCCCCAAGATGTTCGGGCGCATGTACAACCGCCGGGCGGCGTTCGTGGCCTGGTTGCTGACGACCGTGGGGTTCAACGTGCTGTACTTCCCGTTCTTCTTCCTCGGCTACCTCGGCATGCCGCGCCGGTACTACGACTACCTCCCCGAGTACCAGACGTACCACGTGATCTCCACCGTGGGATCGTGGGTCCTGGTCGCCGGATTGATTGTCATGTTCGTCAATTTGTTGATCGCCCTTCGAAAAGGGGAGAAGGCCCCTGCTGACCCCTGGGGAGGGAAGACGCTCGAATGGACCATTCCGTCTCCTCCCCCCGTCGAGAATTTCCACACGATCCCCGCAATCACACACGGGCCGTACGACTATTCATACGTTCAGGAGCACGCAACGGAGCGCTCGTGACCACTTACGCACCGGCGGCCGACGCCGCCGCACACCATCACCGCGATGACATCGGTTCCCGCATGGGGATGTGGCTCTTCCTGTTCACGGAGCTCATCCTCTTCGGCGGGATGTTCCTCGTGTACGCCGTCTACAGGTTCAGCCATCCCGAGCAGTTCCATCTCGCAGCGATGGAGCTGAACACGTTCGTCGGCACCGTCAACACGATCATCCTCCTCACGAGCAGCCTGACCGCGGCAATGTCGATCACGGCGATCCGCGAGGGAAGGAAGGGCTTCGCCATCGGGCTGTTGAGCATGACCGTCGTCCTCGCGCTGGCGTTCATGGTCAACAAGTACTTTGAATGGGGGCACAAGATCGAGCTGGGCATCTACCCGAAGTCCCCCGAGATGCTGGCCAAAACTCCGGGGGAGATCCTGTACTTCGGTCTGTACTACACGATGACCGGGCTCCACGCCCTGCACGTCGTGATCGGCGTGATCGTCCTCCTGTTCCTGATCCGCATGATCTCGCGGGACGTCATCACCGCGCAGTCGTACGTCCGGCTCGAAGCGGGGGCGCTGTACTGGCACCTCGTTGACATCATCTGGATCTTCCTGTTCCCCCTGTTCTATCTCTTGCACTGAGAACGCCATGGCGGACCATCATCACTCGGGCGACACGCACATCGTAGGGTACGGACAGTACCTGCTGATCTGGTTCGGTCTGATCGCTCTGACGGGGATCACCGTCGCGGTCGCGGGGATCGATCTGGGCCGGTGGGTGATCATCACGGCGCTCACGATCGCCTCGATCAAGACTCTCCTGGTTCTCAACATTTTCATGCACCTCAAGTTCGAGGACCGGACGTTCCGCATCTTCGTCGCCGTCGCCGTGCTGACGCTGACGATCTTCATCGTCCTGACCTTCTTCGACTACGCATTTCACTGACGGGGCGCACCGGCATGTTTCAGGGATCCTCACCCTTCGCGGATTACGTCGACATGACCTTCCTGGCCATCACGGGAGTGTCGCTCCTGGTGCTGATCGGCCTGGTCACGGCAATGATCTACTTCGTGATCCGCTACAACAGGAAGCGCAACCCGCATCCTGAGAACATCGAGGGGAATCTGACGCTGGAAATCATCTGGACCGTCATCCCGCTGGTGCTGTTCATGGGGATGTTCTATATGGGCTGGCGGGGGTACGTGTCGACAGTCGAGGTTCCGGAAGGCGCGGTTCCCATCAGCGTCACAGGACGGATGTGGCAGTGGACATTTGCCTACCCGAACGGGCTTCAGCTTGATACGCTCCATGTCCCGACGAATACTCCGATCAAGCTGACCTTGAACTCTGCCGATGTCAATCACTCGTTCTATATCCCCGCTTTCAGGATCAAGAAGGATGTGATTCCGAACCGGCAGAACGTCCTGTGGTTTTCCACCCCGAAACCGGGGAGCTACGATGTTGCCTGCGCCGAGTATTGCGGGCTGCGGCACTCGTACATGTACACGAAGATCATCGCCCATGACTCGTCGGCTTTCGAGGCCTGGTATCGAGAGGCCTCGGCACTGCAGTCAAAGCCGTACGCGCCCCTGCACACAACGGCGTCACAACAGTAACCGGACCGTATGGACTTCCTGAAAGAGGCAGCTCTCCCGCAATCGACGGAGCACTTCCAGCTGCTCCTGCTGATGCTGAACCTGGTGTACGTGGTCTTCCTTCCGTACTTCGGCTTCCTGCTCGGTTCCGCGATCCTGTCGCTCCGCGCGGTTCGTCCCGAAGCGTCGGCCGAGTGGAGGCACAGGCACCGCCTCGCACAAGACGTCATGGAGATCGCGCTCAACAGCAGCGGCGTGGTGGCGTTCTTCGGGGTCGTGCCGGCCTTTACGATGGTATTCATCTACGCGCAGCTGCTGCAGGGAACGGCGGCAATATCGGTGGGATTGATGGGATACGGGGCCTTGCTGTTCCTGGGAGGGGTCCTGCTTCTGCTGGCCTATCGCCAGGCATTCCGCCTCGCTCCTCTGGCTGAAACGTATGACCAGCTCCGGCGCACCGACCCGGCATCTGCGGAGCAACTCCAGGAGTCGGCCGCGTACGCCCGCAACCGCGTCGCCAGCCAGTCGCGCCTGGGCCGCTGGGGCGTCTCGCTCCTCGTGCTGTCGTCCGTCCTGACAATCGGCGCGATGTCCGTGGCGTCGAACCAGGGGAGCTGGACCGGCGTCGAAAGCGTCTTCGAACTCTTCCTCTCTCCGGGATTCCTGCTCAAGTACCTCCAGTTCCTCGTGGTCGCTGCGGGAGCCACCGGGCTCGGAATCCTCTTTTTCTTCTTCGTGTGGCAGGGTGGAGGTCGACCGGGAGACCCGGCCTACCAGCTGATTGTCCGCAAGGCCGGGCTCGGACTGGCCCTCGTCTCCGTTTTGCTCCAACCGATACTGATCGTCCTGAATGTCATGGCGCTTCCCGATCACGCCCTTTCAGGAGGGCTGTTTGGCCTTGCCGGTGCGTCGCTGATCCTGTTCTTCCTGACCGCCCAGTTCCTCTATGCCTACGGCAAGCACGCAGAAGGAGGGTACATTTCGTACGCGTTCTACACGCTGGGGGTCGCCCTCCTGCTGCTGTTTACGGCTGACCAGGTGGCCATCGGCAACGCGACCAGGCCGCACGCCGCCCGGCTGGCTGTCGCGTTTGATCGGTCTACAGCAGACCTCAAAGCACGGCTCGGCATCGGCATGAAGACAATGTCCGGGGAAGACATCTACAACGCGAAATGTTCTGCGTGCCACATGTTCGATCAGAAGAAGGTCGGACCTCCGTACAGGGTGGTGATCCCCAAGTATGCCGGGGACAAGGCGAAGCTGATCACGTTCGTCCTTAATCCGGTGAAGGTGGATCCCGCCTATCCCCCCATGCCTAATCAGGGGTTGAAGCCCGCGGAGGCCGACTCGATTGCGACCTTCCTGCTGTCGAAATTCGGCGGCGCCGCCCGACAACAGGCCTCCGCGCCGGCAGACTCGACCCGGTGACTCCCGCCGATACATACCGCACCGCGCTCGGGTCCAGGCTCGCGCGCGCCAGTGACTTTCTCTCTCTCACAAAGCCGGGATTGACGGCGACGTCCGTAGCGACGGCGGTCGGCGGCGCCCTTCTCGCCTCCGGAGGGGCAGGCGGAGTGGCTTTGCATGTACTCATTGGGTCGGGCCTTCTGGGGGGCGGTGCAATCGCACTGAATCAGACGATCGAGCGGGGGAGGGACGCCGCGATGAAACGCACGTTCCGCCGTCCGGTCGCCTCAGGACGCATCAGTCCGGGTTCTGCCGCTCTCTTCGGAGGTATTCTGGCCGCGGGCGGGCTTCTGTATCTTCTGGCCTTCACACAGACTCTTGCGGCCGCGCTGGGGGCGTTTACGCTCGCGCTCTACCTCCTCGTGTACACGCCGCTGAAGACCGTGACTCCGTACTCGACGCTGGTCGGAGCGGTCCCCGGAGCTCTGCCCCCTCTCATCGGCTGGAGCGCCGCCACCGGGTCCGTCGATCTTGAGGGGTGGGTTCTCTTTGCCATCCTCTTTTTCTGGCAGATACCGCACTTCCTGGCGCTTTCGTGGATGTACAGGGAGGACTACGAAAAGGGGGGATACAAGTTCCTGCCGGTTGTGGACCGTTCCGGCTATCTCACGGCATCTCAGATGCTGCTGTACAGCGTGGCGTTGCTTGCCGCGGCGCTGCTCCCGTTCTTGATGGGACATGCCGGTTTGTGGTATCTCGCGGGGGCTTCGCTAGCGTCAGTCGGATTCGCGGCCAGTTGCCTCCTGTTCTTCCTCAGAAGGTCTCCGGGCCGCGCGCGCGCGGTCTTCTTCTGGTCGCTTGCCTACCTTCCGGCGCTTGCGACCATTCTGTTTCTGGACGCGTTGATGTAGAAATCAATCTTGACAAACAGCACAATCGCATGCTTAACAAGGCCACAAGCCCGTCGCCCAAATCGTATTCTATGCCATTCCCGGAGTTGGGCTCAAGGCGTTGCAGGCAGGCCTTTCAGGAACTCCTGTAGCACTCTCTTCAGGCTCTCGGTGGCAGACGCAGCGCCTGCCGTTACCTCTTCGTGTGACAGCCTGCCAGGCGAAATGCCGGTCGCGAGATTTGTGATCACGGAAATGCCCGCCACCTGCATGCCAAGCCTTTTTCCCGCCATTGCTTCCAGTACCGTCGACATCCCTACGGCGTCGGCACCAATTCTCCTCAGCATCCTGATTTCAGAGGCAGTCTCGTAACTCGGTCCCAGGCCACCGGCATAGACGCCCCTGTGCACAGGAACCCCAAGGGTCACGGCTGCCTGGTGAAGTCTGTCTGCCAGGTATCGATCATAGACATCCCGGCCGGCGGGGTGTGCGGTCGTTCCCGGAGGCAGAACCGTCTTTCCAGTCATGTTGATCTGGTCTGCAATGACCATCAGGTCTCCCGGTCCCATGTCCGGAGCAATCCCTCCCGAAGCGTTCGTGAGGAGGAGGATTCTGGCTCCGAGCCTTGAGGAGAGTAGGACGGGGAGCGTCTGTTCCTCGATCGAGTGCCCCTCGTACAGATGAATCCGTCCCAGAAAGACCACGAGACGGACGCCGGCGAGGGTCCCGATAATGATCTTCCCCGAGTGTCCGGCGACCGAAGCTGACGCCGTTCCCAGGAGGTCAGCCGTTGAGGTTTCGAGATCAGGACGGATTGAATCCACGACGCCCGAAAGCCCGGAGCCAAGTATGAGGGCTACCAGTGGCGGTCGAGAGACCTTCGCCGACAGCAGCCGGGCGGCAGAATCGGCCCGTACAAGGGGGGACTCACTGACGGCTGTCATGACCCTTTGGCGGCTCGAAGCATTTTCGACATCGGGCCTCGTACGCTTCGCGTGCGCCCACCAGGACTCTCTGGTCGCTGCCAGTCAGACGCTGGGTTCGGTCAGCCGGATTTCCACACCTCATACAGATTGCCAGCGTCTTGGTGATATACTCCGCTACAGCAAGCAGTTGTGGCATCGGTTCAAAAGGTTTTCCTCGATAGTCCTGATCGAGTCCGGCGATGATCACGCGCTTCCCGCTGTCGGCAAGCCGCTCAACGACGTCCACGAGGCCGGGGTCGAAGAACTGCCCCTCATCGATACCCACGACCTGGACGTCGGCGGCAAGCCGGATGATATCTGCCGATGAGTCGACAACGGTCGCGGGAAAGCGCGCATCGCTGTGTGAGACAATCTGATCGGCGCTATGGCGCGTATCGATCTGGGGCTTGATGATAGCCACGGTCTGTCGCGCGATCTGTGCGCGGCGAATCCGGCGGATGAGCTCCTCGGTCTTGCCGCTGAACATGCAGCCGGCGATGACTTCGATCCATCCGACGCCCTTCGGGGAATCGTGCACCGTGGGAATGGTCATGAGCGGCGCGGCTTGTGGACGAATGGAAAAGGGAGAAGCCCGGAAAGCTCATGGACGGCAACGCGCCCCCGGGGTCCGGCGAGAACCACTGTGAGATCGCCAGCAATGCTCTGGAGGGCCTGCCGGCACGCCCCGCATGGCGGGGTCGGATTGCCCGGATCACCGACAATGGCGATCGTCGTAAACTCGCGGGCCCCCTCTGAGACCGCCTTGAAAAGGGCGGTGCGTTCAGCGCACATGGTCAGGCCCAGCGAATCCACCTCGATGTTGACCCCCGTGAATACCCTCCCGTCGGCGGCCAGCAGTGCGGCCCCGACACGGAACTTCGAATAGGGAGCGTGGGAGTGTCGGCGTGCCTGGCGGGCGAGCGCAATGAGTGCTTTGTGGTTCATGTCTGGTGGGAGTTCAAAGAATATAGAGAGGGGAGGGTGGAGAATCAACACGGGAGCGGTCTCCTTGTGCCTCTGCGCCCGATTCTGTATATTTACCGATGCAATCGCATGGCCCGCTCCCTCCTCAATAGCGTTGCGTCACGCTGGAAGAAGTTCCTCATCGTCGCTGGCGCGGCCCTCGTCTTCTTTCTGTTCTTCAATTACGTATTTATGCCGGCCTACGTCAACCACTCAAGCCGGATGACCGTTCCGAACGTTGAAGGAATGCCTCTGGCCGGCGCGCGGCAGATCCTTGAGGGCGCTTCGCTTGTCGCGGTGGAGGCAGGCGTCCGGCCCGAGCCCGGACAGCCGGTGGGGACCGTTGTGGACCAGAATCCGCCCGCCGGCGCGGTTGTCAAAGAAGGCCGGCGCGTCTATCTCACGCTGAGCGGGGGCGAGGTCCTGGTGAATGTCCCGCAGCTTCGCGGGAGGAGTCTGCGCGACGCGAAGTTCTCGCTGGAGCGACAGGGTCTGAAAGTGGGCGAGGTCTCGTACGCGAGTTCGGACACGTACCCGCAGAACACGATCATCGGTCAGGCTATTCCCGAAGACCGTCGCGTCCCCCGGGGCACGCAGGTGGGTGTCACCGTCAGCCAGGGCCTCGCTACGAGCGAGACGATCGTCCCGAAGGTCGAAGGCAAGACGCTCGCCGAAGCGCAGCGACTGTTGGAGGAGGCGGGCCTGGTGCTTGGCACGGTCTCCCGCCAGATCAGCGCCGACCTGCTGCCCAACACCGTGCTCGAGCAGGTTCCGGCGGCGGGATCCTCGCTGTCGAGAGGCCAGCCGGTCAATCTGATCGTGGTCCGGGCCGGGACGCCCCAGGAAGAAATCTCACGTCCTCAGGAGTGACCGGGTGCCTCTGATCGCGCCGTCTATTCTTGCCGCCGACTTTTCCCGCCTCGCCGAACAGATTGCCGCGGCCGTCAGCGGCGGAGCCGACTGGATTCATCTCGACGTCATGGACGGCCATTTCGTCCCCAACCTTACGTTCGGCCCGCCCGTGATTCGCTCGATCCGGCCCGTGACCACGCTGCCGTTCGACACGCACCTGATGATTCAGAACCCGGACCAGTACATCGACGAGTACCGGCGCGCGGGCGCGGACCTCATCACGGTGCACGTCGAGGCGACCCCCCATCTTCATCGCACGCTTCAGCGCATTCACCAGTCGGGAGCGCGCGCAGGCGTGAGCCTGAACCCCGCAACGCCGATCGCTTCGGTGCGCGACGTTCTCGGAGAAGTCGATCTGGTGCTGGTGATGTCCGTCAACCCCGGCTTCGGCGGCCAGTCCTTTATCCCCGCCTCCGTCGGACGCATCCGCGATCTCGCCGCGATGATTCGCGACACCGGCCGACACATCGAGCTCGAGGTGGACGGGGGGATCGATCCGGTGACCGCGCCGGCGGTCGTCGCGGCCGGGGCCACCGTGCTTGTCGCAGGGCAGGCGGTGTTCGGGAGCGCGGATATTCGCGGCGCCATCACCCGGCTCCGCGGCGCTGCAGGTCCGGGCACGGACGTCTGACGTCCTGTGGTGGAATGTCCCGCTGTCTGATTTCCCGCGGCCTGATATCTGTGGTCTGATGTCCCTACCCTCGCTTGACATTCACTCCCCGCTACCTTATATTCAGAGGAAATTTCCTAATCTCTCCTTAGTAAGTTAGGCTTTCGCGCCATTCCTCCATGCTTGACGACATTGATTTGACCATCATCGACGTGCTGCAGCACAGCGGCAGGACTCGGCGGAATGACCTTGCCGAGCGGGTCGGCCTTTCGCTGCCGTCCGTGAGCGACCGCCTCCGGAAGCTCGAGAAGCTGGGATACATCACCGGCTATCATGCCACCGTGGATGCGAAGCGCCTGGGCAAGGATATCACGGCCTTCGTGTTCGTGACCGTGGACTCGTCGCGCCACTATCATCAGTTCATCGAGCACGCCGCTGCGCAGGAGGACGTCCTGGAGTGCCACGCGATCACGGGAGAGGGGACCCACCTTCTGAAAGTTCGGACGGCGAACACCGCATCGCTCGAGAAGCTGCTGAGCCGCATCCAGGCGTGGAGCGGCGTCGTCAGCACGAGAACTGACCTGGTGCTCTCGACCGCCAAGGAGACACTGCGCATCAAAGCAGAGGCGGGGAGGACGTCGTGATCGACCGCGGCGATACCGCATTCATGCTGATCTCTTCGGCGCTCGTGCTGTTCATGACGCCGGGGCTGGCGTTCTTCTACGGCGGGCTGGTGCGCAGCAAGAATGTCGTCAACACGATGATGATGAGCTTTGCCGCACTGGGGTTGATCGCCGTCCAGTGGATCCTCGTCGGGTACAGCCTCGCGTTCCAGCCGGGCAGCGGGTTCCCGGGCAGCGTCCTCGGCGGCCTGCACTGGTTCGGACTTTCGGGCGTCGGCGTCCAGCCCAACGCAGACTACGCAGGAACGATTCCGCACCTCCTCTTCATGGTGTATCAGGGGATGTTCGCGATCATCACGCCGGCGTTGATCTCCGGCGCGATCGTCGAGCGCATGCGCTTCCGCTCGTACCTGCTCTTTATCCTGCTCTGGTCGACGCTCTCCTACGACCCGGTTGCGCATTGGGTCTGGGGCGTCGGAGGCTGGCTCCGCTCGCTGGGGGCGCTGGACTTCGCCGGTGGGACGGTCGTTCATATCAACGCCGGGGTCGCTGCCCTGGTCGCCTCGCTGACGCTCGGCGTGCGCCGGGGATTTCCGCAGCGCGTTGCGCCGCCACATAACGTCACGCTGGCTCTGCTCGGGGGCGGGATGCTCTGGTTCGGCTGGTTCGGCTTCAACGCCGGGAGCGCGCTCTCGGCCGGTGAAGTCGCGACCGTTGCCTTCGTCTCCACCAACAGCGCCGCTGCGGCCGGGATGCTCGGGTGGATCTTGCTGGAGCTCAACTTGAAGGGAAAGCCTACGGCCGTCGGCGCAATGACCGGCGCCGTGGCCGGCCTTGTCGCCATCACGCCGGCCTGCGGGTTCGTGACCCCCCTGGGTGCCGTCGCAATCGGCCTGATCGTTTCGGGCGCGTGCTACTGGACGCTGAACCAGCGCATCCGCTGGGGCCTCGACGACACGCTGGACGCCTTTTCCGTACACGGCGTTGGCGGCATCGTCGGCGCGCTGCTCACAGGGGTGTTCGCGACCACGGAGGTGAACGCTGCAGGCGCCAACGGCCTCCTGGCCGGCAACCCTGCGCTCCTCGGCGTGCAGGCCCTTGCCGTCCTCGTCACCATCGTCTTCTCGGGAGGGCTCACGTGGCTGATCCTGAAAGGTGTCAACCTCGTGACGCCGCTGCGCGCCGAGCACGAGCATGAACATGAAGGCCTCGACCTCGTCGATCACGGGGAAAAAGGGTATCACGAGCTGATCTGATCACATGCATATCCATCCACCACATCCGTAAGGAAAACGTTCATGGCCAAAAAGGCAGGTTCGGTCATCGCCCAGGTCTTCAAGATGATCAAGGACGAGGGCGTCCAAATGATCGACTTCAAGTTCATGGATTTCCCGGGGCAGTGGCAACACTTCTCCGTGCCGGTCGTGCAGCTCAGCGAATCCTCGTTCGAAGAGGGGTTCGGGTTCGACGGCTCCAGCATCCGCGGCTGGAAGGCCATCAACGAAAGCGACATGCTGATCATTCCGGATCCCAAGACGGCGCTGATCGATCAGTTCATCGAAACCAAGACGCTCAGCCTGATCTGCGACGTGCACGATCCGATCACCAAGGAGCGCTACGAGCGCTGCCCGCGCAACATCGCCCAGAAGGCGGAAGCGTTCCTGAAATCGAGCGGGATTGCGGACATGGCGTACTTCGGCGCCGAAGCAGAGTTCTTCATTTTCGACGACGTGCGCTTCGACACCAACGAGCACAGCAGCTATTACTACGTGGATTCGGTCGAAGGCCGCTGGAATTCGGGCCGCGACGAGATGCCCAACCTCGGATACAAGCCGCGCTACAAGGAAGGGTACTTTCCCGTTCCGCCGACTGATCATCTGCAGGATCTCCGCAACGAGATGACAACGAACCTGATCCGGGCCGGACTGCATGTCGAAGCGCAGCATCACGAGGTCGCCACCGCGGGGCAGTCCGAGATCGATCTGCGGTTCGCGCCGCTCCTGGAAAGCGCCGACTCGCATCTCCTGTTCAAGTACATCATCAAGAACACTGCGCGCCTCCGCGGGAAGACTGTCACCTTCATGCCGAAGCCGATCTTCGGTGACAACGGCTCGGGGATGCACGTCCACCAGAGCCTCTGGAAGGGGGGGAAGCCGCTGTTTTACGGCAACCGGTATGCCAACCTGAGCGACATGGCGCTCTACTATATCGGCGGACTCCTGAAACACGCCCCGGCACTGTGCGCGATCACGAACCCGACCACGAATTCGTACAAGCGTCTCGTGCCCGGATATGAAGCGCCGGTGAACCTTGCATACTCCCAGCGCAACCGCAGCGCGTCGGTTCGCATCCCGATGTATTCCACGAGCCCGAAGGCCAAGCGCGTCGAGTTCCGCTGCCCGGATCCGTCGTGCAACCCGTATCTCGCCTTCTCGGCCCTGATGCTCGCCGGGCTGGATGGAGTCATCAACAAGATCGATCCGGGAGATCCGCTGGACAAGGACATCTATGACCTTGAGCCGGAAGAGCTCAAGAATGTCCCCTCGACCCCCGGTTCGCTCGACGAAGCGCTGCACGCACTGGAGCGCGACCATGACTTCCTCCTCCGCGGCGACGTGTTCACGGAGGACGTCATCGAGGCATGGATCTCGTACAAGATGGACAAGGAGGTGAAGCCGATGGCTTTGCGGCCTCATCCGTTCGAGTTCGGACTCTACTACGACATTTGATCGTCGCAGGCAGCCCTGCGCGCGGCCCCGTCTCCCGTCAGGGTGGCGGGGCCGCAGCGTTATTTCGGGTTGTACCTTGTTTTTCCATACTGTTCTCGTTATTTTTCTGCGTCAATGGACTTCACCCGGATCGCATACCAGTCCATCGGACGGACTGCCCGGATCACCCTCGACCGTCCCGACCGCCGCAACGCCATCGATGATGTGATGATCGCGGAACTCGCCACGGCCTTTACCGCGGCAGTTCGTGACCCCGCAGTGCGCGTCGTCCTCCTCACGGGCGCGGGCGAAACGTTTTGCGCGGGAGCCGACCTCGCCTATCTCCGCACGATGCAGGGGAACGATCTGGAGGAGAACCGGATGGACTCCGGACGCCTCGCCGCGCTCTTCCGTCAGATCTACGAGCTCCGTAAGCCGGTGATTGCCGTTGTCAATGGCCCGGCGCTTGCCGGTGGCTGCGGCCTGGCGGCTACATGCGACTTCGTTATCGCGTCGCGCGAACGCGCGACTTTCGGGTTCCCCGAAGTCCGGATTGGCTTCATTCCCGCTCTTGTCACCATCTTTCTCGTGAAGCGCATCGGTGAAGGGCGCGCGAGGGAGCTCATCCTACGCGGACACACGATCCCTGCGGCGGAGGCCGAGCGGATCGGCCTCGCGACTGCCGTAGCGGCACACGACGAGCTCGACTCCGCGGCGCTCGCCCTCGCGGAAGAACTGGCGTCCCGATGCGGTCCGACCGCCATGGGGCTCTGCAAGGAGCTTCTGGCTCGCTTGAGCGGACTGAGCACACATGAGGCTCTCGAGGTTGCGGCCAACATGAACGCCGCGGCCCGGATGACGGCTGAATGCAGAGAGGGAATAGCGGCGTTTCTGGAGAAGCGCCCACGACGCTGGTAAAGGACCATGCACGACTACCTGACCCGTTCCATCCGATCGATCCCCGGCTTCCCGAAGCCGGGTATTGTTTTTCGTGACATCACGACGCTTCTCAAGGATCCTGTCACGCTGCGACAGGCGGCCGACGCGATCGCATCGCACTACGCGCAGGCGGGAGTATCGAAAGTGGTCTGCGTGGAGGCGCGGGGATTCATCCTGGGTTCAATCCTCGCCTACAAGCTCGGGGCGGGATTCGTGCCCGTCCGAAAACCCGGCAAACTTCCTGCCGAAACCCTGCGTGAGACCTATGCGCTCGAGTACGGCACGGACGCTGTCGAAGTGCATGTCGACGCAATCAGCCCGGGGGACCGCGTTCTCGTCCACGATGATCTGCTGGCGACAGGGGGAACGGCGGCCGCGGCCTGCGCGCTCGTCGAACGCCTCGGCGGCACGATCGTGGGAGTTTCGTTCCTCATCGAGCTTGCATTTCTCCGTGGCCGCCTTCGGCTTCCGGGCCACAACATTCACACGCTGGTCACGTACAACCACGAATGATCCCTTTTTCGACCGCGCAGGACGACTCCCCGGATGCCTCCACCGGGCGGATGGGGCCCCGCGCACTGTGTGTTCACGACAACGGACCTCGCTCTCACGCACATGAACAGATGCGCACAAATCCAGCACCGAAAGCGTTCCGCCGCAACAACCGTGCTCCAGTGCATCGCCGCGTTCCTGGTCGGCGGCTTCTGGCCGGCGCCCGCCCCCGCGCAGCAGGTAATCACCCTTGACGACGCGGTCCGGCTCGCGGTAGCGAGCAACCACGACCTCGCTTCCTCGAAACTCGAGGTGGGGCGCGCTGACGCGCGGGTCAAGGAGGCCTGGGGATCGGCGCTTCCGCGCATCGATTTCGGGGGACAGTACACGCGCGCGCTGAAGAAGCCCGTCTTCTTTCTCCCGGATTTCGAGAACCCCGGAAGCGGCGTGGTGACGCCCATCGAAATCGGTTCTGACCACGCGTTCGATCTTGGCTTCAACGCCAATCAGATCCTGTTCAACGCGACGGTCTTCATAGGTGTCGGGGCGGCATCGACCTATTCCCGGGGCGCCCGCGCACTCTTCCGCGCGAAGGAGACCGAAACCGTTACGAGCGCCCGCAAGGCATTCTACGCGGTTCTCGTCGCCCGTGAGGTCAAGGACCTCGTCTCGCAGACGCTGGCGAACTCCGAAGAGAACTTCAAGACCGCCAGGGTCCTGTTTGAGCAGGGGCTCGTCTCCGAATTCGACAAGCTGCGCGCGGAAGTGGCCGTGGAGAATATCCGCCCCGAGCTCTTTGACGCCGAGAAGGCGGAGCGCCTGGCCCTGAACAACTTGCGGATGGTGATTGGCGTGCCGCATGACCGTGCGCTGGAAGTCCAGGGGTCTCTGCAGTATCAGCCGGTCGACACCACGCTCGTTGCCAACGCGCAGACAATGATGCTGGAGTCCAACCCGACGCTCGCCAGCGTCAGGTATCAGTCCGAAATCAACAACGCCATCGTTTCGGCCGAGGAGTCGTATTACCTGCCGACGCTCTCGGCATTCGGAACCTACTCAACTGTCGCGCAGAGTAACCAGCTGAACCTCGCGCAGCTGGGCTTCATCCCGAGCTCGACCGTCGGCCTCAGCCTCTCGCTCAACATCTTCAACGGCCTGCAGACAGCAGCCAGGGTGGAGCAGGCGAACCTGGAGTACCGCAAGTCGCAGGAGCAGCTGGCAGGCGTGGAGCTGCAGCTCCAGACGGGAACGGAAGCCATCCTCCTGCAGCTTCGCACGGCCGAGCAAAGGGTCCTGTCCGGAGGCCGCACCGTCGAGCAGGCCGAGAAGGGGTATAGAATCGCGAACACGCGGTACACGAGCGGGTCCGGAACGCTGCTCGAGACGAACGACGCTCTCCTCGCCCTTGCACGCGCCAAGGTGAACCGGATTCAAGCCGTGTATGATTATCTCGCCGCAGCGGCGGACCTCGACGGCATCCTCGGCAGGGTCCCGCCCTCCGTGGCAACCACGTTGGAGTAATCATGAACCAGAGAAGAATCCGAACCGTACGCATCCTGATCGCCGTGCAGGTCACTGCCTCCGTATTCCTGTTCGCCTCGTGCGGCTCGGAAGGTGGAGGCAAGCCCGAGCAAACGGGCGGGTCCCCGGACGAAAAGATACTGCCGGTGCAGGTGCAGGTCCTGGGGACGGCCCCGTTCAGGGAAACGCTGCAGCTGACAGGCACGATCAAGGCCGTTGAGGATATTACAGTGAGTACGGAAGAGGGCGGAGTCCTGAAGGAATGGGTGGTCGAGCGGGGCGCGACGGTGGAGCAGGGGGATGTCCTTGCCTTCATCAATGACGACGTCCTCAAGCCGGGTTATGAGGCGGCATTCGCCCAGTACAGGATCGCGGAGCTCAACTACGAGAAACAGCAGAAGGTGTACGACCAGGCGGCGGTCAGCGAGCTGCAGATGAAGAGCGCCGAATACGCGCGGGACGCCGCGAAGGCCCAGGCCGATCTCGCGCGCGCCCGCTGGGACCGGACCCGTGTCAAAAGCCCGATCTCGGGCGTGGTGGAGGACCGGCTCGCAGATGCCGGTGAGCTTCTGCCGCCAGGCTATCCCGTCGCACGGATCGTCAGCCTGACCCGCGTCAAGGCGGTCATCAGCGTGCCGGAGCGGTACGCGGGCACGATCGCCGTTGGAGCTCCGGTGGCGATCACCGTCACGGCATACCCCCGCGAGAGGTTCGAAGGGAAAGTGAGCTTTGTGGGCGCCGCCGTCACCCCCGACAACCGGTCCCTTTCGGTGGAAGTCCTGATCGGCAACGCCCACCGCCGCCTGAAGCCGGACATGATCGCGAGGGCGGTCATCAGCCAGTCCTCCGAACGCGAGGCGCTGATCCTGGACGGGTCTCTCCTCGTGCAACTCGATGCGGAAACGTACGCTGTGTTCATCGAGAAAAACGGCCGCGCTGTCCGCCGCACCGTGACGCTCGGAGCGAGAAACGGGTCCAATATCGAGATCCTGTCGGGGCTCTCCACCGGGGACCGCGTGATCGTCAGCGGATCGCAGGCGCTCTACGACGGACAACCGGTATCGGTCGTCGAATCCCCAGCACGCTAGGTCGGGCCCGAGAACCATGAAACTTTCGAACCTGGCAATCGACAACCGCGTCGCTGTCTACATCCTGATGGCGATCATCTTCATCCTCGGGGCGAGCTCCTACCTGTCGCTCCCCCGGGAGTCGTCGCCCGACGTCTCCATTCCCATCATCATCGTCTCCACGCCGTATATCGGCGCAGCGCCATCGGATGTCGAAGGCCTCGTGACCCAGCCGCTGGAGCGCAATCTCAAGTCGCTCAAGGACGTCAAGGAAATCACCTCCGCCTCCAAGGAAGGGCTCTCCACCGTCCGCGTCGAGTTCAATGTCGGCATCGACATCGATGACGCGCTCCGCCGGGTCCGGGACGAGGTGAACTCAACCATCCCCGAGCTTCCCGAGGACATCCTGGATCCGGTCGTCACGGAGATCAACCTGAGCGAGTTCCCGATCATGTATGTGAATGTCGGGGGCGACATCGGGCTACCCCAGCTGAAGAAACTGGCGGAGGACCTGCAGGACAAGATCGAATCGATCCCCGGCGTGCTTCGCGCGGACCTCGCCGGCGGGCTGGAGCCCGAAGTCCAGGTCAACTGCGACGTGAACCTCCTGAACGGGTATCGCATCTCGCTCAAGGACGTCTCCGACGCGATCGCAGCAGAGAACGTCTCCATCCCCGGGGGATCGATCGACGATTCGCGGACCACGTTCTCGGTCCGGGTTCCCGGCGAATACCGGACCGTGCAGCCGATCGAAGACATCGTGATCAAGCTGCAGAACGGCAAGCCGATCTACGTCCGGGACGTGGCGGCGGTCCGGTATGCGTTCGAGGATCGCAAGACCTACGCGCGCCTGAACGGGAAAGAGGTCGTGACGCTCGCCGTCCGGAAGCGCGCCGGGGAGAACCTCGTCCGGATTGCAGGAGAGGTCAAGCAGATTCTGAAGGTTGAGGAGCCGAACCTCCCCGCCGGCGTGGCGCTCTCCGTGTCGAACGACCAGTCGATCATCGTCAATCGCTGGGTGTACGAGCTGGAAAACAGCATCCTGACCGGGATGTTTCTCGTCGTGCTCATTCTGTTCATGTTCTTCGGACTGAAGAACGCGATGCTGATCGCCACGTCGATCCCGCTCTCGCTGTTCATCGGCTTCATCATCCTCGCGTTCAGCGGCATCACGCTTAACATGGTGGTGCTCTTCTCCCTGGTCCTCGTGCTCGGGATCGTGGTCGACGACGCCATTGTTGTCATCGAAAACATCTACCGCCACCAGCAGGCGTACGACAAGTCGCCAACGCAGGCCGCCAAGGACGCCGTGACCGAGGTTGCAGTCCCCGTTGCCACGTCGACGTTCACCACGCTGGCGGCGTTCGTCCCGCTCCTGTTCTGGCCGGGCATCGTCGGCGACTTCATGCAGTACCTCCCCCTGACACTCATCTTCACCATGGGCGGATCCCTGTTCGTCGCGTACGTCATCAGCCCTGTACAGGGCGCCCAGTGGATCGACTACAAGAAGGAGATCCGGAAGACCCGCGAGAACCTCGAGCACCCGCACTGGTACAAGAAGTACAACCCGTTCTCGCTCGTGTACCACAAGGTCGACCAGACGTTTTTCCCCTGGATGCAGCGGGAATACGGCAAAACGCTGCAATGGACGCTCTCCCGCGAGAAGCTCGCATTGCCGCTTGGCCTGCGCGTTTCGCACAAGGCCTTCACGATCATCGCATCGGTCGCCTTCCTGATCTTCGTGATGTTTCTCTTCGGGCTCCTGAACGCCGGTGTGGTGTTCTTCCCCGAAACCCAGCCGGCGCTTGTCAACGTGGGAATCGAAGCTCCCCCGGGGACATCGCTGGATGCGACCAACAAGATCACGTTGATGGTCGAGGACGCCCTGACCGGGCTCCCGGCGTATCGCGACATCGAGTTCGTGGTGGCCAGCGTGGGGAGTTCCGACAACCCGTTCGATTTCGGCGGGCAGGGGGTATCGAACAAGTCCAATGTCGCGCTCAATTTCTACGAAAAAGCCAAGCGCAGCCAGAGCAGCGCGATCACGCTCGACGAGGCGCGCACCCGCGTGGCTGGCATCCCGGGGGCGGAGATCAAGGTGACGCCGCAACGGATGGGCCCGCCGGTCGGCGCCCCGATCAGCGTAGAAATCTCCGGTGACGATTATCCGCAGCTTGCCGGGCTGAGCGCGCGTGCCCAGAGCATGATCAGGTCGATTCCGGGACTCGTTGACCTGAAGGACAACTACAATTCTGCGAAGCCCGAGATCGAGGTGATCATCGATCGCGAGAGCGCCGCGCTCGCGTACATGAGCACGTCTCAGATCGCCGGGACCGTCCGCGCTGCCATCAGTGGCCTCGAAGCCTCCGACTACCGCGTGGGCGAGGACGAGTACAAGATCCGTGTCAGGCTCCGGGAGGACCAGCGCTCATCGCCCGCCGATCTCGAGAACCTCTATGTCACGTTCATGAACAAGCAGGGGAAGCTGCTCTCCGTCCCGCTGGTATCGGTCGCGAGCCTCCGGCGCAGCGGAACGATCTCCGATATCCAGCGCAAGGACCAGAAGCGCGTCATCACGATCTCCGCAGACGTGCAGGGGAGACTCGCCTCGGAGGTCCTTCAGGACGTCAAGACGACGCTTGCGGGCATGGCGCTGCCGCCTGGGTACGCGATCACGTACACGGGAGAGGACGAGGAACAGGCGAAGGCCGCCGCATTCCTGTCGCGCGCGCTCGTCATCACGCTCCTGCTCGTCTTCCTGGTCCTCGTGATGGAGTTCAACTCGGTGCGGGTCCCGTTCGTGATCATGCTCTCCGTCATCCTCTCCTTCATCGGGGTGCTGATCGGCCTGCTCGTGACGCTTACGCCGTTCAGCGTGATCATGACGGGGGTCGGAGTCATCTCACTTGCCGGCATCGTCGTGAAGAACGCCATCGTGCTCCTCGATTTCATGAAGCACCTGCGAGGCTCCGGGCTGACGCTCGACGAGGCGCTGGTCGAGGCCGGGCGCACGCGACTCCGTCCCGTCCTCCTCACGGCCGCAACCACGATCACGGGCATCCTCCCGCTCGCCGCGGGCATCGACTTTGACTGGCGGGAGCTCCATTTCGTCATTGGCGCCGAGAGCGCGGATTTCTGGAGATCCCTCGGAGTGACCATCGTGTTCGGGCTGGCGGTGTCGACCTTCCTCACCCTTGTCGTGGTTCCGACGTTCTATTCGCTGCTGGAAGACTGGATCGCCGCTGGAAGTCGGGCAACGACCCGCGTTCGCGGGTGGGTGGGGGCCCGGCTTGGAGTGGAGCGGACGCCCGCCGGCTAGTGCTCCACCAGCTATCTGACTTCACACGACACGGAGCACAGTGCGTGTTCCAACGATGAATGATGGCCGGGCTGAGGAACGCACGAAAGGGATGGCCCCAGAGAAGGGACCGGGGATCGGCTTTCAGCAGGAAGGGGAGAGGGAACAGCTCTCGGGACGCCGGGCCTCTAGCGGGATTCCACCCGTACGCCGGTCTCGAGCAGGAGGGAGGGACCGTGCATGTTCATCAGCTCCTGGGCCGCATCGCGGACGGCGAGCAGAAAGCGGGTGGCGTCGCGGACCGCAACCGCGGTGTGTTCTTCCGACCCGGTCATGCACCACAGCAGCTGCCGGCCGAACTTCCAGGGCGGTTCAAGTTCTTCGTAGCCGATGAGGATGTCCCTGTAGTCGGCAAAGTGGGCGTGCATGATCGAGCCCCATTCGCCCACCTCGGGCCCCGACGCTCCCTGCTCCCCGAGGTGGCGGAGGAACTCGCCGGTCATCCCGGCCACGATCCTGTCCGCGATCGGGCGCTGCGTTGAGCGATCGACCGCCATCGCTGCCGCGTACATCGCCCCGACCACGATCTCGCCCGGATACTGCTCGTCGAGAAGCTCGCCGTCGTCGGAGAACGCGCTCGCGAGCTGGTCGAGGTTCATGGGTCCCGGCAGGGTCAGGCCTGTACGGAGCGCCTCATACAGAAGTGCGCCAAACGCCTCGGGGGTTTTCCGACGCTGGAAGACTCGCATTGCCTGGAAGGTTGGTGCGGGGGGAGTGATTCAACATACGAGGCCTCGATGCGAATGTCAAGCCGTGCTGCACGCACATCACACACGAGGCCGGCCCCGCATGCGTACCGTCACAGCCACTGTCTCCCATCACTCTTCACACGCCTGCCATGAAAACCATCATCGAGCCCTTCAAAATCAAATCCGTTGAACCGATCCGCTTCACCACCCCCGGAGAGCGCGAGGAGTTCATCAAGCGGGCCGGCTACAATCTCTTTCTTGTGCCGGCGGAGGAAGTGCTGATCGACCTTCTGACCGACAGCGGGACGTCAGCAATGAGTGCGGAGCAGTGGGCGGGTATCATGCGGGGCGACGAATCCTACGCTGGCGCGCGAAGCTACTATCGATTCGAGGCGAAGGTGAAGGAGCTGACCGGCTTCGCATATGTCATCCCGACGCACCAGGGCCGCGCGGCGGAGAGAATCCTGTTTTCGCTCGTGGGCGGAGCCGGGAAGGTGGTGCCGAACAATGCGCACTTCGATACCACGCGGGCCAATGTGGAATTCTCGGGCGCGGAAGCGGTCGACCTTCCGACGGCAGAGGGCCGGGACCCCGACGTCGTCGCCAGCTTCAAGGGAAACATGGACACGGCCGCCCTGGAGTCGTTCATCGAGAGCCGCGGCGCGGCAGCCATCCCGCTGGTCATGATCACCGTGACGAACAACTCCGGCGGGGGCCAGCCTGTCTCGATGAAGAACATCCGTGAAACGAAGGCGATCTGCGCGAAGCACGGGATCCCGTTCTTCCTCGACGCCTGCAGGTTCGCGGAGAACGCCTACTTCATCAAGCTGCGGGAGCCGGGATACAGCGGCGTCCCCGTCCGCGACATCGCCAGGGAGATCTTCTCGTACGCAGACGGGGCGACGATGAGCGCAAAGAAGGACGCCATCGTGAACATGGGCGGCTTCCTGGCGATGAATGACGGGGCGCTTGCGCAGCGTGCACGCAACCTCCTGATCATCACCGAGGGCTTTCCGACATACGGGGGACTGGCCGGGCGCGACCTCGAGGCGATCGCGCAGGGACTGGACGAAGTTCTCGACGAGCACTACCTGCAGTACCGCATCCGGTCGGTCGAGTACCTTGGCGAGAAGCTGACTGCCGGGGGCGTCCCGATACTGCGTCCCCCGGGCGGACATGCCATCTACCTCAATGCCAGGGCGTTCCTGCCCCATATCCCGGTCGATCAGTACCCCGGCCAGTCGCTCTCGGTCGAGCTCTTCCGCATGGGCGGGATCCGGTCGGTGGAAATCGGGAGCGTCATGTTCGGGAAATACGATCCGGCCGGAAGGCTTATTCCGGCCCGGATGGAGCTCGTCAGGCTCGCAATCCCCCGGAGAGTCTACACTCAAAGCCATATCGATTACGTCATAGAAGTGGTGCTGGACTGCTTCAGAAGGAGGGAGGAGCTTCGAGGGTACGAGATTGTCGATGAAGCGCCCGTCCTGCGTCACTTCACTGCTCGATTCCGGCCGAAGGCCTAAGGGAGACCGCCCGGCGAGGGCGAAACCATGCATTTTTCGTTGCAAACAGGCGTCAGAAATTCTATATTGAAAGACAATGGCCACGTTTGGGACCCGTCATGCTGAAATGTGAGGTGTGCGGGACCGAGAACGATGACCTTGCGTTGAAATGCTCGGGATGCAGGGGGTTTCTTCAAGCAAAGGTTGAGGTCCTCGACCTTTTCCCGACACTCTGGGGTCTGATCGAGCGACCCCGGGCGACTTTTCAGCGAATCGTCAGGGCGCGGCGGAAGAACTTCGCCTTCGGTCTCGCGGCTCTTCTCGGAATTGCGGTCGCCTTTCTGGTGATGTGGGCCCGGCAGTCGGGCACCGGTTACCGGAGCCTGGCCGAGCTCGTCGGTGCGGGAATTGCGCTCGGGATCCCGGCAGGAATCTTGCTGGTCTTTGTGCTCGGAGTTGCGGGCGAGAGGCTGTCGATGATGCTGGGCGGGCGGGGCGGGGTAAGGAACTTCGTGGCGGTAGCGTCGTACGCGGCTTCCCCGCTGCTCTATGCGCTTGTGCTCGTGCTTCCGGCGGAGCTCGCGATCTTTGGCATGTACCTGTTCGATCGAAACCCAGATCCCATGGCGCTGAAGCCCGAAGTGTATGTCGCGCTGCTGGGGTTTGACGTGCTGAGCACGCTGTGGGCTGCGACGTTGCTCCATGTTGGCCTCAGAGAAGCTTCAGGCGTGGGAAGCTGGAGGGGAGTGGCTTTGACGATCGGCATTCTCGGACTGGCCGCGGCAGCCGTCGCGGGCGCTATTGCGATCCGACTGTAGCGGCACATGACCCGGGAAAGGTTCGAGACCATCGCGGACGAAGAGTTTGCCGCCCTTCCCGAGCCCTTCAGGCAGCGCATGGAGAACGTCCGTATCGTGATCGAGGACGTCGATTCCCCCGCGCAGCGCCGGCAGACGGGCCTGGGGCGATCGAGCATGCTGCTTGGATTGTATGAAGGCGTCCCGCTCCCGCGGCGGGGCATCGACTATGGCGTCGTGCCGGTCATGCCGGACACGATTACACTGTTCCAGAAGAACATTGAATCGATCGCGAGATCTGAGTCCGAGGTCCGAAGGCAGATCCGCGAGACTCTCATTCACGAAATCGCCCATTACTTCGGCATGGACGAGGACGACATCAGGGAAGCCGGCTACTGAACGCCGGCTGCCCATCGCAGCGCGAAAGGACAGACAGCAATATGCCACGGGTGTTGTTCACAATTACGTATACGGTGAAGCCTGAGTTCCGCGAGGAGTACCTCGCGCTTTCGCGCACATTGAAGGATCACTTCGCGTCGACAGGGACGAAGAACTATGCGGTCTACGAAGTGCGGGGGAAACGGAATCAGTTCGCCGAAGTGTTCGAGACCGCCAGCCTCGAGGAGTTTGACGCGCTGGAGGACAACCAGAACGAAACAACGCAGGAGTTGCTCGCAAGCCTGGAGCGCTTCCTCGAACCGGATGGCATGAAGTATACCACGCTCGTCGAAACGGAGTGACGTGACGGGGCGGACGACCATGCGGGCCGAGCGGGTGGCAATCGATCCCATTGCGCAGTTCATGCAGGAGCACGATCAGGCCCTGTCACAGCTTTCGTCGCTGACGAAGGCGACGCGGGCCCTTGAAGAGCATGGGTATTCCGCCGACGCCTACCGCAAGGTGCTCACCGCGCTCACATTTATCGACGACGAAGTCAGCGTCCACAACCGGCGCGAAGAGGAAGCCCTCTTCCCGGTACTCGAGCGGTACGTCGAGGGGCCCACACAACTCATGCGGGAGGAGCACAAAATTCTTCGCAGGGAATTCCGCAAGCTGAGGACCGCGGTGAGGCGCCTGGAACGCGACACAGCGAATACGACCGTCGCACGGGACCTCGCCCGCGTCTCGCGCGGAATGGTCCAGCTCTTCGTCAATCATATCCACAAAGAAAATCACATTCTGTTCCCGCTCGTCCAGAAATTCTTGACCAAGGACGCGCTGCGCGAAGTTGCACGACGTATGCTCTGACCGCGCACCTGCGATTCGCACCCGGACCATCCCGTGACCAGCAACCTTGCACCGCACCAGCTCCTGAACCTGCTCGACACCGTCTTCAAGCCCGGCGACGGGGAGAAAGGGCTGACCATCCTGGTCGACCTCCCCGGGGGCACGCACGTGGACACTCCGGGATGGAAAGACCGCCGTCGTATCGCCGCCGAGTGGTACACCATGCTGCAGGGCAATCTTCACCTTGTCCGGTTCTCATCCATCGCGTGTTGCGTCTACCCCAGCGTCAGCGGAAACAACGCCGACCTCCCGTCGACGATCACGCTGGTGGACAGTTGCTCGATGAACCAACCATCGACGGGGACCCGGCAAGCGAGTCTCGAAGAGATTCTGCGATCGTCCAGCGCAGTCGTCGCGATGACAGAACTCTCCGCCACCGCCCCGCTCAAGGTGCTGGCGCGATCCATGGGGTTCCGCGGCGCAACTCTTCCCGGGTTCTCGCGGGAGATGGTGCCGGCACTGCTTCTCGACTACGAGGCGATCGACCGGCGCGTCCGTGCACTGAAGGCGATGCTCGACCGCGCCATCGGCGCGACCATCCGGCTCACGGCCCGCGGCGAGCGGCACGAGCTCTATCTGGACCTGCGCTACCGCACCGGACATGCCAGCGGCGGATTGATGCGGGAGCCGTCCGTTGTCGGCAACCTCCCGTCCGGCGAAGCATACATCGTTCCCTACGAGGGCGAGCGTCCGGACGAACCCAGCAAGTCGGAGGGGACGCTCCCGGTGCAGTTCAACGAAGAAATCGTGGTGTTCGATATCCGGGGGAACAAGGCCATCGCGGCCCGGGGCTCGGGCCCCGCCTCGCAGTCGCAGCACCGCAAGCTCCTCGACGATCCGGCCTACGGGAACATCGCCGAACTCGGCATCGGCGTCCTGGGGGAGCTGGGAGTCCAGGCGGTGGGAAGCACGCTGCTTGACGAAAAGCTTGGGCTGCACGTCGCCTTCGGCAGGAGCGACCATTTCGGCGGAGTCACCAGCCCCGCGGCGTTCCGGAACCAGCGGAACATCGTCCACATCGACTGGGTCTACGTTCCGTCAGTGCAGCGCGACATCGGCGTGGAGAGCGTCAGGCTCACCTTCGACGACGGGACGGTGCAGGATGTGTACATGGGACAGAAGCTCGTCGCATAGCACGGCTCGATGAACCTCACTCGTCTCAGGCGGACATCTCCCGGAGTGCTGGAACTCAGCTGGTCCGATGGCCACACGGGACCGTGTTCCCTGCGAACGCTGCGTGACAACTGTCCGTGTGCGGGGTGTACGGGGGAGACAGTCTTGATGCGCACGTACCCCGGATCTCCGGCAGCGGACGATGTTCCCGGCAAGTACGAGCTGGCGGCTGCACAGGTGGTAGGCAACTACGCGGTCCAGATGACCTGGGGCGACGGCCACAGGGAGGGGCTGTATACGTGGGAGGTCTTGCGGGGCCTCTGCGAATGTCCCGCGTGCGGTGCGGCACGAGCGGGGCATTGACATGCCCTCGTGAACACACGAGAACGCCGCAGATCAACAGAGAGGATGACGAATGGCAGCTGTCGATCTCTTTGAAAACGTTGTTGCGGAACTCTCCGAAAAGGAACGGACAACGCTGGCGGATTCACTCCGGTTGTGGCGTGCGGACCTGCTTGCGGCGCGCAGCGAGGACGCCCGTGTGCGCCTCGTCTCCGACTTCATCCAGGAGGTCAGGACGCTCACCGGAAGCGCACGGCCCGCCGTTCAGCGCTAGCGCCGTTTCTCCATCGTCGCCTTGAACGACATCGGCTTCCCGTCCCGCAATACGTCGACGGTCACCTCGTCGCCTGCCTTCAGCTCGCCCAGAATCCCCATATAGTCGTAGATCGAGAGGATCTTCTTTCCCGCGAGCCCGACGATGACGTCCCCGGTCTTCAGTCCGGCCTTTTCCGCGGCGCCGTTCGCCCGGACCCCGCTGATCTTCATTCCGCTGGAGCTTTCGCTGTAGTCAGGCACGATGCCGAGCGTAACGGCGAATCCCCTGCTGTCGCCGCCCATCGCGCCGGGCTGCGACTGGACGCGCACGAACGCCGGCTTCTCGGGCCCCTGGATGATGTCTACCGCGACAGCGTCAGCAAACCGCACCACCTGCTCCAGCCCTTCGTAGTTCAACAGGTCCGCATCGTCCGCCGGCGAGTGGTAGTCGCCGTGGACTCCTGTGAAGAAGAACAGCACGGGAATGTCCTTCCCGTAGAACGCCGCGTGGTCGCTCGGCCCGAATCCGTCGGGGTTAAGCTGCAGCGTCAATGCCGAGTCGGCGTTGTGCCCGGCGAGGAGCCCCGCCCACGCGCCCGATGTCCCGGATCCGCCGACCGTCAGGGTCTTGTTCGTGAGGCGGCCCACCATGTCCAGATTGACCATCGCGACGGTCCGGTCCAGCGGGAACTTCGGATGCGCAACGTAGTGGAGCGAACCGAGGGTTCCCAGCTCTTCGCCCGAGAAGAAGGCGAAGACCACGTTCCTTTTGAGGTCCGAACGCCGTGCGGAGATCTCCTGGACGATCTCCAGGAGGCCCGACGTGCCTGACGCATTGTCGTCCGCCCCGTTGTGGACCGCAACCGTGTCAGGCTTCACCGACCCTGAGCCGGGGCCGCCGAACCCGAGGTGGTCGAAATGCGCGCCGATCACGACGACCTCCGCGGTCTCGGAGGCCTGCGCGGCAGGAAGATATCCAACGACGTTGGCCGTGGTGTCCTTGACCCGGAGGAGCTCGGCCTGGAGCGTTGCAGATGCACCGGCAAGCGGGAACGAGATCGGCTTCTTGGTTGCCGCAATGGTGTCCTGAATCGCGCGCAGGTCATGCCCCAGAGCTTTCAGGAGCGGCTCGATGAACGCCCGTCGCACCGACACGGCGGGGAGGCCCGAGTGGTCCGGGACCCGATCGTAGGAGAGTCGCAGCGGATCGTCAGTCTCGCTGTCCTTCGGACCTGTGATCAGAACGATGCCAACCGCACCCTTCTCGCGCGCCAGACGGGCTTTGTTGCGAAGCGAGGTGTGGCGCGTGAAGTCGCTGTGCGGCGCGTCCCCCTCGGGGCCGAACCGGAGGATGACGACGATCTTACCCTGAACGTCGAGCCCGGCGTAATCATCGTACTGCTTGTCAGGAACCGAGAGCCCGTACCCGGCAAAGACAAGGTCGCCCGTGGCCGACCCCGTGCTGCTCAGTGCGAGCGGCATGATGTCCTCGCTTCCCTCGATCGATTGCGTCCCCCCGGACACGCCGGAACCAGACAGCGCAAGACGGTTGCCTGCGCCCGGCTCGACGCGCGCGACGAATTCGAAGGTTTGCAGGTAGCCCGAGCCGTCGCCGCCGGGGAGCACCCCGTACGCTGCAAGCTGCTTCGCGATGTACGCGGCAGCCTTCTCGTTGCCGGGCTGACCGGTGCCCCGGCCCTCGAGTTCGTCAGAGGCAAGGTACCGCACATGGGCCCGAAGCTCATCTGCCGTGATGGACGGCGAAGCGGACTGCGCGAACGCGCCGGTCCACACCACGCTGCATGCCGCGAGGATCAGAATGTGTCGCATCATCAGGTCACGCTCCTTTGAGTCTATTGCACTTCAATCCAGTCCGCGATGAAGATGTTCGTCTCCCCGCGCTTCGCCCCGCCGCGATTTGACGCGAACACGAGGCGCTTTCCGTCGCTCGTGAACATCGGGAAGCCGTCGAAGCTCTCGTTGTAGGTGATGCGCTTCAGGCCGGACCCGTCGACGTTGATCATGTACAATTCGAAATTCCGGCCCTTCGGGTCGGCAAGGTTCGAGGCGAAGATGATCCGGCGGTTGTCGGGATGGAAGAATGGCGCGAAGTTCGCCGCGCCCGAATAGGTGAGCTGTCGCCGGCCGGTCCCATCCGCGTTCATCACGAAGAGCTCCATCCTCGAGGGCCGCACGAGATCGCGGCCGAGGAGCGACCGGTACTCGCGAGCGGACGTCGTGTCGTCGTAATGCCAGCCGCGGTAGACGATCATCGACCCGTCCCACGAATAAAACGCGCCCCCGTCGTATCCGATGTCGCGGGTGAGACGCCGCACGTCGCTTCCGTCCAGCTTCATCGTGTACAGGTCCAGATCCCCGTCCCTGACCGATGTGAAGACGATCCTGTCGCCGCGCGGCGAGACCGTCGCCTCAGCGTCATACCCGGGGGTGGTGGTCAGCTTCCGAAGGATCGTGCCCCGCGTATCGGCGAGAACAATGTCGAAGTCGCGATACACCGCCCACACATACCCCTGGGAGAAGTCGGGAGAGGGGGGGCAGTCGGGCGAGCCGAACTGTGTGGTCGCGTAGAGAATCGTGGTGTCGCCCGGGAGGTAGTAGCCGCAGGTCGTTCTCCCTTTGCCGCTGCTCACCAGCCGGACCGTGCCGCTCGCGACGTCCATGACGTATTCCTGGTCACACGTGAACGAATCGCGGGTGGATTGGAATACCAGAGAACGTTCATCGAACGAGAAGTACGCCTCTGCGTTCTCTCCTCCAAAGGTCAGCTGCCGGAGCGATCGGAACTGCACCTCGTTCTCGAACGGTGTTTGAATGACGGTCCGCGTTACCTCCTGGGGAGGGAACGCCGCCAGGAGGAGGGGGAAGACGACAATCAGCGTCGCGGGGATCAGAATCTTCACAAGCCGCATGGTCATCGGGGCAATCCTTTCAGGGCTGCCGAGAGGGCCGCAAATGACTCTTCGGCCCCCGCTTTGAAAGCCGGGTCGACGTACACGATGATCCCGTCGGAGCCCACGACGAACACCGTCCTGAGGTTGTAGCCTGTCCCGGGGTTGTAGCTGCCGTATCTGGTCGCCACGGCGTGATCGTGGTCGCTCAGGAGCGTAAACGGAAGATTGAGCTGCCTGGCCCATTCCCGGTGAGCGTACACGTAGTCGCCGCTAATCCCCACGACGGTGACCCCCAGCGTGCCCAGGTCCGCGAACCTGTCCCGGAACGAGCACATTTCTTTCGTGCACCCGGAGCTCCAGTCAGCCGGATAGAACGCGATGACGACCGGCCCCGAGGCAAGCAGGCTCGTGAGATCGACGGGCTTCTCCGTGAACGTGTCTCTGGTCGCCCCGGGAAGCGAGAATGCAGGCGCGCGGTCGCCCAGGGCAGGCATTCCGGCCGGCTGCGCCAGCGTGGACGCCGGAGCCAGGAGCAGCATGGAAGCGACAAGGATGGAGCGCATTGTGTGGTCACCCAGATAAGAATCTTATATCATATCAAGATCGGCACTCTTTTTCAAGGTTCAGGGCATTCCTTGACTATCCTGCGGTTGATCGGTATATTTTTGCTTCATGGTCGATGGAAACCTGATCGCAATCGTCACCGGCGGCACCGGTGCCCTGGGCACCTCGGTTGTACGCCGGCTCGCCCAGACGGGCACCCGCATCGCGGTGCCGGTGCTCCGGAGCCCCTCTCACGTCGCACGCGAGCAGGGGGGCCTGTCTCCAGAACCTCTGCTGATCAACGCCGATCTGTCGGACGAGGCCGCTGTGGCGACGTTCATCTCCACCGTTGAGCGCGAGCTCGGTCCGGTCGACATCCTCGTGAACGCGGCCGGAGGGTACGCCGGGGGGGCCCTGCTCGAAGACGTGACCATCGATGAGTGGGACTCGATGCTCGCCCTGAATCTCAGGACGGCATTTCTCATGACCCGGGCAGTGGTGGGGGGGATGAAGGGCAGGAAATTCGGGCGCATCGTCTCGATCGCGGCGAGCGCGGCCCTCTCCGTCGGCCCGCGGCGGATTCCGTACGCAGTCTCCAAAGCCGGGGTCGCGACGCTCACGCGAGACCTTGCGGCCGAGCTGAAGGGGAGCGGCGTGACGGTGAACGCGATCGCGCCGAGCATCATCCTCACCGAGGCGAACAGAAGATCCATGCCCGACGCTGACGTCACCGCATGGGTCACGCCGGAGGAGATTGCGTCGGCCATTCAGTTCTTCTGTTCCCGCGAGGCGGGCTCCGTCAGCGGGAACGTCCTGAAAATGTACGGCGGCGTGTAACGGTAGTCCCTGGCAACGAACTGGAAAGACACCAATGGGCCTGAAAGAGCAACTGATGACCGACATGCAGCGTTGCATGAAGAGCCACGACAAGCTGCGGCTGGAGACGCTGCGCTCCCTTCGGGCTGCGCTCATGGAGAAGGAGATCGAGAAGCGCGGTTCCGGCTCGCCCGTGAGTGCGGACGACGAGCTTGCGGTACTCAATGCGGCCGCGAAAAAGCGTCGGGAGTCCATCGAGATGTTTGCGCAGGGCGGGCGAACGGATCTCGTGGCGCAGGAAACTGCCGAACTGGCCATTGTCCATGAATATCTCCCGGCGCAGATGTCCGCCGACGAGATTGCCGAGGTGATCCGGTCGGCTGTTGCCGCCGCGGGCGCCTCAGGCATGTCCGACTTTGGCAAGGTGATGCCCGCCGTGATGAAGGCGGTGAAGGGACGCGCCGACGGGAAGACGGTGCAGGAACTGGTCCGGAAGGCGCTTGGAGCCAGCTGACGACCCGCCCGTGATCACCGGATCGCCCTTCCCGTCCTCGCCTCCGCCCGCCTCGTCACACCTGTGCATCGTGCAGACCGACACGGAGCTCGTGCCATGACCGGCGCCTTCGAGGATGCCGCCCGGAAGCTTGAATTCGCGACAGTGCTCGCGCGTGTCGCCCGTTACGCACAATCCGATCCGGGGCGCGATCGCATCGCGAGCCTGGACATCTCCGCCGACCATGCTGAGGTGCGCGCCAGGCTCTCGCTCGTCTCCGAGATGAAGCGGCTGATCGAGACCGAGGCGGGAATCCCTCTCGACGGGATTCACCCGGTGGCAAAGGCGATTTCCCGGTCCGGCATCGAAGGATCATCGCTGCTTCCGCGAGAAATCAGGGAGATCGGTTCAACGCTCGCGGCGGCGCGCATCCTCCGCGGATTCATCGCGAAGCGAAGGGACACGGCTCCGTCGCTCTGGGCCCTGATCGAGCCCCTGGTGTCGGACAAAGTTCTGGAGTTCAACATTGACCAGGCGATCGACGAGACCGGTACGGTACGGGCGTCGGCGTCACGCGAGCTGCAGTCGATCACGCGATCAATCGCCGAGCGCTACGGAACGCTGCGAAAGCGCCTCGAGTCGATCCTGAAGGCCGTGTCCGAACAGGGGTTCAGCCAGGACGAGATTATCACGACGCGCGAAGGCCGGATGGTCATTCCCGTGAAGGCCGAGCACAAACAGCGCGTGCACGGTTTCGTCCACAGCGCCTCAGCCAGCGGTGCGACCGTTTTCATCGAGCCCACCGAAACGCTCGAGCTGAACAATGAAATCCGGAACCTCCAGTTCGAAGAGCAGCGGGAGATCGAACGGATCCTCCGCGATCTGACCGCGCAGGTGGGACGTCTGCGCGACGGCCTGCAGAGCAACCTGCAGATCCTCGCGGACGTGGACGCCCTCCAGGGGCGCGCGAAGTACTCGATGGAGATTCTCGGCACCGAGCCGGAGGTCGACCCTGACGGCCCGATGCTGTTGCAGCACGCACGGCATCCGCTGCTGCTGCTCCACCACGGACACGATGGCACGGTGCCGCTCGACATGGCGCTCGGCGAGCACGCGACGACGCTCCTCATCAGCGGGCCGAACGCAGGAGGAAAGAGCGTCGCGATGAAGTGCGTGGGCTTGCTCACGCTCATGGCGCAAGCGGGCCTGCATATTCCGGCGGGCGACGGGTCGCGCCTCCGCCTCGTACGCACGGTGTACGTCGAAATCGGCGACGAGCAATCAATCGAGAGCGACCTCAGCACGTTCAGTTCGCACCTCCAGCACCTGAAAGCGATCGCCGAGCATGCTGACGCAGGGAGCCTCGTGTTGATCGACGAGATCGGATCAGGCACCGACCCGGGAGAGGGGGGGGCGATCGCCGCAGCCGTGCTCGAATCGCTCACGCGTCGGAACGCACTGACGATCGCCACGACCCATCAGGGCTCGCTGAAAGTATTCGCCCACGAGACGCCGGGGATGCTGAACGGCGCCATGGAATTCGATCAGCAGACATTGCAGCCGACGTATCGGTTTCGGACCGGAGTCCCGGGAAGCAGCTACGCGCTTGAGATGGCGACGCGCATCGGGTTCCCCTCCGGGCTGATGGCACGGGCACGCGAGCTCATGGGTCACCGGGCGACCCGGCTCGAGACGCTCCTCGCCGAGCTCGAACATTCCGTCCAGACCTACCGGGCGGACATGGAGAGCGCGCGGCGTGAGAAGGCGAGACTCGATGAGCTCGTGAGGATGTATGAGGGCCGCATCGCCGCGCTGAGCTCTGAACTCCGCGACCTGAAACGACACGCCGTCGAGGAGGCCAGACTCATCGTCGACCGGGCGAACGCCGTGATCGAGAAGAGCGTCAGGGAGATCCGCGAGCAGGCAGCCGGTCGCGACAGCGTGCAGGCCGCCCGTGCGGAGATTGCGCGGGTGAAGGAGGATCTGACACGGGAAGCCGGAACGCTGCAGGAAGAACGCCCGGTGGATGACACGCTCGCTCCCGGATCGGCGGTCCGGCTCCTGGATGGAACCGACACGGGCGAAATCGTGTCGGTTGGCGACAACGGAAAGTCCGCCATCGTCGTCTTCGGCAGCATGCGCATGCGCGTGCACATGGAAGATCTTCGTGCCGCCCCGAAGGGAGCCCGCCCCCGCGTGTCGACGCCAACGTCCGTGTACGACCTCCCGGCCACCCCCGAGCGGGAACTCGACCTCCGCGGAATGACCGGAGACGAAGCCCTGCCCCTGCTCGACAAATTCCTGGACAGCGCGATGCTTGCCGGCCTCTCGCGCGTGGACATCATTCATGGCAAAGGAACCGGCGCCCTGCGCAAGAAAGTGACCGACTATCTTTCCCGGCACCCGCGCGTCCGCACGTTCCGCCTCGGCGAGTGGAACGAAGGCGGAACAGGGGCGACGGTCGTTGAATTGGGAGATTCCTGATGCCGGTCCGTCCACTGAAGCGTGTGCTGGTGGCCAACCGGGGCGAGATCGCCGTCCGGATCATGAGGACCTGCCGCGAACGCGGGATCGAAACGGTCGCAGTCTATTCCGACGCGGACCGGACGATGCCTCACGTCCGCATGGCCGATGCCTCGGTCGGCATCGGCCCGCCACCCCCGCGAGAGAGCTACCTGCGAGCCGAGGCGATCATCGCAGCCGCACAATCGTCCGGTGCAGACGCCATCCACCCCGGGTACGGATTCCTCTCCGAGAATCCTGCCTTCGCCGAAGCGGTTGAAAATGCGGGGCTGGTGTTCATCGGTCCTTCAGCAGATTCGATCCGTGCGATGGGGGAGAAGACGCGCGCCCGACAGCTCGTCGGAGCTGCCGGCGTTCCCACCGTCCCCGGTACCGATGGCCCGGTGAAGGACATCCAGGGGGTTCACGCTTTCGGCGAGCGGGAGGGATTCCCGATCCTGCTGAAAGCGGCTGCAGGAGGCGGGGGAAAAGGGATGAGAATCGTCCGGTCCCGTGAAGAACTTGCGGACGCCTTTCAGACCGCGCGGTCTGAAGCGATGTCTGCCTTCGGAGACGGCCGGCTCTACGTCGAGAAATACCTTGAAAACCCCCGACATATAGAATTCCAGATCCTGGGCGACCACCACGGCAACGTCATCCACCTTGGAGAACGTGAATGCTCCGTCCAGCGCAGGCATCAGAAGATCGTCGAGGAATCTCCGTCGGTCGCGCTGACCGACGGCCTCAGAGCTGCCATGGGCGCGACCGCCGTCAACGCCGCAAGAGCGTGCGGATACTACAACGCCGGAACCATCGAGTTCCTTCTCGACGATACCGGGCGATTCTATTTCCTTGAAATGAACACCAGATTGCAGGTCGAGCACCCCGTGACCGAACTGCGCACGGGGCTCGACCTGGTGGCCGAGCAACTTCGCATCGCCGCGGGGGAGTCCCTCGGAATCGCTCAGGAAGAGATCAGCTTCCGCGGCCACGCGATCGAGTGCCGGATCTGCGCCGAGGATGTCGACGATGGGTATCTTCCTTCGACCGGCACGATCCTCTATATGCGGCCACCGGGCGGGCCGGGCGTAAGAGAAGACCGCGGCTTCGACGAAGGCTCGGAAGTCTCGGTATACTACGACTCGCTTCTCTCGAAACTGCTCGTCTGGGCCCCGAACCGCAACGAAGCGATTGCACGAATGATCCGCGCCCTCCGCGAGTACACCATCCTCGGCGTGAAAACAAACACGCAACTCTGCGCCGAAGTCCTCGACAGCTCGTTCTTCCGATCAGGACAGTACTCGACGCGCCTGCTGGACCGTGACCTTCGAGCCGAAAATCTCCCCGGACCGGACATGAAAGACCTGGCGCGAGCAGCAGCACTCGTCGCGATGCTTGAGGAGAACAGGTCAAGATCTTTGATTCACAACGGATTACCCACTTCAGGCTCAACCAACGGCGTCGGCTGGAAGCATCGCCGGCGGGACGCGCTGAGAGACTAGTGCGCCACAGAAATGCCTGCATATCGAATCCGACATAGAGAACTGTTATTCGTCGCCAGCACGGACGGTGACGGTGTGGTCCGGATCGGGGATTCGGACGAACCCGTCACGATCGTCCGGACCGGAGAGCGGACATTCCAGCTCATCCACGGGGGGACAATGGTCACGGCCGCAGCGGCCAGGGTCGGTGATCGGTGGCATGTAGTAGTGAACGGACGACTCATCGAGTTCGAGACGCAGTCGGAGCGCGAACAGCTGATATCTTCACTAGCCTCGACAGGCGTTCAGACTCAATCGATCCTGGAAGTCCGCGCTCCCATGCCGTCGCGTATTGTGAGAATCGACGTGAAGGTGGGAGATGATGTGACGGTAGGACAAGGGCTTGTGGTCCTCGAAGCAATGAAGATGGAAAACACCCTCAAGGCGAGCCAGAACGGAACCGTGGTCGAAGTTGCGGTCGCGGCCGGAAAGGCGGTCGAAAAGGGCGCCTTGCTCATAATCCTGAAATGAGATACCGCCTCGTGGCAAGCATCCGTGGTTGTGCAGTGTGGGTGGCAACGCTTCTTGCCGCGCTCGTTGCCTGTCAGCCCATTGCCCGGGCCGGAGGCCTGCAAGCCCCGCAGATTCAAGCACGGGGTTCGGCCCTCGGTTCTGCCACGGTTGCCATATGCTCGGATCCGGTGGACTTTTCGAAGAACCCCGCACTCCTGGCGTCGCCTGGGGGCACGCGGCTCACGCTGGGGGCCGGACTCATTGTCCCGGAGTACCGATTCGCGGGGATCGCGCCATCAGAAGCGGAGACGAAGTCCGAGCCCGTTTTCCTTTTCCCTCCGACTTTCGCGCTGTCGTTCGCGATCAGCCAGAATTTCGGAGTCGGCCTGTCGGCCGGGGCGCCTTATCTTGCACGCTCAGAGTGGACTTCGGAATGGGTCGGAAGGCAGCTTGTGACGTCGTTTGAGCATCGGACGGGCGTGCTTGCCCCGGCGGTCGCATTCAGTCCGATCAAAGGAGTATCGCTGGGGGCAAGCGTCCCATTGAGATTGACAAAGCATGTGATGACCTCCTGGGTGCTCGACCCGGGAGCCGGCACATCCCCGGGCGAGGCGCATCAGAAGAGCATCGATGGAGAATCCGGCCTGGATGTCGGCTTTCAGGCTGGAGTATTGGTGACTGGAGGGAACTGGTCTCTCGGAGGATCGTACACACTCGGTTCGGACGTGATGATATCCGACGCCGAGGCTTCGCTCAGTTCGAGTTCACCGCAATCCTCCCGTCTGAGCTATTCAGGGTGGCCCGCATCGATATCCATGACGATTCCATCGGAACTGGCCATCGGGGCCACGGTAAGCCCGATGCCGTCCTTGCTTCTTACATCAGAATTCGACCTCGTGTTGTGGTCGTCTGCCCGGGAAATCGTGTACGAAATCCCGGGCACCGCGGACGGCTATGTCCTCCCTCAGGGCTGGGATGATTCCTACAGAATCGCAATTGGAGCCGAATACCGCTTATCTGATATTGATCTTCGAGGCGGCTTCTCGTACGATGCCACACCCGTCCCGGACGCAACGGCCCACCCGGCATTCCCGGATGCCGATTGCTATGGGTATTCTGTCGGGCTCGGGTACAGGGTCGGACCAGGGCTGTTGCTGGACTTCGCGGTCTCGGAGTACGCATTCAAGGACCGCACAGTAGATGACTCAGGGTTGGTAATCACTGATGAAGCCACGGGACTCCCAGGACAAGCGTTCAACGGTACCTATAGAACAAGCGGGACAAGCGTTTCATTAAGCGTCAGTTATCTCTGGAGATAGGATTCCATTTCGATGAAGCAAGAACCTCAAGTAGATCTCAAGCTCGCGCTTGACCATGGGCTCACTGAAGAGGAGTACCACTGGATTCTCGGAATCCTTGGGCGGGTGCCAACCTATACGGAACTTGGCGTTTTCAGCGTCATGTGGAGCGAGCACTGCAGTTATAAGAACTCCATTGCTCTCCTGAAGACGCTCCCCAGGAGCGGCGGCAGGCTCCTGGTAAGCGCAGGTGAAGAGAACGCCGGGCTTGTCGACATCGGGGCCGGCTATGCGGTGGCTTTCAAGATCGAGAGCCATAACCATCCGTCCGCAGTTGAGCCGTACCAGGGCGCGGCAACGGGCGTCGGCGGCATCATGAGGGATATATTCACGATGGGCGCCCGACCGATTGCGGGGCTGAACTCCCTGAGGTTCGGGACTCTCGACAACGACCGAACCCGATACCTCTTCAAGGGAGTCGTGAAAGGGATAGGCGACTACGGCAACAGTTTTGGGGTGCCGACTGTCGCCGGGGAGGTGTACTTCGACCCGTGCTACCAGGAGAATCCTCTCGTCAATGCCATGTCGGTCGGAATCGTGAAGAGCGGCCAGTGGGCCAGCGCGGTTGCCCGAGGAGCAGGAAATCCGGTAATGATCGTCGGCTCCTCGACGGGACGCGATGGAATCCATGGGGCAACTTTCGCATCGGAAGAGATCTCCGAAGCTTCCGAAGCCAGGCGGCCTTCGGTCCAGGTCGGAGATCCGTTCACCGAGAAATTGCTGCTTGAAGCAACACTTGAAGCGATCCGCACCGGTTTCCTTGTAGGCATTCAGGATATGGGCGCGGCTGGAATCACTTGTTCAACATGCGAGATGAGCGCGCGAGGAAACTCGGGGATGCGAATCAACCTCGATAAGGTGCCGGCGCGCGAATCCGGAATGACCGCATACGAGTTGCTGCTCTCAGAATCGCAGGAGCGAATGCTCCTCGTTGTCAAGAAGGGACACGAAGATGATATCAAGGTGATCTTCGAGAAGTGGGATCTGCATGCAGAGATCATCGGGGAGGTCATTGACGAGGACAGGCTGCTGATCTCTTACCGGGGAGAGTTGAAGGCCGATGTGCCCCCTGAATCTCTGGTGCTCGGGGGGGGTGCGCCGGTGTATATCAGGGACAAGCGGGAACCGGAATATCTCAAGAAGACACGGGGTTTCAGCCCCGATAGCCTGCCGGCGCCAGGCAGCCTGAGCGACGTGCTGCTGACGCTTATGGCCGCCCCGAACATCGCCAGTAAGCGATGGGTCTATCATCAGTACGACAGCATGGTCCGGACCAACAACGTGCTCCTTGTCGATGCCGATGCCGCAGTCATCTTCCTGAAGGAGACCGGGACGGCATTATCGGTGAAGACGGACTGCAACGGCCGATACGTCTATTTGAATCCCCGCCGCGGGGCACAAATTGCCGTTGCGGAGTCGGCAAGAAATGTTGCCTGCACGGGCGCAGTACCTGTGGCGGTCACGAACTGCCTCAACTTCGGCAATCCGTATAAGCCCGAGGTGTACTGGCAATTTGCCGAAGCCATTGCCGGCATGGGCGAGGCGTGCCGGGTGTTTGACACGCCCGTCACAGGGGGAAATGTCAGCTTCTACAATGAGAGCCCGACAGCCGCTGTGTATCCCACGCCTGTCATCGGCATGTTGGGAGTGATCGACGACATTCGGTGGGTGACCCGATCCGGGTTCTCCGTGCCCGACGATGAGGTGATACTTCTTGGCCGGACCACGGGGCATATCGGAGGCTCGGAGTATTTGCACGCCGTCCACGGGCTTGTGGCAGGAGACGCTCCTGCCATCGACCTGGCCGAGGAAAAACGTCTCCATGGAACGTTGCAGGAGGCCATTCGGGCCGGCCTCGTCAGATCAGCACACGATTGTTCCGACGGGGGCCTTGCCGTGGCGATCGCCGAGTGCTGCCTGGGGGCGAACGGGGTGGGAATGGGCGCTAAGATAAGCCTGGAGCCTGCGGGGCTCCGGCCGGATTTCTACCTGTTCGGGGAGGACCAGTCGAGGGTTGTGATCAGTACAGCGCCAGACAAGGCCGAAACGTTGATTGCGCTCTGCGCGAAGAACGGAATTCCGGCTAAGCGAATAGGGACTGTTGGCGGTGAGAGATTGGTGGTGGGGGACCTGATTGACGTGGGCTGTGGGGATCTCTCCCAGGCCTATTACACCTCCATCGAGAACCGGATGGCTTAGATTACATAATACACATTATTTGGTATTCGTACTTCCCGGGCCCGGGGACCATAGCGCTTACCGCGCTGTTGGGCCCATCCAGCGTGGCCTGAGCTTCATGTCTCCCTCGTTCGTCTCTATCGACCTTCTGGTCACGTTGGCGGCTACCTGTCGGTTCTTCCGGCTCTCTTCGGTCTGCATCTTCCGGGTGTCTCCAACTCTCCACGGTGATTCTGGCAGGTTCCAATCTGGCCACCGCCCTTATTCCGTTTCCCCAGAAAGAACATGCCTGGATCCTGTCCGCTCTTCTCCCACCAGAACAGGCAACCGGGCCGATGCCAACTCCACCGAAACGCCCATGACATTCCTCCCGACGATCTCGCCGTCGGCGTGCACGAAGAATGGTTTCGACCCGTCAACCCTGATCTTCTTCGAACGGACGAACTCCACGTCCGGATCTCCTTCATGACCGCCTTTCATGACCTTCGGCATCAACCGGAGAATCTTCAGTAACGGAATATCATGAACCATACAGACATCCAGCAGTTCATCGTCCGGCTTTGCGCGCGGCGTTAAGTAGAAACCCCCGCCGGCGCAGACACCGTTTCCGATTGCAATGAGAAGTCCCGGGAATTCTCTCTCGCCATGCCCGTACGACACTTTGAAGACTGGTGGCTGGTACTTCCCAAGGGTCTGGAACACCGCCGCTATGTAGAGAAGCACGCCTCTCAGGTACGGTATCTCGGCCGTCCGGGCCGCCACAGCGGCGTCAAATCCGATTCCGACGCCGTTCACGAAGTACCGGTCGTTCTCCGCCAACTCACCGTTGCCGGCAGCTCCGTCATTCGTACACCGCACCTGCCCAACGTCAATATTCCTTATCTGACCCTGAAACACCGTTTCCAACGCAGCCTTGAAGTCCGCCGGGATACTCAGCGACTTGATCAGATCATTCCCGGAACCTGCAGGAACGATCCCCAGGGTTTTACCTGTTCCCACAATCCCATTCGCGGCCTCATTGACCGTTCCGTCGCCGCCAACCGCCACCACCACCCGCGCAGTCGTCCTTCGAGCTAATTCAATGGCATGCCCCTTATACTCGGTCAGATGAATTTCGTGTGCGACCCCCCGGGCCACGAGCTCCTTTTTCAAGCGATGGCCAATCTCCGCAGCGGCTCCCTTTGCCGCGCGGGGATTCACAATAAAGTCGAAGTCGCTCACACTATTCCTTTATTGGCCTTGGACATAGTGACGCTTATTGAATCCAATGTCTCGGGAATATCTGCGGTGCCCTCGAAGACCATATTCGCGCTGCCTTCCAGCCAGACGTTTTCGATCCGATCTCCGGTGCGGTCAAAATAGATCTTGAGCAGTTCGCCGCTCCGCACTCTCACTTCGACGGGCGAGGCCATCCCTTCGCTGAGCGCGTGGACAATCGCCGAGGCGACTGATCCAGTCCCGCAGGCCAGTGTTTCCGCCTCGACTCCGCGTTCGTAGGTCCGCTGGATCAGCCCGGTGCTGGAACGAACAATGAAGTTGACATTTGTCCCTTCGGGACTGAAAGCCTCATGGAGGCGGAGAGCCCGACCCAGGCCATGGACATCCAGGTCCTCGAGCTCATCCACGCATGTCACAAAGTGAGGTGAGCCAGTATTGATGAAGTATCCGTTGATTGTCTTATCCAGGACGTTAAGCTGTTTGACTCGACGGAATTGCGCCGGATTTTTCATGTGAAGCCGAACAGTATTGTCGTCGACAACAGCATCGTACAGAAAGTCCAGAGCCTCGAACTTCATTGTCGAGGGCGCCAACCCTGTCAGCGCCGCATATCGGGCCGAACACCTCCCTCCGTTCCCGCACATCCCCCCGGCGCTTCCGTCAGCGTTGTAGTAGTTCATCCTGAAGTGGGCCTTCGAGCTCGGTTCGATATAGAGAACGCCATCCGCGCCTATCCCGAGGTGACGGTGGCAGAGCGTTCGGGCGAGCGTTGACCGGTCCGACGGGATATCGTTCCTCCGGTAGTCCACCACGACAAAGTCGTTCCCGGCGCCGGATGCCTTCACGAACGTGAGTTTCATAACGCGCACCTTGAGTTTCGAGACAGGACGTAGATAGAAGATTCCGAAACAACAAGCAAGAAACTGGAACGCCTCTGCGCAGCGCAGAGGCGTTCACATGTGGAGATGGCGGGAGTCGAACCCGCGTCCGAAGAGGAGACCATCACGGTCACTACATACATAGTCTGTCTTTCAGAACTCGTCCCGCGTCATCCGACAGACAGGATGATTGCAGGACAACCCCACTGCCCGCTTGCGCGGAATTCGCCCGCCGACCGCAGGGGTATCGGAAGGCTATCCTGTCTCTGGTCGACGCCTCTTCGAACCCCAACAGGAGAGAGTCCTCGAGACGGACCGCCTTTAATTAGGCAGCCAGTGCGTAGTTGTAGTCGGCACTTCTAGATTTTCCGCTTTATTTGCGTGCAACGCGGAGAGCACGGTATGCGACCTTGACCATCCCCATCCCCGTCGAAGCCATTGCATCCCCTCAACTCAAGTATACGAACGCGCGGGAGAATACGCAAGTCCGCCCTCCATCTCCCCCTCAACCACGGGCCCACGGGATTCCCGGCCTTGCGATGGTCGCTCACCCCCTTCTGTTTCCGCCCCTTTTGCCTCGCCCGGAGCGTGATCCGCCAAGGTACTCCCTGGTGAGGAAGTCCCGTAACTTGACGAACGCTTCGTCCGGAGAGTCCGCGAACTGAAAGAGGTCGAGATCCGACCGGTTGATCAATCCGTAGTCGGCCATGGCTTGAAAATCAACGATCTTCGACCAGTATTCGGTGCCGTATACAATCACAGCCATCTTCTTCTTGATCTTGTCCGTCTGGAGGAGCGTCAGAACCTCCATGAGCTCGTCCATCGTCCCGAACCCTCCGGGAAACACGATCAGAGCCTTCGCCGGGTAGACGAACCAGAACTTCCTCATGAAGAAGTAGTGAAACTCGAAATCCAGCCCCGGGGTGACGTACCTGTTGGGGTACTGCTCGAACGGGAGGCTGATATTCAGGCCTATCGACTTCCCCCCTGCCAGCGAAGCGCCGCGATTGGCGGCCTCCATGATGCCCGGGCCGCCTCCTGAGCAGACCACAAACCGGTTCTCCGGGGTAAGTTTCCGGGACCAGACGGTCAGCAGCCTGGTGAGTTCCACCGCGTCGGCATAGTACCTCGAGAGTTCGTGCGCGAGCTCTGCCGAGCGCAGTTCCTGGAGCATGGAGCGCGTAGCGCGGGCTCGATCGGCGTATTTCGCCCGGGTCCTGGCCAGCTCCCTGGCGGTCTCGCGCCACGGCCTGATGCGCGCGGACCCGAACACCACAATCGTGTCTGCAACTCTGGCCTGCCGCAGTCGCCTCTGGGGCTCCAGAAACTCCGCCATCATGCGGACAACACGGGCCTCCGGGCTGTTCAGGAATTCGAGGTTCTTGTAGGCTTTGGGCGGCTTGGGTCGGCGGATAGGCATGGTCAGTCGCGTTCAATGAGACAATAGTATCGGCCCGGTTCATCTACAATCGAAGCGTTCGGGGAAATGGCCCCCTCCCCGACGAGCGTCCCCAGGGCACGGTAGACATCCTGCTTCTGCCACCTGAACAGGCGGTGGATCGCAGGGACTGAGGCGAGGAGTTGGTTGTGAAAGTAGCGCCGGAGAATCCTCACGCGTGCGGCATCGGCGGCGACCCGGCGGGCTCTTCTCACCTGGTCCGAATAGCAGTGGCGCATCGGAGCCCAGACGAAGCTGAACGGCGTGTGCTCTTCCGCGACTTTCGCCAGGTACATCTTCTCCTGCAATTCAGCGATGGCCTTGTCGAACACCGGACGATCGGCCTTTCTGTCAAGCCCGGTCGCCAGTTTCAGTCCTTTGGTCGGCTGAGGGTACTGTTCGGCGAGCGCGTCCATGATATCGCGTCCGACGGACGAGATCCGTCCGCGTCCGAAATCGCGCGTGTGCTCGTCTTTCAGCCCGGAGCGCCCGGAGAGCACATAGAAATACGAAAGATACTCGAGCGAGACCATGGTTGGCCTGTGCTTGAGGAGCCGGCCGTAATACACCTTCCGTTCCCCCGGCAATTTCTCTTTCATCTCCCAGACGAACGAGATGGCGGGATCGTGATGCGTGTGTTCGGGAACGATCGGATGGCGCGCTCCAGCGACAGCGTGCCAGAGGCATGGAAGCTCTGAATGATCTGACTTGAACGCGAAGCAGAACCCAACCTCGTTGATGAACGCGAGGGTCTGTCTCGGCGTGGCGACGGCAAGCCGCGGCGTCCTTCTGTGCACGCGGTCGCGCCACCGTTCGACCTGTTCTCGTGTATAGCAGAGCTTCATGCGGGAGACAGCTCGATGGGCAATGGAACGATTCTGCAGGTGAAGTCGGCATCCGGCTCGCCGACAGCAACCGTGTCACCGAGCGACACGAGGTCGGTGCGGACGATCCCAAGTCCGAGCGACCGCCCGTACACCGGGCGCGGGCTGCTGCTCGTGAGGACTCCAACCTCGACATCATCCTTGAACAGGAGCGCCCTCCCGCCTGTTTCGGGCAGCGGGAGAACGGACGTGAATCCGATCAGACCCTTTCTCGCCTTCTGATAGGTCACCATGCGCGCAAGGACTTCCTGCCCGATATAGCACCCCTTCGTGGTGCTAATGAATTCCGCGAGTCCGGCGTCGTGGGGAGTGTATGACTCCGAGATCTCCGAACCGAACGCCGGGCGAGCGCGGGAAATGCGGGCGCACTCGAATGCATCCCGGCTGATGACCGTGATGCCCGCATCGCGACATCTGTCTTCGAGGACATCATCGCCGTCGTCGGCGTCGCCGGCGCTCACCAGATACACGTCCCATCCCCACCGGGCGCTCGCCGTCACAACGGTCAACCGGCGGCGTCCGTCCTGCACGACGGCGATGCCGTCCGCGGGCACGGCACGTCCCACGAGGGCGGCCGCACTCTCCAGAGCCCGCGGACCGACAATGCAGGCGAGCTCCGACTCCTTGCTCAGGCCTGCCAGGGAGATGTCCTCGGTGATCGTGTACTTTTCGATCCAGCGTTGGAGGTGATGCTCGTTGCCACGCGAGACAAACAGCAGCAACCCGTCATCAAGCACGGCGACCGTGATCAGGTCAATCATCCGCCCCTTTTCGTTGGTCAGGATCGTGCGGGCAACCTGACCGGTGCGGAGACGCTTCAGGTCGTTGGTGGAGAGCCGGTGCAGAAGGTCCAGGGCATCCCCCCCGGTCGCCCGCACACAGGCATACGGCGCGCGCCGCAGGAACGCCGCGCTTCGCGTCGCCGCGTCAAACCCCTGTTCGATCCGGTTCGAGGCCATTGTTTCGCTGACCACCTGGAAAAAAAAGTGCCCAGGAAATCCCAGGCAACATCTAGTCTATGAATATACGAACCGATGCAGGATGTGTCAACAAAGAGGGTGGGTCAATAGCGCTTCTCCAGCGCCGCACCGCGGAAGTAGTGGGCGAGAATGGAAGCCGAGGTGTGCCCTTTCACAGCCATCACGGCCGCGCCGATCTGACAGAGCCCGACGCCGTGCCCCCACCCTGCCCCGTGCAACGTGAACCGCGCAGATCCCCCATCAGAGCCCCCGGTCGCGTCGACGACGAACGCGCCACTGTACAGATGTGAGCGGGAGAGCCACCGGCGGATCTCCAGCTCCTTCCCGACAGTCACCGTCTCCTTGCTCCCGACAATGCGCAACGAGAAGAGCCTGCCCGACGGCCCGCGCCGGAGAGGCACAAGCGCTTTCAATTGTCCGACATCGATTCCGGATCTGCTGTGAATGATTTCTTCCAGCTCGGAACGATCGTACGACACCGTCCACCGGAAGAAGTCGTGCGTCTCCTGATCGAACGACGGCAGGATCTGCCGGAGGATGGCCGGATCCCGCGTGTTGCAGTAGGCCGCCGGGGCCGTCCGGACCCAGGCGCCGACGTCGTGTTCCGTGAGCAGTGCCGGGAACGGTTCCGCTGCGTCCGAAATACTTCCGAGGTACGGAACGCGGACATCCTCCCACGAATTCTGGAACTCCTCGGTGACGCCCCCGCACGCCTTGTAAAAACGGGCATCGCAGACGCGTCCGTCGTGTACCAGAAACACGCCGCGGGTGTCGTCGACGGCGGCATGCACCGCGGGCGACACGACCCTGGTGATTCCCTGATACCGCTGGCAGTGGTCATCGGCGCACACGTCGAACAGATCGTGATCTTCCCTGGTGTACCATCGCACGATCTCACGCCCCCCGGGTCCCGACGCCGTCCATCCCGTCGGCCCGCCCGCGCTCGTCCCGCGCTCGAGCATGGCGACAAGCCAGCTGCGCGAAGTGATCGCGTGCGCGCGCAACAGTTCGATCGGACTCGCTGCGCTCATCTCGGACGAGATCACGCTCTCGAGGTACTCTTCCAGCCCAACGACGTTGATGGGAACCAGCGTTCCGTCTCCGCGTCGCCGGACGCGCAACGCTCCCAGAAACGTCTGGGGCTCCGCGCGCTGCCAGTGAAACTGGACGCCGATGACGATATCGCTGAGCGTGAAAGGCGACCCGTCGATCGGCGTGAGTGTCAGTTCATCCGATTCGAAAGCGATGCCCCCGGCCATGCAGCGCACGCCGCTCGTCCCCGCGACGCACTCAATCGGGCCAGGGTCAAGAATTCTCCCCGCGCACTCGAACCTCCCGTGCAGGACGCCGCGCACGACGGAGGCACGATCGATCAAACCGACCGAAAGCTGTGGTTCACGCATCAGTCGCAGGCTCCATCAGTACGCACCTCCTCCATGCACGTCCGTTCGATACGGGACGTTTTCGCAAGTCAGGGCTTGGATGACCGATCCGCATCCCAGAGGTAACGCCGGGTCTCCTGGACTATGACCCCGCTGAGCGCGATTAACGAGACGAGATTGGGAAGCGCCATGAGCGCATTTGCGATGTCCGCGAACGTCCAGACGACCTGCAGCGAGAGCACTGACCCCACGAACACGAACACGACCCAGAGCCACCGGTACGGCACGATCACCTTCTTCCCGAAAAGGTACTCGGCGGCCTTTTCTCCGTAGTACGCCCAGCCGAGGATCGTGGAGAATACGAACGTGAGTAGCCCCACGGCGAGTATAAACGGTCCGATGACCGGAAAATCCCCGAATGCAGCGCGCGTCAGCTTCGCCCCGCTCAACCCTCCGAGCCACTCCCCGGAATTCACAATGGTCAGCCCGGTTATTGCGCACACGACGACCGTATCCCAGAACGTCCCGGTCGACGACACAAGCGCCTGCCGCACTGGATCGGAGGTCTGGGCTGCGGCCGCGACGATGGGCGCGCTCCCGAGGCCGGATTCGTTGGAGAACAACCCCCGCGCGACGCCGTACCGGATCGCTTCCTTGATCGTAGCCCCCATGAACCCGCCCACGACCGCCTGACCTGCGAACGCGCTGGAGAAGATGAGCGCGATCGTCCCCGGAATGTGCTCGATTCCCATGGCCAGAAGCACCAGGCACCCGCCGACATACATGATGGCCATGAACGGAACCAGGCGTTCGCAGACCCGGGCAATGGATTTTATCCCTCCAATAATGACGACCGCCGTCAGGATGGCCATGACGATGCCGCTTGCCCCTGTCGGGATTCCGTAGGCATCATGCAGCATTGTCGAGATGGAATTGGCCTGCACCATGTTTCCTATCCCGAACGCCGTTACAGTGGTCAGTGCGGCGAACGCCACCCCAAGCCAGCGCCATCCCATGCCCCGTTCGATGACGTACATGGGTCCCCCCGCCATCGTGCCGTCCTCAGTCCGGATGCGGTACTTGACAGAAAGCAGCGCTTCCGAATACTTGGTGGCTATGCCAAATATGCCCGAAATCCACATCCAGAAGACGGCCCCTGGCCCTCCCGCCGCAATCGCAGTCGCGACTCCAACGATGTTCCCCGTGCCGATCGTTGCCGCCAGGGCTGTCGTCAGGGCTCCGAATTGGCTTACGTCCCCCTCCCCCTCCTTCTCCCGGCCGAGGGAAATCTTGATCGCGCGACCGAGATATCGCTGAATGAATTTAAGGCGAAAGGTCAGGGCCACATGAGTCCCCAGCAAGAGGATGACCATCGGCCAGCCCCAAATAACGTCGCTGATAGCCTGGAGTACTTCCTGAAGTTCAGCCATGTTCACGCTCTGAGGAGTCTGGTAATGTTAGAGTTTTCTTTCGAAACGGACCGGGAACAATCTGTCAAGAATGGAAGTTAACCCGACCTATCTCGCACAAAGTAGAGCAACTGGAAGGCAGGCGATTCAATCCATGCATTCCGTCTTCCTTCGAAGCCACCGGTGCCCATTCTTGTCGATCCGGATGACATCGATAGGCGCGCCGGTCGTCCCCGGCCGTTTCCTGATTGCGAACTCTACGAAGGTTTTGACCATGGATGAAGGCTCCATCGACTGCCAGGAAGGGTATTCTGAAACGAATCCGCCCGAAAGGTTGGAGGGACTTGCGAGCCAGACGGTTTCACGCGTGTTCGGACCGTAGTCCCTACGCTGGACTGTGACAGTCGGGGCGTCGCCTGAGGTGGTCGTTCGCACGAACTCCCTCGAGCTGACGGCGGCGGCTCCACCTTCAAATCGAAAGATAAATATGGTGAGAGGAATGGCGGCAACTTCATCCCAGGAATCGACTTGTTGCCATTTTTCTCCCATTTGTTCTAGCAGGTTCTTGACTGCGGGGACAGCACGAGATTCAAAGTCCCGGGCTTTCTCAGCAACCGTGCCGGTACCTCGAAGGGCCAGATGCGCAAGGGCCGGGGCATCGTACCCGGTCGCGGTGAACTTGTAGATCCCTCCCATCACATACCAGGTCGCCCCGATCCTGCGAATCTTGCAGGTGGTGCCTTCGGCGCCAGTTGTGTCGAGCCAGCTGAGTTTGCTGTCCGCTGCCACATAGATGGCTTCGGGTGTGCGCAGGAGCGCAAACGCGGTCCCATGTTCTTGCGCCCCGGCGGACGCCAGCGCGGCAATAATCACGACGCCTGAAGCGGCAAGTCCCTTCGGTGGGAAGAACCTCACTTCGTCCGGCCCTTCCGGGGCGGCGAGCTGATCGTAGGCTTCCCCGGAATGAACGTGGCCAACCGGGAGAAAGGGATGACTTCGGTGAGGCCTGAGAGGGGTCCTTCACCTTCCTTGACGAAACACGCGCAGTCGTCTCCGACCGCCGCAAGCCGCGCATTGTGCTCTGCTTCGGAGGCAGGGATTACCAGCTCCCACATTCCGATGGCACTGATCGGGAGACACTTGCAGGGTTGGCCAACGTGAGGCCGGAGCAGTGATTTGTATGTCATGGCGGGAAATTAACCTGTTTTGGCCAAGTGCAGCGATCAACTGAGCACCCTGGGAGGACTCGGGCTGTCCGAGATGGCTATTTCGGGTGACCGCGGTGACCGCTTGAGAGACCACTTGTGTGACCCGGTTGGGTCATCGCCACACACGCGGAAGCACCACACGCGCCACGCCAATCCTGCCGGGGAGTTTTGACAAATCGTGCGCTGCTTTCCGCAAATGTTCTGTGTTTCACCCGGTGGGCGTGCCAGCGGAAGATACCCCGACATCTCTGCCTTGTCAATAGCATGGCGCAGTTTTTGCCAGCGGATATGTTGCGAACAAAACTATATTTTTTACGAAACAAATTGACATTCTACGAATAGAAGTCTATCTTTTGCGAGTTGAAAATCTGGGGGGGACACGATCTGCAAACAGCGAGGACAAGACTGTGGACCGCCTGGAGAATGAACTGTTTGAGAAGTTGCTCCACAAGTACGAGGAACTGCTGCAAGACAACTCTCTTCGGCCAGCAGAACGTGCCAGGTTTGAAAAGATGCGCGACGATGTGGAAGATGCATTGGTCCAGGACTGGCTCCCATCCAGCCCGCGCCGTGGAGCAATCGTGATGGCACTCGGAGCCAGCAGTCTGTTCGGCCTCTTCACAGGCTCCCAGGTCCCATCTCGGGGCAGAATGAAGCTGCGATAAATCCCACCTGGCCTTCGGAAAGACCCAGGCAAAGGTATTGAGGCCTATCCCTTCGCACGTGTTCTCAGATCACCATTGGCATCGCCATGACCTACTCGATGATCGTTTCTGTGCTCCTTCTGTTCGCCCCCCGGGGCGGCAGTGATCAGCCCTGGAAGGACTCCGATACCCCTGAGGACACGTTTGCCTCTGCGTTCAAGTCGGCGGGCGTCGAGGGAACGTGCATCCTCTACGACCTCGAAAGCGGGTCGTATTCAGGCTACCGGTCTGAGCGATGGGACTCGATGTACATCCCCGCGTCCACATTCAAGATCCCGAACTCGCTGATCGCGCTCGAGACGCGTGTCATTGCCGATGAGCGCACGGTGATTCCGTGGGACAGCGTCTCCCGGTCAAGGGCCACGTGGAATCATGACCACACCATGGCTTCCGCCTTCAAAGCGTCGGTGGTCTGGTTCTATCAGGAATTGGCGCGCAGAATCGGGGCTACACGCATGCAACACTTTCTTGACACGACGGATTACGGAAATCGGACGATGGGCGGGGCGATCGACGAATTCTGGTTGAACGGTGGCCTCAGGATCTCTCCACGGCAACAGATAGGGTTCCTGGTGCGACTCTACCAGGGGACCCTCCCCTTCTCCCCCTCGACCATGGCCACCGTGCGTGACATCATGATCCAGGAGAAAACCAGCCGCTACACGCTGCGGGCTAAGACTGGATGGTCCGACACCCCGGTGCCAGGCGTCGGCTGGTATGTTGGGTACGTTGAACGAGGAGGCAGAATCGTCTTCTTCGCGACAGAGCTCGACATACGCGAGGACAAGGATCTGCCCGCCAGGGTAGACGTCTCGCGCGCCATCCTGCGGCAACTCGGTTTAATCGACTGATTCACTTCCCCGGGGCGTACAATACGGCTGCCTTCTCGGCAGACGTGACGATTCCGCGGATCAACGCAGAGCTGAACCCGTGATGCTCCATCTGATTCAGCCCGGAGATGGTGCACCCCTGAGGCGTCGTGACGCGGTCAACTTCACTCTCTGGATGGCTTCCAGCCTCCCTCAAAAGTGAGGCTGCTCCCCGTGCCGTCTGCGCTGCCATGAGCAGCGCGTCTTCCGCGTGGAATCCAATTTCGATGCCTCCCTGGGAGGCTGCGCGTATCGCTCGCAGGAAGAACGCTATACCGCAGGCGCAGAGGGCCGTGGCGGGAACCATGTGCGATTCAGGGATCACCAGCGTCATCCCCAGCGCGTCGAACAGCTGACACACTTCGTCCACCGCTCCCGCATCGGCCCCAGCGGCAGCGATGCACGTCATCGACTCCTGGATCGCGATGGCGGTATTCGGCATGGCGCGAATGACCGGAACGTCCGGCGCCAGCTGATTCCGGATGGCCCCGATCGTCGCCCCCGAAACGACGGAGATGAGCAAGTGCTTCCGCGGATCGATGGCGCCCCGGATCTCGGCCAGGAGGCCATTGAGTTGCTGAGGGGTGACGGCAAGGATGACAAGCGAGGTGTTCTTCACAGCCTCGACATTGTTGGATCCGGCCTGATACCCGTGCGCCCGCAGTTCCGCAAGACCCGTCTCGGACCTTCGCGTGAGCCTGATCTCTCCTGCCTCATACAGCCCCGCCTTGACCAGCCCGCGTGCAATTGCCCAGCCGATGTTGCCAGTGCCGAGTATCGCGAGCGGACGTTTCGGACCCTTCATCGTCGATGCCCTCCCTTTCCTGTTGTGCGTAGAAATTCCTTGAAATCGTCATATCGTGCTGCCATCGGAATGGCCAGCTTCTTCTTCCCGAGCCGTCCGGCAAGCCTCTCCGGCATCGTGATCGCGTTTCCAACGTTCCCGTCGTACACCTCGAGGAATTTCGCGGGATGGGCCGTCGCGAGAACAATTCCGGGGTGAGCGCCAGGATTCGCACTGCGGTACTCCTGCCACGCCCGGTAGGCGACCGCGGAATGCGGATCGAGGACATAGCCAAACGAGTCGTAGACCTCCCGGATCGTCTCCATCGTCGCTGCATCCGTCGATGCCGAACCGTGCACGACCTCCCGCATTTCTCCTGCAGACTCTCCGAAGAGCGCCTCGAGCCGTGAGAAATTGCCCGGGTTTCCCACGTCCATCGCGTTCGACAGGGTTCTGATGGATGGCCGCGTCCGGAGACGTCCTGTGCGGAGGTACTCTGGCAGCACGTCGTTGACATTCGAGGCGGCGATAAATCTGTGAACGGGCAATCCCATGGCCCGCGCCATCACTCCGGCCGTGAGGTTGCCAAGATTGCCGGCAGGGACCGAGAACACAGGAGGTGCCTCGCTTCCGTCCAGCGCACCGTGCGCGATGAAGTAGTAAAACGTCTGCGGCAGCAGCCTTGCGACGTTGATGGAATTGGCGGACGTCAGGGAGCGCCGCGATTCGATCTCGCGGTCGGAGAGCGCTTGCTTTACCAGGGATTGACAGTCGTCGAACGATCCGGCGATCTCCAGCGCAGTCACGTTGCCACCGAGCGTAGCGAACTGGCTTTCCTGGATCGGACTCACGTTGCCCGACGGATACAGGACAACGACCTCAACGCCGTCCACACCGGAGAAGCCCTGGGCGACTGCGCCTCCCGTGTCTCCTGATGTCGCCACCAGCACGGTCAACGGTCCGCGCTCGTCGCGGGAAAAGTGCGCGAGAACTCGAGCGAGAAATCTGGCACCCACGTCCTTGAAAGCAAGCGTTGGCCCGTGGAAGAGCTCGAGGATGAACGTGTGCTCGTCGAGGCGGACCAGGGGAACCGGAAAGTCGAGGGATTCTGTGACGATCCGTTCGAGCGCGGTCGCTTCGATGTCGCTTCCCAGCAGGGCACGGCCGGCGAGGAGCGCAATCGCCGCCGGCGCCATCCCCGTAAGCGATGCGATCTCGCCTGGCGTGAGGCGCGGGATCTCCTCCGGCATGTACAGCCCCCCGTCGTGCGCGAGCCCCCCGCGCGCGGCCTCGGCGAAGCTGACAACACGCGAACGATCATGCAGGCTGAAAAACCTCATGCGTCTCCTTCCACGATGCGCGCACCGTGGGGCGAGATTCGAGACACGTACAACTGATGTGCGATGCCATGGACCTGAAGTGCCTCTCCCATGGCCGCTCCCGCCTTTCGCGCGTGGCGTTCGGAAGCGGAGAGCGCAAAGACCGCAGGTCCCGATCCCGAGATGCTGCATCCGAGCGAGCCTGCGTCGAGAGCCGCCCGTTTGATCTGCGCAAAGCCTGGAATCAGACGGGCGCGTGTGGGCTCTGCAATTCTGTCGTGGAGCGAACGGCCGATCAATCCGTAGTCCCCCTTCAGGAGTCCGGCCACCAGCCCGGCCGCATTCCCTGTCTGCGCAACAACGTCCCGCAGCGGAACCATCTGCGGGAGAATGCGCCGCGCCTCGTCAGTCCTGATCTCGAGGCACGGACAGAGGACCGTGCACCAGAGGTCAGGCGGAACAGGCAGATGCACGACGTCGATCGGGTCATAGCCCCGGATAAGCACGAACCCTCCCCACAGGCAGGGTGCAAGGTTGTCAACGTGCGTCGCTTTGCTCGCGATGCGCTCCCCTTCGACGGCAAAGCGGAGCAGGTCCTCTTTGGCAAACTGCGTCCCGAGCAGTTCGTTGCACGCCACCGCCGCGGCCACGGCGCTGGCAGCGCTCGACCCAATACCGCTCCCGATCGGGAGTCCCTTGTCGATCTCTATGTCGAGGCCGGTCTTTTCGCCCGAAGCCTCGAGCATGGCGATCACAGGTGCTCCGGCGGTGTTCCGCGCGGGATCCTCCGGCAGTCCCAGGCCGTCAGGACGGATTTTCGTGATCCTGACTCCGCGCTCCCGCGTCCTGCGTACGGTCACGCGATCGCCCGGCTCGTTCAGGGCAAAACCCATGATGTCAAATCCGCAGGCGACGTTCGAAACGGACGCCGGCGCGAACGCTGTCGCCGATGCTTTCATGTCAGTGGAGCTGGTGAGAGATCTTCATGATGTCCGCGAGCACTCCTGCGGCGGTGACGTCCGCCCCCGCTCCCGGGCCACGGATGATGACCGGGAGCTCGCGACAGTTCGCCGTCGTCAGGACGATCAGGTTCTCAGTTCCGGCCAGCGAGGCTGCAGGGTGGTCGGACGGCACGTCCCGCAATCCGACCAGCGCCTTGCCCTGTGAGAAGGTGGCCAGGTAGCGGAGCACCTTCCCTTCTGACGCCGCCGCACCCCGTCGTTCTTCGAACCGTCGATTGACCGTGGGCAGCGCCCGCATGAACGCCGCCACCGACCGGATGCGACGGAGCGACGGAGGGAGGAGCGGCTCGACGCGGATGTCGCGCAGCTCCAGCTTCTGCCCCGATTCGCGCACGAGTATCAGCAGCTTGCGCGCGACGTCCAAACCGCTCAGATCGTCTCTCGGATCCGGTTCTGTGTAGCCACGCTTCCGCGCCTCCCTGACGACATCGCTGAAGCTCCGTCCTTCGGTGAACGTCGAGAAGATGTACCCCAGCGTGCCCGACAGAACCCCCTCGATCCGCAGCACCCTGTCGCCGCCGCTGACGAGGTCGTTCAGCGTGTTGATGACCGGCAGTCCGGCCCCGACGTTCGTCTCGTAGAGGAATCGCACATTCCGCCTGACCGCGGTTTCCTTCAGTTCCACGTACTGTCTGTACGATCCCGAGTTTGCCTTTTTGTTCGGCGTGACGACCGAGATTCCGGCTTTCATGATCCCCTTGTACAGGCGGGCGACCCGGGGGCTGGACGTACAATCGACAAAGACGCTGTTCGGCAGGTTTCGTTCTTTCATATCGCGGATGACGTTGGCCACGCCCGCGGGCCTTCCATGGGCGGCCAGCCTGGCTCTCCAGTCCGGCGTCAGGTCGCCGTCGTCGGGCGCCAGCATCTTCCGGCTGTTCGCCAGTGCGCGCACGCGCACGTCGGTGTTCTGCCGATGCCGGAACGCCTCATGTTGCCGCAAGATCTGATCGAGAAGCGTCCCTCCGATATGGCCCGTGCCGACGAGGTAGAGATTGAGCGGCTTGGTGTCGAACCTGAAAAACGTATCGTGCAGAACGTTCAGGGCTTTCGTCTCGTAGGCCCTCGAGATGACCACCGAGATGTTCAGCTCGGACGACCCCTGCGCGATGGCGATCGCATTGATCCCGTTTCTGCCGAGCGAACTGAAGAGCTGGGCCGCAATGCCCCTCGTGTTGCGCATGTTTTCGCCGACGATGGCCACGACGGAGAGTCCGGGCTCGATCAGGACAGGGTCCAGGAGGCGGTCGCGGATTTCGTACCTGATCTCTTCATCGATCAGGCGTTTTGCAGTGTGCGCCACCCCGGGTGGCACGGCCAGGCAGACGGAGTATTCCGAGGATCCCTGGGTCACGAGCAGCGCGGTGATGTTCCCCGACGCGAGCGCACCGAAGATCCTTCTGCCGATGCCGACCATCCCGGCCATGCCGCTCCCCTGCACCCGGAGCAGCGCGATATCATCGATCGAGGAGATGCCCTTGACGGGCGAGACGGCCCTGGGGTCGCGCCTCCCGATGAGCGTTCCCGGAAAAGCGGGATTGAACGTGTTCCGGATTCTGAGCGGGATCCCCTTCTCCATCGCCGGCTGCATCGTTGGCGGGTGGATGACTTTCGCCCCGAAGTGCGACATCTCCATCGCCTCTTCGTACGTCATGCGTGAGATCGAGAAGGCCGATGCAACCTTGCGGGGGTCGGCGGTCATGACGCCGTCCACGTCAGTCCAGATTTCGATCTCCGACGCCGGGAGCGAGGCGCCCAGCAGCGCGGCGGTGTAGTCGGAGCCGCCGCGTCCCAGCGTCGTCGTGTCGTTGTCCGTCGTCGACGCGATGAACCCGCACGCCATCTGCAGCCCGCGGTGCTCGCGGAAGTACTTTCGCACCAGCTTCCCCGTGAGGTCCCGTTTCACCCTCGCGGCCCCGAACGACTCGTCAGTCTTGATCAGAAGCCGGCTGTCGACAAACCCGCAGGGCATGCGCTTCGCCCGCATCGCTTCGGAGATGACAAACGTCGACAGGAGTTCCCCGAAGCTCATGATGTAGTCGAGCGTCCTCGGCGTGAGCTCCCGCGTGTACAGGACACCGTGGAGTACCTCGGCAAGTTCCGCAAGCTTCGACTCCGCGAAGCGCTTCCCTTGCCCGCGCCTCGATGCGGGAACGAGGTCGGCCAGCGCCGCCCGGTGCCGCTGCGCAAGCGACTGAAACGCCGCGCTGTAATGGCGGTCCCCCTGTGAGGCCTGCTTGCTCATCTTGATCAGTTGGTCCGTCACTCCCTGAAAGGCGGAGAAGACCACGACCATGTCCTGCCGGGCACGGCGCGATTCTGTGATGATCTCGAGGACCTGCCGGATCCGTTCCGGCGTCCCGACGGACGACCCGCCAAACTTCAATACTTTGATGGCTGGCTCCTCAAAATGCGAAAACCGGCTTCAGGGTCTCTGAAGTCGGTCTTCTCGTGATACAACTCGTGATAGTCCAACCTCAGCCGTCGATGCTCCGCGGCGTCGGAATCAGCGTGGCCATATGCAGAATGCTGAGAATCATGCCATTAACATAATCAATCCGGCGTGTCTTGTCAAACCGGGCGGGCCGCATCCGAGAGAGAGCTCCCCCCGGGGCCGATGCGTGCTACTTGACCGCGGTGATAACAGCAGGCCCAACTGTCAGCGTAAGAGTGCTCCCGGTGATCGCCCAGGTTCCAGTTTGCGTTTGGACAGCCACGCTCTGCCCGTTCTCGGAGTTGACCGTGATGGTGAAATTGGCGCCGCTCACTGCCATGGTCCCTCCGTTCGTATAGACCGCCTGGCCTCCGCCGTCGTACTCCGTGTACGTGTATCCCCCTGCCGACTCGACCCTGATGGTCGCCGACTCGGCCCCCTGGACAAAATTGAAGAACGTTGCCACGTCCTGGGGCTGGCCATTGAGCATGACCGACTGCAGCGTCCACGTTCCGACCATAGCTGCGGGTATGCTGATCCCCGGAGACGTCGGTGAATCACTGTCCTTCTTGCATCCGACGGGAAGGAGCGCGAACGCCAGGACGACGATCATCAAACAACGTGCACGTGACATGAGTTCTTCCCTTTCGAGGTGTTCTCGATGGACGATTGGCTGGTAATGTAGCGCAATACCCTTCTTCAAAGCAAGTCCTGAAATGTGGCCGGCTCATGCTTGAACTTCTCGGTGCATTCCCGTAGGTTCCCTGCGAGGGGCACACGGATGAGATCCGGCCGTTTCATCATAGCCGTCCTGCTGCTCGCGGCCTGCCTGGACACCGCCGTCGCACAGGTAGGACAGGGGAGTGATTCCGTCAGGTCAGCAGTCGCTTCGCCGACCGAGGTCCGGCTTTCGTTCTCCCGTCCGATGCCGCTGAAAACACCGTGGCTGGAACAACAACAGGAATTCGAGCTCGCCCTCCCATACTTGCTCGGACCCCTTCCCACGACACCCTACCCCTTCCTGATATCCTACGACGACCTTCGCGAGCCCGACCTGACTGCGGCATGGCGCCTTCAACGCGCCCGCGAGGAAAAGAATAGCGCGCTGTATACCGTCCTCGGCACCGTTCAGCTCGGCGGCGTGGCCTACCTGGCGTACCGGCACGTCAAGAAATACGGATTCTTCAAGTAGCGGTGCGCGGCTCAATGGGTCGGACCGGCTTCAAACACTGCAAGCGGGGCCATTCTCGCTCTGTGCAGCATCAGTGTGCCGTCGCGGAGTGCAAAGCTGTCGGTCTCGCCCAGAACCTCGAAGAGCATCGTCTCCACTTCTATGTCGAGGCACATCTTCTGTGTCGCCGCCATTTTCGAGAATGAAAGACGATCGGGCGGTCGTGTTTCGTAGCTCCCGAGAAACGTATTGCAGCCCGCAAAACCGTTCACGCGATTCCCGTCGGGCTGGAGAATGATATACGGCTTCTTCTTGTCCGGCTCCGCAGTGATCTCCTTGCCATGGATGGCCTTCAGATACCAGGTCGTCCCGACGAGGGCCGTCGCGACGACGGCGACTCTGGGGACGGAATCCTGTTGCTGCAGCCTGTACAAGGACGCGTTGGCGCCTTCGATCTTCTTCCCTTCCATGTCGAGCTGCAGGAGATGCCGCTCACCCACGAAGTACCTGTTCGGCCTGTTCTCCAGGCCCGCAAGGATCACCGTGTTCCCGGCCTCGTTCCAGGAAAACGTGCCGGTCATCGTGAACGGCTTGCCGGGCTTCCCAACGTACGTGGCTGAGAATACGTAGGTCATGTCTTTGTGCAGAGTCACGACGGTCTGGATCCCTTCGCAATCGGCGCACGGGACGATGCCCTGGTAGCTGCCGGACCAGTCCAGCGAGTTTGCCGCGGTGTGCCCGTCCGAGCGAGCGACCTGCCGCGGTGTGGCGTACTGCTCCGCGGGTTGTTGTTGCGTGAGCTGCTGGCCCGGTGGCTTCTGGTCCCCACAGCCAAGCAGCGCCCCCCCCAGGACACAGAGAACCCCAACTCTGGAGGCATTCCGCATGGTGATACTCCCTGGAATGTTTGATCACTGTCGTCTACACCACAGCAATGCGCCGAGAGTCCCCGGAGCCGCTGTGGTCGGTGAACGGTCAGGTCGCGTGCAGCACGATGGAAGAGGATCCCGGGGCCGCATCCGCAGACGCTGTAGCTGTTCGGTTGTCGTTTGCATGAGAGCTCTCCGTCCCGGTTTGGCGTTGCAGCCCGGTTCACGACGCCGCCTGCCTCTTCCGTAAGTCCATCCAGTGCCTTCTTGCTGCCGAAAAAGACCAGCAGTTCGCCGCCTGCGACGACGGGGTGAACCTGCGTGGATGAGCATGCCCGATCGGGGGCACAGAAAAGCACACGTGAGCGTCGCAAAAGGCAACAAACAGGAGTATTGTAGGGCCCGTCCTGCGAATAGTCAAGGCCGGAGCGGGGGCGGTGGGGCGTGCCCCCACCCTCCGGCAGGTCGCACGGTTCCCTCACGTACGATTCTGCTCCAACGGGGGGTCGGCCTTGACGGAACCTCGCATTTTCCGTACCATATTGAAGCATGAGAGCAGTACGTCATATCACCCTCCTTCTGCTGTACGTCATGGTCACGGTCGGGATGACCGTCGCAACGCATTTCTGCGGCGGGGAGCCCGTTTCCTCGAACCTTCTGAGCGGCACAGAACAGCGCGCCGGATGCTGCTGCGGCGACGAAGGGCAGATGGACGGCTGCTGCAGTACTTCGATTGCAACGCTTCGCGTGGACGACGTCCACACGGTCTCCGGCGAGTCCCTGTTTGCTCCGCTCCACGTCGAGCAGATCCCCGCATCGGCGGATCGTCTGCTCCCGTCTTCCCCGCACGTCTCGGCGGCAGGCCTGGTTCGTCCACCTGGCAGTTCCGTCCCAACACTCCTCCTCACCTGCTCGCTCCTCATTTGAACTGCGATCGTTGACCGAATGACCCGGCAGCGCACGAGTGCGCCGCTGGCGCTGGCGTTGTATGTCAACCATCGATCATTCAAACTCTGAGGACTACAATGAAAGCTCTTCTGTCATTTGTTCTTGCGGCATTCATCGCTGCCCCGCTTCTGCTCGCCCAGGATACGTCCCCCGTTGAAGCGAAATTCAAAGTGTACGGCAACTGCGGCATGTGCAAGAAGCGCATCGAGAAGGCCGTGAACATCAGCGACGTGAAGTTCGCGAAATGGGACAAGTCCACGAAGATGCTTACCGTGGCGTACATTCCGGCGAAGATCACCCTTGACTCCCTGCAGCAGCGCGTCGCGGCCGTCGGTCACGACACGGACCGCTTCAAGGCCCCGGATTCAGTCTACGCCTCTCTCCCGGGTTGCTGCCTCTATCGTAATAACGGGAACACGCACTGACCTGGCAGACGATGGAGGAGCGGCGAAATGAATACACGAGTGGTGACACTGTCACTCTTGCTGGCAGGACTCTGGGCTGCATCAACGCTCGCTGCCGAGGTTGGTCTCGCTGCTGAGGAGCTGCGCGGAACGATCCGGACGGAGGAAGCACCCGGCGTCATGGTACCCGTCGCGGGCGCGAACGTCTTCTGGCTCGGGACGGCCGTCGGAACGACCAGCGACGCATCCGGTGCCTTCGCCATCCGGCGGCTGACCGGGTACGCGCGCCTGGTGATACGGCATGCAGCGTATCGGCCGGACACCGTGCTCGTGACCGACACCCCGAGTGTCGTCGTCAGCCTCCGCCCGTCCGAACGTGAGGTGGAGGAAGTCAGCGTCACGGGTGAGCGCACGGCGACAACGGTCGATTACCTCAGTCCCGAATCGAAGATCCGCATGGGCGAGCAGGAACTCACCAGGGCCGCCTGCTGCAATCTCTCGGAGAGCTTCGAGACCAACCCGTCCATCGACGTCACGTTCACCGACGCGATTACCGGGACACGGCAGATCGAGATGCTCGGGCTGTCCGGCATCTACGCTCAGACGACCCTGGAAAACCTCCCGTACATCAGAGGCCTCACGTCCAATGTTGGTCTGACGTTCATACCCGGGACATGGATCGAGGGCATCAGTGTTTCAAAGGGCATCGGCTCCGTCGCAAACGGGTACGAGTCCATCACGGGGCAGATCGATGTCGATCTCCGGAAGCCGCACAAAGAGGACGAACCCCGACTGTTCGCAAATGCATTCGGAAACCAGGATGCACGCCTGGAGGGGAATCTCAATCTCCGGCAGCCTCTTGGTGAGCATTGGTCCTCGATGACTCTGCTGCACGCCAGCTCGCAGAAGACGGAGATCGACGAGAACGGCGACGGATTTCTGGACATGCCGCGATTCACCGGACTGAATGTCGCGCAGCGCTTCAACTTCTCAACGCACCAAGACTGGGAAGGTCAGCTCTCGGTGCAGTACGTCGGGGACAAGCGGGAAGGCGGCACCAGGCAGCGAGCCGATGCGCCCCCCCCGGACCAGGCATTCATCTATACCAACCGGGGGGAATACCTCCGCGTGAGCGGGAAGACGGGCTACGTCTTTCCCGACGATCGCACCGGGAGTGTCGGTCTCCAGTGGTCGCTCGGACGGTATCGCACCAATGCGGTGTACGGTCCGCGCGGGTACGACGCCACGGAGAGGAGCGGCTACCTGAATCTGATCTACCAGTCAGATGTGGGGGGTCCGATGCACCGCTTCCGCACGGGGCTGAGCTTCCTGTACGACGAGTACGACGAGCGGTTTGACGTGACAGACTATGGCCGCGTGGAGCGCGTGCCCGGTGGGTTCTTCGAATACACGTTCACCCCTTCTGAGGTCCTGACTGTCGTCGCCGGAATTCGCGCCGACGTTCACAACGCATACGGCACGTTCACGTCGCCGCGCCTGCACGTCCGGTATGCACCGGATGAGGACTGGGTCTTCCGTGCAGTCGCCGGCCGCGGGTACCGAACCGCGAACATCTTCGCGGAGAACGCAACCGTGTTCGCCAGCACCCGAACGGTCGCCATCACGCCGACGAACGACTTCGGATACGGCCTGATTCAGGAATCCGCCTGGAACATCGGATTCAATGCCACCCGCTATTTCATGATCGAGTACCGGCCTGCGACGATCGCGGTGGATGTACACCGTACCATGTTCGACCGGCAGGTTGCGGCGGACCTGGATTCACATCCTGGCGAGGTGCACTTCTACGGGATCGAGCATGGATCGTACGCCACAAGCGCTCAGATCGAGTTGAATGTGCAGGCCATCGAAGGGCTCGACACGCGCCTTGCGTACCGGTTCCTGGACGTCCGGCAAACGCTCAATGGAGTCCAGCTGCAGAAGGCCTTGAGCTCACAGCACCGGGCGCTCGTGAACGTCGGGTATGCTGTTGCAGGGGATGAGGAGGACAGCCAGCGAACCGCGTTCGACGTCACCGTGCAGTGGTTCGGTCCGAAACGCATTCCAAACACGAGTACGAACCCCCCGGAGTTCCGCGCCCGCGAGTGGTCACCAGCCTTTGCCACAGTGAACGCGCAGATCAGCAGGACATTCGCTCCGGGGCTGGAAGCCTACCTGGGCGGGGAGAACCTCTTCGACTTCAAACAGGACGACCCGATCGTCGACCCGGACAACCCGACGAGCCCATACTTTGACGCCTCGCTTGTCTGGGGCCCGGTTGCCGGGCGCATGGTGTACGCGGGAGTCCGCTACCGCATGTAGGCGGCTTGGTGATCGCGGCTGTGACCTGGTTGGCCTGTGGCTTCCCACAAGGCATGGCCTGGCGAGGGAACGTACCGTACATTCGGTCGTTGTTGGCTCCTGGATTCTCAGCGCGCGCCCGGGAGTAACAGGCGCCATCTCGTAAGCATCGGATGATGTGAGCTCTTCACGTGCATCCCAAATCAACGCTTGACTTTCTCAACGGCAGGTCGTATATGAAGTGAATGTACACTGAGGGTGGGGACCAAAGCGCCTCAGTAGAGGCATCGCCTGGGTATTCGCTGCCTCAATATGGCCGACTTTTACCGCTCCTGACATTCCCATACCGAAGATCCCGAGTTTTTCAGACAGGGTCCCGAGGGCGCGTCCGACGCAACACCTTCCGGTCCCCCAACCCATTGCTCCCAACGGGCTTCATGTGTGATCATCGAGGCTACCCAGAGCAGGAATTGCCGCAGCGGTTGTTCTCTCGGTAGTCTATCGACCCGTCTCACATGGGGGCATAGATCAGCTCAGGAGACAGGACATGGATCAAGCGGCGGACCACGAGGACATTCTAGCTTCCCTGCATAAACTCGAATCAAGGATCGCAGCAATCGAGGCTCACCTGGGTGTCACTCCAGAAGAGATCGCGCTGGACGCCTCGGCAGACAGGTCTGCATCCTCTCCTCAGAATGAGGAGGCGATCGAGATGCAGATCGGCGAGAACTGGTTTGCCAAGATGGGCATCCTGGTGCTCGCCCTCGGCATGGTCTTCCTGCTGACGTTCCCGTACCGAAACCTCCCTCCAGCCCTCCCTTCCCTGGCCGGATACCTTATTGCAGGTGGCATCATATGGCTTGCGGCACGGTGGCGTCAATCCCACGCCTACATTTCCGGATACCTTGTCGGGGGTGGCATTGCTCTTCTGTTCTTCGCCACACTCCGTCTGTCCTTCTTTGCTGAAGTTCCGGCGCTGACGGACAGGGGGTTCCTGACCGCATTGCTGGCCTGTGCAGTCGCCGTCGGGTTTCTTCTGGCATCGCGGGCCGGCTCTCCCACCCTGATCGTGCTGAGTTTCCTGCTCGGATGCCTTGGGTGCATGATCTCCGACAATGCGCCGGTTCTTTTTGCCGGCTTGACTGTCCTTTCCCTGCTCGGCGTGGTCTGCGCACTCCGGTACCAGTGGCACTGGCTGATTGCGCTGGCCGCCGGACTGGTACTCCTCACGCACTTTCTCTGGTTTCTCAACAATCCGGTCCTCGGCAACCGGCTTGACCTCGTAACGAGTCCCCACTACAATATCTTCTTTGTCCTCGCATATATCGGTATCTTCGCAGCGGGGTCGCTGTGGCGCACCCGTGACGGGGAGGAAGCCGTTTCCGCGCTCATCACAGCCGTCGTGAGCGGGGGGGGTGGATACGCGCTGTTCCTGCTGCTGACCGTTACGAAATTTCAGGACAATCTTGTCGCATCGCATTTGCTCGCCTCGGCTTTGCTGCTGGGTATCGCCATCACTTTCTGGATGCGCTATCGTTCTGTCTATTCCACATTTGTGTACGCGATGCTGGGGTATGCTGCATTCAGCGTGGCGATCGTCGACCAGTTCAGCTCTCCGGAATATTTCATCGGGCTTGCTCTGGCGAGCCTCCTCGTCCTCAGCACTGCCGTCTGGTTCCGCTCCCGTCTCATCGTCGTCGGGAATTTCGTGATCTTCCTCTGCCTCTTTTTTGCGTTCCTCATCGTTGCACAGCACATCAGCCTTATCAGCATCTGTTTTGGCATTGTTGCCCTCCTCAGCGCCAGGATCCTGAACTGGCAAAGGGATCGCCTGACGCTCAAGACCGAACACATGCGGAACGCATATCTTGGCACGGCCTTCTTCATGATTCCCTACGCGCTCTACCACACCGTTCCGCCCGGCTTTGTCGGCATTTCATGGCTCATCGTTGCCCTCTTCTATTATGTGATGTCTCGCGTGCTGAAAAGCAGCAAGTACCGGTGGATGGGTCTGTTGACACTCGCGATTACGATTCCGTATGCGTTTCTCATCGACATGACAAGGCTGGATCCGACATTCCGGATTATTTCGTTTATTGTCCTCGGGACAGTCCTTCTCGCCGTGTCCATCTCATACTCGAAGCGACGGGCTGCGGCGGCGCGCCCGCCCGAAGCTGCTCAGGAACCAGAGGGACATCATAAGACCCCGGTCGGCCACTGACCACACCAACGGCCTCGAATCATCAACCCACAGGAAGGCGTTTCAGAGCATGAACACGACAGGAACGACCGGCACTCCTGATGCCGGCAAACGCGACTTCCTCAAGTACCTCCTGGGGGGAAGCCTCATCGCATGGCTTGCTACGGTGATTTACCCGATCCTCTCCTATCTGAAACCGCCGCATCAGGGTGAAGTCGAGGTCAGCAGCGTGAAGGTGGGAAAGCTCAGCGAGATCAAAAAGGACAGTTCGTCCATCGTCCGGTTCGGCTCAAAACCGGTCCTGTTGATCCGACTGGCCGACGGCGAACTTCGTGCTTTCTCCGGCACCTGCACGCACCTCGACTGCACCGTACAGTACAGGCAGGACATGGGCACCATCTGGTGCGCCTGCCACAACGGGAAATATGACCTGACCGGTCGCAACATCGGTGGTCCCCCCCCCGACCGCTTGACCCGTTCAGGGTAGTCATCCAGGGGGAAGACGTCTATATCTCGAAACAAGCATGAAAACACTCCTGACGAGTCTGTTCACCTGGGTTAACGATCGGGTCAAGATGGACGACCTGATCGATTTCCTGGGCAAGAAATACGTCCCCCAGCACAGGAACTCCGTGTGGTACTATTTCGGCGGAGTCACCCTGTTTCTGTTCATCATCCAGGTACTGACCGGCATCCTTCTGCTCCTGTATTACAAAGGGAGCGAAGCCCAGGCGTTCGAGAGCGTGCAGTTCATCATTTCGAAGGTCGAATTCGGCTGGCTCATCAGGTCTATCCACAGCTGGGCCGCGAACCTATTCATTCTGGCGGCGCTCATCCATATGTTCAGCGTCTATTTCGAACGCTCCTATCGTCGACCGCGCGAGATCACCTGGCTGACCGGTATGTTCATGCTCTTTATCGGTTTTGGGTTCGGGTTCAGCGGGTATCTTCTCCCCTGGAACGAACTTGCGTTCTTCGCGACAAAGGTGGGGACCGACATCGCCGGTGTGATCCCCCTGATCGGCAAGCCGGTCATGGTATTCCTCCGCGGAGGAGAAGACGTCACGGGTGCAACGCTCACGCGGTTCTTCGGGTTTCACGTCGCGGTCTTCCCGGGGATCTTCACCGCCCTCCTGGGGATTCATTTGATCCTCGTCCAGCGTCAGGGGATGAGTGAACCGATGGAGTCAGAGGCGACTCCACCCGCGGAGAAGAAGACCATGCCTTTCTTCCCGAACTTCCTCCTCCGCGATCTCTTGCTCTGGCTCATCGTCCTGAATATCCTTGCGATTCTGGCAGTGTTCTTCCCATGGGAGATCGGCGCGAAAGCCGATGCGTTCGCACCGGCGCCCGCGGGCATCCGGCCGGAATGGTATTTCCTGTTCATGTTCCAGACGCTGAAGTATATTCCGTCACAGATCTGGATCGTGGACGGCGAAATCGTCGGGATACTGCTGTTTGCCGTCGGTGGCATCCTCTGGACACTGGTGCCATTCTGGGATAGGAAGAGTTCCGCCGGCAAGAGAAACCGCGTGGTCACCTACATCGGAATCATCGTCGTTCTGTACATCATCGTGCTGACAATACTCGGATGGATCGCGTGAGACGACTGACACTAACACTCGCGTACCTGATCGCGGTCGGGAGCATTCCTGCGATCGCCGGCGACCAGTGCCGGACATGCCATGAGGCCCTCGGTGATCGTCCCTCAAGTCTCTTCAAGAGCGACGTGCACGCATCGTCTGGCATCTCCTGCGCTGACTGCCACGGCGGAAACCCGCGCAGCGATGACACGGAAGCGGCAATGTCGAAAGAGGCCGGATTCATCGGTATTCCCAAGAGCGATGGTATCTCGAACGTGTGCGCTTCCTGCCACTCGAACCCCGACCGGATGCAGAAATTCGGATCGAAGCTCCCAACAGGTCAGTGGGATAAGCTGCAGCAAAGCATTCATGGAAAGCCCGGGACTTCGGGGGGAAGCCGGATCGCTCAGTGTACGGCGTGCCATCCCGCACACGGAGTACTCTCCAAATCCAACCCCCGGTCGCCGGTCTACCCGTTGAACGTCGTCGCGACATGCACCCGATGCCACTCCAACGCCGCCTACATGCGCAGCTATAATCCGGCTCTGGCCGTGGACCAGTTGGATAAGTACCGGACGAGCGTCCACGGGATGCTGAATGCGAAGGGCGATTCCAAGGTCGCTGAGTGCGCCAGTTGCCACGGCAGCCACGACATTCTGCCCCACACAGAACCGAATTCGCACGTCTATGCAATCAGTCTTCCGCACACCTGCGCCCGATGTCACAGCGACACGGCCTACATGAAGGAGTACAGGATTCCCACCGATCAATATGACAAGTATGCGCGCAGCGTCCATGGCATTGCGTTGTTGCAGAAGAAGGATGTCGGCGCTCCCGCCTGCAATAGCTGTCACGGAAACCATGGCGCCACGCCTCCGGGCGTGGAGTCAATCTCCATGGTGTGCGGGACCTGTCACGCGCTGAACGCAGAGCTGTTTGCGGGCAGTCCGCACAAGAAAGCGTTCGATCAGCGCAAGTTGCCGGAGTGCGCCACATGCCACGGGAATCATGAGATCATCGCCGCATCAGATGCGCTGCTGGGAACGAGCAAAGAGGCGGTCTGCAGCCGGTGCCATTCACCACAGGAGAACGTCAAGGGATATGCCGCAGCCGGTGAGATGCGAAGGCTGATCGATTCGCTCGAGACGCTCGAGGATCAGGCGCGGTCGGTCATTGCTGATGCGGAGCAGAAGGGGATGGAAGTCACTGAACCGAAGTTCAAGATTCGCGAGATCCGACAGGCACGTCTTGAATCAAAGACGGTCATTCATTCGTTTGATGCAGGTCGTGTCCGGGAGACCGTGTCGAAAGGTCTCGCGATCGCTTCGAATGTGAAGCTGGAAGGCGAAACCGCAGTGGACCAGTACTACTTCCGACGCCTGGGCCTGGGCGTCTCCACGCTGGTCATCACCGTCCTGGCCGTAGCACTTGGCCTGTATATCCGGCGGCTTGAACGGGTGCGTGCACCCTCGGGCCCCTCACACCATTCGGGATAGGCGTCGCCACCCGAGCGATCCTGGACAGGCGATACGGGCGGTCGCCCGGTTCCGGTCGAGATGCAATCACCACGGCGACCCGTCGTTAGATCCGTCGGCGCCATGCGTGATGAGCCAACGACGGGGAAGCTGGGGGCCATCAGCCGGCCCCAGACGATCGCACCCACTTACCCTCCGCCTCACGGCCCGTCCAGTCTATGGGCGCCCGTCCCCGGCGTGCCAGGTGCTGATCTTGTAGTCTCCCGCTGAATCCTTCAGGAACACCACGGTGTGATACCTCACCACGGTCGTATCGGCCTTTGCGGTCTTGAGGACAATGAACCCCATATCCTCCGAGTCGTTCGTTCGCCCTTGAATCGCGATACCGTGATAGGAGGTGTCCGCGAGGAAGCACGCTGCGGTTTCGCCTGCCACAACGCTCCTGAGGTTCTCCATGCGCGACCCGCAGACAAGCGTTGCCCCCGGACTGATGGCGCGCGTCGCCTGCTCCAGGTTCTTCCCCGCCAGTATGTCCTGCACGGTTTGAATCATTTTCCAGAATCCTTCATGCTGATCCTGGCTCATGACGATCGTGTCGCAGAAAGCAACGCACAGGCTTGCAACAAGAAGGAATACCAGGGAACGTTTGATGGTGTATGGCATTGGGGAGCCTTCGTTCTAGTCTAAGTCATTCGGGCAATGATCGATCTCTCCGGCTCCGGAGATTCAGACCGGATCACACGGGTCGTTGTTCGCCGTCAACTACCAGCTCCGACTCCGATCGCCTGTCGATCTGTCACCTGCACCGCGCGCCGGGTGACTCGGCGGCAACGATGGAGGCCCGAAATGCAAAACCCCTTCCCACGGAAGGGGTTCTGCACAGTAGGCACCGATTCACGCCGCGGGGATCCTCCCATCGCGGCTCGACCTCCCCGCGACAGCTCGCGCAAAGCAGACGGGTATCAGAAATTGAATCGAACCCCGGCGACAATGCTGAACCCTCCCGGAACATCCTGGACCGCGGCGACGTACTTGCTGGTCCCGCCTCCCTGTCCCCCTGATGCCTGGAACGACTCGGTGAACTCTGTGACGTCCCCAAAAGGAATCAGGTGCTTGAACTGTATGTAGGGCTGCCAGACGTCATTGAAACGGATCAGCGTGCCGTAGAAGATGAGGAGTCCTACCTGGAAGTCGCCGGTTCCAGTCAGTGTCCCGTTGCCGGACGGCGGGCTTACCGTGACGTCGGATGTGGACATGATATTCAGTCCGAGGCCAAGACCGACAAACGGCGAAAGCAGTTTGAACTTGGGGAAATTCAGCCGATGCATCGGCATGATATCGATGGCAATGACCCCCGTCGAGCCTCCGCTGAGTCCCTGTGCCGAGAAGCTGCCACTCCCGACCTGCGCATTGTATGCGTTCTCAAAGTACGAGTACCACTGATACGAAACATCGAGATTGACATCCAGTTTGTACCAGCCTCCGGCAAAATCCTTCGGGAAGACCTGATACCCGCCGGAGAGTCCGAACGAGATGCTGGAACTTCCGGCATCGACGACATTTCCAGTCCCGGTTCCAGCCTGGGTGGTCACCTTGTACGTACCCTCCAGGCCCGAGGACTTGAAACCAAAGAAGGCTCCGGTGTAGGGCTGAGCCAGAGCAGACTCGAACGCCAGGGCTAACGACAACACGACGAGAAGAACGAGCATCGCGCGAAGTTTCATGCACCCTCCATCTGAAAAGCTGCGGATGTGTAAGTATGAACTAAAGGAAAGACGAGACACGACACTTGAGAGTCGACGCACGTTCCTTTCGACTGGATGCGGAATTCGGGCGGTCGTCGGGTGGTACGAGAGATGAAACCTTCGGCGGCAGACCGAACGCGCGCGCGAGTCAGAACGCGCTTGACTCGGGGAGAATGTAGCGCAGGATGTTTCGAAAGTCAAATTTGGGCCGGAATTCCCTGAATCCTGTAATTCCCTGAATCCCGTAATTCCCTGTACCTTCGTGTTCCAGGAGGGAGGTTCGGCCGAAGCCGGGATGAGAATGAACGAGAAACCTGCCGGACCCGACAGGGGACGAAACCTGGACGCGCAAACTGGCGAAACTGGCGGCTTACGAGGTGAGAACATTGTCCAGACCATGTCCCCCTGGCTGGCCGCACACTGCTGGGATGTTACCACCCCCTACTCGCTTCCGGTCAGGTGACAATATCCCTTCCGGACAAAGCTCCCGCCATAGGCACCTGCGAGGGCGACAATCAGGGAGGGAATGGTCGCACACCCCCTCTCGGGTTGATCACCGCGAGAACACCTCCTCTACCCTCTTCCCTACAGGATGTTCCGCCACGAAGGTGCAGCCCAGGATCGAAGTGATGGTCTGTGCAAACTGACTCGCATAGATCTGTGATTCGCCTGTGATTTCTCCTTTCGGTTTGATGCCGGGCCCCAGAATCCCGAACCATATTTCGTGGGAATCCAGAACAGACTGACCATGGCCCGTCCACTGCTCCTTCTGCCTGTCCCCGCGGCCGTGATCCGCAGTGACGAAGAGCGCGGTCTTGTCCTTGTACCCCGGATCGTTCTGGACGAACTGCCAGAGGTCCCGGAGCCATTGATCAGTCTGATGAGCGGCGTCGAGGTACGCCCTGTAGTCTTCGGCGTGCGCCCATTCATCCGTCTCGCCGAAGCCGATCCACAGCACCCGAGGTCTGCGAGTCTTCAGATCCTCCATCGCGGCGTAGAACGAGAAGACATCGAAGCACTCGTCGGCACCCCACGGCCGGTATGCATCTGTCCTCATCCTGTTGATAAGCATCTCGCTCGTGGTGGGCGCAGAGCCTCCGCAATCGTCGAATGCAAAGACCATCGGAAAACCGGCACGGGGAGCATTGAGGATTCTGGTAAACGCTTGCCACGCGCCGAACGCGGCAACCTTGCCTGCGAAGCCGGGCTGCCTGTTGAGGAACTCCATGAAGTTCGTGTGTGGATTGTTCGGATAACTGTTTGAATTCACCGCCGTGTCAGGATATCCGGTGAAGATTTCATTGTATCCTGGATAGGAGAACCAGTATGGATTGGCCACGTCCACGTTGCTTCCCAGGCGCCGGTTGCCGTGTATCTGTCCCGATCCAGCCATGGTCGACCACAGAAATGGCAGCAGCCTCTCTCGCCGGGCTTTCACGTCGGGAGACCAGTATTTGCCGTAAAGATAGGCGCTGTCCCCCCGATGGTAGCGCTTCTGATTCGCCACCGCCGAATCCATCCCACCGAACACTTCCTGCCAGCGGAATCCATCAATTGTGACGAGGATGAGGTTCTCCGTTCTCGTCTGGCCATCTGCATGCAACCCGGCAATGAAGAGGGACAGGGCGAGACAAAGGACTGGCGACTTCCTAAACTGCAACGGTGCGCTCATTCAAGTACTCCCAAGTGTCTCGAGAAGGTATCGCCCAACCATTCCAAAGTCAACTGCGTGAAGAGACCGAGAAAATACTTCAACGTCCAGTTTTCGGTGGACATCCTCCGCCTTTGCGATTATCATGTGAGTGCAGCGTTTCATATTTATGAAAGGGATGATCATACGTATGCTACCTTCCCGGCGGGAAATGGAGCGGGCGTATCGGCGCAGCGACGCGTCCTATGATGGGATCTTCTACCTGGCGGTCCGTACGACCGGGGTATTCTGCCGGCCCTCCTGCGGTGCGCGGAAGCCTCGGGCCGCAAACGTCGTCTTTTTCGCCACGCCACGGGAAGCGCTCTTCGCTGGATACCGTCCCTGCAACCGTTGCAGGCCGATGACGGCCGCCGGCGCACCGCCGGAGTGGGTTGGGCGCCTTCTGCAAGAAGTCGATCGGGACCCCGAGAAGCGCTTAACGGACGCAGCCATCCGACGACGTGGTATCGACCCGGCGCGTGCAAGGAGGTATTTTCAGAAGAATCACGGATTGACATTCCAGGCGTACTGCCGGAGTTTGCGGTTGGGGAAGGCACTGCAGCAAATCCGAAATGGCGCTCCGCTCGAAGACGTGACGCTCGGGTCCGGGTATGAATCGCACAGCGGATTCCGGACAGCCTTCACGAGGAAATTTGGAGGCCCTCCCGGCAAGCTGCGTTCGTTGGAGCCGCTGACGGTCGCCTGGATTGAGAGCCCCCTCGGACCCCTTGTGGCAGCTGCCACGGACGACCACCTCGTCCTCCTGGAATTCACCGAGCGACGGATGCTGGACGCCCAATTCGCGGCGCTACGGCGATACTACGGACGTCCGATCGTTCCGGGCGACAGTCCTGTGCTTGCACTGCTGCGGAAGGAACTGGCGGAGTACTTCAATGGCAGGAGAGATCGGTTTACGGTCCCCATCGAGTTCCCCGGAACTCCGTTTCAGCAACGGGTCTGGAAGGAGCTCCGAACCATCCCGTGCGGTCATTCCATCTCGTACCAGCAGCTTGCTCGTCGTCTCGGCATCCCCAAGGCCCAGCGTGCGGTCGGACACAGCAACGGGTTGAACCGGATAGCAATTCTCGTCCCCTGCCATCGTGTTGTGGCAAAGGACGGAGGTCTTGGCGGGTACGGAGGAGGAATCTGGCGAAAGCAGGCCCTCCTGGAACTGGAGCGAGGCGAACGGCGGTACGAGACGAGCAGCGGAGAGAAAGACGCAAAACCCCAACAGCGAAGGTCGACTGTGCCCCTTTCGAGTTAGTGCACGAAATGCCTCTTCAGTGCCCGGACCGGCGACCCTGTGTATCTTTCCTGGACAGCGATACCGACTGTTCCTGTTGCCGATCTGGAGGATCGGCCCCGCCACTGATTCCCCTTCCGCAGTCAAAAGAGAGAGCTCCCTCCCCTCAACCACGGACAGAGGCGTGACCAAGGAAGATCAATGCTCCGGGGTAGTCGCAAGACCGTCGGTCAGTGCTTTTCCGCTCCCGGTCACGATAAGAATTGCCGAGAGGGGTGAACACCTCTAACCTACTTGATATATACTGTCTATCATGCTTAACAGGTGGATATTACCGATGAAATTTAAATCGATACTAGAGTGTGTAATCTGGAGGATGTGCTGTTACGGGAGAATTGCGGCGGATCGTCTTTATGCGACCACGAACCACGAAACCTTCATGCCGCTGCAATGTCCCCAGCGTACGTTTCTTCGGGTGTACTCTGGCATTTGCGAATTGGAGTGGATACATTGCGAACGGGGGCCAGTCCAACAGCTTCGATTGCTAGACAGGGGTGAGCAAGTAGGAGGTCACCTATGTGTAGAATCACCACTACCCTGCTGGTCCTATGCCTTCTCATGTCAGGGTGCAACCAGGGACCGGAGTCCACGCCGGAAACAGACTGGCAACTCCCCGTTCACCTGGGTGACTCGGAGACTCGCGTGTATGAAGTCCTGGGTAGACCCAGTCGATTTGTGGAGTCGCCGCCAAACGGAGTCGGCTGGTTCAAGGAATCAGGTCTGAGCATCACGTTCGACTCCAGCAAAAGCGTATCCCAGATAACAATCCACGGGCCCTGGAACAATAGGTACTTCCAGACATACCGGGAACCCGTAATGTCCGGGCTGCGGGTCACGGACAAGATCGTACACTTCTTTGATAGGCTCGGCAGGCCCGTTCAGAAAAAGAGGACGTGGCATGAAAGTGAGCTATCATTTGTCTGGCAACGCACCTCCGTTCTCATTGAAGTTACTTACTGGACCAAGACGACAGAGCTACGTGGGACACGTAGATTGGTCAACTTCGGCGAAGTGAGCCGCATCGACATTAGCAAGGCTCCCGGCAGCCAGGAGGTAACCTCGCCAAAAATGCAGGCACCTGGTTCAGGTGTATCGACTGCTCAAATCGTACCGGGCTGGTAGTGGCTGCTCCCCCGACCGGATGCAGTGATGGCCGCTGTTGAACCGGGTTCGGACAACGAGCGAGTGTCTCGTGCACACTCACTCTCAACGTGTACGGCCACTATTCGGAGTCGACATGAGGGGTATGAAACCCCATACATCGGATTCTTCTGATGTATCGAATCTGGGCCAATGGGGTGGTTGACGGCTGTCGGATTCCTCCGGATGATCCAGTAGAACCAAGATGAAGTCCGGGAACAAAACCGTACGCTGTGGCGTTCAGTAGGTGTAGAGTCATTTTGTTCTTTCAGAGAACGACTGTGGAGTTCCACGTTCCAGCTGTTTGGGTGGAGGTTTGGAGAATTCAGGATTACCTGTGGCTCGCATGATGGAACGCTCCACCTGTCGTTGCGCTTCGGCGGTTCCCCGAGATAGGCCCATCTTCTTGTTTGCCGCTATGTGCCCCGGCACACGTCCCAGCCACCCACGCCGAAATCCCATCTCTGCCTATTCCACACTGGCACAGCGTTCACACTTCACGTTCAGTTCACCTTTGAGAGCCCTCGGAGGCACGGCTTGTTTCAGACCCAAGACATGAAAACGTCTTCGTCTGCCATCACATGGGAGAGTGAAGCGCGTCTTCATGACAGGAGGATGATACTGATATCAACTATGACCGTTCTTCCATCATCGTACAGGGCAACTACCATGAAACGAATACTTGTCGCATCGACGATTGCGCTGATAGTGTGCGCAACCGCAGGGCAGGCTCAAGACAGCTTGTCGACCACCCGTATTGGGGCACAGCACAAGGCAACCAGCTCACAGGGAAAACGCCTGGAACAAACTGAAGCCGCTCTTCTCAATGCGATCAAGAGTGAGAATCCGGACGTTCAGGCCCAGGCGCTGCAGACCATACGAGACCTTGAACAGATGTTCCCCAAATACTCTTTCAAGGCGTCCCTTGCACCCCTCACGGCAAAACTGAAAGATGAGAATGCAGACAGTACAGTACGTCTCCTTACAGCGCTCGTACTGGACGAGCTTCATTCTGAAGCAGGTGACGCAGTAATAGCAGATGTCGCCCGTTCGTCCCAGGACAAAGGTCTACAGAACTTGTGTAAAGCACTGTTGGTCAGGAGTCAATACAGGTAGGGGCTATCCGTTGTTTTCCCAGCATGCCAGAGGGAGAAAGGGGCCGTCCCAGAATTCCAACTCGCAGACATCCTGGTATTTCACGTGCTGATTCGTTGCTGAAACTTGTCTGGTTTCGAGACGTGCAGCGCAGCACCCGAATGGATGTCAGCCGAGAACGACTGCTGGGACGCCCCCCTTTTGTTGGACCTGACTCTTTTTCAACGTCTGTGTTTCAATCCGATTTACCCTTACCTGCGGGCAAACTCTCATCAAGATGAGCACGCCATGCTGAAGTAAGAGTCGCACTCGCTCTCGTCATTGTGAGTTGGGGCAAACTACTTCTGCAATCGCTGTTGAATCGGCTGGCCTGCCCCCCTCAGAACGATCCGTTTTGTATATTGGCAATGGATCGAAGGAGGGAATGATGAACGGCGAGAAGTGCACGGCTGAGCAGATTGTTACCAAGCTCCGTGAAGCGGAGGTTCTTCTTGGGAAAGGATGTCACCATCTTCAAGAGGGAGTATGATTAAGATAGGTTGAGAAACCCTCACCTACCGTTCCTCGTAGTCATCAGACACGACAAGCTACTCTCCCATACTCCTCGTCTTTGTGCTACACTACTTGACTTTGCCGAGTCCACGGGGTACTATGTGCCCATGCAGATTGTTTCCGCATCGCGGTGCTATAATCACTCTTCCTGACCAATAGATGCGGAGCAGCCATGTCCTACATTAGAGCAATCCGAGCCCTCTCCACCATCACTATCGTGTGCATCACGCTGCAAGCTCCCCTACTCTTCGGTCAAGGTGTTTCAGTACCCGATTCAGTAACATTCTCGGTAGGAGTCGCTCCCCCCAGTGCCGCGATAGATTCACTGACAAACGAGGTGATGCGGGCGCTCTATGACAACCTCAAAACAAGAGGCGCGGTAGATACGCATACTCCAGATTGGCTCTTTGTCGTGGGGACAAAGGAATTACCCCAGGACACCGAAGGCAAAGTCGTGGTCTCAATCATGACTTTGCATGTGTTGCCGAAGGAGGCTATTGAAGCGGGTAAACGAGAGGAAGTGTTCTACTCCAATTTATCTGCTGAGAAGAAAGCGGCTCTTCCGAAGGAAGGGAAATGGGTCCGGGAATTGATGAGCGAGGAGATGCTTCATCAGTTCGGTATGCCGACAGATCAAGACATCATAATCAGCAAACGGCATATGCTAAATGAAGAGCTCTCACGATTCGTCGCAAGTTTCTATCTGCAATACGCACATCCAAAGCACTAGACCATCAATCTGGAGTCCAGAGATTGTAGACAAGGCTGTTGACAAACTGGACGCAAAAGTGGGTCGGCACAAGGGGTGCGCGTGGGATGTAATCGAAGGGTCAAAAACACCAAACCCCTTCATTTGGAAGGGGTTCTGAGAGTGCACCCACCAGGACTCGAACCTGGAACCCACTGATTAAGAGTCAGTTGCTCTACCAATTGAGCCATGGGTGCGGCCGTTTGCCAGCGTACAGCACAGTCTATAATATATCGAAACCCATCCAAAAATGCAATGCGGCCTCGCCGCTCGACTGCCTTCTCGAGCAGGTCGACCTCCAACCGTTCCCGCCTCACTTGATCAGGAGCATTTTTCCGACGAATCTCTGACCGCCTTCCGTGGTCAGCTGAACGAGGTAGACGCCTGCGGAGACGGCCCTCCCCTCTTGAGTCGTGCCGTCCCACTCAAATGAGTGACGCCCCGCCTCCAGCGGTCCCGAGTGAAGCGTTCGCACCAGCTCCCCGAGAATGCTGTAGACGCGTACCGCCACGGGCGAAGTCTTCGGGACAGTCACCGGAATGGTCGTGGACGGATTGAAGGGATTCGGGAAGTTGTTGTCCAGCGCGAATTCCTTCGGCAACAAATCCTCAAGAAGCCCCCTGACAGCGTCGCCGGTCCCGACGGCAATGCGGAAATGCGACACGGGCGTCGATGGCGTGAAGGCGTATACGGGAGCAGCACGAAGGTCCACTGAGCAGCCGCGATCGTCGTCAACCAGGACCACAGTGAATCGTTGAGGTACGGTAGACACTCCGCCGAAAGAAATCCGCACCGGTTGCCGGGGCTTCCCGCGAATCTCCATCCTCCATGTTTCCGGATCGCCAACTTCGCGTCGAATGTCGGTCGCAAAAGCACCACCCTCTGCACCCCACTCAGGGTGATTGAAGTATCCCTCCGGAATCACTCCCACCCCGCGCGGACGTCGCCAGTCGTTGCCGTCGCGACCGTTCTCGGCCCCGGGAGACACACCAAAGGAGACCAGGCGCTCAACGTAGTCCCCCACGGTGAGTTCTACCTGTACCCTCCATGCCTCTTGACCCGGGACTTCCTGCTTTGACATCCTCGCCTGCCTGAATGGAATCAGAAGCGACGTCAAGTTCCCCGCGTTGTCGAAGAGACAGCCCTCGAACGGATACAGGATGTCCGACGTCGAGAAGGAACCCTCGAACCTGTAGACGCCACCGAGAACCCCGGGCTCGTTCGCAGAGTGAACGTCGGCCCATGCTACAGGAATCGCGTACGGATTGGTGATAAGGTTCCACCCTGAATGCAGGGGTATCTCGACAGAGGTTGCAGAATCCAGCGGCACTGTTGGCACCGTGTCATTGATGATCCACGGACCTCTGTTCAGGAGCCAGAACGCCCGCCCGGGCGACAAATTGAAGGTACTCGTTCCGTCAAATGGGACCAGATAATCACTGCTGTCCCCGTTGTCCCAATACACGACCCAGTCTTGATCGCGGGACCCTGACAGATACTGGCTGATCAACACGTCCGCCGCACCCGGCAATCCCACGATCCTGTAGTCGGTGCCACGATACTCCGAGTTCTGTGCGTTCATGGGAAAGACGACCGTATTCTGCAGGTCATACGTCGCAGGATAGACAATTCCTTCCACCACAAAGCCGCTGTCAATGCTCACGATGCCGCCCCCGGGAGGAGGATTGAGAACCAGGACTGTGCGCGGCCCTTCGATGGCATCCGATCCGATGGTGAGCGCAACGGAAATCTGTGAATCGCTGGCCACCGTCTCATAGGTCGTGATGTTGTTGCCCAGGATGACCGATGTCACGCCCTGCAGGAAGCCGGACCCGGAGACCCTCAGGTTCAGGCTCTGACCTCTCGCCCCGGCAGCGGGAGTAAGACCGGTGACCGACGGGGCCGGATTGTTCACCTGGAATGTATCGCTTCTGCCGATTTCGGCTCCCCCCGTTCGCAAGGCCCAGAGTACAACGCGTCCGGCGTTTTGCACCGCCACTCGGTGTTCTGCAATCACCCCGCTCGTAAACGGCGCTGTAATCCCCGCTCCCAGTGTCAGAGCCCCCGAGGAGGAAAGGCTCACCGTTCCGGTGAACGCCGTCGCAATGTTCCCGAACCTGTCCTGCGCCACGACACGGATGTCAAAGGGAACCTGTACTCTCTGAGCGGCAATCGGTCCGCCGCCTTTAGCGTCGACGAGAAAGGCATTCACCGTTGCCGGTACGTTGATGAGCTCGAAGACAGCGGGAACTTCCACACCCTGCGCGTGGGCGACGACAGTGAATGACCCGGCAATTGTATTTGCGATGAACAAGGGAGCAACGGCAACTCCGCTCGTGTCTGTTGCGACACTGATCGTATCACCCCAGGGGAATGCTCCCCCTGGCCCTTCTCCCGGTGCAATGAAGGTGACGAGTATGCCGCTGACCTGATTCCCCGAGCCGTCCTTGACAATGGCCTTGAACTGCGTCGAGAACGGTGTGTTCACCTCCGTGGCCTGCTGGCTTCCCACGACGGGTGAGATCGAAGCGGCGGAACCAGCCGTGTTTGTCAGGGCAAACAGTGCGGGACCTGCCAGCCCGGGCGCCGTTGCCGCAACGGCATAGGTCCCCGCCGTGAGGTTTGCCGCGAAGTCAGGGGCCGTTCCGATCCCGCTCTCGTTCGTCGAGACGGTCGCGCTCCTTTCGCCGCCTGAGAAAGTCCCGCCCGCTCCCGCCGCGGGAGCAGTGAACGTGACTTCGGCACCGCTGACAGGGTTGCCAAAGCTATCCTGAACGCTTGCCGCAAAGCGTACCGGAAAGGTCGTCCCTACCCGCGCAGACTGAGGTGTTCCCCCAACAGACGTGATCCTGCCGACGGCCAGCGCCGAGTTCGTCATCTGGAATACGGCGAATGTCGGTGCGCCGGCTACCCTGGCTGTGACGGTGTAGGACCCCGCCACCGAGTTCGCAGTGAAGTTCGGTGCAACAGCAACCCCGAGGGTATCCGTCACAACCGTGTTCAGCCCGCCTTCAAACGTGCCGCTTGCGCCGGTCAGGGGCGCCTCGAACGTCACGGCGATTCCACCCACAGGATTGCCAGCGGCATCAGTCGCTCTCGCGGCCAACGGTACAGCGAACGGGGTTCCAACCTTCGCGGACTGGGGCGTTCCCGCCGTCGGAGAGAGGACGGACGGGGAACCGGCATTGACCGTGACGATCCCGCTCGGCGTGGGCACCAACGCTCGAAGCGTCGCCCGTATGCGGGCAGTCCCCGCCAGCCGACCAGTGAAAACCGCACTCCTGGCCGCCGAATCGGGAACGAGGTCGCCCGAAGAAATCCCGCCCGTACCATCTATCAGTGACCATGCCTCCGCGGCAACATTCGATACGAAATTGTTGTTCAGGTCGCGCGCGATCGCATAGACGACCAGGGAATTCCCGGAAAGCAGGTGCTGATCCTGAACGACGATCCCTGCCCCGTTCGCAGCGGTCTCGACGAGAATCTTTGCCGGGGTCGCATTGTTGACGACGGTGACAGTACCTGATGGGACGGAGGTCAATCCTGCCACGAAGGCGTTGATCACCGCCGAACCCACAGCGCCTCCCGTGAAAGTTGCACTCCGCCGATCAGCGCTCGGGGCGAGATCTGACTCCAAAATGCCGCCTGTACGGCTTACCAGCGACCAGGACGTCGCGGGCACATTCGAGACATAGTTATCGAACGGATCCCGGGCAATCGCGTACACCGTAATGGACGTGCCCGAAGAGACACTCTGCGTACCCAGGGGCGTGCCGCTGCCGTCGGCATCTGTCTCCACACGCACTCGTGAGGGCGAGGCGGCCATGATGTCGAAGGGGCTGCTGACAACAGCGCCAGGTATCGTGGAGACCGTGGATCCGGTCACTGTGAGCGTGTACCCGGTGCCAGACCTGTCGATCGAGAGCCCGGAGAAGGTGGCGATGCCCGTCAGCGTGTCGACAGAGATCGTCGTCACACCGGTCAGCGCGCCACTCTGCCCCGCATTTGTCTGGATGGCGATCGTGATGTCCTGAGCAGCCCCGGTGACCCGGTTCTCGAACTGGTCCTCCAGTGCAATCGCCGGTTGCGTCGGGAATGGGACTCCGGCAGTCGCATTGCCCGGGCTCTGTGTGAACACGAGTCTTCCCGGGGGAGCAGGTCGTATCGCAAACGGGGTGCTGATTGGCCGATCCATCCCGGCGGCGATCGCCGTGAGATTCTTTATGCCGATCAGGTTGATGCTGAGGTTGCTGAACGATGCGAGGCCCGAAGCATCCGTGAGCTGCAATGTCGACCCCGACAGCGTCCCGGCGCTCCCGGGAGTAAGGGCGATGGCGACTGTTACGCCTGCTTTCGCCACATCATTGCCCAGCGAATCCCGGAGCTGAACCGTTACCGCGGGACTGATATGCTGACCGGCGACGGCATCGGTGGGTTGCTGGACAAAGGCAAGCTGCGACTCCCGGGCGGCGGTGATCGCAAACGCAGAACTGAGATCGGAGGTCAATCCGACGTTCGTGGCCCTGAGTCTCTTCTGACCGGCCTGATTGATGCTCAGATCGTCGAACGTCGCAAGGCCTGCGCCGTCGGTGATTCTCGTCGTCGTCCCGCTCAAAGTCCCGGTGCCGCTCGCGAGCTGGACAGTGACGTTCACGCCTGAACGCGGCACCTCGTTTCCAAGGGAATCGCGCAGCTGTACCGTCACGGGGGGAGTGATCCGGGCTGACGCTTCTGTTGTAGTCGGTTGCTGAACAAAGCCGAGGGCGGTCGGCTCCTGTGCGGTGATGACAAAGGCATCGCTGACCGCGGACGTGAGCGTGCCGCTGGACCCTGTCAGCTGCTTTGACCCGGTCAGGTCGATGCGCAGATTGTTGAACGTCGCTATCCCTGATACCGTGTTCCTGGTGAGTGTGCCGGTCAGGCTCCCGCTCCCCGACGTGAGTGCGATTGTCACCGGCGTTCCGGATGTCTCCACGTTATTCCCGAAGGCGTCCCTCAGGCGGAGTGTGACCGGTGGAGTGATGACAGCGCCCGCCGCGGTGTTCAGAGGTTGCTGCAGAAATACCAGGCGCGCGGCGGCTGCAGGGTTCACCAGGACTGCTGTCGACGTGTCGTTGATCAGAGATCCGCCGGAAAAGAGAACTGTGATTTCACCGGCGACGTTGTGGGAGAGATTCGCAAATAGTGCGACGCCCCTTCTTGCGGTCACCACAAGGGTTCCCTGCAAGGTCCCGCTCCCTGCGAGACGGGCCGCCGTCACCTGCGTGCTGTTGTCGGACGTCACCAGGTTCCCGCCCGCATCCACCACCCAGACTTCGGGCTGCTGCGGGAACGGCAATCCCGCGGTGGCGGTTGGGGATGGTTCACGCTGAATCTTCAGCCGTGCAGGCGGACCCAGTGTGATGTCGAACGATTTGCTCGTAGCCGGGGTCAGCCCCGGACTCGAGGCCGTGAATCTCTTTGCTCCAATCAGGTCAATGCTCAAATCATCGAACGTCGCGAGTCCCTTGGTGTTCGTCTGGCGTGTTACCGTCCCGCTCAGAGTCCCGGTACCCGACGAGAGGCTCAGCGTTATGGACACTCCTGATTCTTCGACGTCTCTGGACCAGAAATCCTTCAGCTGGACTGTGACCGGGGGATTGATAGGCGCGCCTACCCGAGCGTCCCTGGGCTGGTGGTCAAAAGCAACTCTGGTTGCGGCGGTCAGGCTTGCGAGACTGTCGGGCGAAGCGGTTATGTCCGTGGCTGGCATGCCGGCCACAACAGAGGAATCCGCCCCCGTTTCGCCGGAGGCCCGCTCGACACCTCCCGCTACGGTCTGGCCGGACACCATGTGCGTCCAGAGCAGCACCGCAGAAACGGTCAGGAGAATATTACGACGGGAATTCATGGGCCGGTTCTCATCGCTCGACAGAGAAAGACTGCAGCCACACCGGAGGAGAGCGTCGCCGAGCAGACTTCAGGAATTGACGTTGGATCAGTCCTCATTTCCTGAACCGTGGCCTGGAAGGGAAGGTGACGTGAGGCGGTTCAGGGTGGATCTGGGACCTCACCTGGAAGCCAGGGGAAGAAGCGAGGGAAGCCCCGATTCTCAGATAGTCCTCTCCCCTGACTGTCGATTGCCAGTCTGCCCGCGAACAACAACGGCGGGGGTGAGACTGTAGACTACTTCTAAGAAGATGCCGGGACTGTCGACATGATCCCGTGACGCGTATCACATACCAGCGTCACCCGACCAATCACAGGGGGCTGAGCGGAAAAGGGTTACTGCCCCGGAGGAGGCGTCGACGGAGGCGTTGAGCCGCCTTCAGGTAGAACCGGCGCCTGGGCTGGGGGAAGTTGAGGCGTCGTGGTGCTCCGGGTGGCCGATCCGGTCTGGATCACGCTTTCGGTCGGAACGCTGCTGGACTTTGGCAAAGCCACCAGGTTGATGATGAGCGCGATAACGCCAAATGCGATCCCAAGGATCTGCGTTCCCTTCGTCAGAAAGTCGGCGGTGCGGCGCACGCCGAACACCATCCCGACGTTTGCTCCGCCGAACGTTCCCGCAAGCCCGCCGCCCTTGCTTGCCTGCATCAGGATAACAAGGATCAGCAGAATGCTGACAATAACCTCAAGAATGATCAACACCGTATACATAGAAGCTCCATTGTGGCCAAGCTTTTTAATATATGAAATTGGACTCCAGAAATCAATGCCTGCAAAAAGGCACTGGAAGGTCGAATTTCCCGCTAGTACCCCCACTCCCGAAGGCGGGCTTCCGTCAGGCCCTTTCCGCCCGCTCCGGCAATCATGTTTTCCACATATTTCCCGATAAGGTCAAATTCCAGGTTGACTTCCTCCCCTTTCCCCGCCTTCTGGAGAGTTGTCTGACCCCACGTGTAGGGAATGATAGAAACGCTGAATGTTCGCCTGGCGACCGAGGCAACGGTCAGGCTGATTCCGTCGACCGCAATCGACCCGACCGGGATCAGATACTTCGAGAACCGGGCCGGGTAGGCGATATCGATGAGCCAACTGCTGGCCCTCTTTTCAATCGCTGAGATCCTGCCAACACAATCGATGTGACCCTGAACGATGTGTCCTCCCATGCGGTCGCCCATCCTGAGCGCAAGCTCAAGGTTCAGCGACGACCCTATCTTCAGGTTCCCAAGGGTGGTTTTCTTCAGGGTTTCTTCGACTGCTTCGACAAGAAAGGACTCTCCCCGTCTGCTGGTCACAGTCAAACATACGCCGTTGCAGCAAACGCTGTCGTGTTCAGTCAGACCCGACGCACATCCAGGGGCCTTGATTTCCAGCACCAGTCCCCCCGCAGTCTTCCGGAGGCTCTGGATCTTGCCGATTTCGGTAACAAGGCCCGTAAACACACGCCCTCCCTATCGAAACGCCTGAATGAGGATGTCACGGCCGACAGGCATCGCGGACCAGCGGCTGAAGCGGACCGTGGAGTGCCGGCGGCCGGCGTTCGTCACCGCGGAAATTCCATGCCCCATGACCGTTGGCGCCAGGAAAATGCTCAACTCGTCAACCGGCCCACGGCGAAGGAACTGTGAGAACACTTCTCGCCCGCCTTCCACCAAAACCGAGCCGATGTTATGATGATAGAGGGCTTTCATCGCTTGATATAGGTTGAGTGCAATACCAGAACCTCCTATTCCAAGCAGAATAGCGCCTAGCTTCTCAAGTCTTTTTGCCTTCCTGACATGGCGAGTCAACGCACTTGCGGAAGTGATGACGAAGACGTGGCGATCGGCCTTGAACAACGCAGCGTCCTCCGGAACCCTGAGACCCCCGTCAAGGATAACCGTCGCTGGATTCCGGCCCTTGTGCATGCGGACCGTTAGTCGCGGGTCATCGGCAATGACCGTTCCGACGCCCACCAGCACCGCATCATACTGGGATCGCCAGCGATGCACCATCGCCCTGGATTCCCTCGACGAAATCCACCGCGGCCTGCCCGACCGCGAGGCTATCATCCCGTCCAGGGTTTGCGCGATCTTCACGTGCACGTACGGTCGCCGGCGGGCAATATGCAGAAAGAATGACCTGTTCAGATTGCGAGCGTCCTCTTCGAGGACTCCGACATCCACCACAATGCCAGCGCTTCGCAGCCGGCGAATGCCCCGGCCTGACACCCTCGGGTTTGGGTCCGCCGTCGCCACCACGACTTTTCGAATCCCTGATCGGATGATCATATCCGCACAGGGCGGGGTTTTGCCGAAATGTGAGCACGGTTCAAGGTTCACATACAGCGTCGCCCCTGCCACCTGGCCCCGGGCATTCCTGAGGCACTCGACCTCCGCATGCGGCCCGCCGAAACGGCGGTGATACCCGCGCCCGACGATCCTCCCGCCGCGTACGAGCACGGCACCTACAAGCGGATTCGGGCTGACCATACCCTCGCCCATTATTGCAAGGCGAAAGCACTCCCTCATATATTCAATATGGTTAGACTTCATTGCTTCAATGTATACGTAAAGGTGCTTCCTTTTCCAGCCTCGCTCTCGACCCTGATCGTCCCGCCGTGCGCCTCAACGATGTGTTTGACAATCGCGAGACCGAGTCCGGTTCCACCGACTTCCCGTGATCGATCGCGATCCACCCGGTAGAACCGCTCGAATATCCTTCCCTGATGTTCCTGCGCGATGCCGCATCCCGTGTCCTGAACGTGGATAGCTACCCTGGTCCCCTCCCGGGAAGTTCGTACGCTGATCAACCCGCCAGGCTCCGTATACTTGACGGCATTGTCGATCAGGTTGATCATGACCTGTTTCAGTCGCTCACGGTCGCCGTACACCTTCTCGTCGTGCGGGACCGCCGTGACAAGCTCCAGCGAGAGCGATTTCTTGGCCGCTTGCGGCTGCATTTCCTGCACGACCTGCTGGAGGAATTCGGAGAGAGAGAAGTACCTGAAGCTCATCTTCATTTCGCCCGATTCGATGCGCGAGATCTCGATGAGGTCCGACAGGAGCGTATTTAGCCGGTTTGCGTGGTGATGGGCTTTTTCCAGAAACTCCCGGTTCACATGGGGGTCGTCCACTGCACCATCCAAAAGAGTCTCAAGAAACCCCTGAATCGAGAAGATTGGCGTCCGGAGCTCGTGGGAAACATTTGCCAGGAACTCGCTTCGAACCCGCTCGAGCTTGCGAAATTTCTCGATATCGTTCCCGAGCTTCTCCGCCATGTCATTGATTCCCGTCGCGAGCCTCCCGATCTCGTCATCCGAGGTCACCTGGACGCGCTGCAGCACATCGCCGCCTTTGATGGCATCGGCGGTCGCCGCAATCTGCTGGATAGGCTTCGTGATGCGTTTTGCGACCTGGGAACTGACGACAAGAAGCGATACGATAGTCACGAGACCGACAGCCCAGATGACCCTCTGGACGCTGGCAGAGAAGGCCGAAAGCTCCTCGACACTGATCGCGGCTCGCACGTATCCGCCCTGCAGGCCTTCCGACCCCATCCTGAGGGCTCTCGCGTAGTAGAGCAGGTCGGCGTCCAGAGTGGCCGAATGCCTGTCGGCCCTCCCTTTGGAGCGCACATGCGCCTCCAGAATTTCAGGCCTGTTGAGATGGTTGTCCAATAGCCCCAGCTCGCTCCGCGGGACCTTTGAGTCATACCTGACGTTGCCGGCGGAGTCGATGATCGTGATTCGGACGTCCATGATCCGGGCGAGCTCGGAGAGGGTGGCGTCCTGCGAACCGGCCGGATCGATGATCAGGGTGCGATTCTCGATGAGCGTTGCCAGAACGTCCACCTGAGATTGGGCTGCAGCCGCAGCCCGGCGGTCGAGAAACCTGGAGACCTGCATGGAGGTGATCAGGCTGACAACGGCCACACCGAGGACGGTGACGGCGACGTACGTGAGGGTGATTTTGCGACGGAGGGTCATAGGGTCTGCCGTGAGTCTGCCGTGAATCTGCCGTGAATCATTCGCGAAGCCGGTACCCGACACCCTTGATCGTATCGATTTGCGGGCCTTCCTCGCCCAGCTTCTCGCGGATCTTGCGGATATGGACATCCACGGTCCGGTCGATGACGACGACCTCGCTCCCCCACACCTGGCTCAGGAGCACATCGCGGGTAAACACCTTCCCCCTGTTTGAGGCGAGCAGCGCGAGGATTTCGAACTCCTTCCGCGGGAAGAAGATCTCTTTCTTCCCCAGATGCACGGTGTAGTTGGTTCGGTTGATTTCCATACGCCCGATCCGGATGATGGGCTGGTCCGGTTGCTCCTCTGCTCCCTGTTCTGTGCGCCGTAAAGCCGCTTTGACGCGCGCGACAAGCTTGCGCGGACTGATCGGTTTCTGGATGTAGTCGTCTGCTCCCAGTTCAAGTCCGATCACTTCGTCTGCTTCGCTCGAGCTTGCTGTCAGGAACACGAGTGGGATTTTCGAGGTGCGTGCGTCGGCCTTGATGCGCTTGCAGGTCTCGAATCCGTCGAGCACGGGCATCATGAGGTCGAGGATGATGAGGTCGGGAATCAGCGCTGCCTTCTCGAGCGCTTCCTTGCCGTTATAGGCGGCCGTGACGTCGAGGCCTTCCTTCGTCAGGTTGTATCGGATGAGATCGACAATGTCCCGCTCGTCGTCGACAACGAGAACTTTCTTCTTCACGGTATCCCCTTTCAGGAGAGGAGGACGTCCTTCCCGAGGCGGGCGGACTTGTAGACGGCTTCCACGATTCTCATCCGTTGGACGGCTTCATCGGCAGTGGAAATCACGGGGTGCAGCTCCCGCACGGACCCGAGGAAATGCCGGAGCTCGTTTTCGTACGATCGTTTGAACATATTGTGCGGGTGTTCGATCTTCGTCGGCGTCAGGTTCACGACGGTCCCGTTCAGGTCTTTGTAGATCCGGAACGGATTGACGGACGCGCTCCCGTCGCTCCCGAACACATGGTAGAAATACGAGTCCTCGTCCAGCGCCATCGACCAGCTCACTTCGATGTGCATCCGGGAGCCGTTCTTGAAGGTGAGCGCAACGATCGACGTATCCTCCACCTTTTTCGTGCGGTGGTGGTACTGCGTCGCGCTCACCCGGCGGATATCCGGGAAGCCCGTCATCCAGAGCGCCATGTCCAGGATAACGATGCCGAGATCAATGAACGCCCCGCCGCCGGATTTTTCTCTCTGAATGCCCCACGCGCCGGCGGTGCTCCGCTTTCTGAGCCATCCCGCTCGCGTGTAGAAGATCTTTCCGAGCTCATTCCCTTCGATGAATCCTTTCAGGATCATGGAGTCGGGCCGGAACCTGTGGTTCATCCCCACCATCAGTTTCCGCTTCGTCTCCCGCGCCACGGCCGCCATCTCTGCCGCTTCGGTGTGCGTTCGTGCGATCGGCTTTTCGACAAGCACGTCCTTACCGGCACGCATACACGCCACGGTGACTTCGCGATGCGCGTCGGTAGAGGTGCAGACCACCACCGCGTGCAGGTCTTCCGTTTCGAGCATCTGGTTCACGTCGGAATAGACGCGATCGAGTCCGAATTTTTCCGCAACGAGCCTCGCCTTTGAGCGGTCCCTGTCGCAGACAGCCACGAGCTGGGCTTCCGGCAGTTTGAGGAGTATGGGAAGATGCACAACCTGTGACACCCATCCAAGGCCGACGACGCCGACGCGAATGCGATCCATCCTCAGTCCCGATTCATGAAGTCAACGATGACACGGCTGATCCCTGCCGGATCCAGCCCGACCTCCGCCGCAAGTTCCGCCGGCGACCCATGGTCAACAAACCGGTCGGGAAGTCCATGGTGCCGCATCTCCACCCCGCTCACCCCCTCCGACACGAGGAATTCGCTGACCGCACTTCCAAATCCGCCAAGGACGGTATTGTGCTCAACCGTCAGGATCTTCTTGAATCGCGCGGCGACCGAGCGCAGCATGTCCGCGTCCAGCGGCTTCACGAACCGCATATTGACGACTTCCGCGTCAATGCCTTTCGCAGCGAGGGCATCGGCCGCAATCCCGGATGGCACCACCGTGTCTCCGATCGCGAGCACAGCGATGTCTTTCCCCGGCCGTTCGAGCACGGCCTTGCCGATCGGGAGGGCATCGAACCCCGGTTTCAACGGAACGCCCACGCCCGACCCCCGCGGATACCGGACAGCCACCGGGCCTCCTTCGTGCATGACGGCCGTGTAGAGCATGTCGCGCAGTTCGCTCTCGTCCCGCGGGGCCATGACCACCATGCCGGGGATCATGCGCAGGTAGCTGAGGTCGAACGTTCCGTGGTGGGTGGGCCCGTCGGCCCCGACAAGTCCGGCGCGGTCGAGGGCAAAGACGACATGGAGCTGCTGGAGGGCGACGTCGTGGATCATTTGATCGAACGCCCGTTGCAGGAACGACGAGTAGATGGCCACGATCGGCACACACCCTTCGGTCGCGAGGCCGGCGGAGAACGTCACGCCGTGTTCCTCCGCGATACCGACGTCGTAAAACCGGGACGGCATCTCGCGCTGCAGAACATCGAGGCCTGTCCCGTCAGGCATCGCGGCCGTGAGCGCGACCACGCGCGGATGTTCCCTGGCGAGCTGGAGAACCGCCTGACCGAAGACCTTGGTGTACGACGGTGCGCCCTCAGACTTCTTCGGCGAAACGCCCGTGACCTTGTCGAACGGCGTGACGCCGTGCAGCTTCTGGACGTCCGCCTCCGCAGGAGCGTATCCCTTCCCTTTCTTCGTGATCATGTGGACGAGGATCGGACCGCGGTATTCTTTGATCTCCTGGAAGATCCGCACGAGCTGGGTGATGTTGTGCCCGTTGATGGGGCCGAAGTATCTGAATCCAAGCGCCTCGAAGAGCATCCCGGGTGTCACGATGACCTTGATCCCCTCTTCAACCCGCGCGGCCGCGCTCCTGATCCGGTCGCCCCAGTGCTCGAGCTTCCCCGTCAGGTCATAGACGCGGCTCTTGAACCGGTTGTACGACGGGTTGGCGATGAACTCCGTGAAGTAGTTGGAGATCGCCCACACGTTCGGAGCGATCGACATGTTGTTGTCGTTCAGGATGACGATGAGGTCCTTCTTCATGATGCCGGCGTTGTTCATCCCCTCGTACACCATCCCGCCGGTCATGGAGCCGTCGCCCACCACGGCAATGACCTTGTAGTTGTCGCCCTTCAGCTCGCGCGCCGCCACCATGCCGACCGCGGCGGAGATCGCGGTGCTTGCGTGCCCGGCGCCGAACGTATCGAACTCGCTCTCCGAGCGCTTCAGGAAGCCGCTCAACCCGCCGTACTGGCGGATCGTCGCGAGCCTGTCTTTCCGTCCCGTCAGGATCTTGTGCGGATAGGCCTGATGCCCGGTATCGAAGACGATCTTGTCGTGCGGCGTATTGAAGACGTGGTGCAGGGCGACGGTCAGCTCAACGGCACCAAGCCCGGCGCCCAGGTGCCCGCCGGTACGCGAGACGACTTCGATCAGGTACTCCCGGACGTCGGCACACAGCCCCTTGAGCTCATGCGGGGTGAAGGACCGGAAGTCGGCAGGAAACGTGACCCTGTCGAGATACGGGTAACTGTGCTGGCTCATTGACCGGCCTCGTCGTCCCGGAGGATCAAGCTCCCGTCCAGCTCCTTCGACAACCGCTTCACGGTCAGCTCGGCCTTTGCCAGGTGTTCGGCACAGGTTCTCGAAAGCTGGATGCCCTCTTCGTACAGCGCGATCGACTTCTCGAGCGGGACATCTCCCCTTTCGAGCTGCTGGACGATCGCTTCCAGACGCTTCAGCGCATCCTCGAATGGCATCGGGGCTTCGTCTTTCTTCTTTGCAGTCATCGCCTGTCCGGTCCTGTCACCGTAGAATGAACGGTCCCGTCATGAAACCGCAGATCGACCCTGTCGTCCACCGCGAGCTCCCTGCTGGAGCCCAGAATCCTGCTGTCCCGGAGCACGATCACATAGCCGCGCTTCAGCGCGAGCGCCGGATCAAGCGCGGCAATCCTGTCGCGCAGCCCGGCGACTTGCGCCCCCGTCAACGCCAGGTAGTGCGACCCCGCCCTGGCCAGGGAGCGCATCAGCTCATCAATGCGTTGGGAGGATTGACGAAGTGAATCGACTGGCCTGTTGAAAGCGTAGCTCTGGAGGAGGTGGCGGATCGTGTCCCTGCGGACGGTGAGCGCTTCTTGCATGGAAGATGCGATACTATACCAAGAACCACGAACAATTTCAAGAATTGCGCGTCGGTCCGGGACGACCATTTCCGCGGCTGCGGAAGGCGTCGGCGCCCGAAGGTCTGCAACGAAATCGGCGATCGTGAAGTCGGTCTCATGACCTATCGCCGAAACCACGGGGATACGGGACGCGGCAATCGCGCGTGCCACAGGCTCTTCGTTGAATGCCCAGAGGTCCTCGAGGGAACCCCCGCCCCGGGCCAGGATGATGACATCGGCCTGTCCGAATGCGTTGAGCTCACGCAACGCCTTCACGATGTCGGATGCCGCGCCGTCGCCCTGGACCTTTGCGGGATTCAGGATGACGGTGACTGCCGGGTATCGCCGCCGCAGAACCGTCAGGATATCGTGGAGAACTGCCCCCGTCGTCGACGTGACGATCCCGATGCGTGACGGAATCCGCGGAAGCGCCCGCTTTCTCGCATTGTCAAAGAGCCCCTCGGCCATCAGCTTCTGCTTCAACGCATCGAAGGCCATCTGAAGTTCTCCGGCCCCGGCCAGCCGCATGGAGGTCGCATCCAGCTGGTATACGCCTCGAACCTCATACACCGTCACCCTGCCCGAAACCAGGACTTTCATCCCGTCGACCGGCTGGAATGCGAGTCCGGTCACACGGCTTCTCCACATGACCCCGGATATCTGGGACGACTCGTCCTTGAGCGTGAAGTAGAGATGCCCGGAACTGTGAAGCTTCACGTTTGAGAGTTCCCCCGTCACCACGACTGGCGGCAGACTCCCTTCCAGAAGCATCTTGATGGATCGTGTTAGCTCACTGACGGTCAATGTACTTACATCCCTTTGCTTCATCGGCATTCTCTGAAGGTTCTCGCCAATATACGGAAATTTATTGTCTTTGCCTTCCACACTCCATCCTGCTATATTTGTCGATTATCTGGAGCGCAGAACTCATGAAACTCGACGTGCTGGCAATCGGGGCACATCCGGACGACGTGGAACTTACGTGCGGCGGCACTATCCTGAAACTGGTCAAGCAAGGACGGAATGTTGGAGTGCTGGATCTGACTGAAGGTGAGCTCGGGACGCGTGGGAGCAGGGAGATACGGGCCGCAGAGGCCGCCGAAGCCTCGAGAATCCTCGGCCTGTCCGTTCGGGAGTCCCTTGGATTGCCCGATGGGGGGATCGAGTCCAACCCCGAGACGCGCACACACGTGATCCGCCTGATCAGGCGGTACCGCCCGGAAATACTCTTCATCCCTTTTCACATGGATCGGCACCCGGATCACGAGCACGCCCATGTGCTAGCCAGAGAGTCCTGGTTCTATGCCGGGCTGCAGAAGCTTGCTACGGAGGACGACGGGGTCCCACAGGAGGCGCACCGGCCAAAGGCGTACTTCTGTTTCATGCAGTGGCATCAATTCGTCCCCAGTTTCATCGTGGACGTCACCGCCGAGGCCGAAGAGGCGTTCAGGGCGATGCAGGCCTTCAGGTCGCAGTTCTTCAATCCAGAAAGCCGTGACAGGGAAACGATGCTGAGCGCCCCCGGTTTCCTCCAATCCATGAAGAACAGGCTTGCGTACTATGGCGACCGGATCGGAGTCGCGTACGGCGAGCCCTTTTATTCCCCCAGGCCGGTCAAGGTAGACGACATCCTCACGCTCTACCCCTGACCGCGGAGCCTGACCGTGCATCTTTGATCTCGTACCCCAGACCCGGCATCCCCAAACGAGTATCCATGACAGAACGTACCGGACTATGCCCAACATTCACCCATTCTTCGTCCATTTCCCAATCGCCCTGCTCACCGTAGGACTCATCGCGGAACTATGGGCTCTGGCACGGCGCGAAGGTCATGCGGGGAAGTTGGGATGGTGGCTTCAGGCAGCTGGAACGCTCGGGCTGCTGATTGCGGCGGGGACAGGCTTGCTGGCTGGCCAATCCGAAGTGATCCCCGATGCGGCGAGGGGGACATTCGATACACACCAGCAGGGGGCCTTTGTGAGCGCCGCGGTCTTCGCCTCATTGGCGCTCTGGAGGGTGGGCGCCCGCGGGAGCATCACGGGAAACAGGCGGGTGATGTTTGTGCTGCTCTACATGGTCGGCCTGGGAGCCGTCCTGGTCACCGGGTGGCATGGGGGAAAGCTCATCTTCGAATTCGGGGTCGGCGTCGGCACAAACTCCCTACCTTAGTCTGCAGCAAACCCGATGCGAGAGGTCACTGAAAACAATCAGGTGCAATCCTCAGTACAATAAGAAGTTCTGTCGTTCGTCTCACTTTTTATCTACTGTCCGTTTCGCTTCCGTTTGTTCGGCGAACTCTTCTTCGTCACCGGGCCCACCAAACAGACTCGCCCCCGCTCATCCCCTGTCGCGTGCCGCATACACGCCTGTCGCTCGTCTGATCCCGCCGGTCGTTCTCCTTACTCTCCTTCTGCAACTGCACTATCGGCGGGCTTCTGGTCTTTCAGGCGAGCCTCTCTCACCCTCCTGACGATCGTGATCAGGAAGCCGACCACCAACACGATAACGCCGCTCCACACGAGGTTGATGAACGGCTTCACGCTCGCCTCCGCCACCAGGATATCGGCATCCGTTTCCGACCCGGGGGATGCGTTCTGAGCCATCAAATCAGTCACTTCGGCGACGATCAGAGGCCGGCCTTCTGCATCGGTCGTCAGACCTGAGACCCGGACGGTGAATCGCTCCTGAACCAGAGCGGGCTTAAAGCCTGAGCTGCCGTCAGACTCCTTCAATTCAAGCGCGGCCGGAGGCTGGCCCTGAAGCTTGTACCCCAGCCGCACCGTCATGGGGTCGCGCCCTCCGCCCGAAGCCTGCCTGAAAACCGGTCTGTCCACCCCCAGAAAAGCAAGATCCAGGCTCCCGAACTGCTTCGTCTCACCCTGTCGCAATTCCGACTTGTCGGCATTTGGCGCCACGCCGGGTTGCTCCAGCGACAGCGGGGCAAGATAGAAATCCTTCGTAATCAGGTTCACGATGTCCGGATTGCGCATCAGCCCTTCGTTGTACGAACTGAAATACATGACCGGAGAAACCTCGAACTCCTTGCCGTCCTTTGTGACGCGGACGTTGAAGGCAAATTTCTCTCCCTCGATCGGGCGGTATCCGGTGTACGTGAGCTGGTACCCGAGGGCCTCCACGGTCTGGTTGCGCTTCAGGGAGACGGTTTGCTTCGAATCGTACTTTGATGAGGCGGCAAAGCCAAAAAACATGATTGCCAGGCCGATGTGCGCTACCGCCCCGCCGGCGAACCGGGGGTTGCCGCGGACGATATTCCACCCAGCCATCGCGTTCGAGACGAGGGCGAACGCCGCACCGAACATAAACAGCGCCACGAGGAGATCGCGCACGCCGATTGCCACGAGCACGGCCGTGATGCCGAGGCTTACGAGCACTGGAGTCCTGAGCGTGCGCACCAGGTCCGCACCGCGGGAACGGTTCCACCACAGGAGCTGCGCCAGACCCACGAGCACGCCAAGCGCGATCCCAATCGGGAGGTTGGTGGTGACATAGAATGAAATGTCGACCGCGCTCTTCTTCCCGTACAGAATTTCCGTTATGATCGGGGAAGAGGTTCCGGCGCTGATCAACAGCGCGGAAGCGACGAGCACCGAGGCGCCGAGGAACACCATGAATTCCCGGGAGAACACATGATGATTCGTCGCCGGCCGCGGGATCTCCTTCCAGCGGGCGACAAGCGCGCCAGCGCCGATCAGCGTGAAGAGGATGAGCGTCCCGAGCAAGAGGATGTATGCCCACATGCCGGGATCGACGAACGAATGGACCGACGTCTCGCCAAGGACGCCGCTCCGGGTCAGGAACGTGGAGTACAGCACAAAAATGAAGCAGAGCATGGACAGTGCCAGGTTGGTCCGGATGAAGGAGCCGCTCTTGCGCTGCGACAACATCATGTGCAGTGCGGCCACGGAGAGGAGCCACGGGACCAGGGACGAGTTTTCGACGGGATCCCACCCCCAGTATCCGCCCCAGCCAAGGGTCTCGTACGCCCAGAAGCCTCCGAGGATGATCCCTGTCCCGAGGATCATGGAACCGAACACCAGCCACGGGGTCGCGGGCTTGATCCAGCTGACGTAGTCGCGCTTCATCAGAGCGGCAACGGCGTACGCGTACGGAACGCCCATCGCGGCAAAGCCGCTGAAGAGCACCTGCGGGTGAATCACCATCCAGTAGTTCTGCAGAAGCGGGTTGAGCCCGCGGCCGTTCGGCGGCAGGAAGCCCGGCGCCACCTCTCCGGACCAGGTTTCCCAGACGTATGCAAACGGATTCTTGACAATCAGGAGCAGCAACAGGATCAGCGCGATCAGACCGTAGACGGGCATGACCTGCGGCTCATATCCCTTGAGGGACGAGTACCGGAGGAGGAAGACGCCGATGACCGCCGTATACAGCGTCCAGAGCATGAAGCTCCCCTCCTGTCCTGCGTAGAACGTGCTGATCAGGAGCGGGAGCGGCAGCTCGCGGGAGCTGTAGCTCCAAACGTAGGTGTACTGGAATTGGTGCGTGAGGATGAGATACAGGAGGAGCGCGGAGGTGACCAGGACCGTCACCACCATACCGTGGAAGAAGACTCGCCCCACGGTGAGGCCGCGTGAATCGCCGCTGCGCAGGTGGTACAGGTATCCGCCAATGGACACCAGGCAGCTGACAAAGGCGAGCTTGACGAGTAATCCGCCGAGCATACCGTCTCCGGCTATGGAAGGTGTTTGAGAGAACAGCGGGCGGGCCTGCCCGGACTATTCGTGGCCCCGGGCGCGCGGGCGCCCGACATACGTCAACTGGTGCGCTTGACCTCTTCGGCGCCGGCCTCGTACTTCGAGGGGCACTTCGTCAGAACTTCCGTGGCGTGGAAGTACCCATCGGACGTGAACCGCCCCTTGGCGACAACCGCCGTAGCCATCTCGAAGTTGTTCGGGGCGGCTCCGTCCAGGACAACGCGGCACTCTTTGCCCCGATCGTCCACAAGATAGAAGGTGAAGGTGCTCGTGGCAGGGTCGAACGCCGATTCACGATCCCTGTTCCAGGTCCCCTTCAGCTGGACGGTTTTGCCCTTGCTCATCGCGCCATCGATATCGGTGTATTCGACGTTGCTCTCCATAAACGAATAGGAACCGAAGATGATGAACCCGATGACGATCAATGCTGCAACGATAATACGCGGCTTCATGCACTCTCCCTCACTGTGATGCTTTCTTGTACACGTCCTCCAGCACCTTCAGCCGTTTGTCGATGCGGGACAGGTAGAGAAATACGCCCAACCACACGACCAGGACGATGAGCAATACCACATATAACGCATTCTGGCTCAGAAAATCCACCGTGGCACCTTTCAATTAAGGACCGATGCGATGATGCAACTGTTCCGTGCGCACCTGCAGCCGCCACATCCACCAGTAAACGCCCGTAAACCCGATCAGGGAAGCAAGGAACACGGCGAACATGATCGTGTTCATGTGGAGTTTCCCCTGTGTGTTCAAGATCGGCTCGGGGTGGAGGCTCGACAGGATGCGGGGCATGATGAACATGAAGAACGGCATAGTGACCCCGGCGATGATCGAGTACACCGCTGCAAGAGTCGCGCGCCGCTCTTCCCCTTCCACTGCGGATCGGAGAGCGAAGTACGCGCCATAGATCAGGAGCAGGACGAAGATCGACGTCTGCCGCGGATCCCAGTTCCAGTATGTCCCCCAGCTGAACTTTGCCCAGATCGCGCCGGTGACGGTCGCAAGGATGCAGAACATGAAGCCGATCCCGGCGGAGGCCGACGATTTGATGTCGTCGTCAACCTTCCTGGAGCGGAGGTAGCGGACGCCGAAGATGAGGCTCATCGCGAACCCGACAACGGCGAGCCAGGCGGTGGGAACGTGGAAGAAGATAATGCGGGCTTTGTCTTCGAGACCGGGAATGACGGGCAACTGGTACCATTCAACGGGAGTTGCCACCATGGGCAGGCCGAGTCCCAGGACAATCACGACGCCGAGCCAGAGGCCGAGGAGCGCGCGCAGGGCCATGCATCATTCCTTCCAGACGTATTCGAAGACGAGAGCGGATGCCGTCACGACAACGACAATATAGGAAATGAGAAGTTGAAATTCACCTGCCGCGTCCGCCAGCACGGCCCCCTCCGCCGCCAGTCGCGTGGCGTTGATGACGGCCAGAAGCAGCGGCAGCAGGACCGGAAACGAAAGCACCGGATAGAGCGTGCCCCGGGTGGCGGCTTTCGCGATGATCGCGGCAATGATCGTGGCCGCGGCCGAGAACCCGACGCTCCCCAGGGCGATCGTCAACGCAAACAGCAGGACGTTCTTGATCACGAACCCGTTGATGAAGAGGGCGTACAGGAGCACCGTGAACACCGAGAGTCCGCTGACCAGCACCAGATTGAACAAGAGCTTCCCGAAGAAGACGGCGCCCGGCGACGTGAGGAGCTGAAGGGTCATCGTCGTGCCCCGCTCCTCTTCGGCGACAAAGGTCCGCGAGAGGCCGGACATTGCAGCGAAGAAAATGACGACCCAGAGCATCCCGGACAGGACCTCCTGCGGCGCCTCCTCGCTCCCGAGGGAGAACATCAAAATGGCGATCGTGGTGACGACGAACATCAGGAGGGCGCTGATGGCGTACCGCGTCCTGAGCTCGGACCGCCAGTCCTTGTCAAAGACAGCCGCAACCGATCGGAGCCATTGTCCGGCCTTAGCCACGTGCGCTCCCTGTCAGGTCGATGCGGACATCAAAGGACTCGCAATCGGTGAGATCGTTGGTTGCGACGATGAGGGTGCCGCGCTTCCGGTGCGCAGCCATGACCTCCCTGACCATAGAAGCGCCTTCGGCATCGAGGTTGGCCATCGGCTCATCCAGGACCAGAACATCGGGTCTGTGAATCAGTGCCATCGCATATTTTACGCGCTGCTTCATCCCCGACGAAAATCCGCGAACGGCATCATCCTTCCGGTTGCCGAGGCCGACCCGGTCGAGCAACGCCCGGATGGCGGAGGTGTCTGGCATCCCGCCCCGGATGCGCGTCGCGAGGGCCAGGTTTTCGGCGGCGGTGAACTCCTCGTACACCTGAAGGTACGGGGCGACCAGGCCGAAGAGATGGACCCGATCGGCATGGTTCTCGCCGGGATCCGGCTCAAGCGCGATGGTCCCCGCGGTCGGCGAGAGGACTCCGCACAGAATCCTCGCAAGCGTCGATTTCCCGGAACCGTTGCGCCCGGTGACCAGGAGCGTCTGCCCCGGCCCGGCGTCAAACGAAATCCCCGAAAACACGACCTTCCTCCCGTAGGACTTCGAGAGGTCCTTCCCCCGGAGCGTTGTTCCTGTCGCGCTCATGGCCGGATGACCGCCACCTTTCCGGTCAGTGTCCTGTCGGGAAGAGTGATCACAAAGATGTACACGCCCGACCCGGCCATCGCGCCACGATCAGTCTTCCCGTCCCACCGCACCACCTGCGTGCCATTGAACGACAGGGAGAACCCTTCAATCGTCGCCACCCTCTCGAATGTCGTGCTGAAGATTGTGAGCGTCGCCTTCACCGGAGCGGTTGCGCTCAGCGGGATCGACACTTCATTTGTTCCGTCAGGCCTGAAAGGATTGGGGAAAGGCGTGGCCTCGGGGACCATCACACGCGCCCCGCCGGTGATCGTGCTGTCCCAGATCACCCAGGAGGACCAGTCGGAGGGTGTCTCGCCGCGCACGCGGGCGTACAGCGATGCACCCGCGCGAAGATACGTCCCGTCGGGATTGGTGGACGAAAGGGCAACCTGGTACGACTGGTACGGGCTGTCTCCGAAGCCTCCGGAGTAGTCTGTGTTGATCGCGATCACGGTGCTCGTGTCCCCGGGGGAGAAGACTTCGTAGTACTGGGCCCCATACGAGCGGAGCGAATCATTCAGCTCCCGCGTTGAGGGGGGCGGGTTGAACGTGATTCTGGTCTGTGTTATCAGCGGATACGACCGTCCTTCAGGGTAGTAGGCGACAGAATCCGCCCTGGCGCCGGTGAAGTAGTTCCAGAGCGTCCATTCCGCGAACGCGGCCGACAGTGAGGACTGCCGCTCCCGGAGGGTTCTATCCATCGCTTCCGGCGGGCGGGACAGGCGCGTGTGCTCCCAGATTCTCCTCATGATGTCCGGGCCGAAACGCTTCTCCAGGTAGATCCCCCAGATCGCCCTGCTGTACATGATCAGGTCGTCCCCCGAGAGGAACAGGGTCCGGGGATTTCTGAAGTGGCCCCAGCTCGCGTACATATAATTGTAGTAGTCGTTGACGTCCGTGTACGCGACATCTTCCATCCAGGTGGCGCTGATCTCGTAGAGATACACATCCTCGAACCAGTACGCGTAGCGGCCGAGCTGGATGGAATGCTGATACTCATGTGCGATCGTGACACGGAGCGCCGGCATCCCCTTATTTCTTGACGGCGACACGAAACTGAAATCGTTGTCGATCGTGACGAACGACGACACGGTGTCCCCCGGGGAGATGGCGATGTCCGGCGTCGTGTAGCCGTAGAGGTTTCCCAGCTCCACCACGTAGAGATCGTATTCGTCACCTCCCCCGCGTCCGCTGTCAGACTGCGGAGAATCAAATCCAAGCTCCACCGTCTGAAGCTGATGCACGTAGGCCAGGATCGCAAGCACGGAGTCTGCGTATTCGTGTGCCGTCCCCGGGATTCGCCTGTTGAGAGAGTCGAGCATGGCGGGAGCATCGATCCCGGAGGTATCGTAGTGGACCCTGAAACCCCCGGCGGCTTTTGACGTCTGCATGTCCGGCCGCGACAGGACCTGGTCGATCACTCCCGGCTTCAGCATGTTCATGCGATCGCGGATCGCCGCGCTCAGCGCAGGCAGTCCGCACTTCACCGGCTCTCCGCTGGCGGTATGGTGCTCGTCGATGATGCGGCGGGTCGCCGCCGCAGCTCCGGGGGCCTGGGCAGCGTCGGGCTGCGCGCTTCCTCCGGCCGGCGCGAGAAACGCAGCCAGGGCCAGCACCTGCATTATGGTCACCCGCGGGCTCACGGACCCACGACTCCCCTGATCATGCTCACAGCATTCTCCCCCTTGCGAATCACAAAAAGATCACGTGTTCCGCTGGTTTTGAGGTCGCCGACAGCGACCACCCTCGTGCCCGATGCCTGCAGAAGGTTTCGGGCATCGGCGCGGGTCGAGCCGGGAGCGCCCGCGAGGAGCACGATCATTCCCCTTCGCCGGTCGGCGTACAACAGGTCGGGCTTCCCATCCCCCGTCATGTCAGTCGCAATCAATCCGGCCGTAATGTCCGGCGACAGGCCTCCGGATACGACAGGCTGCGTCCACGTCCCCTGAGACCCGAGATACGTCGTCATACCGATTTCATTCCCGGGAACATCATCATAGTAGAAGACCGTGAAATCCCCCCGCACCGTCAGTTCTCCGGCAAGGAGTTTCGTGGATGAGGCCGAGACCGCGCTGAACAGATCGATTGTTGAGGGCACCGTTCTCCCCGTCCAGGCGTACAGTCCGCTTCGGTCGCGGTCCCGAACCAACGCCGCGATCGTCACGGGCGCTCCTCCCCTGCAATCGGCAACTGCGCGAGCGATGCGCATCGTGGGTGGCACGCCGGAAGGGCGCTCGACAAACTGGCCTTCCGAACGCTCGTCAAACCATGAGAGCGTATACCCACGACCCGTCGCCGGGCCGGTCATCACCAGGACCTGCAGCGCATCGTTCGAGTCCCGTGCAGCGGCCAGGACCTGCGGGCGGTCGGCCGTGGCAATCGTTCGCACCGCGCCTGACATCCCGCGCTCATTGAACGAGATCACGCCGACGGAGTTTGTCATGGCGTGTGAAGTGACGATGGTCTTCGGTGCTCCCCGCAGCTCCCGCACCGCAATCACGGCGGTGGGTTTCTCCGGTATGGGCACCGTCTGTTCCAGTGCGTACTTTCCATGTCCGTCACTGCCGAGGACAGCGAGGACCGGAGGACGGCGACAGGCTACGACCAGGTCCTTGTTCCCGTCCAGGTTCACGTCGGAGAGGACCGCGTCCACGGGTTCTCCCGAGGTCACGAAGACGTCGGGCCACGAGGTCGCACTGCCGGCCGAACTGTTGGCGCACACCACAAGCTTCCGTCGGGAGGCGTCCACCGCGACAAGGTCGCGTCTGCGATCGCCGTCGACGTCCCGGATCGAGATCGCTCCGGACTCGATGACTACGCCGTAGGTCGTCCACGACCCAAACCGATTGCCGCGGGACCACTCGGCCAGCAGCATGCCGGAAGGGGTCGTCACCAGCAGTTCCGGGCGGCGGTTCCCGTCACTGTCGATGAGGCGCATCTCTTTCGCGGTGGCGTCGAGGCGAATCTCCTCCGCGAGCGACACCTCGCCGGCCTTTTCCACCGTGTACGTCCGGATCGCCCTCCCGCTGCCGGTCAGGACCGCAAGCATCAAGGGGATACCCGGGGCGGCTTCAGCGATGTCGACCTCCAGCGGCTCGCCCGGGACATCAACCTTGAGAGCTTCGGTAAACGTCAACCCGTCGAGGCCCGTGAACAGGGTGATCGCATTGCCGAGCCAATCGGCAATGAGCAGATCCGGCACGCGGTCGCCGTTCACGTCAGACGCAACGGCATCGGCAATTGAGATGTCCTCGAGTATGGCGACCGAGGAGTCGACCAGACCGGTGCGGGAGCCGAAGTACGCGATCCCACCGGCCATGTTCTTTCCATAGCACAGGACATCCTCGAAGCCGTCCGCATTAAGGTCCGCCGACAGCAGCTTCGTCGCACGCATCCCCGGCGAGAGCCGCCTGGTGGCCCAGCCGGAAGGATGGCTCAGATACGAATGGACGCGCGTCCCCCCCGCCGAGAGCAGGGCGAACTCCCGCTTGCCGTCGCCGTTGAAGTCCCCCGGCGCGATTGCGCCGCATCGGTCGGGAACTCGAAAGGTCTGTGTTTCGATGAGGATTCCCTCGTCCGTGAGCACGTGTCCGGCAAGAAGCGGCCGGTCTTTCGCCAGGACGACGATTTCGGAGCGTGATCCGGGGGAGCCGGAAAGGACGGTCACTGCGGCGGGAGGAAAGGCAAGCGGGTGTTCCACCATGGCTCCGAACCCGGCCCCGCACCACACGGTGCCGTTCCACGCGCTGAGAATGACCGCGGACCACAGGCGCCGACCCGGCCTGCGGGGCGCCCGTGTGTCAGCCATTTGACGACCTGCGGGCTAGGCGCGACTCCCTGCGCCGGAGGGCTTCTTCATACCGCTGCCGCTCGACGTCGGTCTCAGGGATCACGCGGGGAACCCGCGTGGGGTGCCCCGATTCGTCCAGCCCGACAAACGTGAGGTAGGCAGTGTTCGCCCGATTCACCTGCGGATCCCTGCGGTTCGAGACGGTCACCAGGACGCCGATTTCCATGGAGGTGGAAAACGCGCGGTTCACAGATGCCTGGAGGGTGACGATTTCTCCAAGCTTGACAGGCTGGTGGAACGTGAGTTCGTCCACCGAGGCGGTCACACAGATCATCCCGGAGTGGCGTTGGGCGCAGATCGCAGCGGTGATGTCGATCCAGTGCATCAGCGTTCCGCCGAGAAGGTTTCCCAGCTGATTCGTGTCGTTCGGGAGAACGAGCTGGGTGGTAATGACCTGGGATGCCTGTACCGGTTTTCCGTCCATCGGGTTACGTCCTCGCTCCCGCGGCGGCAGGACGCCCGTCGTTGCGCTCGATCTTTGTCCCCGCGGCGTCGCCCCGGTTGACCTCCAGCTCATCCTTGATCTTCTCGAGGATGCCGTCGGCGCGGCTGCGGAGGACGCTGTTCGGATACTTCGACTTGAACTCCTTGATCGTGCTTTCGGCCTCTCGGAAGCGGAGCCGGCGCACGAGCAGGTCCGCCTTATCCAGGTACGCCATCGGCGCATAGTCGGTGTCATGATATTTCTCGATCACGGCATCGTACGACAGGATCGCGGCGCGGTAGTACTCCATCCGCTCGTACTGGCGGGCGGCCTCGTACGCCTTGAAGGCGAGGCGATCGTTCAACTCCTTGATCTTCGCCTCAGCATCGGCCGCCATCGGGTGGCCCGGGTTATACTCGACAAACGCCTGGAATTCGTCGATGGCCTTCCGCGTGTTCTGCTGATCCAGCACCGGCTTCGGTGACTGCATATAGTACGACAGCCCCAGTTTATACAGCGCGTCCGGCACGCGCGGGCTCGCAGGGTAGCTCGTGCGGACGACCGAATACTCGAATGCCGCGAGTATATACTCCTCGCGCTGGAAGCGGCATTCGCCGAGATAGTACTGGGCATCCGCGGCAAACGTGCTCCCCTGATACTGAAGCGTGATCACCGTGAACTCGTTGATCGCCTCGAGATAGTCCCCTTCATCGAACAACTCCTTTGCCCGGTTGAACCGCTGCTCCACGCTGGGGTTGACGACGTCCGGCGACGAGCTGCAGCCAAGGCCGGCAACGACGAGGACAACAATGAGTGTACTGCGAAGAATCACTGCCATGAGACCGTTTCCGATTTCTCGTAAGATGACAAGGCGCGCACGCGAGACGCGATGGTGTCCGCCTCCGTCCCGGCCGGGAGGAACGCCGGCTGGTGTCCCGCACGCAACGGGAGGATGCGACACGAGGTGATCGCCGTCCGGTCCCCGGCACGTGTGAACGTGACCGACAGGCCGAATGACCGCTGTGTCCAGTACCGCTGGGGCTGGTGAAACACGAAGTTCCCCAGCGAATGGACGCCAATCCCCTGCCCTACCTCCACGATCCCGTACGGCACGTGGGGGTGGTGGCCGAGGAACAGGTCGGCTCCCTGCTTCAGCACCGCTTCCGCAAACTCCCTGAGCGGCCGATGCGGCCGGTCCTGGTATTCATTCCCGCCGTGATAGCTGACGATGATCACATCCACGTCCGGGCGCCAGGCCCGAATGCGCGGGAGCAGCCTGGCCGTGTCAGCAAACGCCACATGCCCCTTCCACCACTCGCCGGGCATATTCATGATCGCCGTAACGGCAAAAAGCGCGAACCGGATGCCGTTGCGCTCGAACACCGCAGGCTCGTAGAGATCTTCGCGCTTTGTCGCAGTCCCTGCGAACTGCACCCCGGCTTGCGTCAGATACCGGATCGTTGAATCCTTCGCGGCCCTGCCGTAATCGAGGGCGTGGTTGTTCGCCGTCGACACGACCGTCACCCCCGCCTTCTTCAGCGTCCATGCGCCTGCGGGGGGACCGGTGAAAATGAGGTTGTTGTCGGGGCTCTGAGTCTCCCCGTTCCGGTTCGAAAGGTTCGATTCGAGATTCACGAATACGATGTCGTGCTCGCGAAACTCGCCCAGCACGTTCTCGAAGGGCCAGAGGGTGTCGCCGCGGAGTATCCGTTGCCCGACCGTCCGGCCAAGATTCACGTCCCCCAGTGCCAGGAGGCGGACAGTGGACGAACGTGCGACCACCTGAGACGTGTCGACCCCGATCGCCGTTGAATCCGCTGTCCGTGCGCCGGTCAATGCAGCCGAACTCAGCGCCAGCACTGACGCGAGCCCCACGATGCCTACCACCCCCCTGAGCCGGCGCTCCACTCCTCCCCCGTCAGCTTCTCACTGTGAACAGCAGAATTACGGCCACCGCAATCGCTCCCACGGTGATCACCGGTTCAAGCACCGACGAGAAGAAACCTTCTGACGGCACCTTGGCGGTTGTCCAGGTCAACCCGGGCTCTTCCAGCCGGGCGAGATCATCGACACGGACGTCATCCCGGCGAGTCCGGGCCACAGTGCTTCGGTGAAGGACATCGCCGGTTGTCCTGCTCACGACCGACACATCAGCCTCCATGAACACGGTCCGCGTGACGACACGGGACCCGAACAGCCCGTCGCGCCGGACATCCTCGTAGGCAACGCCCATACTCCTGATGCCGATCGAGACCGAGACCGCAGCGTTCGGTCCGGGCTCGCGGACCACGGGCCGGGGAGCGAGCCCTTTCGCGAACCCTGCCTCGACAAACCAGGTATTCTCCCCGGGTTCAACCTCCAGGGCCACCGTTGACGCCGTGTCGCCCGGAAGTGACGGGGACACCTCTCTCCCCGCTTCGGCTGCCAGTTCCTCAAGTATCGCAATCGTGGGGAGTGACGCCCTGGCCTCTTCCTCTTCGGCATGGGCCGACTCTCCCGTCACGGCGCCGCCACACGTGACGCCAAGCATGACAGACAGCATGCACCGCACCGCGCGTTGCGCCACCGGCCGCTCCTCACGCATCAGTACATCTCAAGAACGATCTTCTGATACGGCTTCCCGTCGTACAGGAAGATGACGCGCCTGACGACAGAGATGGGATAGACAAAGCTGCGCTTGTCGGTGTCCGAGTCGCGCGTCACGACGAAATAGTCGTTGAGGATGTCGTCAAGCCGAACGGTGTACGCTCTGGCCGCTTCTCCGCCGGCGAACTGTTCGACGCCGCCGGTCTTGTCCATCATCAAGATGTCGCGCCCCTTGTACTGCAGGAGAAACTCGCGCAGGGAAGGCGGCTTGCGTTGCGCGATGGCATCACCCGCGCTCAGCGCAAGGCAGAAGAGCAGCGCCGCAGTAAGCCACACGACATCCCGCCGCAGAGTCCGGATCCTCATTGCGCGATCCCTTTCGCGCCGTCTTCTCCGGACGCACCCGCCTTCGAACCGGGGCGATACAGAATCCCGATCGGGATCAGCACGCAATACCCGACGACCAACAGGATCGGGGCGACCACAATGGGAAGGAATCCCTCGACGCTCCCGGTCAGCATCGTCAGGTATCCGGCAAGGATGACAAGAAGGCCAACCCCCATGATCACGAAATTCTGTCTGCCCAGGGGGAGATGCGTTTCCCTGACCTGCTTGCGTTTCGATTCACGTCTGTGCACGGGTTTTGCCACGTCGGTCTCCTATGTGTAGTGTCACCGTGTCATGCCACGGGGTAAAGAAAAAGCCCAGCGTTGGGGGGAACGCCGGGCTTGACCGTGGTACGTACAACAGTCAGGGGAGAAACTGTCGTATTGGTCGAGAACAAATTTAACTGATTCTCCATGATTGTCAAGCCCTTTTTTCCTCCGAAACTATGGAGCAAGTGATTACGAAGTTCTGATAACGCCATCCGCAATCCTAACCACCCTATCTGATTGAGCAGCAAAGGATTCGTTGTGAGTCACAACGACGAATGTCTGGCCCATGGTGCGGCTCAGCTCCCTGATCAAGCGATGGAGGTGTTGGGCGTTCTCGCTGTCCAGGTTTCCCGATGGTTCGTCCGCGAGAATCACTTCGGGCGAATTCATGAGCGAGCGTGCCACGGCCACGCGCTGCTGCTCGCCACCGGAGAGCTGCGGCGGGCGCGATTCCAGCCGATCGCCCAGACCCACAAGCGTCAGCAGTTCGGCTGCTTTTCTGCGAACCTCCGCCGGTTTTTTCCCGGAGATCATTGCCGGCATCGACACGTTCTCGAGCGCCGAGAACTCCGGCAGCAGATGATGGAACTGAAACACGAAGCCGACGTGCCTGTTCCTGAACCGCGCCAGCTCATCGTCAGACAGCTTGAAGACGTCCACGCCGTTGTACTTCACCGTGCCGGACGTTGGCCGGTCGAGCGTCCCCATGATGTGAAGCAGCGTGCTCTTCCCGGCCCCCGACGCTCCGACCACCGCCACGATCTCGCCCGCACGGATTTCGAGATTGACTCCCCGCAGGACGCAGAGCTTGCTCGTCTTCCCGCCTTCCGCATAGAATGTCTTTGTCAGCGACTCGGTGACAATCATCGGCGCCGCGCCGAGCGTCTCCTCTCCTACTCCCATCGAATTGCCTCCACTGGAAGCAGCTGTGCCGCCCGGCGGGCTGGATAAAGCGACGCCGCCATGCTCAAAAGCATCGAGGCCAGAGACACCGCAACGAAATCGGTCCACCGCACCTCGACCGGAATCGCCGGTATGATATAGACGCTCGGGTCGAGCGGGAACAGCTGATAGTGAATCTGCAGATAGCAGACCAGGAGCCCGATCAGCACGCCGGCAACGGTGCCGATGCTGCCCACCAGAATGCCCTCGAACATGAACAGGCGGGTGATGCTCGCCTGCGACGCCCCAAGCGCCTTGAGGATCCCGATGTCCCGCCGCTTCTCGATGACCCCCATCGTCAGCGACCCCAGGACGTTGAACGTCGCCACACCCACGATCAAACAGAGGATGACATAGGCCATCCAGCGCTCGATCTTCATGACCGAATAGAGATCCCGGTGAAGGTCGTACCAGGTCGAGACCTTGTACCCGGGTCCCAGCAGAGCCTGGAGCGAATGCTGCACTGCCTCGGCGTCCTCGATGTCATGGAGACGGACTTCGATGCCGCTCACACCCTCCGCAATGCCGAACAGCCGCCTGGCGGACGCCAGCGAAATGAAGGCGTAGTGCGCGTCGTAGTCCTTGTTGTTCGAGTCGTAGATCCCGCGGACGACCACGGCGCGCATCAGCGGCTCGCCGGTCTGCATTGCGAGCGCGTCCACGCCGATCGGGCTGACGACCGTGAGGTCCGCCCCGAGCGACATGCCAAGCCGGTCCGCGAGCGTCAGGCCCAGAACAATCCCCCCAGCCTCGTTCGTGTCGTCGAACGTGAAGTTGCCCAGGATCGTGGCGCCCTTGACGCCGGAGACTTCGCCGATGGTGGAGTCGTCGACCCCCTTCACGAGCACGACCCGGCTCACGCGTGGTGTGACCAGCAGCGCCTTGCTCGAGACGTACGGCGCGTGGGCTGCGACACGCGGATCGTCCTCCAGTGCGTGCGCCAGCCGGTCGTCTGGCACAAACGACGACCCGGAGGCCGGCTCGATCCTGAGATGCGGATCGAAGTTCACCAGTACCTGCGTAACGACGCTGTTGAAGCCGTTGAAGACCGACAGGACGATGATCAGCGCCGCCACGCCGACCGTAATGCCGATGATCGATACGAGCATGATAATGTTGATGAAGCGGAGCTGACGCTTCGACCGAAGATACCGGCGCGCGATGATGCGTTCGTATCCCATCAGCCCAACCTGATCGCTGTCACAGGATTCAATCGCGCCGCCAGCCGCGCAGGAACCAGGGCGCTGACCAGGCACAGGACGATGGAGACCACCGACACCAGAGCGAAGTCCTCCGGGCGCAGCAAGACCGGCACCGACGTCATGAAATAGATGTCGCTCGGCAGCGAGAGGATCTTGAACTCCGACTGGACGAAGAGGAGCACGAACGCCAGGATGTTCCCGAGCGCGGTGCCGCTGAGCGCAATGGTGAACCCCTGCCGGAGGAAGATGCTCGTGATCCCTCCGCGCGTGGCGCCCAGCGACGCAAGCACTCCGATCTCGCGCGTCTTGTCCAGGACCATCATCAGCAGCGTGCCGACGATGTTCACGGTCGCGACCACGATGATGAGCCCGAGAATAATCGGAATAGGCTTCTTCTGCAGCTCGATCCAGCTGAAGAGATTCCTGTACGAGTCGAAGACCGTGCGCCCGAAATGGGGATAGCCCAGCAGGTCGGGAATCGCAGCAGCCACTGCATCGGCGCTGTCCACCGACGACAGGCGAAGGTCGTATCCGGACACGCCGCGGCCGAACTCGAAGAGCTGCTGCGCCTCGGCGAGGTCGGTGAATGCGTAGACGTCGTCGTACTCGGCCATGCCGCTTTCATACAGGCCGGTGACGCGGAACTGCATCGCGCGAGGTTGCCTGGCGCTCGCCATGCCGCCGACCCCGAACAGCGTCACCCGGTCGCCGATCCCGACCGAGAGCCGGCGCGCAAGCCGCCTGCCCATGACGATCCGCGGCATGCCTCCGGTCGGACGCTCGATGTCGTACACGCCTTCCACGACATAGCGTCGGATCATGCCATTGTCCCGCGAGGGGTCCACGCCTTTCAGCAAGATGCCGTCCACGGTCGTGGAGGACTTCACGAGCGCCTCCCTCGCCACGAACGGCGACACGGATTGGACGACCGGGAATGCTTCGCCGATCCTGTCCGCGTTTTCGTCGTAGTCAGGAAGCGGCTGGCTCTGGAACCCGAGAACCTGTACGTGGCTCGTGAAACCAACGACCTTCTCGGTGATCTCACGCTCGAAGCCGCCGAGGACGGAGAGCGCGATGATCAGCGCAGCCGTGCCGAGCATCACGCCGGCCGTCGCGATCGCGGTAATAAAGGAGAAGAACCCGGCGTTTCGCCGGGACTGGAGGTAGCGCTGAGCTATGAACCGTGTGTACGACATCCCGAGGTTCCTTACCCGGTCCCCTTCGCGCTCGAATCCATCAGATACGCCTTGATAAAATCGTCCAGCGCCCCGTCCATCACCCCCTGGACGTTGCTGGTTTCAATGTCGGTCCGATGGTCTTTCACCAGGTTGTACGGGTGAAAGACGTAGGAGCGGATCTGACTGCCCCATTCGATCTTCTTCTTCGTGCTTTCGATCGCGCTCAGCCGGGCCTCTTCCTCCATCTTCCGCCGCTGATAGAGCTGCGACTTCAGCATCTTCATGGCCCGTTCCCGGTTCTGAAACTGCGAGCGCTCCTGCTGACAGGCGACGACAATTCCCGTGGGCACGTGCGTGATGCGCACGGCCGTCTCAACCTTGTTCACGTTCTGCCCGCCCTTGCCCCCGGCCCGGTACGTGTCGATCTTGAGATCCGCCGTGTTCACTTCGATTGCGACGTCCTCCTCGATCTCGGGATAGACGAACACCGACGCGAAGGAGGTGTGGCGCCGGGCGTTCGAATCGAACGGGGAAATCCTGACCAGCCGGTGGACTCCGTTCTCCGCCTTCAGATAGCCGTAGGCGTATTCACCGGTCACTTCAACCGTCGCGCTCTTCACCCCGGCGCCCTCTCCGTCCAGCCTGTCGACCAGGGAGGTGGCGTACCCGTGGCGTTCGCACCAGCGGAGATACATGCGCAGAAGCATCTCGGCCCAGTCTTGCGCCTCCGTCCCACCCGCACCCGCATGAATGGTGAGGATTGCGTTGCGGACATCGTCGTCTCCGCTCAACATGTTGCGGAATTCCAGATCGGCGATCCCCGAGGCGACGGCCTCAAGCTCGGCCTCAAGATCTCCCGCAAAGGCCGGATCGTTCGCCTCCTCCGCCAGTTCGATCAGAGAGCCGCCGTCTTCCAGGTGCCGCTCCAGCCCGCGCCACGATTCGATCCATGACTTCCGGCCGGCGATCTGCTGCATGACTTTCTGCGCGGCTACGTTGTCGCTCCAGAAATCGGGGGCATGCGTCTGCTCCTCGAGCTTCGACACCTCGACTTCCTTCGTGTCCAGGTCAAAGAAACCCCCGTAGCGCCCTGAGCTGCCCGCGGAGTTCGTTCACGCGCGCCTTCTGGTCTTCAAACATTGCCGGACCCTTCCACGACTATCTGTTCTTCGATCTCCAGCTCCATGCGCAGCATGGCCGAGCTGAGCGTCTTTCCCTGGGCGTCGTGCTTGAGCGAGATGGTGCCTCCGCCGCCAAGGGCGTTATGAAGCAGGAAGTTGAGCGCCCAGAGGTTGGGAAGCTCGAACCGCTCAACCTTCCCGAGGGCGATCCCCGCGAAATGGGCCTTGACCCGCTCGGGGGTCAGGTACTTGAGGAGAATGGGGTAATACTCCCGCCGGAGCGCAATCACTCCCACGTTCCCGGTGTCTCCCTTGTCTCCCGACCGGGCATGTGCGATATCGATCAGCCTGACCTTCATGCCTCCTCCACGAGGATCGAAGGCGTAACAGCCGACTTTGCGATCAGCGCGGGCCAGAAGGCGATGACGTCAGCCGGCTTTGGCCTGCCGCCTGCGAAACCGGTGACAGCGGGGGGCCCCGTCAGGATCAAGGGTGCGACCTCCTTGCCAAACCGCTCGACCGCCGCCCGTTCGTGCGACCGAACCCCCACGCGAAGAACCACTTCGTTCAGCTCGCCACGGGTTTCTGCAAGCGGGCCATGACAGGCATTGTGGCCAAGGAACTCCGTCCGGATCTCATCGAATTCAAGACCCAGGTCGTTCAGGCGGGTGCGGAGGATCCGGTCAGCCGCCTCCGCCTTCTCAAGCGCATCCGGCCAGGCATACGTGAGTGTTCCGACAGTGGTGAACCCATCGTGGTACGACATTGACACCTTATAGAATTCGGTGGATGGGCGACCCTTAACTCCGCTTATTCTAACCCGGTTGGATCCTTCTTCCTCAACAAGAATCGATGTAAAATCAGCGACGCAGTCGGGAGTGATGTACGACGTCGGGTCGCCGATTTCGTACAGCAACTGCTCCTTCACCGTGCGCGCCGAAACCAGCCCGCCGGTCCCCGGATGCTTGGTGATGATGACCGTCCCGTCCGGCGAAGCCTCGGCGATGGGGAATCCAATGTGAGCCAGGTCCGGAACTGACCGCCAGTCGCCCGAGAAATTGCCTCCGGATGCCTGCCCACCGCACTCCAGAATGTGCCCGGCAACTGTGCCTGCGGCAGCCTTGTCCCAGTCGTTCGCCGCCCAGCCGAACTCATGCGCCATCGGCGCTAAAGTGAGTCCCGTATCCGTCGTCCTCCCGGTGATGACGATGTGGGCGCCCTGGCCGAGCGCCTCGACGATCGGGCGAGCCCCGAAATAGACGTTTGCGCTCGTGACGCGGTCAAGCACGGTGGCTGCCGGGGCGCCGGTCTCCATATTCTTCAGCTCATGCCCCTTCCCGATCAAAGCCCCCAGCCCTTCCAGGATATCGTCCCCCAGCACCACACCCACCTTTAATCCGCGGATGCCCCTCTTCCGGGCAGCGGCAAACACTGCATCGCGGCAGGCGATCGGGTTGACCCCCCCGCCATTCGTAATCAGTACCGTGCCCCGCTCGACAAGCTCCGGGAGAAGGTCGTCCACCAGCTCCACGAGGTCCACCGCGTATCCCATGGCCGGATTCCGGCGACGCTGTTTCTGCATGATGGACATCGTGACTTCCGCAAGGTAGTCCAGCACGAGGTAGTCCACGTGTCCACGCGTCACCTGGTCCCGGGGGGCGGTCAACAGATCACCCCAGAACCCCTGCCCGCTCGCGATGCGGATGCGATCCTTCATCGTCAGATTACCCGGATGTGAAGTTCCCTCAGCTGCCGGTCGTCCACGTCCGACGGAGAGTCGTCCATCAATGAGACCGCGCTGGCGGTCTTGGGGAACGCGATCACGTCGCGGATCGACTTCATGCCGGTGAGGAGCATGGCGACCCGGTCGAACCCGAAGGCGATCCCTCCGTGCGGCGGCGCTCCGTAGCGGAATGCCCCGAGCAGGAACCCGAATTTCCTTTGTGCCTCTTCCTCACCGATCCCGAGGAGTGCAAAGATGCGGCTCTGGAGCCCGGTCTCGTGTATCCTGATGCTGCCTCCGGCGATTTCGTTTCCATTGAGCACGAGGTCGTAGGCGCGCGCACGCGCGGCTCCGGGATCCGTCTCGAGGAGGCCAAGATCGTCGGGATGCGGGGACGTGAACGGATGATGCACCGCCACAAACCGATTCTCCTCCTCGCTGAACTCCAGCAGCGGGAAGTCCGTCACCCACAGCATCCTGTCTTCGCTTTCCTGGATCAGGTTCAGCCGTCGCCCCATCTCAAGACGGATCGTGCCCAGAATCGTGTACGCCTTCTGCCACGTGTCGGAGACCATCAGGATAAGGTCGCCGCGTCCGGCTGCGGTGGTGGTGACGATCGCGCTGACGAGATCCTTCCCGAGGAACTTTTCGATCGCCGTCTCCGGTCCGTTCTCAGTCACCTTGATATATGCGAGTCCGCCCGCGCCGAGACTCTTCGCATAATCGACGAGGTTGTCCATCTGATTCCGTGTGAAGGCGGCGCCGCCAGGGACGACGCAGGCGGCAACCACTCCACCCTTCTGGACGACGTCGGCGAAGACCCTGAAGCCCGACTCCTTCACGAGGTCGTTCAGGCGTGTGAACGTCAGTCCGAATCTCGTGTCGGGTTTGTCGCTCCCGTAGGTCTCTATGGCCTCTGCGTACGTGAGGCGGGGCAGCGGGAGCTGAATCTTCTTCCCTTTCACCTCCTCGAACATCCGGGCCATCAGGCCTTCCGCCAGTGCATACACGTCCTCCTCGTCGACGAACGACATCTCCACGTCGATCTGGGTGAACTCAGGTTGCCGGTCCGCGCGGAGGTCCTCGTCCCGGAAGCATTTCACGACCTGGACGTACCGGTCAAATCCCGACACCATCAGGATCTGCTTGTAGGTTTGCGGCGACTGGGGGAGCGCATAGAACTTCCCTCGGTGAACGCGGCTTGGAACGAGGTAGTCCCTCGCCCCTTCCGGCGTGCTCTTCATGAGGACGGGCGTTTCGATCTCGACGAATCCCCGCTCGTCAAAATACGAGTGCGTGAGCTGGTACATCCGGTGGCGCGTGATCAGATTCTGTTGCAGCTCCGGTCGCCTGAGGTCCAGGTACCTGTAGCGCAAGCGGACGTCCTCGTTGGTCTCGATCTTGTCCTCAATGGGGAACGGGGGCGTTTCAGCTTTGTTCAGGATGGCGATTTCGTGCGCCAGGATGTCGATGTCACCCGTCGCAAGGCTGCCGTTCCTGGTCCCTTCCGGGCGCAGCTCGACCGTCCCCGTGACCGTCAGGACATACTCGCCACGGACTCCCTCGGCGACCGCATGCGCGGCCGGGCTCTTCTGGGGATTCAAGACGACCTGGGTTTTGCCGTAGCGATCCCGCAGATCCACAAAAATGACCCCCCCGAGGTCGCGGCGCACGTCCACCCAGCCGTTCAGTGTCACCGTCTGGCCTACGTGGGCAGGCCGGAGTTCTCCGCAGGTATGCGTCCGCTTGCGAAAGGAAGCCACTTTGGTCTCCGATGGTCTGAAACGCGTGTTGCCGAAAGGGTTAATTGATATGATACAGAAAAGGCCGTTGAGTATCAATGAAACGCGGCACAGGACTTGCACCACCGCGGCCAATATCCTACCTTTTTGCGAGCACAGACCTGCCAACCCGGGTCTCAGACACAGGCCCACGCCATTCCATGACATCCCGCACACTCCTCCCTGTCCTCCTTCCCCTTCTCCTTCTGCATGCGGTCCAAAGCCCCGCGCAGGAGTTGACGCCGGAGGCCAGGCGCCAGAGGCAGGACAAGCTCGAGACCATCCTGAGAATTCAAGACCTCAGAACGCCGCATGACGGCGGGCTCGTGAGCGCGTTGAGCGACCCTGACCCGGTCGTCAGAGAGCGAGCCGCCTTCGCCTTCGGCAGCCTCCAGGATTCGGCGGTCATTGGTCCACTGACCGGAATGCTGACCGAAGATTCGCCCGAGATCCAGGACGTTGCCGCGTTCGCCCTGGGGCAGACGGGCACCGTGATGAGTCAACGCGCGAGGGAGCAGCTCGAGTACGATCTCATCTGGAAACGCCTGCCGTATACAACGGCGCGTGAGCGCCTGATCGAAGAGATCGGAAGGTTCGGCACGGCGGCCGGACTTAATGACCTCCTGGTGACTGTCGGCAACACCTATCCTCTCGCCTCCACGCACGCCGTCACCATGGCCATCGCGCGGTTCGCGGTGCGCGGCATTACCTCCGACGACGCGGTGCGGTACCTTCTGAGATTCATCAACCCGGCAGAGACGGTTCCATGGGAGACGGCGTATGCATTCCAGCGCATCGGCGACCATCCGCTTGTGCGGACCTACCTGGAAGAGATCGTGCTGTTGTGGCGAAGCCCCGACCCGCTGGTTCGACTCAACATCGCAGTCTTGCTCGGCAAGCTGAAGGACGCGAGGACATCGGCAGTTCCATTGGACAGGCTGGCGCGCTACGACGCCGACTGGCGGGTTCGCGTTGCCGCGCTGCGCGCGCTCGCCCAACTCCCTCTCGAACAGACTCCTGCCGCGCTGGACGTCTACAGGGAATCGTTCTTCAACGAACGGCACTCCATCGCGGTCACGGCGATCGCATCGCTCCCGGCGGCGGCCGTGCGCGCAGCGAAGGACCACGCCGTCTGCGCCGAAATCCGGAATCAGCTTTCCGTCATCGCGCGGAACGACGTGCGTAACTTTGAGCCGGAGCTTCAGGGGGAAGCTGCGATCGCGCTGGCGAAGATCGAAGGTGAGGATGCACTGCCACTCCTGCGCTCCCTGCGCACAGCGGATCCGCGTGCCCGGGCACGCCTTGCGACCGCGTATGCCGCGACCGGGGATACGGGGGCGATCACGGACCTCGAGCGTCTGGCTGACGACAAGATCCCGGCCGTCGCCGTCGCCGCATTTGAAGGGATGAGAGACCTCGTCCGCATGCACCCGGCGGCTCGCGAACTCGCCGGGCGCGCACAAGCCTCGCTCCTCATCGGAATCGACGACACCGACCCCGCGGTCATCGCGACGTGCGCGGAGATCCTGAGCGATTCCCTTCTCCGCCAACCTGCCAGCGTCGTCAGGCTTGTGGACGCGCTTGGCGCGCTGCGCTCCCCCGCCGATCTGGACGCGAAACTGTCGGTCATCGCAGCGCTCGGCACCCTTGGCGACCAGCGCGCGATCGCCAGCCTGCAGACACTCCTGGACGACGTCGAGCCCGCTGCGGGAAGAGCAGCCGCAGCGGCCCTCGCGCGCCTCACAGGGTCGGAGTATGCAAGGCAGGTCCCGTACCGCCAGCCAGGGTATGTCGACTTCGACTTCGAGTTCCTTGCGGGGCTGCCCGATGTGGTGCCCGTCCGGTTTGAGACGGTCCGCGGAACCTTCACCGCCGACCTGTACCCCCGGATCGCCCCGTTCACTGTCATGAATTTCCTGAAGCTGGCTGAGCGACGGCGGCTGTTCGACGGGATCGCATTCCACCGCGTGGTTCCGACGTTCGTCGCACAGGGTGGCGACCCGCGGGAGGACGGCTGGGGCGGACCGGGGTATTCTATCCGGTCGGAGTTCTCACCCCGAACCTACGGAACGGGGGTCATCGGGATGGCGTCATCAGGGAAGGATACCGAAGGATCTCAGTTCTTCGTCACCCAATCCCCTCAGCCGCACCTTGACGGAAGATACACGGTGTTCGGCCAGGTGACGGGCGGGCAGGACGTCGTGGACCGTCTTCAGATCGGTGACCGCCTGATGGGGGTACGGATCGAACCCTCCGGGCGCTGAAAAGACAGCGCCTGAAACGGCACGGGCGCGTCCCAGAAGTCCAATGTGGTGGCATCCTGTCTGCGGATGTGCTGAGTCGCTGCAGATTCCCCTGTGGTTGTGAGACCTGTACCGCAGCGCCTGAACGGATGTCAGCCTGATTGCGACTTCTGGGACGGCCCCGGAGTGCCGCGTTCAACGATGTCTCAGTGCACGATCTTCCCGAACGGTGCGACCTGCTTTTCGATCGCCTTCCGATCGCCGACGATGACGATGGTCATGTCCGCGTCACGGATCTGGTCGTTCACGATCGTCCGCACATCCTCGGGCGTCACGGCATGAATCGTCTTTACGGCGTCCGTGAGGTACGATTGCGGAAGGCCGTGCAGATCCAGGAATTGCATCTGCGCGATGATGGACGCAGGGTTGGAATTCTGCAGCACAAACCCCCCGGCCAGGTAGTTCTTGATTGCAGCCAGCTCGGCTTCGGGCGGCGCTTCCGTCTGAAGACGGTCGATCTCGTAGAAGATCTCTTTCAGCGACGCCCCCGTGACGGGCGTCGACACGTCCGCCACTTCCACCCAGTGCGCCGACCGGTAACCAGCCGAGACGGCGCTGCTCGGCGAATAGGTGTATCCCTTGTTCTCGCGGATGTTGGCCGTGATCCGCGAGCTGAAAGATCCTCCCAGCAGCGCATTGGTGACCAGGAGCGAACGGTAGTTTCCCTGCGCCGGGTCTTTCACGGGCAGGCCCATCATGATGGTGGACTGCGGCGCCCCGGGGCGGTCCACCAGATAGATTGCCCGGCTGGAGAACGGCTTCGCTGCCGCAAGCATCGGTTCGGCTCCCTTCTTCCACGCGCCGAATGACGTGCGGATCGCTTCCTCCATCTTCTTCGCATCAAACATCCCCGCGACATAGACGTGGGTGCGCGCCCCGCCAAACTGCTCCCCGTAGAAGCGCTTCACGTCATCCAGCGTGAACCCGCGCACCATGTCATCGGTCGGGAGGTCCCTGCCCTGGGGGAAGCCCTTGTACAGAACCCTGGTGAACGCGACCTGGGCCAGAACTCTCGGCTGCGTCCGCATGATGGCGAGCTGACGAAGCTGGTCGGCCTTAATCCGCTCGAGCTCGGTCGCGGGAAACGCGGGGTTCATCACCACATCCGCCACAAGACCCATGAAGGCGGACGCAAATTCCGAAAGCACCGCGCCTCCGACGAGCGTGCGCTCCCCCGTCACGGCAACGGTAACATCGCCACCCATGCCGGCGGCGTCTTCCGCGATCTGTTTCGCCGAACGCGTCGCGGTCCCCTCCTTGAGGAGCGTGCCCACGACGTCTGCCAGGCCTCCCTCGGCGTCTGTCTCATTGTAGTTGCCGGCGAAGACCGCAACGCTCACCGCCACCTTCGGAATCGATCCGTAGTGGACGAGCGTTGCGCGAATGCCGTTGTCGAGCGTGAACGTCGTGGATGCGGGGAGGGTGAAATCCTTCTGGGTTCCGCCCTCGGGGGGCGACTGCTTTTGCGAAAGTGCCGGGGCGGCGAGAACCCCCAGCAGCGCGAGAACTGCAACGATCGTTTTCATGACTGGGAGTCTCCTCATTTGCCCGACCCCGGTATCACCACCAGGGCCGTCTGGTTCGTTTTGCGCAGATAGTCACGTGCGGCTGCGGATATCTGTTCCGGCGTTACCGAGGCCATGCGGCTCTCGATCTCATTGACCATTTCCGGGCGGTCGTCGAACAGCGCGAACGACGCCAGGAGATCGGCGCGCCCGAACCCGTAGAACATCCCGAGAATCGAATAGAGTGACGAGCGAAACTTGATCCTGGCCCTCTCGAGCTGTTCCGGGGAGACCGGAGTGGTCGCGACCTGCTGCAGGACCGAATCCACCACCGCGGTGATCGCGCTGTCGGAGACCGTGGCGTCATGGAAGAGGGAGAATACCCAGAGCATTGGGCCGCTGTAATTGAACATGTGGCCCAGTTCGTTGATGCCGCCGCTGACCTCGCTCGTCCACCCGCGCTGCTGCACGAGCGCATCGCGCAGCATGCTGTCGTCCCCCTGCAGGAGGAGCTGATCCAGCAGCCCCATCGCGTAATATTCCGGCGTGCCGCGGTCGGGCATGTGATAACCGAAGGCGACGGCGGGGCGCGAGGCCAGCGCGTCGTGCTTCTCGACCCGCTTTGCCTGCTCCTGCCGGGGCTCGGTCAGGTCCGGCTTGGCCGGTTGCGGAGCTGCGGGGATGTCGCTGAAGTATTTCTTCACCCATTCCTTCGCCTTCGCGGCGTCGAAATCACCGCTGATCACCAGCACCGCATTGTTCGGCGCGTAGAATGTCTTGAAGAAGTCTTTCACGTCAACGAGCGTCGCTGATCCGAGATCCTCAAGATCGCCATAGAAGTTGTGCGCGTTGTACCAGTTCGTGTTGGCTATCTGCGGCATATCAAGCCAGGGAAACCCGCCGTACGGCTGGTTCAAGACGTTGACCTTGACCTCGTTGGTGACCACCCCCTGCTGGTTCGTAAGATTCTCCTGCGTGATGTCGAGGGACCGCATCCGGTCCGCCTCGGCCCAGAGGATGGTCTCCAGCTTGTGTGAGGGCACGACCTGGAAGTAGTTCGTGAAGTCGAATCGCGTCGAGCCATTGAGGATACCTCCGTTCCGCTGCACGAGCCGGATGAATTCCATCTTGCCGAGATTCGCGGAACCCTGGAACATCATGTGCTCAAACAGGTGGGCGAAGCCGGTTCTGTCTTTCGGCTCGATGCGAAAGCCGATATTGTAGTAGACGGCGACCGTCGCCGTCGGCGCGGTTGCGTCCTGCGAAAGTACGACGCGCAGCCCGTTGTCCAGCTTGTAGTAGTCGACCGGGATCTTCATGCCGTAGTCGGCCTGCTGCTGACACGCGGGCAGAGCGCTCAGGAGAAACGCGATTCCCCCGGCGAGCACTGCGTTACGCATACTGCCTCCCTTGATCTGGAGATTGATGAGAACGGAACGATGGCGGGAACGACACATACATGCACACAGCAGACGCATTCACAAGCAGATCACATCTATCATAAGGTATACGGGCGGACAGGGCCTCTTGTTGCGGCGCTGAACCTCACCGTGGCGGGGCCTCCACGCGTGTGTTCTGGGCATCCTTGCCGTAGTCCAGTTCGGAGCCGAGCAGGCTGTGCGGGATCAGATACACGACCAGCATCGCGACAGCGGCAACCAGGGCCCAGGAGTGCTTCTTCCTGCGGCCGAGGATGCCGAACGCCGCAACCACCCAGATCAGGAACGCTGCGGCAGTCTTGTTGTCGGTCAGATCCTTCCCGACCGGCCATCCGGTCCAGTACGCGTCGAACGCGTACTTCTGCACGATCGGACCGAGGATCAGCCCGCCGACGAACAGCGTCGCGATCGTGCCGAGGACAAGAGTCCGGAGCTTCGGCGCCGTCGAGAAGACCTCGAGCCCGGCACGCGTCGACAGCAGCATCGAGAGGAACATCATGAGGATATGCGGGATGATCACGTACCACGGGACGTCGCCGCGGAACCTGATGACAACCGGGTCGCCTTCCGGAAGGGTGAAGAACCGGCCTGCCCCGCGCGCCTGGACCCGGTACTCCAGCTTCCCGGCGGGAGGCTGGTGAGGGAGCGACGCGGTCAGGAAGCTGTCGCGCGCGGCCATCGATACCCGGACCCACTCGTCCGCGCTCTTGAATCGCCGCCACTCCAGCCAGGCCTCGGTGATGCGTGAGCTGACCGGGATGCGCACTTCATGGTCCGTCTCGCCGGGGTGGGATCGTTCGAACCGGTAGGCGACCTTCTCCCCTTCGACATACCGGACGCCCGAGATGGGATAGGTCGGACCCGTCATGCGTTGATAGGTCGCAAGGCCCAGCGTCAGCGCGAGCGCCACAGCCCAGAGGATGATGGAACGTGTCATAGCGTGAAGTAGAGTTTGTATTCGAACGGGTGGGGCATCGTACCGATGGACCGGATCTCCTCGGGGTTCGAGACGTACCGGGGAATCCTGATCGCCGACGCCCTGTTGCCCTGCCCGTACGTCAATGCGACCGGACCCTCGAACCCCCGCACGAGGCGCTCGAGGATCCCGGGGGTCACCGGCAGGGAGACATGATGAAGGCGGCCCGTCAGGTCAATGCACTTCAGATCGATCAGCTCGATCTTGTGCGTGCGCATCATTGCTCTGCACCTGGGGAGGTGCTCCGTGTCAGGCTTCTTCATGGGTCGGGATCTGGGGGTGTGTGAAAAGACAGGCATGCGATACGGGGGGAAATATAGGAAAAAAAAGAGACGGATGTGCCGCGTGCGTGGGGTCGTGTGCGTGGGATCGCGCCCTTCCCTTGCTTTGCTCTTTATTCCTTGTTACATTTTGTATGCATGCCTGTAACAACATCCCTCGCCGACCGGCGACGTTCTCTTCATCTCCTCCCCCTCTTGAAACCATGAAGCATTCGAAGGAGGCGTATCGTCTATGGGCCTGAGCACACTGGCACGCGCCATTGCCGAGTCGCCGACCCTCAGCCTGAACGAGCAGGCGCGGGTTCTGCGGGAACGCGGCGAAGCCGTCGTGCACCTGGGCATCGGCGAGCCGAAGAACAAGGCTCCCATCGGCGCAATCCTGAGCTCCGCGTCCAGGCTGAATACCGGTGACGTCAAATACACGCCGACCGACGGCATTCCCTCGCTGAAGAAAGCCGTTATCCGGTACACGGAAGAGCAGTACGACAAGCTGGTCGCGCCCGAAAACGTTCTGATCTCCGGAGGCGCCAAGCAGGCGCTCTACAACCTCCTCTTCGCTCTCCTGAACCCGCAGGACGAGGTGATCATCCTCGCCCCGTACTGGGTCAGCTACCCCGAGATGATCAAGATGGTGTACGGCGTTCCGGTCGTCGTCCGACCGGAGGATGGCACCTTCGTTCCGAGAATGAAGGAGATCGAAGATGCGGTCAGCTCCTATACGCGCGCGATCATCGTGAACAGCCCGAACAACCCGTCCGGCGCCCTGTTTCCGCCCGAACTCATCGGGCAGCTGGTGGAGTTCTGCGAACGGCGGAACATCTACCTCATCATGGACGATATCTACCACCGGCTGGTGTTCGACGGCAAGACGCACACGCCTGCGTACAGGTACGCCACGAGGGACATCGAGTCGGGCCGTGTCATCGTCATCAACGGCATCTCGAAACTGTACGGGATGACCGGCTTCCGGATCGGATGGGTCATCGCGCCGAAGCAGATCGTGGAGGTTATGATCAATGTCCAGGCGCAGACCACATCGTGCGTCTCCCCCGTCCTCCAGTACGCCGCCGAAGGAGCCCTCACCGGAATTCAGAGCGTCGTGGACTCGCTCCGGATGACGCTCGAGAACAACCGCAACGTGATGCTCCAGGAGCTCCGGTCGTTCAACGGGATCCGCGTCGCCATCCCGGACGGGACGTACTACTGTCTGCCCGACTTCCGGGCCTACAACTCCGACTCCGTCGCACTGTCCAAGTTTTTGCTGTCCAGAGCGCTGGTGGTCACGGTTCCCGGGAAGGAGTTCGGCATGGAAGGGCACCTGCGCCTGAGCTATGCGACGACCGTCAAGGAGATCAAGCAGGGTGTGGAGCGGATCAAATGGGCGCTCGACCCGGGCGCTCCCAACGAGATCTATATCGGCGACAAGAAACTGGTGCGTGACTGGCTATGATCAATCTTCTGGACATCAAGACACCTGCGCAGGACCAGGCCGCCGCTCTTCGGAGCGACTACGGCCTCGAGAATCACGGGATGCACAACGTGCGGCTCGCGTACTGGAATCTTCCGACGGAAGCTCTATACGAGGAAGTTGCGTTCCGCCGCGAGGCCCGTATCAGCAAGCAGGGCCCGATCGTCGCGTACACGGGAAAACACACGGCGCGCTCGGCGAACGACAAGTTCATCGTGCGTGAAGGAACCACGGAGGGCCACATCTGGTGGGGCGAGTACAACCGGCCGTTCAGCCCCGACAAGTTCCAGGAGGTCTATTCCCGAATGCTGGGGTTCCTGCAGGGCCGGGACGTGTTTGTCCAGGATTGCTGGGCCGGCGCCGATCCTGCGTACCGGCTCCCCATCCGCGTGATCACGGAACTCGCCTGGCACAGCCACTTCGCCCGGAACATGTTCGTCGTCCCGCAATCGCTGGACGAGTATCGCCGGCACGTCCCGGAATTCACGATCATCGCGGTCCCCTCGTTCAAGGGGTTCCCTCCCGTCGACGGCACCGCGTCGAATACCTTCATCCTGCTCGACTTCTCCAGCCGTATCTGCCTGATCGGCAACTCGGCGTACGCCGGAGAAATCAAGAAGTCGGTCTTTACCATCCTGAACTACCTGCTTCCGCTCGAAGGCGTGATGCCGATGCACTGTTCGGCAAACATGGGAGCCGACGGCTCGACCGCACTGTTCTTCGGGCTCTCGGGAACGGGCAAGACGACGCTGTCCGCGGACCCGGAGCGCCGGCTCATCGGCGACGACGAGCACGGATGGAGCGACGAGGGAGTCTTCAACTTCGAGGCGGGCTGCTATGCCAAGGTCATACGGCTCTCGGCTGCAGCGGAGCCGCAGATCTACGCCACGACGAAGATGTTCGGGACGATCCTCGAGAACGTCCCGTTCGATCCGGTGTCGCGGACGATCGACCTGGATGACGAGTCCATCACGGAGAACACGCGGGCATCATACCCGCTGGAGTTCATTTCCAACGCGGTCCCCGAAAAGCGCGGCGGGCATCCGAAGAACATCATCCTGCTGACGTGCGACGCGTCGGGCGTCATGCCGCCCATCGCGAAACTGACGGCTGATCAGGCGTTGTATCAGTTCATCTCGGGGTACACCTCAAAGATCGCGGGGACGGAAGTTGGCCTTGGCAAGGAACCTGAAATGACGTTCAGCACCTGCTTCGGTGCTCCGTTCATGGTCCACCATCCGTCCTTCTACGCGGACCTGCTGAAGCGCAAGATCCTCCACCAGGGAGCACACTGCTGGCTCGTGAACACCGGGTGGATCGGAGGGCCGTACGGAGTCGGGAAGCGGATCAGCATCCGGTACACGCGGGCGCTTCTCAACTCGGCGCTGGACGGAAAGCTGCTGAAGGTCGAGTACGCAACGGACCCGGTCTTCGGGTTTGCTGTGCCGAAGTCGTGCGAAGGCGTGCCGGCGTCAGTGCTGAACCCTTCGGAGTCCTGGCCCGATCCGAAGCATTATATGCAGCGGTACCGGGAGCTCGCGGCTCGATTCATCGAGAACTTCAAGAAGTACGAAGCGGGGTGCCCGCCGGAAGTGATCGCGGCAGGCCCGAAGCGGTAGATATCGAAGCCTCGACGTCGAAACGCCACGCGCAGCGCGGGTGCCGCACACGGGCGCTCGCGACGCGAGCGCCGCGTGCCGCACGTTCAGAACCAGACCGAAAACCCCACCGCCGCTGCGATGTCGTTCGAACCGTACCGGTTCTTCGCGTTCGACGGATCAAGCGTCACCGCTAGATACTGAACCCCGACGGTCAGGAGACCCTGCTCGACCACCCAGAACTTGACGCCGACGCGCCCTCCCCACGTGATCCCGTCATCTGTCGTGTCTCCCTCGTCGGTCGAAGTCAACCGCGCGGTGTACCCGACCAGCCCCTCGATGAACGGGTACCACTCCCCCTTCATGCGGAAATTCCAGGACGGCGCGAACAGGAATCGGAGGTCGACGACTGTCGACTCGCCGGTTCGTGTCATGCTGACTCCGAGTGGGTTCGCCCCCAGCTCCAACCCCTCGAACAGGAACCATCCGACGTACGGAAGAGCCGACAGCGTATAGACCGCGTCACCCTCGACTCCGTTCACGACCGGGACACTCCGCTGGAACGTCGCGCTGCCTCCCAGTTCCCAGACTCCGGCCAGGGCGAATCGTTTCTTCTCGAGCGGCCGCACATCGGGCGTCTGCACGTCCGGCTGCTTCGCGTCCTGTCCGGTCGCCACTGCACATGCCAGAACCGCTGCTGTCAGCAGCGGCATCGATCGGCGTGCAAGGATATTCATCGTCGACGCTTTCCTCCGAGTATTGAGCCGAAGACCCCCCGAATGACGGAGCGGCCCAGCTGGCTCCCCGCCGCCACCAGGATGCTCCTGGTGACAGCCTCGGCCGTACTCATCGCCTGTCTGCCTTTCGGCTGAGGACCGGGATCCTGTTCCAGGCGCTCCCCTGTCCTCTTCTTCAGCAATTCGTATGCCGACTCCCGGTCCACGACCGTATCGTAGTGCGTCCCGACAATCGACTGTTTCCTGATGGAATTGCGCTCCTCGGGCAGGATCGGACCGATCCTGCTGAACGGCGGACAGATCAGCGCGCGCTCGACGACCCCGGGAGTTCCCTTCGCATCCAGAAACGACACGAGTGCTTCGCCGACACCCATCTCCGTAATGACCGTCTCCACGTCAAGCGCGGGGTTCGATCGGAACGTCTCCGCGGCCGCCTTCACTGCCTTCTGATCCCTCGGCGTGAACGCGCGCAGCGCATGCTGCACCCGGTTTCCCAGCTGGCCCAGGACGACGTCGGGGACGTCGAGCGGATTCTGCGTGATGTAGTAGACGCCCACACCCTTCGAACGAATGAGTCGCGTGACCTGCTGGATCTTTTCGAGCAGCGGCTTCGGTGCCTCGTCGAACAGCAGGTGGGCTTCGTCGAAGAAGAAGAGAAACTTGGGCACGTCCGGGTCCCCCACTTCCGGCAGGCGCTCGAACAGTTCCGCCATCAGCCACAGCAGAAATGTGGCGTACAGTTTCGGGTGCTCCATCAGGCGATCCGCCGCGAGGATGTTGATGACCCCCCGCCCATCCCTGTCTGTCTGGATCATGTCCTCGAGCTCGAGGGCCGGTTCCCCGAAGAAGCCCTCGGCGCCCTGAGACTCGAGCTCGAGCAGCCCCCGCTGTATCGCTCCGACCGAGGCCGCGGAAATGTTTCCGTAGGCCGTACGGTACTCGGACGCACTCGACGCGGCGTGCTCGAGCATCGCCCGCAGGTCCTTCAGGTCCAGCAGAAGCATCCCGTTGTCGTCCGCAATCTTGAACACCGCGTGCAGCACTCCGCTCTGAATCTCGTTCAGATTGAGGAGCCGACTCAGGAGCAGGGGGCCCATGTCCGAGATCGTGGCGCGCACGGGGTGCCCCTGCTCGCCGAAGAGATCCCAGAACGTGACGGGAGATCCGCCAAACGCGAAGTCGGTCACATTCATCTTGTCGATCCGCTCGCGGATCTTCGGGGATTCGGTGCCGGGCTGGCTCAGGCCTGCAAGGTCTCCCTTCACGTCGGAGAGGAAGCACGGAACGCCCAGCCTGCTGAACCGCTCGGCAATCACCTGGAGCGTGACGGTCTTGCCCGTACCGGTCGCCCCGGCTATCAGCCCGTGACGGTTTGCCATGCGCGGAAGAAGTTCAAGCGGGACAGTACTCTTGGCGATCAATACACCTTCGGGGGCGGCAGTCATCATGCGGGTCCTTGTGTGTGTTATCGGGGGGAATATAGGGAGGGTTCGCTGGAATTCAAAACAGAGGGGCATCTGCGGTTCAGGTATCTGCGGTTCAGGTACGCCGGTTCTCGTTCGCCAGTTCGCGCTCGCCAGTTCACGTCCGCCGGTTCAGGGTATCGCGTGAAAAATCGAACCGCCCGCCGGGTCAGGCCCGGGGGGCGGTTGGCATGATTGGCACATGTGGACCGATCGACGCTTTCGGGACGATCGAGCGCGTCTCCTCACAACGATGAACCGGAGCCGTTCAGTTCTTCTTCATTTCCAGCAGGAGAGTGATATCGATGTCCTTGCCGGCTACCATGCCGCCGCTCTCGGTGGCCTTGCTCCACTGCACGCCGTACTCGAAACGGTCGATCGTGGTGGTCGCTTTGAAGCCTGCCTTGGTGTTCCCCCACGGGTCCTTGACGCTCCCCGTGAAGCGCGTGTCGAGAGTCACCGGCTTCGTGACATCACGAATGGTCAGGTTCCCGTGGACCTTGTAGGTGTCCTTCCCCGTCTTTTCGAACTTCGTGCTCTTGAACACGATCGCCGGATACTTCTCGGCGTTCAGGAAGTCGTCGGAACGGAGGTGCTTGTCGCGGTCCGCGTTGTCGGTGTTGATGCTGGCGGTCTTGATCTCCGCGGTCACGCTGGCGCCGACGAAATCATTGGCATTGGGCTGTGTCACCGTGACGTCGAAATCTGTAAACCTGCCGCCCACTTCGGCAATCACAAGATGCGAAACTGCAAACGTCACGTTGCTGTGCGACTTGTCGGCTGACCACGTGGTCTGGGCGGCGGACGAACCTGCTGCAAGCGCGAGTGCGGCAGCCAGGGAAATCAATGAACGCATTGAAACCTCCATGAAAGGAATGATGGGTGTGTAGTTGTGCACAAGTGATGTGGTACGGACGCTCAGAGTCGTCCTCCGGCGCGAGCCACAGAGGGGACACGGTCGCCCGCGACTGGGGTGCGGTCTGGAACGATGATGACCGGAAGTGCTTGCTCGATGACGCGTCTTTCCTTCTCCAGCCACGGCGGCAGCTTCAGAGCGGACCCCAGGCGGCCATTCGCTTCGTCGACCGCAAACCCTGGCGTGTCCGTCGCGATTTCACAGATGACGCCCCCGGGCTCCTGGAAGTAAATAGACTTAAAATACTGGCGGTCTCTGACCGGCGTCACGCGCACACCCCTCGCGAGGAGATCGTCGCGGAGGGCCGCCTGTGACGCGTCATCCTGCGTGCGAAACGCAACGTGGTGGATGATGCCTCGGCCCATAGAACCGGGTACGCGCGTTGGCTCTGCAACAACGTCAACCCAGCTGCCGGAGCCTGCGCTTCCCGCAGCATACCGGGTCCGCGACCCTTCCGTCCCAATCCTCTCGAAGCCCAGGTCATGGACGAGGTGGTCAGCCGTTGCGTCGGCGTCCCGCTCCGAGAGAGTGACGGAATGGAATCCGCGAAGCGCGGCGACCGCCGGAACATCGGCACCGGAAGCTCCGGGACGGAGATCCCCTGCCGTCCCCACGAGATCGATGCGGAACCCATCCGGATCTCGGAGACTCAGGACGCGACCGTCCAGGCCTGACTCACGCACGTCGCCCCGAACGCCGAGTCTCCGCAGCCGTTCATGCCAGAAGTCGAAAGCTTCAGCCGGATACGAGAACGAAAAAGCGGCGATCTGGTCGCTCCCCTCCCGACCTGGCGTGGAACCGGCTCCCCAGGGAAAGAATGTCAGAACCGTCCCCGGCGACCCCGCGTCATCACCAAAGTAAAGGTGGTACGTATAGGGGTCATCAAAATTCACCGTCCGCTTCACCAGCCGGAGTCCGAGCGTTTCGACGTAGAAGTCGATCGTCCTCTGCGCGTCCCCGGAGATGGCGGTGACGTGATGGATACCGTTCAGTCTGATCTGTCTGTTGTCCGATGTCATGAGTCGTACGCCCTAGTTCAGCGCTTCCTGCGCCTGAAGCGCGATCCCGAGCTTCTTCAAGAGCCGCGCAAGGTCCTGCTGTTCCTGGAGCTCCAGGACGGAGGCCAGCCCGGAGACGAAGTCGGCGTGCTTCGGGAAAATGCTGTCGAAGAGTGCCTTCCCCTTCGGGGTAAGGTGCACGAGGATAACCCGCCGGTCAGTGGAGCTCCGCACGCGCTTCACCAGTTGCTCCCGCTCCAGGTTGTCGATCACGACGGTCATGTTCCCCCCCGTGACAAGCTGCTTCCTGCAAAGCTCACCCACCATGAGCGGCCCTTTGTGCCCGAGAGTCTCGAGGGCCGAGAACTGACTCTCGGTGAGGCCAAACGTCCGGATATGCTCGTGTGTGCGGTGACTGAACACGGCCGATGCCCGGGCGAGTTTCACCCAGAGGTCCAGCGCGGTTGAAGCTTTGGGCCCATACTGGTGAGTCGCCATGAACATATTTTCAGTTTATATTGTTGAAATTTGAGTAATCATAGTTTAAAACCCGCTGGACGAGCAATGAGTTCCCGGTATTCTGGGATTTGCTAATCTATTGTCTAATAATGAGTTATGGTCGAGACGTTATCCCTGCTCGGGGCTGGCCGGATCATGCGACTCCGGGTCGTACTTCCCTTGCAGGTCGTCGAAGAGGGTCCCGTGCCACAGGGAGACTCCCTCCCTGTAGGCGGCCCTCCCGATCATGTGCGCTGCCACTGGCGACGTCAGGCCGACAAAGACCACCACCGCAACCACCTTCGTGGTCACCGCCAGGTCGGCGTAGAAGACGGCCCCCCCCGCCAGCACCAGGCCAACACCCAACACCGAGGCCTTTGTGGTTGTCGACATGCGCGTGAACAGATCGGGCATTCTGAGCAATCCGACAGCCGCGATCACGAGAAAGAACGCGCCGAGAAAAAGGAATGCGCCTGTGACGATCTCGATCATCGATCCACCCGTCGTTGGATGTACGCGGCCACGGCGACAGTCCCGAGAAATGTGACAAGCGCGATCACGAGCGTCACATCGAAGTACGCCGTCGAACCGCTGACGATCGCAAGCACGCCGAGGATGCATGTGACGGTCGCCCCGATCACCTCGAGGGCAACGACGCGATCCGCGAGGCTCGGGCCGCGCACCAGCCTGACCATCGCGATCAGGAAGGCAAGCCCCATGAGCGGAAGGACCGCGAAGGTCGCGAACTCTGCAAGCGTCACCGCAACACCTCCAGGAGCCGTTTCTCCAGCCCGTTCTTCAGCTCCGCGCGTGCCTGCTCGGGATCGGTCACGTACATTTCGTGAACGTACAGAAACCGTCTGTCGGACGAGATATCCAGCGACAGGCTTCCCGGCGTGAGCGTCACGAGGCTCGAGAGAATCAGGATTTCGGTATCGGTGGACGCGTCCAGCGGGACCGCGATGATCGCGGGCCGCATCGTATTCCTCGGCGTCAGGATCTCCACGGTGACCCGCAGGCTGGCCCGGGCGAACAGCCAGAGAAAATAGAATCCAAACATGATGACGCGGGGCACCTTCGTGACGTACCCCTTCGCACCGATGGCGTCGCGCGCGATCCAGATCACCGCATACCCGACCACGAACCCCGCCAGAAAATTCTCTGCTGAGAGTCCGCCTGTCATGGCGACCCAGGCAAGGGCCAGGAAGATGTTCAGTACGATCATAAACGGCTCACGGTCCGAGAACGACGCTGACATATCCGGCGGGATCGAGCAGCTGCTCCGCGGCCCGGAGCGAAAGCGCGAAGAACGGTTCAGCCCCCAGGCCCAGCAGCACCGTCACCGCTCCGAGCGCAATCGCGGGAACAACGAGAGCTGCGCGAGGAGCACCGAGCGCGTCCTGGACCGGACCGCCGGGCGCCGGCTTCCAGAACACTTCCGCCCAGATCTTTGTCATCGAAAACAGCGTCAGCACGCTCACCGCAAGCGCCGCGATCACGATGGGGAAGCTCCCGGCGTCAAGCCCGGCCTTGACCATGGCGAATTTCGCCCAGAACCCCGAGAGCGGCGGCAGACCGGCGAGCGAGAGTGCAGGGACAAGAAAAAGCCCGGCCAGCAGCGGCGAACTCCTCGCGAGGCCTCCGAGGTCGGCGAGCTCGGACGTGTGCCGCAGGGACTGAACGATGCCGGTTACCATGAAGAGCGCCGATTTTGCTGCGATCACATGGACGAAGAAGAAAACGGTCGCGGCAAGCGCCAGCGGCGACCCCAGGCCTGCCCCCATCAACAGATAGCCGATCTGGCTGATGATATGGAACGCCAGAAGCCTGCGCATATCGCCCTGGGCGATCGCCCCCAGGACTCCCGTCACCATCGTGAGGCCCGCGACAGCAAGCAGCAAAGGTCTGATCGCATCCGCCTGCGCCGCGAACACGAGCGTGGTGAGGCGGATGATCGCGTACACCCCGACCTTCGTCAGCAGGGCCGAGAAGAGCGTTGTCACCGCGATGGGCGGAGTATGGTACGACGCAGGAAGCCAGAAGAAGAGCGGAAATGCCGCCGCCTTGATGCCGAATGCGACCAGGAACAGCGCGAAGAGAATGTACGGATAGGGGGTCCCGCCGAGGTCGCGCATATGCACTGAGACATCGGCCATGTTCAGGCTGCCAACCATGCCGTACAGGATGCCGATCCCGGCAAGGAACAGCGCCGATGCGAGCAGGTTCAGGGTCACGTAGTGGATCGAGGCGGACATCTGACGCCGCGTTCCCCCGAGCGCCATCAGTATGAACGATGAGACGAGCATGACCTCGAACCAGACGTACAGATTGAACAGGTCGCCCGTCAGGAATGCTCCACACACCCCCATCAGGAGGATGTGCACCAGCGAATGGAATCCGCCGCGTTCCCGGAGGGGATCGATCCCCGTGACAGAGAATATCGTGACCGCCAGGCCGATCCCGCCCGCCACCACGACAAGCAGGGCGCTCAGGAGATCGGCAACCAGCGTGATGCCGAACGGGGCGGGCCACGAGCCCGCGTTCGACGCGATCAACCCCTCGTGGCGAACCTGGATCACCAGCCAGAGTCCGCAGGCAAGAAGCACCGCCGACCCGGCGACGGAAATTGCGCGACGCGTGCGGGGGAGGCGTCCGAGAAACGCGGCCGCCACCGCCGTCGCGAGCGGGACGAGGATAGGAAGAAAGAGACCGAGCTGCCCTGACTCAGGCATCGCGCCCCCCCATGCGATCCAGATCGTCCGTGCCGACGACCATGGAAGACTGCCGGATCAGCACCAGCGCGAATGCCTGCACCGCGAAGCTGATCACGATCGCCGTCAGAATCAGCGCTTGCGGAACCGGATCGGAGAAGGGCTGCACCAGCTCCGTCGCACCCGCCGGAATGATCGGGGGTTCGGCGCGGACAGGCCGGCTGGCGGTCAGGATCAGGAGATTGGAGGCATGCGCGAGCAGCGATATGCCGATAGCGAGCTTCACGATGCTCCGCCGAAGCATCATGTAGACAGCAGTCGCGTACAAAATGCCCGTGAGGAGAGCGAGCAAGAGTTCCACGTCAATGCTCCGTCAGGGTAAACACCATGCCCACCACGACACCAAGCACAACGCAGTAAACGCCCGTGTCGAACAGCAGGGGCGTCCCTGCGTTCCCGATCACCGGCAGCGGATCGGACAGCCAGATGCCGGTCATGAACGGCTCCCCTGCCAGCACGGCTGGCAGTCCGCTCAGAGCAGCGATCGCTATGCCGACGGCGGCGATCGACGCGGGGTTCACGCGGATCACCTCACGCGCCGCACGGACCCCGTGGGCGATCGTGTACAGGACGAACGAGGTCGACGCCACGAGACCGCCGACGAACCCGCCACCCGGATCGTTATGGCCGCGCACGAGGAGAAAGACCGACAGCATCAGCAACAGCGGCATCAGCACCCGCGTCGCGGCGGAGAGGATCAGCGAGTGCGACGAGGTCGCGTCGCCGGGCGGTGCGCCCGCTGCCACCTTCTTCTTCGCTCCGGTCATCGATGCTCCTCTTCCGCAATGATCCGCAGCAGGGCGAACACCCCGATCCCCGCTGCCCCGAGCACGGTGATTTCCCCAAGCGTATCGAGCGCGCGGAAATCGACCAGGATCACGTTCACGACGTTCCGGCCATGTGCGAGCAGGAGGCTGGTCTTGGAATAGAACTCCGCCAGCGCGGTGCCGCCGCCGCTGGAGGCAGTCGCGAGCACGGTCAGCGTGATGGTCAGGCCCACCGCCCCGGCAATGACCGCATCCCTGATCCTGCTCGCGGTGGATGAGTAGTTCTTGAACGCAGGCAGGCGCCGCAAGACGAGCATGAAGACCACGAGCGTCAGCGTTTCGACGGCGAGCTGGGTCATCGAAAGATCGGGCGCGCCAAACAGGGCAAACAGAATCATCATTCCGTATCCGACCACGCCGACCGAGATGACCGCGACGAGCCGGGACCGGGAGAGGGCGGCTACCAGCGCGGCCGCCGCCATGCCTCCGACGATCATCAACTCGTGGGGTTGTACCGGACCTGCATGCTGGAGAAAGCTGGTCGCGCGGAACAATCCGGGAGCCAGCATGAGCACCAGAGCACCAAGCACCACCATGATGGAGACCCGAAGGTATCCGGACTGGAACACCCGCGTCTGCCAGGCGGCAACCGCCTTGAGCCCGGCGAGAGAGCCGGTGTACAGACGGTCGGCACTCACCGGTACCGCACGTTGCACCATGCGCAGCGCGCGAAGCACGGGACGGTGAACGACAACGATCAGCACGGCCGAGAGGGTTGTGGCAACGCTCAGCGCAACGACCGGATCGATGCCCATCCACAGCTCAGGCTGGAACTGGCTCACGCCCGGGTGAATGGCCGCAACGGCCGGGTTGAGAATCGATGTCTCCAGGAACCCGGGAGTCAGGCCGAGCGTCAGGCCCAGCAAGGCCAGGACGAGCGAACCGGCCAGCATTTGCGGCGGCGCTTCGTGTGGCTCATGAGGCGGATCGCCTTTCGCGCCGAAGAACACGCGGACGCAGATGATCCCGGCGAGCGCGCCGATCAGGATGTTCCCCCCCACTCCCAGGCCGGCGATCAACGGAGCGTATGAGGGCGCCCCGAGCTTTGCCTCATAGATGAGCTCTTTGCTGATATATCCAATCATGGGCGGGAAGCCCGCCATGGAGAGGGCCGCGAGAATCGCGGTCGCGGCAGTGACCGGCATCGTCTTCCACAACCCACCGAGGCGATTGATATCCCGTGTGCCGGTTCCATGGTCCACCGCTCCCGCCACAAGGAAGAGCGCTCCTTTATAGAGGGCGTGAACGAGAATGAATATCGATACCGCGCGTACGGCCTCCACCGTGCCGAGCCCGAGCATCATGATCATGGTTCCAAGCGCACTCACGGTCGAGTACGCGAGCATGCGCTTGAGATCGTGTTGCGTCAGGCCCAAAAAGGCGCCAAGAAGCATGGTGGCAGCGCCGAGCGAGGTCAGCGTATAGTGCCATTCCGGGGTGTCCCCCAGGGGTCCGAGGAGGCGGGCGAGCAGGTACACGCCCGCCTTGACCATGGTCGCCGAGTGAAGATACGCGCTCACCGGCGTCGGCGCTTCCATCGCACCGGGGAGCCAGAAATGAATGGGAACCTGCGCGGATTTTGATGCGGCGCCGGCAACGATGAGGAGGAGCGCGGCAGGATACATCCCGTGCGCGACGAGATCCGGCTTCGATGCGAGAAGGCCGGAGATCGAAAACGTTCCGCTGATGGATCCAATGAGGATGAATCCGGCCAGCATCGCCAGCGCCCCCGTCCCGGTGATGAGAAGGGCTTGAAGCGCCGCCGCCCGCGCCTCTGCACGCTCGCTTTCGAACCCGATCAGAAAATAGGAGCTGATGCCCGTCAACTCCCAGAAGACAAACAGCAGGAGGAGATCGTCGGCCAGGACCAGCCCGATCATGGCGAACATGAAGAGGAGCAGCAGCATGTAGAGCCGGCCAAGGCGCTCGTGACCTTTCATGTAGGCCGACGCGTACAGAAGAACGAACCCGCCAATGCCGGTGATCAGGGCAAGAAACAGCAGGCTCAGACCGTCAAGCCGGAATGCGGCGGAGATGCCGAGCGACGGAATCCAATCGAACGTGACAGCAAGGGACTCGCCTGCGGCGACGCGTTCAGCGAAGCTCAGATACCATGCGCAGAGACCAAGCGAAGCCAGCGCCAGGAAGGGACCGGCAATGCGCGGCCTTGCCCGGTGGAGGAACGGCGCCACGAGGGAGAGGAGCAGCGTCAGCGCAAGAGGTGCAACAAAGCCCGGCATAACCCTGGTGCGTGGTCAGGATTGTGAGCGATCACCGTGACGCGCGAAGCGATGACCATGAAGTGCGAATATAGCGATTGACACGTTGAAATGCATCGGATGGCCTGGCGAGGTCCGCCTGGCAGGCCGCAATGACAGCGGCCTCCGACATGGAAAGCAAGCCGTTGATCACGACAAGCGCGGCAATCGCCAGGATCTCGAGAACGACGGCAGTCATTCCGTACCTCGCTCAGTGCTCGATCATGGTCGCGTCCGAAATCAGACACAGGCCCCCGACCCGTCGGAGCAACGGGCCCAGAAGCTCGACGGCCTTCTCTGCTTCAGCCGCGGTGCACGCGGTCATGATCAGGACATTGGAGAACACATCGGTCAGCTCATCCCCCCGCTGGATCCCGCGCCCCCCCTTCCCGGCCACATTCCGGAGAATCGTGTAGCCGCTCACACCGATGCGGTCCAGGACAGACGTCACCGTTTTCTCCTCGGGCGCGTCGAGGATGATCTCAAGCTTCTTCACCGGTTGCATGGAATTCACGTCCAGAGTGCATGAATAATGGATGCGTACATCGGGATGCCGACGATGATGTTGAAGGGAAACGTGATGGCGAGGGACATCGGCACGTACAGGCTCGGGTTTGCCTCGGGCACTGCGAGGCGCATCGCCGCAGGCACCGCAATGTAGGAGGCGCTGCCGCAGAGGATCGTGAACAGGAGCGCGTCGCCCTGCCCCAGGCCGATGAGCGCAGCGATCGCGATGCCCAGCGCCCCATTCACGACGGGAAGGACCAGAGCGAACCCCACCAGATATGCACCGTGCGACCGGAGATCGCTCAGGCGCTTCGCCGCCAGGATGCCCATATCGAGCAGGAAGAACGCGAGCATCCCCTTGAAGATTTCCTTTGTGAAAGGCCTGACGGAGGCGTATCCTGCGTCTCCCGCCAGTGCGCCGATCACGAGGCTGCCCATGAGGAGAAACACTGACCCGTTCAGCAGGGCATCGCGGAGGAAAGGAGCCCAGTTCTGGGGCGACCTGCTTCCGCGTTGGGCGTGCCGGACGAGGAAGACGCCGACGATCATCGCCGGCGACTCCATGAGCGCCATGGCCGCAACCATGTATCCGCTCGAAGGAATGTCGAGGCGCTGCAGAAACGCAGCAGCAGTGATGTAGGTGACCGCGCTGATGGATCCGTACGTCGCGGCGATCGCTCCGGCGTTCGGGGGATCGAGACGCCGCCTGAGGATCGCATAGGCGTAGAGCGGCGTCACCGACGCCATCACAAGCGCCGCGCCGAGCACGAGAACCACGTCGCCCGTGAGCCCGCTCTTCTGCAGTTGCGCTCCACCCTCGTACCCTATCGAAAGCAACAGATACAACGACAGGAACTTCGGGATCGGTTGAGGGATATCGAGATCGGATCGCACCAGAACCGCGGAGACCCCCAGGAAGAAGAAGAGGATCTGCGGGTTCAGGAAATTCTGGAGGATTGTGGAAAGGTCCATGCCAGTGCTCCACCAACTACATGTCTGTACACGACAAGGAGCGCAGTGCGCGTTCCTCTATGAACGATGGCCGGCCCCGCTCAGGGATTCTATTGTTACGGCACGGGCCAACCAGAGCTGTGGGCGTTAGCGTGATACCCGGCCGGCACGTTCCGGTCATGATTCCGAGCTCATGAGCTTGACGGCCGGTTCGCCGGACAGGTCCAGGAGCGCGTAGTACCCCTTCCCTGCCGGACCGCAGTTCACGATGATCGTGGAACCGATCCGGTCTATTCCCCGTGCCTCGTGGATGTGTCCGCAGATAACGACATCGGGCCCGCGGCGTTCGATGAATTCCCGGACGGAACTGCTCCCGACGTGCCTGCCGTCGCGGAGCCGGTCGAGAGCCGTCCGCGCGGGAGGAGCGTGCGGTACGAATACCTTCCGCTTGCACCCCGCAACCTCCACCCACCCCTGCTCCGCCCGGCGAAGGATCTCCTCTTCGGTGATCTCGTTGGGAGTGCGGAGCACGGAGATCGGGGCGGCGGACACGCCAAAGAACCCGACATCGCCGACGGTCCGGCCGCACGCGTCGATCGACACGCCGAGCGCTCGAAACTCTTCCTCGACGGGGCGGGGATCCATGTTGCCTGCGACTGCCATGACACGCTTGCCGTAGCCTACCAGGGCCTGTATCGCCTCCCGGGCCTCGCGGGCAGTGCCCGCGGTCGTGAGATCCCCGCCGATGACAACGGCGTCGATCTCGGGTCGGGAGGCAATGACGCGCTCAACCTCCCGGTAGGCACCGTGAATATCGGAAAATGCGATGACGATCATGGGAACCCGGGACGACCCCGGCGATCGGGAGCGCACACATCCTGCAGGGATGAAATCTGTTGAATAGAACGGTGGCGCTTCGTACCTTCAACATCGAATCTAAACGAAATCCCTCAAAGTGCAACCATCCAGCATCCTGCCAGCGCTCCGTTCCGCGCTCATCTGGCTTGCCATCATCCTCCTCATACTGATCTGGCTGCCGCTGCTCGCGGTGATCGCCCTGTTCGATCGCGACCCTGTGCGATACAGGACGGGCCGCTGGTTCCGCCGGCTCGGCGTTGCCATGACCAGGGTCAATCCGGCCTGGCGTCTGAGCGTCGGCGGCTACGTGCCGGAGAACCCACGGAACCCGTACATGGTGGTGAGCAATCATCAGTCCATGGCGGACATACCGCTGATCTCACATGTGCCGTGGGAGATGAAATGGGTCGGGAAGAAGGAACTGTTCAGGCTCCCGATCATCGGATGGATGATGAGGATGTCGCACGACATCCCCGTGGACCGGTCGGACCGCCGGAGCGGCGCACGGATGATGCTCCGCGTCGTGAAGACTCTGGAGCAGCACTGCTCCGTGATCATGTTCCCCGAAGGGACGCGGTCGATGGACGGGCGCGTCGGGAAGTTCAACGACGGGGCGTTCCACCTTGCCGTGAAAGCCGGCGTCCCGGTCTTGCCTGTGGTCGTCGAGGGATCGCACGGGTGTCTCCCCAAGAAGACCTGGATGTTCGGGCCGGTCGACATCCGGCTCGAAGTGCTCCCACCGGTGCCGGCCGATTCCGATCCGATTGCGCTGCGTGAGACCGTCAGGTCCTTGATCATCGCAAAGCTGGCGGAATGGAGGAAGGTCTCCCCGGATGAGGTGGACGGACTCCGGTAGCGCTGGCGGGTCGGGAGGACGACGGGTGCAGGGGTTGGCGTGAGCGTGGCGTCGTGTCGCGCTGAGACTCGAGGGGCAGATGTCATGCAACAATGGGGGGCCGTCCCAGAAGTCGCTCTCAGGCTGACACCCGTTCAGGCGCGGCGGCACACGGCGTATAAGGATTCTGTTGGACCGGCACTAGTTGGCCGCGAGATGCGGCGTGACCTTTGAAAGAAGCTGCTGCTTCGGAATGCCGCCGATGATCTGCTCAACCACCTTCCCGTTCTTGAACACCATCAGGGTCGGAATGCTGCGTATGCCGAACCGTATCGGCACGTCCTGGTGCGCGTCCACATCCATCTTCCCCACCTTCAGCTTGCCCTCGTAGTCCCGCGCAATCTCTTCCACGAGCGGGGCAATCGCCCGGCACGGCCCGCACCACACCGCCCAGAAATCAACGAGCACAGGGGTGGAGGATTCCAGGACTTCCTTCTGGAAATTGTCGTCCGTCAATTCGATCATTGTCATTCTTGCCTCTTACGGTAAATGTTTCAGGGACCCGTCCCCGGAGAACCTGATGCTGCTCGGACCAAGCGTGCCTGAGATTTGCTCCACGAACCGCTCGGAAGGATCCACGGTGAAGCGGCGCGTGAGGAACATCGATGTCGCGCTATGATGGAGAACGTTGAAATAACACGGGACGTTCCCGCGATGCTCCTCCATGATCTGCCGCAGCCTGACGATTGCTGACTCCTCGATCCGGTCCGCGTCGATGGAGAGCACCACGCCGCGGGCAAACTTCTCCCGCACGCGGTCCATGGGCACGACCTCGCTTACCACGATCTTCAGCGTATCAACGTTGATCTCGCCTTTCCCGATCACCATGACCATGGCATCGGGCTTCAACACGTGCTGGTATTTTCCGAACGGCTCCGAGAATACGATGCATTCGCCCTTCCCGCTGAAGTCCTCAAGGGTGATGAACGCCATCGTGTTCCCGCGCTTGTCGATCTTCTTCTTGATCGAGGAGACAACGCCACACGCGCGAGCCGTCCCCCCGCTTTTGAACCCGGTCACGTCTCCGAAGCGGACGTTGGCAAATTCGCTGATCTCCCGCTCATACCGGAGGAGCGGGTGCCCCGACACATAGAAGCCCAGGACGCTCTTCTCGCGCGTCAGGCTGTCCAGGTCCGTCCACGCGTCCGCCGGCAGGAGCGTGGGGAACCGCAGCGCAGCCGCGGTCTGAGAACCCGACGAGGCAAAGAGCGTCTCCTGCCCGAGCGTCCCCTGCTGCTGCGCCGCCTGTCCGAACGCGGTCGCCCGCTCGATGTTGTCGAACTGCTGGGCTCGCGTGCCTCCCATCGAATCGAAGGCACCCGCCTGGACCAGACTTTCGAGACACTTCTTGTTCACGAGACGGAGGTCCACGCGCCTGCAGAAATCAAAGCTGTTCTCGAACTGCCCGAGCTCAACCCTCGACCGCAGGACGGATTCCACTGCGCTCTCACCGACATTCTTGATCGCGCAGAGGCCGAACCGGATGTCTGCCCCGATCACGTTGAAGTCCTTCCCGCTCTGGTTGACGTCCGGTGGAAGCACGCGGATACCGAGGCGGCGGCAATCGTCGATCAGCTTCACGATCCGGTCGGTGTCCCCCATTTCGGACGACAGCGTCGCGGCCATGAACTCTGCGGGATAGTGCGCCTTCAGGTACGCGGTCTGATAGGCGATGACGGAGTAGGCGACGCTGTGCGATTTGTTGAAGCCGTACGACGCAAACTTTTCAATGAGGTCGAAAATCTCGCCGGCGATCTTCTTCGCCACCCCGCGACCGACGGCTCCCTCCACGAATTCCTGCTTCATCGTGGCCATGAGGGCCTTGTCCTTCTTCCCCATGGCACGCCGCATGAGATCCGCGCGCGCAAGCGTGAAGCCCGCCACCTCGCTGGCGATCTTCATCACCTGCTCCTGGTACACGATGACCCCGTAGGTCTCGCGCAGGATCGGCTCAAGCGACGGATGAATGGAGACGATCGACTGCTGCCCGTGCTTTCGCGCGATGAAGTCGCCGATCATGTCCATCGGCCCCGGCCGGTAGAGCGCGTTCATCGCGACCAGGTCGGAGATGGACGTCGGCTTGAGCTTACGCAGCCAGTCCTGCATGCCGGCACTCTCAAACTGGAAGACGCCGACCGTGTCGCCGCGGCCGAAGAGCGCGAACGTCGCCGCGTCGTCCTCCGGCAGCGCGTCGGGATCGATCCCGATCCCGTGATTCTCCTCGATTAGCCTGAGGGCGTTCTCGATGACGGTGAGCGTGCGGAGCCCGAGGAAGTCCATCTTCAGCAGACCGACTGTCTCGAGGTCCTTCATGTTGTACTGCGTCATCGTTTCGGTCTGGGGCGTCTTGTAGAGCGGAGCGAAATCGCTGATTGCCCCGGGGGCGATCACAACCCCCGCGGCGTGCATGCCCGCATTCCGATTCATCCCCTCCAGCACCATCGACGCGTCAACGAGAAGCTTGATCTTCGGATCCTTGCTCTCTTTCACCCATCGCAGCTCGGGAATCGTCTCGAGTGCGTCGGGGAGCGGACGAACCTTGCCCAGCTCGACGGGAATCTCTTTCGTGATGGAGTCGATCGTGCTGAGGGGGATCCCGAGGACGCGCCCCACATCTTTGAGCACGGCGCGGGAGGAGAGCGTGCCGAACGTGATAATCTGGGATACCGAGTCGTCGCCGTACTTCTCCCGAACATACCGGATGACGGCATCGCGCTTGTCGTCCGCGAAATCCACGTCAATGTCCGGCATGCTGATGCGGTCCGGGTTCAGGAATCGCTCGAAAAGCAGGTCATATTTCAGGGGGTCGACATTCGTGATGCCCAGGGCGTAGGAGACGATGCTGCCGGCGGCGCTGCCCCGCCCGGGGCCCACGTAGACCCCCCTCTCCCGCGCTGCAGCGATGAAGTCCTGGACAATGAGGAAATACCCGGCATACCCCATCTGATTGATGACGGCCAGTTCGTGCTCGAGGCGGGCACGGGCAACCTCCCCCGCATCCGGATACCGCCTGGCGAACCCCACCCTTGCCAACTGCTCGAGGTAGGCCTCGAGCGTGGACACCCCCGACTCCGCCGGGATCGGGAACTTTGGCATGTGGTTGACGCCAAGTTGTATCTTGAGATTGCACTTCTCCGCAATCTCGAGGGTCGACGCAATAGCCTCCGGATATTGTTCAAACAGCTTCAGCATCTCCTTGGCGGACTTGAAGTATGCCTGGTCTGTTTGATAACGCAGTTGAGTATAGTCAGGCGTGTTCGTGCTGCTCGCATCCGGAATCAGGAGCATGATGTTGTGCGCGATCGCGTGCTCGTGCTTGAGGTAGTGCACGTCGTTCGTGCACACGAGCTTCAGGCCGACGGACGCGGCCAGCTCCGGCGCCCGCTCCCGGATGATCCTCTCACGCTCGATTCCGTGGTTCTGGATTTCGATGTAGAAGTCGTCGCCGAAGATCTCTTTGTACAGCAGGGCGACCCGCCGGGCTTCGTCCATATTCCCGGAAGCAAGATGCACCGACACTATTCCCCCGGCGCATGCGGACAGCGCGACCAGACCGTCTTTGTGGGCCCTCAGGAGCTCCAGATCGATCCGGGGCTTGTAGTAGTATCCCTCAAGATGCCCGCCGCTGCACAGCTTGATGAGATTCCGATAGCCGGTTTCGTCCTTCGCCAGGAGAACCAGGTGCTGATATGCCCCGCGCCGGCCGCCCGACTCCGACTGCTGGGTCGCTTTCTCCTTCCTGCTCCCGTCCGTGACGATGTAGGCCTCCATGCCAACGATCGGCTTGATCCCCGCCTTCGTCGCCTTCTTGTAGAACTCGATGGCTCCGAACATGACACCGTGGTCGGTGAGGGCAACGGCAGGCATGCCGTTCGCAACGGCGGCTCCGATGAGGTCGTCGATGCGACAGGCCCCGTCGAGCAGGCTGTAATGGGAATGGTTATGGAGGTGGACGAACTGAGACATTTTCGTGCCGGTGGAATCGACTATTCCAAACTACATGACGCAGGCGGGGAAAGCAAGCTTTCAGTGTTCACATCTTGTTCAACCGTAGGTGTGCGCAGCAATCACAGTCCGGAGGTTCAGGTCGCGGTAAACGGGGCAACTGCCACTGCGGAAAAGAATTCGGCCTCACGCCGAAGGTAACGAGAGAAGCTTCATCTCCATCATCTCCTCAATAGCGTACCGCACGCCCTCCCGCCCGAACCCCGAATCCTTCACTCCCCCGTAGGGCATGTGATCCATCCTGTACGTGGAAGCTTCATTGACGATCACTCCTCCAACCTCAAGGTTGTCGTATGCGAAGACGACGTTCGCCAGGTCGTTGCTGAAGACTGCTGCCTGCAGTCCGAAATCAGAGGAATTGACCCGTTTGACCGCATCTCGGAAATCGACAAACCTGTCTACCACGACGACCGGGGCGAAGACCTCCTGAGAACAGACCGAGAGCGAGGGATTCACCCCCGCAAGTACCGTCGGCACCATGATTGCCCGATTCCGGGTACCACCCAGATGGAGCTGTCCCCCCGAGCGGACGGCCTCCTCGACCCATTCCTGCACCTTCGCTGCGGCATCCTCCGTAATCATGGGTCCAACAACAGTTCCGTCGTCTTCTGGATCGCCGACGTTGATTTCGCGCGAGGCTGCAAGGAACCGGTCCAGGAACCGATCATAAATGGAGTCATGAACGAAGATCCGCTGTACTGCGATACAGGACTGACCGGCGTTCGCGAAAGAACCCATGACCAGCTTCGGGATGGCAATGTCCAGGTCAGCGGATTTGTCCAGTATCACCCCCGCATTGCCTCCAAGCTCCAGGACGACCCGCTTCTTCCCTGCTGCGGACTTAAGGGGCCATCCAACTGCTGGACTTCCGGTAAAGGTTAAGAGCTTAATAGCTTCATTTGTAACAAGTTCCATTGCTTCATGTGAAGCGCAAGGTACGATATTGCACGCTCCCTCGATGCACCCTGTCTTCTCCAGAATCTCACCCAGCAGAAGGGCAACCCTGGGTGCGTTCGATGAGGGCTTCAGCACGAACGTGTTTCCGGCAGCCAGCGCAGGCCCGACCTTGTGGGCGACCAGATTGAGAGGGAAGTTGAACGGCGTGATCGCAGCGATGGGACCCAGAGGGAAACGTTGGACGATAGCTCTGCGCCTGCCACCTGAAGGAGCCAGGTCAAGGGGAAGGACCACGCCTTCGACCCGTTTTGCCTCCTCAGCCGAGGTCCTGAACGTGAAGATCGCCCGATCCGTCTCAATGCGGGAATACGTGATCGGTTTTCCGGTTTCGAGGGTGATGACCCGCGCGAATTCCTCTCTCCGGACCTCAATCTCCCCGGCCACTCCATCAAGCAACGCCGCGCGTTCGTGAGCGCTCTGTGTCCTGGTCTTCTCGAATGCCTTCCGGGCGGCCTCGATGGCTTCCGCGAGGTCAGAGACCGATGCCTGTGCGACTGAGTGGACGACCGCGCCGGAATACGGGTTTGTCACGCCGCGTGAACGAGCTGTCGTCCTCCAGCGGCCGTTGATATAGAGGGGATATGCCACCGCGCGTCAGGAAAGAAACTGCTTGATGTGCGACAGAATCTCGCTCCGGGATACGAACGAGCGTTCGCCCGAGCGGCGGACCTTCACTTCGATCTGTCCCTTCGCGAGGTTCTTCTCGCTCACGATCAGTTGCAGAGGCATGCCGAGCAGGTCGGCGTCATTGAATTTCACGCCGGGGCTGAGCTCCCGGCGGTCATCGTAGAGGGTTTCGATCCCCGCCCCTTTCAGCTCGGCATACAGGCGGTCGGCCTCTTCGAAGACGGCCGGGTTCTTCGCCCCGAAGGCGATCAGATGCACTTCGAACGGCGCGAGGGATGCATCCCAGGTGATTCCCTTGTCATCGTGGTTCTGCTCGATATGGCAGGCCACGATCCGTTCGAGTCCTATCCCGTAGCTTCCCATGATAATGGGATGGGCCACTCCTTTTTCGTCCAGGAACGTCGCGCCAAGCGCATCGGAGTACTTCGTCCCGAGCTTGAAGATATGACCAAGCTCGATCCCCTTCACGATCCTGAGGGCTCCGCTGCCATCGGGGGCTTCCTCGCCCTCCTGCACGGTCCGGATATCGTGATACTCTTCGACCTTCGCATCCCGGTCAAGGTCGACGTTTCGAACGTGATAGTTGGTCCGGTTCGCGCCGCTCACGAGGCCTCTGGCATTCTTCAGGCGCGCGTCGGCGATAACCTTGAACCCGCGCAGGTTCACGGGTCCGATGAACCCCACCTCGGCCCCGACGAGTTCGGCGACCTTCTCCGGCTCCATTGGCCGGACTTCCGCCCCCGCGACGGCGGAAAGCTTCGATTCGTTCAGTTCGTCCGTTCCGGCGAGCACGGCGAGAACGGGCTGGTTTCCCGCCCAGTACGCGAGCGACTTCGCCAGGCTGTCGGGCGGGACCTTCAGGAATGCGGAGACTTCGAGGATTGTGCGGACGTTTGGCGTATGGACTTCCTCGACCGCAGCCCTGGTGCCGTTCCCCGGGAGGGCAGCAATGCGGGACGCCGCAACCTCCATGTTGGCCGCATAGGTCCCTCCGGCCGACACGGCAATCACGTCCTCGCCGGCATCCGACTCCAGCATGAACTCCTGCGAGCCGGTCCCTCCCATCGCGCCGCTGGAGGCTCCGACGACAAAGAACCGGAGTCCGCAGCGCGTGAAGATCTTCCGGTAGGCTTCGGCATGAAGGTCGTAGCTCCGGTCGAGGCCCTCCCAGCTCGTGTCGAGCGAGTAGCTGTCCTTCATGAGGAACTGGCGGCCGCGCAGGACGCCCGAACGCGGGCGCGGCTCGTTTCTGAATTTCGTCTGGATCTGGTACCAGATCTGGGGAAGCTCGCGATACGACGAGATATGGTTCTTGGCGATCAGGCCGATCACTTCCTCGTGGGTCGGAGCAAGAACCAGAGGGCGATTCTTGATGTGAAACAGGGTTTCACCGAACGCCTGCACCCGTCCGGTGGATTCCCAGAGCTCGATGGGGCTCAGCGCGGGGAGATGGAACTCCTGCCCGCCGATTGCATCCATCTCCTCCCGGATAATCTCGGAGACCTTCTTCATCACACGGTAGCCGAGCGGAAGGAACGAGTAGATCCCGGCGGACAGGGGCCTGATCATGCCGGCCCTGATCATGAGCTGATGGGATGGAATCGCCGCTTCTGCAGGCGTTTCTTTGACAGTCGGGATAAAAGCTGAGGAGAGGCGCATGGATCCACAAGTAGTGCTGGTGAGGACACATCAATATAGCAAAGGTGGGTGCGGGATACAACCGCAGCGTCGTGCAGAAAAAAAGACGATCCCGCCAGGCGGTGCCTGGCGGGATCGCATACATCAGTCGCTGAGATCGACTGGGCTTACTTCACGCGCACGAACTCGATGCGCCGGTTCTTCGCCATGTTCTCCTTCGTGTTGTTCGGGGCGATCGGCTGATCGGGACCCTTGCCAACTGCGGAGATGCGAGCGGGCTCGACACCCTTGTTCACCAGGTACTTCATGACGGAATCAGCGCGACGCTGCGACAGCTTGATGTTGCTGGAGCGCTTGCCGCTCTTGTCCGTGTGACCGATGATCTGCACGATGATCGTCGGATTCTCCTTCATGGTCTGGTAGGCCTTGTCAAGGGCGGGCTCAGACTCCTTCGTGATCTCGGCGCTGCCGGTCTTGAAGGTGATGCCTTCCAGGACCATGGCCTTCCCGATCTCGATCTTCACGACGTCGTCGTTCGGATTGAGCGGGTTGGTGCCGCGGGCGATCTCGGCGCCGTCATTGATGGTGCCGCCGTCGGTATCAGCCTTGGTCGGATCGGTCTTGTGCTTGTTCACTTCATCAGCGTCGCTCACACCGTCGTTGTCGGTATCGGTCGCGAGCGGGTTGGTGCGGTGCACCGAGACTTCTGCGCCGTCGCTCAGGCCATCGCCGTCGCTATCGGTCTTCAGAGGATCGGTCTTGTACTTCAGGACCTCGTCGCCGTCGCTGAGGCCGTCGCCGTCGGTGTCAGCCTTCAGAGGATCGGTCTTGTACTTCGTGAGTTCGTCACCGTCGGTGAGGCCGTCACCGTCAGTGTCAGCCTTCAGAGGATCGGTCTTGTAGGTGGTGACCTCGTCGCCGTCCTTCAGAGCGTCCTTGTCGGTGTCGGGATCCTTCATATTGGTCCCGAGCTTCTTCTCCTGGCCGTTGGTCAGGCCGTCTGCGTCATCATCGTCGCTGTCGCTGGTGCCGAAGTAGAAGTTTAAACCGGCCTTTGCGGTGGCGTATCCGTCAGGCATCGTGCTCGGGGAGTGGCGGGTGTCGGTATAGTCGTCCATGATCCGATAGCCTAGATCGAAATAGATCGACATCTTTTTCGACGTAAACGCTTCGAACGCGACACCGAGTGGGATGTGAAGCGTGGAGTACATCTTATCTTCGGTAAGATACGTGCCATCGCCGTTCTGTCGCTTGTAGAACATCCCGCCGGCACCGACGTAGAGGAACGTGCTGAACGACTTGCCGGGTGTCAGGTTGAAGTACCCGATCAGTGACACCGGGAAGGCATCAAGTTTCACGTACGGGGTTGATCCAACCTTTGGGTGGTCTGGCTCATCGGCTTCGGCCTGCAGGAATTCGTAGCCGCCGACCAGGCCGAGAGAGAAGGTGCGGGAAAAGCCGTGGCGCAGCATCAACTCGCCGCCCGCGCCGGGCATGGTCCCATATAAATCGCTGAACCACATGTTCGCGCCGCCATGAAGACCGATGACCGTCTTGCCATCGATATTCTGCGCAACCGCGAACGACGTGGCCATTACCAAAACCAATACTGTGGCAATAGCTTTCACGGTAATCCTCCTGTGAGTGGTGGGGTGTTTGACAACATCAAACCTGTACGTTTGGCAGTACAACCTGAGCGAAGATAGGCATCGGGGGCGAGGTTCCGTTCCCCCGGACGTGGCCAATATACACACTATTTCGAGAAATTCAACTCTCTCTCACGGTTAATTGCGGACCCAGACAAACCACCGGGCCACGGATCCGAGACATTGCGCGAAATCGGCCAATATGACCCTGCTTCCCGAAATTCCGCAACAGAAATGCCGCTTCCAGAAAGCGCGACGGTCTGCTGCAAAGATTCCTACATTTCGGCCCGGGGTTCCGTCGCGCCATTATGGCGCGGGAACGTCCACCGCCCTGTCGTAGTGATCCAGAATTCTGTCGACGAAGTCGTGTGTCGTTTGCCGAACGACCGTGCGGGCCGGATCGGCCTCGAACCACTTGATTGTGCGCCGGATCCCCGAGTGAAACGGGATCACCGCGGTAAACCCCGGTACGAATCTCTTGATCTTCGTGTTGTCGAAGATCATGCTGTGCGCTTTGTCCCCGAGCAGTGCGCCCCGAAGATGTTCGTCATACCGGCCGAGGAAATCGGATGGGATATGGACGATGTTCGGCGCACAACCGACCGCGTCGGCGAGGGCCTGATAGATCTGATCCCAGGTCAGCACCTCGTCGGAGGTAATGTGAAACGCCTGCCCGATCGCCTGTTGATGTCCCAGGAGCCCGAGAAATCCCGCGGCGAAATCGTCGGCGTGCGTGATCGTCCAGAGCGAACTGCCGTCTCCGTGCACAATGATCCGCCGCCCTGCCCGTATCCGGTCGACGATCGTGTACTCGGTCCACCCGCCGATCGGCACGGGAATCACCGTATCGTACGTCAGCGACGGCCGCACAATCGTCACAGGGAAGCGTGCACTCCTGTGTTCGGCCATCAACCTTAGCTCGCACGCGATCTTGTCGCGTGAATACTGCCAGAACGGGTTCACGAGAGGAGTGGATTCCGTCACGATCGGGTGGCTCGGCGGCTTCTGGTAGGCCGACGCGGAGCTGATGAAGACATACTGCTTCGTCCTGCCCGCAAAGATCTCGATGTCGCGCTGCACATCCTGTTCGGTGAACGCGATCCAATTCACGACCGCGTCCCAGGCATGCCCGAGCAGCTGGCTGTTCGTGCCCATGGCAGTAACATCTCCCACGATCGTCGTGGCGCCGGGAACGGACAACGTACGCTGGCCCCGGTTCAGCAGGAACAGTTCGATTCCCCGGGCAACAGCGAGAGAGCTGACAGCCCTGCTGATGTTCCCCGTCCCGCCGATAAACAGCACTTTCATGGTCGTTGCCTCGTTGAATTACTATCGCACGAGTCTGTAGCTCACGAACGCAAAGCGCCTGCTGTCGGGAGACCACGAATGCACGTTGAGCGTCCCCTGCCCACCGAAGAGGTGCGTGAGCGTCTTCACCTCTCCCCCGCCCGCCGGCATCGACCGGAGGACGATATCCTTGTTCGGCGGATGTCCCTCGACCGATTTGTCATACGAAAGAAACACAATCGTGGTCCCGTCGGGCGACGGGTGTGGAAACCAATCGCCGAAGTTGTCATCCGGCGACACCTGGGTTTGTCCGGAGCCCTCCGGGCTCATCTTCCAGATCTTCATCTGACCGGTGCGGACAGAATTGAAGTAGATGGTTTGCCCGTCGGGTGAATACTCCGGCCCGTCGTCCAGTCCCGGGGCTGTGGTCAGCCGTCGCTCGCTGCCGCCGGTGACCGGAATCGTGTACACGTCATACTCGCCCATCCGCTCGGCGCAATACGCAAGCGTCTTGTCGTCCGGAGACCAGCCGTGCCAGTACGACGGACCGTTCTCCGTGATCAGCGCGGGTTCTCCTCCTGCCGCCATCAGGAGATAGATTCTGGACTTCCCGTCATCCCCCTGATGGCTGACCACGAGCCTGCTGCCGTCCCATGACAGCCCGTGGTCATTGTTGCAGTGGATAGCTGTGCCTGTGTTGATCATATGCGGCTCGCCCCCGGCCACGGGGATGGAGTAGAGCAAACCTGCCGAGTTGTAAATGAGCGTCTTCCCGTCGCGGCTCCAGTTCGGTGCCTCGAAATGCTCTCGCGCGCGGCGGACGATCGTCCGAATGCCGGTCTTGATGTCGAACGTCTCGAGCGTGCTCTCGATGACACGCGCGGTATCGGGAATCACGCCCGTTTCGAGGATGCGCGCATTGGAGAAGAGGGCGGTCTCGGACACGGTCGAATCGTGCGAGCACACGACGAGTCCTGCGTAGAGCGTCCCGGCAAGCGGTACGCTGATGGTCCCTGCAGGGTGCAGCAAGCCCTGCGTGTCTTCGACGGTCAGGGTGAACTGATTGCCCGTGCGTTCCAACCTCATGGTCGCGGGTCCGGTGATGGCGGACTTCACCTCCGCCGTTTCACCGCCTTTGACCGCCCGATACTGCATGGAAATCAGGCCGTCTCCGTGGAGGACCGCATCAACGTACGGATCGTCCTCTTCGAGGCCTGCCCGCAGCATCCACCCGGCCTTCCGGTGAGGATTGCGCCCCGTGCCGATCCATGCGATATCCGTCCGACACGCGACGTCACCGTTCACTCGTTTCCATGCAAAGGTGAAGGCATCGGCTCGACCCCAGATGTTCTCCCCGCTCCCGCTGATGCGGATCTGTCCGGACGTCGGGTCGCTCGAGGACGAGCCCGGGTGCCGGACTGCGCCGACGTCTGTTGTGCCCGCAAACTCAGGGACTCGTTCTTGTTGCATGGAGAGGCTCTCGCTATGCACGAGGGCGATCGCGAGCGACATGAGGGCGGCGGCACGCACCCATGATCGCGCCGGGCGGCCCGGATTCATCCGCAGTATCATAGAGCCAACCCTTTCTGATAGTTATCAGACCCCGCTGCGCCCCGCGGTCGAGTCCCTGAGCGTTTCCTGCGTCACCAGCTCGATCTTTGTTGGGATAAACGCTTCCACAGACTCTCCCCTGATCGCCCGGCACGCGCTCTCGACCGCTACGCGCCCCATCTCTCGCGGATACTGTGCGATCGTCGCATCCATCTGCCCTTGAGCGATCGCCACCTTCGCCTCCTCGATCGCGTCGAAGCCCACCACGATGACGGTGCCTGTTCTCCCTGATGCCGCGATCGCTTCCACTGCGCCGAGAGCCATCATGTCGTTGCACGCGAACACCGCCTGGACCTCTGGCTGGGCCTGGAGGATATTCTGAAAGACCGTGTATCCAAGGCTCCTGTCCATGTTAGCGGCCTGTGATGCAACAACCTGAATGTCGCTGTACCTGACGATTGCGGCCCGGAAGCCCGCCTTGCGCGAGTCGCCTGTCTCGTGCCCCGTCGCTCCCTCGATGACCGCCACCCGCCCCGTCCCGTCGAGGCGCGATGCGATGTACTCCCCGGCAAGGCGGCCGCCTTCGAAATTGTCCGACCCCGCAAACGAGACGATGGTTCCCCCCGCCTCGTGGAGCGTCTTCTCGTCCACCCTGCTGTCGACAATGAACACCGGAATGCCGGCGGCGTTCGCTTTGAGAATCGCCGGAACGATCTCCCGGCTCCCGTTCGGCGTAATGCAGATGGCATCGACCTTCCGCTCGATCAGGTTCTCGACGATCTGCATCTGCTTTTCGACGTCGATGTCCCGTTCCGCGGCCTGCAGGATGAGCGTCGCGCCGCAACTCCGGGCCGCTTCTTCTGCCCCATTCTTCACGTCGATGAAGAACGGGTTGTTCAGGGTCGTCAGCGCAAACCCGATTGTGGGGCCGGACGTCTTCGAGTCCTTATCCCTGCCGCATCCCGGAATGAGCAGTGCAAGGAGGAGAAGCATGTATGGTGCGTGGCGGTGCATCGTGAACCTCCTGTTAGCGTGAGGACTGCTGGCGGCGCTTCAATGCCAGGTCGACAAAGACCGCGATGATGATGACCGCGCCGATGGCGACCTGCTGCAGGTACGATGACACGTTGAGCAGGTTCAGACCGTTGCGCAGGACTCCCATGATGAGCGCTCCGACGAGCGTGCCCAGAAGTGTCCCCTCTCCTCCGAGCAGGCTGGTCCCGCCTATCACCGCGGCCGCGATGGCGTCAAGCTCGTACGAGGTCCCGGCCACGGGCTGAGCGGAATTGAGCCGCGCCGTGAGCAGCACGGCCGCAAGCGCACTCAGCACCCCGCACAGCGCATAGACGACGGTCTTATGGAACACCACGTTGACCCCGGAGAGGGTCGCCCCCTCCTCGTTGCCGCCGATCGCGTAGGAATACCGACCGACCTTCGTCCGGGTCAGGACGAAGTGCATGAGGACGAAGACCGCAAGCATGACGAGCACCGGCGCAGGGATGCCGAGGGGTGCGCCGGTGGCCAGTACGCGAAAGCTGCTCTCGAACCCGGAGATCGGCGCGCCTCCGGTGTACATCAGCGCGAGCCCTCGCCCCGCACTCATCGTCCCGAGGGTCGCGATGAACGGAGGAAGCTTCCCGAAGGTGACGAGGATGCCGTTGATCACCCCTCCCAGCAAACCGACCAGCAGTCCACCCCCGATCGCCGCCGGAACGGGCCACCCTGCGTGGAGAAGGTCGGCGACGACCAGCCCGCACAGCGCCACGATCGAGCCGACGGAGAGATCGATTCCGCCGCTGATGATCACAAACGTCATCCCGGCCGCCACGATGGCGATGATCGCGCTCTGCTGGACCACGTTGACGAGATTTGAGACTGTCAAGAAATACGGCGTCAAAATGGTCAACACGACCGAGAGACCGATGAGCCCGATGAGCGTGCCGAATTGCCGGCCCCGCAGCCGGAATCTGGTCCCCTGAATCATACTGCAGACTCCTGGTGGAGTAGCGCGTGACTCAGGATTGACTCCTGCGTCGCGTTCGCAGCCTCGATCTCCGCCACCACGGCACCGCTGCGCATCACGAGGATGCGGTCGCTCATGCCGAGGATTTCCGGGAGGTCGGACGAAATCATCAGGATGCCCGCACCCTGTCTGGTGAGCGTGTTCATCAGGCGGTAGATCTCGACCTTCGACCCCACGTCGATACCTCGCGTCGGTTCGTCGAATATGAAGATCTCCGCTTTCGAACAGAGCCAGCGGCTGAGCAGGACTTTCTGCTGGTTTCCGCCGCTTAATGCCATCACCCGTTGCCCGATGCCGGGGGTCCTGATGCGCAGCTCCTCGACGAACCTGCTCGCTGCGGCTTCTTCTTCCCCGGTACGGACCACTCCCAGGGTGGACATCCGGTCGAGCGAAGCCAGGACGATATTTTCCCTCACGGAAAGCTTGAGAATCAACCCCTGGGATTTGCGGTCCTCGGTCAGGAACCCGATGCCGGTGCGGATTGCCCGCGCCGGAGTCATGCGTCCCGCACGCGCGCCTCTGATCCGGATCTCGCCGGATACCGGACGGTCCAGCCCGAACACGGCTCGCGCGAGCTCGGTGCGGCCTGACCCGACAACGCCGGCTATGCCCAGAATCTCACCGCGATGCAGCGCAAAGCTGATGTCATGGAGGACGCCTTCGCGCGAAAGGTGGCTGACCCTCAGAACCTCTTCACCGCGGGGAACGCTGACGCGCGGGAAATGTTCCTTGATCTCACGGTTGGCCATCAGGCGGACGAGTTCGGGACGCGTGACCTTGTCCAGATCGTACGTGCCCACGTTCCTGCCATCCAGCAACACCGTCACCCTGTCTCCGATTTCGAAGATCTCCTCGAGGCGATGAGAGCTATAAATGACGGAGACGCCCGACTGCTTCAGCCTCCGGATGGTGTCAAACAGCGTTCGGATCTCGCTCTCCGTCAGCGCCGAGGTTGGCTCGTCCATGACCAGGAGCCGCGCGTTCAGAGAGATGGCGCGGACGATTTCCACCACCTGCTGATGTGCAACGCTGAGGGAACGGACAGTCGTGCGGGCGTCGAGGCCGGTGTGCAGGCTATCCAGGATTGCCTGCGCCTCGCGGAGGAGGCGGGCCTGATCGATGAGTCCCGTCGGCCGGACAGGCTCCCGGCCCAGGAGGATATTCTCGCCGACACTGAGATGCGGAACGAGGTGAAGCTCTTGATAGATGATCGCGACGCCAAGTTCCTGGGCCTGGCGAGGATCGTCGATGGCGACCCGCTCACCCTCCAGGATAATCGACCCCTGTTCTTTCCTCAGCGCACCGCCGAGGATCTTCATCAGCGTGGACTTGCCGGCGCCGTTCTCTCCCAGCAGGACATGGACTTCGCCGCGGCGGACATCCAGATGCACGCCGTCGAGCGCGACGACCCCAGGAAAAGTCTTGCGGATGCCATCCATGGTCAGGACCGGCCCGGGACGCTGGACTCCGCCAGGCCCTGCAGGGGTCCCGTCCCCGGTATGTCCCGTAGGGATCACAGCAGCTCTGCAACCCGGACGGGACGATTTTCGGCGACAGACCTCTTCGCGGCGAGGCCGATCGCGACCGAAAGCAGGCCGTCCATCCCCCCCACCGGCGGCTCGGTCCCGTTCCTGACGGCCTCGACGAACGCGATCATCTCGGTCCGATACGATTCCACGTAGCGGTCCATGAAGAAATGGAGCGGGAGCGATGCATGGGTGCCGGACCGATCGCTGAGACTGTGCGTGTCAGGACTGTTGTTTGCGACTGTCGCCATCCCTTCCGATCCGAAGACCTCGACCCGCTGGTCGTACCCATACACGGCTTTCCGGCTGTTGTCGATGGTTCCGATCGCTCCCCCTCTGAAGCGTAGCGTCGTCACCGCGGTATCGATGTCCCCAGCCTCGCGGAACATCGGATCCACGAGAACCTCGCCGCGCGCATAGACCTCTTCGATCTCGTCACCCGCCAGGTAGCGCGCCATGTCGAAATCGTGAATCGCCATGTCGAGGAAGAGCCCGCCCGACACTGCGATATAGGACGCCGGCGGCGGCCCGGGATCTCGACTGGTGATCCGGACGATATGGACGGATCCGACTTTGCCCGCGCGGACGAGCTCCCTGACCTTCATGAAGTTGGCATCAAACCGTCTGTTGAATCCAACCATCAGCGCTACGCCCGACCGCTCCACCGCGACGAGCGTCTCGCGGATCCGGTCGAGGGAGAGGTCGATGGGCTTTTCGCAGAAGATGTGCTTTCCCGCGGCAGCAGCGTCGCGCACCATCTGTGTGTGGAGGTCGGTGGGCGAGCAGATGGCCACAGCGTCGATGGCGGGATCCTTCAGGATCTTCCGGTAGTCGGTTTCCGCCGTCTGTATGGCGAAGCGAGCAGCGGTGGCGCGGAGTCGTTCGTGGTCGGGTTCAGCTAGCGCCGTCACGGCCGCCCCGGGGATCCGTGTCGCAAGATTTTCGCAGTGGAGGATGCCGATGCGGCCGGCCCCGATAACGCCGACGCGAAGAGTTGAGTTCATGTGTCAGAGTCCGAGTGTTCGTAGGTATGCCCGATTCCGCCGCGCGCACTCGCGCGGGCTTCCCATGCCGGGAAGGACGTCCTGCTCGACCACTGCCCAGTCGTCGAAGCCGATCTCCCGAAGTGCGGACAACACGCCGGGAAAATCCACCGCCCCCTTCCCGAGTTCGCAGAAGATCCCCTTGCGCACCGATCCAAAATAGTCCCACCCGTTCTTCCGCGACTCGTCTGCGACTCGCGGATCACAATCTTTGAAATGCATGTGCCAGATCCGCCTGCCGTACGTCCTGATCGCCGAGACAGGATCCCCGCCTCCGAACGCGCAGTGACCGGTGTCCAGGCAGAGGCCCACGAGCCGGGGATCGGTAAGCGCGAGCAACCGGTCGATTTCCACAGGCGTCTCCACGAATCCCGCGCAGTGGTGATGGAACACAGTCCTGAGCCCTGTCTCGTCCAGCACCGCGCGGGCGATGAGCGTGACGCCCTCCGCGAACGTGCGCCACAGGTTCTCGCTGAGGCCGTGTTCCGGACGAATCCGACCGGCGTTCTTCGTGCGCGCCGGGTTCTTCCCATTGTCGTCGGCGAGCACGATGAACGGCTCCGTGCCCGCCGTCCCGGCGAGAAGGCGGGCAGTGCGGAGCGCCGTCGCCACTCCACCTGGATGGCTCGACGCGTCCGCAAACGCAACAGGGACGAAGGCTCCGAGGAGCGCAAGACCGCGCGTTGCGAGTTCCGGACGCAACTGTTCGGGCGTCGTGGGCATGAATCCCCAATCGCCCAGTTCGGTCGCGGCGTACCCGGTCTCCCTCATTTCATCGAGGACCTTGCCGTACGCGGCAACGTCGCCTTCCAGGTCAAACTCAAGGACTCCCCAGGAACAGGGAGCGTTGGCAATGTTCATGGTCGGGTATCTGCCGATGTGGTTGTGTGCGTCTGTGAGGGGGACAGCCTATGGATGAACGTCGTGCATCGGCGGATTTCGCGAGACGGCGAAAAATGCGCGTCAGAACTTCCGCGACCACTCACCGGGCCAGCGTTCCACGACAACTTTCGTCTGCGTGAAGAACTCCACCGCGTGCTGCCCCTGCGCGTGCAGATCGCCGAAGAAGCTCTCGCGCCATCCGCTGAACGGAAAGAACGCCATGGGCGCGGCGACCCCGACGTTGATCCCGACATTGCCGCAGTCAACGCTGTTCCGGAATGTCCGCGCGGCCACCCCGCTTCCGGTGAAGAGGCAGGCCATGTTGCCGTACGATCCGCTGTTGACGATGCCGATTGCGTCGTCCACCGACTCTGCATGCAACAGGCCGAGCACCGGGCCAAAGATTTCCGTCCGGAAGACGTCTCCCGAACGTGGAACGTTGTCGACCACTGTCGGGCGAACGAAGAATCCGTGCTGATGTCCGGGGATGGAGGCAGTCCGGCCGTCAACGCGGACCGTTCCTCCCTCGCGTGACGCCGCTTGAATCATGGCTTCGATCCGCTCCCGGCTGGCGGAGGATATGACCGGCCCCATTTCGACTGACTCGTCGAGTCCGTTCCCGGTCTTGCGCGACGCTGCGGCATCGGCGATCGCTTCCTCAAATGTCCGCCGGGCCTCTCCAACGGTGATGGCCAGGGACGCGGCAAGGCAGCGTTGCCCGGCGCACCCGAAGGCGCTGTCCGCCACGATCCGGGTGGCCATCGCCATGTCAGCATCGGGGAGCACGACGACGGGATTCTTGGCGCCTCCCTGCGCCTGGACGCGCTTCCCGTGTGCCGCGGCCCGCGCATAGATCGCCCGGGCGACTGGCGTCGACCCCACGAAACTGATGGCGCGGATACGGGGATGGTCGAGAATCGCTTCAACGGTCTCCTTCCCCCCCTGCACCATATTCAGCACACCGGGCGGCAAACCAAGGCGATGAATCAGCCGAAAGACCTTCTCCATCGTTAACGGCACGCGCTCGGAGGGCTTGACGATGTACGTGTTCCCGCAGGCGATCGCGTACGGGAAGAACCAGAACGGAATCATCGCGGGAAAGTTGAACGGCGAAATGCATGCGCCGACGCCGAGCGGCTGGCGGATCATGATCTCGTCGATCCCGCGCGCAATATTCTCGGAGAAGGTCCCCTGCATCAGCGCGGGAATCCCGCAGGCGACTTCCACGTTCTCGATGGCGCGCTGCAGCTCCGCCCTGGATTCGCCGAGGGTCTTCCCGCATTCGAGCGTGATCGTCCGCGCCAGATCCTCGAACTCGTCGTGAAGGAAGGACTTCAACCTGAACAGGTACTGTACGCGGTCCACAGCCGGCGTGTCACGCCATGCAGGGAAGGCTGCATAGGCCGACGCCGCGGCCGAGTCGACATCGGCCGCCGAAGACAGTGGCACGCGTGCAAGAACGGCCGCCGTCGCGGGGTCGACGACCTCCGCAACGCGCGGGGCTGTGCTCGCGGAGAACTCGCCCCGGACATAGTTGGGGACCACGCGGATCTGTTCCATGGCGGCGCCTCCGTGTGATGCGAAGCTACTGGGGAAAGAAAAAGCGTTCGTCGGATTTCTTTTTGCTGTACGTCGTGAAGGCCTTCCGGACCGATTCGAGCCTCGAGACTTCGGAGACCGGGACATCCCACCACGACTCATATCCCGGGACGCGCACGTTCTTGTCCGTCTCCACGACAACGACTGTCGTACGCCGCTGCCGCTTCGCCTCTTTCAATCCCTCGAGCAGCGATCGCCGGTCGGTACACCGCACCGCATGTGCGCCAAGGCTGCGGGCGTTTTCGACGAAGTCGATCGGCAGGACTTTCCCGTCGAGCTGGCCGGTCTTGCGATTTCTGTACCGATAATCCGTTCCGAACCCGCCGCTCCCGATCGATTCCGACAGCCCTCCAATGCTCGCGAAGCCGTGATTGTCGAGGAGGACAATCGTCAGCTTGTACCCTTCCTGGATGGAGGTCACGATCTCCTGAGCCATCATCAGGTACGACCCATCGCCGAGCATGACGAAGACCTCCCTGTCAGGGGCGGCCATTTTGACGCCAAGCCCTCCGGCGATTTCGTACCCCATGCAGGAGTAGCCATACTCGAGGTGGTACCCCTTCGCGTTGCGGGTTCGCCAGAGCTTGTGGAGATCGCCGGGAAGGCTACCAGCCGCACCCACGACGACGTCACCGGAGCGGGAAACCTGGTTGACGATGCCGATCACCTCGCCCTGCGCCATGGGCCGGCGTTTCGTGGGTTGATAGATCCGGGCCACCTCCTTGTCCCAATCGGCATTGAACGCGATCGCACGGGCACGATAGTCCGCTGCAACGGCGAAGTCGCCAATCGCGGCCTGCAACTCCTGCACGGTAACCTTCGCGTCACCCTGCAGCGGCACCGCGGCGTGTTTGAATGCGTCGAACTCGGCCACGTTGATATTGATGAACCCCACCTTCGGGTTCTGAAACGCGGTCTTCGAAGCCGTGGTGAAGTCACTGTACCGGGTGCCAATGCCGATGATCAGGTCGGCTTCCCCCGCCATGACGATCGCTCCCGGCGTGCCGGTGACCCCGATAGCCCCAAGGAGAAGGGGATGGTCGTACGGAAGCGATCCCTTGCCCGCCTGGGTTTCGGCGACCGGGATTCCGGTCTGTTCCGCGAACGCGCGTACCTCGCCGGCAGCGTCGCTGTACTGCACGCCGCCCCCGACGATGATGAGCGGCCGCCTGGCTCCGCGAAGTTGACCGACAGCAAGCTGGAGGAGCGACCGGTCGGGTCGCTGGCGGGCAATATGCCACACGCGCTTCTCGAGGAATTCAACAGGAAACGGGAACGACTCGGTCTGCACATCCTGCGGCAGCGACAGCGTCACCGCGCCGGTCTCGGCGGGGGACGTAAGGACACGCATCGCTTCGGGAAGCGACAGGACGAGCTGATCCGCGCGGTTGATCCTGTCCCAGTAGCGCGAGACCGGCTTGAAGCAATCGTTCACCGACATGTCCTGAGACCCGGGCGACTCCACCTGCTGGAGTACCGGTGCGACATTCCGCCGTGCGAAGACATCCCCCGGCAGCAGGAGAACCGGCAGGCGATTGATCGTTGCCCCCGCCGCACCGGTCACCATGTTCGTGGCGCCTGGGCCGATCGAGGAAAGGCACGCCATCGTCCGGAGACGGTTGCTCATCTTCGCAAATCCCGCGGCGACGTGGACCGCAGCCTGCTCGTTACGGACCTGGTAATACCGGAAATCGGGATGTTCCTGGAGTCCTTCGCCCACACCTGCAACGATCCCGTGGCCGAAGATGCCCAGGCATCCCGCGAAGAACTGATGCTCTGTGCCGTCCCGCTCGACGTATTGATTCTTGAGAAACCGAACGAGCGCCTGTCCGACCGTCAGTCGTGCCGTTTTCATTGATCAAGCCCGGGATGGTGAGAAAAGAACTACGGAATCATGCGTGCTCTCACGAATTCGAGCAGACTCTGATATCCGCCGAGAAACTGATGGAGCGTGTGGACTGTCGCGCCGAAGCGGATGAAGTCTGTCCTCGCGAGACCTCCCTCGTCGTACGCGGCCCTGAAATCAGGGAACTTCGCGTATAGCGTGTTGACGATGGCAGCGTCGACCGGGTCGTCGATGCGGCGCCGGACCTCGACATTGCTCGCGTTGAACTTCATCCACCACTCGTACGGCATCGACAGGATGACGTCTCCGCCGACGAACTCCGACCAGTGCATATGGTTTCGGTACGCGGCGGAGAGAATCTTGGCCCTGTAGCCCCTTGAACGGAAAATTCCGTAGGCCTTCTTGAAGACCGCGACGCCTCCCCATTCGAGCATGTCGGGATCGACCGCGATCCCTTCCGACGCCGCTACGCGCTTCAACTGGTCGTCCAGTCTCCCCACCATGATTGTCACAAACGGTGTGAATCCGGCTGCCGCGTTTGCGAGCCGCGCCAGACCGCGCTCGATGCTCTCCGCTGCGGCAATCGCCTGGGGCACGCTGAATGAGACTGTGACGTTGACGCAGATCCCGGCGGCCGTCGCCTCTTCCACCGCATGCAGGCCTGCGTCAGTGCATGGAAGCTTCACCGCGATATTCGGGGCAAGCGATGCGAGCCGTTTTGCATGCTCGAGCATACGGTCAGGGTCGCGGTAGTACTTCGGATTGACCTGCAAAGACAGCCGTCCGCGCCTCCCCTCGAACCGTCGGTATGCAGGCAGCAGGATCTGCGCCCCACGGGCGCCTACAACCTCAATGAGCCTCCAGGCGATGTCGTCTTCCGTGCCGGTGGGATCGTCGCGTATAATCCCGTCGAGCGGCTCCAGCCACTGCTCGGGTTCCTGGCGGACCACCGTGTTCACGATGACGGGGTTGGACGTGGCACCGACCGCGCTTTCCGCCACGGCTTCGGTCAGTTCGCGGACGCTACAGGAGTCGTTCCAGAATTCTGTCCCGGCGTCCGTCGTCAATTGCATCTTCGATTTCATCGGGGCTCCGCGGAAAGGCTCACGAGCGGGACGCGCGGATCGAGCGGAGGCCACGCTTGCTTTACCCAGGCGTAGGCGGGATCATCAGTGGAGGCGAGCGATTTTACGCTGCCGGCGAGGAAATTCAGGTAGTATACTGTGTATCCAGGTGCGGCAGCCACGGGGTGGTATCCGCGCGGTATCAGCACCAGGTCATCGTTCGTGGCAACAATCGTTCGGTCGAGTGTCCTGTCGTCCGTGTAGATCCTCTGGATCGCAAACCCCTCCGGACGATCTATCTTATAAAAGTAGACCTCTTCAAGGTCCGCTTCCAGCAACGCGCCGCTTCCATCGACCCGGTGGTGATCGTGTTTGTGTGGCGGATACGAGCTCCAGTTTCCCGGTGGCGTGTAGACCTCGACGGCCATCATGCGCTGCCCCGGGCTCGAAGGGGGAATGATGCTGTTGATCTGCCGTGACGCGTTGCCCCCTCCCCTGAGTTCAACGGTGATCTGGTCCGGCGTGACAAGCCGGGCGGGAAAATCCTTGTCCGCAGGGCACCACCCGAGGGCGAAGTCCACCCCCGTCGCCTCCACGGAAACTCTTACATCGGTGTTCCTTGGGAGATACAGACCGTACGGCATGCCGGAAAAGACATCGGGTCTGCGTCCGATGCTCTTCCAGGTGCCGCGCGAGGACGAAACGGTACATGTCCCCCCGAGGACGACGAGGACGCACTCGTTGTCGCATGTGGAGTGATCAAACTCTTCTCCTGACTTGAGTCGCACGGCACAAAAATTGAGCGATTCCCAGCCTGCGTCTGCGGAAGTGAGTTGGTGGTATATCCTGGGGTCGGGTCGCGGTTTGCGGAGAAGGTCGAACTGACGAGTCGTGTTCATCGTGTGCGGTGTTCTCTCCGGGAGGGCGATGCCTGAATATACGCCGGGGAGACTGCATTCACAACTCTGCCCACCGGCAGCGATTCCACGACGGCGGTTCCGGGGCAGCGGTCTCGGGCAGCGTTTCTGCTTGCTCCGTTCCGTGGGAATTCATTCATTGAGACTATTCTTCGTCCCCACACCGGAGAGCTCATGCACCGTGCCCAATTGCTGCTTGTCACCGTTCTCATCCTTGGCCCCTGGTGCCTCTCGATCGCCCAGAAAGCGTCGCAGCCGCCTCCTGGTACGCCCCTTCTAAACGGGTTCGCAAAAGAGCTTGCCGGTGAACATATCGTATACGGCTCTTCTCATCCGTATGCCACGGAAGCGCTGCTGACCCGGTGTCTCGACGGGAATAACCCCATTTCGTGGCAGACAGACCCGGTCCCCGAGAAACCGTCCGGAGCACAGGTCACATTCGCCTGGCTTGCCGGGCACTCCACCGGTTCGAGTGCGGCAGACGGTCGGTTCCATCTCTCGATCAATGGCAAGCGATGGTTCACCTTCACGACCGACAAGGAGAGACGCATCTGGAGCTGGTCGGTGAAAGGAGAACACGGAGCGACCCTCGCCTTCGACGCGAAGCGGCTGGACCCGGTTCACGACCTGTTCGGCTACATGTACCTGTCGGTGCCGGTCAGCGATGTCCCACAAGGCCGGCCGCTCACGATCAGCGTCGTTGGTGAAGCTGCCGGCAGACGCGATTGGTACATGGCGTTTACGTACCCGTTGCGGGATTCGATCAGCGTACAGGCGCAGCCGGCCCTTCTCAAATCTCCGGCCGGGAGCTTGCAGCTCGTGGACGTCATGATCGAGTCGAAGGAGCTGGAATACGGCGTGGAGATCACCGCACCAGGGCAGGCTCCGGTGAAAGCGCGGGTGACCCTCGGCCTCAACCGGATCCAGGTCCCGGTCAAGGCCGTCGACAAGGAGACGCCGGTGACGCTCACGATCGTGCGCCCCAACGGAACGAGGCGAACAGAGGTTGCCACGCTCCGCCCCGTCACGCTGCGTGAGCTCTGGATGCTCCCTCATTCGCACAACGACATCGGATATTCCGACCTCCAGGCAGATGTCGAGAGAAAGCAGCTGAAAAACATTCGCGATGCAATCCGCCTCGTCAGGCAAACGGCCGGCTACCCGCCCGAGGCGCGATTCAAATGGAACACGGAGATCATGTGGGCGGTCGACCGGTTCCTGGCCACATGCACCGAGGCGGAGCGTACCGAATTCCTCGACGCTGTGCGACAGGGTGGTATCGGGTTGAACGCGCTGTACTCCAACCAGCTCACGGGCATCTGCCGGCCTGAGGAGTTGCTGCGGGTCACGGATTTCGCGCGGCAGCTCGAACGCGAGTACGGGCTCACGATCGACGATGCGATGATCTCCGACATTCCCGGATACACCTGGGCCACCGTGACTGCGCTTGCACAGGGAGGGATCAAGTACTTCTCCAGCGGACCGAATTACGCCCCGTCCCTGCCCGACGGCGGAGACCGGGTCGGCCACTTCAACCGGACCTGGGGCGACCGCCCGTTCTACTGGGTGTCGCCGTCGGGCCAGGAGAAGGTCCTGTTCTGGACTGCGGGCCGGGGGTACTCCTGGTTTCACGGGTGGATCGCCGGCAAGGTCGGGCCGGGCATCGCCCCCAGGCTGTTCGACTACATGCGCGAGCTGGAAGAGCGCTCGTACCCCTACGATATGGTGCAGGTGCGGTACACCGTCAATGCCGACAATGGACCCACAGATCCCGAGCTTCCCGATTTCGTAGAAGCCTGGAACACACAGTACGAGTCGCCGAGAATCGTCCTCGCAACCGCCTCGCAGATGTTCCACGAGTTCGAGCGTCGGTGGGGAAAGACACTCCCCTCCTATGCCGGCGACATTACGCCGTACTGGGAAGATGGCGCACTCTCGACACTGCGCGAGCTCGGCCTGGCCCGCAGGTGCTCCGAGCGGCTCGTCCAGGCCGAGGCGCTCACGTGCATTATCGGCGGCACGGCCGTCCCCCGCGGCAGGTTCGACGAAGCCTGGCGCAACGTGCACCTCTTCGACGAGCACACGTGGGGTGCATGGAACAGCGTGAGTGACCCCGAAGATCCATTCGCCGTAGCCCAGTGGAAAGTGAAACAGGCGTACGCTCTCAACCTCGAGCGCCAATCGCTGCAGTTGATGGCGGACGCGCTCCCGTCGGACGCCGCGGGAAGATCCGTAGAAGTGGTCAACACTGCTTCCTGGCCCCGGACTGATCTGGTGGTGCTTGCACCTGGCCAGAGCATCGCCGGAGATCTGGTGTTCGACCAGGACGGAGCCATAGCGCCCTCCCAGCGCCTGTCGACCGGTGAACTTGCATTTGTCGCACGCGAGGTTCCCCCGCTCGGCGCACGGAGGTACTTTGTCAAGGCGGGCATTGCAGAGCCCTCTGGAAGCGTGAGGGTCGGCCCTTCGGGCATATCGAACTCCCTACTCACCGTGGCCTTCGACACCCTCACCGGAACCATCCGCAGCATCACAACAGCCGGCGGGCGGGAGTTCGTCGAGCCGAACGCTCCGGGCGTCAATCAGTATCTCTATGTCCTGGGCAGGAACCCGGCCGACGCGAAGCCGGGCAGCGTAGCTCGCATCGAAATTGTCGAGCAGGGACCGGTGGTCGGCGTCGTGCGCATCGTCATGAACGCGCCGGGTTGCACGGCCCTGGCAACGGAGGTCCGCATCGTCGAGGGGGTGGGACGCATTGACATCCGCAACACGCTCGAGAGGCCGAAGGTCCGCGAGAAGGAGTCCGTGCATTTCGCATTTCCGTTCCACGTGCCCGGGGGTGAGTTCCATCTCGACGCCGGGTGGGGAGTCCTGAGGCCGACGCTCGACCAGCTTCCCGGCTCCTGCAAGGACTATCTCTCCAGCGGCCGCTGGCTGGACCTGTCGAACAAGGAGTACGGCGTGACCTGGACGACCGTCGAGTCCCCGCTCGTGGAGATCGGGGCCATGACCGACGAACGCCCTGCGGTGAAGGGGTATCGCGCGTGGCGGACCGCCATCCCCGAGGGGACAACGTTCTACTCGTACGCGATGAACAACTACTGGCACACGAACTACACCGCCGATCAGGAGGGGACCGCGACGACACACTACACGGTCACTCCGCACACCGGGTTCAACCCTGTTGATGCCTACAGGCGGGGGGTCGAGTCGAGCCAGCCGTTGATCGCGCGTACCGGATCCGACGCCACCTCGCCGGCGGGGACTCTCCTTGCCCCTTCCGCGCCCTCTATCGTCGTCACGTCGCTCATGCCGAGCGCGGACGGCAAGGCTATGATGGTCCGGCTGTTCAACGCCAGCGCGGCGGAGCAATCGTTCTCCGTGTTGTGGAAACGGTTCGTCCCGACCAAAGTCTACCTCAGCTCACCTGCCGAGACGAACGATGTCGTGGCCGGCGATCAACTCAAGCTGCCCGCCTACGGAATCGTGACGCTCCGTTGCGAGAAGTGACTTCAGTTTGACTTTGCGCCGCCCTTCCGATAGATTTCTTCTGCGTCTGGGCAGCGGTGCTTCTCCACCTTACCTCCGGGGGTGCAGCCATGGTCATCTGCAGACGAATGCTCATCCTCCTTCCGCTTCTCCTCTTCGTCGGTGCCTGCAGATCGGAGCAACAACAGGTTGACCGGCAACCGGCCGTAGCCGGACAGTTCTACCCCGGCAACCCGGAAGAGCTGAAGCGGACTCTCGACGATCTGTTCTCGAGGGCGGTCCCCGCCAGGGATCCGTCGCACGTCGCCGCGCTCATCGTCCCTCACGCCGGATACGTCTATTCCGGAACGGTTGCGGCATCCGGGTTCAATCAGCTCGACCCCGGCAGGAAGTTCGACAATGTGTTTCTCATCGGTTCGAGCCATCACGTGGGATTCGAGGGTGCGTCGGTCTACTGTGCCGGCGATTTCGTCACGCCTCTCGGCACGGTCACAGTGAACCGAAAGCTTGGAGAAGCGCTCATTGCGAAAGAGAAACTGTTCTCAAGCCGGACGGATGTGCACATACCGGAGCACAGCCTCGAAGTCCAGCTTCCGTTCCTGCAAGCCCGCCTGAGACAGCCGTTCCAGATCGTTCCGATCCTCCTCGGGGCGAACGAACCCGAAACCTGCCGGCGAATCGCCGGCGTGCTCCGACCTTACCTCACGGAGAAGAATCTGTTCGTCGTCAGTTCCGACTTTTCGCACTACCCGGCCTACGACGCGGCTGTCAGCGTCGACGGAGCCACTGCTGATGCGATCGTCTCGAACTCCCCGGATGCGTTGATACGGGTCCTCCGGCAGAATGAAGAGTCGGGAACACCCGGCCTGGCAACAAGCCTGTGTGGCTGGTCCAGCGTGCTGACGCTCATGTATATGACGGCGTCCGAGAAGGATCTCTCCTATCACGCCATCCAGTACAAAAACTCGGGCGATGCCCAGCCGGCGAACAGGAAGAACGTCGTTGGTTACTACGCGATCAGCGTTGCGCGTCAGGACATGCCGGAACGGGCTTCGTTCACGCTCAACAACAAAGAGAAGGCCACGCTGCTCGCGCTCGCACGTCGCACGGTGGAAGCATACGTCACCGATGGCTCGGTCCCAACCGTTGACCAGGCCGACCTCAGCACACCCCTCACAACCCCGTGCGGCGCGTTTGTCACGCTCACAAAGCATGAAGCCCTGCGCGGATGCATCGGCCGTTTCGATACGCCGGACCCGCTCTACAAAGCCGTGCAGCAGATGGCGATCGCTTCCGCCACGCAGGACGGCAGGTTCGACCCCGTCGTGCCGGGGGAACTTCGCGACCTTGGTATCGAGATCTCGGTCCTCACTCCGATGAGAAAGATCGCGTCCATCGAAGAAGTTCAGCTCGGAAAACACGGCATCTACATTCGCAAGGGGATGCGCTCGGGGACATTCCTGCCGCAGGTGGCGACCGAGACCGGCTGGACGAGGGAGGAGTTCCTCGGACATTGCGCGCGGGACAAGGCCGGAATCGGCTGGGATGGTTGGAAAGATGCCGACCTCTATGTCTACGAGGCTCTCGTTTTCAGTGAGAAGGAGCTCTCCACCTCACCCTGAAATGAAACCGGCCCTTTCCGCAAGAGGCATCGCAGCGGCCTTGATGGCGCTCGGCGGCACGTCGGTCGCAGGGCAGATCATCATCCTCCGGGAGTTCCTCTCGATTTTCCACGGGAACGAACTGGTCATCGGGATCGTCCTTGCCTGCTGGATGATCCTGACCGGAGCGGGCGCGCTGCTGGGAAGGACGGCACACCGTTGGGCGACCCGGGGGAGCGCAGTTCCCTCTGCACTGCTCGCGATCGGGATCGCGCCGCTGCTCACGGTCTTCCTTGTTCGCTTCCTCCGCAATCTGGTGTTCACCCCCGGGAGCATGATCCCGATCGTGCAGGCGTTCGCTGCGGCAGGCGTCGTCCTCGCCCCCTTCTGCGTGCTTTCCGGACTCTTGTTTGCCCTGTTCACGAGCGCCCTCGCTGCGCGGAGCGAGCGCAATCCCGCGGCATCCGCCTATTTCTGGGAATCGCTCGGAAGCGCCTCAGCGGGACTGCTCTTCTCTCTCCTTCTGCTCCCCCGTCTCGAGACCTTTCAGGCACTCTCGCTGCTGCTCGTCCTCAACGCATGCCTGTCATATGTGCTCGCCGTCAGAACCCGCGCGCGCTCCGTCTCGGTGATCGCGGCATGCTGCCTTGTAGCAGGAGTCGCCCTGATGGTGTGGGGGCATCTCGACCTTGCGACCAGGCGATTCCTCTTTCCCGGGCAGACCATCGCATTCTTCAGGGACACACCGTACGGAAACCTGACCGTGACCCGGCAGGAAGGGCAGCTCAGCCTCTTCGAGAACGGCGTCCTGATGTTCTCCACAGACGATGTCACGGCAAACGAAGAGAACGTTCACTACGCGATGGCCCAGCACGCGGCCCCGCGGAATGTCCTCCTGATCGGAGGCGGGATCGCGGGAACGACCGTCGAGGTGCTCAAGTACGGCGTGGAGCGACTCGACTACGCGGAGATGAATCCCTGGATACTCCGGATTGGCCGGGAATTCACAAACGCGCTCGTCGATCCGCGGATCAACGTCGTCACCGACGACGGGCGCAAGCATGTCCGCACGACCTCGCAGAGGTACGACGTCGCGCTGATCAATCTCCCGGACCCGGAGACGATTCAGCTGAACAGGTTCTACACCGTGGAATTCTTCCGGGAACTGAAGCGCGTGCTCACCGGCGGCGCGGTCGTCTCCACCAGCCTCTTCCCCGGCGCGGAATACCAGGGACCTGAGGCGAGGAGCTCGAGCTCCATCCTGCATGCGACGCTGCGACAGGCCTTTGCCAACGTCCTTGTGGTCCCGGGCTCGCGCAACTATTTTCTCGCCTCGGACGGGCCGCTGGACATTCACATCGGGCGGCTTGTTGAAGCACGTGGCGTGACAACGACGTACGTCAACCGCTACTATCTGGACGACCGGATGCTCGAACAGCGGAGCGCCGAGATCATGCGCACGTTCGCCGCCGGAGCTCCCGTCAACACCGACCTCGAACCGATCAGCTACTACCGTCAGCTCGATTACTGGCTGAGCTATTTCGGAGCGGTTCCCGAAGTGTGGATGCTGCTCGTCGTGGGGGCGATTGTTATGCTCGTCTGGCGATTCAGCGCGGTGGGCATGGGCATCTTCGTGGGCGGGTTCGTCGGAGTCTCCCTGGAGATTCTGCTCCTTCTTGTCGTCCAGATCCTCTCCGGGTCTCTGTACTACATGACCGGCGTCGTGATCACCGCTTTCATGGCCGGGCTGGCCGCGGGCTCATGGGCCGCGCGCCGTTTTCTGCCTCGGGCTGGCATGCGGATGTTTGCTGGAATCCAGCTCGGCGTGGCAGCCGTGTGCATCCTTCTGCCATCCCTCTTCGAGGTGCTGCTGAAAACGCACGCGTCCGGGGTGGCGGTGCAGATCCTGTTTTCATCCCTTGCGTTCTCCCTCGCCGTCCTTTTTGGCGTGGAGTTCGCGATTGCGTCGTCCGTCCGCGGGGGAACCGCGGGCTCGACGGCGTCGGAGCTGTACGGACTCGATCTGGCCGGGTCCGCTCTCGGTGCCCTGATGATCAGCGTGTATGCAATTCCTCTGTTCGGTGTCGGCACTGTGGGCAGACTGCTGGGAGCGGCCTCTGCTTCTGCGGCGCTCGTCTGCATGGCCGCAAGCAGACGCCGTTGACCCATCGAGGATCTCTTCAAGGCTCCCGTCCGGGCGATCTGGCCAGGGCGGCGACACGAATGCGTTGCGAAGGAGCGTCACATGGATGCACACGGCACCGATACGCGGATCCTGACCAAGCGTGAATTTATGCGGCTGTGTTGTCTCGGCGTCGGGGGATGCGCTCTGGGCGTCAGCGTGGCGCGATCATGGCCGGGCTCCGCCAAGGCCGCCGCATTCCTCTCGATGGAAAGCGAGGGGCCGGACCGTTGGACCAGGGAGGCAATGTTCTATGAGACGACGGGTGATGCGGTACGGTGTTTGAAATGTCCCCACGGCTGCGTTCTCAAGCACGATCAGCTGGGCATCTGTCGCAACCGACTGAGCTACGAGGGAAAGCTCTATTCGATCGCCTACGGGAATCCGTGCGCCGTCCATATTGATCCTATAGAAAAGAAACCTTTCTTCCACTTCCTGCCGTCGACCCGGGCGTTCTCCATTGCAGCAGCCGGCTGCAATCTGCGGTGCCTGAACTGCCAGAACTGGGAGATCTCGCAGGTGAGCCCGAGGGAGTCACGCAATGTCGATATGATGCCCGACCGCGTGGTCGAGGAGTGCATGAGCGGTCGGTGCGCGTCGATCGCCTACACCTATTCCGAGCCGACGACGTTCTACGAATACGCGTTTGACACGGCCACGTCAGCACGCAGACGGGGAGTCCGGAATGTCCTGAAGTCGAGCGGGTATATCAACGAGAAACCCCTCCGGAAACTCTGCTCGGTGCTCGACGCCGCGAACATCGACCTGAAGTCGTTCGACGACAAAGTGTACCGGGAACTCAACGGGGCAAAGCTCGAACCGGTTCTGAGGACCCTGAAGATACTCAAGGAAGAGGGAGTCTGGCTGGAGATCACAAACCTCGTCATCCCGACCTGGACCGACAATCTTGATATGATCCGGAGGATGTGCGATTGGCTCTGCGACAATGGACTCCGCGACTGCCCGATCCACTTCAGCCGATTCACGCCGCTGTACAAGCTCACGCAGCTGCCCGCGACTCCCGTCGCCACGCTCGATCGGGCTGCAGAAATTGCCCGGACGGCCGGGGTGCGGTACGTGTACGTCGGGAATGTTCCTGGACACGCCGCCGAGGACACCTCGTGTCACACATGCGGCAAACGTATCGTCGAGCGTCGCGGGTTTGCAGTCCTCTCGAACGAAATCAAGGACGGAAAGTGCGGGTACTGCAAAGAGACGATACCAGGGATCTGGAGTTAGGCGGGAGCGATGACCAATCTGGAACGAATGATAGCGCTCGCGGAGCAATTCTTCGAAGCGAAGAATGATCCGGACCAGATTGCCGTCGATGAGAACGTTATGGAGAGGCTCAGGAGCATCCATCCGGCCACGCTCGGCGAGGCATCCGATGAGAACGGGCCGATTGCATGGCTGCTTCTTGTCCCCACGACTCACGAGCGGATGGAACAGTTCATACGGGGGGAGATCGGCGAGCGTGGTCTTCTCGAACCGGACGCGCCCGGCGTTCGCTACGAGGCGATCTATCTGTGCTCGGCGCTCGTGCTGCCGGAGCACAGGGGAAAGGGTCTGGCGCGACGCCTCGCCCTCGACAGCATACGTTCCATCCAGGCCGACCACCCGATCAGGGAGTTCTTCGTCTGGGCATTCAGCGAAGCGGGGATGAACCTCGCCGAGTCGCTCGCCCGCAGCTTCGGTCTGCCGCTGTATCGACGGAAAGACCGGACATAGACCGTCCGGCGCATGAGGGCAGTCCCCTTCCCGTGACCCCCCCTGTCGTGCGCCCCTAGGGGAGGTGCATCGCCTCGACTTTGTCAGGCTGGAACTTCTTCAGCTGGACCACCTGCGCTTGTGCGCGAAGGAACGTGGGGACGCTCAAGAGAGCCTGGGGCTTGTCCTCCGCTTCCAGAATAGCCCAGCCGGTGTGAACCCCATCTTTGCAGCCCCAATCGAAGTGGGTGAGATATCCGATCGCGAGCGTTTCCTTCAGCGCCCGGATGCAATCATCTGCAGTATGGTTCGAAACGACGAGAAACCTCTTCATCGGGACTCCTCCTCAACACGTGGCGAATGGGGTGTGACCTCACACCGTTTCAAGATACTTATGGATCGAGTAGATCGCCGCCGACCCCTCTCCTACCGCGGCGGCGACACGCCTGTTCGCGCCCGCCCGCACGTCACCTGCCGCGAAGATACCCGGAACATTCGTCTCAAACATGAACGGTTCCCGGTCGAGTGTCCACCCATTGGGCCGTCCGTTGACGCGGGGGAGATCAGGGCCGGTAAGTATGAAGCCCTTGTCATTCCGCTCGAGAAGACCGGCAACCATCTCGGTGCGGGGCGCGGTTCCGATGAAGATGAACATCGCATCGGAGTTCGTCATGCGTTCCTCCCCGGATTCGACGTTCCGAAGTGTGATGCACTCCAGGCGACCGGTGCCGTGGACGGCAGCAACCTCCACGCCTGCAACCACGTCGATGTTCTCGGTCGCGTTGATGCGTTCGACGAGGTAGTGCGACATCCAGGGGCTCAGGGTTGGCTTCCGGAGAATGATGGTCACGCGCCGGGCGTGTTGCGCAAAGAAGAGCGCCCCCTGACCGGCGGAATTCGCGCCGCCCACGATGCACACATCGCGGCCGCGATAGCTCACCGCTTCGCTCAGCGCGGCACCGTAGTACACGCCGAGGCCGATGAGCGGATCGATCCCGGGGACATCAAGCGTGTGGACGGACATGCCCGTCGTGAGGATGACGGCGAATGCGGAAATCTCTTTCCCGTCCGCCAGCGTGACAATTCTGTACGGGTCCTCGCGGCGGATGCTCACTACTTCCTGGGCGGTGAGCAGTTCCGCCCCGAATCGTCTCGCCTGGGCGCTCGCCCGCTGTGCGAGGTCCGCACCCGAGATACCGTTGGGAAAGCCCAGGTAGTTCTCGATCCTCGAGCTCGTTCCGGCTTGCCCACCCGGAGCGCTCTGTTCGACCAGCACCACGCGCAAACCTTCGCTCGCGGCATAGACCGCATTCGCCAGACCCGCCGGCCCGCCACCGACCACGATCACGTCATAGAACGGCCTGGCTGCCTGCGTATGCAGGCCGACTTTCTCGGCAAGGGCGATCGTGGATGGCGCGGTGAGGTGCGTCCCGTCAGGAAAAAGTACGACCGGGAGCTTCGAGGCGCCACCGGGAAAAGCGGCGACGAGTTCCCGCATCGACGCGTCTTCGTCGATGTTGATCCATTGATACGGCACCTGGTTGCGGGACAGGAATTCCCTGACTTTGTGGCTCTGGGGCGAGAGGCGGGCCCCCACGATCCGAATGCCGTCGTACGGCACGTGAACGCGGCTCTTCCATTCAGAGAGGAGATCATCGAGGACGGGATAGAGCTTCTGCTCCGGCGGGTCCCATGGCTTCATGAGATACAGATCCAGCCCGATATCGTTGATACTCGAGATGGCCGCTTCCGTGTCGGCATAGGCGGTGAGCAAAACCTTGCGCGATTCGGGGTGAAGCTTCTTCACCTCGGCAAGCAACTGTGTGCCGGTCATGTCCGGCATGCGCTGGTCAACCAGGAAGAGCGCAACAGGCGTCCCTCGCTGCTTCAGCTGCCGCGCTACCTCAAGCGCTTCATGAGCTGAGCCAGCCTTCAGGATCCGATAGTCGGTCTTGTAGTGCTGACGAAGGTCCCGCTCGATCGCCCCGAGCACCTGGGGGTCGTCGTCTACGCTCAGAATGACAGGTCGTGCCACCGCTTCATCCCCCCTTCCATGTGACCAGATGTGAAATGCGTTCCTCCCCGTCAGACCGCGGAGCCCGGACCGACAGCGGATTCGTAACAAGCCACGACGAACATCCAAACCGGACGATGAAAGACGCTACGAGATAGAAGCCAAGTGTGGGAGGGTCGTACCAGTCCACTGGAAAGGTCAGCGCAGAGGGCGCACGAAGGAGACTCGCAACAAGCATACGGTCCCGGCGGAACTGTGCAAAGAACTTGATAAGAAGAGACACGCGGCACGGCCGACGCATCAACCACGCGCAAACGAACCATAGGGAATTTCCCCCCGAGGAGCAAGAGGGCAGGCGCCGGGACGAGAGGCGACGAGCATTGATTTTGCCCCCCTGCCTCTGTACACTGGATGGTGGTCGAACCCGAGGAGCCCTGCAGGCCTATGACGACTGAAGAACTTATAGAGCGTTTGGCGTCTCATCGAACGATCGGCCAGGCACCCCGCGAAGAATTGGCCTGGATTGCGGGCCACGGCTTCCTCCGCCGCCTGGAGACGGGTGAAGTGGTCTCTCGCCATACGGAGGTCGTCGAGGGCCTCTACATCCTGCTTTCGGGGCACATGTCGATCTACGTCACCCGGGGGACCTCGCGGCGGAAGGTGATGGAATGGCGGGAAGGCGACGTCACCGGGTTGCTGCCGTATTCACGACTGACGACACCTCCGGGGGATACGATTGTTGAGGAAACGGCCGACGTCTTCACGGTCCTCCGCAACGACCTGCCCGGATTGATCCGCCACTGCCACGAAGTGACGGCGTCCCTGGTGCACGTCATGACCGACCGGGCCCGCAGGTTCACGTCAACCGATCTCCGCGACGAGAAGATGAAATCACTCGGAAAGCTCGCCGCTGGACTCGCCCATGAGTTGAATAATCCCGCATCCGCGGCCATGCGCGACGCAAAATCGCTGGCTGCCACGCTCCTCTCTGCCGAGGAAGCCGCACGTGCCCTTGGCGCAGCCCGCCTCACCAGCGCCCAGCAATCCGAACTGGATGCGGTGCGTGATTTCTGCGTTACCACCATGAACCCCGTCGGACAAACCGGCCTGGAGCTCGCCGACCGCGAGGATGCCATCGATGCGTGGCTCACGACTCACGGCATCACCGAGGCCTCGGCGGAAGACCTTGCCCGGACTCCCATCACGCTGGAGGCGCTTGACCGGCTGGGACGCGCCATGCCGGCTCCTACCCTCGACGCCGCCCTGCGGTGGATCGCAGGGGGCTGTGCCGCACATGCCCTCGTGGCCGGCATAGAGCGCGCAACATCACGCATCCACGCCCTCGTCGCCGCAGTCAAAGGATTCACCCACATGGACCGCGCCCTGGATCAGGACGTTGTCGATATCTCCGGAGGCCTGACGGACACGGTCGCACTGCTGGCTGGAAAAGCCAGGGCAAAGTCTGTGGCGATAGCGCTGCACATTGCTCCGAAGCTTCCCCGGCTCCTGGGGAATAGCGTCGAGGTCAATCAGATCTGGATGAACCTGATAGACAACGCCATCGACGCCGCCCCATCCAATGGTCACGTGACCGTCACGGCGTCACGCGAAGGTGAGAGCCTCGTGGTACGCGTGGCGGATGATGGTTCGGGGATTGACCCGGCCATCAAAGAGAGTATCTTCGATCCCTTCTTCACCACCAAAGCGGTCGGCGAGGGGACGGGCCTCGGGCTGGATATCGTGCGGCGCATCGTTCAGTGGCACAATGGCGAGATCGAAGTGGACTCCCAACCGGGCCGGACGGAGTTCCGCGTTCGATTCCCGATCGTGCGAGGTGCATAGGAACACGCCCCCGGAAACTACCGGTGCTCGCGGAAATGCAGATAGCGGCGTGAAGGGCCGCTACCTCTCGCGATGATCTGCCTCGTAGTGCCGTTTCAGCACGTCTTCTCCAAACTCATTCCCCTTCTCGCGCCAGATAGCGTGAACGTGATTGGCGCCGTTTCTCGGACCCCCGTTATTGTCATACTCGATCAGGAACGTCGGACCGTTCAGGATGTAATAGTGGGGCTTCGATTCGTCGTAGTCGCCGATCCAGCCGAAGTAGATGCTCTCGAAACCGGCCTTCACAATCTTCCCGTACTCCACCAACGCCCGATCGTAGTCCAGATTGAAGACGAATTCGCGAACGATTTTCTGTAGCGTTTCCCGCTGTGGCCCGGTCAGCTCAGCCCCCTGTATCCCCCAGTCCTCCACGAGACGCCTCCCGCTCTCCGCCCCGGTGATGATGTCGCTCGGGACGTCCGTGCTGCGTGTCGCCTTGCGTCGCTGCGCAGGCGTAAGGCTCTGCAGCAGTTTCAACCCCAGGTCCTCTTCCAGCCCAAGCACCCTCCACCCGGCATAATCCCCGAACGGAACTTCGGCGGGATCGGAACCCACAAACATCGGAGTCACTGCCAGCTCCTGATTGCGGATGGTGAAATTCAAAGACAGGTGGTGTCCCTCGAGTTTATACCCCCACACACTGTCTGCCCGGGGGTTTCCAAACAGGGCGAGATAGTAGTTCTGATGGCCAAACTTCAGACTTCGTACGAAATGAAACAGGGTGTCGTCGATCTCCTTTCTCTGGTACAACGTGTCAAAATACACGTTCAGCAAGTTGTCCAGATGCATGATGCTCGTGGCTTTGAGGTAGCCCTGCGAACTGAGGGAAGCCGAGAGTATCCTGTGGACGAGCTGTCGCTGCCGGTCCGAGAGACTCCCCAGGCTGACACCGGCTCGGGTCCTGAGTCCCACCGGTAGATTGTTCCATTTGACTCGTGCCGTGTCCGCAAACCCGAGTAGCGCCTCGTCCCTCTGTTCAGGCGTGAAGCTCTCCATGAGAGCCTGGACTGAGGTGCCGATTTCATGAACGTCGTCGTGACTGAACATCAAGGGTGAGCACCACGCAAGGGTGATGCAGAGAAGGAGCATGCGTCTCATGTAGTGTGCCCGGACGATGATGAGGATCTCCTGGTGGAGCTCAATATATCAGGCAACCGGATTGACACGGGGAAGGTTCCCACCGCCGCAAGACTTCGAAAAGGGGGGATAGACGTGGGGTCTCTGATGGGAGGAAATGCTTGAGAAGGCTGTCGCGGCGGAACGTCGACAAGAAAGGGGCCGTTCCAGAAGTCCAACTCGGAGACATCCTCCTATTTCACGTGCTGATTCGCTGCTGAAACTTGTTTGGTTTCGAGACTTGCAGCGCAGCACCTGAATGGATGTCAGCCTGACAACGGATCCTGGGACGACCCCTTTCCTCTGACCTTATTCCGGTCAGCCTCTGGTACAACAACAGAGGCCTGTGAGGTTGCACTCACCTCAGACGAGCACAGTCCGCCCCGGAACCGCGACCTCCAGGGGCGGCAAGGCCTTCCACTCGAGATGTGGAGGCGAAAGATCAAGCGTCGAGCTGTTCATGACCCAATCCCAGCTTAACGCGCGGCCGGTGTAGGCGCTCATGCGCCCCATGATCGCTGTCAGCGTGCTCTCGGCAACCTGTTTCCCCTCGTTGAGTGGCTTGCCGGCTTTGATGCTCGCAATCAGATCGACATGTTCCTGGACGTATGGATTGGGGGATTCCTTTTCGGTAGCGTATGGCTTCGCCCCCTTGATGTAGCCTTCAGCGCCGTCGGTGTACGAAAACCCCTTCGTCCCCACCACCCGCTCCGATACATTGTCCATGGCCCCCGCCGTCTGACGGCACATGCTGAGGATCCGTGCCCCGTTCGGGTACTCGTACTCCACCGCAAAATGGTCGAAGACGTTTCCGTACATGGGATCAGTCCGTGCCGCCCGTCCGCCCATCCCGGTGCATTTCACGGGGTGCGTTCCCATTGCCCAGTTCATCACATCAAGATTGTGCACGTGCTGCTCGCAGATGTGATCGCCGCTGCACCAGACCGTGAAGAGCCAGTTCCTGATCTGCCACTCCGTGTCCGACCAGTTCTTGATGATCCGGTCGGCCCAGTTCTGCGCTGAGCGTTCGACCCACAGGGATCCCATGTTCCAATAGCACTGACCCGAAACGATATCGCCGACATCGCCTCCGCGGACGCGTTTCATGACCTCGATGTAGTGAGCCTGGTGCCGACGTTGCGTGCCCGCGACGATCGCAAGCCCCTTTTTCGCGGCGAGATCCGCGCTGGAAATGACCGAGCGCACGCCGGCAGGGTCCACGGCGACCGGTTTTTCCATGAAGATATGTTTGCCGGCATCGACCGCCGCCCGCAAGTGCTGCGGCCTGAAGAACGGAGGCGCGGCAAGGATCACCAGATCCACGTCGGCCGCAATGACCTTCGCATAGGCATCGAAGCCAGTGAAACATGTTTCGGGGGTGACCGCCAGGTTTTCTTTCTTGAGTTTCTCCCTGAGGTACTTCAGCGAATTTTCCAGCATGTCGGGGAACAGATCGCCGATCGCGGTGATGACGACATCGGTCGAAGCCTCGACGCAATTGATGGCCGCACCAGTTCCGCGCCCCCCGCACCCAATCAGGCCGACACGGATCTTTTCCGCTCCTGCAGCGTGCAGAACAGAGGTGCCTGACACGACTGCCGCCAGGGAAGCCACCGATGCTGTTTTCATGAAATCCCTTCTGGTGATTCCGGATGTCACGATCTCAAGATTGTGGTTCATGACCTTCCTCGAGGATGTTGTTCAGTGCGCACACATCAGTTGTCGCAATTCCTGTAGGCTTCAATGACCGCCATCTCCCCCTCTTTCCCCGTCCGGCTCTTGCCGTGCTCCATACAGATCACTCCCTGGTACCCTTTCGACTGAAGATGCTTGAAGATCGATCGGTAGTTGAGCTCACCCGTGCCGGGCTCTTTCCGGCCCGGGGTATCTCCACAATGGAAAGCTGCGATCTGATCCCAGGCAGCGTCGATATTGGGAATGATGTTCCCCTCCGTAATCTGCTGGTGGTAGATGTCCTCCACAATCTTGCACGCACGGCTCCCCACGGCGCGGGCAATCTGGTACGCCTGGGACATTCGGGTCAGGAAGAGGCCGGGATGATCCTTGGGGTTGAGCGGCTCAATGACAATCACCAGGCCCCCGGGTTCACATATGCCGGCACACCACTTCAGGTTTTCAATGACGTTTGCGGTCTGATAGTCCCAATCGAGGCTTTCGTCGAACCGGCCCGGAACCATCAGCGTTGTCTTCACATTCGTTCGCTTCGCCGTCTCAAGGGCGGTCTTGAGAGTCCCGGCAAGCATGTCGCGCACTGACGCATCCCGGGTCACGAACGACTTCACGGAAAAATCCGCATACGCAACAAACGGACCGATCTCCATGCCCAGTCGCGAGGTCTCTCTGGCGATGGCATCCTGTTCGGCCACGGGGCGATTCATCAGACCATTGTCGAACATGGCACGGAACCCCTGATCTGCCATGAACTTGATCTGATCGATAGGGTCCTTACCCGCGTGCTGCTCGAACATCCCGAATGGCGGGGCATACCTGAGTTTGAAGTCTGAGGGCTTCCCTTCGGCGGTCGTCGCGCGGGCATACTCCCCGGGACGGAGCGTCATCATGGCCGCCGCGCTGAGTGCAGCGTCACGAAAGAAGCGACGGCGGGAGTTAGGGATTGTCGATTCATTCATTGCGCGTCTCCTTCTTCCGATGGGGTGGGTTCACAGACGAGGGACTTTCCGGTTCTCATGGTGCAGGTCTCCACTTTCGTACCCGCAATGCGGGTTGGGAAACCGGTCCCGCAAGAGAATCTCCAATTCAACACCGAATGCGCCGGAGAAAGACCCCTACTTCTTGACCTCGGCATCTTCCAGAACCTTTCCGTCCGGCGCAACCGTCACCTCGACATTTTTCCTCTCAGCAGTGAGCAATCCGATTTCGTACCCTTCCAGCACATCCTTCCCATTCTTCACCGCCGTGACCTGCATAACGTCTTTCATCGTACCCTTCGGGTACATCTTGTTGACTGTCGTCACAACGGACGCCGGGAGATCCTTCTCTGCAATCGCCATCTCCCAGTTGTGAATCGTTCCGTCTTCCTTAATGTCGGCCTCGAAATGCTGGCTGTTCTGTTTAAACTCGATGTCATAGACGACCGTCTTCCCTTCGTTTTCCTTCGTCCATTTGTCGATCTCGGCCTTCGGAAACTTGGCCATCAGCCCTTCCATCACTTTCCTGGGCACCTGGTCCTTGCTCGGCGTGGCCTTATCCTGGGCTCGCGCCCCGTTGCTAGAGAGAAGCATTCCGGCGCAAAGAAATGTCAATAGTCCCCGAAGCCGACTGCTTATGGCGCGCTTGTCCATAGTTACCTCCGGCTATTGTGCCTGCTTTGACATCGAAAAATCTCACGTCATCTTGAACGGCTTTGGGCCAGTGAATGGCTACACGATGGCGTCACCAATTTGCTCAGACGCGGATTCAAGTTCAACTTCGAAATGCCAGGACGACCTGTTGTCCCTTGCACGTGCTTCCAGTGGCGTGCCTTGTCCTCACCGCTCCAATCCTGCACGTGCAAGCCAGAATTCCTCGCTGGCGAAGCCGAAAAGTGGAAATCCCCTTTGACGTAAGGGGTGGCCCAGAACATTCCTGGCTATGCGAGCACGGACGAGACCCGGACACTTCGCACCTCCCCTCCAAAACTCTCCACGAGGGGACGAACGGAGTATCAGGTTGAAGGATTGAAAGATAACATGCTGAAGAAGAAGCAATTGGCCTGCCGAGTTGCAGCTCGTTCCCCGGGATCGGTCAAAAGCAAGTGGCCCGGACATCGCTGCCCGGGCCACGAAGCGGACCAGATCGACTCATCGTCCGTGACCATCCTATTTGATCAGGACCATCCTCCGGCAATCGTTGTATGCTCCCGCGGCAAGACGGTACAGGTACACGCCGGTCGAGAGGTGCGTCCCGTCAAATTCCGCTTCATACCTTCCCGCCGCCTTCCTCTCATCCACCAGTACCGCCACCTCGCGGCCAAGCATGTCGTAGACCGCAAGCCTCACATCACTGACCGTCGGACCATCGACGCCGACCGGAGCAGGCACCTGGTACTTTATGATCGTTGTGGGGTTGAAAGGATTGGGATAGTTTTGGCTCAGCCCGAAGACTATCGGTCGGCCGTCTTCCACGTCGGGTCCACCCTTCGCTTCTTCGTCAGGAGCCTTCCCCAGCCCCCCACTCCCCGTCGACGCAGGGACGATCCGAACTTCGTCCAGGTATATCGTCGTAGAAGGTGCCGAGCCCACGAAATAGAACTGGACCATCGCGTCAGACACCGTGCCTGCGAAGTTCCCCGCCGTAAACTCCACCGTGTTCGTCTTCCATTCGGACGTCACGGCGTGCGACACAAAGGGAAAACCGTACACCGTGTAGTCTTCGTCCTGCTCGATTACGCGAACTCGTATGGTCGTACTTCGTGATGCCGAAACCCGATACTGCATCCGGTACGCCTTCCCCGACTCCAGCCGGACTCCCTTCTGGTACAGCTGGTTGTTCGTCCCGATCGTCGCCCCGAGCGTGACCCGTCCCATCCACACTCCCTCCGCCCCTGATGTCGCCGGCACGACCGAAAATGCATTGCCCGATCCTCCGTTCGAATACCGGCTCCACGGCGCCACTCCCCCCTCGAACCCACCGTTGACAACGCTGTTCGCAACGCCGGTTGGCGGTGGCTGCTCGGGCGACGCCACCGTAAAGGGAATGGAAACCGCGGGCTGTAATTCCCCCGCAGATGCGTATAGGGTGTACCCCACTCCGGCTCGGTCAACCGTGAGGTCGGGAAACGCCGCAATCCCTCCGACCGACAGAACCGCCGTGGTGCCGCCCAGGATCGCTCCCGGTGTACCCGCACTCAACGCGAGACTGACAAGGCGGCTCTCCCCCGTCATGAGCGTCCCCTGGTCATTCTCTATGCGCACTGTGATCGGTGGCGTCATCACAGCCCCTGCTTCCGTTGCGGCAGGCTGCACCGCAAGGCGCAGCCGGGTGGGAAGCCCCACCGATTCCTTCGGGCTAATCCGGATGTCGTCCAGGTATATCGTCGTAGAAGGTGCCGAGCCCACGAAATAGAACTGGACCATCGCGTCAGACACCGTGCCTGCGAAGTTCCCCGCCGTAAACTCCACCGTGTTCGTCTTCCATTCGGACGTCACGGCGTGCGACACAAAGGGAAAACCGTACACCGTGTAGTCTTCGTCCTGCTCGATTACGCGAACTCGTATGGTCGTACTTCGTGATGCCGAAACCCGATACTGCATCCGGTACGCCTTCCCCGACTCCAGCCGGACTCCCTTCTGGTACAGCTGGTTGTTCGTCCCGATCGTCGCCCCGAGCGTGACCCGTCCCATCCACACTCCCTCCGCCCCTGATGTCGCCGGCACGACCGAAAATGCATTGCCCGATCCTCCGTTCGAATACCGGCTCCACGGCGCCACTCCCCCCTCGAACCCACCGTTGACAACGCTGTTCTCAAGCGCAATCTCCGGAAGGTGGTACAGGTACAGATGGCCCAGGGAGGTGTACCAGACGTTTGGACGCCTGCTGATATAGTCCATGTGACTCGGCAGGTACTCCTTCGACCATTCGCCCGAATCACTCAGTACTTTCGGGTGTGTGTACAGGATGTAGATCCCGCCCTGCCGTACAATACCGTCAAACGTGGAATTGAGTTTGGTGAGATCCGTGACTCCCCGGTTGGGGTCGGGACCGATTTCATATTCGACCCCGCTGGGGCTGAACCTGCTCCCCGTAGCCTGCCACTCGGAGAAGGTCGAGAAGCTCTTGTTCGTAAGTCGTGGGATGAGATAGCCCGCAACGCTGACCTGCCTATCGATGTCATTGTCGTAGCTGCCGAATGGTGAGATCCACGTGTACACGTATTCCCGATCTCCATTGCGGAACGCGGGCGGCAGCACGAGTTTCTCTTTCAGGTCCTGGGATGAGCCGACGACTTCCGATGCAACGTTCGGATACGGCGTGTGGATGTGACTTCGGCTGTGGGATGCCACTTCAACGAATCCCGAATCAAGCTGGTTCTGAATGCTCGTCCATACGCTGTCGTTGCATCGATCGGGTCCCGTGATAACGCCTGCGCTCACCCACAGACCACGGCTCCGCCACTGGTCGATTGCCTCGACGAATGCGGAATCGGTATACAGCCACCAGTCGTCCGCCGTCACGACAATTGCGGCAGCCCGGTTGTCGTAGTATTTCGCAAGACCCTGATGAGAAGCCGGGCGAGACCTCCCCTCGGCGTCGAGGAATTGTATGTACACGGAGTCCGAGGTTGCCTGGAAGGCGACAGACACGTATGCCCTGGCTTGCCCGTGGTCGAAGCGGACAGCCTCGACGCCATCATAGAGGTCTCCTGCATGCTTCTCCGCAAGGGGCGTCCAGGAGTCCCGCGCCGAGTACCGCCGATACGCTGTGAGTCCGGTTGTGCCGGACGGGATCAGCAGGATGTGTGTGAGCGGATACGCGAATCCGTATGTGGCATGGTCCATCGGTGAAATTGCCACGGAGAGCGCACCGTCGCTCGCCGCCGACTCGTACAGCCGCGGCCTGACCTGAGCGGTCGCCAGTGCGAAGGGGATGGCGGTCTGAACCAACGGAAGAACCACGTAGAGAACACATCGGAGTGCGCGCATGCGAGATCCCGGGAGTGACATGCTAAACTATCGCATACCGCGATCGCATAAGGTGCTGCTCGTCACAGCGCGAGGCGAGACGTACACCTTGATTTCAGCCTGCTGTTACCGAAGTTCGTTCGGTGGCGAAGGGGCATGACCTGACCCGTCAGCGCCCAATTTCCGTGGCCAGCGAACCCTCGGTCGCCGGGGAGGTCTCCCACGGCGGCAAAATCTTCGCCAGGATCCACAGGACCACAAAGGGCATCGCAAGGAGAACCAGGGAGGTTACCAACCCCTCCATGCCCGTGAATTCCATCTTGTATGCCGTCAGGCCCCTGAAGCTCTTGGAGAACATCTGCCCGCCGATCACCACGTTCCACCGCGTGGCGAAAATGCCGAGCTGAATCAGAATCACGGAGACAAAGTAGAGGAGCTTCCGCAACTCCGGAGCGAGCCTGAACAACCGCACGCAGATGATGACCGCAAGCGGTATGATCATCCCCAGGAGAACCTGGATGATGCCCAGGCTGACAAACAGTTTGTTCATGACCATCTCAGAGAGGATCTTGATCGATTCCTCGCTCTGATACAGGCGGTGGATGAAGTCCAGCATTTCGAGCGAGAAGTCGATGATCACGGCATAGAACAGGTAGGCTGACATCTTGTCGAGGCACGCCATGTCGATCGGCTTGCCGCGCAGGGGCGTGACCACCATGTAGAGGAAGATCACCAGCGCGATCCCTGAAACGATGGCAGAGAAGAGGAACACGATCGGCATGAGCACGCTGCTCCACCAGGGGTTCGCCTTGATCGAACCGAAAATGAAGCCGACGTAGCCGTGCAGCAGGAACGCTGACGGGATGCCGATGATCGTGATCGCCTTGACCATCTTCTTGTCGAATCGGGCGGATTCCTCACTGACGTCAGTGGAAAAGAGCGCGATGAGTCGATGCACCCATCGGATCACACCGGTTTCCTTCTGGGACCACAGGATGATATCCCTGCGGTAAGTGAACCAGATCTCCAGCAACAGCACCACCATCAGGTACCACGCGTAGACAAAGCCGAACATCGCCATCGCCGACGTGAAATTCGGGTTGAGAAAGATCTCGTAGGAGCGCTCCGGGTGCCCCAGATGCAGCAGCAACGGCAGGGGCGCGATCAGAAGAAAGGCGAGCGCGGTCAGGAGGGCGAGCCGGTAGACGGACTGCACCTCCTTGACATTGAAAACTTTCACGAGAGAGGCGAGAATGAAAGCCCCCGCCACAAGCCCCGTCAGGTAGGGGTAGACAACGACGAGAATGGACCAGTGGACTTCGATCTCGTTCGGATAGATATACCCTGTCACCTGCTGGAGGAGCTCGTACATCCTGTCAAATGCCGGGTTGGTCATCGCACTTCTCCGTCAAGATCGGAATACATGACTTTCGGTTCGGTATTCATGTGCGCCTTCAGTACGTGCAACTTGTTCATCCGCTTGAATCTCATCAGCGGACTCGCCGAGAGGCGCGTGTCGCCGAAGATCCGGGCCTGCGTCGGGCAGACTTCCACGCAGGCAGGGAGCATCTCTTTCGTGATGCGGTGGTAGCAGAAGGTGCATTTGTCGGCTGTTTCCGACACCGGATTCAGAAACCGGGCGCCGTAGGGGCACGCCTGGATACAGTAGCGACAGCCGATGCAGCGCTGTTCGTCGACCAGGATGACACCATCCTCCGTCTTGAACGTCGCGCCCACCGGACATACCTGAACACAGGGCGGGTGATCGCACTGATTGCAGAGTTTCGGAACAAAGAAGCTCCGCAGGACATCCTGGTCTTCGAACGACTGGGGCGTCCTGGTGATGCGCGGGTCGATGTTTTGCACCGTGCTGGAGCCGTCGCGTTTTACCTTGTACCGTTCCACCCAGGTTCTGAAGAAGAACGGTTCGCGCGGGACGTTGTTCTCCTCCTTGCAGGCTTCCACACACCGGCCGCACCCGATGCACTTGTCAACCTGGATTCCCATGCCGTAGTAGTGCTTCGAAGGATCGTATTCCTCCGCTCTCGCTTTGGACGGCTTCAAGAAGCTTCCCAGGATGCCGCTGGCGGTGAGCAGATACGTCGCCTTCTCAACAAATCTGCGCCTGTTCATGATCAGTTCACCTCCGGCATGTGTGGATAGTGGCATTGCCAGCAGAGGTACTTCTCGCCATGCGTTGCGACATCGATCTTCGGTGTTCCCTTGATTTGGGAATCGGTTGCGTGACACTTCCCGCAGAATTCCCGGTTCGGGGGGATGGACGCCTGAATCGCGCGCGGAGTCACCTTGTGGCCTTCCGGAACCGTATGGCAGGTGGTGCATTCGAGCTGCACATGGGGAGAAAGCGCCTTCATGCGAGCGATTTCTCCGTGACATGCCTGACATTCATGCGGCACCGACGGCGGTTTGGGGTCGTGCGGATTGTGACAGGCTACGCAGGGCTTGGCCGGGTTGTGGCCGGCGGCATTGATCTGAGGAAATCCGGTCGGACGTGAAGGATCATAGGCATGACATCGCACGCAGAACTCCCGCAGCCGCGGAAGATTGGGCTTCACTTCGCCCGGGTCATCCACATGGTTCTGAGCAGTGCCGTGACAGGTCTCGCAAGACAAATTCCGGTGGTATCCCTGGGATTTGACTGCGGACTGATCGTGACATCCCGAGCACACCTCCGATCCTGCAAAGCGCACGGGCCTGGCCATCTCCCGATCGATACTGGCCCGGTCGAAGAGTTGCTGGTCTTTCAGCACCGGCGGGAGAAGTGCTCGAACCGTCACGACAAGTGCGATGAGGACAGCAAAGACGATCGCGACTCGCACCAGTGCATCGGGAAACCGGTGAAGCGGAGATTTCATGGAACCTCCCTTACCTGAATGGAGAGCGAACCCAACACTGCGGAAAGCTGCAACACATCCTGGTGCGAAAACAGAAAAAGCCGGAATCTTCCCTGGCAAAGAAGATATCCGGCTTTCAGAATGAACGTGGGGCTAAGATAGGCGTCCCGAGCGATACTGTCAAGGAGGAAATCTGCCGGATCGCTTCGTTGGTTCGCTCAGATCACCGGGGCCCGACCGGGGGCGTGCAATGTCGTGGCCGTCCGCTGCCCGCTCAAGCAGCGCCATGTGACGGAATCAGGGCTCACCCCCATTGGGTTGGGGTTGCGCAATCGTTCCCGTGTGCGCGCGCACAGGGGTCCCGACTCACGTCCCAGGAGGGTCCTGTCTGTCACGCCCGCACCTTTCCCCGTGGAAAAGTCGTGGCTTTTGCTTAACTTTCCACAGCAAGGTGAATGCCATGACCCTCCTTCCGCGCAAGCTCTCGACTCGACTCATCCTTTCGCTCCTTGTCATTGTGATGCTCGTGGGACTCATCGCAGGGTTTGTCCACATGAAGACTCAGGAAGCCCAGATTCTTCATGCGATGATACTCGGAGCAGACCAGCTCTCGGGGAGCATTGCGGGCGCCACGTGGCATGCCATGCTCGCCGACCAACGAGGCACGGCGTACGAGATCATGCAGACCATCGCAACAAAGCAGGGCATCAACCGCATCCGGATCTTCAACAAGGAGGGGCGGGTTATGTTCTCCACCGTCGCCAGTGATTCCGGCACGGTGGACAAGGATGCTGAGTCGTGCTCCATGTGTCACGCCACAAATCGGCCGCTGATTAGGCTGGACGCCTCGTCGCGAGCCAGAACTTTCTGGGCGGCAGACGGTCGACGCACGCTCGGCATGGTTACCCCCATCTACAACGAGCCCGCCTGCAGTAACGCGGATTGCCACGCTCACCCGGCATCGATGAATGTCCTCGGTGTGGTTGACGTGTCGCTCGATTTGAGCGTCGTCGATCGGGAGATTGCGGCGGTCCGGACGCGCGTCATGCTCATCTCGGGAGGCATGCTCCTCCTCGTGGCGGCTTTTACGATTGTCTTCACAAGGCACTACTTTGACGCCCCGATCCGGAGACTCATCGCGAGCGCGCACGCGGTAAGCGTCATGCAGCTCGATCAGCCTGTGGTCATCACTTCAAGCGACGAACTCGGAGAGCTTGCGCGTTCCTTCGACAACATGCGCATCCGGCTCAAGGAAGCGATAAGCGAGCTCAATACTTTCTCGCAGAATCTGGAATCGAAGGTGGATGAGCGGACCGAACAGCTCAGGGTCGCCCAGAAGAAATTGCTGCAGAGCGATCGGCTGGCATCCCTGGGTCAACTGTCCGCCAGCGTGGCGCACGAAATCAATAACCCTCTTTCCGGGGTCCTCAACCTGGCCATGCTGCTGCAGCGCATCATCAAGGACGACGGCATCCCCCAGGACCGGATCAAGGAATCCCGCGAGTATCTCGCTTCGATCGTCCGTGAGACCTCACGAGTCGGACGCATCGTGCAGGATCTCCTGGCATTCTCCCGCCGTTCGAAGTCCCACCAGCGCTCGGATGCGAACTTCAACGCCATTGTCACCACGACCATCAACCTGATCTCGCACAAGCTCAAGCTCATGGACGTTGCCATCGACCTGCACCTTGACCCCAACCTCCCTCCGGTCAAATGCGATGGATCCCAGATGCAGCAGGTGTTGATCAATCTCGTCATGAACGGTGCGGAGGCTGCACAGGGGAGGCCGTCCGGCACGGTTTCTGTCCGCACGGGCACGACAAATCATGGCAGCGATCTGGTTCTCGAGGTACGGGACAACGGCGTGGGAATTCCCCCGGAAAACCTCGGCCGGCTCTTTACGCCCTTCTTTACTACCAAGGGTGAAGGGAAAGGCGTGGGACTCGGCCTCGCCGTGGTGTATGGCATCGTGCAGACTCATGACGGCGATATTGAAGTCCAGAGCAAAGTCGGCGAGGGAACCGCATTCATCGTCACGCTCCCCTTTCAGGGGCATGATGCGGGACTCGCCGCGCCGGGGACTTCGCAGGGACTGTCCGCGTGAGCGTTCTGTACATCGTCGAGCTCGGGCATATCGATGAGGATATCAGGAACGATGTCTCCAAAGACCTCCGGAACGCGTACGGCTTCGAGATCCGCCGGCTCGCCGCGTTGCCTGAGCCGGCGTTCGCATTTGATGCGCAGCGGAAACAGTACAGCTCCGTGCACGTGCTGCGGAGCCTGCTGAGTCTCAAACCTGAGGGGGAAAACCGGCTGCTCGGGATCACCCAGGTGGACCTGTTCATTCCGATGCTGAGCTTCGTGTTGGGACAGGCACAGCTGGGCGGACCGATTGCCCTCATATCCCTCGCGCGGCTGCGGCAGGAGTTCTACGGCCTGCCTCCGGATCAACCCCTGCTGTGCGCCCGGGCGATCAAAGAGGCAGTACACGAGATCGGACATACGTTCGGCCTGACGCACTGCGCAGACCATACGTGTCCGATGTCACTTTCAAACCATGTACGACAGGTGGATACGAAGGGCGCGACCCTCTGCTCCAGGTGTCGTGCGGCTTTTCTTGACATCACTACACATTTGCGGGCGCCGGATGCGGTTTCCGGCGACGCAGGATACGGACGATGACGACACACTGGCAGATCATGGTGGTGGATGACGAAGAGGTCATGCGCGAATCTCTGGCGGCGTGGTTGCGCGAAGACGGGTACAGCGTGGATACTGCCGCTGCAGGCGCCGAAGCGGTGCGGTTGGCCCACGGACAGGACTATGCAATCTACTTTATCGATCTCAAGATGCCGGGCGGCATGGATGGCATCGAGACAATGATGGAGATACGCAAGATTCACCCCGACGCGTCCATCATCATCGTGACCGCCTACGCGACTGTCGACACGGCCATCACGGCGATGAAGGAAGGCGCCCAGGAGTACATCGTCAAGCCGTGCAACCCGGAAGAGATTTCCATGCTGGTCGAGAGAATCATCAAGGTGAAGCATCTCCAGCGGGAAAACACCATCCTCCGGAAGAAGCTGACCAGGCAGTACAGCTTTCACGATATCATCAGCAAGAGCCCGAAGATGATCCAGATCTTCGATCTGGTTCGGGATATTGCCAGCACGAAAAGCACCGTGCTGATTCAAGGTGAAAGCGGGACGGGGAAGGAGTTGATTGCCCGTGCCGTCCATTATTCGGGCGACCGGGCGCGTCGACCCTTCATCAGTGTCTCCTGCGCGGCGCTGGCGGAAACGCTGCTGGAGTCCGAATTGTTCGGCCACGAAAAAGGCTCGTTCACCGGTGCAACGGCACAACGCAAGGGGAAGTTTGAGTCCGCCGACGGCGGCACCATTTTCCTGGATGAAATCGGCGATATCTCTCCCAAGCTCCAGATGGACCTCCTCAGAGTGTTGCAGGAACGGCGCTTCTACCGGGTTGGCGGATCGGAAGAAATTGAGGTCGATGTCAGGGTCATAGCCGCGACGAACGCCGACCTGGCCAGCGCTGTCCGCGATGGCAGCTTCCGCGATGACCTGTACTACCGGCTCAATGTCATCCGCATCCACATCCCGCCGCTCCGCGAACGCAGGGAAGACATCCCGTTGCTCACGCACAGCTTCATCGAGCGGATCTCGCATGAAATTGGCAAGGACATTACGGGGATCTCGGATGGCGCGCTCCGCACCCTGGTCAACCATGACTGGCCGGGAAACGTGCGTGAACTGGAGAATGCCATCGAGCGGGCGATGGTGACCTGCAAGACCACGACCCTGACTGAGGAGGACTGCTCCTTCCTGCTGGATCAGACAACGGGGGAGAAGAAGGGATGGTCGATGCCGGCCGACGTGACGCTCGAAGAAGCGGAAAACCAGATTATTGCGGAAACCCTGCGACGGGTTGGAGGAAACGTCAAGGAAGCGGCAAGCATCCTTGGCATTGACCGTTCCACACTCTATGACAAAATAAAGAAGTTCAATCTGCCCCGGCCCTGACCGATGCCGGGGCAACGGGCCACGGCACCCCGGGGGTTCTCAGGCTCTCAGGAACATCTCGCCCCACACGCCATCCCAGTCCACATCAGGCGCGTGTTTCCACATCTCCGGCACCATCTCCCCGCCATCAGCGAGGCTTGATCCCATCCCCTCCGGAGCGAGCGCATACTGCAGTCGCTCCATCTCCCGCATCAACCAGGGCTTGACCTCCTCGCCGCGCAACAGATGACGAGTCAACGTCTGGTCTTCGTCAGCACGGACCTTCAGATACCATTCATTCCCCACTCCCCCCTGCTCAACCACCGTCCCATCAATGGGAGCGAGGATGCGAAGCCGCGACTTCTGTTTCACCATCTCCCACCCCGTTCCGTTTGCGCGCACGCGGGTTCCCGCGGAGGGTAGCACAACAGCGTCCGGGACGCCAATGAGACGGCTGCCGAAATCATCCAGCCCGATCGAATAGATCCCTTCCCCCTCACTCTTCGCCCATGCGTGCCCGCGGTGATAGTACCGATCCAGCGGCATCGAGAAGCCATACAGTCCCCCCTCCGCAGCGCTGGCTTCCGGCCCGGGCGCGCGCCGGGAGAGAAACGCGGAATGCGTCTCACAACCCCGGCAGTCAAACTCGTTGTCGCAGGTCCGGTGCGAGACCTCGCCGGCGAGTTCATGCCGGCAGGCCCGCGCGGCAAGAGGCAGGTCTTCGAACTCCGCAATCCACTGCACATGTTCGTGTTTCTGGTCGCGGAACGTCCTGTACGCTTTCCAGACGGCGGCGATGAGGCCCGAGACGATCACGGTGGCAACCGTGTAGAATACTCCAAGGAAGATCAGATGTCCGGCAGTCCAACGAAACTCATAGATCCAGGGAAACACAGCTCACCTCCGTGACAATCAATTGAGTTCTCGTTCCTTCGGAAACAACGAGGTATAACGGAATGACAACGAATAGAGAATTACTCCATAGGCGACAACGGCCAGAAATGTCGCCAGCTCTTCCCAGCTCGGGACGTAGGACAGAAATGCGTCGAACGGCAATGTCGGCAGGGCGAGCGTCTGAATCGTCATGACGAACCGGTTCAGCATGATCCCGCAGCACGCGAGAAAGGCGGCACCCACCAGCACCCAGGGTTTCTCCCGCATTCGCCTGGTCGAGAGCAGAATCGCCGGCAGAAGACCAAGCAACACGATCTCGGTGAACAGAATCCACGTCCCGAAGGAATCTGTTGTATAGTACGTGAAGGCGGGCACACCCACGGACGGTGACGTACGGTTGATCCAGACAAGCGTGTCGATGACTTTCAGGAGCACGTAGATCATCAAGAGAGTCCCCGACACTTTCCCCAGATATGCCATGACGTTCTGCGGCACCAGGCGCTTCCGGGAGAGCTTCTGAACCAGCCACGTCGTCAGGAGGACAAAGCTTGGGCCGACAGCGGCCGCGGAGAGGACGAAGAGGAAAAACGTCGATGGCCAGAGTCCAAGTCCGTCGCGGAACGCAAACGGCCGCCCCTGCAGCACACCGTACAGGGCACCGAGGGAACCCTGATGGAAGAAGGACAGGAATGTGCCGACACCCGCAAGAACGGGCATGAACTTGTGCAGCTCGAATTCGAATACCAGGAACCTGGGGATCTGCCGGAGCTTGCGGTTCTTGAGCACCACGGGAAGGTACTCAATCAGGAGCACGGTCAGATAGCATGTGAGGCAGAACGTCACCTCGGTCAACATCGAATGTGTGTTCGGATGCCAGAAGGTGAACCACGCGCGCAACGGCTGACCCACATCCACCATCAGGACGGCCACGGCGCCACTGTAGCATATAACGCCGAGGACCACCGCGCTGTTTATGACCGACTTTAGCTCCTCCCGCCGCAGGATATACAGCAGGAGGCCCGAGAAGAAGGCGCCGGCGCCGAGCGCGATCACGGTCAAATCAAGATAGATCCAGAGCCCGAACGCGAACCGGTTGTCCATGTTTGTGTGGAAGAGCCCTTCGGCGAGGCACTGGTAGATCGCATAGAGACCGATCCCGAGGAGGAGTACCCACGGCAGCATCCACGCGACGAAACCCGCAAAGGAAGACCGGTGAAGACCCCGCGCGATGAGTTGCCTATCCATTGTGCTGCCCCTTCCGGAGTCCCATGAGAAAATCCCTGCGTGTTACCGTCCCGCTCGCAACCGCAGCCTCCGGAGCGCCGGGAACCGCCGAGAGCTTCTCCCTCATCCAGGATCGTTCTGTATGATAGTACACTTTGGGCTCGGTCCCCAGGGCGGGCAGCATCCGGAAGGTGTCCTCCTGCTGGCTCAGCCGGGCGACAGCGCTCGCCGGATCGTCCAGATCACCGAACACGATCGCCTGCGTCGGGCATGCCTCGACGCACGCGGGGACATACTCCACCGGGGTGGCCGTCGTAGACCCGTTGGAGGCGGCCTTCTCCATGGCGGCATGCAGACGGCCATGACAGAAGTTGCATTTCTCGACGACCCCGCGCATTCGAGGGGCAACATCGGGATTGAGCGTCTGCTCCATCCCTTCCGGCCATGAAGGATCCCACCAGTTGAAGAACCGGGCATGATAGGGGCAAGCCGTCATGCAGTAGCGGCACCCGAGACAACGCTGCGGAACCTGCCCGACAATCCCCGTTGCGGGATCCACATCCACGGCGTTCTGAGGGCACACGCTGACGCACGGCGTGTCTTTGCCGCATTGCTGGCACATGATGGGCACGAAGCCGGTTTTGTTTTCCGGGTACGCCATGCCATTGTTCACGGGGAATACCCTCATCCAGGTCACGCCTGTTCGCGTTGTAGCCCGGGGTTCCGCCGGCGCAACGTTGTTCTCGACTGCACATGCGGTCATGCAGTTGCCGCAACCCGTGCACCGATCGACGTCAACGACCATTCCATACCGCGCGTTCGCCATGTTAGACTCTCCCACCTTCATCCGCCCTGCCCATGGTCGCCCCCGTCAGCCTCCATGTGCCGTCGTCCTGCAGGTCGCACAGCGCGAGGATATCGTCATTCTCAAGCTCGTCCTTGGCCGTCGCCCCATTCGGCAAGGGGCCAACCACGCCTGAGATGACTCCCGGCATCACTCCCTCGCTTTCGACAACAATCAGTGTCGCCGACCCGGTCCTGGTCCGAACAACGGCTCGTCCACCCGACGTGACGCCGGCCGACGCGGCAGTGGAAGGGTTGACGAATACCCTGCCAGCCACGTCGCGGAGATCGGACTCCTGGAACACCTTGCTCATCAGCGGTGACAGCGCCCCCGAATCGATCGCGGCACGCCATCCGGTCGGCATGAGCGTGAGCGGCCCACCCGCGGGCGCGCTCGTCCTGGCGACTTCCTGCAGTTTTGCGTCCGGGAATCTTTCGAGTACCGCAAACCGCTGGGGCCGGCTGGCGCCCGCCCCATCATCCAGCCAGCAGTCGCCGCCACTCATTGCCTGCCACAGTTCATCAGCGCTCCCCAACGCCGACACGTTGCGACTGGTACCGTCGACAGCCGAAACGATGCTTCCCGACCGGCTGGCATACAGGGAATCGACCCTTTGTCTGACGAGCGATTCATCTGTCGCCGACGGGAGCCCGGAAATCCCTGCCGCGTCTGCGAGCTTTGTAATGAATTGGGCGGGATGCATGGCACCTTGCGGCGGTTGCATCAGAGGCAGGGAGAGAGAACAGGTGGCCTGGACCGCCCCGCTCGGCGTCACCACTTCCTCAAAGGACTCGTAGGCCGCCGGCGCCGGCACAAGATAGTCGGCCAGAGCGGAACGCGACGACAGATACGGTGAGAGGCTGACAACAGTAGCATCGTCCCCGGTCAGTTTCCGGCGCAGCAATGCCGCAGGGAATGCCATGCCATCATCCGCGCTGTCGATGATCAAGAATCTGATGGATCTGTCCGGGACCTCCGTCAGTACGGTGGCCGGCACCACTGCCGGGGATGAGGGGGGCAGACTCCTGCGCCCCAGAATTCCTCCGGGTTTTCCCACGTTCCCCAGGAGAGGGTTGAGGCTTGACACCAGCGTCTCTGTGAGCCGGTCGAAAGGTCCACCCCCGGGGTCCGCTCCGGCGAGTACGATGGATGGTCCCTGTGCAATGGCCCGCGCCGTATCGACAATCGCAGCGGGCGAAATCCCTGTCAGGGAAGAAGCGACGTGGGGAGGAAATTGCGAAGCCAGCTTCTGGTACCGTGTGAAGTCCACCAGACGCCGCTCAGGTCCGGGGAGGCAGAGCCCTTCCCGCAGGAGTACCTCCGCGATGCCGAGTGCGAGGATCCATTCGGATCCCGGACGAAGGGCGAGCCATGTATCGGCCTGGAGCGCGGTCCGCGACTGGCGGCTTTCCACCTGAATCAGTCTGCGGCCCGATTGCTTCCGGTCGCCGAAGACCCGGGACATTCTGCCAGGCGTGCCCCAGCCGTCGAGCAGCGGGGCCCCGAAACTCAGAACGACACCCGTGTTCTCAAAGTCAAAACCGAGCGGCGGAGCGTCCGGTCCGGCAGATGCACGCAGTGCTTCGAGCGTCGACTCCTCACGCGCTGGCGGCACGACGTAGTAGCGGTTCTTGAACGTGCTCAGGAATTGTTCATAGAGAGATGACATCGCCCTGCCGGGGCGTCGATCAAGCACGGCCACAGCTCCGGCCCGCTCCGATGAACCGATGGTCCCGAGCAGACGCGAGAGGTCCGCAAGGAGCTCCCCCTCAGACACGTTCGCAAGTTCCCCTTCCGTCCCCTTGCTCGTGAATCGTTGGGCGCTCCTGAGGCGCAGCGGATGATACGCCAGATGATGGCCGGTAAGGCCGACAGGGCAAAGCGTTCCGAAACTGAAGGGGTGGTGGATGCCCCCGCTGAGTGTGACCGGCCGCCGGCCAACACAGCGCGCCGTGACCGCACACCCACCCGGACAGAGCGCGCACGTCGAATGGACCACGCTCTCGGGACCCCGCTGCAGCCGCGGAATCAGTGACCAGTTCTGCGTCCAGATTGCGGTATCATCCAGGAGCTTCCACGGAAGCGGTGACAGCACGGCTCCCACAACAGTACCGCCTGCAAGGGTCAGAATGTCTCGACGAGTCATCTTCACGGGATGTCCGCTCACTTGTGGCAGATGATACAGCCATCAACCCTGTTTCGTTCTTCATGGCAACTGACACAGCGATCCATCTTCATTCCTTCCCATGCATTTGAATGCACGCCTGCGATGTTCCTCCCCCAGATTTCACGGCTATAGCCGGTAAGGCGATTCTCCTGGTACGGGCGGAGCGAATCGCTCTCTCCGTGCGGCCCATGGCATTCCGCGCACTGTATCTGTCCCACCGTGACGTGGGCGGAATGCGGGAAGAACGCGTTGTCCGGTTGACGGGAATAGATCTTCCAGGGGATTTCCTTCTCCGGCGTGACAAACTCCTCCACGAGGCGTTTCTCCGCTTCACTTGTACCGATTGGCGACGAGTGGCATTCGGCGCATTTCGCTATCGTCGGGACACCCTTGAAGGTGCCATCCTCTGCGAACTCATGGCACATGTCACAGGTCATTCCAACCTGCTCACCGGTGTGCGTGTTGTGACTGAAGTGGAGTGGTTGGGAAGCACTGGTGTAGAGAAGTGCGGGGAACACCACCCACCCGAGCGTCAGCCCGATCCCGACACCCCCAATACCCACTAACGTTTTGCTCAGTCTCACTGGGATTCCTGCCAGCTCGCCAGAGGCGAGAAGAAGTCATTGAAAAACTGCAGCGCCTGCTCGCGCTGGAGCTGTTGGATGAGCCCTGGCCGCACGCCCCCCCCATCTGCCATCACCACACCAACGTGAGCATCGGTATGGCAGGACATCTTATGAGCCCACAATGCGGCACGTTGAACTTCGTCCCGCATCCAGGCAACCGCCCGTGCGCCGGTCACCAGACCATCCTGGACAGGGGGACAAATCTGCGGAGATCCGGATGTCTCCATCTCTCCCTCGAACAGCCATCCCCGGGTATACGGATCGCTGAGCAAGCGGTCCGGGTGCGTAGTGAGAGCGGCATTGGGATGCGAGATGTTCACCTGCCGGGGAAACGCCAGCTGCAAATCGATCCCCCGCACGGAAAGAAACGCCGCAGGACGGCACAGTCCCTGCGCCGTGGCGAACGAAACACCCTCGATTCCTCCCAGCATGCCGGCAAGGAAGGCGTCCACCCCGATATGCACGGTGCCGTGCTCACCGACGTCCAGCCACATGTGATTTGGCGAATACCACAGCCAGCCGGGCACATGTACGCCATCCACAAGATGCTCCTGGCACCTGTCAGGGTCGGCGGTACACGGATCGGCGTCAGACGCCGGGATGTGCTTGCGGTCAGGTTGGGCGATCGACAGGAACAGTTCGCAGTAGTTGTGGCTGTCGGTCCCGCACTGTGACAGCACTTCTTCGGTATACGGAATGTATTTGACGACAGAGGCTGCGCCGCAGTATTGAATATGCGCTTCCTCTAGAAACGGACATTGCCCGGTTCCGGCGTAGTGTTCCGCCTGGCCCGTGAAAGCAGGGCATCCGACATGATCGGGTGTAAAGCATCGATCGTTGTCAGCCTGGCCCGGTTCACGGACGATCATCTTCCGGAATGCGGAAACCCGGCAGAATTTCGTCTGGGCTTCGCGAAGGAAAGGGCAGCGCATGGCTTTTTCCCTGTCTTCCATTCCCTGGTAAGGGTCCTAGTTCTTCTCAGCAGAGCGCGGATCGGTCTTCTTGGAAGGCTGAACGTCCTGGACCTTCTCGCCCCCGTCAGCCATCGTGATGCCCAGGTCATGGAGAACGAGCGTATGCGGATCCTTGCGGAAGGAGTTCGTGATGCGTGCGGCAGCCTGCGAAAAGACATTCTGGAATCTTCCTGCCCCGATGTAGATCACGGCAATGAACGCCACGAGAACAAGACCGAGGTTCGTGAAAACCTCCCAGTCGTGGGGATTTGAAAGATCGAACATGGTGACCTCCGGCTATGTAGTGAGAGAGGGCAAAAAGATCGGACCTGCCTGGGGAAAAGCACGAATCATGCCCAAGCCAATGAGTATCTACAACTCATTATATGGCAATGAATTGCAGAAAGTACTCGCTGCTAGCGGAGGGGGTGCCTGGAAGGGGAAGTGTTGGAAATCCCAACAGACGTGTCGGGAAATCCGACGCGGGTCGCTTAACTGTGGTTCTTGAGGAAGGCGATAGACTAGGCCCTTTGCCGCGCGCATGCCCTCGGGGAGCGGTTGCTACGGGGTCGGGCCAACAATGCGGAAATGAGTACCCTCGGGGAGATTCGAATCAGGTCCCGACCAGCGTTTGCGAGGCGAAGTCGATGCTATCGCTGGAGGCGGAACGAGTGCCGATCCCGCCCGCGGCGGGATCGAGCATTCTCGTCTTTCGCTTCGCGCAAGACGGAAGATCCGCCGCCCGTGAAATGCATGGGACTGCTGACCCGAGGTCTAGGAGACTGTCGCTCTGTCCATATTGATTAAACGTCTTCGAACAGACGTCACCTTGCGATTTCTTCTCTGGCAAGAAGTTCCATGCTACTGCCCCACCAACTAATTGATCATACACACAAAGGGGCACAGTGCGCGTTCCAACGTCCAAAAAGGTGTTGTGCCGTTCAAGGATTTAGTTGGAACGGCGCTAATCACACCCGCCGAGACAGAAGAAGGGCGGTGAAAACAGCATCATGCCGATTTCCCACCCGGCCCCGAGCTTATGGCCTTGAAAATCGTCATTGTAGGTCAATGCAATATTGATACGATCGGTCGGTTCCCAGCGTAACCCTGCCCTGTATTTCGATGAGGAATCCAAACCTTTGGAGCCAAACACTTCGCCGACAATCGCTAACTCTGGATTTACAGGGTACCAGGCCAACCGGGTTGAATACGTGAATGCCCAGGTTGTGGTTTGTTCTTCCCCCTCGTCTATGGTCACAGATGCGCCTGGCATTATGTCCCACGAAAGTCTGTTGTCAAAGAACGGAATTGTTATTGGTGCGTTGGTCCAGAAGGTCCGCCCGCCGTCCTGCAGCCTGTTGTTCCCATCAATGTAGCCAGGATCCAGACCCGTTCCAGCCTTGACTGCAAAGCCACCGGTCTTCGCCTCGTTCTCATAGAACATGTACTTCGCATAGAAAGACGTCGAGTACCCGTCATCGGTGGTGGGGTTATGATCATCGTTATAGACGTAAACAGCAGAGGTAAATTCCCAGCGGGGAACGAGCGAAAACGTCATCATCCACATTGACTGTCGTTCGCCAAAGGTCAGAATGGTGGTCACCGTGCCGTGAGGTTTTGATATCCAGCTGTCGGAATTGTACTGCTGTCCCTGAGCGGGCTCGGTGGCAAACCCAAGAGCTAGCATGAAAAGCACTGCAAAAAGGGGAAGCCTCGCCATAAGTCCTCCGGCAAATGCCATGTGTGAATTCGCGCAACAGTGGCGCAAGACCCGATCGTTGACGGTTCTACTCTCCTCGCGGTCCCAGAACAATATGGCACCTGGATCGTCAGGATCGAGTGGGTTCAAGCGGAAAACGCAGGGAACATCGTGCCCTCGGGCAGATTCGAACTGCCGACCTGCGGTTTAGGAAACCGTCGCTCTGTCCATACTGAGCTACGAGGGCGGACAATCACCGACTGGCCAGGGACAAACCACACGTCTCAACCGTTTGCCAGCCGTTTGAATGTATAAGATACGCGTATCATGCGGAGAAGGCAATACTATTGTTGCCACGGACATTCCTTCTCCATACATTTACACGGAGATCACTGCAAATCCCAATTCCGAGCCCTGCCTCTACGATGACGAACAGCCAACCCTCCCCCAGCCATACCGATGAAGAGAATGTCCGTTCCACATTTGACCGGTTCTGGACCGACCAGACAGATCTCGGCGAGATCGACGACACGGGCTCGGACATCCTCCGCCTCTTCGAGCAGGAGATCCCGCGCATCCCCGGCGCGAGCTTCCTCGAGGTCGGCTCGGGAAGCGGCAGGATATCGCTCGCCCTCGCACGCCGGGGGGCACGCGTCACACTTCTCGACAACTCCCAGGCCGCAATCGACCTGAGCAAAGGCATCTATGCCCGCAATGGGCAGGGAGCGACGTTCGTGCTCGCCAGCGCGTTCGAGATGCCGCTGCCCGACTCCTCGTTCGACGTCGTCTGGAATTCCGGCGTCATCGAGCATTTCCTTTTCGAGGATCAGGTGCGCATGCTGCGCGAAATGCTCCGTGTCCTGAAACCCGGGGGGACGTTGATCACATTCAACCCTTCACACGAGGGGCGGATCTATCGGCTCGCAAAGTACCTGCTCGAACGTACCGGGAAATGGCCCTACGGACGGGAAATCCCGATCAAGACCCTGCAGCCTCACGCGGACCGGCTCCACACCCGGCTCACAAAGGAGTTCAACGCCGGATTTGACATTCAGTTTACCTACTTCCTCAGCCGCGGAATTGCCGTGAAGGATTTCTTCCGAAGCAGGCCCACGCTCAATGCGTGGATGACAAAGCACTTCGGCGGGTATATGAAGGTCTCCGTCATGAAGAAAGCCGCCGCGAACGCCTGACGCTGGCGGGGACCGAAGAGGCGGTCGACGATCGGAGACGCATCTGACCTCCAGGGCAGGAGAATCGCAAGGAACTCAGGAAGCTGCGTCCGGCGGGCTCACGGTAGGCGGTCCGGTCTGTCGGCCAACAAAGAAGGCGTACACGAGCAACACAACGGCGCTGCTGGCCACGTAGGCGATCGAGGCGCCCCAGGCCCCCATGGTAGGAATGAGCAGCAACGAGCCGGCTGCCATCGTCGCAAGTGATAGACCGGACCCGACCGAGAAAGCGGCCGACTTGCTGGCAGCAAACAGCGATGCCTGGAACGGATAGGAAAGCACCACCAGCATCACACCAGCACACATCATCCTCAGCAGCCCGGCGCTCTCCTCAAACTCACGTCCGAACAGAACGCGAATCACGACCGGACTGAGTACCATCACCACCCCCAGCCCCGCAACAAACAGCCCTACAAGCAGCCACGCCTTTCGCTTCTTGCGCTCCACCGCCTCCGGCGCCGGATCGGCGGAGACTTCGGGCAGGAGCGCCGTGAGGAACGACTGACTCATCATTGTCAGGACCGCCGCGATCTTGACAGCGGCCCCGTACAGTCCGAGCGCACGCGCATTCCCCAGTCCGCCAAGGAAGAACACATCCACCCTCGCCGCGAGTACGGTGAGCACACCGTGCAGGGCCCACCACTTCCCGAAGTTGAACATCTCCTTCCGTAGCTCTGTGTCAACTGCATGCCACCGGAAGCCCCTGTACGGAGAGAACAGGTAGGCGGCGATAAAGCCCGCCACCGCGCTCACGATCTCGATGAGAACGATCGTTCCAAGGTCAACGCTTCCTGCAATCAGAGCGATCGTAATGGCCAACAGCAGCTTCGATGCCGCGGGAACGACCGCCACGAGTGAATGCTTCCTGAACTCACGATGCCCGTAGTACAGGTATCGGAAGAAGTCCAGCGCGGCATTCGCCGTCACCGCGATGAGCATCACGAGAAAGAGATCGACTGCACGTCCGGACAGGTGGCCAAACACCACGCCGACCAGAGGCGCTGCCAGAACTACCGACACCGCAATGATCGTCACGACAAGCGCCGTCTTCGCCTTGAGGGCATAAGCCAGAACGTTGTCCAGCCCGTCCCTGTCCCCTTTCGAAAGTTTCTCCGGAATGAACCTGATGAGCGCCCCTCCGACGCCAAGGTCAGCCAGCCCCGTGAGCATCGTTGTGAGCGATATCAGAAGCGTCAACACTCCAAAATCGTCCACTCCCAGCAGGCGAGCGTAAAGCGCGTACGTCAGCGCTCCCACGAGAGCATTGACCGCCGAACCTCCTCCCAGCCAGACGGTATTCAGGAGCGTCGGCGATTTGAGCGCTTTCTCATACAACGCGTATGCGCGTTCCTGTAACTGTCGCATTGCGTGGCTATTGCCCTGCTTTCATGACTTCGAGGATAGTGGATGCATGGGCACGCCAGGAGTGAGCGCGCGCCACTTCTTTGCGCGCGTCGATCGTGCGGGGATCGTTTTCTTCAAGGGCCTGCTTGATTGCCCTGCTGAAGTCCTCGGGTCCCTTCACGATGTAGAGCAGATCACGGTACTTCTGCAGCTCCGCCATGGGCGTCGTGAGTACCGGCTTGCCCAGAGAGAAGTACTCGAAGAGTTTCACCGGATTGGTGGTTTCAGCCACTTCCCCCGCCGCAAACGGGATGAGGCAGGCGTCGAATTCCCGGATGCAGAGAGGCATGTCCGCATACGGCTTCGCCGGGAGCCAGTAGATGTTGGGCGCAACTCTCAGGCGCTCGAGGTTTGCGGCATCGTCGTAAGGCCCGATGAAGATAAACGACACGTCCGGGTTGGCCCTGGCCGCGGCAGCCACAAGCGGGAAGTCGATCCAGCGGTACACCGCGCCGACATACCCTGCACGGGGTCGTGGAATACGGGCCAGGTCCTCGATAACACGGTCGACCTTCCGCCGTCCTGGCGAACCATTCGTGGTCGACTCCATTCGGCACCCTGACCATCGGGCATGTGTAGCCGTATCCTCTGAGCATCGGCTCCAGCTTTTCCGCCGTCACGAATGCGGCACTCGCCATGGGAGCAAGCTGCCGCAGGAATCCTACAAACCGCTCCGGCGAGCTCTTGCCGGCATAGACCGTGACGTCATCAAGGAAATCGACGTAGAGACGGTCAAAGTCCCCCCTCCGGATCGCGGGCGCCCAGGGGAGCTGCTCAACGAACGCGACGGATGTTTCACCAGCCGGCATCCCCCCGAGGACCTTTTTCCAGAGGAAGCGACGATGGATCCGCGCGTTGAGTCTCTCGACGAGCGGAGAGTCGAACCGATTCAGCGGAAGCGTGATCGGGGGCGTGAGGATTTCGAATGAAGGGCGTGCGACTCCAGGCGCCCCGGCCCGTGCGGAGCTCCTTGCGCCTTCAATCCAGAGGAGCGATCTGACGAGCCAGTAGAGCGACCGGAACGCGGCGAAGAAGAAGGAGACGAACCCCTTTGCGAGCGCTCCCCGGATGCTGGTGGATTCAATGAACGTCACCGGCACGCCGAGCGAGCGGAACTGGTCCGCCAGGTGCTGGGACCGCTGGCGCAGAAACTCCCAGGGGACTGGCGAGAAGAAGTATATGCGCATCCGCTCAGACGGTGTCATGTGTCAGGTCGCCCGACATAATGGGCAGATTCGCTTATGCTACTCGCAACAATGTTCCAATCACGGTGGATCACCGGTACAGACGGTGCGCGTCAATGTATTCCTCGACGGCTCGAGGCACAAGGCCTGATATCGGCTCGCCGTTGCTCACAAGTCTGCGAATCTGAGTCGAGGAGACGTCGATCTGCGGTACCTCCACCCTCCTGATGCGCGATCCAGCGCCGGGCTCGATACCGCGCGTGCGATACCCCGGCCTGTCCATGACTATCACCGTTGCGAGCTCGAGGATCCGGTCCGGATCTCGCCAAAGATGGAATTCGTGGTAATTGTCCATCCCGATCAGCATGAACAGCTCGCTCCCGGGGTACATCCCGCGCAGTTCCAGAAGGGTATCAACCGTGTACGAGACCCCCTCCCTCCGTAACTCAACGTCGGAGACGCTGAGCCCCGGGACATCGGCAACCGCGAGCTCGCACATCGCCAACCGATCCTCCGGAGACGAGAGATCGCGATCCAGCTTGTGCGGCGGAACGGCGGACGGGATCAGGATCGTCCGGTCGAGCCCGAGCTGCCTGGCGGCGTGCGTGGCGATCCCAATGTGCCCGTTGTGCGGTGGATCGAAGCTGCCTCCAAATACTCCGATACGCATCTGGCTATGGTACCGATCGGCAGTCATGAGGCCATGGCCGCGCGGTAAACATCGAGGGTTTTCTGCGCGCAACGCTTCCACGTGAACTCGCCGGCCCTCGCAAGGCCCCGTGTCCGGAGTTCGTCGCGGAGGCGCGTGTCGGTCAGAACTCGATCCAGTGCCGTTACAAGGTCATCCACGTCACGAGGCTCAAACAGCACTCCTGCGTCGGCCACGACTTCCGGGATGCTTGTGGCGTTGGCCGCCACGACCGGAACACCGGAGGCCATCGCCTCGAGCGCCGAGAGGCCGAATCCCTCGTACAAGGATGGGAGAACTGACGCCATCGCGTGTTGATTCAATGCCACGACGTCGGCCTCGGACGTCATTCCCGCAGAAACCAGCCGGTCGGTGATGCCAAGAGATTTCGCCAGGGCGACCAGGTCGGGCCTCCCGCCGAGCAGTTCCCCCGAGAGCACGAGATCGATGTCGTGAGAGCGGGTGAGCCGTGCAAACGCCTGCAGGAGCAGTCCTACATTCTTGTGGGGTTTCAGGGCTCCCGAGTACAGGAGGTAGGGCCGTCGGATCCCCAGCCGCTCGATTGTTCCCTTCCCCTGGTCTTGACCGCCGGCAGGGCGGAACGCGGGCGACACTCCGAGGTGAACGACGTTGATCTTCTCCGCAGCAATCCGAAAGTCTTTCAGAATATCCTGTTTTGTGAACTCGGAATCGACGATCACCTGATCGGCAGCCCTGCACGCATGCCCGATCAGGAACCGGGCGTAGGTCCGCTTGGGTGCAGATACCACATTCGGGACCCGCAGGTGGATGAGGTCATGGATCGTGACAATCCCCTTCCCTGCAAGGCCGAACGGGAACGTGTAATGTGGAGAGTGGAAGATGATCGCACCCGGCCGTGTTTGCGAGGCTCGACATCGACAATGAGCTCACCAGGAGAATATTTGGCCGATCGATTGACAATCATCTGACCGCTGTAATGCGTTGAGATCGAAGCCGATAGCTCAGGGGAGACAAAGTAGATCCACTGGTTTGTTCGATCCCCGTCGAACTCCGCAAGCAGGTTCCGGATATATGTCCCAATTCCAAAATCACTGTACTTCCGTATGTCAATCCCGATCCGCATAGGTATCATCGTCGGGGAGAAGGGATCCCCCACTTTGTGAGCCGACGGGTTAGGTGAAGACCTTCGGGGGCTATGATTCGACCTGGACGAACCCGGTGATGCGGGAGTCTCAGCCACGAGGGGAGGAATTGAGCGTTTTCTTGAGGATTCGGACAATCCGGGCGCAGGATTTCCCATCACCGTAAGGGTTATGGGCACGGCTCATGTGGCGGTAGTGCTTCCGGTCATTCAGGAGACGACTGATTTCGCGGACAATGCGCCACTTATCCGTTCCTACGAGCCGGACCGTCCCGGCCTTGACTCCCTCCGGGCGTTCCGTGTGATTCCGCATAACGAGCACGGGCTTTCCCAGGGAGGGTGCCTCCTCCTGCACTCCGCCGGAATCCGTCAGGATCAGATGGCTCTCATTCATAAGGAACACGAACGGGTCGTAGTCAACCGGATCGAGCAGGTGGATGTTCGGGTATCGCGAGAGAATCTTGCGAACCGGGGCCTGGACGTTAGGGTTTAAATGCACGGGATAAACTATTTGTACATCAGGATTTCGGTCGGCAACCTCACGTATTGCCTCGCATATTCTTCGAAACCCTTCCCCGAAATTCTCGCGCCTGTGTCCCGTCACGAGGATGATCCGTTTGGTGAAATCGACGTCCGGAAACATCCGTTTGTACTTCACGGATGCCTTCACGACGCGCCGCCGGACGTGCAGCAGGGCGTCAATGACCGTGTTCCCGGTGACGTGGACGGACTTTGGGTCTACGCCCTCTCGCACGAGGTTGCTTCTGGAGTCCGGTGTCGGGGCAAAGTGGACGTCGGCCAGGCGGGATGTCAGGACCCGGTTAATCTCTTCGGGGAACGGGCTGTACTTGTCCCCGGTCCTGAGCCCCGCCTCAACGTGTCCGATGGCGGTCTGCTGGTAGTAGCAGGCCAGGGATGTGGCGAAGGTGGTGGTGGTGTCGCCCTGGACGAGCACGATGTCGGGCCGCTCCTGTGCCAGCACCTCGCGCATTCCGGTGAGGACCCGGGAGGTGACGTCCTCAAGGGACTGCCCCGGGCGCATCACATGGAGATCGTACTCGGGCGTGATGTCGAAGAGCCGGAGGACCTGATCGAGCATCTGGCGATGCTGGGCGGTCGCGCACACATGGACCCGGAACTGGCGGTGGCGCCGCATCTCCCGGACGAGAGGAGCCAGCTTGATGGCTTCGGGACGCGTGCCGAAGACCACAAGGACTTTGTGGCGACGTTTCGCGGAGGAGCTTGACCGGCTGCTCATGCAGCCCCCTCCCCCCCGGGCTTTGGAACACGCCGCACGCGCACGATGCGGATCCGGCGCTGGCTCTTCTTCACGATGGTGAACGTGAACGCACCAGCGGGGATTTCTTCGTTCAACTCGGGGATACGACCGGTTTGTTTGTGCAGGAATCCGCCGAGGGTCTCGTACTCTTCGTGGTCGGGAATGCCGCCATGGAACCGATTGTTAAAGTCGTCGACGGAGATGCGCGCGTTCACGAGGAACGAGCCGTCCGCCGTCTGCTCCACATCCCGGATCTCTTCGTCGTATTCGTCATGGATCTCGCCGACGATCTCTTCGACGATATCTTCCATCGTGATGATGCCTTCGGTCCCGCCGAACTCATCGATAACGATTGCGATGTGGATTTTCTGTGCCTGCAATTCACGCATGAGCTGGCTGATCTTCTTGGTCTCGGGCACAAAATACGCGGGCCGCACGATATCCTGCAGGATGATCAGGTCGCGGAACTCGAGCAGGCCGAGGAGGTCCTTCGTGTACACGACCCCGATGATATTGTCGATCGTGTCGCGATAGACGGGCATGCGGGAGTATCCCTCTTCCAGCACGATCTTCACGATCGTTTCGCGGGGCATCTCGATGTTGAGCGCCACCACGTCAGGCCGCGGAATCATGACCTCCCTGGCCGTCGTGTCGGTAAACTCGAAGATGCTCTCGATGAGCTGCTGTTCAGTCTTGTCGATCACGCCCGACTTCGTACCCTCTTCGAGCATCAGCTTGAACTCTTCTTCGGAGATTCGCGACTCCGTGAACGTGGTGCTGTCACGGAACGGACGGAGGAAGAGATTGCTCGCCGCGGTGAGGATCCTCGCGGGATACTTGAAAAACGTCGAAAAGAGCGTCAGGGCCGGAGCGCTCCGGAGGGCGACTGCTTCGGCGAACCGCAGCGCGAGGGACTTGGGCACAAGCTCGCCGAACACGACCACAACAACGCCGATCCCCACGACCATGATCACGAGCGAGAGCCAGCTGCTGGCTTCCTGGATCCAGGCATTGGTGCTGGAAGCAAGTGCAGGGGCGAGATACTGAAGTCCAACCATACCGCCCAGGCTGGCGGCGAACAGGAGAGAAAAAACGATGCCGACGTGGATTGTGGCCAGGAACCGCTCGGGTTCGGTCTGGAAGCCGAGGATCGTCCCCGCCGCCCGGTTGCCTTCCTCGAAAAGCTCCCGCATCCGGCTCTTGCGCGACGACAGCACGGCCACTTCGGCGGCCGAAAAGAAGCCGACGAGAAGAATCAGGAGGGCAATGCCGAGCAGTTCAAGCCAGAAAGCATCCATACATCAAAATAACCAAAAGACGTACGGAATTCCACCCGGTTACGGCGTGCGCCGCGTGCGGGAGGCTTGGCCCCGGCATGGGCAGGGATTCAGCGGGATTCGTGCAGAAAGTCCAGTCGCGGCTTCAGCCGCTCGGCGGACATGAGGAGCTTACTCTTGTCGAAGATTGCGTCTTCGGTCCGCGTGAAGACCAGTTCGTACTCGTCGCTCATGATGATCGCCTCTTCGGGGCAGGCCTCCTCACAGAAGCCGCAGAAGATGCAACGCAGCATGTTGATCTCGAACTTCACCGGGTAGCGTTCCTTGGCGAGCTCCGTCTCTGCCGCCTGCACTTCGATCGCGAGTGCGGGACAGACGCGTGCGCACAGTCCGCACGCCACGCAACGCTCGACCCCCTGCTCTTCGACGAGCACCGGCCTGCCGCGGAAAGACGACGGTGGATTCCACCGCTCTTCCGGGTACTGCCGGGTGAATTTCGGGCTGAAGAAATGGCGCATGGTCAGGACCATCCCCTTGACAATCTCGGGGATGTAGGTCTTCTGCCAGAAGGTGAGATCCTTCCGCCTGATCTGTTTGATCGCGACTCCGTTTGTGTTCGCCGTCGTCACAGGATTCTCCGAATCGGGCTCATCCAACAATCAGCAACCATGCCCCGGTCACCACCACGTTCAGCAGCGCCAGAGGCAACATGACCTTCCATCCGAGGTTCATCAGCTGGTCGTACCGGAAGCGCGGGATCGTCCAGCGGATCCAGATGAAGAAGAACAGCGTCGCGCAGACCTTGACGATGAAGGTCAGGATCTGGATCACGCTCGTCCAGAATGGCGACAGTCCGACATCCTGGAGGAACGGGAACTGCCAGCCGCCGAGGAACAGGGTCACGATCAGTGCCGCCGACGTGATCATGTTCGCGTACTCGGCCAGGAAGAAGGTGCCAAACTTCATCCCGCTGTATTCCGTGTGGTAGCCGCCGACCAGTTCAGGTTCGGCCTCCGGGAGGTCGAACGGAAGGCGGTTGGTTTCAGCGAAGGCGGCGACGACAAACGTGATGAACCCGATGGGCGTCAGGAACGCGTTCCACGCAAGGCCGGCCTGGTGTTCGACGATCGCATCGAGCTGCATCGAACCCGCGACCATGATGACGCCGACGACCGAGAGACCCATCGAGAGTTCGTAGCTGATCATCTGGGCGGACGACCGCAGGCCGCCCAGGAGCGAGTACTTGTTGTTGGAGGCCCACCCGCTGAGCGTCACGCCGTACACGCCGAGCGATGTGAGGGCCAGAATGTACAGCACCCCGATGTTGACATCGGCGATGAGCAGCTTGATTTCCTTGCCGAACAGGGAGATCTGATCTCCAAACGGAATCACGGCGAACGTGCTCATCGCGACCGTCAGCGAGATGATCGGCGCGAGCGTGTGGATCGCCTTGTTTGCGCTGACCGGAACGATGTCTTCCTTGATGAACAGCTTGAGGACGTCGGCCGGAGCCTGAAGGAGACCGAGCGGCCCCACGCGGTTCGGGCCTATCCGGTCCTGGATGAACGCGCTGACCCTTCGTTCCGCCCACACGAGGTTCGCGACGGTCGTCAGGATGATCCCGACGACCAGCACGATCTTGATCAGAGAGATAATCAGGAATTCCATGGTCAGTGGTCCGAACTGCTATGCGTGAATGCCTGCGCCAACATCGGTCTTGAGGGCCATCCCCTTCTTGCCAAGGCGAAGGTATGACATCCCCTTGAACGCTCCGAAGGTCGATGCCAATTCCGCAAACACCTCGTCTGCGGAAGCATACCGGAAGCGGCTCCCCATGAGTGACGCGACCCCCGACAGGATTTTCCAGGTCGGGCGCGCATCCCTGCGCGTCCCCCGGCTCCAGCGGTCGAACTGCGTGCCAAAGCTGTCGAGGCGGCTCATCGAGAACCCGTCCAGAGACCGCTCGCTATCCAGTGTCCCCACAGCCGGGCGTATGCGCTGCACACGGCCCTGGAAATTCGTAAAGGTACCGTTCCTCTCGGCGAACGTCGAGCACGGCAGCACAACGTCCGCCATGCGGGTGGTTTCATCCTCGTTGGAGGAATGGACGACCAGAAGCTCCAGCCTGGATAGGATCCGGGCGATTGCCGGGTCGGCAGCGATATTGTCCTCGACCACGTACAGGGCCTTGATCTGCCCCTCGCGGATGCCGCGGACGATGCCATCGAACGCCGCCCCGCCCGGGATGCCCAGGGCGGCCGCGCCCCTGCCATTGGGTGTTTTGTCTGCGCGGATAAGAAGATCGTCCTCGTCGCCCGGGATCTCATGGGTCCGGAACGCCATCTGCCTGGTGCCCAGGATGTCGTGGGCGAACTTCTGCAGGATGTAGATATCCTCGTTCGTCGACTGTGCGGAGGCGATGACCGCGATCTCCGACTTCCGGAACGTCTTCAGTTCCGACGCTGCCCTCGCAATGGCTTCGTCCCACCCGACCTCCGCAAGCTCCTGGTCTTTCCGCATCTGCGGCGACTTGAGCCTGGTCTCCGCATTGACATGGCGGAAGGAGTTGAGGCGACCGGCGTCGCACATCCAGTATTCGTTGACGTCCGAATTGAAGCGGGGCGTCATGCGAAGGATCTCGTTGTTCCGCACCCACACGAAGATGTTGCAGCCGCGTGAGCAGCCGGGGCACACGCTCTCCGTCGCCGACATCTCCCAGACCCTCGCCTTGAAACGGAAGTCTCGGCTCGTCGAGAGCTCCGACCGGGCAGATGTCGATGGTGTTCATGGAATACGGATTGTCGAGCTTTTCGCCCGGGAAGGTCGTGAGCTCCACATGGTCGCCGCGCTGGCTGAAGGTCAGCTGCGGCTTTTTCGCGATCTCGTCGCAGAACCGGACGCACCGGGAGCACATGATGCAACGCTCGGTGTCGAGCAGGACGTTCGGGCCGAGCTCCACGCGCTTGGGCTTGTGGACCTTGTCCTCCTCGAACCGGCTCGCGCCGATGCTGTGCGAGTAGGCGTAGTCCTGAAGCTTGCATTCACCCGCCTCGTCGCAGATCGGGCAATCGAGCGGATGATTGATGAGGAGGAACTCCATCACGGCCTGGCGGGCGTGAATGACCCGTTCGTTCGCCGTGTGGACCACCATCCCTTCGACCGCCTGCGTCGAGCAGGCAATCACCAGCTTCGGGTTCTTCTCCACCTCCACCAGGCACATGCGGCAGTTCCCTGCCACGGACAGCTTGGGGTGCCAGCAGAAATGGGGGATTTCTATCCCGTGGGCGCGGGCCGCCTCGATGATGGTCTGGCCCTCGTTCGCCTGGATCTGTTTGCCGTCGATGGTAACTGTTACCATGGTCACGTCGCCGCAAGCTCGTGTGTATACTTCTCGTGGAAGGACTTCAGACTCTCCACGAGCCCTTCAATCTCCTCCTTCGGCGGGAGGAATGTCGTGCGAAAATGGAACGTCCCGGGTCGCTGGCCGAACCCTGAACCCGGTACCACGCAAATTCCCGTTTCTTCCAGAAGCCGCAGGCAGTATTCGTTGTCGCGGCCGCTCTCGTAGGCCAGCCGCTCGTCCGCGCTCATGGCATCCGCATTGACGCCGGGCTCGGGGGGCAGCTCGAACCGCACGAACGCGTACATCGCGCCGTGGGGCTCGACCAGGGACATGCCGGAAATGCGGTTGATCCCGCGACCGAGGATTTCGGCCTTCGCCTTGAGCGATTCCAGAACCGCGTCCCGCTCATGGACATACGTCTGGTAGCTGGGGTCACCGGGCTGTGGCGGGGCAACCATCAGATACGTCGCCAGCTGTCCCGTGACATTCGCACAGAGGCTGATCGACTGCTGCTTGATGAACTCTGCGAGCACGTTGTCCGGAACATTCCGGATTTCCATGTATCCGCCCCGGTGGCCGCACTCCCCGAGAAACCCCTTGGAGACCGAGTGCAGCGTGAACAGCGAGACGTCATACTCGCCCACGTCGTGCATGACGCGCGCAAACGAGTGGTAGCGGGCCTCGCGCGTGTAGACGTTTTCCTGGTACACCTCATCGGCTATGATGGCCAGCCCGTGCCGCTTGGCGAACCGGACGACCATCTTGATATTCTCCACCGACAGCACCGCGCCTGTAGGGTTACCGGGGTTGATCACCACGATCAAAACCGGATTGATTCCCTCAGACTTCCCCTTCGCGATAGCTTCCTCAAGCGAGGACTCGCTCAGCTGCCAGCCATTCCCTTCATCGAGCTGGTACCCGAGCAGCGACCCGCCGTAGAGGGTGACCGTTGCGCTGTACAGCGGATACTGAGGCACTGGCGCGAGGAACGCGTCGACAGCTGTCCGGAGCAATGCCATGATGACGGCCTGCGCGGCCTTGCTCGCTCCATCTGTAAGGATGATCGATTCCTTGTGCGCGGGAATGCCATCCCTGGCCTCGATGAAGTCTGCAACAGCCTGCCGCACGAACGGGAGCCCGGGACTCTGCGTGTAGGCGCCGGTCCCCGGCGGATGCTTCCGGAGGAACAATCGCACCCTGTCGACGATATCCTGCGGGTACAGTTTCAACACCTCGGGGTGGTCCAGGAGTTCGGGGTACTCCGCGAGGCTCAGGAACTGCCGCAAGAATGTCAGTGGACGCTGCTTGAGCGCCTGAGGGTTCCCGATGTTGCAGTAGATGATCTTCCTCCCCTGCTCCTCGAGTTGCTGGGCACGAATGACGATCGGCCCGCGGACGGCGTACTCCGCCTGGAGGAGGTTGGGGTTCAAACGTTCCCGCGTCAGCATAGCAACAGCCCGAGTCGATCAGGAGGGCCGGATGGTTACCGTGTTGAACGCCTCGTCTCTGAAGATATCAGTGGCAACGCGCTGGACCGCTTCCGGTGTGACTTCATCTACTCTGTTGAGGATGGTATCGAGCGTGATAAACGATCCGAAATACATCTCACCGCTGCCCAGGCGGATCATGCGGCCAGACATGTTCTCCAGCCCGAGCATCATGGTCCCTTTGATCTGCGCCTTCGTTCGTTCAAGCTCTCGCCGCGACACGGGCTTCACGCGAAGCCGATGCAGCTCCTCCTTCACGAGCTCGAGAGCGCTCGACAGGTTCTTCGGATCGGTCCCGAGATACGCTCCGAAGATTCCCGTATCGCTCAGCATGTTCACAAACGAATAGACCGAATACGCCAGTCCGTGCTTCTCGCGGATCGTCTGGTACAGCCGCGAGCTCATGCCTTCGCCCAGGAGCGCGTTCAGGACAAGCAGCGGATATCGATCCTGATGACGGATGCTGTATGCGATCGTTCCGATGCAAACATGGGCCTGGTTGATGGAGCGCGTGTGATCCAGTGCTGCGCCCTTGTGCGCCTTGGTCGGTCCCGGAGTCCGCTTCAGCCGGCGCGGGCCGTGGTCGGACAGCGAGCCGAAATAGGTGTTAGCCTTCTCGACGAGATCTTCGTGACGGACACTCCCGGCGGCGGCGATCACCATGCGGGAGGAGAGGTAATGCCGCTTCAGGTGGTCGTGCAGATCGTCCCGCCCGAAGCGTTTCACGTTCTCCGCGGTGCCGATGATCGGATTTCCGAGCGTGTGGTCGGGGAAGATCGCCTTCTCGAAATAGTCGTGGATGATGTCTTCGGGGTCGTCTTCGGCGTTTCTCAGCTCCTCGATGACGACGAGTCGTTCCTTGCGGAGCTCAGGGTCCTTGAAGGTCGCGTTGAGAACGAGATCGGAGAGGACATCAAGGGCCTGCGGAAGATACGCGTCCAGAATGCGGGCGTAGAAGCAGGTCTGTTCTTTGGTGGTGAATGCGTTCAGATAGCCGCCGAGCGACTCGAGGCTCTGGGCGATGTCTTTGCTGGAGCGCTTCCGGGTCCCCTTGAACACCATGTGCTCGAGGAAATGGCTGATCCCGTTCCGGCTGAAGTCTTCGTCGCGCGAGCCGACATCCGCCCAGACGCCGACGGAGACGGAGCGCACGTGGGGGATGGTTTCCGAGACCACGCGGATGCCGTTCGGCAGGACCGACTTCTTATAGAAGGAGTTCTCAGCCTGCGCGACGGTTTGAACGGGGTTCGGCGGGTTCTTTTGCATGGGTGAATATATCCAAAGTGGCCCCTAGAGTCAAGAAAACGGGCGCTCTCCCGGACCGACGCGATTGCATGGAGCCGGAAATTTCGGTATCATCGCACGATCACAGATCGTGGACTACGAAGACAGACCGGATGCCAGCCTCACTTCTCCTTCTTCTTGCTCTCTTCTACTGTCTGTTGATCGTCATCTTCGCCGTTGCCGCACAGCGCGCCCGATATCCGCGCGATCCCGGGTTCCGACCGACCGTTACCGTTGTGGTCGCCGCGCGAAACGAGGAGCACAACATCGGGGCGTGCCTTGAATCGCTGCTCCGCATGCGCTATCCGGCGGGGCTCCTAGAGATTCTGGTCATCGACGACCACTCCACTGACCGCACTGCCGACATCGTTCGGGAGCTCGCGGCAAGCAATCCTCAATTACGGCTCATTACGGCCGGCCCTCCCCAACCCCCATTGCGGGGAAAGCCTTCGGCGCTCGCCTACGCGATGGACCACGTTTCAAGTGACATCGTTCTCTTCACCGATGCAGATTGCCGGGTGAGCGAGACGTGGGCTGATGTTACCGCTTCATATTTTGCCGATCCCGGGGTCGGGCTTGTGGCCGGATTTACGCATCTCCAGGGAAAGGGAGCGTTTGCTGGAATGCAGGCCCTGGACTGGTTTGCCCTGTTCACTGCGGCTGCGGGTGCGGTAGGTGTCCGCTATCCGTTGACGGCGGTGGGGACGAACCTCTCGGTTCGCAGGAGCGCGTACGAGCAAGTGGGTGGGTTTCGCGGAATTCCGTTCAGCGTCACCGAGGATTACGCTCTCTTTCACGCGGTTACGACGAGAACGAAGTTTCGGGCGGCCTTTCCCATGGACGCCGGGACTCTCGTCCAGAGCGATCCGTGTGCCGATTGGCCGCAGCTCTACCGGCAGAAGAAGCGGTGGTTCACTGGTGGCAGAGGGATGGATGCAGTCACGCTTGCGACGTTCGCTCTACTATATCTGTTCCATGTCGCTCTGATCATGGGGCTGGTGGTAGGCCCTTTGATGGTGGCTCTCCAGGTCTTTCTGCTCAAATTGCTTGTGGATACTGTTTTGGTGTTGCCGTCGATGCTGCGATTCCGCGCTCTTACGCTGCTCAGGCATCTGCTGGCCTTTGAGCTGTTCTTCTTCCTGTACGTGCTCATTTTCCCCCCGATAACGTTGTTTACCCGGACCGTAGCCTGGAAGGGGCGCGCTTACGGAGGGGCGTCCCAGGGCTGATTCGGCATCCCAGACGCACAGCGCACAGAAACGAAACGGGGCCGTCCGCTTGGTGCGAACGGCCCCGCCGTTATTGCCTGGTCCGATTGCTGTTCAGGCGCGCGACCTGGCGCTGGCGATTCCGAGCCGTTTCAGCTTGTACCTGAAGGTCTGCTCGGTCATTCCGAGGAACTGCGCGGCCTTCGACTGATTGAACCCGAACTTGTCGAGCGCGCGCTCGATGATGCCCTTTTCGATGACATCCAGCGAGCGGTCGAGAATGAACTCCTGGCCCGCCATGATGTTGTTGATCATCTTCACGACTTCCGTCTTCTCGTCCACGAGTTCCGGCGGCAGCATAAAGCGGCCCTCGTGCGAGAACAGGACGCATTTGTCGACGACCGCCTTGAGTTCGCGGATATTCTCGCGCCATGGCTGGCGCACGAGCACGTCGACTGCGTTGATATCCATGACCAGGTCGCCGATCCCAAGCTCCCGGCAGATTTCGCTGGTGAAATGCCGGACGAGGAGCGGAACGTCTTCAGGACGCTGACGCAGCGGCGGAATTTCCACGCGATCGAACTCGGTGACTTTCGTGTGGAGCTCGGGAAGCAGCTTGCGCTTCTCGACGAGCTCGGCCGGATCGGCCTTCATCGTGATCAAGAGGCGGATGTCGACGCTCTCGGCGGAGTCGGTGCCGATGCGGCGTGTGCTTCGCTCGTTGATGAAGTTGAGGATCTTCATCTGGTTGCGGAAGCTGGCTTCTTCGAGTTCCTCGATGAGGACGGTGCCGCCGTTCGCCTGTTCAAACAATCCGCGCTTGGACGTATACGGCAAGCCTTCCACGCCACGGTCGTAGCCGAAGAGGATGGCTTCGAGCTCCCGGTCGTCGAGCACGGAGAGGTTGATGGACATAAACGGTCCCTGGCCGCTCCCGCGCGATCCGCCGAAGTAGATGTTCTTGGCGATCGCTCCCTTCCCGACGCCTGCCTCACCGACGATCAACACGTCGCGCCGGGTGTTGGCCAGATCGGAGATCTGTTTGATGAGCTGGTCGACGGCCTTGCTCTTGCCGACGATGGGGTACTCCATCCCCCCCCGACCCTTCTGCTCATCTGGCTGTGTGTTTTTCGTTTCCATAAGTTTTCCCCGGTGAAGCATCCTGAACAGTGATGGTGTCAGCGTTGTCGCGGATCCACCAGGAGCCGTCCCAGGACAACCTTGCGATTGAAGAACTTCTCAATGACAAGATCATCCAGGAGGTCACGCCACCGCGTGATGCGCCCCGGGCTTTCCGCCAACTCCTGCTCGTAGAACTCCCCTTTTGCCGACGTAATGAAATGAAGCCGCAAAGAAAAGATAATTGCGACCAGGCTCAGGATCACGACTGAGAAATAGATCCCGAGGATAGTAAAGTGCTTGAGTGCCTGCCACTCGATGATAGACGTCGCCATATAGGCATGGAACGCTTCCAGCGTGCAGAACGCGAGGAAGAGGAACATGACTTTCTCGATGTACGCCCCCTGTGGCGGATCCTTCAGGAACTGATAGCCGAAGAAGAGGATCACGAACCCGATCGCCAGAATTGACATATAGACCTGGTTCAGGTGGAGCGGTTTGAACACAAGAATCTTCCAGTTATCCGCGAAGAGGTACGGATAGAGTTCCGTGACGCGTGCCGGCTCGTTGGTGACCTCCATCGCATCGAACGCCGCCCGGACCGACGGCAAGGCTGCGAGCTGTTCAGCCGTCGGGTCTGCTCCGGTCCTTTGCTTGACGCTTGCGAACGCCTGGTCGAGGACTTTCCATTCCTGGACGTCGGCGGTCTTGTGGAGATAGAGCGGATCACGAATGAACGGGTAGTAGTACACGCCGAAGAACATCGCGACGATACCTATCGTGACGATGTATTTCATCATGACCCGTTGCTCACGAAGGACGAGATCGATCGCAAGGTAGCCGAGCGCCACAGCGAGGAAAAGGAAATACGCGCCGCGGAAGACATACTGATTGATCAGGAACCTGGAGAATCGGGTGTCGGAGTAGAACCACTCTGCCGGGATGACTGTACCCACGAAGTTGTAGAGGTGGGCTACGGGGGCGATCGAAAAGCATTATCGCAAAGTTGAGGAAAACGAACCGGCGATTACGGGTCGGCTCGTGCCTGAACACCGCAAGGCAGATAAACAGCAGAAGTGTCTGGACCGAGTAGGTAAGAAATGCGGCAAGGTCCACAGGATAGTGAGGGAGCAGCAACAGGGTGATACCATAGAACCCGATGACCCCCCCTGCCATCAGGTATGCCCTGCCCAACGTGCTGCTATGTCTCCCCGGCAGTGTCATTGTCTGCGTCCAATATATCCACCCCATATTTGGGAGTCAAGTGCAAGACGCAGAAATCTACTCGAAAACGCGGTTTTTGTGTCACTTATCACATTTTGGCCCCAAGGGCATCTGGCAGCAGCAACCTGTATGCCCGGAGCCAACCAACGACGCCATACAAAAAATTTTGCGGAATTTCAGTAATTCCTTGACAAATGTTTTGGGGCTGCATATATTTGCACACAGTTGGTTGAGAGTTTAGCCACCCCTTCCGTGCGATAGTTCGCCACTATTCATCACGAAGTTTGGTCAGCGCCGACTAATTGCGATTGCTAGAGATGACCAACACCGCTTTGAACGAAGAAACTAAACGTCTGACAGAATTACCCTTGACTCACTTCTGGAGGTGAACGCAATGCAAACAATGAAACGTGTGCGTTCGTTGGCATTTGTCTTGGCAGTTGTTGCCATCTCAAATTACGCAATCTCACTCGCGAGCGGGGTCCCACATCTTCCTGAATCTCCGAGACCTACGAGGGCTTCAGTTTCATCGGTGGAACTGGGCCAAGAGGCAGCGAAGAGCGGCGTCCCTCACCTGCCCGAATCGCCGCGCCCCACTCGTAGCGGCGTTCCGCATCTTCCAGAATCTCCTCGGCCGTAGATCCTGGGCTGACGCCCAGCTTTAGTGTAGTTGCTTGATATCCCGCTGGCCGGCTCGTAAATGAGCCGGCCTTTCTTTTTATTGTTACATGTAGTGATTTGTAATGTAATCATCGTCCCAATCATTGACCCATTAACTCTCTAATCCAAATGGAGAAGATCACAGCGAGGAGTCTCTTACTTCCGGGATTGCTTCTGCTAGGAACTGTGCTAACCACGACATTGGCTGGGGTACAGTGGTCAGGAAACGATCCTACCGAGTTAACCAACTGGTCGAAAGGGATACCATACGCGCTACTACTGACTCTAATGTTGGGATCTCATGAAATGGGGCATTTTCTCGCCGCCAGACTGAACCGAGTTTCCTCCAGCCTTCCGTATTTCCTGCCATTCCCTCCATACTATGGTCTCGTGCCTTTTGGAACGCTTGGAGCTGTAATTAGAATTAGGAGCGAGATCCCGTCTCGCACTGCTCTATTCGACATAGGCGTAAGTGGACCCCTCACTGGATTCTTTGTTAGTATTGTCATCCTCGCTATCGGGTTCGCTACTCTCCCGCCGGTTGACTTCTTATATGGTGTGCATCCTGAATACAGAGCGATGGAATCCATACCCACGACAGGCTTGACATTTGGTTCGAACCTAGCATTTGAAGCTATCAAGTTCTTGTTTACCAAGGATGGTGCCTTTGTTCCCCCCATGAACGAGATCTACCACTACCCCCTTCTCTGTGTGGGCTGGTTTGGTCTCTTTGTTACAGCATTGAACCTCATCCCAATCGGACAGCTGGATGGCGGACACATTGTTGCCGCTGTATATCCTGTTGCTGCCCACAATGTTGGACGAGTAGCATTTGTGATTCTCGTCCTATTAGGTGCTTTGGGCCTACTCCAGCTACTTGGTGGACCGACAAACCTAGGATGGCTCGGGTGGGGTATGTGGGCTCTGCTTCTCTTCATTTTCGAGCGGTTTGGGAGTCGACGCCAGCACGGGCCCTCAGAGCAGGGCATGGCACTGACGGCTTCGAGATCAACAGCCTTCTTTCTCTCCGTAGGCTGTTTCGTCCTTAGCTTCAGCCCCGTCCCCTTCAGCCTGTAGACCGGCCTTGCTGTTCACGAGTCAGTACGGCCAACGAGTTATGAATTTGAGTACCTCCTCACAAGAACTACCGCGCAAACCGAGACAAGCAGAAGTGCAACCCCACCTACCAGCAACCATGCCCAGTCATCTTTTCCAGAGGGAGATTCACTCTTGCTTCTGAATATAGCCACTGGTGAACCGATGTGAGAAAAGTTTGCCCAATAGGGTGAACGACCTCCTGTCTCTCGAATAATCTCCCTCTTGGCCATAGTTAGCGCCATGGAACTCGACACGCCGCTGCCTAGATGCGCATAAAGCCTGAGCATGAGATCAGCCGTGCTACGATCATCCACGAATGACCAGGATCCAATCACCGGCACTTCCCCGTGAAAAGGGAGTCTTAACCCACCGGCATTTGTCCATATTCCCCCAGCCTTGAGAGACATGCAACCTGAAAGCACGAGAAGCTTCCGCGCGAGAGGATACTCGAAGATGTCAAAGGCCGTGAGAACAGTTGGTACCCCCGCCTGATTGGTGCCTGATAATGCTAGCCCACTCGCCCATGGTATACGATCATGAAGGTAGCCATGGGCCGCAATGTGCACAACATCAGCGGTGCCGGCCAAAGATAGGAGTGTGGTCCGAGTTGCATTCGCGCCCAGAAATGCCACTCCCGATTTCTGAAATCTCTCCTTGATTCCATCGATCTCCTCTGGTACTGCCGCAAGCTCAACGCGAGTACTCACCCCAAGGTGCTTGCCGAGAAATTCCATGTCTGGATCGAAGCTTCCCCTCGATCGCGAGGGCAAGTCTGGGTTTCCAAACCCGATCCACCTGTGCGCAGATTGAGAGTCCTGGCTACTCTTGGACAGCAGACTTGACAAATCCGGTATGTAGCAGATCTCAAATCTCTCGATGAGGAACATCCCTCCATTTAGGTTGCTCGTTGACGCCGCAGCAGACTTGCACACCATCAGGTCAAATGGTATCGGCGGTATCCCTGTGGGAGGGATAATGAAGACTCTCGACGATCGGGAAAGTAGTGCTTCTAGTGGAGCCATCAACTCTCTGTACACTTCTTCACACAACTTCAAATCACTGTCATCTAGGAGCGGCGGCAGTATGAGAGCCTGGGATTCAGATGGATCTGTTATGTGATTGAGTCTCTTTAGCAGTGACGATATAGAATCCCGACCAGGAAGATTGCTGCAGAAGGCGATTGCGTCCCGAGTAATGACGCAGGCAAAGGATTCCTGGCTTGAAAGGATATATGACAAAACGGCCTCTTCCTTGCCAAGTCGATATTGAATCTGCCCTAGCTCCTTAATCATTCCCCTCTTCGCGACAAGTCGTTGCGTCCGCGGATCTCCCTTCAGATCCGCAAGTGCCTGCTGACGCTGGAGATCGAGTGTAGCAGCGGTTGCGAATAGGAACAATGCATCCTCTGGCATAGCAACAAGACCGCCCTGCATCTCAGGCCTTGAAGAAAGACTGTCAACAGCCGCTCTCAGCTTCTTCGAGGTCTGCACGAAGTTCGAGATTGCCACATTGCCGCCTTCGTCATCTCTCATCCCCTCCCAATTCACAGCCCACAGGGGCTGATGTCTTGTGCGAATTGTCTCTTCGGACAAGAATCCTTGCTCCATCTTTCCGAGGGCACAGAGAATCTGCGCAAGTTTATCTTCGTCGTCATTCGGATCTCGCAGCAACCTACTGCTAACCAAGAGTGAACTGGATACTCTGTTGCAGGCGGAAAGTGAATCATGCCTGCGGAGCGCTTGCTCTGCTCTTGTACTATCACCGCAAGCCAAATATGAAGCTGCAATGGCCTTCAGTGCCAATTTCTGGCAAAGACGGATGGAATCCTTTTCTGATAGCTCGAGTGCCTGAAGCAATTCCTCATGACCGGACCTCCATTTCCCTAGTTCAAGATTTGCCTTTCCTAGATTCAGGTGCCCGTATGCAGCCTCCCGCACGTATCTGGCTTCCAATGCAAACGCCACCTGTGCCAAAAATCGCTCCCGCGCCCGCTGCGGAAATCCCATTCGCAAATAGACGCTCCCCAAGTTGCCCTGAGTGATTGCCTGAACTCGAGAGTAGAAGGGCTCGGCAGGAGTAATGGATTGCGTGATCTCGTAATGCCTGAGAGCCGATTGATAATCACCCAACTGCTCATACACGTTACCAAGGGTAGAGTGTATCTCCCAGTAGAGTCGACGGTCGAGGGCAGTGCGTTCAGACAAATTTAAAGCACTGATTACCAGTTCAAGTGCTACCTCTGGCTGTCCCAAGAACACAAAGAGCCTTGATGCGTCCAGCAATATGCCGATCAGATATGTTCGAGACTGTGATGTCTTGCACGCTTCAACTCGTCGAGCAAGGCACGGGATTGCCCCGCCCAGGTTCAGGAGTTCAAGATTCGAATCAAATGCCCTCGCCAGGGAGGACTGCATCAGGTGAAAGTCCCCAGAGACGCACGCATTCAAATATGCCCTTTCTGCTGCCTCGACCGACCCACCATATTGCGATAGCACAGAATAGATGTCAGCAAGTTGCTTGTACCCCCAGCCTGTCCACCTGACATATCCGAATTTCTCTGACACTCTGAGCAACGCCCTACATTCTTCTATCGCAGAGTCAATGAGGCCTTGCTGCTGTCTGCGGATGACAACCCCGGACATCATCAGGAACAGGCCGTGGAAATCATTCTTCTCAAATGCATTTGCAATCATCTGGGACACGAATCCGCCCGCATCCGTGTCCTTGGCATTGAGCATCATGACGGTAATTCTTGCATGCTGATATCGATCCTCCAGTGGCCTGATTCTTAATGCCTCCCCTAGATGTCTCAGAACTTGTGAATAATCACCATTGACCCAATATGCCAAAGCAAGTCCGTACCAGTAGCCAGCCTTTGCGGGATGCCGATGGCAGAGCGATGTCATCAGTCTCAAGGTCGCATCAATTCCTTCCAAGCGTTCATAGGAGTATATGAAGGCAGAGTAACACTCCGGCACCTCCACGCCGAGCTCGATGGCCTTGCCAAGGAACATGACCGCATTCCTATCGTCCTCGCGACGGTAACTCAGATTCCCCAACGCAAAATAGCACATCGACAAACCCGCCCCGTCCTCCACGCGCTCCCAAAGGAACGACATCGCATCATCAATCCGACCAGCGTATTGGGCGATCTCCGCCAATCCCTCGTACAACACACCTTCCCTGGGATACTGCACGATCATCGCTTCACAACGCTCTAAGGCGGCATCGTAATCCGCCCTCCCGACCATCCGACGAAGGTCCAGATACTCCTTGCTGAACGTCCCTGCTATCGCCACCTGCCCCGACGCAAGCGCAATGGCACATACCGCCAGGAAACGAATCTTCGACCTCACGGCAGCTTCACTCCTCACTCTCGATAAGGACCTTCAACCTCGTGGCTTCTCCCCCACGCTGTCCCCCCAACTCGATTACCTTCTGCAGAAATCGTATCCCTTCCTCCGTCTCCCCGACCATCAGATGCCCCTTTGCCATCAGCCAGTAGGACTCTTCAGCCAACCGTGAACTCGCGGTCAACATTGCTGCCCGCCTCAGACCCTCGAGCCCCTGACGAACATGCTCCCGGTCAAAAACCCTGATGGGACCACTCCCACTTCCTTCGGCCGCGACAAGATGTACCAAACCAAGCGAGTAGTTCACGAAGTCCAAATGCGGATGTGCAGGCTCCCTCTTTATCGACCTCTCCAGAATCCGGATGGACCTGTCGTACTCACCTTCATGGAAGAGATTCATCGCCACCAGGAGATTGTCATCAGTCTCGGCCCGAATGCCAACGCCGAACTCCACCTCCGACAGCGCAGCGTACCTGGCATCGTCACCCCAGAGGATGGACTTCCCGCGAATCAGCAGGCCCACGAAGATGCTCAGAGCAAGTATCGCAGCGGCAGCGAAGACCCACCGCCGGTGGGAGACACGGCGGACCGCACGCCGTACCTCGGCGAACGAGCCACCTTGACGCCCATTCACCCGATCTTCAAAGACCGACCTCCCCTCGCCTCGAGCATAGGCAAGCAAGGAAGCATAGTAGTCTACAGTCTCCGAAGCTTCGGGGTCACGCTCGAGCTCGTCGAGCACGCGAAGGGATTCTTCAGGCGAGAGTTTCCCGAGCACAAAATCGGAAAGCTGGGAAGGACTAAGTTTCGGGGCCATAGTATCCTCCAGACACGATCCAGTGGGACCGTGGAGTGATTAGAACCCGTCGTCGCGCATCCAGGTGCGAAGTTTGCGCAACGCGGAGATTTCCCTACTCTTGAGCGTCGATATGGGCATGCCCAGGAGCGTGCTCAACTCGGCAAACGTCAGTCCCGTAAAGAACCGTAACTTGATTAGCTGGAAATCACTGTCCGACAGTCGAAGCAACCCGCGCCTGAACGAGCCCTGTAAAAGCTCGGCGTCTCCCGGGGCCAGATCGGGGGCACACGCTAGCTTCACCTCCACGGCCTCCTCCCAGACGGAGAACCGCTTCGACCGCTGCTTGTATTGCATCGCCCTGTTGAGAACACTTCGCGATACGTAGTTCCTCAGGTGTTCGAGCGACTCAAAGTCGCGCGCCCCATCCGTGAGCAATCCTGCGATCACGGTGTGCACGACGTCCTCAGCCTCTTCGGACGACAGATGAATAGTCCTCGCGAGATTTTTCCAGAACGCGAAGTACTGTTTGTAGGCTGCGATCCAGAGATCAGAAGGCTTAACTCCAGACCGGGTTGGAGGGGTGTCCGCCATAGGGTTCACACAGTTTTCGGGACAAACTTGAACGCTAGTGATGCGGAAAGCAGTGCGTCACTTCAGCCGCGCAAGAGAAGGGCCACATGCGGCAGGGAACAAGCGACGCCAGGCAAACTCGATGAGCTGTGTTCTACCCATCCTACTCAGTCATCCGAGTTTTTTCGATCGAACGCAAAACTTTTTTTTGTGGGTGATGGCAGTGATGAAAGATAGGTGACTGCGATATGAACACAGAGGGGTGATGAATCCATGAAGAGAGATGGGTGAAGCACATGAAATGAGCACGGGCGACACTGAGGCAAAGCAGAGGATGTTGGGGAGCGGCGATGGACTCAGGGCCGGGGCACAAGACCTCGGAGCAGGGCACAGAACCCAAGGGCAACCCACCAAAGGCCTAGACAAGGCACAAAACAAGTGGGCAAGACACAACCCGCAGGATGCCTTGGCAAGCCACAAGCCACTTGGACAGGGTGAGGACACGAGGATGGATGAATGACGAGGGCTGCAGTGGACGCGAAAGATGGCAACCTGAACAGGGAATCACCAAGGAAGCGAGGAAGACTGAGGGGTGACGAACCTACTCAAAGAGAAGGGTGAAGAGGTTCAGATGCGGTCGATTGCCTCGCGGAACGTGCGGACCCAACCGGGTAGAGCCGCCACGGCACCCGGCTTCTCCAACTGACGGATCAAGGCACTCCCGATAATGACACCGTCGGCCTCCGCTCCCATCACGGCGGCCTGGTCAGGCGTGGAAATACCAAACCCGACCAACATAGGATTCTGCGTGACGCGCTCCCTGACTCCCCGAAGGTACGCGGACACGCCCCCAGTGACCTGCCCACCCGTTACACCGGTCATCGAGACACAATAGACAAACCCGGACGCCAGGGAATCAATCTCCGCCAGCCGAGCCGGAGGTGTCGTGGGCGTCACAAGAAGGATCTGCGCAAGACCCGCCTCACGCAATTCCTCTGCATACCTCCCTGCTTCCTCAAGCGGCAGCTCCGGCAGAATGATACCGTCCACACCCGCACTTCCCGCCTCCGCGAAGAACTTCTTCGAGCCGTACCGCATGATCGGGTTCAGGTAGCCCATCAGCACAATCGGAACATCAACTTCATTCCGCAGAAGACGCACGTGCTCCAGGAGCAACTTCAACGACATCCCGTTGCGGAGCGCTGCCTCTGAACTCTTCTGTATCACCGGCCCGTCCGCCAGGGGATCCGAGAACGGCATGCCAAGCTCGATGATGTCCGCACCACCCGCAGCAAGCGCACGCCCGACCTGCACGGTCGAATCGATCGCCGGATAGCCGGCAGTATAGAAGAACGCCAGGGCCCGCTTCTTCCGGGACCTCAAACCCTCGAGACGCTTCTGCAGTCGGTCACTCATGGCTGGTCAACGCTGCAATGTCCTTATCACCCCGGCCCGACACATTCACGATCACGATGTCACGGGCATTCGTTTGCGGCATCAGACTGTTCAGGTACGCAAGCGCGTGCGCAGTCTCAAGCGCGGGAATGATCCCCTCAAGACGGGCAAGCAGATGCGCTCCGGCCAGCGCCTCCCGATCCGTCACCGCTCCATACTCAACCCGCCCAACAAGTTTCAGATGGCTGTGCTCCGGGCCCACCCCGGGATAGTCGAGGCCCGCGGAGATCGAATGCGCGAGCGCGACCTGCCCATCGTCATCCTGAAGCACATAGCTGAGCGACCCGTGCAGCACGCCCGGCTGTCCAAGCGACAGCGTCGCAGCATGCTTGCCGGAATCCAGTCCGAGTCCGGCAGCCTCCACTCCAATCATTCTCACATCGGCGTCCAGAAACGGATGGAACAACCCGATCGCATTGCTGCCTCCACCCACGCATGCAAGGAGAATGTCCGGATCTCTCCCCTCGACTTCCCGGATCTGCCGCCGCGTCTCATGGCCGATCACGGTCTGGAAATCTCTCACCATCCTCGGGTACGGATGCGGCCCCACCACCGAACCAATAATATAGAATGTGTCCCGGACGTTCGTGACCCAATCCCTGATCGCCTCGCTGGTCGCATCCTTCAGCGTGCGCGTGCCTGATGTCACCGGCACCACCTCCGCACCGAGCATCCGCATGCGACGGACGTTCAGTTCCTGGCGCACGGTGTCTTCCTCTCCCATGTACACGACGCACTGCATGCCGAGCTTGGCCGCAACCGTAGCCGTCGCGACGCCGTGCTGGCCCGCCCCCGTCTCCGCTATGATGCGGGTCTTTCCCGACCGCTTCGCGAGCAGGATCTGCCCTATCGTGTTGTTAATCTTGTGTGCCCCCGTGTGGCAGAGGTCCTCCCGCTTCAGGTAGATCTTCCCTTTCCCGAAGTGTTCAGTCAGTCTCTCCGCAAATGTCAGCGGTGTCGGGCGCCCCGCAAACTCCGAGAGCATCCGCTCGAAGTCGCGCTGGAAGCTGGCATCGGCGCGTGCCGTTTCGTAGAGGCGCTCGAGCTCGAACAGCGCGGGCATCAGCGTCTCCGGAACGAACCGGCCACCGAACTCACCGAAGTATCCTCGCGCGTCCGGGAAGCTGTAGGAGCCGGACGCAGCAGTCTTCCCCGTCATGCCGGCACCTCCTCATGCACCGTTCTGTCAACGACCTCAGCGATGCGGCGCACCTTCACCATGAGATCTCTGAATCTGCCCGGCTTGAGCGACTGGTAGCCATCCGACAGCGCGTTCTCAGGCTCGGGATGTACCTCGATCATCAGCCCATCGGCACCGGCCGCAACTCCCGCCAGCGCAACCGCGGGGACGCCTTCCCACATCCCTATCCCGTGACTGGGGTCGACGATGACCGGAAGATGCGTCAGCTTTTTGAGGACAGGCACGGCGTTGATGTCGAGCGTGTTGCGCGTGGCCGTTTCGAAGGTTCGGATCCCCCGCTCACAGAGGATGATGTTGAGATTTCCGCGGGCGGCGATGTATTCGGCAGCCATCAAGAGCTCTTCGATCGTTGCTGAGATCCCGCGCTTGAGCAGCACGGGCTTGCGGAGTTCCCCTACCGCCTCCAGGAGAGAGAAGTTGCTCATGTTCCGCGCGCCGATCTGGACAATGTCCGCGACCTCCGCCACCGCCGGCAGTGTCAGCGGATCGCGTGCTTCGGTCACAATCTTCAGCCCCGTCTCGGCCCGGGCTTCGCGCAGCAGTACCAAACCCTCCTCTTTCATCCCCTGAAAGCTGTACGGAGAACTGCGAGGCTTGTAGGCACCTCCGCGCAAGAATCGCGCCCCGGCTTCCTTCACCGCCCGAGCCGTGGTGATCAGCTGCTCCCAGCTCTCGACGGAACACGGCCCGGCCATGACTGCCAGCTCGCGCCCTCCAATCGTGATGCCGTCGACGTCCACCCCGCCGCCGTCGGGCCGGGCATCCTTCCCGACAAGCTTGTACGGCTTCGATACCGGGATCGCCTGCTCGACCCCGCCCATCGTGTTGAAGCTCTCGGGGTTGATCTTCTCACGATTGCCGGTGATACCGATTGCCACCCGCAGCGCCCCGGGGATCTCGTGCGGACGGTACCCCATCGAGGTGATCTTCCGCTTCACTGCAGCGATCTCTTCAGGAGTCGCGTGGGCTTTCATGACAACGAGCATGGATGCCAGATCCTTTCTTCTGTAGCACCGGGGGCAGGGAGCTGTCCCCGGGTGGGAATTCACCGCCGTGTCAGGACTGCGACGCGCGGACGGCTTTCACAAATGCTTCAATCTTTGCGGCGGACTTGAGGCCGGGAGCCGTCTCCACTCCGGTGCTTACGTCGACCGCATAGGGCTTTGCCACTTCGATCGCACGACCCACGTTCTCGGGCGTCAGTCCGCCGGCGAGCACAATGCGAGCATACTTTCCCGCCTCTGCCGCAACGCTCCAGTCGAACGTCTGACCCGTCCCTCCATCGCGTCCCTGAACATGAGTGTCAAGGAGGTACTCAGGCATTCCCCACTCACGGAGCGTTGCATGGTTGAAGTGTGGTCCGACACGAACCGCATGGAGGAGGGAAATGGGAACATCCTTCCGCTCAATGCCCCGTGCCTCAAGGACCTGGGCGAGTCTGATACCAGCGACTCCTGCAGCCTCACGAATCTCGTCTGCCGCCGGACGGAGGAATACGCCTACAGGCGTCACGGACTGTGGAAGGGTCTCGATGATACGTGCAGCAGCCTCAACTGAAATCGCGCGCGGGCTGGATGAGACAAAGACAAAGCCGACGGCATCGGCTCCAGCCGCAACAGCCGCCGCAGCATCCTCGACCCGCGTGATGCCGCAAATCTTGATCCGCACGCTGCCATTTCCCTCGAAGAACGTCATCCAAGCGCTCCATTCAGGAGCTCCGCCAGCGCGAGGCCCGGATCGGGCGCCCTCATCAGGGACTCCCCAACCAGCACGGCGTTCACTCCGTGCGACATCAGCATGGCAACATCGTTCCTGTCCCTGATCCCACTTTCGCTGACGAGCAGGGCCCCCTCCGGGATCATTCCCGCCAGCCGGACTGTCACATCCAGCGACGTCTCGAATGTCCTGAGATCCCGGTTGTTCACGCCGTACATCGAGACGCCTATCCCTCGCAATGCGTCAATCTCTTCCGCGGAGTGAACTTCCACCAGCACATCGAGCCCCAGCTGTTCCGCTTCGTTGTGGAGCGTACGGAGAACTTCAGGCGACAAAGCCGCAGCGATCAAGAGAATCGCGTCGGCACCGTACGCCCTCGTCTCATGCACCTGATACGCATCAACGATGAAGTCCTTCCGCAGGACCGGGACCGCGGTGCGCTCCCGGATGTCGGAGAGGTACTGAAGGCTTCCCTGAAAAAACCTCTCGTCTGTCAGGACCGACAGAGCCCTCGCGCCATGCCGCACGTACGATTCGGCGATCTTCAGTGGATCGAAGTCGGCCCGGATCACCCCCTTCGACGGAGAGGCTTTCTTCACCTCGGCGATGACCGCTGGCCCACTGGCAGACAGCGCGGAGCGGAGCGACCGTGTCGGACGAGCATACCCCGGCATCTGCCGCAGCCGTTCCAGCGGAGTGGTGCGCTTCGCCGCGGCCACCTCCTCCCGCTTGTGTGCCAGGATCTCGTCGAGGATCGTCATGCGTTCGTATGGTCCACCAGTCGTTGAAGAATGCCGAGCGCGCGGCGCGAATCGAGGGACTCTCTGGCCCTTGCGCTGGCATCTTCGAGATTCATCGCCTTTCCCGAAACGTAGATGCCGAGAGCGGCGTTTGCGAGTACGACATCACGCGCAGGCCCCGTTTCGCCCTCGAGTACCCTCATGGCGATCTCCGCGTTCTCCGCAGGCGTCCCGCCGGAGATCCCGTTCCCGCCGGCATCCGACAATCCGAAGCTCTCTGCCGACAGGGCATATTCCCTGGGCTCACCGGCGCCCGCAACCTCATAGACGTGCGTCCGGCCGCTCACTGATACCTCGTCCAGACCGGACTCGCTGTGCACGACGCAGGTACGCTCGGAGGCGAGCGCACGAATCGCCTCCGCGAGCTTCTGCTGAACCGCCGGAGAGTACGTCCCGACCACCTGCTTCGTGACGCCCGCGGGGTTCGTCAGGGGGCCCAGGATATTGAAGATGGTCCGGACTCCCATCTCTGTCCTGGCCTTCGCCACCGATTTCATCGCCGGGTGAAATGCCGGCGCGAACAGGAATGCCAGGCCCACCTCGTTGAGACAGCCCTCTACCCGTTCGGGAGCGATCTGTATCTTCACGCCGAGGCATTCGAGCAGGTCCGCGCTTCCGCTCCTGCTGGAGACGGACCGGTTCCCATGCTTCGCGACCGTCACACCCGCCCCTGCGACCACGAACGAAGCGACAGTCGAGATGTTGAACGTCCCCTTGCCGTCGCCTCCCGTGCCGCACATGTCGATCGCGTCCGTATCTATGGCGCGCACCTTTAGGGAGTGCTGACGCATGGTTCGTGCGAAGCCGACAATCTCGCCGACCGTCTCCCCTTTCGTACGGAGTCCGGCAAGGAGCGCGGCGATCTGTGCATCCGTCGCATTCCCGGTCATGATCTGTTCCAGCGCTCCGGCGGCCTCGTCCGCGGTCAGGTCGCGGCCCTCGACGACTTTCTCGATGAACTGTTTCATGATCGCTTCGTGCCCTCCAGCCAGTTACGGACGATCTGCTCGCCCTTCTCGGTCAATATCGACTCAGGATGAAACTGCACCCCCTCGATCGGAAAACGCTTGTGCCGCAACCCCATGATGACCCCGTCCTCGGTCTGCGCCGTTACCTCCAACTCCTGCGGCAAGTCATCTGTCGAAACCACCAATGAATGGTAGCGCGTCGCGGTGAAAGGACTCGGGACGTCTTTGTACAGTCGCGAACCCGAATGGAACACCTGAGAGGTCTTCCCGTGCATCAACGTTGGGGCATGGACGACCTTCCCGCCAAACGTGAGGCCGATGCCCTGATGCCCGAGGCACACGCCAAGCACCGGCGTCGTGGGCCCCATCTGCCGGATCACTTCGACGCTGATGCCGGCGTTCTCCGGCCGACCCGGGCCCGGAGAGATGACGATGCCGCGCGGTGCCAGCGTCCGGATCTCCTCAATCCCGATCTGATCATTGCGCCGCACCATCACATCCCCCTCGACACAGCCGATGAGCTGAACGAGGTTGAACGTGAACGAATCGTAGTTGTCGATCACGAGGATCATCGTCGCACACCCCAGCGTTCCGCCATGTCAGCCGCCGACAGTCCGGACGCGGCCATCCGGACCGCTTCGAGCATCGAACGGGCTTTGTTCATTGTTTCTTCGTACTCGGACTCCGGGACCGAATCCGCGACGATCCCCGCTCCCGCCTGGATCTTGAGCGTGGAGCCGTGAGCGATGATCGTGCGGATCGCGATGCAGGTGTCGAGCGTTCCGTCGAATCCGATGTACCCGACGGCACCGGCATATCCTCCTCTTGCGCGCGGCTCGAGCTCGGCGATGATTTCCATCGCGCGAACCTTCGGCGCACCGGACACGGTTCCTGCAGGGAAGCAGGCGGTCAGCACATCCACGGGCGAGACGTCAGGGCGCAGGGCTCCCGCGACCTCAGAGACCAGGTGCATCACATGCGCGTAGCGTTCGACGCGCTTGAACACTGGCACGGTGACGCTTCCGTACGAGCACAACCGACCGATGTCGTTGCGCCCGAGATCCACGAGCATCAGATGTTCCGCCAGCTCCTTGGTATCGTTAAGCAGCTCTGTCTCGAGGCGGCGATCCTCAGCCTCGTCCACACCGCGCTTCCGTGTTCCTGCGATGGGCAGAACCTCAACCTTCCCCTGCCGCGAGCGCACGAGGACCTCAGGGGATGAGCCGATGAGCTGTGTGTCTCCGAAATCCAGATAGAACAGATAAGGGGATGGATTGATCATGCGGAGCGCCCGGTACACCGCAAACGGGTCGCCCGAGAACCGCCGCGTGACGCGGCGCGAAAGCACGACCTGGAAAATATCCCCTTCGGTGATGTACTGCTTCGCCCTGCGAACGGCCGCGCAGAACGATGCATGATCGACCTGGTCGCCCGAACCCACGACCGCGCACTGAAAGCTTGTCGGCGGCAGAGAATAGCCACGCAACTTCAACTCGAGCGCCTCAATGGCCTTCCTGCCCTGTTCGTACTGGTCGCGGAGCGGAATGTTCCTGTCGATCAATACCGCATGCGAGAGGGTGATGATCTGATTCCGGTGGTCGAACCGGACGGTTGTGGGGAACAGTCCGAACACCGCATCGTCCTCCTCATCAGCTGCGGGCGCCGGGATCGGGATCCTCTCGATGTCCCTGACCGCGTTGTACCCCAGATACCCGACGAACCCGCCGGCGAAGGCTCCGGTCTCGGGATCGTAGGCCTGGGAGAACCGCTCGGTTTCCTCCCGAAGGACCGTGAGAATCGATCCGGCGCGCGTCTCCGTCGACCCATTGCGCGCGATCGTCACTTCCTGCCCGCGCGCACGGACGGTCATGACCGGTCCGCTTCCGATGAACGAATAGCGTCCGATCTTCTCGTTCGGCTCCACGCTCTCGAGGAGAAACGACGGCGATTGCTGCGAACGGAGCATGAGGTATGTCGACACGGGCGTCAACAGGTCCGCCATGAGCGTCCGCGTAAGGACAACCACGTTGCCTTCGGCCGCACGTGATGAGAATTGTTCGAAGTTGATCATGCCTATAGAAACACGAAACCCTTCCCGGACTGCAGGAAGGGTCGATTTGATGAGAATCGGGAGCGACTTAGCCGTTCACTGCGGTGCCGGAATGCCTGCGGGGGCCCGACCACCACCAATGACGGAGTTCTGACGTCCTGTTATATGACAGATAAAGCTTCATATTCGTGCAGAGAATATACAAGAGAGGGACCTCAGTGTCAAGGTCCCGTTCCAACAAGGATTTGCGTGAGGCGACGGGGAGCTCGACGCTTGCCTACTTTAATAGCCCTTCGGCCTGCAGGCTGTTCATGACCCCGCTTGCATAGTCAGAGATGCCGCTCCTCAGCGAGGAGACGTCACCGGAAGAGGAGAGCCCCGCCCAGAGCGGCGTGGTGCGGGAGCGGAGCAGATAGAGTCGCGTGTCGATCTTGAAGACTTCTTCGTCCTTCATGTAGCCAGGACTGAAGAGCTGCGCGTAGGAATTCGACCAGTAGGTATAGAACCCGTAGTTGCCCATAAATGCTGACGGATTGACCGACGCGCCACGGTACGTGATCTTCTCTCCTGGCGGCACCGGCCGGGCGACGAGAATCGCATCGAAGCCTTCCTTCGAGAGGAACGCTGAGATCTTTGACGTGTCGCCAAGGGCTTCCGTGGGGACGATTTCGGCGGACGCCCGCGCCGTGGTGCCCCTGGGGAACGACTTCACGATCTCATCTTCGGCAACCCTTCTGACCCGTTCATCCGCCCCGACCCAGAACACAGCGACCTTGGACACCGGTCCGCCCGTGTACGCGGGGTCCCTGTACGACTCGGAGACCTGTGAGGTGGAGGAACAGCCCGCGAGCGACATGAGAGCGGCGGCCAGGATGACAGTGCCCAGGGCACAGAGGACCGTGCTTGCGGAGGCGAAACTGACTCCCTTGGCGAAGAGGATTGAGGATGAAGGGCGAGGGGTCATGTTTGGATTGGGAATGTGAGTGAGCCGGAAAACACAATTGACAATAGACAGCAGGCAACGGACGATTGGTCTCGCGTCACAGCTGCAGCGTGATATGTGACCGGCGGAGAGGGTGGGATTCGAACCCACGAACCCCTTACGGGGTTACACGCTCTCCAGGCGTGCCAGTTCAACCGCTCCTGCACCTCTCCGAGAAAGCGAACATAATAGTAGGAATATTGGGCCGGAAATGCAACGAAATGAGGTGAGCTGGAGCCGCCGGAGCTGCCCGCTTGCAGCAACGAGGAGCTGTTGGGGTCAATACAGGCTGAGGAGAGCCCGAAGACCCGAGTCGAGCTTGCTCATGGTCTCCAGCGTCAGGGTGCCCATCCTTTCCATAAGGCGCACCTTGTCGACAGCCTTCACCTGATTGCAGAGTACTATCGAGTCCTTGGTGGTGCCGCCCTCGCCCTTCGCAATGGGGATGTGCAGAATGGTGGCGGTCAACTTCACCCCCTCGGTGATAGGACAAACCACGACGAGAGGTGAATTGTCGTTGACGGGATCTGCCGAGACGATCACACAGGGGCGTGTCTTTTGCTGCTCGTGCCCGATCGCGGGGTCTGGTCGAACCTGATAGACCTCACCTCGTTTCATGCTCATCGGGTTTCTGGCTCGAACCTGGCCCAATCCTTGGCAAACTGTCTATCGAATTCCTGATTGGCTTTGGAAGCTGATGCGAGCTCCCTTTCGATCTCTTCTCGCTCGACCCTCATCACGAACTCCTCGACGGCTTCACGCACGACCTGGCTCAGATTTGTGGAGTGTGCGGACGCGATCTTCTCCAATCGCTCGATAAGCCCCGGGGGAAAGTAGAAATTCAGCTTCCTCATCCGGCTGGCAGCGACCCCCTGTGCGAGCATACCGTACTCCATCTTGTCATACTAAAGATATATACATCATATCGGCATGTCAAGTGCAGAGTACGGAGCGACGCCCGGGTCATCGGACGACGACCAACCTCCTTGTGGCTGTGCCACCCGACCATACGAGCCGGGCGAAATAGACACCCGTCGCCAGGGGACTCGCGTCGATCGCCACATCGTACACCCGACCTGCCTCGGCCATACCACGAAAGAGAACGCCCTGGTGTCGACCCAGGACGTCGTACAGATCGACAGAGATCTGCTCGGTTATCGGCGAGACGAATCGAATAAGTGACTTAGGATTGAATGGGTTAGGGTAGTTCTGTGTAAGCACAAGACGAGCATTGATTCTACCACCCACATCGTCATTTCGAGATGTGCCAGGGTCCCCGGTTTCATTGCGTGACCCGTTCGCTTGATCATGCTCGGCGGCCACATCGGTAGGCAGGTCCAGCGAGACTGAGTCCGCAATGAACTCCTGTCCCCCACTCGCCATAAGCCTGAGCCTGTAAGAAGTCACCCCGGCACCGACCGAAGAGTCCAGAAATGTGTATTCTACCGGGTGGCCCGATGCCCCTGCGGCGGGCACGGGATCCGTACTCAGGGGAAGGTAGCTATTGTCTGCCTGCGACCAACGATCGATGTTGTACCCCCCAACCGAGACCTCCGTCCAGGCCCTCCATGATAGCAGGACCCCTGGTGGGGAGGTGCTTAGGGCAGCCTGCATGGGATCCAGAGTGGCAGGCAGGCCTGCTGCCCACCCCCGCGTGACGCGGATTCCGTCGATCGTAAGCACGGGGGCCCGGCTCTGATCGCCCTGGCGAAGCGCCAGAGCCCCCAGGATGGCGGGATCCGCAGTCGCATCGGCCACCGGCCCTACCGCAGGCGTCGCCGGCTCGTTCAGAGGCACCTCCCCATTCGCGAACAGGTAAAGCGTAACCTCGTCATTGGAGCTGGAGCCCGGCCTGAACTCGTACTTCATGACGAGGAGGTATGTAGTCCCAGGCGCAAAGGCAGAATCCGAGTAAACGACCGTCGGCACAGTGTTCGTGCCCCGCTTGGCCACCCCGAATGTCAGACCACCGTTCGAGGCAAGCCTTGCGTACGTCCGCCCGACATAGACCGAGGATCCGGCGTTTGGTTGGAGATGCATGAAGTAGTCGCCGGACTTGGCGCTGCTGACGTTCACGAGCGCCCACACGTAGAACTTGCCGGAGGTGTCGGGCGCGAACTCCTTTTGCACGTCCTGTCCGGTAGATTTGAGGATTGCCGCATTGCCGATTCCGGAGCCCTGGTACATTCCGAACTGCAGCCCCTCACTGCTCGTCAGGATTGGACCGGTAGCCGAGGAAGATGTCCATCCGTAAGGCGTAAGCGAGTCACCCGGGGGATAGACGAAATCTTCCATGAGGAGGCGTTGAGCGTACAGCCGGCCGGGGAGGAACGAGGAAGTCAATGCGCCAATGAAGATGGCTGCAGGCAGAAGGAACTTGAGCAGGCGTGTGGCGATGAGTCTCGCCAGATGAAGCCGTGCAGCCCGAACCAGAGTCGCAGGAGACGATAGCGCGCGAACCATTTGCATCAAGATCAAGCACAGACCGGGGCAACGAAATCCCATGGGGTCCTCCACGCGTGGAATGGACGGTTCAGGGGGGCCGGGTGGCTTCACCTTGTTGTAGGACCTTTGAGGTGAAGGCCTTCTAACAGGTCTACATCACGGCAGGGGATTTTGCGAAAAGAGATGCGAGAAGGTTGAGGTGGAAGCGGGGAAACGGCAGCAGCATCGCGGCCGCAGGATCACCGATGCCCGGGACAGATGTGGGAACACGAAGGCTGGTGCAGCCAGGCCAGGACAAGAAAACGAAAGCGAGGACGGGGGGAGTGCGTCCTCGCTTCATGGACCTCAGACAGAACACACACAACATGTGCGTCACCTAGGTGACGCACATGTTGCCACGTCGTGCCAGCTTCCTTGCGCCCTGACGACTTCAGAGGGCGCGTCACACCTTACGTCTTTGCGGCGTAGCCCGCATCGTGCTCCCGCTTCAGGATCTTCCAGATCGTGCGTTCCGAGAGCGATATGTTATACTTCTGCTCGAGATACGCCCGGAGCCGGCGCTGTCCGTATCCCGTCTGCTGCTTCGCCATCTTCAGAATGGCGATCTGATCTTCCGGCGTCGCGCGCGGGAACCGGTGAGGCCGCCGTGAACGATCCGCCAGCGCTCCCGTGTCACCATTCATCTCGCGATACCGCTTCAGCCACTTGTAGAAAGTCTTCCGGCTGATACCGAACTTCCTGCAGACTGCCTGGGCACTTTTCGTTTCATTGTACATCATCATCCAGGCCAATCTTGGATGCAGGGACGCGCCGGCGCCACTCTCGCCGACCTGATCCTGTCCGTTTTCGCCCGGGGGATTCAGCATGCTGTACTCTGCCTCACCGAGTGCGATCATACACGGTCCTTCCTTTGCGTGTAGATATCAACCCTGCATGTGCGTCACCTAGGTGACGCACGTATTGTGGGGGGATATGTCCTGCCCCTACTCGGACCGATGGGGGTGGCGACCCGGCGGGACGTATTTCGATCACGTAGAAAGAGACTCACCATCCGTGCCAGAATGTGCTTTAGGGCGGCCATTTGAGTAACCGCCGGAAGTCTGTAACTTATCACAGTTTATCGAGCCTATGACACACCGGCAGGAATCGGCGAATGGACGCTTGGAAGGATTTTCAGAGCGGACTATACTGTGATTCTACATTTTACACCCATTTTCATGAGAGATGTGAGCCGCCATTCCCGTTTCGCCCTTCAAAAGCTGTTCCCTCCCCCATTCGGCCTCAGGATCGCAGACGATTCACCCCGAGAAGCCCACAAGAACCAGAGGTTTGGAAGATTACGCGAGGTTTCGTATCTTTGCCGCGCAAGGTGTGTTTTGCCTGGAGAGGTGGCCGAGTGGTTGAAGGCGCCGGTCTCGAAAACCGGTATACCGCTTGCGGTATCCAGGGTTCGAATCCCTGCCTCTCCGCACGTCCCGCTCCCGCCTCATGCGGTAGCGGGACGATATCGGATACCTGATATCGGATATCTGATATCATCAGTCCCCCGGAGGACCCGCCCTTGAAACGCGCTTTCTGCCTCATTCTTCTCCTTCTCTGGGCCAGGCCCCTCCCCGCCCAGACCGTCCATGTCATCACCGTCGAGGCGTCGATCAACCCTGCCAGCGCGGATTTCATCCGCACCTCGATCAAGGAAGCCGAGGAAGCAGGGGCCGAGGCACTTATCATCCGCCTGGACACCCCGGGCGGCCTCCTGAAATCCACCCGTGAGATCGTCAGCGACCTCCTGACAGCCAGGATCCCCGTCGTGGTCTACGTCGCCCCCTCCGGGGCCCAATCCGCCTCCGCAGGCACGTTCATCACGCTGGCAGCCAGCATCGCCGCCATGGCACCCGGCACTAACATCGGTGCCGCACACCCGGTCGGTGCGCAGGGAGGCATCACGGACTCCGTCGCGAACGAAAAGGCGACGAACGACGCGGCCGCATTCATCAAGTCCATTTCCGAAAAGCGAAAGCGAAACGTCCACTGGGCGGAAGACGCCGTCCGCAAAAGCATCTCCATCCCCGAAACCGAGGCTCTTCGCGACAGCGTCATCGACCTGATCGCGGGATCGATCCCTGCTCTTCTGGATTCCATCCACGGCCGCACGGTGGAGGTTGAAGGCGGCACAAAGGTCCTCAACACAAAGAACGCCAACCGTCATCGAAAAGGAGATGGGGTTCAAGCACAAGATCCTGGACGTGCTGAGCGATCCGAACATCGCGTACATCTTCATGCTTCTGGGGATCTACGGCCTGCTGTTCGAGCTGTACAATCCCGGGGCAATCCTGCCCGGCGTGGTGGGGGTCATCTGCCTCATCGTCGCGTTCTACTCGCTTCACACGCTCCCGGTGAACTACGCCGGCGTCGCCCTGATCGCATTCGGGATACTGCTGTTTTTGCTGGAGATAAAGATCGCCAGCTACGGCCTCCTTACGGTCGGCGGCGCTATCTCCCTCCTTCTCGGCTCGGTCATGCTTATCAACTCGGAGTCTGCCTTGGAATTCGTTTCAATTTCCTGGAGTGTGATCATCCCCGCGGTGTTGTTCACGGTTGCCTTCTTCGTGTTCGCGATCGGGATGGGCGTCAAAGCACAGAGGCGCAAGCCCACGACCGGTGCCGAAGGGATCATCGGCGAAACCGGCGAAGCGTTCACCGACCTGAACCCCGAAGGCCGCGTGCGCGTCCACGGCGAGATCTGGACAGCCACCAGCACCGAGGGTCGATTGAAGAAAGGCACTCGCGTGACGGTCACGGCAGTCAAGGACCTTTCTCTTACAGTCAAGAAATCGGAATAGCACCACACCAGGCTGGGGCAACACCCAACCAGGTAAAAGACTCAGCACAGTACCACACGAGGTCGGCCCCCCGGCTGCTGAGCCGGCCTCATCCAACGAAAGGAACCCGGCATGCAGACCATTAGCATGTTCTTCTTTGTCCTGGTCGTCTTCGGCGTCATCATCATCGCCAATGCGATCAGAATCCTGCGCGAGTACGAGCGCGGCGTCATCTTCCGTCTGGGCCGGCTCGTCGGCGTCAAGGGCCCGGGCATCATCTTCCTGATCCCGCTCGTGGACAAGATGGTCAAGGTGAGCCTCCGGACCGTCGTCATGGACGTCCCCCCACAGGACGTCATCACCAAGGACAACGTCTCGGTCAAGGTGAGCGCGGTGATCTATTTCCGTGTCCTTCAACCGGACAAGGCGATCGTTGAGGTCGAAAACTTCCTGTTCGCAACCTCACAGCTCTCCCAGACCACCCTCCGGAGCATCCTGGGCCAGTCCGAGCTTGACGAGCTGCTGGCGGAACGGGACAAGATCAACGCCGAGCTCGCAAAGATCATGGACCTTCAGACCGAGCCGTGGGGCGTTAAGATCTCGAACGTGGAGGTGAAGCACATCGATCTCCCGGTGGAGATGCAGCGGGCTATGGCGAAACAGGCTGAGGCGGAGCGGGAACGGCGGGCGAAAATCATCCATGCGGAGGGAGAGCTCCAGGCATCCAAGAAGCTTGCCGAAGCCGCCGAAGTCATCCAGGTTCACCCGATGGCCATGCAGCTCCGCTACCTCCAGACGCTCACTGAAATCGCCTCAGAGAACAGCTCGACGGTAATCTTCCCGTTCCCAATCGATCTGATTACGTCGTTTATGGACGCTTACGCAAAGAAGAAGAACTAAGGGCCGCAGGAAGATTTGCATAGGGCTGAATGAACCCCCTTCTCTTCGGACATAACACCGAGGAACGTATCGTCGGCGTCCAGCCGCTTGACGATGCGACGATGCGCCTCTGGGTCCGGACCGAGGAGGGGGTTCACAGCGTTGACGAGTCGTTCTACCCCTTCCTGTTTCTCTCGGACCGCACTCTCCTGGACGGCTTCCCCCGGAAGCACTGGATCAAGAAGCTCGACGGCACACTCCACTACCAGCACCTCGCCGTGTTCGAGGAATGGCCCGCCATGTGGGACGCCGTCCGCCACATCCTGGACGCCCACAACCGCACGGCAATAACAAAGGTCGAAACCTACGCCGAGCTTGAATCGGTCTACCTGCTCACCGACCCGGTCGTGCAGTTCCTCATGCAGTCGGGCCGGACGTTCTGCAAGGGGATGGAGTTCAAGGACCTCTACCGTCTGCAGCTGGACATCGAGACGTACTCAACCGGCCACTATCGCTTGAGCAACGCCTCTCGTCCGTCGGACCGCATCATCCTGATTGCGCTCTCCGACAATCGCGGCTGGAACCTCGTCATCGACGGCCGCCACAAGACCGAGCGCCAGATGCTTCAGGAGCTGGTGAAGCTGGTCACAGAGAAGGACCCGGACGCCATCGAGGGGCACAACATCCTGAGTTTCGACCTCCCGTACCTCCTCCAGCGGGCAGCGATGCATAAGGTCTCGCTCGCGATCGGCCGCAACGGCACCGTCCCGAAAATCATCGAGTCGCGCCAGGCAGCGGGCGAGTATCCGTACGACTACACGCTGGTGGACATCCCCGGCCGGGGCATCGTGGACACGCTCATGCTGGTCCAGAACTACGACTCCACGCGGCGGACGATGGAGAGCCACGGCCTGAAGTACGCTGCGCAGTTTTTCGGGTTCGCGTCGCCCGACCGGACGTACATTCAGGGGGACCGGATTGCGTGGCACTGGGACAACGACCCGCAACCGCTCCTCGCGTACGCGCTTGACGACGTCCACGAAACGCGGGCCTTGAGCGCGCACCTCGCCCCCACCTCCTTCTATCTGGCGCAGATGGTCCCCGCCTCCCTCGGCCACGTCGCCCGCATGGGCGCCGCCGCAAAAATCGAGTACCTCATGGTGCGTGCCTACCTGCACGCCAAGCACTCCATCCCGAGGGCACGACAGGGTGCGCAGACTACCGGAGGCTACACCGACCTCTTCCTCACTGGCGTCACCGGTCCGGTCGTGCTCGCGGACGTCGAATCGCTGTATCCTTCCCTCATGCTCACGAAGTCCATCGCCCCCGACACGGACGCGCTTGGATGCTTCCTGGGTCTCCTGAAGGATCTGACCTCCATGCGCCTGGCGCGCAAGCGCGAACTTGCCGCAGTCACCGACGAAATCGAGCGGTCCCGCCTGGACGCAATCCAGAGCTCCCTGAAGATTCTGATCAATTCGTTCTACGGGTATCTTGGATACAGCCGGGGGATCTTCAACGACTACGGTTCGGCGGACCGGGTCACGACCACCGGGCAGGAGATCCTGAGGACGATGATGGGAGCGATCCGCTCATCCGGCGGGAAGGTCATAGAGGTGGACACCGACGGCGTCTATTGTGTGCCGCCCGAGGGCGTCCGTGGCGAGGAACAGGAGGAGAATTACGTAAAACAGATCTCTCTTGCGTTACCGGAGGGGATCAGTCTCGCAATGGCGGGCCGCTACCGCAAAATGTTGAGCTACCGCAAGAAGAATTACGCCCTCCTCTCCTACGACAACCGGATCCGCATCAAGGGATCGTCCCTCATCTCGAGGAGCATGGAGCACTTCGGGAGGACCTTCGTGCAGCAGTGCATCGACTTTCTGCTGAACGGGGACGTCGTAGGCCTCCACAGCCTGTACATCCAGTACCGCAGCGCGATCACGGACCGGACGCTGGAGGCGAGGGATTTCGGGCGGATGGAGACGCTCAGGGAGACGCTGGAGGAGTACAGCGAGCAGGTCAGGCGCGGGAAGCGGAACCGGGGGGCGGCGTACGAGGTGGCCCTGGCCTCCGGGAAGCCTTACCGGCCCGGGGACCGGGTGGCATACTACATAACCGGCACGGACCCCAATCCGAAGGGGTTTGAGAACTGCAAGCGGCTGGAGGATTGGGATCCCAACTTCCCGGACGAGAATACTGCTTACTATCTACGCCGGCTTGACGAATTTGCCTCGAAATTCGAGGATTTCTTCCTACCGCAAGATTTCCGCAATATTTTCAATTCCGACGATCTTTTTCCGTTCGACCCCAAAGGTGTCACGATACTTACCATGGAGCCCCAGGTTGAGGAATCGCCGCAACGAGACCCTGGCCCACCGTCTCAGTTTGGGATCTGGCTGGACGAGTAGTTGCTTTTGGTGAATGGGTTTACTAGTCTTCCCCCATCGTTCACCCTTAAGCGAGGTGTTTTATGGAAAAGGGGACCGTGAAGTGGTTCAACAACGCCAAGGGTTACGGGTTCATCACCCGTGAGAACGGCGAGGACCTCTTCGTCCACTTCAAATCAATTGCAGGAGATGGATACAAGACGTTGAAGCAGGGCGAGCAGGTGCAGTTTGACGTGGAGGAGGGACAGAAGGGGTTGCAGGCAGTGAACGTTTCCCACGTCTCCTAGAATCACCACTTCGTGTGCGCACGGTACAACCCTCCATATGGGGGGTTGTTTTGTTTTAGGACCGATCGACAATCGTGGAGTCGTCTACGATCCACAATTGACAACGCAGACGCTCGATTCCCGATCTTCGATTCGCGCTGACTTCCGCGGCTTCAGTTCGTCCTGACGCGCCCCTTGATATACTCCACGATCTTCCCCGTCGGCGCCCCTGGCGTAAACAGGTCTCCCACCCCGATCTTCTTCAGCTCAACGATGTCTTTCTCCGGGATGATCCCGCCGCCGAAGAGCAGAACGTCATCCAGTCCGCGATCTTTCATGAGCGAGAGGATGCGCGGGAAGATCGTCATATGCGCGCCGCTCAGGATGCTGACGCCGATCGCGTCCACGTCCTCCTGCAGCGCGGCCTCGACGATCATCTCCGGCGTCTTGCGCAGGCCCGAGTAGATCACTTCCATGCCGGCGTCGCGCAGTGCGGCGGCGACGACTTTTGCGCCGCGGTCGTGTCCGTCCAGCCCCACCTTTGCGACGAGCACGCGGATCTTCTTATCCATGGGACACCTTCAGTCTATGTTGAAAGTCGGACAGCGTAGTATAGAATAGCGAGAGCGGGAACCCGACGACCGTATAGTAGCAGCCTTCGATGCGGCTCACGAACACGGCTCCGTAGTCGTCCTGGATGCCGTAGGCGCCGGCCTTATCCATCGGCGATCCGCCTCGTACGTACTCTTCGATCTCCGGGTCGGGCAGATCGCGGAACGTCACGCGCGTGGATTCGACTCCCACTTCCGAGAGGTCGCTCGGTCGGTCCACGAGTGCGAACGCCGTATGGACCGTATGGGTTCTGCCGCTCAGCAGCCGGAGCATTCGATGCGCGTCCGCGGGTCGGTCGGCTTGCCGAGGAGAGTGCCGTTGAGCACGACGATCGTATCCGCGCCGATGACGAGCGCGTTCTCGCGCATGCGGGCGGTGCACCGCGCCTTGTCGAGTGCCAGCCGGATGGCGTTATCATCGGGAGAGAGGTTATGGTCGAACGTCTCTTCGACGTCACACGGGACGACTTCCGGATCGAAGCCGATCTGACGGAGCAGAGCGATGCGCCTCGGGGAGCGGGATGCCAGGATGAGCGGTTTGATCAGGCGCATCGGGGCGTCTCACCGGACTGAGAACATCCGGTCAAATAAAAAAATAGGCGACACTTTCGTATCGCCGTCACGGTCGGGAGCGGATGGAGCATATGGATTAGCGGAACATCGCCTTGATGCTTCCCCAGGTTCTCCTGACGCCGCTGGTGCTATGTGTGACGGACACGTCGTACGTTTCCGCCTTGCCGACAGGAACGATGCGGTACTGATAGAAGCTGTCGCTGGTGCGGAACGCGGTTTCGTCGGTGAAGACGTAGTGCTTGTCTTCTTCCAGCGCCATCGGGTTCTGCGTGATGGTCGTAAACGATCCGTTGATGCCGGACCGACGCATCACGATGTACCCTCTGCAGCCCGTCTCGTCGTCAGCGTACCACTCGATCGTGACGACACGGCCGTCGCTCCAACCGCGGATATCCTTGATCGTCGCGGCGAGGGCGATAGTCGTAAGAGCCACAGCTGCTACTGCCAGAAGAAGATAGCGCATCAAACTCGGGGCGAGGTGGATGAAGACGAACTAACCTAGTGAAATCAAGAGGCTTTGTCAAGGAAAAAATGCCCAAAATGGAGCCGTCCGGAGGGCATTCCGCTGCTGCCCAGGCCTGGCGATGACCGATCGGTCAATCCGCTTCACAGGCGGGATATCCCAAAAGATAAGACCCCGGCTGCCCGGAAGGTGTGACAGCGGTCAATTGTCCCTTGCGCCTTGACACTGCCCGGTCCCTTGTGTACGTTAGGCCAGTTTCTGCCGCACTTTCCACCCATTCAACCACAATACCGGAGCTCTCGATGAAGACTGCACTTTTGCTGTTGTTGGGGTGTGTGCTTCTTGTCTCGTGTGCCCCTCCCCCACCCGATGTCGCGGCGGTCCGGAAGACCATTGAAGCCATGACGGCCAAGTCTGCGAAGGACATGATGGCCGGTGTGTTTGACACCACCCTGGCAAACTACACAGATGATGCGGTTTCGATGCCAAATAACGAGCCTTTGCAGAAGGGCAAGCCGGCCATCAAGGCATACTATCAGCAGATGATGGGCATGGGGATGAAGTTCAGCAAGGTCGACTTCGTCACGATCGACGTGCAGGTCGGGCTCCCCTATGCGTACGAGGTCGGCACATACACCATGACGATGGAGATGGCGGGCATGCCGTCGATGGACGGACCAGGGCAAGTACCTCACAGTATACGAGCTTGGCAAGGACGGCAAGTGGCGGATCAAGGTAGAGACCTGGAACACCAACAGGCCGCCGCCGATGCCCGAGCCGCCGAAGACGCCCGAACCGGACAAGAAAAAGAAGAAGTAGAGCAAGTCACAGACCGCAGGATCGAAGGGGCGCGTCTTAGAAGTCAACATGATAGCGACTTCTTGGACGGCCTGCCGGACGGTGAGCGTTCCTCGGAGGACCACCACATCTCCGCGCGAGGCGACAACCCTATCGGCGGCAAAATCGGATTCGTACTCGACGCCCAGCGTGCGAACCGACCCGTCCTCCGCGATGCGGATCGTGACGGGGACGGATGCCCGGTCGGCTAGCCTGGTGAGGCGTTTGACCTGCGGCCCGTTCAAGTGCACGGTGAACCATCCGCGGGCATAGAGCTGCTTGAGCCGGGCTTCGAGGAGGTTCTCCTGGAGCAAGCCGTGTTTCCCGTCGAGGTCCTGCACCTGCACGACCATAGGGATCGCGATGATGTCGATGTTGTTCACATCCGGCTTCTCGCGGCGGATGGATCTGGCGATTTCGACCCGGCGGCAGCAGGCTGAAAGTTCGCCAACAAACTCTGAGGCCACCGATGCGGCAAACGATCGCGTAAACATCTGGTCCCTTGTCCTGGTTGTGAGGTGTTCATGTCCGCCCTTCGATCGCGCAGGTCTTGATGCACTTCCGGCTCTAATCCAACGGGTCGAACCCAATGGCTCGAATCCAAGGGGACGAACCCAGCGGGTCGCATCCACCCGGTGAAATCCATCGGTGCGCAACCTGCAGGTCGAACCCTGACGTTCGCATCCAGCGGGTCTAACCATCCGGCACGAATCGCCTCGTGCTTCCTCAGCACGGCGGCGATCGCGTTGGGCCGGTTCTCCCCGCCTCCTCCGCGGCCGTCCGGAGGTGGACCCAGGGCGGCATCCCTTCGGGCGTGCCGTGAATGCAGCTCCACACCCACCCGAAGGGATTGTCGATCCGCCGATTGGTGCTGGCTTCGAGAAGGAGGCCCAGAGCCCGGAGCACCACCGCCGGGAAGTCCGGTCTTCCCCCGGTGAAGCCCGCGGCCTGTCTGCAGAGCCAGAGCTTGTGGCGCCTGTCCCCGCCGTAAAAGAGCTTTTTCATCTCGCCGTGGCTCGGAACCCAGTTGATGGACGACCGCTCCAGCTGATTCCATTCCCTGATCGCTTCCCTGAACTCGGTGCATACATCCATGAAGTAACCCGCGGAGGGCACGAGTACCGCTTCATCCTCGTGTGCGTTCTGTGCAGGGTGTGGGTGACCGGTGGATAAGTTGAAACCGGTCGGGACGCTACAAAGCTTTATCTCTCTCTCACTGATCTCATTCTGGTTCTTACTCTGCTTCTCTGTCTCTTTCTGTTTCTGTATCTCTTCTGGGTGAACATGTTGCTGCGTCGCTGCGTCGTGTGACGGAACTGGCTGCGCATCGTATTCGGAGCGCGTCGAACCGTATTCGGACATTGTACGTACACTCTCCTCACTGCGCCGGCGTCGACGCGTATAGTTGTCGGCGCGCCGTTCGAACGCGGCGCTGTAGAGCAGGCCGTACGCGAGCCACTTCCCCTCGTGAAAGAGACCCGCTTCCACCGATGTCTGAATGGCGCGCAGGAGTTTCCGCTCCGTGGTATGCAGCAGTACCGCGAGACTCTTCAGCTGGATCCGGGGCACGCAGCCATCCACCGGACAACTCCCGGAAGCGGCGGTCCCGCCATCGCCGCGAATCGCTTCAGCGAACGCGCGGTCCGATTCAGGCGACACACCGGCGATCTTGAGGTGGAACGTCTCGGAGTTCTGCCCGAGCTCTTCGAGCAGCATCCAGTAGATACCTATGCCTTCGGCCCCGCACTCCTCGCCCAGGGCGCGCAACCTCAGGTCGTACTTCGCCATGCATTCGTGTTGGAACCACTTCATGGGGTGCCTCTATCGTTTGAGTTTGAGGTAGGCCTGCTCGACCCGGTCAACCAGGCCGCGGGCTTCGAGCAGGTCGTAGTGCCTGTCGTAGATGTCCGCGATCAGCAGGAGCGCAAACTCGCGGAGGCTCGAGCGTTTCAGAAACGGGGCTGAGGCCACGACTTCAATGATCAGGTCCATCGTCTGCGCGGCGGTCGCCGGTGTGAGCAGAATGGCAATCGCGAGTGATGTGAAGCGAGACCTTCGAACAGCACCAGAGGCCATGTTCGGAAAACCCAGGGGCTACGGTGTATAACGCACCGACGGGCGCCGGAACCCTTCGACGCTCAGGTCCGCGCGGAGGCCGGCCGTCTGGGCCTGCGTCCTCCAGAGGCCGACCAGCTCCTCGTGGTAAACCAACCTCTGCTCGTAGGCACGGGTATTGACGAAAACCGTGAGCGGGATGAGGAGGCAGGAGGTCAGAGCGACGGCCAGGAAGCGCACACTCCTGACCGCTTCACGGAATTCCTTCCCTGCGAGGGCGCGTACCATGTGGGGGCTCCATGGTGTAGGGTATCGAATCGTATGCCCCCAGCAATGCAGACCTCGTGCCAGAATAGGAATTCTCCAAATCTTAACGGAATCGAGGGCTTGCTGATTCGAGTTGGGCAAGTGATTGCCCACCGGTGGGCAAGTGATTGCCCAACTTGTGACAGGTGAGGCTCCATCGATGGAGGGCACCACGTTTCGGCCGCGGCTAGGGAGGACCAAGTACTGGTGGATGACCGCCGACTGGAAACAGCGCGGGTAGCAACGTGGTCAGGTCAAGGGACGGCTTAGGGAATCGCTTTCCTGCGCAGAATCGGCAAAATGCGAAGTGCATTGAGGGTATTCTCTGCCCCTCGTGAGGCTCGCGTTAGCAGCAGACGGATGGCAGAGGAATTGTGGATCGAATGTACTACTTAGGAAGAGAGAAGTAAACCAGACTACTGCCCCGCTGCCGGAGACCCTCCTCGTTGCGCAGCTTACTTGGACAAGAGCTTGTCACTCCTGTTCCCCTCATGGAAACGAGGTCGGAACCCGGTGGCCCTCAAGGTTCTGCCGAGTCGAGCCAGGTGTAAGCACAAGGCCCGGGCTTTGGTGCCCGGGCCTTGTGATGTTGCTCGAAGGACAGACTACTACTTCAGCAACAGCATCCTCTGAGTCGCGAAGTAGTCCCCGGCCTGCATACGTGCAAAGTACACCCCCGAAGGCAACGGCGCGCCGCGGTCACTGGTGGCATGCCACGTGAGCATATGTTGGCCGGCGTCATACCATCCAGAGGCCAATGTCGCAACCCTTTCCCCGAGCGTGTTGAACACCTCGAGATGCACTTCACCCGCCGTGGCCATGGAGAACTCGATGGTCGTTGACGGGTTGAACGGGTTCGGGAAATTCGTGCTCAGCCGCGTCTCAACCGGTACGAACTCTGATGCTTTCACGAGATTCCCAGCAGCCCGTTCTGCCAGCGTGCTCGGGAGCTGCTCGAGGTGTACGTTGTCAACGCCGTACACATCCCCCGACACCGCGTATGGAGCAAGCCAGATTCGCAACATCCCATCATTCGCGCTGCCTGTGAAGCCCGATGTTGTGAATTCCCACGTGAAGGTCTTCCAGGCATTCTCGAGGTCAAACTTCACCCGTGAGATCCCGTACGCCGTGTACGGAGATATCTCCTTTTGCAGGTAGACGGAGAGATCATGCCCTGTGCTGGCGTATGCGCTGAAAGTCAGCCGATAGCGCGCTCCGGCATACAGCTTGAGTCCTGTTTGATACAGCTGGACATTCGATCCAGCTTTCGTGATCGTGATATGTGCCGACCGCGGGCTTTCAGGGCCGGGAGAGTTCGAAATGCATGTTCCGCCACCGTTCGTATAGAAGGTCCACGGAGGCAGCCCGGTCTCAAACCCCGGGTTGATGATTGCATCGACGAGCCCTGGAGGCGGAGGTTGCTCCCCCGTCTTCTGCAGAATCACGTCGTCAATGTAGTACTGATCCGCGGCTGATGCATACCCTACGAACCAGAACCGAATCCGCCCGTCACTGACTGGACTCGCAAACCCGGTCGTACGGAATTCGATCGAGAACGTCTTCCACTCCGTCGTCAGATCGAACACCGCCTTGGTGAGTCCGTATGGTGTGTACGGAGAGTTGTTCTTGTGAAGGTAGACGGCAAGGTTATGTCCCTTCGACGACTTCGCGGTGAACGTCAGCCGGTACAGCTCACCAGGCTCCAGCTTGAGGCCGGACTGGTAGAGCTGCATGTTCTGCCCGATGGACTGGAGCGTAATATGCGCACAGCGGGGACTGCTCGGGCCAGGTGTCCGTGACGATACGGACCCCTCGGCGTCGGTGTGGAATACCCACGGGTCGAGACCGCTCTCAAAACCACCATTGATAGTGACGGGAGGGGCAAGGCCGTCGGAGATCGTCTTGAACTGCAGGATGTTCCCCCGTGACGTACCGGACACGTTCTTGGCTGTAAGCCGGTAGAAGTACGTGCGGCCAGGTTCAAGCCCCTCGAGCAGGAACGAGACCGGGACGTCGGCCGTACCAGGGCTCAATATGGTTTCATCAGACTTCGAGCCGAGAGCGTCTGTGGGCCCATACTCGAAATAGTACGTCGTTATAGTCCCGCTCGGGTTCACCGTCCCGTTCAACTTCGCAGCGTTCTCGGTGACCTCCGTCGGTTCACCCGTCGTCGCAATCGGGCCCTCGATCAAGCGGATTGATTTCATGATTGTACCCCACTCGCCTACCGCGAGGAAACGGCCGCTCACATGAATCACGTCGAAGAGGGCGTTATTGGTGCCACTTTCATCTCTTACCCAATTCTTCCCGCCATCGGTTGTTCGATGGATTTGCCCTCCCCACCCAACTGCAATCCAGTTCTTGGCGTCTACGCATGCGATCGCTTCTCCTGGAATATTTGAACTCTCCCACGTTGCGCCGCCATCCGTCGTCGCAAAGATCGCCGGGCTATTGTACGTCCCTTCCAGGCCCGCCATCACGAGCACGCTGGGCGAGATCCACTGCACGTCATACAAAACAGTGGAGGATGGGGCTGTGGAGGGGGTCCAGGAAACTCCGCCATCGGATGTCCGGATGACTACGCCACCACCGCCATAGTAATCTCCCACCGCGATTCCGTTCAACGCATCTATCATTGCCAGGCCGCGCAGAGCATAAGGCGCGCCGAGCTGCACTTCCTGCCAGCTCGCCCCTTCGTCAGTGCTCCGGAGGATTACGCCGTCATATCCGACACCTATCCCAACCCCCGGCACAGGGAATGACACATCATACACTTCGCGGTAAGGTGAAGAGGCTACCGTGGCGCGGGTCCACGTGTCCCCCGCGTCGGTCGAACGCTGGATCCATCCATATCCAACGATGCAAGCGACCGAAGATGAAGCAAATGCGATGGCCCGCCCATCGATCCAACCATCAATCTCAGAGCTTTTGTCGACCCAGGTGGATCCACCGTCGGTTGTTCTGAAGACACGATACGCTCCAGCAGCCAGGTACACATTCTGGTCCCTCGCCGCAATGCCCCAAGACCCTCCTAAGTAGTCGGCCATAGATTGCGCTGGTGTCTCCTGATGAGCCCACAAGGTCGGCTCAGGCGGGGTAGAGAACCCCTGGTCTCCCGAGACCGCTTCCCCGAGAGCATTTCTGGCCCTGAGACGGAAGTGATATTCGGTCGAGGGCTGGAGATTCATCAGTTCGTCAGTGTAGTAACCGCGCATTCCAACGCCATCGAGCGTATTGCCCTTTGGGTCGAAAACCTCACCGTAGCCGATCGTGGTTCCCCATTCGACTTCCAAGGTCGTTTCGAGGCCATTGGGGTCCATCTCGAAATAGAAACGCCCTGAGTTGAACACGATATCCCACACCCAGCCATAGTTGATAATCGGTGGCCCGGGGACAAATTCTGTGAGCGATATACTGTATGATCCGGTCGGGCCTTGTGCGCGTGCCTGAGTCTCTCGACCCCGAGGATCCGATTTCCTTCGCACCGTTTCGTTATCCGTCGGAAAACCTTGGACGGTTCCGGGTAGCTCAAGGTTGGTAAGGCGCGTGGGAGTCTTTCCAGGAAAGGCGATGACCTGCGGCTGGCCCATGGCTCCTCCGCCCGAATGTGGGGCGACGGCACCGGTCGGAAACCAGTCACCATTATAGGCGGTCGAGAATCTTATGTAATAGACATCTGTATAGGGAACAACCAGTGTCATGCCGTACGGAGGGTACGCAGATGCATATCCACCACCGTCTCGGCCATGCAACGTCATTCTGTAGTCCAGCGGCGACGACTGATCGACCATCGGCTTTACTCTGATGGTATCACCCTCTTTGGCGAACAGAATGTAGTAGTCCACATCCTCCACCGCGCTAATCTCCCCCGTGAGGGTTTCACCCATGACGATCGTGTTCGACTGCCCAGGCTTTCCGTTAGGCTCTGTCTCTGTCGTCAGCCCATCGTTGGGATTGTAATTGTTGAAATAGACCAGTGGGAGCGTTTCATCAGTCATCCCAAATGAAACGAGTCGATTGCCGTACTGCCGTTCCTCACCTACCCAGGCTTCCCAACCATTGTTTGCGGCACCGGGCGTGCTGATCTGGTACTTATAGCTGCCGGAAATCCCTCGCGGAACCTTTGCCGTAATCGAATAGATTGTCCCGCTCGGTGTCAGCGGCTCGGGAAACCAGAGCGGAACCTTCACCTGGTCGGTGGTCGGATTGAACATGCCTATTGCAATGTACGGCCCCATCTCGACCCGGAATGTGACATTAATGGGGACAAGATCATTGTATGCGTTGTAGTTATCGAAGAACACCACAGGAAGGATCTGGGTACCCGCAACGATTGTGTACTGCCGGTTGCCCCATGGCGGATTTGAAGGATTCGGATTCAGCTCCCACATCAAGCCGCCCCTCGGTGACTTGTAGAACTTGTACTCCAAGTCCATAGCTGGCAGCCCGAGTGTAATGGAGTAGACACTATCTCCATCGGGGTCCGATAACTGACGGTCGGGAATGAAGTCCCCATTCCATCCCGAGAAGTTCCCGGTCAAGTAGACATTGTCACCATCTTGGGGCCTGAAGAAGTCGTGTTCCATCATGACGCGCATGTCGACACGAAACTCAACGTCACCTTGCGCCAACACCGGCGCGCCCGATGTGAAAATGAGGAGCAGGAGAAGTCCTGCCCATGGCAACCACTTGAAATGCTGCATAGCACCCCCTGTTGTTGTGGGATGAATCTGGCGTGAAAGAGAACAGGTGAAGTGAATTTGGAGCGGAAGGCAAAACCGGCAGACATCAGCCGGATCCGAGGAGCCATTCACAGGATACTAATCACAGAAGTGACTCAGCGCAGAGACAATGGAAAGAAAGATGTCAGGTCGCCTGATGCTGGACTGACGTGGAATGTAGGAACGAAGTCAAAGGTCGACCTCGCTGGGAGAACCCCGGCAGATTCAGCGTGTCTAGCTTGTGATCCGCGTCATGTGCGCGAAAGGGAACAGGTGCGCGCAGTCACCGGATGTTTTTGATACAAGAACTCGATCATGGATACACTCCGGGACGCAACACCTGCAAGAACGGGAAAGAAATGGGCGCGGAAGAAAACCGCGGAGGCTGACTTACTGCTGCAGAGGGTTTGGACGGGTCTGTGCGGCTGTGGTATCACGCCATCTGAGGTAGTGCTTGTTCAAAACAAGCGACGTCTGCCACCCCTCCCCGTCCCAATATCGGATGGACTTCCCCAACTCCTCGAAGTAGGCTTTGTCGGGTTTGCGAGCTATGCGACCTTCGGCGAACAGCCGCTCGGCCAGGATATCGTAGTCGTCACCAGTTGAGAATCCCCTGAATTCCAAATTCTTGCCGAAATACGCGTACACATGGGCGGAAAGTTGATCCGATTCTCCTAAATGATAACTGACGTCCACCACATCAACACGCGTGAGATGATCGCGCCCCACCGCTACCATGCGACGAATTCCGTTGTGGGGCACCTTATCGGCGAGAGCCGTCCCCACAATAGTCCGCGGAATCGCCAAATACATCTTCTCTGTTCCGGGCTGATATGATTCCAACGCATATTCGGCGGTGAGCGGTGAGTGTCCTTCTATCTTCCTCGGATCAAAGACCGCAACAACGGCCATTTGGAAGGCGTTGTTCGTTCCATAGGCGACGGTCTCGTCCTGTCCGTCGAGATCCAGATCAACACAGAGGAGTCCGGTCAAATGCCCGACGTGCACATAGTGCGATATCTCTTGCCCGACTCGCGCATCCAGCTTGATCAGCAAGGATGGGAAGAACAGCTCATGATTTGCGACAATCAGGACCTCCGCTCGACCATCACGGTCGACGTCACCCGCAATCAAGGCTCCCGCTCCGAACATAGGCGAGTGAACATCCTTGTTTCGCACAAACTTCAGCGAGCGTTGCAGATTGAATGTCCACCGAAGCGTGTCTTCGCCGATGGTCTTGCAGTGGATGACAGACGGGAAGCTCGGCGTCTCGGGGGTCGCGTCCGCCCAGACCACCTCGGTTCTGCCGTCGCCGTCCACGTCACAGAGCGATACCAGTCTCCCACCACTTAATTGAAAGTGAAGTTCAGCATAGCGAGTGACAGACGCCGCAACAAGAATATGCTCGATTGCCTCTCCGAACCGGTTATTGACCACCAGCTCATTCGCGACAAAGACAGCGTCCGCAGGTGTGCGATCCAGAGGTGCGAGTAGCCGCCAGCCCAGAGTCACTGCCAAACCAACAATGATCGCTCCTGCAAGTGGCCTCCGCCATTCCCAGACGCGTCGAGCCACGTACACTGAAATCGGCACATGCCATCCCACCGTAAGCCGCCGATCCAGAAGCACTTCCTGGAGCCGGGAAATTCCCGCAACCTCAAGGGCAGGGGGTGCGTCAGGCTCCGACGCCAGTCGTTCGACAATTTCTTTGCATTGTCTCTCCTGTTCACGCGGGACGGCGAGTACGCGCAGCCAGGAGTACATGCACGCTTCGAGCTTTCTCTCAAGGCCTGCTTCATCGACCGGCAGTACCAGACCGTCCGCTCCTATTCGGCCCGTAATGGCTGCGCGTGACGACATCGCAAACAGCTCGCGAATGTGGTGAAGCTTCAGAAGTTCGAAGAACACCAGCATCGCGAGTGAAGGCCCCAGAGAGTCGCCCTCAACGAGGTGTGGATCGTCCAGCTCGCAGTATACCCGGAGAGACTTCCTCAACTTTCCCCCGGTAAATTGCTCAAACAGCAACTTCGCGCCAACGACAGCTTCCTGAATAGTTTCATGCTCCACTCCCTCAAAATCAGCCCGCCTATTAACGTAGATCTTGTCCTTTGCTGGCGAGCGGCCTCCCAGTAATACCTCAACGTGGAGTTGTCTGAGCAAGGCAAACCCAGCCGGCCGCGAAGAAACAATTGGCTCGTGCTCAACAAGAGGCACCCAGGCAGCATCTGAAGCAAGGTCAGGATCGCGCCTCCCTTCGCCGCGGGGCAGAAGGTCCGCCACTCCTCTGGCTTGTGTCCATTCTCCGATCGTCTGTCGGGTATCAACCAGGTGCTGCCTGGCAGCCCCCAGGGTGTGGTCGTCTTTCAGTTCCGGATACGCAAGTTGAATCGCGTCAAGCAGTGCGCTCGACCTCTGAAGGAACGAGGAGGGGGTGCAGGACAGATCGGTGTGAATGAGCAGCTCACAGAGCCTTGGACACAGCTCGAGGCGATAGGCCCCCAAAAAGCTCTCGTTACTGGATTGCACCAGCGGTTCGAGGAAATCGACAATCTGGAGGATACGGGCTCTCGGGCTGGACAGCAGCCGAAGGGCGTGGGCGAGATTCTGGTAACTCTGTTCGACGGTGATTGGGTCGAGCATTATGTCACGGGAACAGCAGGATTTCCCCTGTGTCCGTGTCCCAGGGCTGCGAGAACGCAACAATCCCATCACGTACTCGAACGACCTGCTGCTGGCCGTCGGATGAGACAAGTGAAGCATGACCCACGGACGCAGTACCGCGAACCGTCAAGCGAAGTCCGCTTTCCAGAACGGAGAAGAGCAGTGACACGTTGCGGTCCGCAAGCTCGAGACCGTCTGCGAGTGGGGCCTGCACGACGACTCGGGCAATAGGCAGCGAGGCCAGCACTGTGAGGCTCTCCCATGCAACTTCGCCGGGGAGAGCAAAGGCCGCGGATCCGTCTTCGCCGGTGAGAATAGGTGGAATGGATGTGGGGGTCCCTGCAAGAGAGACCAGGGCCCGACCCGCGGGTTGATCCCCGGGTGTCACGAGGTTGAGCTGGTATTCGTCGCTCCCGGCCTTTCTCGTGATGCGAACAAGCGCACGGTCACGTTCTGAAGCATACGTCGCGACGGTAACGTAGGCCCCCATTGTCTCGCTGACTGTCTGCGCTGCCAGAAGCATGGAAGGCTCGCGGACTCCCAGCGAGGTCAGATCAGGAGAGGGGCGGAAGAAGTGGAGTTGGAATGATCGGACCGGCAAAGGCGCAGGCGAGCCGAGCTTTGCGATTTGGGGATCAGGTGCCTTCTGGAGTTCCTCCCCCACCATAGCGTAGAACTCGATCAGGAATGAGAGTTTTTCCCGGCAGGCTACACAAACACGGAGATGTCCACGAAGAGCGCCATGCATGCCGTGCCCCTTCTGGCGCGCCATGTGGTCCAGCTCGTCATCTGTGAAGTGACGGTCAGTCATGGGTTGCTCCCACACCTACTTTTGGAGCAAGACGACCTCCCTGCGGAAACCGAAATTCAACCAGGAGTTTCGATCGCATAGCGGACTTGGCTGTTTTGGCCAGGTACTCGAGGATGGGGCGGTGCGTCCCACGGTATGTTCTGCTGCCTACCCCGGGCATGTGATTCCGAAAAACCGAGTAGTATGTTTGCCCGTCGCCGTTGTTCGATAAGAAAGTCAACTCAAGGATTTCCGTTAGGGTCGCGCAATACGCACCGACATCGCTTTGGGGGATCTTCCCTTTTCGAACGTATCCTGCGATCTTGCCGACTTTGAGGGTGTTGACGACTCGACTGATGAGCAATCTCAACTCTCCATCGGCGATTGACGAATCCTCGACCATGTCACTCTCCACGGGCCTTTGGGCCAGATAGGCTGTGTGAACGAGTTCGGTGACTTGTACCAGGGGGAGCGAGACGGCGTAGGCGTGCTGCGCACGAAGTATTTCGGCGACCGCGTCGAGCATTCTCCGAAGAGTTGATTCGTGGACACCGGCCGCAAAGAACTCCGCCTGGAGAAACTCCGAGGGCAACTCGGGAAGACCCTCACGTTCCTTGGGACCATTACGGAGCGCAACGCTGGGGAACCCGTGCCTCTTTGCGAGCATCAACGACTTATGGTCCTTCAGTGTCAGCTTGATGTTGCGGGAGATGCGGCCCAGCCAGGGCTCGAATTCCCGAAAGGTGCGATACCGGTGGTTATTGACCGCACTGAAGATGAGTCTCCGGAGGAACGCGATCAGCTGGTCGTCTGAGAGGTGCGCCAGGGGACCGAGGCGGACGAAGTAACGTTCGAGCACATGAAATCGCCCATCATCGTGGCGGGCAAAGAGCTCGGCGATGGAGTCGAAGGCCAACTGATCCACCGAAGCGCCGATCCTTTGTGGATCAGACACACCTCGCGCTGCCTTCATCCGCAGGTACGCCGTCGCAAACCTATGGCACAGATTGACGATGGAGGACGCCTCAGCAGGAGTGTATGCCCCCCCAAGGACGGCCTCGAGGAGTGTGCGAATCTCTCCTGTATTGACTGTCGTAGATCCCAAAGTTGATCAACCCTGAATTAAGGAACTCATCTCCCTTCAAAAACGGGGCTCTCCCCTTCCACTATCAGTCGGCTTGACTCGACATTTGCGGGGAGCAGGAGGTTCCGCAGGAGCTGGTGATCCGAATCCTCACGCAGGCCTGGCCCTGTGCGGAAGAGGTTGCAGTCAGAGAACGGAAAGGGAGAGATTTCGAGAAGAGTCTAGCCAAAAGGGGGAAGACATTCAAGGGGGATACCCGCGATCCCAGTCCGGCGCAATGACTGATTTCCCGTTAGCAATCCGTGAGTGAGTGTTAGGCAGGCAGACTCAACAAGGGCCGAAAGAGGGGCAACCGGAGTACACCCGCGGCTGGACACACCGCGTGTCTCATGAATGGGCCACTATTGGGGGCCGGGCAGATTCGGCACCTCGTCCGGGGCGACAATCGAGTACTTCTCGATCTTGCTAAAGAGCGTCCGGCGACCGATGTGCAGGAGCTGCGCCGCTGCCGTCCTGTTCCAACCGGTCTTCACCAGAGCCTCAATGATCAGCCGTCGCTCGGTTTCCTCTGCAATGAGGCGCACTTTGTGCCCAAGACCAGAACCTTCGACCGCTCCTGCTGACCCCGATGTTGGCGGCAATGCGTCTTCAATGTCTCTGGTCTCCAGAGTGTCGGTCTCCGCAAATACCATTGCCCGCTGGATCACGTGATCAAGCTCCCGGATGTTGCCGGGCCAAGAATGCACGCGTAGCAGTTCGATGGCCCCATCACTTATGAAGCGGACTTTGCTGCCGAGGCCGGCTGAGGCCCGCAGTATCGCGTTGTTTGCATAAGGGGCTATGTCTTCGGGGTGCTGGCGCAATGGAGGGATCGATAAACGGACTACGTTCAAACGATGGTACAAATCCTGCCGGAACTTGGCTTCTCTTGAAAGGTTCTCAAGGGGTCGGTTGGAGGCTGCGACTATGCGGGCATCTGCCACGAACGACTCGGTACCGCCAACGCGGACGACCGTGCGCTCCTGCAGCACCCGGAGAAGCTTTGCCTGGATTTCGGGCGACAGCTCCGAGACTTCGTCCAGAAGAAGCGTCCCGCCATTTGCCTGCTCGAACTTTCCAGCCCGCGTAGAGGTGGCGTCTGTGAAGGCCCCCTTCTCATGGCCGAAGAACTCACTCTCAGCCAGGTGAACCGGAACCGCTGCGCAGTTCACTACGACGAAGGGACCCGCCTTTCGTTTGCTGTGAAAGTGGATAGCCCGGGCGGCAAGTTCCTTGCCGACTCCGGTCTCCCCCTCGATCAGCACAGTCGCATCCGTATCCGCAATCCTCATAATCTGGTGGCGCAGATCCTGCATCACAGCGCTATCGCCCAGGATCTTCTCGATCCCCTCCCCGACGTTGAGTCTGGCTTGTAGCTCCTGTAATTGCTCGCTCAGCATGGCTCGGTCGAGGGCGCGCCGAACGACCAGCAACAGCTGTTCGTTGTCAAAGGGCTTCGTGAGGTAGTCGTACGCGCCAGCCTTCATGGCTTGAACAGCTGACTGTACAGACCCGTGGGCGGTCAGCATCACGCAGGTGATTCCAGGCTGTCTCTCCTTGATCCTGTTGAGTGCCTCGATGCCGTTCATCCGTGGCATCTGGAGGTCAATGATTGCGAGATGCGGCCTGAATGAACCGAGCGCGTTGAGCGCCTCCGCTCCGCCGCCGGCCTCCATGACCTCGAGTCCGTCGGCCTCGAGAAGCGTCCTAAGCAAAAGGCGTACCGGCATCTCGTCGTCGACCACAAGCACGCGGCCGGTTGTTGAAAGGACCGTCATGTGTCGATTCCGGGTGCGGTTCCGCTGCGGGGCAACGTCACAGTCACGCACGTCCACTGGTTATCGTGGTCCGTGCTGCATTCGATGGAAATTCCGTCGTCATGCTGGGCAACGATCCCGTAAGCGATCGAGAGCCCGAGTCCTGTCCCCTCCCTCCTTGGTCGTGAAGAATGGGTCGAAGACCCTCGCGCGGTGTTCCTCCGTGATCCCATGGCCGGTGTCGCGGATCTGGACGATCAGCGACGGCTCTCCGCGGGCGTCTCCCGCCAGGCGTCTCCCTTCGGCGACGTCCACCGCTGCGTCGATCCCGCGGTTTTGAAATTCCGCCTTGAGCAGCAGCATCGATTGACGGATGAGATCGTCCATGTCGGCATCGGTGAGGGCGGTCTCCAGAAGCGGCCGGCGTGCCGGCGGCACTTCGGGCGTCACCAGCTGGACCGCACCCCGGATCAGCGTGAGCGGGTTGCGGATCTCGTGGGCCGCTCCGGCGGCCAATTCGCCTACGGTCGCGTGGCGGTCGCCTCGTTGGCGCAGTCGTGAGGTGAGGTTGTGGAGGAATGCCATCGTGGCCCCCGGGTCCCGGGCGTTGGCGGAAAGTAGCAGAGGAAGAGCGGAGAATCAATGAAAATCTCTTGTCTCTGCCCTCTCGAAAGCACTGCTACTGGAAGAGACCCTCCACAGAGAGGTAGCGCTCGCTTGTGTCGTAAGAGACGGAGGGCTTTTGCGGGTCTCAGCGGGGGGGGGTAGAACTTCGTATGGATACTATGGCGTGCTTCGAGGAGCCCCTGCGCGACCATGGCCGGAAGTCGGGCGGCAGAGATCGCCACATGCCTTTGAGTATGTCCAGAGATACTTCTTCCCTCGGCGGTATTTGTCCCTCCCGCGTGAGCGAACGCACCGACTTCGCAGCGCGTGTTTGACCGTAATCACGCACGGTGTGATTAGAGCCCGCAGTATCTCATCAGGTAGACTGGTGCAGAATTCTCTTTGGAGAATCTCTGTACTTCGACACTTCTGTTCTGATTATATTGTGACGGGTGTTTTGAACCAGGCCGATCTCTGCCAGCTTCCTTTCTCTCTCCAACCTTTCTTCATCTGCTCTCTTTCACACCAGCCGTATCCTACCTTCATGGGGGGTGCCATGCAGCCTTTCAAACGGTTGCTCTTCGTGGGTCTTTTGATCCTGCTCGCGTCCGTTCCACTTGCCTCGGCCTTCGCGCAGAACGAGGTGACGTTTCAGGTGGACATGCGCGTCGTGATGTATCACGAGTTCTTCCAGCCGCAGAACGGCGATCTCATCGTGTTGCGATCGAGTGTCGACGGCTGGGCGGAGGATAACGCCCGGGTGATGAGCGACCCGGAGGGCGACAGCGTGTACACCCTGGCAATGAACCTCCCCGAAGGTCCGATCGAGTACAAGTTCTTCAAGACTCCGAGGGCCGATATCTCCCTGGAGGGGAACGTGGATCCCGGGAATCCACCGGACGGGAACCGGAGATACACGGTTGTCGCCGGCAGCCAGACTCTGCCGGTGGCATCATTCAACAACTTCGACGAATACTCGGATCTCGTCTCCGTCAATGTGACCTTTCAGGTTGAGATGGGGCCCTATATCGCGTTGGGCATGTTCAATCCTGCCACCGATCAAGTGGGGCTTCCCTCTCTCTTTCCTGAACCACTGACGCCCAGTCGGGACGGTCTATTCGCGGACGGTGCGAATGGCCGGCGGCACGACAAGCCAGTACCGTTTCAAGATCAGCACAGCCGGGGCCCCGGGCAGCGGGTGGGAGGCCTGGGTGGGACCGGAAGACCAGTATGGCAACAGGAGTGCGACGTTTGGAATGGTTGATGAGACGCTGCCGCTTGTCTACTTCAACAACTACAATCCGAACCATGGGCTGACGACTGAAACTGAGCCGAACGACCATGCAGGCTTGTCCAACACGATCGTCCTCGGTGAGTCGCTCACAGGAGTAGACGAGTGCCGTCGAGGACGTTGATTACTACGTCACATTCGCAAAGGCTGGAGACACGATCAGGGTCAGGTCAACGGTCGATCCGTCATCGCCCCTACTACAAAATGCTTTTGTTCAATAGAGAGCAAAGGCTACTATTCAGAGGCGTATCCTCCGTAAGGCATAACGGTGGTTGTCCCCGAGAGCGATGTCTACTATGTACGATATTCCTCCCTGACCAACACCGGCGTCTTCCCCAACAGCCCCGTGATTCAGCCCCCGGTCGGAGGGAACACCGCACGCCTGCGAGCAACTCAACTGCCGGTCCAATCTTCGATACGTCTCAAGAACCTTGAGATGACCGACAAGGATGGAGATCGTCCAGCAGGGAAGGATTATCCATGGGAAGCCCAGAGCACCCGGGGTCGGGGTGCGCAGGATGTGGCGGACTCCCCGAACGCCTGGGTCCTGGTGCGCACGGCGGGACGAACGCCCCAACTGGACCGTACACCATCACCCTGGAGAAATTCACACCCGGGGCGCCGATTATCCATCGTCTGACGATAGATGATGTAACGTATAATTCGGCACGCTTCTATGTGACCATTGATCCGAATGGTCTCCCGACGACATATGAAATTGAATGGGGACAGGACATTTCGTACGGCAACGTTTTCGTGCCAGCCAGCAACGGAATGGAAGGGATCGGCGCTCGAACTGTACTCACGGAAAAACTGAGAAACATTCCCGCCTTTCCTGAACTGGACTTCCGTGTCGTGGCCACAAATGCTCTTGGAAGAACCGAGTCGGAGGGGCAAAGCATTCCTCTCCCGGTTGAGCCGACATTGTGGTCGATTCAGGAAACGCCGGCGCAATCGATGGTCCGCTCTCACAGGGCTCATTGGTGTTGCCGCGAGAGATGAGAATTTCTATCTGACGGCAGGGGGCGATCTGATCTTCAAAACCACCGACGGTGGAACGACCTGGGTCGACAGGAGTTCCGCGGATAGTCGTCTGATTGAAGCGAAGGCCGTCGCATTTGCGTCGTCTTCGGTGGCATGCGTCGTGGGATATGGTGGAATTGTGCGCTCGACCGACGCCGGGGACACATGGACCCTCGCCACACTGGTGCCCTCGGGCAACCCCGAACTGTATGACGTGTCATTTGCGGTGTCGGGGATAGGCATTGCAGTCGGTGCGGGCGGGGTAATATTCCGGACGACCGACGAAGGGGCGAACTGGCAGAAAGTCCAGTCCGGCTTGCCCTACGAGCTCCACGGTGTTGCGATGGGAGATGCGCAGAATGGAATTGCGGTGGGAACGGATTACGGAGGCGGAGTAGACAAAGGGGTGGTTCTCCGGACCACCGATGGCGGAGCCACGTGGACACCTTCGACGACTCCCCCCTCGGTGGCCCTGCGTGACGTCCAGTGGATTAGTCCAACAATGCAAGTCATGATCGGAGCTGCCGCACCCTCGGGTGAGCGGACGGTCTTCGTCACAAGCGACGGTGGGTCCACGTGGGAAACCTCGGGGAATCTGAGGTGGACCGGCTATCACCTGCGTTGACGCCTCGAACTGGGTCCTTCTGACTTGGGGGTGGTCTCCACAGAACGACAAACGGTGGGACGCTCTGGACGAAGGACAATACCGGTACCACGAACTCCCTGAGAGGTGTGACACATGTGGGTGGAAGGTACCTTGCGGTCGGCGACTGGGGCACGGTCCTGAAGTCCGTTCTTCTGATCGAGGGCCCGGTCGCGACGACGGGCGATGCGACCGAGATCACCGTGACGTCGGCCAGGCTGAACGGGACGGTGAACCCGAAAGGGACGGCGACGTTGTACCACTTCGAGTACGGGCCGACGGATACGCTGGGCACGAGCTCTCCCGAGCTGTCTCTGGATGCCGGGACGATCGATGTAGCGGTGTCGCAGGCGTTGACAAGCCTCCCTGCGGGTGACACCGTCTACTTCCGGCTGGTGGCGAACAACACCCTGGGGACCTCGAACGGGGCGATCAAGCAGTTTGTGACCCACGAGGGCCCGATCGCCACGACGGGCGATGCGACCGAGATCACCCTGACGTCGGCCAGGCTGAACGGTACGGTGAACCCGAAAGGGACGGCGACGTCTGTACCACTTCGAGTATGGGCCGACGGATACGCTGGGCACGAGCTCTCCCGAGCTGTCTCTGGATACCGGGACGAGTCGATGTAGCGGTATCGCAGGCGTTGACTGGCCTCCCTGCGGGTGACACCGTCTACTACCGGCTGGTGGCGAACAACACCCTGGGGGCCTCGAACGGGGCGATCAAGCAGTTTGTGACCCACGAGGGCCCGGTCGCGACCACGGGCGATGCGACCGAGATCGCCGAGACCTCGGCCAGGCTGAACGGGACGGTGAACCCGAAAGGGACATACGACGTTGTACCACTTCGAGTACGGGCCGACAAACGCGCTGGGCACGAGCTCTCCCGAGCAGTCTCTGGATCCCGGGACGAGCAATGTGGCGGTGTCGCAGGCGTTGACTGCCTCCCTGCGGGAAGTCCCCTCTACTACCGGCTGGTGGCGAACAACACCTGGGGGACCTCGAGCGGGGAGATCAAGCAGTTCACGACGCTGGGCGGAGGCCCTGGGCCGACGCTGCTGGTCAACGGAGGGTTTGAAAGTGGGACGAGCCCGTGGAAGTTCTACCAGAACGGCACGGGCAATGCCTTCAGCGTGGTCACCACGGCACCTGTTCCCGAAGGTGCCTACAAGGCCAGGATCGTCCTGGGGAGCACGATCGGGACGAACAACCAGCTCTATCAGAATGACCTGACGCTTGAGGCGAACACGGCGTACCGGATCACGTTTGACTACCATGCCTCGGCCAGTACCAGCTTCCGGGTGCGGGTGATTGAACAGAACGATGACTACACGGTGTACGGGTTCGCATTCAGGTACGTGTACCCGACGACGAGCGTCCAGACCTACACGCTTGACTTTACGACGGCAAACTTCACGGGGACGGTCAATGATGCGATGCTGCAGTTCTACTTTGTGGGAGGCACACCATCACGCACCATCTACCTGGATAACATAGTCATTAGAAAACAGGGTGCGGCACCGCCCCTTGTGGCGACACAGCTCGTGTTCGGGACACAGCCGTCGAACACGCTGGCAGGCGGGGTGATCACCCCGGCGGTGACGGTACGGATCACGGATGCCGGCGGGAACCTGGTGACAACGGATACGCGGGATGTGACAGTGGCGATTGGGACGAACCCTGCCGCAGGAACGCTGGGTGGGACGCAGACGGTTGCTGCCGTAGGTGGTGTGGCGACGTTCAGCACACTCACGATCGACAATCTGGGGACAGGCTACACGCTCGTGGCCTCTGCCTCAGGCCTCACGGGAGCGACCTCGGTGCCGTTCAACATCACCACTACGCCGCCCCCCTCGGCGAACCTCGTGGTCAACGGAGGGTTTGAAAGTGGGACGAGCCCGTGGAAGTTCTACCACAACGGCACGGGCAATGCCTTCAGCGTGGTCACCACGGCACCGGTTCCCGAAGGTGCCTACAAGGCCAGGATCGTCCTGGGGAGCACGATCGGGACGAACAACCAGCTCTATCAGAAGGGGTTGACGCTGGAGGCGAACACGGCGTACCGGATCACGTTTGACTACCATGCCTCGGCCAGTACCAGCTTCCGGGTGCGGGTGATCGAACAGAACGACGACTACACGGTGTACGGGTTCGCATTCAGGTACGTGTACCCGACGACGAGCGTCCAGACCTACACGCTTGACTTTACGACGGCAAACTTCACGGGGACGGTCAATGATGCGATGCTGCAGTTCTACTTTGTGGGAGGCACAGCATCACGCACCATCTACCTGGATAACATAGTCATTACGAAAACAGGGTGAGACACCGCCCCCTGTGGCGACACAGCTCATGTTCGGGACGCAGCCGTCGAACACGCTGGCAGGCGGGGTGATCACCCCGGCGGTGACGGTACGGATCACGGATGCCGGCGGGAACCTGGTGACAACGGATACGCGGGATGTGACAGTGGCGATTGGGACGAACCCTGCCGCAGGAACGCTGGGTGGGACGCAGACGGTTGCTGCCGTGGGTGGTGTGGCGACGTTCAGCACACTCACGATCGACAATCCGGGGACAGGCTACACGCTCGTGGCCTCTGCCTCAGGCCTCACGGGAGCGACCTCGGTGCCGTTCAACATCACCACTACGCCGCCCCCCTCGGCGAACCTCGTGGTCAACGGAGGGTTTGAAAGTGGGACGAGCCCCGTGGAAGTTCTACCACAACGGCACGGGCAATGCCTTCAGCGTGGTGACCACGGCACCGGTTCCCGAAGGTGCCTACAAGGCCAGGATCGTCCTGGGGAGCACGATCGGGACGAACAACCAGCTCTATCAGACGGGGTCTGACGCTGGAGGCGAACACGGCGTACCGGATCACGTTTGACTACCATGCCTCGGCCAGCACCAGCTTCCGGGTGCGGGTGATCGAACAGAACGACGACTACACGGTGTACGGGTTCGCATTCAGGTACGTGTACCCGACGACGAGCGTCCAGACCTACACGCTTGACTTCACGACGGCAAACTTCACGGGGACGGTCAATGATGCGATGCTGCAGTTCTACTTTGTGGGAGGCACGGCATCACGCACCATCTACCTGGATAATGTCGTCATAGCGAAGGTTGGAGCCCTGGCGAAGGAGGGAGTGGAAGCGGTTCCGGTGGAGATGCCGACGGAGTACAGCCTGCTGCAGAACTACCCGAATCCGTTCAACCCGGTGACGACAATCCGCTATGCGCTTCCTGAGCCCTCGATGGTGAGGCTGGCGGTGTTCAACTCGGCGGGTCAGCGTGTGTCGGACCTGGCGGATGAGCCGCAGGAGGCGGGCTACCACGAGGTGAGGTTTGACGGAACGACGCTTGCCTCAGGAGTGTACTTCTATCGGCTGCAAGTCCGCCCTCTGGACTCCAAGAGCGGAGCGGGTGACTTTGTGCAGACCAAGAGGCTCGTGCTCGTGAGATAAGTATCAGCGGCACTCAGTATGCAACACGGCCCGGGCAGCGATGCCCGGGCCGTGCTATTTCGTGCCGTGGAGCTGCCCAAGTCGCAGGAGACTTTTCCCCTGCGATACCCCCTTTGCCTTGCAGGACCAATCGACAATTGACGATTGTCGACTACGGATGATTGACGGCCGAGTGTTTACGATCTCGGAAGATCTTGTTGAATTTTGGCAGCACGCGGTGGCGGTAGAACCTGATCTGGATGCTGTGTACGTGCCTCGAGGAGCTAGTGCGCAAGCATGCCCGGGAGTCCGGCGGCGCCGCGTTGTCGGGCTACGAGGCGGCCGTAGTACGAAGTGGTTCCGCCGAGGCTCAGCTTGTACGGCTGCTCTCCGCCAAGGAAATCGAACGCAGTGAAACCTCGTTCGATTGCATCCTTGATGCAGAAGCCGAACAAGGTCCTGCCGGGGCTGGCGGAGGAGACGGCATTGTCCAGGTCGCGACCCGTGATGTAAGATGTATTGACCTACCCCCTCTAGACCGATCCGATTCGTATATTGGAAATCAGGTCCTTACCCTGTTGGAGATAGCCGGAAAGCTGGACTTTCCCCCCTCCTTACGATCCAGGTGTTATATTACTTTGGCATCACACGAAGGGGGGAGGTAGGAGCAGCCAAGAAAGTCTCATGAGAGATGTCACAAGAAAAGGGAACGTTCCATGAATACTGTGACCATTCCGTTCAATAAGCCATCGCTTGTCGGACAGGAAATGGAATACATGCTGGACTGTGTCCAGCGGGGTCACATCGCTGGAGACGGCGAGTACACAAGGCGTTGTACCTCGCTATTGACGCAAGCACTTGGATCGCAGAGGGTTCTGCTCACGACCTCCTGCACCCATGCCCTTGAGCTGTCGGCGCTCTTGCTCGACATTCGCCCCGGTGATGAGGTCCTGGTCCCGTCCTTTACATTCGTTTCGACAGTCAACCCTTTTGTCCTGCGAGGGGCCAAGCCGGTCTTCGTCGACATTCGTCCGGATACTCTGAACCTCGATGAGACGAGACTGGACTCCCTCATCTCAGCTCGCACGAAGGCGATAGTTCCTGTGCACTACGCAGGCGTAGGGTGTGCGATCGATGTAATCCTTGACATATCGCGGACTCTTGGAATCCGGGTGGTTGAGGACAACGCCCACGGGCTCTACGGAAAATTCAAGGGGAAATACCTCGGCACATTTGGAGCTCTTGCAGGTCAAAGTTTTCATGAGACGAAGAATTTCACCTGCGGTGAAGGCGGAGCACTCATTATCAATGAGGCGGAGTACATCGAGCGGGCTGAAATTCTGCGCGAAAAAGGGACAGATCGAGGCAGATTCCTTCGTGGGCAGGTGGACAAGTATTCTTGGGTTGACATGGGATCAAGTTATTTACCTTCGGATATCCTGTCCGCCTTCCTGTTCGCCCAGCTCCAGGCTCGCCACACCATACAGGCCGAGCGCCGTGTCATCTGGGAGTATTATCACGAAAACCTGCGGACCTGGGCAGATCAGAATGAGGTTCGATTGCCGTTCGTGCCAGTCGATTGTGAACAACCCTATCACATGTACTATATTCTCCTCCCTTCCTTGGAACGCCGACAGGCCCTGATAAGTCATTTGCATAGTAATGGAATCACGGCCGTGTTTCACTATCTCCCGCTTCATCTTTCAAAAATGGGTCGACAATTCGGAGGAAGGAAAGGAGATTGCCCCGTGACGGAGGACATTAGCGACCGGCTCCTACGATTGCCGTTCTACAACACGCTATCACGCACGCAGCAATCGCAGGTCATATCTTCTGTGACGGACTTTAAGGTGTGAAAAGGGTCACAGCTAGCAGCTGACCTCCTTCACTTTGGCCAAAGTGCGGGACACCGCAATGAGGGCTGTTGGGCTGTTGTCATGCTTCTATGACGCTGTCAATCAGATCACAAAGCATCCGCTTTCGCTTTTCCAATGTGAACTCTTGGAGTATGCGCAACCGGGCCCGCTTGCCGTATTCAGGCGGGAGACTGAGCGCCGTCCGAATCGCCTCTGATAACGGTTTCGGCGCGACAGAATCAACATAGACACCCGTGTCTCCGACCACTTCGGGTAAGGCACCATTGGAAGTGACAACCGGCACGCATTCGGCGAGCATTGCCTCGGCAAGAGAAAGACCGAAGCCTTCATGGCTTGAAGCCTGGACGTATACTGTGGCCTCCCGGTAAAAACGAGCGAGGTCCTCATCGCTCACTCTGCCGGTGAATTGGACATTGGGTGAGGCGTTCAAGCGCAATTTCTCTATCGACCGGTCAAGCCATTCTCCTATTACCGCAAATTGGATGTCTGGTAGCATAGCAGCAGCGTGCACAAATGGCTCCAGTCCCTTGCGCTGTAGATTCGGGTATTCGACGTCACCAACCGTGACAACAAGAGCTCGTTTGCTTGTATCGCCCTCAATACCGTACGGTTTGACTCCGTGATAGAGAACAGAGATCTTTTCTGCAGCCGCACCCGCCTGTTCTACTGCCTCTGATCTGGCAAACTGAGAATTCGTCACCAGGCGGGACGCGGATCGAATCACCCTGCGCGCAATCCATCGACGGACCCCTCCCCGTTGGCTACCGTACTTGATCTCGGGCATGTTTGCCGTGTCGTAGCCGCCAATGACAAGCACCGACGGACGGTTGAGCCACCGCGCGAGCAGGAAGGGAAAGAACGTGTGCCAGCTGGCAAACCACCCGAACACTATATCACTGGACCATATTCCTTGCACAAGTTTCAAGAGGTTTACAAATCGTGTTCGCTGGTACCATTCCTGTACAAGGAAGTCCGTGGCAAGCAGGTCCATGTCGATCTGTACGAACCGCCTCCGCTTGCTGTGAACAAAGAGTATTCGACGTCGTTTGGGACTCCCGAGGCTCGCGGGATCAGGGGATGGGGCTGACCTATTCATGTTCGCCTCGGCCTCCTGCCTTCGCACATTCGGAGAACACGGCCTCGCACTTTGCAGTAAAGATATCCAGTCCCAGCTCACGAACAGCTTTTTCCCTCGCACACTTCCCCAGCCGCGTCGCCAAATCACGATCCAGAATAAGTCGTTTCAACTGATGCTCTAGCATCGTAACGTCCCCAGGAGGGTACAGGAGCCCATCTTCTTCCTCTCTGAAGAGTTCGGTGATCCCGTCAATGCGCGGACATATGATCGCCTTCCCGGCTGCCATTGCTGAAACAACCGATAATGGGGTAGAGTCTTTCTCCACGGCCGTATGGACAAACACATCTATGGCTGCATAGACCTGGGGGAGATCCCACCGGAATCCAGCAAACACGACTTTTGTTTCGAGATTCCGGTCCCGGACATACTCACGCAATGAATTGAAATAGTTGTCGTTGTCGAACATGGCAGTGCCGACTAGGACGAGCCTGAGAGAAGGATTGTCTATGGAGAGCCCTGCAAAAGCTTCCAGTAGAAGATGCTGTCCTTTCCAGGGAGTAATGCGAGCCACGACTCCAATGAGGATCTCATTCTTAGGAATCAGCCATTCGCGACGAATAGTGGATCCATCTATAGCTGGAGAGTATTCCCGTGTATCGACCCCGTTCCAGATCACTGAAATCCTGTCTGGAGGAACACACATCGAGAGTTGCCCGCGTATACTCTCTGCATCGGCGATGATATGTTTTGCGAGCAACCTCCCTGCGATGGACAGGACAAGCGGGTAGATGAGCCCGAGACGCTCTGAGACCCTATCCTGAACGTGCCACACGCATGGGATGCGCGCGAGCGCGGATCCCAGACCACCAAAGAAATGGGCGGGCAGGCCCTTCGTAACGACGATTACCGCGCGTTCCCGGCGCAGGTAACTAAGCACTTGAATGGCACCATACAACAATGCCATTGCATTCACTGCGAAGGCCACGGGGTTCAGAATCGTGTGCCGGCCGACCCTGATCCCTACTGAGAGATACTTTGGAAGTGAGAGGATTTCATAACGGACACCAGCTGATTTGCACCGGTCTGACAGGTCTCCTTCACCGGGGACAACTACTATTGGGGCCCAGCGTGAAGAATTCAACGAGCGGGCGAGATTGAGAGTGCTGAATTCAACTCCGCTCATTTGTGAGCTGTTGCCCACAAACGCAATTCTTCGAGCCTGTGATTGTTGCGTGTCACGCCATTTCACTGTGGCCGGGATCTCGCGGATAATCGATCGTGATTTGGGATACTGCTGATCTCGGTATATCGCAGAAGCAGACAAAACATGAGCCAGAAATTGATCATCAATGGCTGGACGTTGCTCATGGCACCGCTCATCATACAAAACACATAGCCACCCAGTGCACTGAGAAACCCTATTGGATTGATCAGGCTTTTCGGAGGGCGGACCTCGGAGTAGAGCCTGGCAACCCTCCAAGTGCGTGCAAGATTTGAAATGTACCAGAGACAAAAGACCACCAGCGCGGGGATGCCCAGGGCAAGCGCTACATAGGCAAAGTCATTGTAGGTGGAAAAGGATCCCCACCCGGTACCAAGGAGTGGATGTTCTTGTATGGTTGAAAGGGTAAGCTTAAGCGTGTTTTCGCGTCGTATCAGACTCGTATCGCCGGATTGACCCAGCAGCCACATCGTTGTCAAACGAGCGAAGAATTCTTGTGGAAGGGCGTAGAAGAGAATAAGGCCGGCGAATATCAATCCAGTCACGATTTTGCGATCGAACAACAGCAGCAAACCGGTGATGACGATCATTCCGCCCCATGCGGACCGGTATCCGGATAGCACGATGCCGACAACCAGGAAGCCTGCCGCAACATATGACAGCGCCTTGAACCGTTGGGGGACCGACTTCCGGATCGCAATCCAGAAACCAAAGGCAGGTACCAGCATAACGCCGACCACGGGGGTCCCCCAGGAACTGAACCCGGAAAGGCTGATTGTTCCCGACGTTCCAAAGTTGGTCCGGGTATACCCCGGGTCTACAAACAGCCACCGGAGACTCTTTGCCATCGCAGGGAAGACAAACTCAAAAGTGCCCAACAGGGCGATGATGACTCCGCTGGCGACCAGAGTGACCGCACAGGGAAAAATATCCTCCTCGGTGTGAATCCATTTTCTAAACATGGCAAGGATAGGAACGAAACACAGCATGCCCTTCGCCTGGATGATGATCTCTTGAGGGCGGTTGCCATTGGCGAATCCGACGATCACGCCCAGGAGCGCACAATATGCAAGGATCATCGGAAGAGCGTTTGATTGGGGCGGGGACGAGATGCGAGGCGCACGTACCGGCATGAGCATGGATGCTACGAAGCCGGTCCAGATAAAGAACTCTGACGCATACAATTTGAGTCCGAACCCCAGATTCAGCCCTCGCCATCCGAGAGCAACTCCTGCGAAACTCAAGATCAAGATCAGTTTTCTGTATTGTGCTGGATTCATATCACGACGCGTTGTCTCATGACCACTTCTTCCACGTCAATGGGATCCGCCAAGAACCCTCTGTGCGATCATTCCGCCGCGCCAGGCACATTGGTTCATGAAGAGAATAGGCCACGCAAGCACCTTATCGGTCGTACGCTCAAGCTTCGAGGCGTACAGAAAAGGCTCATAGATGGCCGCCAGCACAAAATGGATCGCCTTCAGGACATCTCTGGCCGAACCCAATGACCGGGGATATACACAGTACATCTCCGGCCATTTGTTGCGGACCAGATAGTATGCGCGGCCGTACATATAGTGCTGGCGCAACAACTGGAACAGGCCGGGACGATGGTGATGGCGGACTCTGATCGTTGGATCGAACAACACTTCATATCCCGCCAGCTTCACTCGCCAGTTAAAATCCACATCTTCCCCGCGAAAGAGGGACTCGTCTTGGGTCCCCACTTTTTGGATCGTCACCCTTTTGTAGGACACATTTACGCCCGGAAGGGTCCGAACGTACGAGGCGTGATCTGAAGCGGGAAACGTGACGATGTCCGACACCCTGCTGACAAGATTCTTCGAACTCCCGAACCCCAACACAGGCCCTCCGACCGCTCCCACTTCGGGATGCCTTTCATGAGTCTCTTTCATGCGGAGGACCCAATCAGGAAACACCTCGGCATCATCATCCGTCATCGCTACAACATCGCCTGAACATTCCCGCAAACCGATATTCCGGCTTGTCGCGAGATTGATGTTCTCCGTTCGGACAAGCTTCAGCTCCACCCCCCGGGAACCGGCAGTGTCCTGAAAACGACGGACAATGTCGTCCGCCTCGGGGCCGCCGCCGTTCACCACCACGACCTGGTCGGGTTTCTCCGTTGTTCTCTCGAGAAGAGCGGAGAGCGCCGCCGTTAACATGACCGGTCGATTGTACGTGCAAATCAAAACGGAGAATTGGATCATACGCCAACCAGTCAACCACCCGTCAGAGGACGCCCGGATGGCGGCTGTTCAGCCTCGCCACCCGATCCCGTGGTTGAAACGATGTCCTGTCCACGACGATCCGACAATTCCTTCTCCCACAGTTTCGCATACGTGAAGAATGAAAACGCCATTGTGTGAAAGGCAAGAAAGAGCCCCCTGATGCCCTCCTTGAATCCCTGTCGAAGAACAAAGAGATAGAAGAACGCCCCTAAGGGTCGCACAAGGAGATCGATGGTGCGAAATCTCCTCCCCCGGCGTCTAAATTCAGTGGCCTTGTAGGATGAATATCTGTCGAGGAGGGAGATCTGTTTCGACAACGAATCAGTTCCGTTATGGACCAGCGCATTCGTCAACGTACCAAGCCGGCCCGGAACCTCGATGTCCGCGTGGACTTCCTTGTCTTCGTAGCGCCCGACATCCCTCCGGAAGAGTCGGGTCTGATAGTCGGGCCATAGATCCATCGCCTTGATCCACTCTCCGAGGATCATATTCTTTCGAGCAATCCTATACGCGTCACAGTCCTCTGGAATGCCTTGCGTCATGAGTGCTAGAATCTCAGACTGCAGCCCCTTTGGCAATCGTTCGTCTGTGTCGATCAGGAGAACCCACGGATGGGCGCACTGGGGAATTGCCCAATTCTTCTGCTTTGCAGAGTTCTCATAGGTGTGTTGAACGACCTTCGCGCCCCGTTCCCGGCATGTCCTCACGGTCTCATCCGTGCTGAATGAGTCGACGACAAGTATCTCGCTTGCCCATGATACATCATCCAGAAGGGCAACAATGTCTTTCGCATTATTGAAAGTCGGAATCAACACAGTCAGGTGTTCCCTCGTCATTCGTGAAGCCCGTGCGATGTGTGACTGCCGATGAGGCTCAGAAGTAATGACATCCAAGGAATCGGCTGACGTACCCGACAAGACCCTGGTCGAATCCAATTGGCAGGCGCTTTAGCCGAAACCGGTCTTTGAGTTCGTGGATCTTGCCGAATGCTGTCGAGACCGCCACCGAGTATCCGTTGTCCTCGACCATTCTCTCGATCGTTGATGTGTGCCTGCCATACGGATATGCGAAGGAGCTGACACGCACTCCGAACATATCCTCCAGAGTAGTTCGGGAAACCGAAATTTCCTTCTGAGCTTCTTCTGCGGAGACCGAAACGAGGTCACAATGGGAGAAGGAATGTGACCCCAGAGAGAAGCCCGCCCGTAGAAGTTCTTGCACCTCATCCCGGTTCAAGGTTCTAAAGGCACGAGGAGGATCTGCCACACCCGTCCTTGTTAAATCCTCAGCGATGCAGAAGATTGTGGCTGAGAATCCATACTCTCTCAGGATCGGGTAGGCGTACTCGTAGACACCCTGGTATCCATCGTCAAATGACAGAATGAAGACTCTCCTGGGCCTTTTCGCCTTTCCCTCCAGAATGAGCATCAAATCATCAAAACCGATTGACGAATAGCCGAACGAACGCAGCAACGACATTTGTTTCCGAAATGTCGATGCATCCACTACCAGTCCTCTCTTCTCAATTCCCCGGTCTGCGACCGGCTCGATCTGGTGGTAGACCAAGATTGGAATATTGACCTCTACGCGACCCCCCTCGTGCAAGAATGAGGTGAGCATCATCGATCGGGCCCTGGAGGATGACCCTGCGACGGCTTAAAGATGGAAAGATAGCACTCAGCAGTTTTCGCCCACGAGTACTTGCCAGTCGCTTCCTCCCGTGCTGATTCCCCCATCTTGCGGCGCAGTTCTGCATCGTGGAGGAGACCACCAATGGTACGCGCGACCGACTGTGAGTCATTCACGTCCACAAGCCTTCCCCATTCAGGACGCACGAACTCAGTAAATGGGGGATTCCGCGACGTGACAACTGGAAGCCGCATCGCCATACATTCAAGCAACGACAGCCCCATCGCTTCCCCTCTGGAGAGCAAACAGCCGATATCCGCTGCTGCGAGAAAGTCGACGACGTCAACACGGCTCCCGAGCAGCCTGACGTGATCACCGAGTGAGAGGCGATCAATCTGGGCTTCGAGCGCATTGCGATAGGCCCCCTCACCAAGGACGAGGTAAGTGAGGTCGGGGAATTCCTGCAGGAGCAATGGTAACGATTGAACCAGCCATTGAATGCCTTTGCGTTCCTCCAGCGCGGCGAGAGTAATCAGAAGGGGCGCATCCTCCGCGAGGCCAAGTCTTTGTCGAGCAGACCTGCGCATGCCCTCGTCACACTTGAAGGACGAGACATCAACACCGTTGGGGATAACGACGCTATCCCGACCGAACTCTTGTTTCACGTCAGCAGCCACATAGTCGCTCACGGCGATGAGAGAATCGGCGTTGTGGGCGAAGTTGTACCGTGCGAATTGATGATATCGATGTGGTGCCGCTTCGAGTGGATAGTGGAACACAATACAATACGGTTGATGCCTCATCAGGCGGGTGAGTCGCAAGGCAACCGTCTCACCATAGTCGGGGAAGAATACGACGACCACATCATAGCGTCGAAACGAAAGCTGGAGAACATAGAACACTGCCGCGAACGTCGCCGCACAATAGCGCACGTATGGCATCTTCCTGATGCGGACATCCCCACTGAGCTCCTTCCAACGTATCTCATTGCGCCATGCCCAGGTAAGGATGTCAACTCCGACACCGTTCCTGGCAAGCTCCGTCGAGAGGCTGGCAACATAGCGCTCGATCCCCCGGGCGAACCGGAACAGAAAAGGATGTATAATGGCGATTCTCACTTCAGCGCTTTGTATATCTTGAGATACATTTCAGCGGTCTGAGCCCAGGAGAGGACCGGGGTACGTCGGACAGATTGTTGCGCACTGGAGGGAGGGTCTGTGCTGCACCCTGACAGGAGACTCACGATAGCCCGCCGCAACTCGACGACACTGTGTGGTTCTACCCACATGACGGGGTATCCGTCCAGAGCTTCCAGTAATCCGCCCACCCTGCTCGCGATGATCGTCGCCATCGCGGAACGAGCTTCCAGAGCGACAATCCCCAGGGATTCATGATGTGACGGGATAATGACCGCTTTGCTCCCCCGCATCAATGATGCAATTCGTGCCTGATCGAGCTTCCCCAACAACTTCACTCTTGACCCCAGACCAAGTTTCAATGATTCGGACGCCAGCGCCGTCGCCTGGCTTCCGGTGCCCCCGATAAGTAGCTCCACGTCGGGAAAGTCGTGCTGAAGCTGACCGAATGCCGAGATCGCCAGATCGAACCCCTTATGAGTTTCTAACTGCCCCACGCAAAACACATATGGCCGGTCCTGCTTGTGGGCAGCAGCGGTCGAGAACAATTCGATGTTCACGCCGTTACGGATGACCACGCACTTTGTCTTGAGTGCCGGGGCGATCAAGCCTGCCTGTTGGGCAAGAAAATCCGAACATGACGTCACCACGGCAGCCCTTCGTATCATGGCGCAGAACACCCACCGATTGAACCGGTTCTTGAGCGTTTCCCCATCAACATCGCCCCCATGGATGGAAACCACCAGAGAACAATGCTGCATGGAGTGAAGCGCGAGCACGAACAAGCTGGGACTGCCGAGGTAATGAATGTTCACCACATCAGGTTTGTACCGGCGCACCAGGAGAAAGAGCCGAACCAGAGTGATCGGGAAGAATACTATTCCTCCGAAGAAGAGATCAGGCCTCGCATTCCGTAAGTGCTGGAGCCTCGGGAAGAGGAAGAGCATTCGCACAACGGCGACTCCGTTCAGGTTCTCTCGCCTTGGCAGCGAGCGAGGAAATCGATTGGTCACAACGAGAACTGTGTGTCCTGCTTCTTGCAGCCTGATGGCGATCTGTTCCACCGTGGTCTGAAGTCCTCCGATGTTAGGAGGATATCCCGAGGCGACAAGGAGAATCCTCATCTGACCCTTTGCGCCCATCACTGGAGGCATAGGTCAGCCTTGTCTCTGCCAGGTGAACGGGAAGAGAACCGCCCCGTTATTCCAGGAGGCCTTGATGGGGTGAGACTGATTTGAGGCCAGGGATCTCTCCACCTGAAATTCAAGGCAATCCTCCACCCTCTCGATGTATTCAATCCATGGTATGTTGACATCAAAACTCAACGTGTAGGCGCCTTCCGCAAGCGACAAGGAATTGATCCTTACCAGGTAGCGGTTGAGCCCGGGGGTAAGCGTTTCCACCTGATTCATCTGAATCACCGGGACGCCGTACGCAACCGGGGTCGACATCTCGGTCTTTATCCGCCAGTCGAGGCTGAACGCGAAGCTGTCTCGACTGAACACCGTCACCTCAGCTTCGAGAAATTCGCCTGCCGCTATGCTTTTTGAGCCTATGATCCGTGCAGATTTGATGAAGGCCCTGTACCCGGGCCTATCCTCCATATTGTAGGCATCGAGATTCCCGAGACTATGCATGTACTTCGAGATGCAGTCCTCCACCGCCCCCTTGAGAATCACATTCCCCTGTGAGAGATAGAGCCCCGATTGGCAGAGCCCGGCCACCACACCGATGTTATGACTCACAAAGAGGACCGTGCGTCCTTCATGTGCGACATTCTTCATCTTCCCAAGGCATTTCTTCTGAAACGCCGCATCGCCGACAGCGAGGACTTCATCGACCAGGAGAATCTCGGGATCAAGGTGCGACGCCACCGCAAAAGCAAGCCGCAGGTACATTCCGCTGGAATACCGCTTGACGGGGGTGTCGATGAATTTCTCCACTTCCGAAAAGTCGACAATTTCGTCGAACTTCCGGCTGATCTCGGCTCTTTTCATTCCGAGGATGGCCCCGTTGAGATAGATGTTTTCCCTCCCCGTCAACTCCGGATGAAAACCTGTCCCTACCTCAAGAAGAGAGCCGACGCGACCGTACACATCCGCACTGCCACAGGTGGGTTCCGTTATTTGCGAAAGCACTTTCAGTAGCGTAGTCTTCCCTGCTCCATTCCGCCCGATGATCCCCAGGACTTCTCCGCGTCTCACTTCGAAGCTTACATCCCTCAATGACCAGAAGAGTTCGTGTCGCGGGGACCGCCTCTCACCCCGGATTCTGGATCCAACGGTTCGAAGAGGGGCCAACGTGACATCCATCAAACTTTCCCTGAAGGTCTTGTACTTCTGGGTTTTCGTTCCAATACGGAACTGCTTTCCCAGGCCTTCAACTCGTATGGCTAGTTCGCTCATTCGTTAGGACTTTCTACTCATCAGCCGAGTGCGCTGAAAGAGGGATTTGACTCGGCTTATGGAACACCCGGACATGGTGACATGAAGTAATGACCTAGTCATGACCCGACAGTTGCCGACGAAGACCTCGGAGCAATGCGAAGAATGAACTGTCTAAGAACCAAATGCGAAGACGCTCCTCCCTGAATTGTTCGGCCGGCTTCGTCATCCAGCCGGGTGCTCTGCCGAATCTGTCTAAGAGAAACGCCCCACAGCCGAAGACAAATGCGACCAGACAGGTCGCTGCGAGCGGACGCAGTCCAAACAATGACCTGAGATGATATGCCGCCTCTCGCCGGGCACGACGAATGACTTTCCAGTCATGTGAACTGCTGACATACCCGTGTACTCGGGCAAAGAGAAATCGGTTGCGTGTCATATAGAAGACAATAAGCGGATGATAGCGAGATCTCTCCTCATCGTGATATGCCACCGCGTTCGAAACAATGTAATGTCGATATCCCAGCCTGGTACCCCGTTCCGCCCAGTCGAAATCCTCGAAGTAGGCGAAGTAGCGTTCATCGAACGGGCCCACGCGTTCGACATACTCTCTGGTCACGAGGGTAGCAGTCGTCGACACGATCGGCACATTGAGTATCGGGTCTGATGGAACGAAACGAAAATGATCTTCCGAAATCTCTGAGGGATCAAACGACGCCCCTGCGGAATGGACGGTTGACTTCCCCTCCTCGGTATAGATCATGCAGGAGAGCATTCCCGCGTCGGGAATGTCCGCGAGAGCCTCCATGAGAACACGAATTGCATCTGGCGAAACCCGGGCGTCACGGTCCAGGAAGAACAGGTGGGTCGCCCCGGCAGCAAGCGACGCCTGAATCGCCTGGTTCCGCCCTGCCGATACGCCAATATTGCCCCGGTTTCTTATCGTTTGTATTCCGGGGTGTCTTGTCTCGAGCTCATCAATATCCCTATCCGGTAGTCCGTTTTGCACCAGCACCAAGTCTGCAGGAATCGTTGAGGAGGACAATGATGAGAGCGCAGCGGAGACATCCATCCGCGAGCCATACCCGAGCACGACTGCCCGGATTCGAGATGGTGCCAACTCAATGCGTCCTTTCGATCACAGTACTGCGGGCCGGGAGTGGAGTTGCTTCCGTATGTAGAAACAAGCTTGATCGCCTTCCCCTTTGCTGTTCAGGTCCGTGGCCCCCCGGGCGAACTCAGCGAGTCGTTCCGGGCTGAAGATCGGCGATTGAGCGTTGCTTGACAGCGACAGGGGATCATTCAGTGGTATGTCCCTCTCATACTGTTCACTTCCCCAGAATTGAAATGCGTTCGAATCATATTCAATGCCCGCAGGTTCGAGGCCAGCCGCGTTGGCGAGGATCTTCATGCTTTCGACAGTATGGAGATACAGATGACGCGGGGCATCAAGCTGAACCCAGTTCGTTCTGTACCTCCTCCATGCATAGGAAGAAGCGACCGGAATTCTGATGAGCATCACTCCGTCACGAGCAAGCAGGCCACTCAACGTGACGAGAGCATGAAGCGGATCCGGCATATGCTCGAACGAATGATGAAGCATGATCAGATCGAACTCCCCGTTCATCTCTTCCAATCGTCTTTTCAGAACCCTTACACCATTGTCGTAGATTTCGTCTCCGGGCAGATACGGGTCGATGCCCAGCAAGCTTGAGAAGCCCTCCGCACGGAGCCTGTTTAGCAGGTTCCCATATCCGCAACCGACGTCGAGAATTCGGGATTTCGGGGTGACATTGACGTTCTTGAGCCAGCCCGGGAGCGGGACGGGACCCTTGAGTCTTGTCGCCACGAGACCGACAAGATTCCTGTCATTCAGAAAGTGACGCAGGCGATACATCTTCGCCAGCATCTTTATGGGATTCGGCTTCTCTACCCGGGGGCGCCAGAATGAGTAGTACTCCGGTGGATAGTACTTCTCGAGAGTCGCTGGCATTTCCGAGATCTGAACACATCCACATCGATGACACTCAAAGTACTCAAATGTGTCTCGAAGGCCGAACATCATCTCCCTCGCCTGCCAGCGGGTGCCCGATGTCGATGTACAACAGATCCTGCAATCATCCTTCACAGACACAGGACGTTCTCCCGGGCGGATTCATTACGAGGTCGCATATGACACTTGGAGCACAACACCACATGGCGATAGGGGGAGTTCATCCTGAGACGATGCTCTCATAGAGGTTGAGGATCTGTCCCGCCACCCTCTCAGACGAAAAGCGACCGACCGCGAATGATCGAGCCGCATTCCCCATCGTTGAACGAAGCCCTTTGTCGCGCACTAACGCAAGAATACCGTCAGCAAGCTCTTCGACACTACCAGGTGAAACCAGGATTCCACATCTGCCGTGGTCGAGCGTCTCCGGTATTCCCCCGATCCTGCTGCCGACAACTGGCACTCCGAACGCCATGGCTTCAGCACAGGTATATGAGAAACTCTCATACAGCAACGACGGAACGACGGCTATATCGGCCTGCGCATAGGCCTGCGCCAACTCGTCATCGGGGAGGTAGCCTTTGACGATGACCCGTCCTTGTCGGACCAGGTCGCCAAGCCTGTCCATGATGAAGTCGATGTATGTTCCACCGCCGGGTCTGTTCCGGGGTTTCCCGACGAAGACAAATCGCACATTCGACTCCGTGCTCGCGACCTTCGTGATCGCATCAACAAGGGTATCTACCCCTTTTGCGCGCTCCAGTCGACCCACAAAGAGCACGTTGAGATCATCGTTCAGATCTCCCCGGACGGCAAGGGGGTGTCGGCCAGTCTCAACGGCATTGGGAATCATATGAATTGATGCGATCGGCACATCACAGTCATGCGCGATCACGTGTGCCATATCGAGCGATGGTGCCGTTACTACATGAGCACGCCGAATGACGCGTCGCTCGGCCCACCCGAGCAGGCCTGTGTCAAACGGCATCTCCGACTTCAGATAGTAGCGTCGAAGCACCCAGTTGGGCGTTTGGCATCGAACGGCAAGGCGTTTGCTCATGGTGGGTCGCCAGAAGAATCCTTCCGCGTTGACCTCCACGAATTCAGCGATATCGACCGGCGTTTCCTGATGGAGCGCTTCGAGGACACTGCACACCTTCCTGCTGTACCCCATTGCCTGGGCGAACCGGTATTGTCTCCCGACAACCGGCAATCGGTGGCCACCATAGAGGTTGAGCGCCGGCACGCGAAGGATGCTGACGCCATCTGCGGTATCACGGGAAGCGACATTGTTCCGAAACTGCTGCGAGATCACCGTCACCCGGTGACCAAGCCGGACGCACGCCACGGCGAAGTTATGGTTGTGCGTGGCAACCCCGCCCCCTCCACCCTCGGGAGGGTACCATTGATTGACTAGCGCGATATGCACCGGCATCCTGTCATTAGCGATTGCGAACGGCGGCAGCTTCCTCGTACAGTTTCAATTGTCGCGGTAAGAGGATGTCGCTGGAAAATCGTTCGGCGAGTTGTCGACCTTCGCGTCCATATGCTTCACGCCGCTCTGCATGACCCAGCGCCGAGAGGATCGTCTCTGCCAGCACATCAACGTCATCACGCGGCACAAGCCAGCCTGTCTCCTCATGTCGGACCAGATCCGAAATCGGGCCGATATCCGATGCGATCACCGGCCGTCCACATGCCATGGCTTCGAGAATGGTGTATCCAAAGGTCTCATAACGCGTGGGCGTCACGTAGACGTGAGCTTTTCGGTATTGCTCAATCAACTCGTTCCGCGGAATGAACCCCAAACAGTGGATACGACCGCGGTGTTCTGATGCCGGGATCAGGGATTCGATTTGCGGCCTTCCAAAGTCAGAATCCTCTCCGAACAGGAGAAGGTGCGTTTCCGGTTGCGTCTTCCAGACTTTCTGAAGCGCAGAGACAAGAGTATGAGTCCCCTTGCGCTTCTGCAGGCGGCCGATGGACAGAATGAAGTACGGCGGACCGGGCGGGGGAGGAGCGGCAGGCCGGTACGCATCACAATCAATCGAATACGGCACTACCCGGATCCTATCTCGTGGCACCTCGCACGCACCTGCAATGAAATCCGCGAGCGACCGGCTCAAGGCATGAGTCTGGCGAGCTGCCAGTATCATACGACGTTGATCACGAGCTTCGATCGGGAAGTACTCGCCATCGCGGCAGTAGCGCCGAAACGTCCATTCCGCCCCGTGCATTTTTAAGATGAACGGCAGTTTCTCGAACATCCCCGGAGAATCGATCCCCTCCGCCAGCTCCACGATGTCGATGCCGGAGTCACGGTGGACACTCATGAGGCGGGTTGAGATCGCCCGCGCTATTTCGTGTTTACGAATCGCTGCAACCGTTCCAGCCCGTACAATCCCGGTTCGATTGGCCCAATAGTGAAGGTTTCCAATCGGGGACCAATGGAAGGTAACACCGGGGATCGTGTCAGCGAACTGGCGGGGCCTTTCGCAGGGGAAGACGATGTGCACGGTGTGCCCGCGTGCCGCCAGCCATCCGCTTGCTGCACGAACGTAGCTGTCCAGACCACCGCCCAGATTACTGGTAAATGCAATGGTCATGTCGAGTGCTTATTCACTTCGCTCATGAGCGCCAACCCTTTCCCGATCATACAAGATCAGCAAACGTTCGTTCAGTCCGCCGGAAATAGAATGCGCCGCCTACCAGGATGACCACCGCGGCCAGCGTCGAGACAAACGTCATCGGTCCTGGAGACGTGTACGATCCGAGCAATGCCCAGCGAAATCCCTCCACGACTCCCACCATCGGGTTCAACGCGTACAGCGTCCGCCATGGCTCATGCAGGAGGCTGCTCGGATACGCGATGGGGGTGGCAAACATCCAGATTTGCGTCAAGAACGGGATCACGTAGCGCACGTCACGATACTCCACGTTCAGTGCCGAAAGCCACAATCCCACACCCAGCGATGTTATCCCGGCAAGCAGCGTGAAGAACGGTATGAAGATGATGCTTGTCGAGGGCACGATGCCATAATAGAACATCATGGCCAGGAGCACCGCAAAGGCGAGCAAGAAGTCCACCACTCCGGACAACACGCTTGAGAGAGGGATCAGCAGCCGGGGAAAATATACCTTCTGCAGAAGGTTTGCATTTCCCACGAGACTGTTCGCAGACTGATTGAGCCCATACGCAAAGAGACTCCACGGTACCAGTCCGGCAAAGCTGAAGACAGGATAGGGAACACCTTCCGACGGTATGCCGCCAAGCTTTCCGAGGAAGACACTGAACACGATCATCGTCAGGAATGGCTGAAGAACCGCCCATGAAGCACCGAGGACGGTCTGCTTGTAACGCACCTTGACATCCCGCCAGACGAGGAAATACAGGAGTTCTCTGTACTCCCAGAGTGCACCAAGCTTCAGCTGGACCCACCCCCGGGAAGGTTGTATGTGGCTGTGTATCAACGGTGGATCGGTCCTGCCGCGTGAGCTTTGTTCCTCCACTGTGTCCCTTCTTAGAGATTGATGTCAGGTTGAGACGGCACACGTCGTCTCAGGAAAGACTCTCTGTTTCAGCCGAAATCCGCTCGCCAACGGAGAGGCCAAGATCTTGTGCCATCCGGGGACCCCCCGCCTCAGCGGCACTAAACGCCCCTCGTGCGATCCGAATAGACCCATCACCGCAGGCAACCACGAAGTCACTGGGGGACATCCGCACCACCGTGCCGGGCTTGCCGAAGATCTTCGGCTCCCGTTCACACCTGCGAATCCGCACTCCCTGTCCACGCACTCTCATCAACGCGCAGGGGGCCGGCGCAGCAGCTCGAACCAGGGCTTCGATGTGCATCATCGTCTCGGTCCAGTCTATTTCATAGTCCCGCTCACGAGGTGCCGAAAAGATCGTCCGTTGCGTCAGGTCCTGGGGATGCTCGCGTGCCGTGCCGGTGACCCACCGCCCGACGCACTCTCGTAGCAACAGGGCACTTTCCAGACTCGAGCGATTGTAGAACCCCTGATAGTTTGTCCGCTCTCCGATCGGAAAGAGCCTCTGTGCGACGATGTCGCCGGCGTCCACCTCCCCCACCATTCTATGGATCGTCACGGCGGATTCAACTTCACCTCCCTTCAGAATCCAGAACCAGGGGTTGGACCCCGCATAGCGCGGCAACGGGGACGGATGACAGTTGAACGCTCCAAGTTGAGGTATTTCTAGGATCGCCGGCGGCAGAATTTGTTGAAACCCAGCAGACACAACCAAATCCGGTCGCAGTCCCATTATGTCATCCGCAAGCGTGTCGTCGCTTCGGATCTTGCTGATCCTCACGTTCGGTGCCCGCACGTTGATCACCGCAAGCGGGATCCCCAGGTGCCGGAGGGTCTGCGACTCAAGTGACAGTCTTAGCGTGAGCCGCTCCATGGCATCGCTGGGCGACAAGAACGCTGCGCGCCGACCTCCTCGCCATCCCGTCGGGCTCGCTATCCACGCCGCAACCTTGACCAGTCGGTGTTGTTGCAGCACTTGATAGTGGAGCCGGCTAAAGGTAGATGAGGGTTCCCCAAAGAAAATAACCCGCAGCCGTCGCCTCACCTGCCCCGGCTCAGCGCGCCGAGGTGAAGTTGGGTCTGGTCCTGGTATGGACAATGGCGATTCTTCCATCTGGGCGCGAGCGAATCCCCGATCAATAGTTCGACACGATCGCTATTTGGAGCTCACCTGTTGAACGACGAGAGAGAGCCACAGCTCAGGAGGACAGGCCAATATAGGCGTTTGTGACACACTTACTCAATCCTGTAAATCCAAATTGATGAGCCTGAGACATCTTCGGAGGCTTTGAATTCCTGAAGCAGATGTGCACGTTCAACCAGCAACCTGTAATTCTGCGCTTGGAAGGGATAATAAGACGCATTCTCTTCAAACCAAGTTCGCATCCGACCAATAATGAAATAGCGGACGCCCGCGTCGTGCCATTGCTCCAGAGATGTGCTGTCGAAGACGCTCCGTTGAAAGGCCAAAACGTGAAAGGGGGTTGGCACTGTCTCGATGTCTGGAGTATAGGCTTCACGAACCATGGTCGAGCCTGGCTCACCATGCTCCATAAGCCATTGGTATGCCAGCTCCCGGGTCTCTGGGTGAACGAATTCCCGTCGGAACACATCTACAGTCGACTGCACGGGAATGACACAGGCGGCTCCAAGGACGGCTATTTGCAGGAAGTTGGAGGCACCTCCAAATCTGACGTTGCTCATTGCTCCAATGGCAGCACCCGCAAACACATAGAGCAATGGGAGTGAAAGCAATGCATAGCGATCAGCTTTGTTTCCTGCGGCTGTCAGGGAAAGAAAGAGTAGAAGAACGACGGGACCGGTAACAGCAACAGCACGTGAGTCTTTTCGAAGAAGGACCGTCACTCCGGCAAGAACAAGTATCGATACGATCCAGCCATGCTGTCGCCACCACCAATCCCAGTAATATGACGGCTCGGGAAAGGCCCCTTTCGGTTTCACAGTGTTCACGATTGGATCATTCTGGCTGAAGTGCGCCGCGCTGCCGATTGATACGTGTCTGTACTCGTACATGATATCGCGCGCAGAATGCGGCAGATCCAGAAGCACGAACGGGGATGTGACGGCAAATGTCCCCACGATAATGGCGCCAGTCCCGAGGAAGCGCCGATCGATCATGCATGCTTGCAGGCGCTGAATCCAGTGCGTCCGCAGCGAAAAAATTCCGAAAAGCATCAATCCTGCGCCACCCAAACTGCCAAGAACGAGGATTCGATCAAAAAGCCCCAGATACTCTCTTTCAATGATGCCGTCAGTCGTCCAAGTCCGCAGAGCCTCGATGACTCTCGCTTTGGGAAAGCACAAGAAGAGCAAGAGCATAAACGCACCGAGAACTATGAACAGCACCCTGGTACTCACACGTGTCTGTGGCTTGCGTTGTCCTGCATCGGCGGTCCAGATCGCCCACCCAATGGCGCCGAACATCGAGGGGAGGATGTAGATGGCCGAGTATTTTGACGAAAGCGCAAGGCCTGCAGCAATACCTGCCAGATACAATTTCATTCGCTCGCCTCTGTCTATAGCCCATATGACGAGCGCCATCGCAAGCACCGACCAGAATACCATTGCCACATCGACCGTTGCATAGTGTGATTCGCGGATATGGTCGGGGGAGATCGCCAGCAAGCTTCCGGCAATCATACCCACGGATCGATCGACGATAACTCGTCCGAGCAGATAAACCGCCCCGATTGTTAGGGCCCCGTATGTTGCAGAAAGCAGGCGCGCGAACAGGTAGTAGTCTGCATTGGAAAGGCCAAGAGATAGCACAGACGCCATTGATTCTGCTATCCCGTAAATGAAGGCCAGCTGGTAGATCATGAAGGATGGATATCTGAAAAATCCAGGGTTGATCTGACCCCGAAGCACGCTCCTGGCATTTTCCACTTGCGTTGCCTCGTCGGGATGCAAATGTAGCGGCAAGCCGAAGCTGATCCCTGTCACTCTAAGCATGAAGCCGAGGATCACTACCCCGAAGACGAGGTACTCAAACCGTGAGGGTTTCCAGCTCGTCCGACCCCCTTTCTGAGAGGGCGACTGTTCAGTCCTTATCCGGTAAAGCGTTTCTCCTTCCATTGGTCGTGTCTTGCGGTCTACCGTATCGTGTTTCCTTCCATCAACACTCTGCATTTGTCACGTGGACATGTCAATTTCTAAGTGGTCAAATATGGATTGTATTCAACCGGAAATTCAGGAGTGTACGGACACTCAATGGGCACTCCAATAATCCAGCGCTTCGAGCAACACAAGCCATTTCCGGCCTGGTGTGGGGTTCGTCTGGATAGACGCAGCGGGTTGCTTGAAGACATCTTCCAAGACAGAAATTGCGCTGTAGATGTTCGCCGCACGAGTTCCCAAACGAAGCTCCGTTTCCGTTTCATCCCATCGGATGGGGTTTGTTCCGAAGGGTCCCCCAGGCGATGCCGGCTCGATGAAGCTATTTCGATCCGCCGTTACGCGGAGCGCTGCCGGATCCCGATATTCATAGTAAGTGTGGTTCTTGCCGATCAGGTTATGTGACAGGTTCATGTCTCCGCGAATCACTATCGTTGGCTGAGCTGTATGGCTCCAGAAGACATTATCACGTGCAATCACGGGAACACCGTCACTGGCAAAACAATGACTCACATTGCCCACGAAATTGTTCTCAACCTTTACATAGGTCGGGCCATGCCACAAGTGTATCGCCCATCCTTCCCCGCCCACAAACACATTCCGGCGGACGATCGTACAGCTGTCCCAGGAGACTGATTGCCCCGAAATGTAGATCGGATGGTACAACGTCCCCCTCCCGCAATTCACAAACAGATTGTTTTCGTATAAGTTGTGCTTGCTGGCATCGGCGATACCTCCATAGTAGCCCCAGAAGACACATCCCACGATCTCATCATCGTTACTCATATTGATTGGCGTGTCTACCGAATCCGCTGCCCCTCCAAACCAGATTCCCTCGACTCTCGTGCTGTTTTGCACATAAATGTACGGAGGAAGACCATTCTCCCCCGTGACAATTGGCCTCTCGCCTGAGGCAGCTCTGATTGTGCTTCTGGGGCTCCCCAGGCCCCCCAAATAAAGAATACTACCATTCGGTATCCGGTAGATACCACCCATCAGCTCCAGCACGGTATCCCCCCTCACATGAGACAGTCCCGTGTTCAAATCCACAGGATCATCACGGGTGCCTGATCCCTGGATTCCACCAGCAGGCGATGCATAGATAACCGGAAGACTAGAATGCGATTCCGAGTTCGGTTGATCCGACATCTGCTGCGTACACTCGGCAAACAAACAACAGAGCACAATGGCGACGGCGATCGACACCAAGATATTCTTTCGATAGGAGACTATCTCACATCCAATCATGATCCTCCCAGCGTCTCACCAGAGCTTCGATGGACATCACAATGGCCGAATAAGAGAATGTCAAAAGACACGGGACCTGTTCAGATGCACTTGACTGGCGTTCGACAATGTCGGTAGAAGGGAGCAGAAACTGAACACTCTCCAGTGGTCCTAAGCTATGTCTTTTTCTCCATATCCATGCTTGGAATAATAGTGCCCATATCGCGATGTCCCATAGTATGCTCCATAGGCTCGTTTGGGATCAAACCGGTTGACCACGACACCCAGCACTCGTCCGCCGGCTGCTTTCACTAGCGCGGCAGAACGATCCAGGTCTTCCATCCTCGTCGTGCCAGCATTTACTGTGAGAATACACGCATTGGACAATGCAGCAATAACAGCACCATCATTCACAAACAGAATCGGTGGAGCATCCACAAGGATCCAATCGTAAGCCTGACTTAATGTAGCGAACATCGTTGCCATATCCGGCCCACCAAAGACGCTCGATGGCGTTCTCGCTCCCTTCCCAGCAGTGATCACATCCAAGCTCGGAAGGACATGTTCACGTATGACATCGCCGAATTGCACTCCACGTGTGAGAACATCGGACAACCCAGGAGAGACGTCAAGGCCAAACAGTCGATGGATCGATGGACGCCGTAGATCGGCATCAACAAGGAGAACCCTTTTCTTTGTTTCGGCTAGTGAGATTGCGAGGTTGCTGATGGTTGTACTTTTCCCTTCCGCGGGGTTGGGGCTTGTGAATGCTATCATATGTCTGGACTGCTCAACGGTCATGTAGAGGAGCGAAGAGCGCAACCGTCGATACGATTCCGCAAGAAACGAGAGAGGATTGAAGATAAGCCAGAGCGCCTTGTCAAAGCTGAGGACATCAGGCGGCATCGTTCCATGCTTGGGTAGCGTCTTGAATTCCCTTTCGAAGGTTCCCACTTCAGCCAGGGATACGTAGCCGTGACGCTTGAGCTGTTCCGGAGTTTGCACGCGCAAATCCAGGGATTCCTTTGCAAGGACGACGGCCACACCGAAGCCGAGACCGAGAACGAGACCGAGGAGCAGGTTTGTCGCGAAGACTGGGGCTGACGGGCGAAAATGATGGTTCCGGGTCTTCAATGATCTCGACATTGCCAAATTCGGACTTCTCTGTGATCGTCGATTCGTTAAACTTCTCCTCCAGCAGCGTATACAGCCGCTCCGCGCCTAATCGCTCACGCTGCAGGCGCGCAAACTCAATGCTCTGCTGGGGGATATTGCGAAATCGTGCGTCGTACCCCGCAACAATTTCGTCGAGTGCTTTTCGTTGCGTTTGCAGCCCCTCCAGTTGGAAGCGCGATTCGAGCAAGAGCTGCTTGAGACCACGGACGTTTCCCAGGACGTCTGACTGACCCGAGCCACCGGTACCCTGGATATATCCCTGAATCATATCTTCGGTCCGCATCTCGAGTTTCTTACGCAACGCACCGAGCTGATCGTCGATATTCTCAGGCGGTCGCGATACATATCCTGCTTGAGGATCTGCGGATCGGTTTGCGCAGTCATAACATCGCGTGAAACCTCGAGCCGGGCGATCTGTTCCTGCAACAATCGGATGTAGGAGTCGTCCGCCTGGGCAGCGACACTCGGAGTGGTACTTCCTTGTTGGACGAGGTCTGCCTCGATCGATTTGACCTTGCGGCTCAGACTCTCAATCTCGACGCTCAGCCCATCCCTCTTGCCTTCAAGTGCGGCAAGTTCCTGAACAACTCGGTTGGATTCACCATCAAGCGAAACAACACCGGTGGTCTGCATGTACTCCTTGACCGAGGACTCCGCCCTGTTCAACTGTGCCCGTTGCTCACCCAGTCGCCCCTCCAGGAATTCCCTGACCGATCGTGATTGGGAGCGGCTCTGAAGCATTACTTGCTCCCGGTACACATCTGCAAATGTCCCTGCAACCACTGCGGCTTCATAGGGATCTGGACGCACGGCCGTGATGCTAATTACATCCGATTCCACCTCCGGTGAGAATCGCACGGACGTCTGCAATCGTGATGCGACAGCTTTGACAGAATCAAGCGCAGAATCGCCCTTCTTCTCGGGATTCCGAAGAAGGATGGACATAATCTTGCCGCTCGAGGAATCTGCATATCGGATCTGTAGCAACACTTGAGCGACTTTTCTCGCGATCATCCGTGTCTTGAGCGTTGCCAATTCATTTGCGAGTTTCTCTTCCCGCCGGTCGACAGCATCTGCAAACGGATTGAATCCCTGCCGGTTCTTTCGATTGATCAGAACCATCGCCTTGGACTCGAAGGTCGGAGGCGTCAACGCCGTGTAGACCCACATGCCGCCGAGACCCAGGGTCCCACACACGAGGACTATCCATCGTCCGCGGTAAAGAAGTGCAAGGATCTCCCGAAATCGTGCGCCCGAGCGTACCTCAAGTGTTGAATCGACATCTGCCATTCTCACCCTCTTGGTCGATAATCCGCTGAAGGAGTCAACCGCTTGATTCAGTGACCCGTGACTGCCTTCGCCTCTGAAGCCAGTACCCTTTGAGAAAGTCTTTCCATTTGTATGCAAAGTATACTGCACCGACCAGAAAGCCAGTACCATACGAGAGGTGTATCATCGGTGCGGCCGACATCGCAAATAATCGCTGCCGAATTCCTACGAGCCCCGAGAGTCGGGTGACGGACACCAGTCCGGCCCCGGCGTAAAAAACAACGATAGAAGCAAAGACAATGACATATCTATTATAGAACAAACTGGCGTCCAGTGACAGGAAGAGAACCAAGACCAACCCCAACGGGGCAAAATGATAGAGCCTCATCTGCCGGGGGTGCTTCTGCAAGACTCTGATCTTCCAAAACCCGTACTGGAAATACTGCTTCATCAATCCCATCGGCGTAGATCGGTTGAAGTACGTCGATCGGATGGCCGGCGAACAGACGATTGTTCCTCCGTTTCGTCTCAGACGGAAATTGAACTCATCGTCCTGGTTTCTCACCATTTCTTCGTCAAACAATCCAATTCGTTCGAACACTGACTTCGGCCAGGCCCCCATATAGACAGTGTCGACCGTTTCCTCTTTCTGAAGGTAGTGGAACTTTGCTCCGCCAATGCCAAAACGTGAGGAGGTCACCCGGGCGACTGCCCTGCCGAAATCAGTCAGCCCTTCAGCACGCATGGCCCCACCGACATTGCTCGCGCCGGTGCGAAGAAGGACATCGATGCATTGACGGATATACCCTGGCTCGATGGTCGTGTGACCATCCACGCGCAGGACTATCTCGCCGATGCTTTCGCGCACACCAATATTCAATGCAGACGGTGTAGTTTGCCGGGGGTTATCAAGCAGGCGCAAAGCCAGGCGGCCGCCTTTGAGATGGTTGATGGCCTCCCGGGTTCCGTCTGTCGACATCCCATCGATCACCAGGATTTCCAGCTTCCCCGGAGGATAGTCCTGGGCAAGCACCGCACCCAGACTCCTCCCAATATGATCGGCCTCATTCCGCACTGGCATCAGGACGGAAACAAAGGGCACCTCATCCACGCGACTCTCCCTTCACTTTTCCCCGCCACTCAATGAGTGCAACTGAAGGTTCCGCCAAATGCCAATTTGAAAGGGCATGTGCAGAACCTTACGGGCAGCCACGATACATCCCTCGGGGTACCGTTCAAAGGACATACACGTGAAGGCCACCTTTCGAAATTCAAGAAGGACTTTCAAAATCCGACGACAATTCTTCGACAACAATTTTTCTGCGACCGCATATCAAAGAGGTGATCTAATGACGTTGTCAGCATCATTCCGTGTTCCCCTGGAGAATGCAGTCGAACTTGGAACTCTGCTCTGAAATATAGCATCTTTGATCTTGCGGAGTGAAACATTCCAATTAGCGTTCAATCACCTACAAAAGCGAGGACACATAAGTGGAGGCGACGTCGCGTTTTCGATGCAGACTCTCCAGCTGAACCTTCGCTCTGATAAGTTATGCATCTTCAAGTGCAACCATCCCCCCGGCGGATCCGTTCCCGTCGTGGCGCATTCAAGCATGATTTGCAGGGTGCCCGAGGATAAAACAGGTGCGGGGGTGACACTGGCCGAAGAGCTGAATACTCCCTGCTTAGTTCCGCTGGGTTTGTGGAGTTCTTATGGAGAGAGTCCCAAACCCAGAGCACCGCAAGCGGTATGCCGGCCCCGACGGATGACAAAAGGTCGGGACTCCCCCCCGGAGCGACAAGGCTCACCCCACTGCACATCCCTTCGTGCTAACTTGAATTCTGCAAATCGCTTTGTCGAACGTTCTATCTCGGGGCTGGAGAACTGTCGGCCAAGAAATGGAGGAACGTAATGTCTTGCGATATTACGCAAACACTAAAGATGTTACATCCCCGAATTCGGAGACGGGGGGAGGTTAGCCAGAAAGACGCACGCCACTCTCATTTTCCCCTTGTGAGGACTATTCGGGAGGGACTACATGTGGACTCTGGGGAGGGAAAAGAAAGCCCAGACATCGCTGCTTGGCCAAATGTCCCAATTCTGAGGAAGGCTAATCAAAAAGCAGGTGACCTTGCGCAGGCCAAGAAGCTCGTGCTTATAAGTTAAAATCGGCGGCACTCGGTATGCAACTCGGCCCGGGCAGGGAAGTCCGGGCCGTGCTATTTCCTGCCCTGGAGCTGCCCAAGTCCAGGCGAATTCTCAGCTGCTATACCCCTCTACCTTGCAGAACCAATCGACAATTTTCTGTCGACTACGGATGATCGACTGCCGGGTGCTTGCGATCTCGGAAGATCTTGTTGACTTTGGGCAACACGCGGTGGCGGTAGAACTTTATCTGGATGCTGTGCCGTGCCTCGAGAAGCTCGTGCGCAAGCAGGCCCGGTAGTCCGGCCACGCCGCGTTGCCGGGCCACCAGGCGGCCGTAATACGAAACACTTCCGCCGAGGCTTAGCTTGTACGGCTGCTCTCCGCCAAGGAAATCGAAGTCAGTAAATCCCCGTTCGATTGCGTCCTTGATGCAGAAGCCCCACAGTGTCTTGCCGGGGCTGCCGGAGGCCAGAGCATTGTCCAGGTCTCGTCCCGTGATATAAGCAGTGTAGTTTCTGCCTGAGTGAAAATTCAGAATTACCACGGCAGGTTTGCCGTTGTGCATTACAGTGTACGCGGTCGCGCTGTCCTGACGGAACAGCAACGGAGTCACAGTTCGAAGAAACTGTTCGAAGTACTCGTCTGTGCGGAAGTGTCCTCCCGCACCCCGACGCTTCCACGCCGCAGTATGGAGACTGATGAGGAGCTCCAGCAGGGCTTCCCCCCTGCCTGCGTCCCGGATCACTTCAAACTTGACATCTGGCCGGTCCAGAGCTCTCATGTCTCCCCTGAGCTCGCGCCTCTGCCTACCCTTCAACCCCGTCAAGTATTCATCCCAGGTTGCAGCAAGGTCTATGGAGACATGTCCCATGCATGTCGCATCCCACTCCACTAGTAGCTTGCGTTCTCGAAGGGCTTGAGTTAACCCGAGCATTACAGGTGACTCGGCACGGAATGCACAGAAGTCGCAGAAGTCGATACGGCCCGCAGCGAGTTCGGTCGCAAGGTAGTCCGCTGCCGCGGAGGTGCAGGGCTCGAGAAAATCAGGGTCGACCAGGGGGGTAAACTCGCCGTATACACCGTACTCACACGCGAACCGGACACGGTTGACTCGCCTGATGCCGAGGTTGATCGGCTGAATGGAAAACGGAAACAGCCCAACGAGCTTGTGATCATCCCAGCACGTGAGGAGCCGGATGGGGAGTCTGGGCTCGACGATCCGGTACCACGTGGCCAGCCATTCGTACGTCTGGAAGACGGCGCCCCCGGATCGTTGATGGAGTGCCCGCCATTCCTGCTCCACCGTGCCCAGTTCGGAGGCAGAGGTGAGGACCCTTGTGTGAAAGGACGCCTGTTCCTTCGCGAATCCCGCGTCCACGAATTCCGAGTCGCTCGGTGTACGATCCCCCGCCACCCGACGCACAGCGCAGCGCACACCGCTGAGAAATACTATGGTCATGAATCCCGATACCCCTTCGATTGGCAGGACCAATCGACAAGTCACTCCGGACTATGGACGATTGACGACCGCGTGTTTCCGATGTAGGAAGGTCTTGTTCAGTCTGGGCAGCACGCGGTGACGATAGAATTTGATGAAGACATCGTAGCGGAACTCGAGCAGCGCGTGAGCAATCTGAGCCGGAATTGCGCCGATGCCCTTCTGCCTCGCGAGAAGTCGACCGTAGTGTGAGACGTTTCCGCCGAGGCTGAGCTTGTATGGTTGTTCTCCGCCGAGGAAGTCAAAGTCGACGAATCCCCGTTCGATTGCATCTTTGATGCAGAAGCCGAAGAGCGTGCGACCCGGACTGGAGGCCGACAGCTGGGTATCCAGGTCGCGTCCTGTTATATATGACGTGTAGTTCTTGCCGATGTGGAAATTCAAGACGATTACCGCCGGCTTGTCGTTGTGTGACAGTGTATAGACTGTTGCTTCATTTCGGTGCAGCAGCAGGGGCGTCACGGTACGCAGGAACTCTTCAAAATACTTGTCTGTCCGAAAGTGCCCGCCTGCACCGCGTCGTTTCCAGTTGGCCGTATGGAGCGTGATGAGGTGCTCCATCATGGCCTGTCCCTTCTCGGGGTCCCGAATGCTTTCAAACTTGACGTCGGGACGGTCGAGGGCCTTGGTGTCACCTCTGAGCTCGCGTCTTCGCGAGCCTTTCAAGCCCTTCATGTATTCGTCCCACGTTGCGGGAAGGTCGATGGAGACGCGCGGCATGAATGTGGCTTCCCAGCTCACATGGAGGTCGCGTTCTCGGAGTGCCTCGGCAAGGGCCAGCATGATGGCCGACTCAACTCGGAATGTCGAGAAATCAACGAAGTCGATGCGCCCTGCGGCGATCTCTTCGGCCAGGAAATCTGCTGCTGCTGCGATGCAGGGGTGCAGGAAATCGGGATCGATGAGGGGTGCATACTCGCCATAGACACCGAACTCGCCCGCAAACCGGATACGATTGACTCGCCAGATGCCGAGGTTCATTCGCTGGAGGGAGAGCGGGAATACGCCGACGAGTTGCTGTCGATCCCAGCATGTCAGAACCCTGACAGGCATCGTGGCTTCAACGAGGCCGTACCATGTCGCGATCCAATCAAAAGACTGGAACGCGGTGCCTCCGGCACGCTCGTGGAGGTCACGCCATTCTCCTTCAACGGCGCGTAGGTCGGCTGTGGAGTTGATAGTCCGGGTGTACCGCCCCGTCTGCTCACGGGCGGTCGTGTGGTGAAGCAAACCGTGGTCGGGCATCACACGGCGCGGGCTGGGCCGCACCAAGTTCACGAAGCCTAAGGTCACAGGAGTCGAACGCCTTTCCGTTCTGATGAGTCCGGGATGGGCACTTCACTGCAATGGTGTTCCCATATACCATGTCAAATGCCCGACAGAAGATTTGTGACCGAAATCACTCAGACAGAGCTCCAATGTTGAGCCATGCAAGATAGCGTCCAGAACTGTCATGAATGGAGCCCATAATAGCACAAAACCCCGCCTGCGCGGGGTTTGAAGACCGATGATACTACTGTTGTGCGGAAGGCGGGACTTGAACCCGCATGCCTTGTGGGCGCCACCCCCTCAAGATGGTGCGTCTGCCAATTTCGCCACTTCCGCAGAGAAAGTGACATAAATATACGCAAGGCGCGGGTGGAATGTCAACCGGGAGCTCGACACGGGCGACTGACGGCCGCGTGCCAGCGGCACTCTCCTATCGAACCCGGGGATACGGTAGCGCCACAAAGAGACTGTCCACCGACCGCCATTCGATCAGAGCCGAGGAGTCCCTCCTCCCCGCCAGCCCGGAATCCAGCTCGGCGCCGTAGATGCGCGTGATGCGGAATCGCCTGTCGCCGTAGGACTTGTAGTGGGCGCGAATCTTCATCACGTGGTCCATGTCGCGGTGCAGGTCGAAGTACAGGACGCTGTCATGGACCGAGATGCTCTGCAATTCTCTGAAGAATGTCCTGTCGAAGTTCGGGTCGTCCATCACCCGGTAGTTGTTCGACTCGATCTCAACGATCTGCCCCGAAGGTACGACCATCAAGTTCGGTCACCTGGCAGAACCCTGACCAGATTGCGCCATTGTTCAACAGGCGAATCGTAATCAGAGCGTGATCAGTCGTCTGGACCTTGTCCTTGTGAACCTCGAGAATCATCTTGCCCGGGGTACGATACTCCGCGTAAGGAATGTCCTGAGCGTTCGCAGGGTGCCAGAATGCATAGGAGAGCAGGAGCGAGACAACGAGGATGGTGCTTCGCTGCACTGGTTGAGTCCGGTCGATGAATGTGAGATGACGTTGGTTTGGTGGATGTCCAGTCAAGAATCCAGATCGAAGATACACACTCAGGTGAGCGAAGTCAACGCCTTCGACCCCGCCCCGGAGCGAATCCAGCGCCGCGTGAAGTGTGACCGAGCGCACGGTCCTTGAGGCTGGATGTGTCATATTGGTGGCAAGGGGGGCAGCGAAGGCGCATCCCGCCTTTGGTGTTCCAGGTTCCCTTACCAACTCCCCCCGACAACACGCCCTAGACATTCTCAGAGTATCCAACTCTCCTGGTTCTTCGACACCGATCAACCGGGTGTATCTATTCTTTTCATCACGCGCAGGAAGATGCTATTCGATCGGCCGTTCTGATGTTGCTACTGGGCTTCGTGCTGGGCCTGGGAGGATTCGCTGACACAGCTCCAACCTATGAACTGGTTTCGAGCACACCTCTGGCCCCACCGCTGGGCCGCATTTCGGGTCTTCACAGGCTCGAGGTGGTCAGTGTTGGTACAACAATGGACTGATCGGACCCGGCCATTGCAGGTAACGCTGAGCTGTAGCGCTCGGCGATAGGTGGACACCCTTTCAGGAGTGCCCTGTAGATTGTTCCAACGCCTACCGGACATTCAGTGTGTGTACTGCCTCAAGGCTGTAGGTCGAAGCGGGAAACCGATTCGCAGTTGAAGCTTGTATACTCGCAAACTTCTTGCAGTTGGATTCCCGATTGTGGTAGGTGGTTGACCAAACACACGGAAGCAGCGATGGATCACTCTCGTCATCTGTTCTTGATGTCATCCGATTTTGAATCAGTGGAGTCTTGCATGTTTGCACTCGTCACCGTAGAATTGACCGTCCTGAAGTTGGCATATCTCAGGCACCGCATGGTCCATCCACTTTTCCCGCGCACTTCGCTATTGGGGATCCGCGAAGTAGCCATCCACAACCGGCATGGCTCGATCAGCAGCAACGATCGCACATCCGGCCGTCACCGACCTACCAACCTTCATCAGACAATTTCACGCTTGGAGAAACAGCCTTGAGGGGGAATCCTGTGCGAGAGAAGTTCTATTTCATTTCGGTCGTCCTGGGACTGCTGGTCCTTCCAATCTTTGCGGCTCACGGACAACCGTGGTACGATGCGACGTGGGCGTACAGACGTCCGGTGTCGATCGCGAATCCTTCGGGTTCCACGCTTACCGGATATCAGGTTCAAGTGTCGCTCGCCTCAAGCTTCGACTTCACCAAAGCGCTCAACGACGGACGAGATGTGCGAGTGACTTCCGGCGACGGCATCACAATCATGCCCTTCTGGGTCGAGACATGGAGTCCATCGCTCCAGCAGGCCAGCATCTGGGTACGCATCCCTTACCTCCATCATCAGGGGCCACCATCTTTGTGTACTACGGCAACCCATCGCCGAGCATACCCCCCGCTGTCCAGGATTCCATCAACAACCCGGGAACGGTGTTCAACCTTTTTGACGACTTCGCCGCCTCACAGGTCAACGCCGCGAAGTGGTCGGTCTGGTCATTCCTTGGAACGGGCGCATCGATAACTCTTTCGAACGGGATCTTGACCCTTTCTGGTGCGAGTGGCATTAACGGCGGAGGATTGACCAGCACAGGGACGTTCGGTCCGGGATATCTGCTTGAGACCAGTGCCAGACACCCCGATGCGAATGGATCCCAGGCAACAGCAGCGGAACTCGGGTTTGGACAAGCGCTCTCTAATTCGATTCGGCTGCTCGACTACAGCTCCCCGACCAATTTTCAGCACAACACCACACGAAATGGAAGCGGCGGCAGCCTTTTCCCCGCGTTGTCGCGCCCATTGGATGCATCGCGCTTTCTTATGCATCGGATATACTGGGTCAGTGCAAGCGAGGTCCGCTTCGCAATGGAGTCTGACGGATGGCAGAGTCTCACGGCCAATGTTCCAACAGCCCCGCTCCCGGTTTTCCTGCTTGCACTCGCATACCCCGATCCTACTCGCCTGATGGTCGACTGGGTACGCATCCGGAAGTTCTCAGGTACCGAACCCGCGGTCGTCGTGGGCGCCCAGCAGCTCAGTCCCGGCGGAACTCCATCCGTGGCCACATCGACCGTAGACGCAGCACCTGTTTCCATAGTCGCGAATGGAACAAGCACGTCGGCCGTAACGGTGCAGATGAAGGATGCGTTCGGGACCAACCTGACCCAGAGCGGCGGAACAGTCGCACTCTTCACAACCGCCAGGCACACTGAGCGGAGTGACAGACAACAGCAATGGCTCGTACACAGCCACGTTGACGTCCGGAACAGCTGCCGTGGTAGCCACAATCCACGGAACGCTCAACGGCGTTGCGTTAGCTGACTCGGCAACGGTCATGTTCGCTCCAGGCCCTGCGTCAACCACGACCTCAACGATCACGGCCCTGCCGACGTCGATTACGGCCAATGGAATCTCGACCTCCGCGGTCACGGTGCGTCTCAGGGACGCGTTCGGAAACGCCCTGACCGGCAGCGGCGGTGTGGTGGCACTGACCACCTCTGCTGGCACGCTCGGCGCGGTGGCTGACAATGGGAACGGAACCTATACTGCAAGCCTGAGGTCAGGAACCACGCCGACGAATGCGGCCATCCACGGTACATTGAATGGCGTCGCCATAGCCGATACCGAGGTGGTCCAGTTCGTCCCGCCTGTGCCATCGACAGCGACGACCACAATCAGTGCAGCTCCAGGGTCGATTGTGGCCAACGGGAGCAGCACCGCTACGATCACTGTTCAGGCGAAGGACGCCTCGGGGAACAACATCGTCATCGGCGGCGCAACGGTCACCCTCTCCACCACCGCCGGGAGTCTCGGCCCTGTGACCGACCACAACAACGGAACGTACACTGCGACGCTGACCTCGGGCACGATCGTCCAGACCGACACAGTGCGCGGCACGTTGAATGGCAGCGCAATCGTCGATACAGCGACCGTCAAGTTCATCCCTGGCATTGCGTCCCCCGCCACCTCAACGATCGTGGCAGCACCGTCGTCCATTGTAGCCGACGGGATCAGCACCGCTGCGCTGACAGTCAGACTGAAGGACGCATTCGGCAACAACCTCACAACCGGCGGAGCGGCAGTCGCGCTCTCGACAACCGCCGGAACACTGAACGCGGTGACGGACAATGGGAACGGGACATACTCGGCGAGCCTGAAATCAGGAATCACGCCGACTATCGCCACGGTCCGCGGGACCGTGAATAGCGCCGCAATAGCGGACACAGAACTGGTGACGTTCGCAGCCCCGGTGGCTTCACCGGTGACATCCAGAATCACCGCCTCCCCCACCTCGATAGTTGCGGACGGCCAGGGCACTTCTACGATCACCGTTCAGCTGAAAGATGCGGGCGGCAATAATCTGACGGTAAGCGGGGGCAGCGTTTCCCTCGCCACAACCGCAGGCGCGCTTGGCGCGGTGACGGACAACGGGAACGGAACCTATACCGCCGTCCTGACATCCGGAACCGTTCAAGCATCGGCCGTCGTCAGCGGAATCCTGAACGGGACGGCGATGACGAGCACTGCGACGGTCTCCATGTCGCCCCCCGCGGGGAACTGGTATGACTTTGCCTGGGGCTACCGCCGTTCGTTCCAAGTTGACAATCCGACCGGATCTGACCTCACCGGCTATCAGGTATGCCTGACACTCGGTTCGTCGTTCGATTTCGGGAAGGCGCTCAGTGACGGGAGTGACATCCGGGTGACGGACGCCGACGGGATCACAGCGATCCCGTTCTGGGTTGAGCGCTGGAATCCAGCCGGGACGCAAGCCAGCATCTGGGTCAAGGTCCCATACATCTCCCCTTCGGGAACGGAGGTGTTTGTCTACTACGGAAACCCATCGCCGGTTCTGCCGCCTTCGGGCCCGACCGACGTTCCGCCTACAGGTCCATTCGCGAGGGCAGTCGGGAATCCGATCGTCCCCGTTGGCGGGCCTGCGAACGGGGCCGGCCTGCTGGCTGAGAATATCGTCTTCGACAGCGCGACCGGACACTACTGGCTCGTCTGTTCAAACTACGGAACCACTGCAGGGGTGGCACTGGTGTGGTCCGACAGCCCGACGAATCCCGGCTCCTGGAATTGGTACGGGAACATCGTCGATGTCGACGGCTCGCTTGGACCCCATCTCATCCAGCACAATGGCACCTGGTACCTGTTCTACGCCGCCCCGGCGGCGCTATCGTCTATCGCACATCTGCGTCCGTTACCGGACCATACTCTCCTGCGATCGGCGTTCTCACCCCGACCGAACAGTGGGAAGCGGTTCGAGTCGATGAGCCGTACGTGTTTCGCCGTAACGACGGGAAATGGATCCTGATATACATGGGCGATAGCGGAGGAAACGTCGAACAGATCGGTTATGCGGTTGCTGACAGCATCACCGGTCCCTACACGAAGTACTCAGGGAACCCATGCATAGCGTTCGGGCCTCCCGGTTCGTATGACGCTGGCACCATCGCAGATCCGTGGGTGTACGAATACCACGGGACATACTACATCGGATATGCCTCCGGAGAAACCACGAACCCGCCCTGGGAGATGGGGTATGCATCGACCACCGATTGGGAGACATTCACCAAACATGGTATCCTGCTGCCCGTGGGAACGGGGTGGGATGCTACCAACAGCTTCAGGGGCGCGCTTACCCGGATCGGGGACACATACCTTTTGACCTACGCTGGCGGAGGCTATGCGATGGGGCTGGCGACGCAGCCGGCAATAAAGACGCTCCCAGATCACCAACAATGCGGGCGCGGTCTTCGACTTCTACGACGACTTCTCCGGTGCGCTGATAGATGCACTGAAATGGTCTTCGCTGAACTTCCTCGGGAGCAACGCTTCTGCGACTGTCTCCGGCGGGATACTGACGATTTCGGCCTCCGGCGGCATCAATGGGGGTGGGCTGTACGGCAAGACGTCGTTCGGGCCGGGGAGTCTCCTTGAAACCAGCGCCAGACATCCTGATGCGAACGGTTCCGGAGAGACTGCGGGAGAGCTCGGATTGGGACAGGCGATGGCGAATTCCATCCGCCTGCTCGATTACAACTCCTCCTCCAACTTTCAGTGTAACGCCACACGGAACGGCATGGGAGGCGGTGTCTTCCCGACAGTCTCACGGCCCCTCGACGCTTCGCGCTATCTGCTGCATAGAGTCTACTGGGCAAGCCCTGGCGAGGTGCGGGTCGCAATGGAATCGGACGGATGGCGAAGCCTGACCAGTACCGTCCCGAACTCGCCTCTTCCGCCGTTCTTCCTTGCCCTGGCCTATCCGAACCCGACGCGGCTGATGGTCGACTGGATCCGGGTGCGCAAGTACGTTGGGGCCGACCCGGCAGTCACGATGGGGATTGAACAGACGAATCCCCAGGGCGGTGCAAGCAAGATCAGCTCGCCGTTCACCGAGGAGGCCGCGCCCGGAGAGGCCGCGAAGAGTCTGCCGGAAGAGTACTCGCTGGCGCAGAACCACCCCAATCCGTTCAACCCTTCGACAAGGATCTCTTTCGTGCTGCCAGAGGCCGGACCCGTGTCATTAAAGGTTTACTCCATGCTGGGACAGGAAGTAGCAACACTGATCGACGATGTCAGGTCTGCAGGAACACACGAGGTCCAGTTCAACGCCTCCGGTATGGCGAGCGGGATGTACATCTACCGGCTGCAGACGCCGGCATTTGTTGCTTCCAGGAAGCTGATCTTGATGAAGTAGGTGCGGGCGTGAAATGCGCGTCAGGGAGATGACGACCGGCTGATGCGAGCTCGAATGATCGTCAACACGAAAAAGCCCCTGCCCAAAGGTGGGGGCTTCGTGTTGACAGCATTGATCTCTTCCGTGCCGCGGGCCGACATGCGCGCGGAGACAGTCGGCGTCAGCCTGAACTTCGCGGATCTCGCTGCGCTTCCTTCAGGCACTGGGAGAGCGCGCTCGCGAGAGTCCGTACACGGGGTTCACGCATGATTGCGCCATGATGGCCTGGGACCGGGAATACCTTCAGGTCGCCCGTAACATACCTGCGCCAACCATTCGTAACATCTGCGATGATGCCGTACGGCTGATTGGTGGCTCTCAGAAGGATGACGGTGGCATCAATGCTCGTGGGAACATACGCGGCTTCGGCAATCACGGCACCCTGCTTGACTTCCTTGTACACCCGGGGCAAGAAGAGCTCTTTTCCCCAGCGGGAGAGGCCGATGGCAGCCCGGCGCACGTGCATCCGTAATCGTTTGAAGAGCCTCCCCTGCTTCTCGCGGATGTAGTCATACTTCCCTTCCCAGCTGGCCACCATGATATTGCTGAGGTGTAGCTCAATCCGATAGCGCCACCAATCGATCTTCCTCTTCAACGCGGTGCTGGTAGGGAGATACTGGGGGTACTCCGGAGCCAGAGTATCAAAAAGCACCACGGCACCAACCTTGTGGCCCTGTCGCAGCAGCTGCTGCGCAATCTCGTAGGCCACCATGCCGCCGAACGAGGAACCGCCAACGAAGTACGGACCCTCGGGCTGAAATTCCAGAATCTCTTTCACATAGCTCGTCGCCATATCCTCGACACGGTCCAGCAGGGGACTTTTCCCATCCAGGCCCTGTGCCTGAATCCCGAACACCGGCTGGTCGGGATCCATGTAGTTCACGAGTTCCTTAAATTCGAGGATGTTCCCGCCAACGCCATGGACACAGTAAAACGGCTTTCGTGAGCCGGATGGCTGGATCGGCACGAGCGACTTCCACTGGGGCTCCCACCCCTCTTTGCGCAGCAGATCAGCGAGGTGTACCACGGTCGGCGCCTCAAAGAGAGTTACCATCGGCAATGTCCGTCCCGTCACCCGCTCGACTTCGGTCAGGAGGTGAATTGCCACCAGCGAGTCCCCTCCCAGATCGAAGAAGCTGTCCGTAATGCCTATAGGGAATGTCTTCAACACCTTTTCCCACACCCCCACAAGCTGCTGCTCCAGGAGATCTCGTGCGGGGACCATGCCGGGTGACGTTTGCATATCCGCACCCGAGGGAATCGGCAAACCCGCCCGATCGACCTTTCCTCCGGGCGTATACGTGAACTCATCGATCAGTACGATGGCGGAAGGAAGCATGAATTCCGGCAGCCGCCCCTTCATCCATTCGCGGAGGCGTGGTCTTGCATCGTCCTGCGAAACTCGTGATTGCAGGACGACGTAGGCGATCAGCCGCTTTTCCCCCTTCGGCTCATCCCGCCCGATGATGGCGACATCGAGAACATCAGGATGCTCGATCAGCACGCGTTCAATTTCCTGGGGCTCGATCCGGTACCCCCGGATCTTGATCTGAGTATCCATTCTTCCGACGAAGTCGAGCGTCACCATCGTCCGTCCATCGTACGAGATCGCCGGTCCTGTACATCCTCCCTCCCGGCTGATGCAGGAAAGGATCGGGCAGGAATCGCTCCTTTGTCAGCTCCGGTCGACGAAGATAGCCCTTCGCAACCCCTTTCCCTCCGATATAAAGCTCGCCGGTTGCCCCAATCGGCATTGGCCTCTGTTTCGAGTCGAGGACGTAGGTGCGGACATTTCGGAGCGGTCGGCCGATGGACACGTCACGGCCGGTGCATGACGGCGCATCGGCGCGAGCGAGATCACAAGCCGTGGCCCCCACCGTAGTTTCTGTCGGTCCGTAGAAGTTGACCAGCCTGACGTGCGGTCCGACCTGGCGTCTCCACTGTGACGACTCGTTGCGGCATCATCCGGTCACCGCCCACGGCAACCAATCGCACTGTCGCCGGCACTCGCAGATTCCCCTGATCCAGTGCGACAACCAGCTGATGCCAGAAGGATGTCGGCAAATCCAGAACAGTTACGGACATCTCCTCGCACGCAGTGAGAAAGCGACGCATCGATGTGATCATCAGATCGTTTCTGAGGACTACCGTCCCGCCGGTGCACAGCGGGAGGAATAGCTCTTCGACGCTTGCATCGAAGCTGAGGGGGGCAAACTGAAGATAGCGGTCGTTCTCGGTGATGTCATACAGCTTCCCTGTCGCCTGGATATAGTTGGCCAGCGAGGAATGCTCGATCATGACACCCTTCGGCTCGCCTGTCGAACCAGAAGTGTAGATGACGTACGCCAGGTCCTTCGGTGCTCCGCCAGTTTCTGCTCCCAACACCTTCCCGGAGGCCCGCTTCCAATCGTCCATCAGGATGTGCACGGCCTGAGTTTGCGGAAGCCGTTGGGAGAGGACGCGTGTTGAGAGGATTGCGTGGAGACCGGAGTTCTCGATCATAAACGCGAGCCGTTCTGCCGGGTAGCTGACGTCAAGAGGCACGTACGCGCACCCGGCCTTCATGACTCCCAGGATACCTTCAACGGCCAGGACTGACCGTTCGACAAAGAGTCCAACGAGGTGTCCCGGAAGGACTCCTCGCGTCCTCAGCTGTGCGGCAATCTGATCCGCATGCGCGTCCAGCTCTTCGTACGTAACTTTTCGGACCCCATCTTCGACGGCAATCTTCCGGGGAACGCGGGCAGCCTGCTGTTCGATCAACCTGTGGACCTGGATATCGGTGGCGATGTTCGAATCCTCGGTTTCATTCCAGGTGTTGAGGACTGTCGAGACATCCTCCCGCGGCATGTACGGCAGATCAGCCACCGTGCCGTCAGGGAACAGGACGAGTCCTTCCAGAACGGTCTCCACTTCGCGCAGTATGCGCAGCGCCGCCGCATCTCCGCACGACCTGGCATGATACTCCAGGCATATCCTCAGGCGCTCTCCTGCATAGACGGCGAGCGTGAGCGGGAAGTGCGTCTTCTCGAGCAGGCGGACCTCGATGGGCGAGCCTGCGATCCGGTGTTCGAGCACTTCCTCCTGCTGGTGATTCTCAAATACCAGGATGGATCCGAACAGGCGCTCGGCAGAGTTGAGACCCGCCCATGATCGGATCTCGTGGAGCGGCGCATGCTCAAATGCGCGCACTCGAACGTTCATTTCACGAATGCCGGAGAGCCATTCCCGAATCGTGAGCTCTTCAGGGACCGAAATCCTCATGGGCACGGTGTTGATGAACATCCCCACCATGGATTCAGACCCGTCAACCGTTGAGTGACGGCACGCCCGCGTGACTCCGAACATCACCTCGTTCCGGGAGCAGTGCCTGCTCAACACCAGAGCCCACGCCGCCTGAAGCATCGTGTTCAGCGTCACCCGGTGTCGTTCTGCGAGTCGTCTGAGACTTGCGGTCGTCCCGGTCGGCAGAGTGCGTTCGCACGATGAAACGGCATACGCTTCTGCCTCCTGCGACCCGGAGTGCATTCCAGGAAGAGGAGTCGGGGCTGGAAAGCCCTGAAGGGTCTCCCGCCAGTATTCCTCAGCAGACTGCCTGTTCTGCAAGAGATGAGATCTTTGCCACCTAACGAACTCGCTGAAGGGCCTGGGGAACGCCAATGCGAGCCGTCCCCCCGATTCGTGGGCCGCGTAGATCTCAAGGACTTCCTTCGAGAGAAGCGTCATGGACCGGCCGTCCACGATTGCGTGGTGGAGCGTCCAGACGAAAACATACTCAAGGTGTTGAAGCCGGAAGAGCGTCACTCGAGCAAGGGGGGGCGCCGCCAGATCGAAGCCCCGCGCTCGATCCGCCGCGAGGAATTCCTCGAGCATCGCTTCGGCGACGGTCAGCGGATGCTCGCTGAGATCCTTGAATTCAAATGGCATGAGAACGCCCTCATACACGTCCTGGAGGGGGACGTCCAGCCCCTGCCACCGGAAAGCCGTGCGAAGCACCGGATGCCGGCGAGCCACCTCATCGAGGACCGCTCGAAGTCGATTGGGGTCGACCTCACCGCGTATTCTCCACACCATCTGCTCAATGTCGAAGCCGCCTCCCTCGGTCGCCAGGGAGCTGAAGAGCATCCCTTCCTGCATCGAGGTCAGCGGATACGACTCACAACGGTGCACCGTAGTTACCCTTTGATTTTCGGAATCAACAGATCACCGCGCGCATCAGCAACTACTTCCTGACATGCACGGAAGGCCGGATGTGGTCAATGACACCGGCACCAATGGGGGGATCATCGGAGGGATCAATGTGCCGCACAGCGAAAACAGTCGCTCTTCGTGAGCGCGCCTGGGATCGAACCAGGGACCCTCTGCTTAAAAGGCAGATGCTCTACCCCTGAGCTACGCGCCCATCCCTTTGTTCAGCCCGGTTTAGACAATTTCTTGTCATGTTCGGGCGTTGGCTTCGGCGAAGGTTAACAGGTTCGGTCAAGGTGTTTGTCAACACGCCAGGCATCAATGTACGAACACCCCCGCAGGCAATCAACAGTCGTAATGCCGAATTCCCCCCCCGGGCTTATTGGCTATTGAAATCCTGCTCGTTGGGAACCTTGTCAGGGAAATTTGAGTTCTGGCCTATATTGGTTACCGCTCTCAAGTCGGACGGGCGGCCCTGCTGACGGGCGGGAGCGTGAATTGTTCAAGTAGGTCCGAAACAGCTACGAGGAAGCCGTGCAGGACAGCTCGGTATCGGCAATGGAGCGAGGTAGTTCTCAAGAGATGCACGTGAAGTTGGAAAAGGCGACGCTCCTAGTCTGGATGCCACCCTGTCCGTTGCGGGAAAGACTCGCGCTGGTAGTTGCAGACAGCCGTGTGCACTGCGTGTTCGCACGATCCGAAGTCCCAGTGTGGTTGAGCTAAACCAGAAATCAACCTTTGGCAACCATGGCCTACCTATTCCAGCACCACCTGCTTCTTGTCCTCTTTGGACTGGTCTTCCTCCTAGCCTATTGGGTGCTTCTTTCTAAGATTGGCGGTATCTGGGACGACGGGTGGACCGATGAAGATGACTCGCAGCCCTAGTTGCGAGATACCGGGACAGACCTCGCGCGGTTTGTGCGACTCCTTCACGGGCCCCGAAATCCCTCCCTGTGTGAATTGAAGCCGAGATAGATCCCACCACCTCTCGGTCAATACCAGCCTGGGTCGTAGCACTGCAAAAGGTGCATCAGCACCGTTCCTCGTGAGCGCTCATTTCTCAAGGGCACGAAGAATTCGGTTATATAGCCAGGCAAAGGCTGCGCCGACCACCAACCCTTCAATACAGCCAACGACAAGGCCAATGAAGGCGCCTGGCCAGTTTCGGTCGAACCCTGGCACAAACCACCTTATGATTCCGACGTTTCCTCCGGTTCCGAAAAGGATAGAGTATACGTCAAGAGCGAATACTCCTACCCCGAGAAAGATGCCGGCCGCTATTCCGAATGCCAGTATGTGCACCTTCAAGACTGCCTCCTATAGTTGTTAGCCGAAATCCCTGATGCCGTGGTCGGCGTACCGCAGGCCCGACATATTAGGCTGCAACGTACAGCGAACGACGCACTTAGTCAAGGTGCCGCGGTATCCATGGCCGGTCCAGCTCTGACGCTGCCCGGCCTCAGAGTATCAGCGGGCCAAGCCCGCCCAAGTTCCTTCTGTCATGGTCTCCCCGCTCTCCTGGTCACTCCTGAATCAGGCCACACCTCCAGCACGACGCTCGCGTAAGCGTTGTTTGTTCTTGACCGCTCAAGGACAAACATCCTTGATGAGCGCACATCGCGCGTGATATGCGTCACGGCATCTAAAGAAAATCGCTATTCCCGGGCGGAATCGAGTATTCTGGGCCGCGCAGGTGGCACTCCGCTTGTGCAATCATCGACTGTCCAATCAACGTCTTCGGTGATCGACGCAAGAGGCCCCCATGCTCCCCGTTTCAACAATGTCACGCGCCCGTCTGTCCTCCACGACGCTGTTTCTCGCAGTTCTTCTATCCTCAACGTTGCTGTCACACAGGACTTTGGCAAGCGAATTCCACGTTACAGTTGATGGATCTGCAACGGGAAGCGGATCGCTTTCCAGTCCCTGGAGCCTGACACATGCCCTCTCACATCCCGCCCAGGTTGCTCCGCAGGCGACACGATCTGGGTTCACGAGGGTGTGTATCCGGGCTTCTTCGTGAGCCGGCTCACCGGGACCGCGTCGCGCCCAATTATCGTGCGCAACTACCGCGGGGGTCGGGCGACGCTGGAGGATCGGACCGGTGGCGAGTTGATTCTGGTGGTGGGGGGCGGGTACACATGGTTCTGGGGACTTGAAGTGAGGAGCGTCTCGACCAATCTTACGAATTCGTCGGGCGTGGTCCTCGGTGGTCCGGGAATCAAATGCATCAACATGGTTGTGCATGATTGTCTCGGGAGCGGCATCAATCCCTTCAAGGAGGCTATCGACGCAGAAGTCTACGGCTCGCTCATCTACTACAACGGACGGCAGACAGAGAGGGCGGGTGGTGCGTACGGCTCATACATGCAAAACGTCACCGGCAACAAGCTGATCCGTGACAACGTGTATCACCACAACTGGTCGTACGGTATTCATGCGTACGAGAGCGGCGGGGCTGACCTCGATAACATGACATTTGAAGGGAACGCCATCTTCAACAACGGTCTGTTCTACGAGCCGGGCAAGTTCAGGACGAATCTCTTCCTTGGAGGCGATGACGTCCATACCGCTGATAACAACGTATTCAGGAACAACTACACGTACTACTCCCCGACGCCGACCTCGAATCAGTGCAACGCGATCGGGCATACTGCCGGTGCGACCAACACCGATCCTGGAAGGGAACTTCTGGATCTCACCCGGCGATCTACTCGATGGTGCTCAACAGTGTCGGGAACACGATCAACGAACAACGTCTTTCTCGGGAACACTCATCGGGCTGAGTTCCCCCGGCTATCCCGCCAACACCTACTACGCGAGCTGGCCGTCACGGCCCGACGACATCTTCGTGCGGCCAAACGCGTATGAACCCGGGCGCGGTCATATCATCGCGTATAACTGGGACGGCAGCTCGACCATCGAGGTCGACATCTCCTCGATCCTTGCCCCCGGCACGGATTTCCATGTCAAAGATGCCCTGAACTTCTATGGCCCGGATGTCGTGTCCGGAACTTACGATGGAGGCAAAATCACGATCCCGATGACGGGCCTTGTGACTGACAGGCCGCAGGGAAATCCCGTAACACAGCCGATTCATACGGCCCCGTACTACGGCGTGTTTGTCGTCCTTGGCTCGCCATCCCTCCTGCCGAAGCCCACGGGGACCATCACGGTGACACCGGACACGCTGTCATCCGGTGGTGGGTCCGCCACACTGTCCTGGAGCACGAACAACAGCACTTCCGTCTCGATCGATCAAGGCATCGGCACAGTCACCCCCACCGGGACTAGAGAAGTATTCTCAACCTCGACGACCCGATTCACCCTAACGATGACCGGACCGGGCGGAACCACTCTCGCATTTGCGGACCTTGTGGTCCGTGCACCGACCGCAGCTCCTCAACCCCTGTCACCTTTGAACCATGCGGCCAACGTTCCAACAGCGGTCACCCTGCAGTGGTCGAGCGTCAGCGGGGCATCGTCGTACGACATCCTCCTGGGAATGGATTCCTCTCTCAACACTATCGTGCTGAGGGATTCAGGCCTCGCTTCGCAGTCCCGCCCGGTCGAATCCCTCGAGGAGGGGAGGCAATACTTCTGGAAGGTACGGGCAAAGGCCGGCGGACAATGGGGGCCGTACAGTCCCCCCTGGGATTTCACCACTGAAGTCTCCCCCGGAAAGACCACGTTCCCTCTGAGCTTGATGGGACCGGCTCCCGAAGCATTGACTGCAGACGTCGCAGTGGCAAAGCCTCAGCGCGCGGCGTCAGCCATCGTGGCATTGCAGGTCTTTGATGCCGATGCTGCAACGGAAGGAAAGGTATACATAAACAGTCGGGATTCCCTTACGCTCTTTGGCGCAGCGTCAGCAAACACAAACGATCAACACACGGTGACAGTCAAGTATCGCACATCGGCAAATTGCTGGAACGATGGCACGAATACCCTTCGGTTCCTGCATTCAAGTACTGCAGGCTTTGTGGTCGAGGCCGTGAACATTTCGTTCACAGTGAAACCCGGGAAGACGCATATCACGTCGCCCACAAACGGAACCTCAGGAAACCCTACTGTTGTGCTGCTGCAATGGGAACGGACCGAAGGCTCGGACTCATATCGAATTCAGCTTTCTGCGGATAGTCTGTTCAATGTCGTGAATCTGGAGAGCACGACAAATGACACTTTCACCACATTGACGGGCCTTAACGAGTCACAACTATACTTCGCGCGCGTCCGTGGAGAAAATGCAGAGGAGCTGGGCGACTTCAGCGACGCGGTGTCATTCCACACAACAGGGACGGGCACTTCGGTGGATCATGATACGGCGCTTCCCACGGAATTCAGCCTGGAGCAGAACTACCCCAATCCGTTCAATCCTGTCACGGCGATTGGCTTCTCTCTCCCTCAGGCCGCATACACATCGCTGGAGGTCTTCTCTGCGCTGGGAGAACGCGTCGCATTGCTCTGGGATGGAGACCTTGAGGCCGGCAGGCACGAGGTGCGATGGGATGCCTCGGGCCAGGCATCCGGCGTCTATTTCTACCGCCTGACTTCAGGTCAGTTTGTCGCAATCAAGAGAACTGTCCTCCTGCGATGATGGGCATCCCTCACTACCAGGAGTCATTGGCGGTCAGATGAGGAGAGAGTTCTTGAGGGTGGGGAGGGTCACGGGGGGCGAACAGGGTAAAGTCACTGCAAGCAGAATTGTCCGAAAGGTCCTGAACGCTAAAGGAGCGGGCGAATGCCGAACGTCACTCCTCAGGGGCGCGCACGTCTTTCTCGGCGCTGGCGTCAACACCGGTGCCGGCGACGTTGCCACCGGCTAGTCGGTTGAACTCGGGAACGATCTCGCTGAACAGCCCTTCCAGATTGGCGCTCGTGGCCTCTCGCGCGGCATCAATCAGAATGTCAATCTTGGACTCGAAAGAACCCTTGTCCGCCGATCCCAGGGTTGGGGCCAACTGGCCGTTGAGTTTGGACACCATGACCTTGTCGTGCTCCGTCCGCTCGACCACTTCGTCCTGGCGCCACAACTCCTCCTCCATCTTCTCCCCGGGAAGCAGGCCGGTGTACACGATCTCGATATCCCTCCCCTCCTCGAGTCCGCTCAGACGAATCATGTCCCGGGCGAGGTCTGCCACCTTGATCTGTTCGCCCATGTCGAGAACGAACACCTCTCCCCCGTCGCCCATGACGCCGGCTTGAAGGACGAGTTGTACCGCCTCGGGAATTGTCATAAAGAAGCGGCGAACCTCGGGATGAGTGATTGTAAGGGGTCCGCCAAGCTCAATCTGGCGTTTCAGGATCGGCACCACGCTTCCGCGCGAGCCAAGCACATTCCCGAACCTCACCGCAACGAATTTCTTTCCCGTTCTGCGCGCCGCATCCTGGACGACCAGCTCGGCGATTCTCTTCGTCACTCCCATCACGCTCGTGGGGTTCACCGCCTTGTCGGTGGAGATCAGCACGAAGCGATCGACGTCGTACTCGTCGCAGACTTCGACGATATTGCGGGTGCCCAGCACATTATTGGTCACGGCATCCGAAGGATTGACTTCCATAAGCCCGACATGCTTGTGGGCGGCCGCATGGAAGACGACCTGTGGCTTGAACTCGGCGAACACTGACGCGAGCCTGTCCTTCTCTCGGATGTCCGCAATCACGGGGGTGATCTTCAGCCCCTTCCTCGGAACCTCCGCAAGCTCCTTCATGATGAGGAAGATAGAATTCTCGCCGTGGCCGAGGAGAACCAGCTCCGATGGTCCGAACTCCTTGATCTGCCGGCACAACTCAGATCCGATGGAGCCGCCGGCGCCGGTAACAAGAACTCTCGCACCGTGTAGCGTGTCGGAGACCAGGCGCGTGTCGGTATGGATGGTCCCGCGTCGAAGCAGGTCTTCGAGCTGAATGGGGCGGAAATGCTCGACACGGGCGGTGCCATGGAGGATCTCAAAGATCCCGGGGATGGTCCGGGTCTCGACCCGGGCCTCCCGGCCCTGTGCATGACATCCCGGATCACCTTGCCTGGCGCAGTGGGCATGGCGATGATGACGAGTTCGGCTTTCTTTTCTCGGCAAACCCTCGCCAGATGCCGGAGGGGCCCGAGAACCGGAATTCCGTGAATCCGGTTTCTGATCTTCCGCGGATCGTCGTCGAGGTACCCGATGGGGTTGTAGCCGAGCTGGGGATTGGTGCGGAGCTCCTTGGCGACCATTGCACCTGCAACTCCCGCGCCAGCAATCAGGGCCGGTTTGAGCGACTTCGTGGGTACGCCGTGTGTGAGTAAAGGTAAAACAGAATCCTGATACCGAGCCGGACACCGCCTACAAACAGCAGGGTGAGGATCGCATCGATGATCGGTATGGAACGCGGGAACCCAGCCCCGATGACGCCGGCCGGCATCAGGATCAAGATAGTCGAGCGCGAGGACACCGATGGTCCCCAGCGCCGCTGCTTTCGCCAGCGTCTGCAGCTCCTGAATGCTCGCGTACGGCCAGTACTCACGATAGAGACCGGACCAGATAAAGATGGCGGCCTTCGTGAATGGCGGCGGTGACAATATACACCGCAAGCGGGACAAAGTAGACTACGATCGAGCCGATGTCTTCAGTCCGCAACCAGAGCGCGATCAGCGGCGACACCGTCATGAGGAACAGGTCAACGAGCAGCAAGTACCTGTTTCTCAGGTTGAATATGGAGCGGAGCTTGCGTTTCACTTTACGATCCGCACCAGGGTCTCCGACCGATCAGAGAGAGATCGCTGCAACGACGTCCTGCGAGAAAAGTAATCCAGATCCAGCTCAAGCTTGCGGGGTAATACATCATCGAGATATGTCCTCTGCCAATCTGACCCGGTCAGCATCGCCTCTTCGTCGCGGTATTCCAGAGAAGCGGGGCTGGTGATCCCTGGCGCGAAGTTCAGGATTCGCCGCTGGTGAGGGGTGTACATGGCAACGAACCGGGGATCCTCAGGTCGGGGTCCCACGAGTTTCATGTCACCCTTCACGACGTTCCAGAGTTGAGGGAGCTCGTCCAGCTTGATCTTTCGGAGGATGCGGCCTATTCGCGTGACACGTTTGTCATCGCTCACCGTGATTCCGCCTCCGATTCGATCGGCATTCGGCACCATCGTGCGGAACTTGAACAGCTGGAATATCGCGCCTCCCCGGCCAACCCGTGTTGCGCGATAGAATACAGGTCCACCATCCTGCGCGACACACAGATCGCTATCACGAGAAGGATGGGCGACAATACGATGAGCCCGAGGCTAGCTCCGGCGATGTCAATAATGCGGTGCAGTGTGAGTAGCCGAATTGAAGAACCGGGTCGTGGTGATCACTCACAGGATATAGATCCCGCATCTCAGTCACCATGACCAATGTCACACGAGAGGACCCGGAAAGGCTGGTGGCGGCCGTTCCGGTGCAGGTTTGTGCAACCCCGGATGCAAAATAGTAAAGAAGGTTAATAAAGTGCAACCCTTCTATCGGCTTTTTCGGCGACCAGACGTACCTGTCACCTATCTCATGGAATCGACGGAATGGGAGTCCGGAACCTTGAAAGAATCGTCCGCAGTAGGTTGATCTCATAGGCCACTATGATGAGATCCGCCAGCATGACGATAGCCAATCTCATCATTGCGGTGGGATGGGGGAAGTTCGATGCAATGAAGAGGGCGTATTTGCCGCTGATCCAGTCTTCGTACAGCATGTATTGCAGCCCGAGGACTGTCGAGTATATCGCAAAGGAAACCGCGTGCTTCCGGGTTGTTCTCCCCATCAAATAGAGCGCAGCCGGGATCAATGGGAGAACTACCAATCTGTAACTTGTGAGTGACTTCGGGCTGACCAATGACAAAAGCAAGCCAAACTGCCGTCACACCGAGCAGGCCATCGCTCATCAGCCCCCCCGCTCCTCTTCGCCTCCATACGGCCAGTGCGACAGCCAGGATGACGACGCCGCCTAGCGCAGGCGCAGCCCACGGGTGAGCCGAAAGCCATCCCTCCACAGCAGGGAGCGCCGCAAGCAACGCTACGATGCTTGGACCCGTAATCTGGCCTGATTCGCCGGCGAACATCATGGACGGACGGAAACCCCACACAGTGAACGCGAAGGCGAGGGCAAGCACGACGCCTGTGAATCCGGCGAGAACTGCTCGCGGCTTCAAAGCGACCGCGACGAATCCGATGCAAAGCACCGCAAAGAGTAGCTTCGTCGAAAAGAGGGCTCCCGCCAGCATCAACCCGAGGAGCAGATCTGATTTCCGTTGCAGGAGTGCAAGGCCAACAACGACAAGCAGGAACAGCAGTGATTCATCCTGCTGGTATCCGATCGCAAGGAACCAGGCCGCACCGTTCAGCGCCCCCAGAATGACCAGGGGCCTCAGGTCTGCAGACATGGAGGTGGTGCATCTCGACATCCAGCTTCATGAGGAGTGTGGCTCCGACCACGAACGTCATGACGAAAAAGAGAGCAATCGCATGAGGATCGTGCCATACGACATAGATGGCCACCCATGAGATACGGAAAGACCGGCATGTAGGAACTTCCAAAATCGACGTTCGGGCGCAAGCCCTCCGTCACCATCCGTCCCTGTGCCTGATATGTCAGTGTATCACCCGTCATCGGATAACGAGCGATCACGAATATGCCGACCCAGATGAGTGCGAGGATGGTTGCCACGAACGAAGGATGCCCCGTAGCTCCTTGTCAATATCCCGGCCTTGATTCGTGACATCAGCGACGGCCACCCGATCCACCAAGCAAGCACGAAGGCGTTCGAGAGATCAGGGCCACCAGGACAGCCAACTGGTGAAGGGTGAAGGTAGGATGCATCATCTGTTCAGATCCGAGGATCACCCTGGAGTCCACAGGGGCTACAGTTACTGATGGTAATAGCGGACGAAGAAGACGGCATATGCCAGATTGCTCAGCAGCATCGCGATGAGAACGACCGCAACAAACGCACGAGTGCGACCTGACGACCACGCGCCCTGCGAACCCGGGTTGAGAAAGACCACGGGCACAAGGAGCAGCTTGCCATAGCGGGCGACCACCCATATCTCGTATGAATTCACAAGGGCGATCAGCGCCAGAAGCGAGAGACAAATCCCCACTCCCACATAGAATCGGCGGATCCAGCACTGATACGTGCACACCAGGGTGAAGGCTAGGAGGATGCCGACCCATAGGCCTTTCACAGTCTTCGTGAGTGACCCACTAAGAATCGGAGTGAGAAGCCCATCAAAGATCGGGAAGGTCGACCTGGGGGTGAGTAGACTATCCACTCCCCAATCGACAAACCACGTCAGCCTCCCATAGTGAAACGAGCCTGTGATGACCCACACCACAAGAGGAACTACCGCCAGCGGTAGAATGCGTCGTGATTCCTTCTGCGTGATGAACGCGGCCAGCAGAACAGGTGGAACGAAGAACCACATCACCTTGTGAAAGACCAAACTCGCCCCGGCCAAGGCGGTTGCCCACCACCACTGGCGCTTCTCGAGAGCCAGTATTGAAAGCATGAACAGGGCAATCGCACTTGCGTCAGAAATGGGGTAGACCGCGTACATCAATCCGGCAAGAGGGAAAAGGGCAAACGCGAGCGCCAGCGGAAAAGGATTCGATATGCCCCTTGAGAGCGCAAACCGGTAGAACGCAATAGTAGAAATGAGATAGAAAATCCCTGAGACCAAGGACATGAGAAATACCGGGGGCAGCACATTCATCGTAAGCCCGCGTGCTGCTGCAATCACCAATGGATACCCGGGAACCCACCACGTGGTGAACGGCTCACTCCACCTAAGGCTCACGAGCCAGTACCCCAGAACATCATGTTGGAGCATATTGTATCCGAGGCCTGCGGTCAGGAGAGCCGAGCATGCGATGAATGCGCTCCCGGCGATGGCACACAAGAGAGTTTCTAACCTGGTCAACTTGTTGATCCCCTTCCTAGTGTGCTCACGACGAAACGCCGCTTCTGCGACGGCGGGACAGGGATGGCCTCCACTTCCTCAACATCAATCCGGAGGTCGCCGGCACCATGCGCGCGAAGGGCGTCTACCATCTGTCGCGAGACCTCACGGGTGAAGCCGGTTCCCGGCACGACTCGGATGGTAATCGACTCGAGCTCCTCCTGCACAACCTGGAATGATTCAATCTGATGATACTTTTCCAGGATTCCAGTGAAGAAATGAACGATGAGTCGATTCCCATTGGGTGTTTGCACAATGTCGGTCTCGCGCCCCTCAACGCGCTGCATGAGCTCAAATCCACGTCCGCACGTGCACTGAACGCGCTCACCCCGGATGCCTACGTCCCCCGTCCTGTACCGGATGAACGGCATTGGGCCGGGATGAAGACGGGTGACCACGATATTCCCCACGTCATTCGGGGCCACAGGGGTCCCCCGGTCGTCAAGAAACTCAACGGCAACATCGAATGAGAGTATATGGTAATGCTCCCTCCCACTGCACTGGGCCGCAATCTGGATCCCCTCCGACATCCCGTACGTGTCATGCACATCCGTCCGAAATGCCGACTCGATCTCATCCCGGTAGTGGCTATACAGGTTGTCACCCCACGTCACAATTCCGGTCATCGACAAATTCCATCCGACCGCCCTGGCCCGACGCGCAAGGAGGTACAGGCTCCCCGGATAGCCGAGAAGGAAGCGGATCCCGTTTCTCTCCATCATTTCCAGGTGCCGTGTCAGGGTTCCGTCGGTCAGATCGTACGCGGAGAGATATTGACATCGAAGAAGCCGGTCCTTGAGACGACGTTTGAGATCCCGGACGGGATTGATGCCGGTCTGCACGTGAGGCCGCCCGAATTCCCAGCCGGCCCATTCCCACGTCAACATCGCGGTGGCAAGGTACCACCCTAACGTGAAAGCGTCCTCGCGCACCGCAAAATTCGTCCCCGTCGATCCAGACGTTGTGGTCGTGTACGCAGGCTGGCCCGTAGGACGCGTAACAGAACCGAAGCGCTCGCTACGAAGCTGGTCTTTGGTCACGACGGGTAGTCTGTACAGATCGCGAACGCCGCGAATATCACCCGGGCGCACATTCTCCCGATC
>CAWABB010000006.1:0-491006 GCA_963780165.1 uncultured Ignavibacteria bacterium | reverse complement strand
TTTGTGCTCAGGGATATATCGAGCTTCAGCAGTTCGCCCTGAATCCTCTTCACGCCCCAGAGCACGTTGTCGTTCTTCATGGAAAAGATCAGGTTCTTGATATCAGCATCGACCGGCTTTCGACCCCTCCTGGCAGGGCCGTGTTCAAAGGTCCAGAACTGCCGAATGAGGGTCCGTTGCCAGCCAAGCACTGTTTCCGGCTTGACCAGCGTCAGTCGGTCCTTGATGTCAGATGTCCGATTCAGGATGACGAAGAAGAACCGGTCGTAGAAGCTGAACCGAACCCTTTTCTTGCCGACCTTCCGCAAAAGGATTTCGTTTTCCTTCTTGAGCACGGCGTTCTCAGCGAGGACTGCGCTTCTGGAACCGAAAGCATGGAGAAATAGGCGGAGGAGGGAGGCGAAGAAGAGGACCATGTCTGCTCTGGGAGTAGAGGAGAACTGCCTGCCAGAGGAATATCGGCGTTTCAGAGGTCAGATGGAAAAAGTCCCCCTTACGGGCAAAGCTGACGTAACCTGCCCCTCGATAACCACTGTTGCGTTCGAATCCCGGAGCTTCTGCGCCATCGTTCGGTTTGAGCTTGGCATCCCGCTTTCCTCGGCCGTCCACAGCGTTCATTCCGACGATCAGAATTCGGCTACTCCTTGCGTGCTGTATGCCCTATCTCGAGACCACTGGGGCATTGATTCCATTAGTGATTTCCCGGATGACACGGCGGATGCAGCGGAATCGACATGGCCCGCAAGGACGGATCCGAGCTATCTATCCTGCAATATTGACGCCGTGAACGTGTTGGAGCAACCCCCATCACGATCCATGAGCTTGGAGATAAGCAAATGTGCCGCGGAGAGGTGACAAAGCTCGTATTGGTGTTGACCATGCTATTCCTTTATCCACAACACCACAGGGTCTTGCATGCCCAGTGGATTCGCACAAACTTGGCGCAAAGTGGAATTGTCTATGGGCTTGACGTTATGGACTCCGTTCTTTTTGCCGGCACTTTCTACAATGTCTCTCGCGGCGGTGTGTTCCGATCCGACAATGCCGGCGAAGATTGGACGGCCGTCGATTCTGGCTTGCCAGATACTCGAGTTCATTGCCTTGCTGTTATAGGGAGGGAACCTTTTTGTCGGGACGGACAGTGTGGGGTTATACATGTCACGGGATAGGGGATCAAGCTGGACGGCTACGGGGCTCACTTCAATGAGGGTCATTGCGCTGGCTATAAACGGAGCCAGCCTCTACGCAGCGTCGAACGGTGCAATCTTTCTGTCCAAGGACAACGGTTTGACTTGGGACACACTTCTTGTTGCATCCTCTGGAGGGTCATTGACATCGATCGATGTCCGTGACTCACTAGTAGTTGTGGGGACCTATGGCCAAGGGGTCATCTTCTCCAAGGACGCTGGTGTTAGTTGGTCCCCGGTCACGTACAAGCCAGATCGTATCATTTCGGCAGTAGGAACAAATGACCAAGGCATCTTCGCTGGTACGGGGGAGGGTCTCATCTTTCGCCTTCCCGGTGAGGGAATGGACTGGACAGCAATAGGGGGCCTTGCCGTTTGCTGTCCCATCAACGCTTACGTAATTGCTTCTGCCGGGTCGGATTTGATCGTAGGAGCACTGCGGAAGAAGATTGTGGGCAGGTTCGTGGATTCGACCTGGGCCTTTGAGAATTCAGGCTGTTCGAATGTCCACTCCCTTACCTTTGCTCGCAATACGTCTTTGCTGGAGCCTCAGGTTATGTCTATAGGCGCCCACTCTCAGAGATTGTGACTACCACCCCAACTTCCTCGAGAGAGGGCCCGAGGAGCTACCGCCTAGATCAAAACTGCCCAATCCCTTCAATTCGATGACAACCTTAGGATACGAAATACCATCGAACTGCTATGTGACCTTGAGAGTTTACGACACTCTTGGTAGGACGGTCCTGACGTTGGCCAATGAGTATCAGTTTGCAGGGACGTACAAGGTGGATGTTGATGGATCACGCCTGTCCACCGGAGCATATATGTACCGTCTGACAGCCAACGGGCGTGCTGATGTCAAGAAGATGCTCTTGACAAGATGAACCGGGCGCATCGTGACGCGCCCAGCAGCGGGGGGGGGGGACTTCAGGGACGCCACCATGCTCTGGGTCCTTGGACGATGGGTGACGAGCCCGGTGGTAATTCGGTACCAATCAAAACTCCGCTGATTTCGCTTTGGTGCTTGTCGTGACCAGCGGTGGGGGTTCTTCTCTAGGCCTCAGGAACTGAAGCTCATGCTAGAGATTGTTCGGCGGGCGTAAAGCCCCGGAGGACCGTATGGACCTAAGAAGTTTCTATCGAATGGGGCACATGCTATTCGCCTGTTTGCTGACTGGGGCGGTTGGCACGCTAGGAGTCGTGTCCTTGGCCCATGGGCAAAGTGCAGACTCATTGGTTGAAGTTATAAATCATTCGCCTAAGCTCGAGGCAATTGTCGATGCTTTTGGCCCATCTGCCGCCCCATCTCAGAAAGATCGACATGAAGATGCTAGACGCGATTGTAAGAATGAGAAGGGAGGGGATAACCAATGCAAATGCCTTGGAGCACAACGTGAAGGAACGGTACGCGACCAGTTCCCTAAAGATCGACAATGCCGGCTATGTTCATCTTGAGATCTACATGAAGACCATTAATTCGGAGAGCGTAGACCAACTTACATCGGCTGGTGCGAGAGTCGAATACGTGAATTCGCGATTCAGCAGAATTGTCTGCTACCTGTCTTTCGATGTCATTGAGGAGATGTCGCATAACGACAATATTCGATGCTTTGTTTGCGTTCAAGAGCCGATTCTGTCCGTTCGTTCATATACCAGCGTGGGGGATTCGATTTTGGAGGCGGACCTCGCTCGGACAAGCTTCAATGTCACCGGGCAGAACACAAAACTCGGCGTGATATCTGACGGCGTGAACCACTGGACCAGCTCAAGGGACGCAGGGGATCTGCAGGGGATTTCCATGTTCTTCATGACACACGCGTTGGAGATGAGGGGACGGCATTGTCCGAAATAGTCTATGATCTCGCTCCTGGAGCTTCGCTGTACTTCAATGACTTCGGTTCGTCCCCAGACGAATCATACAATCGCATACAAGAATTGAAGGACGCTGGATGCAAGGTAGTGGTTGACGATTTCTATTGGTTGAGTGAACCTGCCTTTGAAGATGGAGCCGTTGCGGTCGGCGTAGAGGACGCAGCCGCGGCGGGTGTCACCTATGTCTCGGCATGTGGCAATCAAGGCGCCAGGACCTGGGACGGGTTCTCCTCTGATGCGGACGGCTGATTGGATTGAGTTTCAAGCCACTGACGAGACAAATCGAATCACAGTTGCCGCTCATGATGAGCTTCGGGTTACGTTGCAGTGGGCAAATAGATACAATATGGCCTGGGAGGACTATGACCTGTATGCATTTGCAGGCAGCAGCCCCGAATCCCCAGTAATAGCGTCAGGCACCAGCAGTCATCCGAGGCCGGACGAGTACGGCATTGCGTATGAGTACGTGTCGATTCCCAACAACACCGATTCCCCACTGACATGTTATCTTCGTGTGAAACACATCAGGGGCTACATGCCCCGCGAGATGAAAGCTGCTTGCCTTTGGGTCCTCTGGATCAAGCTCTCTCCAATATGTAACCGACGGTGGCATTATTGGACACGCAGCAGCAGCTTCTTGCATCAGTGTAGCAGCCATAAATGCGAAATACCCCTGAAACCGTTGCCTCATACAGTTCCCATGGTCCTTCGAGAATATATTCCTATAGCGCCTATGGCACTCCGATTTCATTCGTCGACCGGTCAACACCTACGATGTGTGGAATCGATGGCGTGAACATTATATCGGGATGTCGGGTATTTGGTATCCTTTTCCTCCGAATTCGCTTTTCTTTGGCACATCAGCTGCCGCTCCCCACGTTGCAGCAATTGCGGCTCTTCTCCACTCCCTCAATCCGTCACTCACCTGGCAGCAGGTGAAGGATGTCTTGACATCGGCGGCGACCAAGGTCAGCGGAATGGGAGGACAGAATTTCACATACGGGTACGGATGGGGGACGTGTTGATGCATATCAGGGAACGCTTCTGTGCTCGGCCAATAGCAACAAGTCAGCGTCGAGCCAGGCAACAGCCTTCAACGGCCAGCGGAAGCTCTACAGAGAGTCATCAGGGAAGCTGCACGAGGTCTTTGCCAGCGGGTCGATAACCGGGGGAGAGATCTTCTATCGCAATTCCACCGACAATGGCACGAGCTGGGGTAACACAAAGCGACTCAGCGATGGAACGGCGACAAGTCTTGCCCCGTGCATCACGGTGGGGCCGGGGCCGACCGTCATCGTTGTCTGGCAGCAGACGAATGGATCGAACTACAATGTCGTGTTCTCTCGCAGTACGAACGGGGGGACCAGCTGGAGCGCAATCGTCGCAATACAGTCGAATTTCTCCTATGCCAGCCCAGGGCCCTTGCCTTCCGTTTCCGATAACGTAAGCACCGGATCGGTTGCCGTCGTCTACAGAACCTCTTCCGGTTTGAGGTACGTCCGTTCCACCAATAACATGGCTACCTGGACTTCGCCAGCCACAATTCCAAACACGAACGGGAATTTCAACAGTCCCACAACAGCTCTCTACCCGGTAGCCAGCCCGACGGCGGACAAATGCAACCTTGCGTTTTCAACGTATGTGGGGTATTCGTCGCAGCTGTACTACGGCTCGTTTGCATTCAATACCGGCACCTGGTCGGGCTTCACGAATCTCTCAAGCGTTCTACCGGGGAGCTATCAAGAACACAAGACCCCGAGTCTCGCCGTATCTTCAACCTCCACGACCACAGCCCATGTAGCGTGGGCAGCCACGCTGATGTCACCCCCGACACCGGTGCTCGTCCACCGGAAGGGGTCTTCGGGGAATTTCGGCAGCCAGTATAGTGTCATACAATACGAGTCGGCGAACAACCCCTCAATCACTGGTCTCACGTCGGACAATGCACGGATGGTGTTTCAGAACTCGTCAAGTGGAGGATTCTCAAAGATACAGTATCTTTATAGTGGCGGCTCGTGGGTCTGGGCCAATCGAGCGACCGTGTCTTCCGGGAACTACGCCCATCTCTCCGTCGGCTCGAGCAGTGCGAAGTATCTTTGGACGGCCGGCACCACCAGTCCGTACACCATTAGCATTGGAAGCGAGACTCTTAGCAAAGCCGATCCCTCTGCCGTCGAGTATTCCCGCGAGCTCAATATCATCGAGCCTGCAAGTGTAGCAAGCATTCTTGTGCAGTTAAGCCAACCGCAGATAGTCAGGAAGGATGGGACGATTACACTCCTTTCCTTTATTGATGCGCCGCCGGATTCAGAAACCATTTCCTCTAAAGACATCTTCAGATATGGTGATACACAATCCTTTGCCGCTCCCCGAAGAGACTGACACTTTGAAGCTTCGGTTTGCCATCAGGACGGTGAAGTCGGAAGATATTCTCGCGGCATCAGGTGCTGTGCTCACCTTTCTTCTATATGACGTCAATACAGGTCTCGTGCTCAAGAACATCGACAACCGCGCGATTGTGAAGAGCACGAATACAACAAGCGAGCTCTATGAAATCAGCATGGCCGCCAGCGGTATTCAGAGTTCACTGCAGGGCAGGGCACTGGCAATACGCCCTTCTGTTACGGGTGTGGGCGATGATATGCCAGGGATAATGGCAAGTCTCGGACACGTCTACAGATATGAATCCGACGGAACGTCGGAATTGCAGCGGGGTGCCCTTGTGGATGAAAGCAACAAAGAGGGATATCGGCTGGAACCGAACTACCCCAACCCGTTCAATCCAAGCACGACGATCAGGTACGGATTGCCGGTGCGGTCGCATGTGTCGCTGACTGTCTTCAACACGCTAGGCCAGCAGGTCGCGACGCTGGTGAACGGGGAGATGGAGGCGGGATACCATGATGTGAAATTCGATGCATCACGACTTCCAAGCGGAGTCTATCTCTACAGGCTTCAAGCGGGGAACCATATTGAGGTGAGGAAGGCACTGCTGATGAAGTAGCCGTCGTGTGATACAATGTCGAGGATTGCTCGCGGTTAAGGCTATACTTCTGTTATTGCATCGTTCCGACTTGCACCTGCACCGGTGTGCCTCTTCAAAACTCCATCCGCGGACAGAATAGTGAATGCGTCGCGAAATCGATACTTTTGTCCTGCGTGAACCAACAGGGCAAAAGGTAAAATGACCCGGTCCTTCCTATCGTTTTGTCTCCGATTCCTCAAATCAAGGATTCAACTCCAGCTCGAGATCGTGTATCTGAGAAAGCAGCTGGAAATATTGGCGCGCACATCTCGAAGGGGGGATTTATTCCGTACATCACGCAGCTTGCTGAAGTAGTGGTGGTGTAATCCGCCGAGCACGGGAGTCTTGCAGATGGGACCCGCCGTCCTCTCTGTAGAGGTCCAATAGCTTTCCCCAGTCAGGTCCAAAACCTTTCCCCAGGGTAGGGTCAAAAGGATTCCCCAAGCCAGGGTCAAAACCATTCCCCAGGCAGGGTCAGAACCTTTCCCCACCCAGGTCCAAAACCTTTCCCCACCCTGTTGCAGATCCGCTCAGCAGTGCCATTTTGTGCTCAGATCGAGTCTCCATCACCCGACGAGGAGGGCACACAGTGGCTTTTCGCGAGATCAGCACCATGGACGTATGGGAAGTACTCCGTCGCTGGCACGACCGGCACAGCATCTCAAAGATCGCTCAGGCTCTGGGCTATGACCGTAAGACAGTCAGGCGCTATATCCACTTTGCAGTACGTAAAGGTCTCTCACTGGACAGCCCGTTGCCGGCCAGAGAGGATGTCCTCTGCCTCCTTGGCGAGATGGACGGCTGTGGCGGCCGAACGCCCGGAGCCCAAACCCTTCTGGAACAGTACCGGGAAGAACTCGAGACCCTGGTGGGCGACCGAGATCTACCCGTGACACCCAAAGACGCCTTCGACATCCTCCTGGAACGCCATGGCCTCCGGGGACGGGTCAGCTACAGCTCATTCAAGCGTTTTGCCCTCGCCCACCAGATCACGCCTGGCGGCAGGACCACGACCTGCCGCATCGAAGTCGAACCCGGCACAGAGATCCAGATCGATTACTGCCGGATCGGACTCTGGTACGACCGGTTGCGGGAACACCGCCGAGTCCTGTACGCCTTCATCGGGACGCTCTCCCACAGCCGGCACAAGTACATCGAGCTCGTCTTCACCCAGGATCAGAAGAGCTTTGCCTCCTCCCACGCCCGGATGTTCGAGTACTTCGGGGGTGTCCCGAAACGCATCGTCCTCGATAACTTGAAGGCGGGCGTCATCAAGCCAGATCTCTATGATCCCCGATTGAACCGCTCCTACCAGGAGCTCGCCGAGCACTACGACATCTTCGTCGATCCAGCCCGCATCAAGGCTCCGAAGGACAAAGGGAAAGTCGAACGCGATGTCCGTACCGTTCGTCAGGCTGTCCGTAAAATCATGGTGCTCAACCCCACGGCCAGTCTCGGTGAACTCAACGGTCTGGCCTCTCACTGGTGCCGTGACGAATACGGCCAGAGAAAACACGGCACGACGCGTGAGCAGCCCTTTGTCGTCTTTTGTGAGAAAGAACGGCCTGCACTGAAGGCCCTACCCCAGCAAGCGTTCGAACCCGTCGAGTGGAAAATAGCCACCGTCCACGCCGACCACTACATCCAGTACAACGGGAAGGCCTACTCGGTGCCCCATCCCTACGTCGGCCGGAAAGTCTGGGTCCGGGCCAGCGAACATCTCCTGAAAGTCTTCTACAACGAGGAACTCGTCGCCCAACACGTCATCGACCGGCACTACCGCCACACCGACTACACCCACTTCCCCGAAAACGTTCGTGCGGCACTGGACTCAGGACTCCAGAAGGGGCTCCTGGAACGAGCCCAGAGGATCAGTCCTCACTTCCACCGAATCATCCGCGATCTGCTCGAAGTCCACGCCTTCATCAACCTGCGCCGGGCGCTCGGACTTGTGGCAATCGCAGAGAAGGAGGACGCCTCCCTGGTTGACCGCGCTGCGGCCTTTGCCCTGGAACACCACCTCAACCTGCACCCGCGGCTCTTCCGTGAGCTCCTCGGAAAACTCCGCCTTCAAGCGCAGGCGAGTGAACCACTTCCACTGTCCGAGGAGACCCTTTCCTTCGTCCGCGACATCACCTACTTCATCCGAAAGGACGCTTCCTTCTCATGAACGATCAGATCATCCATCAACTCCGAGTCCTGAAGCTCCCCGGCATGCGCGAGAACCTGGAAGCCCGCCTCCGCGAAGCCGAAGGCAATGACCTCTCCTACGCCGAGTTCCTCTCCATGATCCTCACCGACGAACTCGACCTGCGGACCAATCGCCGCATCCTGCGGCTCCTCCACCATGCCGCCCTCGGGGCCGAGAAAACCGTCGAAACCTTCGACTTCTCCTTCAATCCTTCAGTCAACGCCAAGCTCATCAAATCCTTGGCCACCTGCCGCTTCATCGAGCGGGGCGAGGGAGTCTTTCTGCTGGGTCCCACCGGCACCGGCAAAACGCATCTGGCCAAGGCCCTCGCCCATGCCGCCTGCCGAAAGCTCTTCTCCGTCGGCTTCTACAGCTTCCACCAACTCTTTGCCGATCTTGCCGCGGCCGACCTCCACAACCGCCTGCATCTCATCATGAAGAAACTCCTCCGTCTCGATCTCCTGGTCATCGACGACTTCGGCTTCAAGTCCATCGACCAGCAGTCAGCCGAACGCTTCTACGCCATCGTCGATGAACGCTTCGGACAGAAGTCCATCATCCTCACCTCCAACCGCGCCATGACCGACTGGCTCAAGCTCTTCCCCGATCCCGTCATCGCCAACGCTATCATGGACCGGCTGGCCCACACATCTCACCAGATCATCATCAAAGGACAGTCCTACCGGAAGAAGCTTGCACCAAAAATCGACGAGTGAACACGACCACATCACAACCGATCACATGCCCCGATCGCCTCCAACTCCAAACGCTTGACAACCCGAAACCAGGGTTGTATACTAACGCTCAATCACGACAACAGGTGGGGAATAGTTATGAACCTCCCTGGGGAATATCGTGGACCTCGACACTCTCTGCTTCACCAGGCTTCGGGATCTGCTGCTGGATCCCCTGATGCGGTCGCTGGGTGTTGTAGAAGGCGACGTACTCCTCCAGAATCCCCTGAATCTGAGCCCTGCCAAGCAATAGGAAATTGTCCAGGGCCTCTCTCCTCACGGTCCTGAAGAACCGCTCTATGATGCTGTTCATGTTCGGCGCTTCCACTGCGGTATTGATCGAGACCAGATTGTAGGCCAGGAAGTCGATATTGAACATTGGCGCATTGTCATGAATCAGATATGCTGTGCTGGCCATGCGTTCGCTGAATCGGATCAACTGCTGGCGGACAAATTCCCGGGTCGGGTTCTCCGTGACGGCAAACCGGACGATCTCACGTGTTTTGTGCGAGATGACCGCGAAGACGTGAACCGTCTCCCCAGCATCGTATCGACCGTCAGGAAGTCCATCGCGTAAATGGACTGTATCTGGGTCTCCAGGAACTTCTTCCAGGTGAGAGACCTGTGGATCTTCCGCGCCGCCTGAAGGACTGAAGAATCTTGCGGATTGTCTTTGTGCTCAAGGAGATATCGAGTTTCAACAGTTCGCCCTGAATCCTCTTCACGCCCCAGAGCAGGTTGTCGTTCTTCATGGACAGGATCAGGTTCTTGATCTCAGCGTCGACAGGCTTTCGACCCCTCCTGGCGGACCGGTGTTCAAATGTCCAGAACCGCCGAATGAGGGTCCGTTGCCAGCCAAGCACCGTTTCCGGCTTAACCAGTGTCAGTCGGTCCTTGACGTCAGATGCCCGATTCAGGACGACGAAGAAGAACCGGTCGTAGAAGCTGAAACGAACCCGTTTCTTGCCGACTTTCCGCAAGAGGATCTCGTTTTCCTTCTTGAGCACGGCGTTCTCAGAGAGGATAGCGCTTCTTGAACCGAATGCACGGAGAAAGAGGCGGAGGAGGGAGGCCAGGAAGAGGACCATGTCTGCTCTGGGAGTGAGAGGAACTGCCTGCCAGAGAGAAATGTCGGCGTTTCAGAGGTCAGATGGAATTAATCCCCCTTACGCGGTTAACAGGGCGCCGGTGGATCGGCTATGGAGATCCTTTTGAAGAGCACCCAATTTCCGAAGAGGTCGAGAAGCTGACGGAAGGATGGCTGAGCTCCGGAAAATGGACCTGCGCCGCGCCGATCTTCGCACGACGGCGATCACATCGTCAGATTCATCCGTCAATTCGACGAACTCTTCGCCGCGGCCCCTGCCGATGAATGAAGTCCTTTTGCGGAAGTGCGTTTCCGAGGTCGTGATCGACAAGGACAGGGGGGTCATTCAGATCGCCGTACGAGGGTTCCGCAGTTAGCGCCGAACTCGAGAGCTGTTCACAGAAAGAACCTGCAGCCGGAGTTGCAGGTTTAGCGAATCACGGGGTGGAACGCCACCCCTCAAAAACAAACCCTGCAACGCAAGTTGCAGGGTTATCGAGTAGCGGGGACAGGACTTGAACCTGCAACCTTCGGGTTATGAGCCCGACGAGCTACCAATTGCTCCACCCCGCGGTGTCACAGCATTACAATATAAGCCTCCCGCCCATCAAAGTCAAATCGGGTCACCCTGGCAACGTGCATCTCGCAACATACGATCCATGCGGGCGTGTGCGTTGTTCTACAACCACCCGTGCTTCTTGTACCACTCCACCGTCCCGCGAATCCCTTCCTCGAGCGAAATCTCCTGCTTGTATCCGAAATCCCTCAACGCCTTCGATGAATCACACGTCCAGTAATTCTGCACCATGTCCTTCGCCTTCTCCAGATTGATCAACGCAGGTTTCGAACTGAATTTCGCGCCAATTTCGGCAAACGCCGAAATCACGTATACCAACGGCTCGGGAATGCGCACGCGGATCGCACCTCTGCCCATCGCAGCCCTTGTCGCCTCGCCCACCTCCTTCCAGCCGTACGCCCGGTCGCTCGAAATGTAGTAGATTTGCCCTTTGGCCTTTTCGCATTCTCCCGCCAGAACGAACCCGCGTACGAGATCGGTCACGTGCACAAGACTGACGTATTTCTCAGAGAATCCCACAATTGGCTGAAGGCCCTTCTTGTACGTATTGAAGAACTCAAACACGTCCTTGTCCCTCGGGCCATATACTGCGGGAGGCCTGCAGATCGTGACCGGCAATCTCGACGCCACCGCAAGAACCTCTTCCTCCGCCTTGCGCTTGCTCCGCCCGTATGTCGTGAGCGGATGGGGAGGGAAACCCTCGTTGATGGGCGCGGACGTCGGGCTGGGGCCGGCTGCAGCCTGGCTGCTGATGTGCACGAACCGACGTATCTGCGGCGCCTTCGAAAGGGCTGCATTCAGCAGGTTTCTGGTCCCTTCCTGGTTCGCTCTATAATAATCCTCCGGCGTCTTGGCCTTCGTCAGTCCCGCCGAGTGATAGACGTAATCCACCCCGCTGACGGCCTTTTCCATCGCCCCCATGTCAAACAGATCTCCGTAAAACATCTCGATTGGAAGCCCTTTGAGCCACTCAAGCGAGCTGGTTCTTCGGAGAAGGACACGGACAGTGTGCCCCCTGGAGAGAAGAAGCTCGACAAGATGGCTTCCAATGAAGCCCGTTGCCCCTGTGACGAGTGATCTCATGGTCTCTTCGTTGACTTTATGGACGGTCTAAACTATATTAAATTCGCTTCACTATTACAAACCCGCCGCTCCGCGGGCATTTTACCCGACTCCGAGAGAACCATGTCCGCCGACAGCTCCGCCCACTCGCACCCATCATCCCATTCCAAGCCAGCAGCCAAGAAAGCCCCCGTCGATCTGTTCCAGAAGTGCCGGGCCTTCACGCGTGCCGATGAGATCAAGGCTCAGGGTTTCTACCCCTACTTCCGGCCGATCGAAGAAAACGAGGGTCCTGTGGTGACGATCGAGGGTCGAAAGATCATCATGGCGGGCTCGAACAACTATCTCGGGCTTACGGCGGACCCGAGGGTCAAGGAAGCAGCGGTCCTGGCGATCAAGAAGTACGGGACGGGCTGCTCTGGCTCCCGGTACCTGACAGGGACGCTGGATCTGCACATTGAGCTGGAATCCCGTCTCGCGGGGTTCTTCGGGCGCGAGGCGTGCCTCCTCTTCAGCACAGGTTATCAGACGGCACAGGGGATTATCCCGACCCTCGTGCAGAAGGGGGACTACGTCGTTTCAGACCGCGACAATCACGCATGCATCGTGGCCGGCAACCTCATGGCGAAGGGTGCGTTCGCGGACTTCGTCCGGTACAAGCATAACGACATGGAGGATCTGGAGAAGGTCCTCACAAAGCTCCCTGCCGAGGCGGCGAAGCTGATCGTGTCGGACGGCGTCTTCAGCACCACCGGTATGATCGTAAACCTTCCGAAGCTCGTCGAGAGCGCGCGCAAACACAACGCAAGGATCCTCATCGACGACGCTCATTCGACCGGCGTGATCGGAAAGGGAGGGCGCGGGACCGCAAGCCATTACGGCCTCGAGAAAGAGGTCGACATGACCATGGGGACGTTCAGCAAGACGTTCTCCTCCCTCGGCGGCTTCGTGGTCGGCGACACAGCTGTCATCAATTACATCAAGCATCACGCGCCTGCCCTGATCTTCAGCGCCAGCCCGACGCCTGCGTCCGTGGCAGCCGCGCTCGCCGCGCTCGCGATCATGGAGAAAGAGCCGGAGCGCATGCACAGGCTGATCGCCAACGCCGACAAGATGCGCAAGGGATTCAAGGCGCTGGGATTCAACGTCATCGAGGAACCGACCGCCATCGTCCCCGTCATTATCGGCGAGGACGTCAAGACGTTCGTGTTCTGGCGCCAGGTGTTCGATGCAGGCGTGTTCGTGAATGCGTTCGTCAGCCCGGGTGTGCCTCCCGGAATGGCGATGCTCCGGACGAGCTACATGGCCACGCACGAGGACCATCATCTTGACAAGATCCTCGAGGTTTTTGAAACCGTCGGAAAGCGGCTCGGCATCATTTCGTAGCCCTCGCTGAACGACGCTGGACTCCGCCGGGCTCCCCGGCACTCCCCACACACGACCCCGGGCCCTCGGGCCGGGGCATCGACTCCCCTGACAACGGAAGGGCAGCTCTCCCCATGAGCATCCTCACCATCCGACCGGTCACTTCTGCTGCGGACGAACTCCGCTTCATCAAGGCCCAGTGGCTGTTCTATGAAGGGAACCTGCACTGGGTCCCTCCGCTGATCATGGACCGGAAGAAGCTCATCGACCGTCGGAAGAACCCCTTCTACAAGCATGCGCGGATGGAGCTCTTCCTTGCCGAGCGGGAGGGTAAGGTCGTCGGCCGCATCGGCGCCATCGTCAACGACAATCATAACCGCGAACACAACGAGAACATCGGGTTCTTCGGGTTCTTCGAATGTGTGAACGAACAGCCGGTCGCTGACGCGTTGTTCGACGCTGCGGCCGCGTGGCTGAAGACGCAGGCCGTGACAGCGATGCGCGGTCCGGCAAGCCCCTCCGTGAACGACGAGTACGGACTCCTCGTCGAGGGCTTCGACCGCCCACCCATGGTTCTGATGCCTTATAACCCCCCGTACTACGCCGGCCTCATCGAAGGGTACGGGCTCCAGAAGGTCAAGGACCTGTACGCCTATGAAGTGAGCAGCAAGACGGTGTTTACCGACAAGCTGAAACGTGTCGCCAAGATCGTGCGGGATCGGGAAGGGCTTGTCGTCCGCACGCTGGACATGAAGAATTTCAAGAACGAAGTCCGGACTATTCGAGACCTATACTCGCGCGGATGGGAACGGAACTGGGGCGAGGTCCCGATGACGGAGGACGAGTTCAACTACGCGGCCGGGGACCTGAAGGCCATCGTCGACCCCGACATCGTGATCATTGCGGAGGTCAAGGGGAAGCCTGTGGGCTTTGGCATGACGCTTCCGGACATCAACCAGGTGCTCATCAAGAACAGGAAGGGCTGGCTGATTCCCGGGGCGCATCCGCCTGCTGTTGAACCGGAAAAAGATCAACGAGGTGCGGATCGTGATCCTGGGCGTGATTCCCGAGTACCTGAACTCCGGCATCGGGGGGCTGCTCTTCTACGAAACCGGCGTGCGATGCGTCGAGAACGGCTATCCCGTCGGCGAAGCGAGCTGGGTCCTGGAAGACAACGTGATGATGAACCGGGGCGCACAACTGATGAACGGTGTGCTTACGAAACGATATCGCCTGTACCAGAAAGCGTTAGCCTGATCGACCTGCCATCTCGAGGAAGCCGCTTCCCATGCCCGTCAAGAAAACCGACAAGATCTGGATGAACGGAACCCTGGTGAACTGGGATGACGCCAGGATTCACATCATGTCCCACGTCGTTCACTACGGATCGAGCTGGTACGAAGGCATCCGGTGCTACGCGACCGCGAAGGGATCCGCCATCTTTCGGCTGGACCGCCATATGCGGCGTCTCGTCGAATCGGCGAAGATCTACAAAACGCAGGTCCCCTACACGGAGCAGCAGCTGGAGGAGGCCGTCATCGCCACGGTCCACGCCAACAAGCTCAAGGCCTGCTACATCCGCCCGGTCGTGTACCGCGGGTACGGCGAAGTCGGTTTGAATCCGCTCGGCTGTCCGGTGGACGTCGCCATCGCGGTCTGGGAGTGGGGGGTGTATCTCGGACAGAATGCCCTGACGGACGGCATCGACGTGTGCATCTCCACCTGGAACCGGCCGGCACCGAACACGCTTCCCGCCATGGCAAAGGCAGGGGGGAATTACGTGCTGTCGGGGATGATGAAGATCGAGGCACTCGAGGCCGGGTTCGGGGAGGCGATCGCGCTGGACGTGAACGGGTACGTCAGCGAGGGGAGCGGGGAGAACATCTTCATCATCAGGGACGGCGTCATCTACACGCCCGCACTCTCATCGTCGCTCCTTCCGGGCATCACGCGGCAGTCTATCATACAGCTCGCCAGGGAAGCTGGTTACGAGCTGGTGGAAATGAATGTTCCCCGGGAAATGTTATATATAGCAGACGAGATCTTCTTCACCGGCACGGCCGTGGAGGTTACGCCCGTGAAGAGCGTGGACCGTGTGCCGGTCGGCGATGGGAAGCCAGGTCCGGTGACCCGGTCGCTTCAGAAGGCGTTCTTTGACGTTGTGAGGGGGGGAGAGGACACACGGGGCTGGCTCCGCTGGATCTGACGGTTCCGCACCTGGTGCTCCCCGGCCAGTGGGAGGACCTCTGCCAGCGGAAATAACTTCTCTAGAGGAGGGTGCATCTATGAAAAAGCGAATGCGTCCGGGTCAGGCGGCGCAGCGCAGCACGCCGAAACCAGCTCGCCAACGGCCGGAACCCGGGAAGGCCAGGGCTCAGCGGGCCATCCAGTCGCTGGCCATCAAATCGATTCTCGTCCCCATCGACTTCTCTGTCCACTCCAAGAAAGCCCTCAAGTACGCCGTGCCGCTCGCGGCGCAGTCGGGGGCCTCGCTTCGCCTGATCTATGTCGTGGAGCCGACCGTGTATCCGGCGGATCTGGGATTCGGACAGGTAGTGCTGCCAGGCGTGGAGGATGAATTGCGGCAGAAGGGGGCGGAGGAGCTTGCGGAACTGATCGAGAACGAGATCGGGGATCGCGTCCCGGCGTCATCGACGGTCCGGACCGGCACCCCGTCGAAGGAAATCCTGGCCGAGGCTGAAGAGAGGGGCGTTGACCTGATCGTCGTCGCCACGCACGGGCACAGCGGTGTCGAGCACATGCTGTTCGGGAGCACCGCCGAGCGGATCGTCCGAAAGGCGCACTGCCCGGTGCTGACCGTCAGGCCGACGGTCGAGAATTAGTGCCGTTTCGAACGCTGCGTGGGACCGGATCGCTGGCGGGGCACTAGCGATTCCGCTCCACCACGAACTGCGCAAAGGCCTCGAGGGACTCGCGGGCCGGGCTCGGAGGGAACGGAGCGAGGCACTCCGTGGCGAGGCCTGCATACATGCGCGCGCGCCCGGCTGCGTAGTCGAGGCCCCCGTGGGCCCGGACAAATTCCAGCACGCGCCGCACGTCCATCTTCTTCCCGCCTTTCTTGATCATGCCGAGCATGTCGGCCCGGTCGCGCGCCGACGCCTCCCGAAGGGCGTAGATGAGGGGAAGCGTGAGCTTCCGCTCGCTGACGTCACGTCCCACAGGCTTTCCTGTGATGCTCGCACGGCCGATGTAGTCCAGCAGGTCGTCGCGGATCTGAAACGCCATCCCCACGTTCTCCCCGTACTCGCGCAGGCGCCGCGCCTTGTCCGGGTCGTCCGTCGCGCTCGTCGCACCGATTTCGCAGCAGGTCGACAGCAATGATGCGGTCTTGTCGCCGATGATCCGGAGGTAGCCCTCCTCGTCGATGTTCAGTTTCCTGCTCTTCTGGATCTGGTGGATTTCCCCCTCGCTCATCCGGCGGACGGAGGAGGATGTGATCTGGAGGAATCCGAAAGTCGTTGTGTCTCGAGCGACAGGAGCAGTCCGCGGGAGAGCAGATAGTCGCCCATCAGGACGGCGATCTTGTTCTTCCAGACCGCGTTGATGGACGGGAAACCGCGCCGCGTATCCGCATCGTCCACCACGTCGTCGTGCACGAGCGTCGCGGTGTGCAGGATCTCCACCAGTGTCGCCCCGCGGTACGTCTCGCTCGTTCACCCCGCCGCAGACGTCGGCGGTCAGCATGACGAGTATCGGGCGGACGCGCTTTCCTTTCTGGCGGACGACGTACCGGATCACCAGATCCACAAGCGGGACTTTGGAGCGCATCGCCTCGCGGAACACCCTCTCGAACCGCTCCAGGTGATGCTGCACCGGGCGGGTGATATCTTTCAGGTCCGCGACCGTTCCCGCTTCTCTCATGATCCCGCCTCTTCCGACGCCGCCTTTGCCAGCTCCGACTTCTGTCTCGCGCGTGCGGCCCCTGCGGAGACCCAGATGCTGATTTCGTACAGGACCATCAGCGGGATGCCCAGGAGGATCTGGCTGACCGGGTCCGTGCCGGGAGTGAGGACCGCGGCGAGGATGAAGATGATCACGATGGAATGCCTGCGGTATTTCCGCATGAACGCCGGGGTGAGGATACCGAGGCGGGAGAGGAACCAGGAGACCATCGGGAGCTCGAACACCACGCCGGCTGCCAGCATGATGCTGATGATGAAGCTCATGTACTCGCTGATCGCGAGATTGTTCTCGATTTCCGCCGTGCCGAAGCTGGCGAAGAAGTGTCATTGCCGACGGGATGCATGACGAAGTACGCGAAGGCGATGCCGGTCAGGAAACAGATCGAAGAGAAGGCGACGATCGAGCGGATGTACCGCCGTTCGTGCGGGAGCAGCCCGGGTGCGATAAACGCCCAGAGCTGATACAGCAGGTTGGGGATGCTCAGGATGACGCCGCCGGCGATCGCGACTTCCATATACAGGAAGACCTGACCGAACGGCTTGAGGTTTTGCAGCTTGATCGGCTGCTGGCCGGGCGCGAGGTTCCGGTTGATTTCAACGATGGGCCGGAGCAGGAACTCGTTGACGAGCGGATCGATGAAGATCCAGCACAAGATCATGCCGAGGACGACCCCGATCAGCGCCTTGATGATGCGCCACCGCAGCTCCTCGAGGTGATCGAAGAACCCCATTTCGGCCGTGACGGGCTCTTTCGCCATGCGGTCCTGAATGCCTCAGCCCCGGGCCAGTTCGGGATACAACGGGAAGCCGCCGCAGAATCGCTCCACCTCGGCCGCAACGCGCGAGGCGACGGCCTTGTCTGCTGGAGCCTGAAGGACCTCGTGGATGAAGTCGCCCACCCGGTCCATCTCCGCTTCCTTCATCCCCCTTGTGGTCAGCGCGGGGGTGCCGATCCGGATGCCGCTCGTGATCAGCGGGCTCTTGTCGTCGAACGGAACGCCGTTCTTGTTCACCGTGATGCCTGCCAGGTCCAGAGCCTCCTGCGCCTCCTTCCCCGTGAGCCCCTTGTTCCGGAGATCGACCAGGAAGAGGTGGTTGTCTGTTCCGCCCGAGACGATGTGGTATCCGTACGACTGGAGCCGCGCCGCGAGGCGCTGCGCATTTGTGATGACCTGCATGCCGTACGACCTGAAGCCAGGCTCGAGGGCTTCCCTGAACGCCACGGCTTTCGCCGCGATCACGTGCATGAGCGGTCCGCCCTGAACCCCCGGGATCACCATCGAGTCCAGCAGCTCGGACATCTTCCTGGTGCGGCCCGATTTCGGCGCGGTGAGCCCGAACGGGTTGTCGTAGTCCTGTCCCATCAGGATCAGTCCGCCGCGCGGCCCGCGGAGTGTCTTGTGGGTCGTGGACGTGACTGCGTGACAGTGGGGGAGCGGATCGTTCAGCAGCTTCGTGGCGATCAGCCCGGCCGGGTGCGCGATGTCGGCGAAGAGGAACGCCCCGACGCGATCGGCGATCTCGCGGAACGCCTTGTAGTCGATGTTCCGCGAGTAGGCGCTGGCCCCGACGGTGATCATCTTCGGTTTTTCGCGCTTTGCGGTGGCCTCGACGTCATTGAAATCGATGTATCCCGTTTCGTGATCCACGCCGTAGGAGACGAAGCGGTAGAGCTGGCCCGAGAAATTCACGGGCGAGCCGTGCGTCAGGTGGCCGCCGTGCGCGAGGTTCATCCCCATGAGCGTGTCGCCCGGCTTCACGAAGCTGAAGTAGACGGCCATGTTGGCCTGCGAGCCGGAATGGGGCTGGACGTTGGCGTACGCGGCGCCAAAGAGGGCTTTCACCCTGTCCCGGGCGAGGTCTTCGGCCATGTCCACGAATTCGCAGCCGCCGTAGTACCGCTTGCCGGGGTACCCTTCCGCGTACTTGTTCGTGAGGGGCGATCCGAGCGCCTCGAGCACGGCGCTGCTCACGAAGTTCTCGGACGCAATCAGCTCGAGCTTGGTGTTCTGCCGGTGGGTCTCGCGACGCACCGCATCGAACACTTCGGGATCGTACTGCTGCAGGTGTCTCATGTCTAATCTTCCTCGGGACGGGTAAACCAGAGTTCGCTGACCAGAAGGGCCACGTGGAACCGTATAATAGTGTCCTTGATGAGCCCCTGGGCGATGGTCCCGCGTTGGCCGCCTTCGAAGGCGAACGCGATACGATTCTCGCCGCTCAAAGGGATCGTGGCGCCGGCGGAGAGAGACCACTCGTCGATCGATGTGCCGTTGACGTTCAGGTACGTGGACGAATACGATCCGCCCAACCGGTAGGCGCACCTGTCGATCCACGAGGCGTTGAGCTCCCGTGATCCGGCGTGCTCGAGGCCCAGCCCGAACCGCGTGCCGTTCTTCAATGTGCTGACCGGCCGTCCTTCGAGGCGCACCGTGGTCCACGGCTGGTGCACGACGTCCAGCGCGGCGACCCAGCGGGGGCTCAACTGGTAGCCGATCCCGACGCCGATGGTGATCGGGAGTTTCGTCGAAGAATCGAACGTCTCAATCGTGTCCTTTTCCGCGGCGTACGCGAACAGCCGGTCGACAGAGAACGAGAGGTTGCCGCCCGAGGTGAACGCTACCCCCAGGGAGAAGGGTGCGAGCGACGGGGCGATTCTTCCGAGGCTCTCCAGTTGCGCGCCCACGCTAAGGGCCGTTCCTCGCAACGATGTCTCCTGCGTCATCGTGCCGCCTGCATAGCCGGTCTCCGTGGCCGATTGCTCGAGCGTCTTCGTGTACTTGCCGAACCGGAAGAGAAACGCCGCGCCCACAGTGAAGTCGGGGAGCGGCGCCCACGAGAGCCCGATCTGCGCCTGCGAGATCCGTCCGTCCTCGACCTGCCTAACGAGGAATGAGGTCGAATCGGTCGACGAGGAGTACGATTGCCGGGTTGTGACGTCGTAGTCCGAGCTGGCGTACGGATTGAACCCGCCGACGAGCACGATGCCGCGGTCTGTCGACAGGGGGATGGCGAGCATGCCGCCGGAGAACCCGACGCCCCCGAGGTACCGCGTGCGGTCGCCATCAGTGGAGTTGTACCCTTCGTAGTAGAGGCCGGCTTCAAGCCGCGTCTGAGCAATGCGCGCCCATGCCGCCGGGTTGGCGGCGTTGATCGTGTATGGCGACTGCAGGCTGAGCCCGGTCGATCCCATCCCGAGGCTTCTGACGCTCGGGTAGTAGCGCAGGTCGCCGATGCCGAAGAGAGAGTAGGCCGAACCTCCGCTCTGCGCGTGCGACAGGTCCGCCGTCAGGGCGGCGAGGAGCAGGAAGGCGAGTGCCCGGGGCTTCATTGCGAGCCTCCCTGCTTCGGAACCGAGTACGTCACGTGGAGTCGCGGCCGCAGTGCCGGATCGGCGCTCCGCTCATTGTGGAAGACGTACCGGTCGATGCTCCGGGTCTCGGCGCTGTTCACGGTCCGCAGCAGCGCGCCGTAGTTCGGGCCGCGCACCCACGCCTGGGCAAGGTGGCGCGCGTCGAAGGAGTAGTGGACCGTCGAACCGGAATCCGGATACCCGTACGCGCCGGACACCTCGGACTCGGACGTGGAGGTGATCTCGGATCCTCCCACCAGGAGCTGGGCGGACACGACGCGCACCTTCACGAACCTGCTCAGGTTCGACCCCCCGTCATTGAATGCGAGTTCCATCCTGGCGGCATTGATGATGGCGCCGCGCGGGATGCTTGTCATCGGGAAGTGCACTTGCGAGCGGTACGCCACGCCGGCCATCAGGTAGAGCAGCGACGGATCCTGCGCGACGTTGTCCTGATTGCCCACGAACGAATCGATGCCGCCCGTGTACGTGGAGGTGTCGCGCTTCGTGCCGGCGACGTTCACGGCCATCACGCGCAGCGTCGGCCAGTAGGAGACCGAGTCGGTGGTAAAAGTTCCGATGCCTCGCGCGATGATGCTGCCCGGGGTCGGCACGAGGGCGACGCCGTAGTTCGGCACGGCGTCGGTGGCGAGCCGGCGGCACCACTGGCGGACCATGGCGGTATCGAGGGAGATCACAATGGACTGCGTGTCGGGTCCCGCCCCGCCGGAGTACGAGCCCCGCTCCACGCCCGCCTCATAGAAGCCAGTCTGCACCGAGTCCCATGTCACCGCATCGGGATTCCAGCCGCGCTCGATGCGATGCGCGGTGATTCCGAGCGTCCCGGAGGAATCCCCGTACCAGGTCACCGCCGTCAGGGTGAGTGTGGCCGATTCAACGAGGATCGTGTCGCGACTAGGGATATTATAGAACTGCACCATGCTGATGGCCTGGTACCCCTCGAACGTCCGGCCGAGGAGGTTCACCGTGCTGTTCATCGGGATGTAGCGCCTGGCGCTCCACGAGGAATCTGCTACGATGGTGGTGTCCCGGATATCGAACGAGTCCACCGGGAGCGAGCCGACCAGCGACTCGGCTTCGCCGGGCTCCTTGCTGCAGCCCGTGATGGACAGGCATGCCGCCGCGACGATGGCAAGAACGGGGATTAACCGGCGCACGCCGGGCATGCTATCAGCGATGGTCATATTTCTGGAGGATGTGCATGACGGCGCCAGCTAGATCCGACGCTACGTAATCTGGAACGATGTCCGTCCCGGCGATCTCTTCGCGGGTCTTCTGCCCGTAGCCGGTCAGGACGAGAATCGCGTAGGCGCCGACGGCCTTCCCGACCTGGATGTCGACGTCGCGGTCGCCGACGACGAAAGACCGGGAGAGGTCGACATCGAACTCGCGCGCTCCCTTGAGCAGCATGCCGGGCGCAGGCTTCCGGCACTCGCATACGACATCGTACGGGGGAAGTCCCTTCGTGGGATGATGGGGGCAGTAATAGATGCGATCGATCCGGCCACCGGCCTCTGCAAGGTCGCGCTCGAGTTTCGCGTGGATTCCGACAAGCTCGGCCTCGGTGTAGAATCCCCGCGCGACGCCCGACTGGTTGGAGATCACGCAACTGACCAGTCCCGCGTCGTTGAGACGGCGCACAGCAGCCGCGGCGCCCGGGATGAGCACGAGCTCCGCCGGGGTCCTGACGAAATCTACTTCTTCATTGATGGTGCCGTCCCTGTCCAGAAAGACGGCGGCGCGGCGAGCGGTCACTTCCTTGCGAGGCTCCTGTACACCTGCAGGTATTTCTTCGCGGAAGCTTCCCAGGAGAAGTCCTTCGCCATCCCCGCCCTCATCAGCTTCTTCCAGGTCGACTGGTTGGCGAAGGCGACCAGCGCGCGCTGCACCGCCTTGAGCAGGTCGGCGCCGGAATACCCCGTGAACTTGAACCCGGTCCCCGACGAGCCCGAGATGTCATCGATCGTGTCCTCGAGCCCGCCCGTGGCGCGGACGATCGGCACGGTCCCGTAGCGGAGGCTGTAGATCTGGTTGAGCCCGCAGGGCTCGTACCGGGACGGCATCAGGAACATGTCGGCGCCGGCCTCGATCAGGTGCGCGAGGCTGTTGTTGAACGTCAGCGCCACGGCCATCTTCGTGGGGTGCTTCTTCGCCGCGCGTTCGAACATGTCGTGGTACTTCTTGTCGCCGGTCCCCAGGACCACGAACTGCAGATCGAGCTTCAGGAACTCGTCCAGCACCTCGCCCAGGATGTCGAACCCCTTCTGGTCTGCGAGACGCGAGATCATCCCGATGACGGGAATGTGCTCGTCGAACGGCAGCCCCATCTTGTCCAGCAGCGCCTTCTTGTTTCCCACCTTCATGTCCAGCGATCGCACATCGTACCGGTGGGGGATATGCTCGTCGACGATCGGGTCCCACTGCGTGTAGTCCACGCCGTTCACGATGCCCGTGAGCTGCTTCCTCCGCGCCGCGACGACGCCCTGGAGGCCGGATCCGAACTCTTCCGACGAACAGATCTCTTCCGCGTATTTCTGGCTGACCGTCGTGACGGCGTCGCTGTAGACAAGCCCGGCCTTGAGGAAGTTCAGCTTCCCGTACGCCTCCACGCCTTCCAGCGAGAATGTTTCGGGAGGGAGGTGTGTCTTCGCGAACGATGCGGCGGGGAACTGTCCCTGGTAGGCCATGTTGTGAATCGTGAACACGGTCCGCGTGTCCTTGAAGAGCGGGTCGTTGGCATACATCGTCTTCAGGTACGCGGGGACCAACCCGGTCGGCCAGTCATTTGCATGGATGATGTCGGGCGCCCAGCCCATCCGGCGGAGGGACTCAAACACGCCCCGGCAGAAGAAGATGAACCGCTCGTCGTTGTCCGCATAGTCCTTTTTGGAGTCCGGATGGACGTACAGACCCGGCCTGCCGAAGAAATGCTCGTTGTCGAGGAAATAGACCTGGACCTTGTCGTGCACGCTGGTCAGGAACGAGGACTTCACGCTGGCGGGGTAGGACTTCTTCCCGACGGGGACCTCGATGTCCTTGAGCCTGATCATCTCGTGCAGGTGGGACTTCCGGTCGTTGATGCTGCCGTAGCGCGGCATCATGACGCGGACCTCCTGACCGAGGGCCTTCAGGACCTGCGGAAGAGCGCCGGAAACATCCGCGAGGCCACCCGTCTTGGCGAACGGCTCTACCTCGCTGGAAAGGAACAACACATTCAGTGGACGCGCCATGAGCACCCGGGGTGAGGAGCGGAGAAGAGCAATAATCATTACAATTTACCATTTTCCGCCCCGAGAATCAATGGAGTGCACACTGATCGGTGCCGGACGTTTACTTGACTTTCTTTCGCGCTCTGGTTATCTTCTGTTTCAGCATCACAGCGGAGCAGGGCCTATAGAATTGTTTGGCTAAAGGATTTCAAGAGGAGGGACGCCCGGGATCGCGCCCGGACCTCCTATGTGCCGTTGGTCGGGGCGGGGATCTTTTATCAAACAAGTCTATGACGGCCGGTGACGTGTCTGATGCACCAGCGCCGAATGTCATAGCAAACGCTAACGTTCGGTTTTTTTTTGCTATGAAGATGCTCAGGTTCGGCATTCTATCTCTGCTTGTGGCTCTCGCAGCCTCCGTGGCGAGCGCCGCGGACGCCGGACTTCGTCCGCGTGCGGCAGACGCGGCCGACGGGTTGTTCGATGATGTGAAGGTGCTTCGAGCCGACGCAGGCTCCCTGCTCATCGAATACCGGCCACAGTACGGTGCCCGCCGGACGATCCGATCCGACGCCGCCGAATACGTTCAGGTTCCGTTTGACGCCTCGGTGCTGACCGCCCCTCCGGGTTCCCCGGACCTCAGATTCAGGTACTTCTCGTTTGCTGTTCCGACCGAAGCCGGCGTCTCGGCCAGGGTGGTCGCCTCCGACTACACGGACCTCCCCGGCGCCACCCTTGTACCGGTGCCTCGCTCCCGGATGCGCGACGATCTTCCGGAAGTAGAGATCTTCGAGTATGATAACCAGGCCGCGGCGCGCGCCGACTGGCAGCCGGCCGCCATCACTGATTTGGCCGGCGTCGGCAAGTCTCGGTCGCTCCTGATTGCGGGACTCCGCGTCTATCCTGTTCAGTACAATCCGTCCACCCGTACCATCCGCACGTATACCCGCATCCGGGTCGAGATCCTGTTCGGGGCGTCCAACGGCCCCCGGATCACGGAAGGCGATCTCCGGCTGCTCGGACCGACGCTTCTGAACGCAAACGCGGCGCGCTCCTGGACGCAAACCGTGCAGAAGAAAATCGCTGCCACCCCAAGCGTGCTGGCCACGGGGAGCTGGATACGGCTGACCATCGACGACGAAGGAGTGTACCGGCTGAACGCGCAGTATCTCCAGGCCATCGGGGTGCCGGTCTCGGGAGTTGATCCGCGGACCATCCGGCTGTTCGGGAGTGGCGGGAGGGAACTTGCCGAAGATCCCCTCGCGGGTCGGCCGGCCGACCTGGAGGAAATTGCCATCGAGGTCCCCGGGGAAGCGGACGGGCGTTTCGATCCGGACGACTACGTGCTCTTCTACGGGCGCTCGACCCGCGGATGGCGCTACGACGCGACGGGCCGGACCATTCGCCATTCGATTCACCGCTACAGTGAGGAGAACTACTACTGGCTGACGTACGGCGGGGTGGCCGGGAAGCGCATGCAAAGCCTTGCCTCGGAATCCGAGCCGGCCACCGTGATCGCGGAGACCACCCTGGACGGCGTGTTCGTCGAAGAAGAGAAGGTGAACATACTTCGATCGGGGAAGGACTGGTTCGGTCGATCGTTCAGCGGGTCAGGCGCGGCATTCACGTACATGAACGCGCTCCCCGGGTTTGTTCCCGGCTCGCAGGCGACGTACCGGTACGTCCTCGGGTCGACGGCGAGCAGAACCGCTTCGTTCACCGTGCGCGAGAACGGACAAACCATCGGAACGCATTCGATCGCTGGCGCCAACCCCGAAGCCTATACGTACCTGGCCACTGGAGCGTTCCAGGCGGTTGCGACGCCGACGCTCAGCGCAGGGCAAAGCCAGCTGAACTTCACGTACTCCACCTACTCCGACCCGGGCGGCGTGGGGTATGTGGACTGGCTGGAGATCGTGTACCAGCGCATGCTCTGGGCGGTCGACGGATATTTGCAGTTCCGCGCACCCGACACTGCGGCTGTCGTCGAATACCGTCTGCAGCAATTCCTGTCCGAGCCGGTGATTCTGGACGTGACGGATCATGCCAACGTCCGGCGGGTCCAGGGTGTGACGGGCTCGTACGTATTCCAGGTCAGGGAAACAGCGGGGCGGGCGGGCGTGTATTGCGCCACGACGGCCCAGGGCTGGAAGGCCCCGGCCGGGGCGCAAGCGATGCAAAATCAGAACCTGCGCGGTGAGGCCGACGGCGCAGATCTGATCATCGTCACCTCCAGTGAGTTCAGGGCTTCAGCCGACAGGCTGAAAGAATTCCGCGAGCAGCCGGCCCACGGCGGTCTGGGCGTTATTGTTGCCGAGGTGGGGCAGATCTACAATGAGTTCTCCTCGGGCGTGCCTGACATCACCGCGATCAGGGACTATCTGAAATACGCCTACGATACGTGGACGAAGAAGCCCACGTTCGTGCTGTTCCTCGGCTGGGCGTCGTACGACTATAAAGGGATCCTCGGCTCGAAATCGAGCTACGTCCCGACCTGGCAGTCGGCGCAATCCACCAACGATGTGCAAAGCTACTGCACGGACGACTTTTTCGTGAAGTTCGAGCGCGGGGACCTGATCTCCCTCGTGAACGGGCGCCTCTCTGCGAGATCGGTGTCCGAGGCTGCTGCACTCGTAGAGAAGATCATCCGGTATGAAACCAGCTCTATCCAGGACCCGTGGAAACAACGGATCCTGTTCACCGCCGACGACGCATGGACGCCCGAGCGCGGCGAGGTGGGTGACGGGGTGCTCCACAGCGAAGACGCCGAGCGCCTGGCCACCAGGTTCACGCCTGACGAATTCGAGAAGATCAAGGTGTACCTGGCCGACTACCCGACGGTCACGACCGCCGCGGGTCGACGGAAACCGGGCGCATACCAGGCGATCATTGACAATGTCAACCGGGGGGTTCTCGTGGTGAGCTGGGCAGGGCACGGGAACCCGGGCGTGTGGGCTCACGAGCGGGTGCTCGAAACCGGAACCTCAATCCCTGCGATGGTCAACGCCGACCGGTTCCCGCTCTTCTTCCTCGCGACCTGCAACTTCACGCAGTTCGATGATCCGAAGACCGTGTCGGGCGGCGAGCTGCTCATGAACCGCCAGAACGGGGGAGGGGTGGCGGTGATCTCCGCGTCCCGGAAAGTGTATGCCGGGTTCAACGCGACGCTGGCCCAGGGGACGTTCCGCGAAATGTTCGGCCGCGACGGGTTCGGCCGCGTGGCGGTGGAGAGGCCCGCGACCGCCCTGTTCCTGTTCAAGATCGGCGTCGGGAACCTCACGAACGATCAGAAGTATGTCGCGCTGGGCGATCCGTCGATGAGGCTCCAGTATCCTGCGCGATACGCGTCGATCGACTCGGTCAACGGAGAACCGGTCGATTCCATCGGAGGCGCGCCGCGCACGTCGCTGATCCCGCTCAAGTCGCTCTCCCGGGTCACCGTGAAGGGCTCGATGCGGGACGCTTCGAATCAGTTTGATCCCAACTTCTCCGGCACGGTCACGCTGGTCGTGAACGATGCCACGCGGGTCAAGACCATCGTGAACTTCTACCCGGGCCGCAACTGGGACTACCTGGAGACCGGCAGCACGATCTTCCGCGGCGAGCACTCGGTCACAGGGGGACGGTTCGAGGCGACGTTCGTCGTCCCCAAAGACGTTGCGTACGCAGACAGCAATGCTGCCGCGCGCCTGGTGGGGTATGTTGAGGCACCCGCCGTGGACGGGAGCGCCTACACGGGTATGATCCGGATCGGGGGGACCGACACCACCGCCGTTGCCGACTCGCAGGGCCCGACCCTGGAGTTGTACCTCGAAAATCGCAGCTTCAGGCCGGGTGATATGGTCAGCCCGAATCCCGTGTTGATCGTCGATCTGAAGGATTCCAGCGGCATCAATACCTCCGGCTCCGGGATCGGTCACCGCATCGAGGCGTGGGTCAACAACAGCAGCGAGAGCATCGACATCACGGAGCGGTACAGCAGCAAGCTGGACAACTATAGAGAAGGGACCGTGCAGTACCCTCTCGCCGGGCTTGCGCCGGGACAGCACGTCCTCCGCGTGAGGGCCTGGGACTCGTACAACAATTCGTCGATGTCAGAGACCAACTTTACCGTTGCCGCGGCCGAGGGTCTGACGATCACGGACGTTTTCAACTATCCCAACCCGTTCGCCCGCGAAACGGAGTTCACGTTCCGGCACAATCAGCCCTCGTCGCTCTCGGTGGCCGTGAAGATCTACACCGTCGCCGGACGGCTGATCCATTCCCTCGAGACGATCACCGCAGGTGATCTGTTCGTGCGCATACCCTGGGACGGACGCGACAGGGACGGGGACGAGGTTGCCAACGGGGTTTATCTGTACAAGGTCGTTGCCCGGACGCTGGACGGACGGTACTCGAGCGAGGCGCTCGGGAAGCTTGCAAAAGTGAGATAAGTAAGAATGTTGGTTGGGTTTCACATTTACGCGTGGAGGTCAATATGAAACAGTTCATTCGGTGGCGCACTCTGGTTCTGGGCGTGATGGTCGTGGCGGGCCTTGCCCCCGCTCGCGTCCTTGCCCAGGGCGAATCGGCCGTGCCATTTCTCCTCATCTCCCCGACGTCACGGTACGCGGGGATGGGGGAGGCCGGCACCGGCTGGGTCGACGACGCGTCGGCCGTCTTCTGGAACCCCGGGGCGCTGGCTTTTCAGGAGGGGATCGAAATCAGCCTGACTCATGCGAACTGGCTCCCGAAGTTCAATCTTCCGGACCTGTTCTACGATTACCTGAATTACCGCCAGCGCATCGATGATATCGGCGGGACCGTGAGCGCCAGCTTCACCTACCTGAATCTGGGCGAGTTCTCGGTGACCTCTTCGAGCGGTCCGGAAGTCATCGGGAAGTTCAAATCGTACGAGTACGCGATCACTGCCGGCTACTCGACGCAGGTCTGGGAATCGTTCGGCCTCGGCGTCAACCTCCGGTACATCCACAGCGCCCTGTCGCCCATCGGCACCGAGCAGGAGCAGGGGAACGGCATCGCCTCCACGGTCAGCTTCGACATCGGCGGCATGTTCCGGCCCGATTCGACATGGGGCGGCTTCTGGGAGGACTTCTCCGCCGGGTTCAACCTGTCGAACATCGGCCCGAAAGTGACGTATGTCGACGCCGATCAGGCCGATCCGCTCCCGACGAACCTGAGGATCGGATTGGGGTACCGCCTCCTGAACGACGAGTACAACCAGCTGCAGCTCGCGTTGGATTTCGGACGCCTGCTCGTCCATCGCAACGAGGACGGGACTTCCGACAACGTGTGGGAGGGAATCTTCACAACCTGGGGCGACGGAAGCGGCGTTCGGAAGGTGATCACCAACATTGGAGCCGAATACTGGTACGGCGCGCCCAAGCTGATCGCGCTCCGCATCGGGTACTTCTATGAAGACCCAAACTTCGGAAATCGCAAATTCCTGACGCTCGGTGCGGGCATCCGGTACGACATCTACGGGTTTGACTTCAGCTACATTTCGCCGGTCGGGAACGATTCCGAAAACAGCCCGCTGGGCGACACCATCCGCTTCTCCCTTCTGATCAGCTGGGGCAGCTAAGACGAGACACGCATGACCTCACGCGTTGTATGGACCGCCGCCGCTGCGCTGATAGCGGCGGCGCTGCTTCCAATCACAGCCTCCGCGGCAGGGCGGGGGCTGCGCGTTGATCACCCGATCAGCGCGTCATCCGGGGACGCCGCGCAGCGCCCCTTCGCCGCCACGGCCGATACCATGCAGCTCCTGGCCGTGATGGTGCAGTTTCAGACCGACACCGACGTCCGCACGACCGGCGACGGCAGGTTCGTCCTGACGGCTCCGACCGATTCGCTCCTCGACGCGCCCCCGCGCGACGCCCGGTACTTCCGGGATCACCTCCTGTTTCTCGAACGCTACTACGAGCGAGTCTCCAGGGGAAAACTCATCGTCCGGACCACGCTCCTCGATTCGGTCGTGACGCTCGCGACGGTCATGGGTACGTACAGCCCGGCCCGCAACGCGTCGAACAAGCCGGTCGCGGATCTGGCCAGGGACACCTGGCGTGCCGTCGACTCGATCGGGCTGGTTGCGGATTTCAGTCCGTACCAGGCGTTCGTCATATTCCATGCGGGCGTGGGCCGGGATATCGACCTCGTCAGCCTGCTCGGCTACGATCCCACGCCTCTCGACATCCCCTCGCTGTATGTCGGACCGCAGGCGCTCAAGGAATTCTACGGGGAGGACTTCGGAGGATTCCCCGTGCAGGGAGGGTCTGTCCTCATCACGAACTCGATCGTCCTGCCTGAAACCGAGACCAGGGCCGTCCCGGGTGCCGGCGGGGACGTGACGATCGAGCTCGGCATCAACGGGCTTCTCTGCGCCTCGCTCGGCAATGCACTCGGGCTGCCGGACCTCTTCGACACCAAAACGGGCGCCTCAGGAATCGGTCGCTTCGGCCTCATGGACGGGCAATCCATTTTCAGCTTCTCGGGCGCGTTTCCTCCCGAGCCCTCCGCGTGGGAGAAGATGTGGCTCGGATGGCTTCGCCCCATCGAGGTGCCCGCCGGAGCTTCGACGCTCAGTCTCCCTGCAGCGTCGAGTGCGGACACGGTGTACCGCATCCCCATCGGCGCCTCTGAATACTATCTCGTGGAGAACCGGAACCGGGATGCAGGACGTAACGGCCAGAGGATCGTGTCCGTGTACAATGGCGTGGAACGGACTCAGTTCTTCGCGCGCGATACCGCCGGCTTTGACGCATTCGACATCAGCGGGCTCGCCGGCAGCATCACTGACGTGGAGGATTTCGACTGGAGCCTCCCTGGCGGCGTGTCGGAGGAGGGAGAGTTCTTCGACGGCGGCATCCTGATCTGGCACGTCGACGAAGAGGTGATCGCCCAAACGATCGGCTCGAATGCCGTCAACGCCAATCCGGACAGGCGAGGCGTACGGGTGGTCGAAGCCGACGGCTCGCAGGACATCGGACAGGACTACGGGATGCTCGAGCCGGGTGGCGGGAGCCAGGACGGGACGGCGCTCGACTTCTGGTTCAGCGGCAACCCGGCGCCTGTGTACAAGAATGAGTTTTCAACCCAGACGCATCCGCCGGCGTTGAGTAACGCCGGGGCGGACCCGCACGTCGTGATGAGCTCGTTCTCCACGCGCGGTTCGCGTATGACGGCCCAGGTGGCTCGCGGGTCGGCGTCATTCTCCCCCGTGACTGGATTTCCCAGATATCTCGGCGCAGCGACTGCCGGAGGCGGGTTGAGTTTCGCATCGTCAGGAGTTCCATCGGCGCCACTGCTCTTTCTTACGTCGGGGGTGACGCCGGCTGGTCCGGTCGAGAACACTCCTGCGGCTACGGTTCCCGTTCAGTCTGCCGTGCGTGCGTTTACACTCGCAGGCGTACCGGCGCTCCCTTCCGGTGGGTCCAGCGGCGTGGTGACGACACACCCTGGCGATCGTCCGTACTCCGGACCAGCCGCCGTCAGGGATGTGACGGGAGACGGCCAGCCCGAAATCGCGGTTGCTGCCCCGAGGTCCAGTGCCGGGGCAGGCTACATCTCGATCACGACGGTTGCTGCGACATCGCCCGGCGATACGCTCGGCTCCGAGATCCTTCGCATCCCGCTGGACCGCGTTTTCGCGACGCCCGTGGTTCTGCTTGATACGCTCCTCGCGGTCGTGGACGAACTCGACTCGCTCTATCTCTTCGAGCGCACCGGCGCGCCGCGCGGTGTGATACTCATCCCGTTCCTCGAGGGCGAACGTGTCGCCGGCCTGAGCGGATCGGGAGATCCGTCGACGCTTGTCGTGACCGGTGATCAAGGGACCCTGGTGCGGGTCGTGTCCCTGCAATCCGGCCCCGCGGTCCAGCGGCTCCGGAGAATCGGCAGCCCGATCGTGGGCCCCGCATCGTCGGCCTGGATCGGTCGTGAGAACGAGGCAGGCTTGCAGACAGCATTCACCACGGTGGACGGGTTTCTCCACCTGGTGTCGCAGGACCTCGTGCAGCTGCCAGGGTTCCCCGTGCGGCTTGGCGATTCCATCTCCGCGCCTCCGGCGTTCGCCGACCTCAACGGCGACGGGAGCCGCGACATCATCGCCTTCAGCGGGAAGACGATCCATGCGTTCTCTTCCGCGGGTTCGTCGCTCGACTACTTCCCCGTGACAGTGGCGGGCACGTCGCCCCTGGCTTCGAATCCCGTGGTAGGCGATCTCAGCGGCATCGGCACGTCGTCCGTGCTGGGTGTGACGCGTGAAGGACTCGTCGTTGCGTATGACGCCCAGGGAAAAACCGCACCAGGCTTCCCGCTGCTCGCCGGCCGGGGCCCGCACACGGCGGCCATCATCGGACGGCCGGATTCGGTATTCGTTGCCGTGGCATCTGCGGGCGACGGCTCGCTTTCGCTCTGGCGCACCGGCAGCCGCGCGAACAACCACCAGGATGCCGCGGACTGGGCCCAGTACCAGGGCGATGCGGGGCAATCGGGCTTCCAACTCTCCGCGATCTCGGGCATGCCCGTCACGGCAGAGTACTTCCCGCCCTCCCGAGCATACAACTGGCCGAATCCCGCGTACGACGGCCGCACATTCATCCGCTACTTCGTCGGCGAGCCTTCCGCCGTCCACATCAAGATCTTTGATACCGCAGGGGACCTCGTGAAGGAGATGTCCGGACCCGGCGTGGGCGGCGTGGACAACGAAGTCGAGTGGGACGTCCGCGACGTTCAGAGCGGCGTCTACTTCGCCCGGATCGAGGCACAGTCCGGCGGGCAGAGCGGATCGGCCATCGTCAAGATCGCCATCGTGAAGTAACATGACCGTTCGCCCCCGGCTCCTCACAACGGCTGCATTCCTGACCGTCACACGCCTCCTGGTCGTCCCGGGTACGATGACGGCACAGGAGGAGTTCTTCCATCCCGAGCTCACCTGGCATGTGATCACGACCGATCACTTCAAGGTGACATATCACGACGGAGCCGAGCGGACAGCGAGGGTTGTCGCGGTGATCGCTGAAGAGATCTACCAGCCCGTCACGTCTCTGTACCGGCACGAGCCCGACGAGAAGGTCAGCTTCATCATCAAGGACTACGACGACATCTCCAACGGGGCGGCGTACTTCTACGACAACAAGATCGAGATCTACGCGCCGAGCATGGATTTCGAGCTCCGGGGGACGCACAACTGGCTGCGGAACGTCATCACCCACGAGTTCACGCACATCGTCCAGATCCAGACCTCCATGAAGTTCGGCCGAACGATGCCGGCCTTCTACTTCCAGTGGCTCAACTATGAGTCGGAGCGCCGCCCGGACGTCCTCTACGGATACCCGAACGTCATCGTCTCCTATCCGTACTCTGGGTTCGTGGTCCCCGCCTGGTTTGCCGAGGGCGTAGCCCAGTACAACCGGCAGGAGCTTCGCTACGACTTCTGGGACAGCCACCGCGACATGATCCTCCGCTCGTACGCTCTGGACGGGAACATGCTGGGCTGGGAAGAGATGGGCGTGTTCGGGAAGACGAGCCTCGGCAACGAATCGTCCTACAACGCCGGCTTCGCGTTCGTGTCGTACCTCGCGAGCACGTACGGTGAAGATAAGCTGGTGGAGATTTCGCGGGCCCTGGCAGGCTTCGGGACCGTGACGATCGACGGGGCCATCGAGAAGGTCCTGAACAAACCGGGGCAGACCGTCTATAATGAATGGCGCGCTATGCTGGAGAAGGAATACGCCTCCCGCGTGGCGCCGCTCCGCGAGCATGTCCAGCGCGGGGAGCCGCTGATCGCAGAGTCCGAGGGCCAGGTCGTCAATCCACTGCAGATCCAGGGCCCGGAGGGCTTCCATCATCCGGCGTCGCTGAAGCCCGGGAAGGAAATGCTCGAGTGCTGCCGCGCTGCCGCCTCCACGGGGTTCGCGAACCTGTTTTCCGAGTACTCCCCGGACGGCGGAAAGATCGCGTACGTCAGCGCGAAGGGTGGTGACTATTTCTCGCTCTCCGCTCTGTGGGTATTCGATGTGGCCTCGAAAGAGGACAAGCTTGTCACGCGGAACGTTCGCACGCGCCCGGCATGGTCCCCGGATGGAAAGAAGCTGTATTACGCGCGCCTGACGCGCGACAACCCTCACTGGTCGCTCGTCTATGATCTGTACGTGTACGACCTGGAGAAGGAGGAGGAGGAGCGGCTCACGAAGGGAGTGCGGGCGATGACGCCGACGGTGTCGCCCGACGGGAAGACGCTCGTGTTCGTAACGAATGCGGACGGGACGACAAACCTGTCAGCGATGCCAGCGTCGGGCGGCGAGATCCGCCGTGTCACCGGCTTCAGCTCGGGCGAGCAAGTGTACAACCCCCGGTGGAGCCCCGCGGGCGACAGGATCGTCTTCGACTACTCCATGAAGGACGGCCGCGACCTGGCGACCATCCGGCCGGACGGCACGGAGCTGACATTCGTCCTCTCCGGGCCGGAAGACACGCGCGGAGCGGTGTTCACCCCCGACGGCACCCGGATTCTCTACGGCTCGGACCGGACCGGCATCTACAACCTGTACGAGCAGAATCTGGCGGACGGCTCAACCAGGCAGCTGACCAACGTTCTCGGCGGGGCATTCTACCCGACCGTGAACGCAGCGGGAGATATCGTCTATTCGCTGTACACGTCCGGCGGATACAAGCTCTACAGGCTCCCGGCGCCCGCGCCTGTTCCTCAGGACGGACCGCAATACCTGCAGCCTCCGATCAAGCTTCCCCCGGGGCCCGCACCCGTGTTCGCCTCCGCAGGGGCGACTCCCCAGTTCGACTGGGCAGACCTTCGAACCTACGACGACACGAAGCTGCCGGACCTTCAGTCGAAACCGTACAAAAGCGATTTCCTCGGGCTCAGCGTGGTGCCGTTTCTGCGGGTGGACAACTACAACCCCAAGGCCACGGGTCTGGAGTTGATCAAGGCCGGCGCGTATCTGTTCTCCAACGAGCTTCTCGAAAAGACCGGATTCTTCGCAGGAGCGGCCCTGAACGTCCTGCTCGAGCGCGATCTCTTCCTGCAATTCTTCTATCGCGGTCAGCTGCCGCTGTTCTACCAGCTCGGCCTGGAGCCCGTCGCGTCGCTGGAGCTCTACAACGTCACGCGCAAAACGGACAACTATATTTCGCTCCCCGCGTCCACCATTCCTGTGGACGTCACATACAATCTCCTCGAGTTCGACGCCGTGTTGAACCAGCGCGCGTTGTCGCAGTTCAGCAACGTCGAGCTGCGGTATGCGCACAGCCGGTACACATCGATCATCGACAACTTCATCAATCCCGAGACGAACTCGCTGATGACGGGTTCCAGCGACCTGTACCTGATCGCCAACACGCTGACGCTGGTGTTCTCGCTGGACAACATCCTGCCATCCCGGACGGACGCGATCAACCCCGAGGGGCGGAAAATTCTCCTGCGCGTCGGGCAGGAGTGGAACCTCTTCAACGGTGACGGCGAGTACGAGGTCACGTCCACGGGGCTGCAGCCCGTCTACAAGGACGTGGACTTCCAGCGGATCGAGATGCAGTGGCGCGAGCATCTTCCGCTGTTTTTCCGGTCGCACACGCTGACCGCGACCCTGCGGGCCGGCACGATCGTCGGTCCCGCCGTGGACGAGTTCTTCGACTTCTACGCATCCGGGCTGCTCGGGATGAAGGGATATCCGTTCTACGCCATGGGGGGGAACGAGATGCTGACGTTCGGCCTGGCGTACCGGTTCCCGTTGATCAACTCGATCGATCTGCGGATCGCCGCGCTCTATTTCGACAAGCTGTATCTGTCGCTCTACGGCGACATCGGAAACGCGTGGACCGATTCGAGCCCCGCGCTCAAGGACTATAAGACCGACATCGGCGCGCAGCTGCGCCTGGAGTCGTTCTCGTTCTATTCGTATCCGACACGGATCTTCTTCGATGCCGCATACGGGTTCTCAAAGTTCGACCGGTTCGTGCCGTCACAGAACAAGTCGGTGACGTACGGACAGGAGTGGCGGTTCTACTTCGGCATCCTTTTCGGATTCGATTTCGACTGACGAGGGGCTCCATGCGACGCGTCGCCAAACTGCTCATGCTGATCATCGTCACGCCGGCGTTCGCCATGGCGCAGGCGTCCCTTACTGTTCCCGACCGGCCCGTAACGGCCGGGACCGCTGCGCAGGTCAATCGGCATGGCGCAGACCTCCCCAAGCCTGCCATGAGTGTCGTGAAAGAGAGCCGCACCGGCGGCGACGCGTCCCCGGCGGAGCTCACCGGTCATGCGCGGATTGATCTCGTGGGGCAGGCTGAAATGTGGGATACGCCTCCGGACAAATCGGAGTCGGCGGGGGAGCACCCCGAAGGCTGGAAGTCGCCGTGGCTCGCGGGCGGACTCTCGGCATTGATCCCCGGGGCGGGGGAGATCTATGCGGGCAACTACTGGAAGGCGGCGATCTTCCTCGCCATCGAGGCGGTGGCGATCACGTATTCGGTCAAGAACCACAACAAGGGGGATGACCAGACCGCGTACTATGAGAGCTACGCCGAGGGGCACTGGAATGCCGCACGGTACGCCCAGTGGACGGAGAGTAGCTTGAACCCTCCAAAGGGCCCATATCTGTGGGACTTAGGAAACGGGCAGGTCAATTGGAGCGAGTTGAACCGGATGGAACGCGATATCGGAGGGTGGTATTCGCATACTCTCCCTCCGTACCAGTCGCAGCAGTACTACGAGCTGATCGGCAAGTACCCCCAGTTCGCCCAGGGCTGGGACGACGCCCAACCGAACGCCTCAGCTTCCTACGATGAGGCGAAGGCTGAGCTCTCGTACAACTACATGTACTACTCGGGCGAGCGCGGGAAGGCGAACGACTACTACAGCAAATCCCAGACCGGCGTCATCATCATTGTCGTCAACCACATCCTGAGCGCCGCCGACGCGGCCTGGACGGCGAGCTCGCACAACAAGGGGCTGAACGCCGGCATCGGCTTGCAGGCCGTGCCTCCCGGCGCGCGGTCACTCGCCGGCCCCGCGGTGAAACTCTCCTACGGGTTCTGATCGGCCCGTCCCGAAGGTGTAGCTCTCCCACCGGTGTTAAGCGGCCCATCCCCACGATGTAGCTCTTCCACGGGTTCTGAGCAGTCCCCCCCAGAGGACCCAGGACAATCCTCTGCCCGCGACTCACTTCGGGACGCGCAGGATTACCGCGATTGCCGCGACCAGGAAGATGATGTTGGCCGTCCACGCGGTCAGCAAAGGCGGGATGTCTCCGTTGTAGCCGAAGACCTGGCTTACCTTCATGAAGATGAGGTAGGTGAAGCTGACGAGCAGGCTGATGCCCAGCTGAATACCTACGCCGCCGCGCCGGCGGACCGACGAGAACGGCACGCCGAACAGCACGACGATCACGGACGCGAACGGGAACGAGATCTTGCTGTAGAAATCGACCCGCCAGCGTGAGGTGTCCTGCCCGGCCCGCTCCTGATTCTGAATGAAGGCCTTCAGCGTGTAGTAGTCCATCTCATCCGGCTTTTCCTGCTTCTTGCGCAAATCCTCGGGGTCGAAGTTGAGGCGCCCGGCAGGTTGGAGGGCGAACTTCTCGAGACGCTCCGACCTCCCGTCAAACCATCTGCGCGTGCCGTTCTGGAGCACCCACGAACGGGTGGAGTCGTCCCAGGTCATGCTCACGGCGTCCACGCGCTCGACCAGCACCGTCCGATCTTCCGGATTGAAATCCTGGATGCTCACGCGCGATGCCAGCTTCCTGACGTCATCGTAGAAGCCGATCGACAGGATGCGCGTGCGGGAGTCCTGGATGTAGATGTTCGCGCCCGATCCCGAGACGACGCCTTTCTGAAGGTAGACCCGCTCGATGTTGAACTTCTGCTGGTTGGCCCGCGGAACGATCCATCCGTTGAAGTACACCGATGCCAGGCTGACCAGCAACGCGACCGTGAGATACGGGACGAGGAGACGGTACAGGCTGACGCCGCTGGATTTCATCGCGCTGAGCTCGTGCTGCGTCGACATGCGGGCCGTAACGAACAGGCTGGCCAGCAGCATGGCGACCGGGATCGTCAGCTTGATGATCTCCGGGATGAAGTAGAAATAGTACTGGACGATGATGTGCCAGCCGGCGTTCCGGTCGAGGAAATTGTCCATCTTCTCCATCGCGTCGATCACGATGAAGATGATGATCACGGCCGCCAGCGCGAAGATCGCCGTGACGACAAACTGCCGGATGATATAGCGGTCGATGAGCGTCATGTCGGGATCAGCGGATCCTGAGAGCGTTCGGTGCGCCAGCGGCGGGGGAGGAACCGTTGTAAGCCCGCCCAGTTAATGAGCAGAGCCTCCTTCCGCACACGTGCGGTGAGATAGACGCCGAGGAGCCCGATGATGATGTTTGCGATCCACATGCCCGTGAACGGTGAGACGATGCCCCGGTCGGCAAGCTTTTCGCCGCCGATCAGGCACGACCAGTAGAGCACGAAGAACCCCAGGCTCATGGAGGCCGCGATGCCGAACCCGCCTCTGCGGGTGATGACGCCCAGGGGTGCACCGACCAGCACGAACACGATGCATGCCGCCGGGATGGAGTACTTCTTGTTTATCTCCACGAGGTACACGTTGATCTGACGCCTGAGCCCCTCAAGCCGTCCGGCGTAGCTTCCGGCGACTCCCCTGAGGTACTGCACTGCCTGCAGGGATGCCCCGGGCACGGCTCCCTGCCGCCCTCGCTGCGGGGTGGTCGGCGGCCGAAGCGACTGCCCCTGGAGCAGGCGCTCGCTCTCCGCCTCCATCGCCTTGGCAAATTCGCGCTGGACGTTCTCGTTGACCGTGCGAAGGCTGTCGACGATCCGCCGCATCACCCGCGCGCTCAGCTCCCGGTCGCTTCTGCTGAACGCATCCTTTGCCGACCGTTCGAAGTCGAACCCCTCCACATTCATCGCAATACGGTGCGTGTCGAACCGAATCTTCCGGTACAGGTTCATCTGGTCCAGGTCGAGCGTGTGAATCTCGCCGTTCTGAAGGTCCATGATGAGCTTCCGGTAGTCCGCCGAGAACGAAATCTTCCCCCGTTCGGCCGTGATGGTCACATTCCTCGCGGGATCGGTGTAGTCGTACAGCGTGACCCCTACGAGCTCGTTCGACTGTTGCCGGGCCTTCCGCACGAGGATGCTGTATCCGCCGATATCCTGGGAGAACACGCCGTCCACCAGCGAGAGCGTCGGCCGCTTGCGCCGGATGTCCATCGTCAGCGTCTTGAGTCGGTAGTTGGATTCCGGGAGGACGTAGTTGTTGAACCAGACCATGACCCCCGCCAGCACCACGCTCGCGATCACGATGGGCATCATCATCCGCGTGACGCTGAGCCCTCCCGCCCGCATGGCGGTGATCTCGTTCCGCGAGGCGAGCCCGCCGAACGCCATCAGCACCGCGACCAGGACGGACATCGGGACGGCCAGCACGAGCATCCACGACAGGTTCAGCAGGATCAGCTCGAGGATGACCCAGGCGCTGAGGCCCTTGCCCACAAGCTGGTCGATGAACTTCATCACGAACTGGAGAAGGAAGAGGAACATCAGCGTCGATACGGAGAAAATGAACGGGCCGATGTGGGTCCGGAGTATGTAGCGGGAAAGGATCATAGCGCTGCGGTCAGAACGTCGCCTTCATCGCTCAATATACTCCTGTCGCCGTACTTTTCCAACCGCCGGCCTTCCTTGATTCGCCATCTTTCTTTTCGTACGATTCCTCGGCTGTTTTCCCTGTTCCTCCATCTGCTTCCCACCGCGACCGCCGAGCCTCTCCCCACGCCCCCGGGCCGTGATCACGGTGAGGGGGAATGTTGGAGCAATCCTGATTTCTGAGGTCCGCATGAAGGCATGGCTCACCAGATACTTCGAGCTGGATCGACTCGGCACCACGATCGGCCGCGAGGCGATCGGCGGCGTCACGACGTTTGTGACAATGGCGTACATCATCATCGTGAACCCCAAGATCCTGGAGGCTGCGGGGATCCCCTTCGGCCCGTCCATGGTGGCGACCATCCTGACGGCCGCGTTCGGGACGCTGACGATGGGACTCTACGCAAAGCGCCCTTTCGCCATCGCACCGTACATGGGCGAAAACGCCTTTCTGGCGTACACGGTCGTGAAAGTCATGGGGTACTCCTGGCAAACCGCGCTCGGAGCGGTCTTCCTTGCCGGTATTCTCTTCACACTCCTCACGCTGCTCAAGGTGCGGTCCTGGCTGGCCGACGCGATTCCCGAAAGCCTCAAGATCGGATTTACTGTCGGTATCGGACTCTTCCTGACATTCATCGGCCTGAACGAGACGGGGTTCGTGCGCCTCGGGGCTCCGGGGGCGCCCGTGCATGTCGGCGATCTGCGCGAGCCCGGTGTGCTCCTCGGCATCGCGGGTTTCATGCTCGCCGGATTCCTGATGGTGAAGAAGTGGCCGGTGGCCCTCCTTGCGAGCATCCTGGCCGTCAGCGGCGTGGCATTCGTGCTCGGCATCGCGCCGGTTCCGGAGTACCTCTTCAGTTGGCCGCCCGCGCTCGGTCCGGTCGCGCTGCAGCTCGATATCGCGGGGGCCCTCAGCTGGGGCGTCCTCGGCGTGGTCCTCACGGTATTCGTGATGGGGTTCGTCGATACGCTCGGTACGCTGATCGGGCTCGCCTATAAGGCCAACCTGGTCGACGAAAACGGCAACCTTCCGCAGATCGAGAAGCCGATGCTGGTCGATGCGCTGGCGACGACGGTCGGCGCGTTGCTCGGGACATCCACGAGCGGAGCCTATATCGAATCCGCAGCCGGGATTGCGGCGGGCGGTCGCTCGGGTCTCACCGCCGTCGTGACGGCGCTCCTCTTCCTCCTTGCTCTCTTCTGCGCCCCGCTGTTCTCGTCCATCCCGTCGTTTGCCTACGGTCCGGCGCTCGTGATGGTGGGGTGCCTGATGGTCGCGAGCGTGGCGCGCCTGAGGCTTTCGGACCTTTCGGAAACGATCCCCGTCTTCTCCGTGATCGTGCTGATGAGCTTCACCTATAACGTGGGCATCGGCATGACGGCGGGGTTCATTCTTCACCCGTTGTTCATGGTGCTGACGGGGCGGACGCGCGCCGTGAAGCCAGGGATGTGGGTCCTTGCCGGCCTATCAGCGATGTTCTTCGTGTTCTATCCGTATTGAGCGGCCGTAGTGAATGGCCGGCGTGAGTTGCCATATTGGGCGGCCGTGTTCGGTTGTCATGTTGAGTGGCCATACTGAGTGGCCGCGCTGACTGGCCTGCGACGTCGGTGCCCTATCAACATAATGACTGACCATACTGCATGAGCCATCGCCATGGTGAGCAACAATACTCCCCAGAGTTCCTTTTTGCGGGCCGTACTGGGTCGCACCGGGATTCCGGTATTTCGCCTCGGACTCTCCGCCAGCTACCGTCCGGGACCGGACGCAATCATACGCGCACACGAACGCGGGGTGAATCTCTTCTTTGCGTACGGATTTGATTTTCAGATGGTGAAGGCGATGCGGGAGATCCTTCCGCGGCATCGGGAATCAACCGTCCTGGTCACAGGCGCGTACAACCTCATCATCGGATATCCGAACATCCGCCGCACGCTGGAAAAGCGGCTACGGCAGTTCAGGACCGACTATATCGACGTGTTCCTGTTCATGGGAGTAATGAAGGAAAAGGAGTTCCCGCTCCGGGCCAGGGAAGAGCTGCTGAAGTTGAGGGACGAGGGGAAGGTGCGAGCGATCGGGCTCTCGACGCACGACCGGGCGTTCGCGGGGAGGCTGGCGTCGAGCGGGCAAGTCGATGTTCTGATGGTCCGGTACAATGCTGCGCACCGCGGGGCCGAGAGGGACATCTTCCCGCATCTCGCCGGCCACAACCCCGGGGTGATATCCTACACGGCCACCCGGTGGACCGCGCTGCTCCGGAGGCCGCGGCAGTGGCCGGCGAACGAGCCTCGGCCTGCCGCAGGACAGCTGTACAGGTTCGCGCTGTCCAACCCCCACGTCCACGTCTGCCTGACCGCGCCGCGCAGCGGGAGGGAGCTTGAGGAAAATCTTGCGGCGCTGGAAGCGGGCCCGCTGAGTCCGCAGGAGATGGAACTCCTCCGCCGGTTTGGAGACGCGGTGTACGCCGCCGGGAAGGCGTTCAAATAGGGTCCGTCCGGAAGGGGTTTACTCCGAAACGAGCCCGGCAGCGAGTGCGAGTATTTCCTCCGGCGTCGCAGTGCCGGGTTGGTGCAGCTTCCGTACGGTGACGGCAGCGGTGAGGGTCCCGAGGCGTGCTGCGGCGACGAGGTCCAGCTTGCCGGCCAGTCCGCAGGCGAGCCCCGCGAGGTACGCATCGCCTGCACCCACCGGATCGAGATGCCCGTCCAGCTTCACGGCGCGGATGTGGACGGCGCCATCCATCGACGCCGCAATGGATCCCCTGTCGCCCGCAGTCAGAGCGATCGGCGTCTTCCAGCGATCGACGAGTTGCCCGGCCAGTCGCGACAGGTCTTCCACCTGCATGTACTCGGACGGGACTCCAGCCTCTCCGAGGAGCCGGGTGCCTTCCCGCGCATTCAATTTGCGCATGAGGCCTTCGAACTCGTCGATGTAATGCCTGCTGTCGACGATCCCGCGGCCGGGGGCCTTTGATCGCACGAGGGAGAGAAGCGACCGGCGGAAGTCCGGTGACGTGTGGATTCCCTGAAGCGCCTGCTCATTGACGATGACGACGTCAGCGGAGGGGAGGGCAGCCTCGATCCGTTCGAGCATCCCGCGGCGGGTACTGTCGAGCAGTTTGTTCCAATTCCCGAGATCTATCCGCGCCAGTTCTGAGCCGCCTTCGTGAGGCTTCACGAACACCTGTGTCGCCCAGTCGGTCGGCTGGACAAGGACTCCCGTGACGTCGATGCCGGTTCCTCCAAGCGACCCTCGCAACCATCCGCCGTAGGGATCGTCGCCCACCACGCCAAACAGGGCAACGCGCCCGACGCCGAGAGACTTCAGGTTCATCGCAACGTTCGACCCGCCGCCGGCGAAGTACCTCTGCTCGCGGACGGGCTGCGTCCGAAGGGAGGTCTCGAGCGATTCTTCGGACCTGCTCTGGTCGATCGTCCAGTAGGCATCCAGGCACACGTCGCCCACAACGCAGGTGTTGGCCTGGCGAAGCGCTGACAAGGTTTGGCGGAGGCTATCCAGGTCTATCGGAGGAGGCAATCTCTGGTCGGCGGCGATGGTAGCTCGGTTGAAATGCGGTCTCCGCACTGACCGACACGCGCGGGCACCCGCATCTGTCCTCCAATCTCACAAGAATATGTCAGCTTTTCAAGAGCCCTTCGACGGCCTGTCGCCCCTGCATTTCGGCGACCAAAACCAGCGGTTCGTCGCGCCGGAATTGCGATTCTTGGCAATTGTAGCGTTCTTTGAAAACCGCATTCCCGATCGTCCACGATGTGTCCGGTGTGTACCTCCATGACCACTGTTGCAGAAAGCATCGAAGAGAGCAAGAGACAGGTCCGACTTCGATGGATGATCATTGTCGGATCGTGGGCAGCGTATTTTGTGCTGATGACGCTGCAGACCTATTTCGCGTATGCGCGGGAAGGGAAACCGCTACCATTCCTGAGCATTCTGGCGCCGGCTGGGATGTACTGTCTCAGCTGGCTGCTCCTGACCCCCCTGGTCCTCCTCCTTGCCGAACACTTCCCCCTTGATCGAAACCACTGGCGCCGCAGCCTTACAATACACCTGATCGCAAGCCTTGTGATCGCCGTCTTCCAGCGGGTGTTCACCGATGTCACGGTTGCCTGGATCAGGTGGGGGGCCGATTACGCCTTCTCGTACAACAAGGTACTGGCCTCCCTGATCGGGTATTTTGATTACGGGGTTCTCGTCTACTGGATTATTGTGCTTGTGGATCAGGGCGTGAAGTACTACCGGACGATCCAGGAGGAGAAGTTGAGGACGTCCAGGCTCGAGACAAGGCTGGCTGAGGCCCGGCTGGAGTCGCTCCGGAACCAGCTTCACCCGCATTTTCTCTTCAATACGCTGAATTCCATCTCCGCGCTCATCCATGTCAGTCCCCGGGCTGCCGACACGATGATCGCAAGGCTGGGGGATTTCCTTCGCATCACGCTGGACAATTCGGGCGCCCGGTTTGCTCCACTGGGCGCAGAACTGCAGGCTCTTCAAAGCTATTTCGACATCGAACGGGTACGATTTGCCGAGAAAGTGACCCTGGAAACCGAGATCGAACCGGCGACACTCAGCGCCCAGGTTCCCTGTTTCGTCTGGCAGCCACTCCTCGAAAACGCGATCAAACACGGGATCGAAACTTCTGGCGGGTCCGGGCGTATCACTGTGAGGGCGCAATCGCGCAACGGGTCATTGCTCTTCCAGATACAGGATACTGGACCGGGCCTTTCGAACAATGGATCTGCGGGGTACCCGCTCCACGAAGGGATTGGGTTATCCAGGACGCGGGCAATCCTGGAACATCTGTACGGTCCAGATCAGCACTTTGAAATCCAGAGCGTCCCCGGCGGTGGCGTCCTTGCATCGCTCACCATTCCGTTCAGAACCGCGGGCAGCACCCCGGAGGATGTGGATGAAACCGGATTCGAGCGACGGGGATCGGCTTCGGGTCATGATCGTCGACGACGAGCCGCTCGGCCGCCAGAAGATTCATCTCCTGCTCAAGGATGATCCCACCGTAAACGTCGTCGGCGAATCGGCCGGCGGCGATGATGCCATCCATCAGATTCGTTCCCTTCACCCCGATCTTCTCTTCCTGGACGTCCAGATGCCCGGGAAAGACGGTTTTGCGATCCTTCGCGAGCTGGATCAGGACGACCTCCCCCTCGTCGTGTTTGTGACCGCATACGACCAGCACGCCGTTGAGGCGTTCCGTGTGCACGCCCTGGACTACCTGTTGAAACCGTTCGACCAGGAGCGCTTTGTCGAAGCGCTCGGCAGGGCCAGGGAACAGGTGCTGCAGCAGCGAAACGGCGATAAGGGCCGCCGACTGCTGAATATGCTCGGTGCCACGTCCGTCAAGGAGGCGCCGGCCGACCGCCTCATGCTGAAGACCGGAGGGAAGATCGTCTTCCTCCGGGCGGAAGAGATCGACTGGGTCGAGGCACAGGGCGACTACGTCTGCCTCCATACCGGACCGAAGAAGCACCTCTTGCGCGAAAAGATTTCGGAGCTGGAGCAGCAGTTGCCGTACCGCTCGTTCATGAGGATCCACCGCTCGACGATCGTGAACATCGACCGCATCAAAGAGATGCAGCCGCTGTTCTACGGCGAATATTCGGTCGTGCTGTTCGACGGCACCCGCCTGACACTGAGCAGATCGTTCCGCGAGAGAGTGTTTCAGCGCCTGGGGCCGCATGCCTGAGCCAGTCCCATGCTCCGGTAGCCCGCGACAGTGAGCATCGCGCTGCGGCCTTCACGCCATCGGCCGGTCCTGTTCAGGATCGGCTGTACCATTTACAGATATGTCGTTTCGCTCTCCTCCACTGCGTCCCGCCGTACCTCTCTGAATTTCATTTCTCCCCTCCAGCATCCCGGCGCAAACGGTTTGGACACCCCGCTTGCTGGATCGTACCTTCCCTGACGCGTCTTTTCGCTCGGAATCGGTTTGTAGGGTTGCCTTCCCCTCCGGGAAGGAAGCACGCACGGGGTGTGGCGTCGGGGCGGCGTCCCGCCCCGCAAGCGTGCTGTCACAGGGCCCAAATGCCCCACGCGCAAGCCAGACATGCCACATGTGCGTCACCTAGGTGACGCACATGTGGCATGGCATGTCGGTCTCCCCGCATCCCGTGTGCGAGATCCTGATCGATCCCCCTCCCGGCAAAAACGCGCAGGGGCCCCGCCATTGCAAGGCCCCTGCTGCATTTCACCCTGAAGTTTCCACCTTCCCATGAGATGAGCGTCACCTAGGTGACGCTCATCCTCTCCCCGCGTGCCCTACGTAGGGCCCACTGGCACCCTCCGCAAAAACGTGCAGGGGCCCCGCCAGCGCGGGGCCCCTGCCTCGTCACCATATCCAAACGCTGCTTACTACGGCGTGTAGACCAGATCGAGACCGACGAGGTTGGCAGTGCTCTCATACGTTCCGGGGAACGCCGTCGGCGGGTTGGTAAGTGTCCGGTCCTTGAACATGATATACTGATAGGCGATATCCACGCCGAAATTCTGGGAGAACTTGTAGCCCAGACCGATTGTGCCTTCCCAGCGGTCGGCATCCGGCAGCAGCGGCTCGGCCGTCCGATCGGGCTGCGGCGAGAAGTCATAGATGATACCGAGGCGGAGGGCGACCTTCTCCCAGCGGTACTCGCCCCCCAGGCGAGCGATGAACACGTCAAACCAGTCCTTCACCGCGGTGGATGGACCCTGCAGCGGCCGACCGGCGAGCGGGAAAACTGGGCCGACCGGGATATCGATTGCCAGGGTCTCGTACGTCGACCACCGTGTCCACTGGAAGTCCGCCTCCAGCGTGAACGGGTCCGCCGGAGTCACAGCGACGCCGATCCATCCCTGGTTGGGCATGGTGATTGTCGTCTTTCCAGTCCCGCCCGGGAAGTAAGGTGCCAGCGAAATCGTCCCGAGGGGGGTTGTCAAAGACGGCATGTTGGTGAATGTCGCCGTTCCCTCGTAGTCTATTTCGGCCGAATGGCGGTACGAAGCACCAATCGAGAACTCCTTCGTGGGCTTGTACAGCACACCGACGCTGAAATCGTACGAGGTCCCGTCGGCGTCGAGATCTACCGTGCCGTCATTCGGGTTGACCGGAACTTGCGGCAGATTGACTCGGCGATTCAAGTTGACATTGCTGATGATGTAGCTGAATCCGACGCCGATTGAAAGCTGCTCGGTGGGGCGGAAGGAGATAGCGGGGTTGATGTAGAACGATTGCAGGTCTGCCTTTACAGCCTCCCTCTGGCCTGCCCAGTTGTTAGGCCACTCGGTCCCCAGCCCGTACGGGGCGAAGAACCCGATCCCGAAGCTCCACCGTGAGTCAAGCCCGTAGGTGACGTAAGCGTTGGGGGGATAGAAGGTTTGGCTCACCATATCCGTGGTCACACCACCCGGAGTAGTATGACTGGTGGTGGGCATGATCAGGGTCGCACCTAACATCGCGCTGAACCCCTTCTGGAATCCGAGACCTGCCGGGTTGAAGAAGATCGCTGACGGATCCGAAGCCTGTGCTACGAACGCGCCCCCCATGCCCATCGCCTTCGCCCCGTGTTCGTTGATCTGGAACCCGCTGGCGAAAACGGCCGATGTCCACACAAGCGCAACACAGACCACGAGAATGGTGCGTCTCATTGGACCCATAAGTGCTCCTAGGTTTGGTAGATGAGGATGTGGATTGTGGAAGGAACAGAAAGAATCGAGATCGCTGCCAGCTCACCACGAAGTGTAGACAATCTCAACAGTCCGAAGTGCCCCAAATCTACTACTCCTAACAACACTTTGCAAGTCCCCCATGACCTCCATCACCGTGAGCGTCACCTAGGTGACGCTCACGGGATGCACGTCGTGTTTCGTGGATGCCCCGAATTTGCAGCAATTTGGGCGGTTTCCTTGATTCTCTTTCTACTCTTTCGTACGTAGTATCATTCCACCGCTCACGGGCGTAACCGAAGCCCAGTCCCTCCAGTGCACACCGCCCACACGTGCGTCACCTAGGTGACGCACGTGTGGGCGCGGTGTGGGCGGCTTGTTCGTCGGATAGGGAGCACGTATGATCGTCGTAATGAAGTCTCATTCCACCGAGGCTGACACCCAGACAGTTGTTGATCAGATCACGAGGCTCGGACTCCAGGCGCATGTGTCGCGGGGAGTCGAGCGCACGATCATCGGCGTGATCGGCGACGAGCGCCTCATCCGCAAAGAGCAGCTCGGGATGTTGCCGCACGTCGAGGATGTCATCCCGATCCTGAAGCCGTACAAGCTTGCGAGCCGGGAGTTCCGGCAAGAGAATACGGTGGTCGATGTGGCCGGGGTACGGATCGGCGGGGGCGACCTCGTGGTCATTGCCGGGCCGTGCTCGGTGGAGACGGAGGAGCAGGTCCTCACGACCGCCATCGCGGTCAAGCAGGCCGGCGCACGGCTTTTGCGCGGCGGCGCCTATAAGCCGAGAACCAGCCCCTATGCATTTCAAGGGTTAGGGGAGGACGGCCTCCGGATACTGGCGAACGTGAGGGAGAAGACCGGGCTCGGCATCGTGACGGAGGTGATGGAGTCCGGCGAAGTGGAGATGGTCGCGGAGTATGCCGACATGATGCAGGTCGGAGCGCGGAACATGCACAACACGAAGCTCCTCCGATCACTGGCGCGGATCAAGAAGCCGATTCTCCTGAAACGCCATTTCTCTGCGACGCTGAACGAGCTCCTGATGAGCGCCGAGTACATCCTCTCGGGCGGCAATCAGCAGGTCGTGCTATGCGAGCGCGGGATCAGGACGTTCGTCGAATACACCCGGAACACGCTCGACCTGAACATCGTGCCCGCGGTGCACCTCCTCTCGCACCTCCCGATCCTGGTCGACCCGAGCCACGGCACCGGCCGGCAAGACCTTGTCCTGCCGATGAGCCTTGCGGCGGTTGCCGCCGGAGCGGACGGCCTGATTGTTGAAGTCCACCCCGACCCCGCCCGGGCGCTCTCGGACGGGGAACAGTCGCTGACCCCCGACGGATTCCGCGACCTCATGCAGAGGGTGCAGCATCTCTCGCGCGCACTGCGAACTAATGCCGTTCCAAGATAATCCTAATATGACGTCGTGTGTTGTCGATAGTTGGAACGCGCACTGCGCCCAGCCGTCTGTCTGACCAGCTGGTGGGTGGGGCGCGAGTCAGGCTTCAAAGTGGAGCGGACGTGTACAGAACGCAAACGCCGGGTGATGCCCGGCGTTTGTGCGATGGGAGGGTGCAGCGCCTTGCGGCGCCGCCTCGACAGACGACTGCTAGAAATCCACCCCGAGCGAGATCCTGTGAATGCTCGGGAGCATGTCGTAGATCGCGTAGGCGTAGTCGAAGTTGACCCGCAAATCGCCTACGGGTACCCGCACGCCGGCGCCCATCGTCCCCGATTCGATATCGTAATTGATGCGGTACCCGCCCCGCAGGAAGAAGTTCTGCAGGACCCGCACTTCTGTCCCCAGGTTCACCCGCTCGCGTGTATCATTCGGGTGCGTGACGTCCACCGCCAGCAGCACTCCCACCTCCTCGAGATCGATCACCGTCATGGATATCCCCACCTGGAAATGGAGGGGGAGGGGGAATTCCTCTGACTCCAGGCGGGCGGGCGACAGGCGATTGTTGGGGCCGTCGGTACTCGCGTCGTATTTGATGTCCAGATCCTGTCCGTCCATCTTCATATCGGCGCCGAAATTCGTCATGGCCATCGCCAGGGTCAGGTCTCCTACGCCGATGCGGTATTGCGTACCGACATCGAAAGCGATTCCCGACGCGCTTTCCCGCCAGATCGATTGATAGACGTACTTTGCTGTCACCCCGACGCTGAAGTCATCCGTGAGCCGCCGGGCATATGAGATCCCGACCATCAGGTCCCGGGCATCAAACGACTCGCCCGTCCCTTCGGGCTGGAGCTCGGTCGTAACAGCCATGGCGTCCATCCCCAGCATGGTGGCCGAGACGCCGAACGATCCGACATCCCCGATGGAGTAGACAAACGCCGCATGGCTCAGGCCTACGGAGGCCCACCACGAGGTGTAGCCGGCGAAGAGGGACCCGGAGGGGACGCCCACGATCCCTGCCGGATTCCAGAACAGGGACGACGCGTCGTTGATGTGTCCGACAACTGCGCCGCCCATGGCGGTGGCCCGTGCGCCTACCGGAATCTGAAGGAACTGTGCGCCGGCGGTGCCAATATTCGGATTTTCGGCAACAGCCGTCTGGTAAGCGAGGAGGCCCAGTGCGATGCATCCGATGCGTATGAAGTTGTTCATCGTGGCCTCCTACTTGATTACCGCGAAGCGGTCAATACGCTCGCCGGCGTCAGTCTGGACGAGATAGATGTAGACTCCTGAGGCAATCTCTCTCCCCCCGTCACCCCGCATATCCCAGGTTTCCGTACCGTTGTCGCTTTCGTGATGGATCGTCTTGATGCGATCGCCATCCATCGTGAAGATCGTGATCGTGCACCGCGACGGCAGGTTGTTGAATTTCAACTGCCGAATCGGCTCGCGGCGCGAAGCGCCGAACTCTTCCTCGTACAGCGAGCTGACGATGTAGGGATTCGGGACTACCTTGATCCGCTCCAGCCCTGAAGCGATGGTGACAGCGTCCTCGCCTGCAGCCGTGGTCTGGAAGGAATAGTGATCAGCGTAGGTGAGGGGTATCTGCCCGACCGTCTTGATCTCGACCTTCGTCCCGACGGTGGGGCGAAGATCGTCGCTCCTGAACGTGATCGTAAGTTCGAACGCTGCCGGGTCGCCCGGCCCGCTCACGATGCCTCCGCTTGGCAGTGCGGCATCGCTTGAAACTCGTCGGCCCCCTGCATCCGTCAGGATGACGCTCAGGAGATAGTTCAACCCGGTGGCGTCGGCGGGGTAGACGCTATCGACGGTCAGCGTGTAGGTCTGCGTCACGATCTGCGACGTGTCCACCGGCGCGGCGACGACGTTGAGCGGGTTCGATCCGACCACCTGTTGCACTGATGCGATGGGGGGGATAGGATCAAAGCGGAGCAGTACTCCGAGCGAGTCGACATATGTTGTCCCGAACGAGAGTCTCCGGAGCGGGAGTGTCTCGATGCCGTTGGCGCGCATTGACAAGCCCACCGAGAAGAGGACTGAGTCGCCCGCCTGCGGCAGGAAATCGGGAACTGTCGTGGTGTCGGTCAGGACGATGCGGAGCCCGTTGAACCTGATCGGCTGACCAGAGACGTACGGGGCCGACCGGATCTGAAGTCTGTTGATGGAGAGGTCCCAGACCTTGTACGTGGTTGGTGAGATGAAGACGAGCGCGTAGGTTCGGGCTGCGCGGGGGTAGACAGAGTCAAGGCTGACCTCGATCGCGCTCATCAGATTACCGCTGATGATCTCGCTAGCCGGCGCGAACAGCACCTCGTAGGCCTTGCCACCGGCCTGGTTCACGTCCTGTGTCTGAACCGTCACCACTGCGTTGGACGCCCCCTCGTGCGCCACCGCCGTGTTGCCGACCGGTATGCGCCCCACGGCTGCGCTGCGGGGGATCACCTTGACGACGTTCGGCTCGTCCACGGTGTTGCCCCGAGGGCTTTCAAGGCTCTCGTTGACAGAATCGCCGGCATCGTAGGCTGTGACGGAGTACCAGTACTCAAAGCCATTCACGAGGCTGCTGTCGACGAAGAGATACTGAAGCCCTTTGTCTTCGCCGATGCCGTTGCCCTTGTCAAACTCGCCGAGCGGCACGGGAGTCGCCCCGAGCTCCGGGAACTGATTCCGGTCGAACTGATCCCAGTGTTGCCCGCGGTCGGTGCTCTTGTAGAGACGGTATCCCTCAAAGTCCATGTAGCCAGTGACCGGGTCTCGCGCCGACTCCGGGAGGTTATCCCAGGTGATGGTCGCGCGGCGGTCACCTTCCAGCGCACTGACGTTTGGCGAGGGCGGCGGCTTTGGCGTCAGGTATCCGTCCGCCACGAGGTCGAACGCACGACGCGTCACCGCCTTGAGCTCGGCTTCCGTGTTTCCGGCGACGAAGGCAGTCACGAACGTGAGTGTGTCGCCACCGTTCAGCGTGTACGGTCCCGAACTCAGGAACGCGACATCCTGATATCCCTCCGGCGGGATGATGGACGGGTCATCATAGTGAAGACTTGTGGGGTTTGGACCAACGTGGAAATACCGGAACCCGTCCGGCGACCGGTACAGGGAATCGGAGCTGGTCATGATTGCATACTCGAGCGCATCCTTGTCGATGTCATCTTCGAGCATGAAGTTATGCCAGTCCGTGATTCCGAGCTGGGAGTCATTGACGGCGGGAGTCTGCAGAAAGGTGACCCCGAAGTAGCCAGTTCTCCCGCCTGCCCAGTCGGCAGTATAGCCGTCGTCGTAGTAGTACACCAGTTCCAGGGACTTGTCGAACCCTATTCGATCATCGACCCATTCATCGGTGCCCTCTCCGACCGTATTCCCGACGTCACAATCGGCATACATGCCAAAGTAGAGGTCCGGATACGTGGTGGTCGATCTATTGACGATCTGATAGATGAAAACGATCAAGTTACGCACGCTCTTGTAGCTGAACGCATACCCGGTCTGGTTTATCTGAATGCCGAGCCTGGAGACCGTATTGTTGGAATCGCTATAGACGCAGTAGGTGTCCTCGTCTGAGACAAAGACGGGATTCCCCTGGGCGTCCCTGACCGGCCAGCCTGTCGCGGGCCATGTGTAGGGTTTCGTGGAGACGGCCACGCGTGCGCTGTCCCGGTTGTGATACCCTGCGACCGCCTCCCATTCTTCGTTCTCACGCCAGCGGCCCTGGATCACGTTTCCCGGAATTCCCACGTACGGGTTCGCACGGTAGATGTATTCGCGTTGGCTCCCGATGGGAAATTCCCCCGACACGATGCCCTGGTCGAAGTACGACCTCCGCGGGTACTGCTTTCCGCGGTTCTCGAACGAGTGACCGATGTTGCTGCGGCTGTGGATGCCGAGCGCACGGTCGAAGATTGACTCCGGCTTTTCGAGAAGGCGCTCTCGCTCCTCCTGCGCCTTCCTTGACTGTGCCCCCGCCGTAGGCGCCGTCACGATCGAGAGGAATGCGAGGCAACACACGCTCAACCATTTCATGGTTGCGGGTACTCCTTTAACTGGTGAGTGCATGGCTGAGCCTCTGTCAGAACATGAGCCGCACGCCGACACGGAGTCGGCGCGGCGCATAGTAATTGCTGGGGTCGGCCATGTATTCGGCCGAGTGATTGCCGAAGGTGGTGAAATCCGGCAACCCCGTATCCGTATAGACACTCCGGACGTTTTCCTTCCCAAGGATATTCAAGGCCTCGAAGAAGACTCCGAAGGTAATCGGCCGTATTCTCCACTCCTTGAGCAGCTCGAAATCGAGCTGGAGGTTTGCAGGAATTCTCGCCGAGTTCTTGGGGACAAACGAGATATCCCGCCCGGATGGAGTGTACGGGAGGCCGCTGGCTGCGCGGAAAAGGAAGTTCCAGTTTGTATTCTCCAGCGGCTTGATCCCCAAGACCTCCGGGCCCTCGTCGGCATCCCAACCCAGGCTCACAGTGACGTTCAGGATATGATTCCGGTCCCAATCGAGGGGATAGAGGCTGGTCGACTTGTAGACGGCCGGGTAATCCTCCGTTTCAGAGGAGGCGCTCCCACGAGCAGACATGTACGTGTAGGTCAGCGATCCGGAGACATGGTATGTGCGGCGGAGGACGAGGCTGACCTCGAATCCGCGGACGTTCGCATAGTCGTCGTTCACGTAGACTGTGTACCCTATGTACCGCCCCCCTACGAACGGGTAGTAGTACTGCGTGCCGATGAGTCCCGTGACGTCTGTATACTGAGCCGTAAATGTCCCGGCGAGCGTGGCGGTGAACTGATGTGAAAGCCCGACCTCGTAGGAAATCTTCCGCTCTGCGTCCAGGTTGGGGTTCCCGAACAGCGGCTCACGAACGGAGATGTCGTATTGCGAGTTCTCGAAGAATCGGTCGTAGGTTGGAATCTGGAAGAAGTGGCCGTAGGAAAAGTGCAGCGACGTCCGGTCGCTGATAGGGTGGGCCACTCCCAGCCGCGGGCTCCACTGCGCTTTCGGCGTTGACTGGACAACGGAAGTCGGGTCGAGCGGGTCGGAACGATACGGCGAGCGCTGGTTCATGTAATCCAGTCTGAGGCCGAGGTTCACAATGAGGGACTGCAGTTCTATCTTATCCTGGAAGTATGCAGCGGCCTCAACCGGGTTCTTCGTGAAATCAGTGACGTACGGGTTATCCCGCGTCGGGTCGTAGATGTTGACATACCGCAGGTTGTACTTCTTCAGCTGGATCCCGGTCTTGAGCTCATTGATGCGTCCGAGCTGCCAGACCATGTCGGCCTTGAAGTCGAACGTCTCCGTCTTATTGTTCGTGATGTCCAGCGGATCGGCGAGGCTCCAGAATTCGCGCCCATTGCCCTGGGGCCCCCACAGCCAATTCGTCGCGGAAATGTAGAGCGACGTGTCTTTGTCGAGTCCCGAGTAGTAGGACTGGTTGAAATACGAAAACCGGACATCATAGAAGAGATTCGGTGCAACCGTGTGAGTCAGCGCGAGGATCCCCTGGCGGCTGTACTCCCGTTGGCGGAGGTACTGGTCCGGGATGTATTTCCATTCGTGGCTGTATGGCCGGCGGAAGATCTCGGAGTACCGGCCGGTGGTCACGACCTTCAAAGAGGGGACCGGACGCACGGCGAGTTTTGCGATCCCCGAGATGACTGACTCTGAGCCATAGGGAAGCCAGCTGCTCCTGGCATCCCGTTCGCCGCTCGCGAAGAATGTGAAATCATCGCCGGTGATCGGCCCGCCCACCGTTCCCGAAATGCGGTTTTCCCTCATCTCCTTGTATGGCGAAAACCCGAACTCGCTGGTGCGTGCTTCGAAGCTACCCGCGAACCTGCTGCCGCCCTCTTTGGTGACGATGTTCACAACGCCGCTCAGCGCGTTGCCGTATTCAGCATTGAACGTTCCGCTGAGCGTGTTCAGCTCGGAAATGGCGTCGTTATTGATGGCCGTGCCAAGCGTGCCCATCACCGGATCCCGGACGTACATTCCGTCAATGAGGTAGGCGACCTCGTTGCCCCGGCCTCCGCGGATGTGCAGCGTGTTCCCGTCGCCCACCACGCCGGCCTGGATCTGGACGACCTCCGTGAAGTTTCTCACCGGAAGCTGCTTGATCTGCTCCGACGAGACGACCGCCTGCGTGGCGGTGAGGTCGCGCTGAACCATCGGGCGTTCCGCTTGCACGATCACATCTGCGAGCTCCACAGCCGACTCAGACATCTGGGCATCGATCGTGGTAGTCTGGTCCGCGACGACGCGGACCTGGCGGACCGTTATCGGGCCGTAGCCCACCATGGTCGCCCGGAGCTCGTATGCGCCTGGTGGCACATTGAGGATGATGTACTCTCCGTCGAACTTCGTGGCGGCCCCGAGCTGGGTGCCGACCACCGACACGTTTGCCCCCGCAAGCCCCTCACCGGACGCACGCTCGGTGATGTGGCCGCGGATTTTCCCTGTCGTGCCCGCCAGGAGCGGAGCCGGGAGGATGAGGATGGGGGTGATGACGGCGAGGATTAGAGCCCTGCGCATGGCTTCTCCTTCTGGCCTGACAGGTGCCGTTTCACCAAAACCCTTGAACGGCACCACATCTTGTTGAAAGTTGGAACGAGTCCCGCTGACGCGGGAAGCCCCTCCACTTGTATATCGGTCGGATGGGGGGCAACAGCAAGCTCTCACACTGCGCTCCCGCACGGACCGACTGCGCGCGGGACGGCCTCCGGGGTCACTCGGGGGCAAAATGCCCGGTGTCCTTCAGAAGCTTCTCGATCTGTCGCTGCAGCCGGAGGGCCTTGACCCTGTTCCGGAGCGCGACTTCTGTGACGAGCGCATTGATGACGACTGAAATTGCTGAAAACGAATTCGTGAACAGCATGTTCTGGCTGCGAATTGCCAGGACTCTGGTCGCGTGAAAGCTGACCGGCGACGTCACCCTGTCGGTCAGCGCGACGACCGGGATCTTCCGGGCTTCTGCGGCCCGCGCCAGGTCGATGGTTTCCCGCGAATACGGTGGAAAGGAGAATACGATGAGCAGATCGTGGCCGCTCACGAAGGCCAGCTGCTCCATGAACGTCTCGTAGTCGTGCACGAACGGGAGCGCGCGCACGGCGACCTGGTTGAGCGAGTACGCGAGAATCTGTGACATCAGGGAGGAAATCCCGAGCCCCGCAGTGTGCACGCGGCCCGCCTTCAGGATCATGCCCGCGATTTCGGCGAAGGATTCCCGCTCGAGCTGGCTGATCGTCAGGTTGATATTTCTGACGTCCTGCTGGGCGACCAGCGTGAGCGTGTCGCCGTTGCCTCTGCCCGCCGGGACGGGGAACGCCGCCCCGGGGGTGAGTTGCGTTTGCAGGCTGCCCACCAGGCGAGACCGGAGCTCCTGGAAGCCCGCGAACCCGATACGGCGGGCGAACCGGACGACTGTCGCGCGACTCGTGCCCGTCCGCCGCTCCAGGTCAACGACCGTGAGAAACGGCGCTTCCTGGAGGTGCTGTATCAGGTAGTCCGCGATCTTGCGCTGGTTCCCGGGAAGAGAGGGGTACCTGGACTGAATCAACGCTTTCAGATCCAGATACTCCCCCTTCCCGTTCGTCCCTTTCCTGCGTGCCGGTGCCATAGGCGTGCGGCCCTGTCCTCCCAATCCGGAAGGCGTGGGACGCGATCCGCGCGGCTACTTCATCAGCAACATTTTGCTGGTGGCCCGGAAGCTGCCGGACTGCATCGTTGCGATGTACGTCCCGCTGGGAAGATTCACGCCTGAGAACGGAACCTCATACGTGCCCGCGTTGAGGTCCTGGCTCACGAGCGTGGCGACTTCCCGTCCGAGCATGTCGTACACCTTGAGCGTGACGAATCCGGACGCCGGGAGTTCAAACCGGACCTGGGTCGACGGGTTGAACGGATTCGGGTAGTTCTGATGCAGCGCATAGCGTTCCGGCAGCTCGCGGGACACCGGCTCAACCGAGGTGAACACGCCGTTGTACTTCTCCTGTGCAGCGGCGCCCATCGCGAACAGGTCTGCGTCGGACATCGCAAACATCACCGCATAGTCGACCGAGACGGAATCGCCCGGAGCCAGCGTCCGCATGCCGGCATTGAGATGGTAGACAGACCCGACAGGGCCGGCATCGTACGAAGCGTCAAACCCGGGTGGTATGGTCAGGAAGGCACGGATGGAGTCGTTGCTCGCGTCGTTGTCGGGATCCGTGGAGTAGACTTCCCAGTCCATGCTGTGATAGGAATACGCCGGACCGCTCAGGATTTTGAGGCCGATGAAGGGGTCCTCGCCCAGACGATAGTTATATGCCACGCCGGAGGGTTCGTCGTATGCGACGGTCTCAAGTCCGAATGTCCCGCTCGGTTGAGGGACAACGGTCGCTCCGATATAGGCGTTCACAGCGATGGTGGAATCGTTCCGGTACGTGTGGCGCACGATGGCGTAGTCGGTTCCATTCCACAGGTAGACCGTAACGCGGAGCGACACCATCGGGAGACGCAGCGCAAAAGTTCCGTCGGTCAGGCAGGTAAGGATCGTGTCCGCGATGCCGCCGGTGGTGAGCGATGGCAGCTCGACGGTCTGCGAGTCCTCATAGTAGTCAAAGACCGCGCTCGAATCCAGCGCGAAGATGCCCGACAGCCGGCTCATTTGACGGATCGGCGCCCCGGCGGGGGCAAGCAAACGGATCATGCCGTAGTCCCTCAGGGTCACGCGGATCGACCCGGTCCCGCCGGTCTTATCCGCTGCCTGCAGCGGATCGGGCATGAGCAGCAACCCGCAAAGGAGGAAGAGTGGGAGCAAACGTTTCATGGTGCTCTCCTGGTGATAGGTGGATGTTAGTGATAGTTGAACAGATACGGTGGAATCATGAGCAGCAGGGCGAGGATGAAGAAGAAGATCTGCGCCGGAACCATCCAGCGAAACCATTTCTCCCAGGAGATGCCGGCGAGGCCGAGCACTCCCATCGTCACCCCGGACGTCGGAAGGATGGGGTTGATCCATCCCTCGCCGAATTGAAACGCCAGCACGGCCGTCTGCCGCGAGATGCCGACCACATCGGCAAGGGGGGCCATGACGGGCATCGTGAGCGCTGCCTGACCGGACCCAGAATGGACGAAGAAATTGATGATTCCCTGTGCCACAAACATGGCCTGGGCCGCGACGATCGGGTGGAAATCCCGTATGACGGAGGCGATGCCGTACAGCATGAGATCGAGGATTTTTCCGTCCGTGGCGATCACCAGAATCGCCCGCGCGCAGCCTATGATCAGGGCCACGCCCACCATGTCGCGCGCGCCTTCTTTGAAGGCGTCGGAGCTTTCGGAGAGAGACAATCCGCCGACAGGTCCTGCCAGCAGACCCAGGCCGAAAAACAGTCCGGCGATCTGTGGAATATACCACTTGTACTCGAGAATCCCGAACACCAGCAGAGCGATCGTCGCGACCACGGCCACGAGGAGGATCTGGTGCCGCCTGGTGAGGGTGGCGCCTTCCACGGATCCCCTGGCCATGCCGGCGCGGCGCCGCTCCTGGTCGAGCGCGTACACCGGGCTCGATTCAGGATTCTGGCGCACCCGCGAGGCATGCCGCATCACGAACGCTATCATACAGGCTGTGCTGATCAACCAGATCACCATCCGGTACTCCATGCCCGAGTAGAGCGGGAGCTCTGCAATACCCTGGGCGATGCCGACAGTGAACGGGTTGAAAACGGACCCCGCGAATCCGGCCGCGGCCCCCAGGAACGGGATAGCAGTTCCGACCAGCGAGTCGTACCCGAGCGACAGGGCAAGCGGGATGAAGACGAGGACGAACGGCATGGTCTCTTCGCACATCCCGAACACCGCCCCGCCGATCGAGAAGACGAGCATCGTGACGGGGATAAAATACCTCTGGAGGTGCGGCTTGCGGGCGAAGGTTGCGGCCAGAGACTGAATCGAAACCGTTACCGCTCCCGTTCGCTCGAGGACCTTGAAGGACCCGCCGATCACGAAGAGGAACGCGATGATCTGCGCCGCCTGGATGAATCCCTGCACGGGAGCCATCAGGATCTCGCCGATCCCCTGAGGCTGGCTTTCGACGAACGTGAACGAATCGGGCCTGACGAGCGTCCGGCCGTCCTTCACCTCGCGCACGTACTCGCCGCCGGGGAGGAACCACGTCACCATGGCGACTGCCACGACGACGCCGAAGATCATCACCAGCGTGTTGAAGTGCCTTTTCATCGGGACGTCGCTCCCGGCAGGACGCGGCGGGCTGACAGGTCGTACCGGTCGCCCGCTTTCAGGACGTGCAGGACCATGCCGGAGGCGGCAAGATTGCCGGCTGCGTCGGTGGTGGCCTTCGTAGCTCCTGTCGCGTCATACACCACGACGATGGATTCCCCCGTGACGCGGAACGAATGGTCCGGTCCGATGACGACGGCCGTGGCCTCGTCGATGCCGACGCCGACCAGCTGCGGGTGTTCGAGCACGACCGTGATCAGCCTGTTGTGCCGTTTGCGGCGGACGAAGTGCTGGTCGATGATGGCATCCGTCACGAAGCCCATCCCCTCGACGGTTTCCACGTTGCCCAGCCGGATCATCGGGAACAGGTTCACCGTGTCCTTGTTGATCTTCTCGTCGCCGGTGATCATGACCTCGCTCATGATCGCGGCTCCGGCGCTGGTGCCGCCGATGACGGCCCCCTGCCGGTACAGGTCGAGCAGCGCCCGGTGCACCGGGGTTTTGAGGAGGGCTCGCGTGATCCGGACCTGGTCGCCGCCCGTGAAGTAGATGCCCGTGGCCCCGTCAAATGCGCGTTCCGCACCGGGCTTTTCCGCCTGTTCGCGCGTGTACAGGACGTGCGAGACGTCTTTGACGCCGAGGGTTTTGAACTCCTCCGTCATCTCCAGCCCGGAGGTGTCGCCGTCGCCGCTGGCGTTCGGGATGATTCTGATCCGCGCCTTTTCCGGCCCGCCCGCAAGCGTCACGAATTCCTCCATCATCGAGCGCGAGCGGTCGCCGCCCCCTATAATAAAGAGGGAGCCCTGAGGCGCGTCGCCGGCCAATCCGGGGAGGGCGGAGAGGAGTGCGCAGAGGAGGATTCCGTAGAATGTCCTCCCATCCGGCAGCCAGCGTCGTTGTCGCATGTGTGGGATCCGGCTCAGGCGGTTATGGCGGGACTGGTGAGGACGGCCGCGAGTCTGGCGGAAGTATGGAGATCCTCCAGGAGTATGAACTCGTCGTTGCCGTGCGGATTCTGTGCTCCGATGCCGAGGTTGACGGCCGGGATTCCCCTGCCGTTCAGTGTGTTGGCGTCGCTGCCGCCGAGATACTCGATCGGGTTCGGCGTCAGCCCGATGGACCGCAGGGCGTTCTCCGTCATGGCAAAGACGTGGCTTGCGGCATCGAGCGTAAACGGCTCGAAGTCCACGGCCGACTCAAACTGCACCGACCCGCCGCCCTCTTCCGACACCTGGCGGAAGGTCGTGTGGAGCATCTGCAGATGGGCATCGATGGCGTGCGGATCGAAGGATCGGACCTCGCCCTCGATGAAGCACGAGTCAGGCACGATGTTCGTTGCGGACCCGCCGCGGATCGTCCCCACGTTTGAGGTCATGGTGGGGGAGTGGCGGCCCATCGGGATTCGGCTGAGTGCGTTGGCCGCGAGCCGGATTGCGTGAATGCCCTTCTCCGGGGAAACGCCCGCGTGCGACGAGCGCCCCAGAAACGTCGCGGAGTACATCGAGCATCCGACGGCGGCGGAGATGAATGTCCCCGGGCGTCGCGAGCAGTCGAAGATGAAGGCCTTGTCGACGTTGTACGGGGTGAGATCCACATGTTTCGACCCGAGCATGCCGAGCTCCTCGCCGACGGTGAACACGACGATGTAGTTCGCGGAGCCGTTCGATGTGCCGGCTTCCCGCAGCGTCTGCAGAAGGATGCACGTGCCCGCACGGTTGTCCACGCCGAGGATGGTGCTCCCGTCGCTGTCGATCCGGGTGTCCGACACGACCGGGCGCACTCCTTCCGTGGGCCGCGGCGTGTCCAGGTGCGCGAAGAGCGCGATCGCCGGCCTCGAGCTGTCGAACGACGGCGGAATGCAGATCAGGTTGCCGCAGTCTCCCTTGATGAGCGAGGCCGTGTCGTCCTCGACGATCCTCACGGGGGTTCCTTCCAGGGTGCGGCGGACAAACTGGGCCATCGGTCGCTCTGCGAGTGAGGGGGCGTTGACGCGGACGGCGTCAAGGAAGAGATTGACCAGCGGAGTCGCCATACGGAGAAACGGTTGTTACAGGGGGAAGGGAGAGTGAAAAATCGGTTTCGCGGAATATAGGGCTGCCTGCTGGAAAAGTCAAGCGTCCGCGCGCGCCGCAGCCCCTTGATGTTTCCGTCGTGGCTCGATATATTCCTCCGACATGCTCACTCCTCGCACCAAAAGACCCCGGTCCCGGCGGGGTCGTCCGATGACCGACGCCTGTGCGCTGCTGTTGATGCTCTGCCTGCTGGCGGGCCGGGCCGGCGCCCAGGGGTCCGTCCTTCTGGTGGGCGGGGGGTCGGAGGAGTACAACGACTGGTCCGACCGTCCCTACCGCTGGCTTGTGGAGCAGGCGCCCAACCGGAACATCCTCATTCTCCACTATTCCACGACTTCATCGTTCCTCCCCGCGTACTTCCAGTGGTTGGGGGCGAACAGCGCCTCGAATCTCGTCATTCCCACCACGGAGGCGGCCAACGACTCGGCAAACTACCGCGCGATTCTCGAGGCGGACGGCCTCTTTCTGCGGGGAGGTGACCAGTGGGAGTACGTCCGGTTGTGGAAGGGAACGCTCGCCCAGAAGGCGATCAAGGCGGTCTTCCTGCGTGGCGGCGTTGTGGGGGGCACGAGTGCCGGCCTTGCCGTGTTGACCGACCTGGTCTTCGACGCCCGCACCACATCGGTGGATCCCCGAACCGCCCTCCGGTCCCCGATGGGCGCCGGCATCACCTTCACGACCGAATTCCTCCGGCTCGTTCCCGGTGTCCTGGGCGACACCCATTTCTTCGAGCGGGGGAGAATCGGCCGACTTGCGCCGATGATTGCGGTGTACCGGATGTCCAGCGGCAGGAGCATCGCCGGGGTGGGCGTGGATTACAGTACGGCACTCGCCGTCCGGCCCGATCTGTCTGCCGAGGTGATGGGCGCCGGGACGGTCACGTTCCTCCGGAGTGCGCAGTCCACTGTCATGAACGCGGCATTCGGTGCGCCCTTCTCTGCCCGCGACATGCTTCTCGACCAGCTCACGGACGGCTTCGTCGTGAATCTCGCAAACTGGGGCATCACTCCCCCGGCGGGAGCGACTCCGTTCTCTCCGTCGCCCGTGGCGTTGAGCGCGGCACGGTTGATTGCTGACGGAAGCTCATCCACAACCAACTGGTTCTCCGCCTCGGGGAGCCTGTCGACACTCCTTGCGACCCTCCCGGCTGGCTCGGGGATCTGCGTGCTCGCGTCGCCTGCGTTCGGATCGGTCGCACAGGCGGTAGCTGACGAGATCACCAGGCGCGGCTACCAGCCGCGCGTTCTGCTCCTCGATGCGGTGGCGGCGCATCGCACCGGAGCGGCCGATACAATCGCCACCGCCGCCGGGTTTATCCTCGCCGCGAACACGGAAGACAGTCTTGCCGGATTGCTCGATGCATCGACTCTTGCAGGATCCGCGTTCAGGGCATCGCTCGCATCGGCAACACCCGTTCTTGCCCTGGGCAACGACGGCAAGCTCCTCTCCGATGAAGCTGTCGGAGGAGTCGAGAGCGACGAATACGCAGCCTATTACGGCTCGATGCGGAATATCCCGGGGCTCGGCCTGGCAGGCGGCGTCCACATCATGACGCGTCTGTACGAGGCGAGTGCGTTCGTCGACAACCGGGCGAGCGGCCTGTTCTGGGGACTGGCGCGCGCGCGGCAGCCGTTCGGCCTGCTGCTCGACGCGAGCTCGCACGTGGAGATCCTCCCTGACGGCACGCTCCGCTCATTCGGCCTGACGCCGGCGATCCTCGTCGACGCCCGGAGGGCAAGCACGGTCGCGTTCCCGACCTGGTGCGACCCGGGGAAGAGCCAGCCCCGCCAGAATGCGGCGCTCATCGGAGCGCGCCTGCACGTCATCTCCGGCGGACAGACTTTCGATCTGTTGGAACCGACGGAGGTCACGCCGGACGCGACCGGGCTGCCGGTAGAGCTGGCCCTGCTGCACCCCTATCCCAACCCGTTCAACTCGCGCACCACCATTACGATCCTGCTCGCCGCCCGAACCCGATGCACGCTTGCCGTTCACGACGTTCTGGGGAGGCAGGTCGCTCTCCTTGCCGATGGCGGTGAACTTGGGCCCGGGCGGATCACGTTTTCCTGGGACGCAGCCGGCGCCGCTTCCGGGACGTATTTTGTGAGGCTCCGTTCCGCGAATTCCGTGGCAACTGTACCCGTTCAACTTCTACGATAGCAGGACAGGCCATGCACACACGATTCATGCTCCTCGCGGCGATTGTTCTATCCGGATTGTTACACGCCCCGGCGCGCGGAGACGCCCCCCTGCGGGCTCCGGGCGAAGAACGCGCCTTCTCCTCGGCGACGTCGTACGCCGAGCTGCAAGCGTTTCTCGCGAGGCTGGATTCCCTGCCGACAATCCAGGTGGCTCCGCTCGCGACGACGAGGGAGGGACGCACTGTGTCGCTGGTGCGCTGGCCGGAGGAATCGTCGCGCGCCGACACGTCAAGGCTCACGGTGCTCCTGTTCGCGCAGCAGCATGGCGACGAGCCGTCGGGCAAAGAAGCGCTCACACTCCTGTTGGCCCGCCTGGCTGCAGGAGGCAAGCAGGAATGGAGGGATCATCTGAACCTCCTCATTGTCCCCCAGATGAATCCCGACGGCGCAGAGGCCGGGCAGCGAAGGACGGCCGACAGTCTCGACATGAATCGGTCGCACGTGCTGCTCCCTACGCCGGAAGTCCGCGCCCTGCACGAGCTGTACCTCGCGGCCTGGCCGGAGGTCACGATGGATATCCATGAATACGGTTCGTTCACGAGTTCCTGGAGCGATTCCGGCTTCATCAAGACGGGTGATGTGCAGGTCGGCACACTGACCAACCTGAACTCCGGAGCGGCGCTCCGGTCGTATCAGCGGGTCCGCATGTTCCCGTACATCAGCGCCGCGTTGATGGCGCAGCAGTACTCCTGCCACGAATACATCGTCGGCGAACCGGGGACGCTCATCCGCCACAGCACGACGGAAATCAACGACGGCCGGCAGAGCTTTGGCATCCGGGGTTCGATCTCGTTCATCCAGGAGGGGCGCAAGTGGAGGGACCTGTTGGACGAGCTGGACCGGCGGGCGCGGTCGCAGTACGCGGGGGTGGAAGCACTTCTGGATTTTTGCTCTTCGAACTGGCGGGAGATTCGGCACCTGGTGCGCGACGAGCGTGTACGGATCGACACGCTCGCCGGGGCAACGTTGTACACGTGGATGGACCACGTCCAGGGGGAACGTTCCATGTCGATCCCGGTCATGGATATTGCGACCTCTGAACCGAAGACCTGGATGATCACTCCATATCACGGGGTGGTGCAGCCCCGCGACTCCGTCCGGCTCCCGGCCGCATATCTGGTGCCGGGCGAGCTCCGGGACGTGCACGCGCTCCTCGCAATGCACAATGTGCGCGGGATTCCTGCAGGAGGAGAAGCGCTCGCGACCGAGCAGTATGACATCGTGGGGTTCGACAGCCTCGTGCTGGAGAGCGATCCTTACAGGATCCCCCAGGTCAAGGTGATGGAGGCGAGCGTTGTCCCCGATTCGGGGGCGATGATCTATCCGGTGAATCAGGACGGCGGGCTCTTCCTCGGGTCGGTACTGGAGCCGCGTTCGGTGTGGGGACTTTCGAAGTACGCGCGGTTCGAGGATCTGTTCAGGGGGCCGACGTATCCGGTGAGGCGGATCGTCGTGATGCCCGGCCGCAACCCGGGCATGCAGGAACAGAGGTAGGCGTCTGCCCGGCTCAGCACCCGTCTCCGTGTGCGTGCGGGCCGGGGAGTTCGATGCCGATGCGTTGAATTGCGTTCTTCGCGTCGACGAAGGCGACGGTGGGCCGGAACGCGTCCACCATCGATTCCGGAACGCTCGCGAAGGCAGCGATGATGATGACATCGCCGGGTCCGGCGAGATGTGCTGCGGCGCCGTTCACGCAGATCGCCCCGCTGTTGCGCTCCCCCGTGATTGCATACGTCTCGAAGCGCGTCCCCCTGTTGACGTTCCACACGTGGACCGCCTCATACTCCTTGATGTCCACCGCTTCCATCAGCTCCGGCGGGATCGTCAGGCTTCCTTCGTAATGCAGGTCGGCCTCCGTCACGGTGGCGCGATGGATCTTTGCCCGGAGCATTCTTCGGTGAGGTTCCACGGCAGACTCTCTTTCGGCTGAGTTGTGCGGGCGCGTCAATTCGCCATTGCGCGCAGCGTGAATCGGGGAATCGCGACGTCAAACTCCTCCCCCGACGGACGCACCATCCGGTAGCTTCCTTCCATCGACCCTTCGAACGTCTCCAGGATGGAAAAGCTGTTGTACTCATGGACGGCGCCCGGCTGAATCCGGGGCTGCTGGCCGACCACGCCATCCCCCCGGACTTCCTTGGTCTCCCCGTTTCCATCCATGATCAACCAGTGGCGATGCAGGAGCTGGACCTCATGGTCGCCGCGGTTCTCGATGCGTACAAAATACGCAAAGACAAACCGACGCGCCAGCGGGTTCGATTGGCCGTCGAGGAACACGGGTTGGACCGTGACCGTGATGTCGTGTGTGGTGGCTGTGTAGGTTTTCATATCTGTATGAACACCGGCCGGCCCTTCAGGGTTCACGTGGATCGCCCGAAAAAAGACGGGGCCTCGCTGCATTCCATGCAGGAGGCCCCGAATCCGATGCCCAGGGATGGACCCTTACTTCGGGGGCAGCTTGATCGTCTGCCCGGCCATGATCTTGTCGGGATCCTTCAGCTTGTCCGTGTTGAGCTTGAAGATTTCCATGTACCGCTTTGCGTCTCCGAGATGGGCTTTTGCCAGCTTGGAGAGCGTGTCGCCGGACTGGATCGTGTAGAACCCGTAGGCATCGTTCTTCTCAACGCCGATGTTGATGGCGACTTCCTTGTCCCAGTTCGCGAACGTCTTGGCCTTGTCCCAGAAACGGTCCTTGTCGAACTGGTAGGGGGCGAGCCCCTTGATGGTGAGCTTGCCCGCCTCTTCGGTCACCTGAACATTCTTCATGTTCAGGCTTGAGCCGTAGTCGAGCAGCGACCGATACTTCTCTTTGAGCATGTGCTGGTCTCCTTTTCTGAGACGGTGAGCGTCTCGATGATGGTGCTATGGTGCGGTGCGCGACGGTCTGGATGTTGCCCCGTCGCGGGTGTTACGGCGTCATCCCCTCCGGCACGCCGCCGGGGAATTTCGCGTCGATGGCCTCCTTGATGACCGCGATTCGGTTTTCGGGGTTCGGATGCGTGCTGAGAAACTCCGGCGGACGTCCGCTCCCCGCAAGCTCGTCCAGAATCTCCTGCACGCGGATCATCGCGCCGGGATTGTATCCGGCGTCGGACATGTACGCGACGCCGAATCGGTCGGACTCGAGTTCGTCGTCACGGCCGTACTTGTTGTTGATCAGGCTTGCAACGACTTGAGCCATCTGCGCCGTGTTGTAGCTTCCGGGGTTGTCCGGGTCGAAGGTGGCGAGCAACACCGATCCGGTCAGTCCCTGCGTGAGCTCTTCCTTCGCGAGGTGCTCCGCGCCGTGCCGCCCGACGACGTGGCCGACCTCGTGGCTAAGGACGCCCGCAAGCTGACCTTCCGTCTCGAGTTTCGACAGGAGCGCCGCCGTGATGAAGATCTGTCCGCCCGGAAGTGCGAAGGCGTTGACGGTCTGCATGTCCGCCAGGGCGTGGAATTCGAACGGATATCCGGACTGTGCGGCCGGGCTCCGCCTGACGACGGACTTTCCGACGCGGTCGACCAGTGCCTGTGCCTGTTCATCCTGCAGCAGTCCGCCGAACTGCTGCACCATGGACGGCGCGGCCTGCAGGCCGAGCGCAATTTCCTGTTCCGCTGTAATGCTGACGTACTGATCTTCGCCGGTCACGGGGTTGTACGACTTCGAGCCGAAGTAGGAAATCAGCGCGAACACGGCGACGACGAGTGCGACGATCAGGCGCCCTTTGCCTGCGACGCCGCGCGGACGATCCTGAGAGGGGAACGCCCGCTGCCCGAAGTACTGTCGCGTGACCATGTCGTTTCTGTCCATGCCGCTCACTCAGGTTTGAGATTGGTCGGAGCCGCGACGAACCGCTCGACTTCCATCGCTTCGTACAAACCTCCAGCCATGGCGCCGAACAGCGCATGCGAGGCCGCGAGCATCCAGCTCCGCATGGGATAGAACCACGGGACGAGGTAGCTCACGGTGTAGAAGTTGATTGCGAAGATCGCAAGGCCAAGGATCGCGCCGCCGATGATACCGACCACCATCCCCCAGCGGTGCAGGACGAAGGCGATCAGCATCGCGTAGCCGATGGAGAGTGCGAAGTGGACGATCAGTGCCACGATAGCGGTACCGAACGAGAAGGTGGCAGGGGGCGGAAGGGCTCCGGGCCCGAGGAGGAGCGACGCGACCAGGCGCGTGATGACCCACGGACTTCCGATTGCCCACCAGGTGAGCGCCATGCTGGCGATCAGGAAGAATGCTCCGCTGATAACGCCCGCCCAGAGCGCGGCACGTGTATCCATGACCTGCCGCATGCGCATCGTGACCTGTCCCATGCCGTACCTCTACAGGATGTGTGAGAGGCTCAGGGCTGACCGAACCGGGATGCCTCGCGGAGATGGGACGGTGAAATCGTATGGATTGCACCGAACCCGCCGACGAGCCGGCCGTATCCGACGGTAATGCGATAGAGGGCGAAGTCCCCGAGCATGAAGAAGCTCCCGCTGTCAGGATTCCGATTGAGAAACACCGCTTTGCCGGACTCGAAGGCCGCTGTGTCCGGATCGATCCTGACCGCCTCCCCGGCGAGAGAGATTCTCGCAAGCGATTGTGGGTCGCGCGCTGCTTCAGCTTCCTCCCAGATCATCAGGCTGACTCGAGGGTCGTCCTCGATATGCCGCGTGTGGAATGCAAGCCGGCTCAGGTGAAGCCAGAATGTGGTGAAATCGTCGGCTGGCGCAGTCGTGGTCAGTGAGACAAACGGTGCGCCCTCCCGGAGGGTTCCAAGGGCCGCCATCCGCGCAGTGCTGAGGAGCCTGTGTATGATCTGGAGGAGTTCTGCATCCATCAGATGTCGCCTCGTGCTAGCGCCGCGGCCCGCCGCCTCCGGAAGGCCTGGAACCGCCTGACGGGCGCGATCCGTACGACTGGCGCGACTGCTGGTAATTCTGGGACTGCCGCGTTCCTTGTTGCCGCGCCTGATGCTGCCGGTCCATTTGCTGTTGGTCCATCTGCGGCTTGCTTCCGGTTGATGGACGGGTTGAGGGCGTCGTGGATGGACGGCTGGAAGGGCTCTTCGACGGCGTGGTCGAGGGCTTGCTCCACTGGCCCTGGTCCCGTTGCTGCCACCCCTGGTCTGTCTTTCGGTACACGTTGCCGTCTCGGTCCGAATAGACGTTGTTTGGCCGCGTCGACGGCTTTGCCGTTGGCTGAGCGGGGCGAGTGCTTACGCCCGGCGCAGAAGTGCCCGGTCTGGTTGCCGGCCTGGTAGCGGGTCTGACCCCCGCAGTCGGGCGGGAAGAATAGATGTTCCGATTCGGGGACTGCGTCGGGCGACCTGTCCCGGGCCTGTATGCAGCTCCCGGAGGATAGGCGCCTCCCGGTCGATTTGCGTACGGCGGTCTGTAGTACGGCGGGGGTCGGTAATAGGGCGCCCGCCCATACGCATAAGGAGGACGGTACACCGGGGGGCCCCACCACCCGCCTACGCTCACCCCGAACCATCCATAGGGTCCTGCCGTCCCAACAGTGAACCCCATGCCCCAGCCGGTCCACGGATTGTAATGAAAGTTGAAGCCGTAAGTGACAGGGCGAGGATAGTACACGGTTCCGTACCACGGTTGGTAGTAGTAGCCTGTTCCGTAGATCACGGTCGGTCCGTACACGTACGAACCGAGGTACCCTGGAGTGTATCCGAATACAACAGTGGTCGGCGTATAGTCGTACACCCGCACGTAGGTGACCTGGTGTACCGGGCAGCTCGGCGGGATGGTGTAGATCTCAGCCGGTATCGCACTTGTCACGACCCACGGCCCGCCAGCGGACGACGCGGAGAACCAGATTCCGTTGTCACACGCGTAGTACCTGCCTCCGAAAAGGATGATCGGGACGTTCGCGTTCAACGCGTACTGTATCTGCGTCCCTTCGACGGCGTCAAATTTCGGATCCCCGTCAAATTTCACGTTCGCACTCACGGAGTCGATGCTGACTTCGGCAGTCTGTGGGATCTTGTTTTCGAGAACCGCATCTTTCGCCTGATCGGTTCCGGCGATGGTGGCAAGGAGATCACCCTTTGGCGAATCGGGGGGGATCTTCCTGAAATCCACCGGGAGATTGTCTGATGGGACGTACGCCCACTTTCCTTCGAGAGCCTTGGATGTGTACCAGCGGCCGGAGAAGAGGACATAGTACATCTGAGACGGAATGTCCAGGAGAACATCCTGATCGCTGTTTGCGATGTACAGAAGCTCAGTCCCCTTGATCGGCTTCATGTCGGGTTTGCCGTCATACGAGATAAGCTCTGCGGTCTCGTCGGTGAACACAAGCTTGGGAGCTTTCGCCGGGTCGGCCTTGGCCGTATCGGCGACAAGATCTTCTTCGCTTGCGATCGACCGGTAGTACGCGACCACTTCCTGCGGAGCGCTCTGCGTCAGGTCGAACTTCGGGGAATCCCCATCCATCGTCCCACGATACCAGAACGGCCCGCCCTTCATGTAGTACGCGCCGGTGGCGGACTCCTTGACCAGGAAGAATGGCGTGTTCTGGGCTTCCTCGAGGTTGTACCCCTCGACCTTGGAGAGTTTCACATCTCCATCGATCGGGATGAGCACGGCGGGGTAGTTGACCACAATGATCTTTGGCGCATCGGTGCTGTATGATCCCTCGCCTCCGATCTCTCCAGTATTTCCCCCAAGCGATGCGACGAGCCTGTCGAGCGACATCACAATCGTGCTTGTTTGAAGGGCCTCTTCGACGACTGCCCTGGCCCGTTCCGCAATGCCTTCGGCGGTATTGGGGAGCTTGATCTTCGGAACGCGTCCCGCAGTCAAGGTCACCATTCTTTCGTCAAGATCTGTGGCTGCCTTGCTGACCATCCAGACCGCCCCGTAGCTAGTCTTGTTCGTGCTTTTGGGCGTGACTGCGATGGCGGCCCGCGCTGTGAGCGAATCCCCCTCGAACGTGTCGATCTGAGGACTGTAGACGATAACAGTCATATCGTCCCTCGTGATCTCCACTGGCCAGCTGGGGCTCTTTTCCTGCGCGACGGCGAAGGGGGTGGGACACGGTGCAAGGAGCAGCGACACCGCCAAAACCCGCCGGATGGGAAGGACATAGTACTGTGACATTCGTATCTCTCCAAACTGACCAAATAATGTAGAAAACGTCGGGGTAACTTGCGAGAGTCGGGGGTGCGTCGGGGGAAGATATGGCGGGGCCGGGAGCTCGTGGCTGATCCGGCCCCGCCGTTCGGGTCAAAATGTGAAGTTGAGGCCGAACTTCGCGGTTTCGTGGGTCAGCGGAGTTTCCGAGTTGAAGGGCCAGTTCATCTCCTCACGCCAGAGCTGGTAGATTCCCCAGACCAGGGCTCCCCGGACGATGAAGATCATGATCGGCCCGAGAGTCGGAGAGGCCTCAAGGATATCCTCACCGAACCACATCACGACACCGTTGGCAACGGCGGCTATCGAGTAGCTGCCAAGCCACTCCCAGAAGACAAAGCGCGGGTAGACGATGTTGACTTCGTACCCGGCGATCATGGAGAACGTGGGGCCGATGTTGAATCGGATGCCGGCCTCCGCGGAAGGCCCGAACCGGAAGGTCCCTTCGTATCGATTGAGAATGTCAGTGTCGGTCTCCCCGAGTGTCACGGGGCGATCGGTTGAGAGTTCGGTCCAGGAAATGCTGGAGGTGAAGTAGGGGACGATGGCGGCATTTTTCAGATCGTAGCCGTACCCTTTTCGCTTTCCGAATCCGAAGCGGCTGAGCGTCCCGCTCAACCCTTCCGTCCCGCCCGATCCACCGCCCAGGTTGGAATCGTACCATGTTCCGTGGATGAAGCTCTCGTCGAGCGATACGATCCCATTTTCGAGCACGTCGACCGAGAGATAGCCCGCTTTCAGCTCCAGGGCGCCGATCGACGGGAATTCGGCTTCCAGGTTCTTGTGGCGAATCCAGTCAATGCCGTATCCAAACTCCACAAAAGGTCTCCGATTGCGGCCCAGGACCCAGTCAAAGGAATCCGATCCTGAGGGCCCCGCGGAGGTTGTCGCCGGGAGCGACAGGCTCAGAAGAGCTCCGCTGGCCACGAGATAACGAAACCACAATTTCATGCGATGCTCCGGATGGTCGGGGATCATTGAATGGTACGGATGCACTGGACGGATGTCAAGCGATCCCCCTTGCAGATTTACGTCGTTCTTCGGATTATGTTTCGTCCTCGCGGCCGTCAGGTCACGCTCGCCCGGCGTGTCTCCGGCTGAAGCCGCGCAATTCTCTCTGCGAACAGTCCTCCATGCCCGTTTCCGAAACCGAGTTCCGCGCCGCGCTGGGAAGGTTTGCCAGCGGGGTCACGGTCGTCACCGCCCGGGATGCCCGCGGCAATCCGAAGGGGATCACGGTCAGCTCGTTCGCGTCGCTGTCGCTTGTTCCACCCCTCGTCCTTATCGCAATCGGGAAGGAGGCGTCCGCGCACGAGGCGCTCTCAGGCACCGATCGCTTCGCGGTCAACGTGCTGAGCGAGGCCCAGGAGGCGATCTCCCGGAAGTTTGCGATGCCCGCGGGGAGGGTTGACCAGTTTGACGGCGTTCCCACCCGGAGGGGGGCTGGAGACGTGCCGTTGCTCGAAGATGCCCTTGCGACGATCGAATGCCGGATTGTCGAGCGCTATCCAGGCGGCGACCACACCATTTTCGTGGGAGCGGTCGATACTGCAGCGACGCGGGACGGTCTTCCATTGCTGTATTTCACGGGGCAGTACGGGCGCCTCGCGCATGATCGTCAACCCTAACTGAATCCAAAGCTCAGGAGCATGAACCAATGAAGAAACTCGTTCTCTTGCGTCACGGTGAGAGCACGTGGAACCGCGAGAACCGGTTCACGGGCTGGACCGATGTTCCGCTCTCCGACCAGGGCGTTGCGGAGGCGCACGAGGCCGGCCGCGTGCTGAAGAAGGACGGTTACGTGTTCGATGTGGCGTACACGTCGGTGCTGAAGCGCGCGATCAAGACGCTCTGGATCGCCCTCGAAGAACTTGACCAGATGTGGCTGCCGGTGATCAACGACTGGCGGTTGAACGAGCGTCACTACGGGGCGCTGCAGGGGCTGAACAAGGCCGAGACCGCGGAGCGCCACGGGGAGGAACAGGTGAAGGTGTGGCGGAGGAGCTACGACATTCCACCGCCGAAGCTCACGGTGGACGATCCGCGCTTTCCCGGCAACGATCCGCGTTACGCGGGACTGGCGGCGGCAAGCCTCCCGCTGACCGAGTCCCTCAAGGACACCGTCGCGCGGTTTCTGCCGCTCTGGCACGAAACGATTGCGCCGGCCGTGAAGAGCGGGCGCCGCGTCATCATCGCGGCGCATGGCAACAGTCTGAGGGCGCTCGTCAAGTATCTGGACAACATTCCGGACAGCGAGATCGTCGGTCTGAATATCCCGACAGGGATCCCGCTCGTGTATGAATTGTCGGACGACATGAAGCCGATCCGCCACTATTATCTTGGTGATCCCGAAGCGGTCGCAAAAGCGGCACAGGCAGTCGCCAATCAAGGGAAGAAGAAGTAGATGTGAACAACCCGGGAAGATAACCATGAAAGAACAGAAGGCATCACCGAAAGCTGCAGAAGGGGAGAAGGGGCCCTCGAAACTTGCCTCGGGAATGAAGCGCGCGAAGAGCTGGATCCTCCGCGCGCTCGCGTTGCTGCTGGTCTCTGTCATCGTCATCCTGGCAGTGTGGACCTGGGTCGCCCTGAGCTTCTCGTACTCAACGGGGGAGCGGGCAGGCTACGTACAGAAGCTTTCCAAGAAAGGGTGGATATTCAAGACGTGGGAAGGCGAGCTTGCGATGGCCAATTTGCCCGGCGCGATGCCGGAGGTCTTTCATTTCTCCAGCCGCGACGACGCCGTCGCCAAACAGCTGCAGGAATGCCTCGGGCGCCGGGTGAGAATTAGGTATGACGAGCACGTTGGCATACCGCTCAACTGGTTCGGAGACACCCCGTATTTCGTCGTGGGCATGGAGCTCGTCGACGACGCCCAGCCACCGAAGTAGTCGAACCGGACACACGGATGGCACACGGGGCGTCCTGAAAGATGACGCGCTCACGATGGTGACGGGAGCGGGGAAGGGGAGGGGAAAGCGGTCCTAGAGCTTGAGCGGCTTCTTCGAGCGGAACGCCCCCGACCTGATGTACGGGGCGAAGCGCTCGACGAGGAAGTGGCGCCACACGCCGTCGACCCTCGAGGCGAGCTGCTGGTCGATCTCACCGGACATGTGCGCTTCCACAGTGACCCGGCAGGAGTCGCCCCCGGCTGAGTCGAACGTGCAGGTCGTGATGTTCAGAACGGCGCTGCCCGCAAGTCCGAGCGGCCCCTCGAACCGGATGAGCTTTCCCCGCTGGACGGTGATCACCGTGGCATGCAGCGCGCCGTTCCCCGCCGCATCGAACAGCTCCACAAATCCGCCGCCCGGTTTCGGCTCAATGTACATCCTGTAGGGCGTGGCCGAAAACGAGTGATCCCACCACGGAGTGATATCCCCCGTGAATGCGTCGAACGCCTCGAGAGGCAGGCAGGGGACGACCGCCGCCTGCTTCACGACGAACGCGTCGCCGGCCGCGGGAGTGACATCGGCCGTTGAGCGTGCTGCTGCGGCGGCCAGGAGTAGGACGGCAACGGCTACTCTATTGATGCGCGTGTGAATCGAGCGGTGGCTGCGGATCATCTCTCACCTGTCTGCTGCGGAGGTTGAATCAGGGCAGCGACTGCCCCGGCCGGATCCCGGATCACGCAGTAGCGTCCGTGCTGGCCCATGGAGCGCGGCCCGAACACGACCGACCCGCCCAGCTTCGTGCAGCGCGCGATGCTTCCGTCGAGGTCCGCGACGCTGATGTACACCAGCCACTGCGCCGGAAGGCCCGCGTTCACACCGCGGGCGTGACAGACGCCGGCGACGGCAGAGCCATCCGCAGGGGATGTCATCGTGTAGTCTGCGTACCCTCCCATGTCCACGGGGCTCACGCCCCATCCCGCGACTTCCCGATAGAAATCGCGCACGGCCTCGGCGTTCGGAACCGTGAGGTCGGTCCAGAGTATCGATCCCGCGGTTGGAGCTGGTGTGCTGCTCATGGCAGATCCGGAGCTATGGGGTGAGCGTGGAGGCGAGGAACGACTTCATGTCCGTCCATGAAGCGGAGTCGGCCTGCGCATTGTACGCGAGCGGGAGGTTGAACTCTTTCCCGTTCCGGTCGGCTTCGGGGTTGGTAAAGGCGTGTTTCGCCCCGGGGTAGGATCGGAACACAAAGCTCACGCCGGCATCGGTCATTTCCTTCTTGAAGGCCTCGATCTGTTCGGGCGTGACGAACGGATCATCCCCGCCGTTGCAGACAAGGAGACGCGCCTTCACGCCGCCCGGGGCCGCAGGCACGGCGGCTCCGAGGCTTCCATGAAAGCTCACCACAGCGTCGAGGTCCACGCCTGCGCGCGCCATGTTCAGGACGATCCCTCCGCCGAAGCAATACCCGATCGCGGCAATCTTCTCCGGATCCACGGTCGGCTGCGCCTTCAGGAGGTCCCTCGCGGCGAGGAAGCGGGCTTTCGCACCTTCAAAATTCTGGAACACTGCCGCAGCGAACTTTCCCGCGTCTTCAGGGTGCGACGCCTGCTTGCCGTCGCCGTACATGTCGACCGCCAGTGCAGTGTATCCCAGCTCGGCAAGCATCCGCGCGCGCTTGCGCGCGTACTCGTTGAGTCCCCACCACTCGTGAACGACCAGGACACCGGGCCGTTTCCCCTCTTTCGCAGCGTCGTATGCGAGATAGCCCTTGAGCGTCGTCTCGCCGGCGGCGTATGTTACTTCCTGTCCGCTGATGCCAGGCTTCGGAGGGGCAGGGGAGCACCCTGCGGCGGCAACAGCCAGCAGGGTTGGGCACAACGCGGCGGCCAGCCAGATCTTTCTCCCTGTCATCGTCTACTTCTCCTTCTCTTTCTTGCTCTTCTTCCTGAGGTCGGCGGAATGAGCGCGCTTGTAGGTCTGGATGTCCTTGAACCGGCCCTTGCTGTCACGCACTGCATACAGCTTCGTTCCGGTCGAGCTGCGGTGTGTGGTCCGCTTCGCCCTCCCAGCCATGATATGCCCCTGATTATGAATGTGGACGGATGATCGGCAAAGTGATGAAACGGGGGAAGAATGTCAAGGAGGTCTTGACCATGTTGTGCTCATCCACCTTGAGCGATTCCGCCGCGTGGGCGGTGCCGCCATGCTCCTGGAACGTGTAGAACCGGGGGATAAATGCGACGCCGTGCTCTCGCAGAAAGCGCACACCCGTGGTTGTTGGGACCGCCTCGTGTGCGGTCATGGCAAGTGGCCGGGATATTCAGTATTTTAAAATATGAGCCAGACGGCGCGACAACCGGTCTTCTGTACGGCATGCGGGGAGAAGCTCGAGGATTTCTGCTTTTCGCCCGAGGCAAAGGACCTTGAGGCCCTTCGCGCCCACGCCTTCCGGTGCCACATCGAAGGGCGCCGAATGGGTGGGATGTGTGCCGCGCTCTACATCGCGGACGACGCTCATCCCGCGCAGCCCGGCGATGCGACAGGCCCTGCGCAGCACCCAGACGACCCAGCCGATCTCAAGGCACAGCCTGCGGATGGCGCGTCTCTCGCACATCATACCCCCGACGAGGAAGCCCTGCGCCGGGCAATCCTTGAGCGTATTGCCAGGGATGAGGACTCTCCCTCCGAAGGGTCCCCCTCGGGTCGCGGGCCTTTGGCCTAGCTTCGTTTCAACGGAATCCTCGGACGGCGTCCAGTTACTTCGTCATTCTCCCGCGTTTCACGCTCTCTTCGGAGTTGTACGGAGCCTTTCCCCCTCCGAGGTACGTCTCGAACCATTCCAGGTGCGCGTTATAGTAGAGGGGCATGGACTTCAGGTGGCTCGGCCAGTGCCCGTCGTTCTCGAACACGATCAGCCGCGACGGAACCCGCCGGCGCTGCAGGTCGGTGAAGAATTCGAGACTCTGCGTGTACGGGACGCGGAAGTCGCGCTGGCCGGTGATGATCAGGCAGGGCGTCGCGAAATTTTTGACGTGGAGATTCGGCGACCACCGCTCGTACAGGTCCGACTCCCACGGCACACCCCCGAGGTCCCATTCGGGAAACCAGAGCTCTTCCGTCGCGCCATGGAACGCCTTCAGGTTGTACAGGCCCATCATTGCTGCGAGTGCCTTGAACCGGGTGGTGTGGCCCTCCATCCACATCATCATATACCCGCCAAACGACCACCCCATCGCTCCCATGCGCTCCGCATCCACCCACGGCAACCGGGAAAGGGAGTCCGCTACAGCCATCACGTCCGCGTATACTTTTCCTCCCCAATCCTTTGAGATCGCGGCCGTGAACTCCTGTCCGTATCCTGTGGAGCCGTGCGGGTTCGGGAAGGCGACGATGTAACCGGCGCCGGGGTATACCTGCCAGTCGCCGCGAAACGCGTCCGCCCACTGGGTCTGCGGGCCTCCGTGGACGTTGAGGATGAGGGGGTACTTCTTGCCGGGATCGAACCCGTGCGGCTTCACGATGAACGTATGGATGAGCTTACCCGTGGGCGACGGTATCCAGATCTCCTCGGCGGGGCGGATATCGACGCTGTCCTCTACGGACTTGTTAAACGTGGTGACGCGACGCAGGTTCTTGCCCGAGATGTCCGCGCTCCAGAGCTCGCGCGGCTCCCCGACGGAGCGGCGAATGAGGTATACCTCCCGGCCGTTCGGCGTAAGGGCGAACTGGTCGATGGTTCTGGCGTCCACGACCTGCGCGATTGCCCCCGAGGGGATGTCGAGTCGGTAGAGCGGGACATGACCCTTCACGTCGGCCGTAAAGTAGAGCGCCCTCGAGTCAGGGCTCCAGCGCATGTCGTTGACCCAGTTGTCGAAGCCGTCCGTCAGGAAGCGGGACCGCCCCGTCGACCGCTCGTACAGCGCGATCCGGAACCGATCGGCCTCGTACGCCGGAATGGCCTGCGTCCTGTACGCGATGAACTTCCCGTCGGGCGAGTACGCCGGGTTGCCGTCGTACGCCTCGTTGGCGTCCGTGATGTTCACCGGAGACCCTCCCGCCACGGGGATCAGCCAGAGGTCCTTGTTGGTCGTTTCGGCTTCGTTGCTATCGCGGTTTGAAGCCACGCAAATCTCTTTCCCGTCAGGTGAGACATCGTATCCTCCTCCGCCGGTGGAGAACGCCGGAGAGTCGAAGTCCCCGGGTGTGAGGTCGATGACCGCTCCGGTGGCGACATCTCCGCGGAAGATATGCGTCCGTTTCATCGCTGACCACGAGTTCCAGTGGCGGAAGAGCAGGCGGTCTGCAAGGTGCGCCTTGAGCGGTCCGGACTCCGCGTCGCGCGTGATCGTCTTGTTGCAGTCGTTGTCTGCGCCACATTCGGGATAGACGGCGCTGGTGAAGAGGAACGATTTCCCGTCCGGCATCCAGGCGATGTCGCCGACGCCCTGCTCGAACTTCGTCACCTGCCGGGGTTCCCCGCCGTCCGCCGGGAGGACCCATGCCTGGGCGCTTCCGGAGCGCGTGGAGATGAACAGCATCTGGCTCCCGTCCGGCGACCAGCGTGGGGACGAGTCCGACGCCCTGTCGGATGTCATGCGCGTCATCCGTTTGCCGTCGGGCGTGCAGACATAGAGGTCTGAGTTCGAGGTCGCGTCGGCGAGACTATTCTCGCCCACCACGAACGCAACGCGCGATCCGTCGGGGGAGCACTGGGGATCGCTGACGTCCCGGATGTCATATAAATGAGAGATCGCGAAAGGCCTCTTGCCGACGGATTGCGCCATGGCGGCATCCGGGAGCGCATGGCATGCGAGTGCGGTTAGCAGCCAAAGTCGAAGAACGCTCAATGTGCGGTGCATGAAAGGTCTCCGAGGGATGGAGGGTATACGATGAGCAGGAAAGATCGGAGCGTGACGAATACTAGCGAAGCAAGGCTCAAGATGCAACGGCGGAGGGCCGGCAGCGCGCCGGTTCGCAGTGCACGTCACGCCGGCGAGTGGTTCACGATGCAGCGGCTTGCGAAAGTGAACATCCCTCCGGATATTCGAAACAGAGGGAGGGGACTCAATGGCACTTGATGAGCTTCAGGTATCCCACGCGACGCGCGCCGAAATCGATCTTCCGGCCTTCCGGTCGAACATCGATGCGGTGCGCGCCTACGCCGGACCGGGCGTCGCGATCATGGCCGTGGTCAAGGCGAACGCGTACGGGCACGGGGCGGTGCGGATGGCAATCGAAGCGGTCGCACACGGCGTGGAACGCCTGGCGGTCGCGCGCTACCACGAGGGGATTGAATTGCGGGAGGGAGGCGTGACGGCGCCGATCCTGGTCTTCGAGAAGACCGAGGAGGCGCACCTTCACACGGCCCTGGGGTATGGCCTCGATCTGACCGTGATGGACAGGCGCGGGCTTGATGCGCTGGCGTCCGCCGCGCGATCGTCAGGCACGGCGCGCGTCCACGTCAAGGTGGACACCGGCATGGGCCGGCTCGGCGTTGCCGACCGGCAGGCGGCCGATTTCGTCGAGCAGGTCGCCAGAGAGCGAGGGATCGACCTCGTAGGTGTGTACAGCCACTTCGCAACTTCGGAGGAGTCCGACCGCACATTCGCCGATGCGCAACGCAAGCGCTTTGAGGCGATCCTCGAGGAGCTCGGCCGCCGCAACATCGATGTCCAGCTCCGCCACATGGCGAACAGCGGCGCGATCATCTCGATGCCGGAAGCCCGCTTCGACATGGTACGCCCCGGAATCATGCTCTATGGATATGCCCCCGGGAATGGCATGCCAGAACGGTTTCCCGTGAAGCCCGTCATGAGCCTCCGCTCGCGCGTCTCCCATCTCAAGTACGTCGATGCCGGGGTGAGTATCTCGTACGCGAGACGGTACTTCACCGGCGGAAGGACTGCGATCGCGACGATCCCTGTCGGGTATGCCGACGGCTACTTCCGGCCCCTGACGAACCGCACCTCTGTTCTCATCAGAGGCAGACGATTCCCGGTCATCGGCACGATCTGCATGGACCACATCATGGCGGACCTGGGCGCGGTGACGGACGTTGAGGAAGGTGACACCGTGACACTGATCGGGACAGATGGGCCGGAATCGATTTCGGGCTGGGATGTCGGGGAGATCCTCGGGACAATCCCATACGAAGTGACGTGCGCAATAACTGCCAGAGTGTGGCGAAGGTACGACAGGTGAGATCGCGGATCGGCTGTAATCTCTACAATTTTCACCGGCGTGACCTGGGACAAGGGTTCTCCCGCGCCGATTGACCATATTGCTACGCGATGTCTGCACATTACCGGTCCGGGGATTTGGGTACGGATTGTGTAAGAGTGTAGCGCAAGAACAGGACAGATCGGTCGGGGAGCACGATGACCATACTCGTTGTGGACGACGAGCCGGATTACCGTCTCGTCATTCGAAGCATTCTTGGTGCGGAAGGGCATGCCGTCGTTCTGGCTGAAGACGGCGTCGAGGCCCTTGAGAAGCTGGAGGAGGGAGCGGTGGACCTCATCATTGCCGACATCTATATGCCGCGCATGGACGGGATCAAGTTCCATCGCAAACTCAGGAGCCTGCCGCGCTTCGAGAAGCTTCCGGTTCTCTTCGTGTCGGCGTTCGACGACGTACACACGATGAGTGCCGTGAGAGACCCGCGGTATGACGGCTTCCTGAAGAAGGGGCGGCCGATCGAGGAGTTGTTGGATTGGGTGGTGTACCTTGCGACGCCCGAGGAGAAGCGCCCCAAGATGCCGCCCAGCGGGATCAGGGTCAAACCCGGCGACCGCAATCTTACACGGGGGCAATCCGGGACCCCCATCTATTAATGGTGTCTGCGGGCCCGCTCAGGGCCCGCTGCTGTTTCTGGCCCCTGGCAAATCCATCAGCCGTTTTGTATCTTCTCTCCGCTTGCCTCACCACAACCTCAGCACTTTCCAGCAGACTCCTATGACCAATTCCATCCGGACTCCAGCCACGCTCATCACAGGCGCCAACGGGGAGATGGGGCATGGCCTTATCGAGCGGCTGACAGACATCGGGTCCCCGACGATCATCGCAGTCGACGTCCGTCCGGTGGACGACCACATCCGCAAGCGGTGCGCCACGGCGATCGTGGGCGACATCCTGGATCAGCGACTCATGGAGCGATTGCAGAGCGAGTTTGAGATTCACGCGATCTATCACCTTGCCGCGTTGCTCTCGACGCGGGCCGAGTTCACGCCTGAAGCCGCGCACCGGGTGAACGTGGAAGGCACCATGGTGCTGTTGAAGATCGCGATCGAGCAGTCGCGCTGGCACGGGTCTCCGGTCAAGTTCCTGTTCCCGTCGTCGATCGCGGTGTACGGTCTCCCGTCCGTCGAGGCCAAACACCGGGCGGGCAGGGTTGCCGAGGAGCAGTGGAACACTCCGATCACGATGTACGGATGCAACAAGCTCTACTGCGAGCACCTGGGTCGCTACTACTCGACGCACTACCGTCAGCTCGCCTCGGATGCTGAACGGGGCGGGGTCGATTTCAGGTGCATCAGGTTTCCGGGCCTGATCAGCGCGGTGACCGTGCCGAGCGGGGGGACGAGCGACTACGCCCCCGAGATGCTGCACTCCGCTGCCCAGAAGAAGCCGTACGCCTGCTTCGTGCGGGAGGACGTGCGCATTCCGTTCATGGCCATGCCGGACGGGATCGAGGCGCTGCTCGCGCTCGAACGGGCGCCGCGTGAGAAGCTTACGCGGCCCGTCTACAACATCACAAGTTTCAATCCCTCCGCGGGCGATATCAGGGATATCGTCATGCGCCAGTTCGTGGACGCGTCGATATCGTTCAAGCCGGATGACAAGCGGCAGGCGATCGTGGATTCGTGGCCGGAGGATGTGGACGATGCGGCTGCGCGACGCGATTGGGGATTCACCCCGGGGTTCTCGCTCGCACGGGCGTTCGACGAGTACCTCATCCCGGGCATCCGCACGAGGTACGGGATCTGAGATGGTCCGAAGTCGTCCGTTGACGTGGTTCCGCGCCGGCTGTCTCCCCGCGGAAACTCTTCGCTGCAGGTCCGCCGGCCCGGCGTTCGACTGCATGGTGCCCACACTCCTTCTCGCCCTTCTCTTATTGTCGCCCGGCGTCCCCGCGCGTGCCGCGGACGGAACTCCGGCACGACCGGTTGACGCCATACCTGACTCACTCCCGGCCGAGTACCATGCGCTGAGCGGACGGCTTGTTGCGGAGGGCCTTCGCGACTGCAGGTCGCACGCACTCCTGGCCGAGCTTGTACGGGAAGCGCCGCTTCGCCTGAGCGGGTCTGCGGGAGCCGAGCGTGCGGTGTCGCTCACCGCGGAAATGATGAGACGGCTGGGGTTCTCGCACGTCCGCGTAGAATCGGTGATGGTTCCGCACTGGGAGCGCGGCCCTGTCGAGGAGGCGGTGGTGCTCGCGGAGCAGAGGCGGGCGGAGATCCGCCTCGATGTGTGCGCGCTCGGCGGCAGCATCGGGACGGATGCGGACGGTGTGACCGGGCCGGTGATCGAGGTGAGGTCGCTGCAGGAGGTGAAATCTCTTGGCGAGAGGGCACGGGGAGCCATCATCTTCTACAACAGGCCGATGGACCCCACCCCTCTCAACACGTTCCAGGGGTATGGCGGTGCGGTCGACCAGCGATCGGGGGGCGCGATCGAAGCCGCTCGCGCCGGCGCTACAGGCGTGATCGTTCGGTCGGTTACGCTCGCGCGCGACGATGTGCCGCACACGGGCTCGATGTCGTACGCTGACAGCGTCACAAGAATTCCGGCGCTGGCGGTCAGCACGCTCGACGCAGATTCGCTCAGCCAATTGCTGAAGGTCGAAGGCGTGGTCCGCCTCCGGATGCGTCTCTCGGCCCGCACGCTCCCGGACGCGCCGTCGGGGAACGTCCTGGGTGAACTCGTCGGCTCTGAGAAGCCGGACGAGATCGTGGTTGTGGGTGGACACCTCGATTCGTGGGACAAGGGGCATGGGGCTCACGACGACGGCGGGGGCTGCATGCAGGCGATCGAGACGCTGGATCTCCTCCAGCGCGTCGGGTTCAAGCCGAAGCGAACCATCCGGGCCGTGATGTTCATGAACGAGGAGAACGGCCTGAGGGGTGGAAGAGCGTACGTGAAGGCGCCGGCAAGGGCGGCCGAACGACACGTGGCCGCGATCGAGGCCGACCGCGGCGCGTTTGCGCCCCGCGGCCTCTCCGTGGAAGCCGATACGATGACCGTGCTCCGGTTGTCGCGTTGGGCCCCGCTGTTCGCGGAGCTGGGGGCGGGTCGAATCGTCAAGGGCGGGAGCGGGGTCGACATCAGTCCGCTCGTGTCCACAGGCGTCCCCGGCGTCGGACTCGTCGTGGAAGACCACCGGTACTTCGACTACCACCATTCTGCCAACGACACGATCGAAGGCGTGCATCCGCGCGAGCTGGAAATGGGCGCGATCGTGATGGCGCTGCTTGCGGCGATCCTGGCGAACCAGTAAGAGTTGTCCTCCCGCTTGCCCCCGTCGTTTTCTTCATTCGGAAATCCCCCTCCTGCGGTGTAGTCCTGGTGAGCAGCCGCCGATATCCATGGCGCGGCTCAGAACGGATGTTGCATCGTGAAACCCGGAGGACTTCTTGGCAACCACCACCAGCTCCCTGTACTCCTCGGTCGTGCGCGCGGGGCGAACGACCTACTTCGTCGACGTCAAGGAGGCGAAGAACGGAGCAAAGTACCTTTCCATATCCGAGAGCCGCATCGACAATGACGACAAGCGTCAGCGGACGACGCTCCGGGTGTTTGGCGAGAGCATAGAGCAGTTCAGGCAGGCGGTCGCGGATGCGGCGGCTGCGGTGGCGCAGTAGTCTCGTCGGGTGGCGGGGCGTGCCGGCCCGGGGTACCGACCCGGGGAGGGCTCCGGGGTTGCCAGAGAGCTCCGGATGCGCCGGGGCGCCCCGTTCGCCCGCTTTCCGGGGGTCCGGGGCCTTGACCCCCTCGCTTGCCTTTCTGCATCTAATCTGATACAACGAGTACGCGTGACATATCAGAACAGAGAGGCCCATGGAAAAGCTCACAAAAGACACGTTCCGCGAGAAGATCTTCGATTTCGAGAAGCACAAGGATTGGAAGTATGAAGGGGAGCTTCCCGCCATTATCGACTTCTATGCCGACTGGTGTGGTCCCTGCCGCGCCGTGGCGCCGGTCCTCGAAGAGCTCTCGAAGGAATATGCGGGCAAGGTCAACATTTACAAGATCGACACCGACAAGGAGCAGGAGCTTGCCGCAATGTTCGGCATCCGGAGCATCCCGTCCATCCTCTTTGTCCCAAAGGAGGGGCAGCCCCAGATGGCCATGGGCGCGCTGCCAAAGGACGCGCTCAAGGATGCGATCGCTTCCGTTCTCCTGACGAACTGATGTTCCGCAGCCGTGCCTGCCGGCATGGCTGACGATCTGTGCACTGTTGCGGCCGGTCATGGTGTCACCTGACCGGCCGTTTCTGTGTGTACGCTACCCGCCCCAGCGCTCGCCATCCCCCCCGGGGGGGACGATGTCCTGGCGCCCTTTCTCGCTGTCTGCCCTTCGACGAACGGCACTCGTTGCCAGATGGCCTGTCCCTTGTCACCGGACGCCCCCATCCCTCGTTGCCCAATGGCCCGGCCCTGACCCCTGCATTGCTTTTCTCTGCCTTCCTCGTATATTCCACCAACCGCGCATCCCCGCCATGATTGACACCTTGCTGATCGTTGCTGTCGTCGCACTCCTGATAGCGCTCGCCCTCCTGGTCGTTCTCCTGATGCGGACCGGCTCGGCCCGCTCGTTGGAGGAGCGCGTCAAGGCCCTCGGGGACGCCCTCGAACGATTGGACCGGGGTCTCCGGGACGAAATCGGCCGGAACAGGGTGGAAGCCACCACGACGGCTCACCATGACCGCGAAGAAATGGCCGGTTCTTTCAGATCCCTGGCCGATTCGCTGGGCGGAAGCGTCATGGAAATCGCCAGACTCCAGAAGGACCAACTCGATACGTTCGGGAACCAGCTCTCTGGCATGAGCCAGACACTGGACGCGCGCATCGAGGCGGTCCGGACCACGATGGAGCAACGGCTGCAAATCCTCCAGGAGGACAACAGCCGCAAGCTCGAAGCCATGCGGTTCACGGTCGACGAGAAACTTCAAACCACGCTCGAGACGAGGCTCGGGCATTCCTTCAGGCAGGTATCGGAACAGCTGGATCGCGTCGCCCAGGGACTGGGGGAGATGCAGACGCTCGCCTCGGGCGTCGGCGATCTGAAGAAGGTCCTCACCAACATCAAAACCCGCGGGACCTGGGGCGAGGTTCAGCTCGGCACGTTGCTGGATCAGATCCTCACTCCGGAACAGTATGCCAGCAATGTCGTGACGAAGCTCGGATCTCATGACCGGGTGGAGTTCGCCATTCGCCTGCCGGGAAGATCCCTTGACGATCACGAGCCTGTCTGGCTCCCTGTGGACGCGAAGTTTCCCCTCGAGGATTATCAGCGGCTCCTCGATGCGCAGGAGCAAGCCAACGCCCCGCTCGTTGAGGAGGCCGGACGCATGCTCGAGGCTCGGATCAAGCTGGAGGGGAAGACGATCCGCGAAAAGTACCTCGACCCGCCCAGGACGACGGACTTTGCGATCATGTTCCTTCCGACGGAGGGGCTCTTTGCCGAGGTGATCCGGCGGGCCGGGTTGTCGGATACACTCCAGCGCGAATATCGCGTGACGATTGCGGGACCGACGACGCTGACGGCAATCCTGAACAGCCTGCAGATGGGCTTCAGGACGCTTGCCATCGAGCGACGTTCGAGCGAGGTCTGGGCGCTGCTCGCCGCCGTGAAGACCGAGTTCGGGCGGTTCGGCGAAATCCTTGACAAGACAAAGCGGAAACTCGACGAGGCGAGCTCCAGCATCGAAAGCGCAGCGACGCGAACGCGCCAGATCGAGCGCAAACTGAAAGCGGTCCAGACCCTGCCGGCGGAGGAGGCCCCCGGGCTCCTCGGAGAACCCGGAAACACGCCCGCACGGCTCGAAGACTGACCATCATCGCTTCTCACACCGTTCTTTCGGATACATCCATGCGATCACCCATGAAGACAACGGCTTCGACGGAAGACGTCTACAGAGTCATTCATACGGATCACCACGATCCGTTCTCCGTGCTCGGCGCGCATCCCGTGACAGTCGGCGGCGCGAAGGCGCTCGCCATCCGGGCGTTCCTTCCGGGATCTCCGGCGGCCGCGGTGGTCCTGGACCAGCCGGTGAACGGGAAGACGGAATATCCGCTCGAGCAGGTGCATCCCGAGGGGTTCTTCGAAGTGGTCCTGCGCGGCGTGAAGGACGTCGTCCCGTACAAGCTGAAGCGCTTTCTCCCGGATGGCGGGGAGACGGTCTTTCATGATTCGTACGCATTCCTTCCGACGCTGACCGATTTCGATCTCTACCTCTTCAACAAGGGGGACCACACCAGGATCTTCGAGAAGCTCGGCGCCCATTACGCGGAGGTGAATGGCGTGGGGGGCGTACAGTTCGCGGTCTGGGCGCCGTCAGCGCGCACGGTCAGCGTGATCGGAGACTTTAACGGATGGGATCGGCGCCGGCATGCGATGCGCGTGCTCGGCTCGTCGGGGGTGTGGGAACTCTTTGTGCCCGGGCTTCCCGAAGGATCCGTCTACAAGTTCCAGGTCAAGACGCAAACGGGTTTCGTCCTCGACAAGACCGACCCGTACGCCACGCAGATGGAGGTCAGGCCGAGAACCGCCGCAACCGTCAACTTCCTCCGCAACTTCGAGTGGCACGACCAGGACTGGATGAACACGCGTGCCCATACCGACCACACCGCGCAGCCGATCTCGGTCTACGAAGTGCACCTGGGCTCATGGAAACGAGGCGAGGGCAATGCATGGCTGGGATACCGGCAGCTCGCTCACGACCTTGTCGAGTACGTCAAGTCGGTCGGCTACACCCACATTGAGTTGATGCCCATCCAGGAGCATCCTCTGGACGCCTCGTGGGGATACCAGGTGACGGGGTACTTCGCGCCCACCAGCCGGTTCGGCCAGCCGGCGGACTTCATGTACTTCGTGGACTACTGCCACACAAACGGGATCGGCGTCATTCTCGATTGGGTGCCGGCACATTTCCCGAAGGACCCGCACGGCCTCGGATGGTTCGACGGCTCGCACCTGTATGAGCACGCGGATCCGAGGAAGGGCGAGCACATGGATTGGGGCACGCTCATCTTCAACTACGGACGGAACGAGGTCCGCAACTTCCTGATTGGGAGCGCATTGTTCTGGCTCGAATACTATCACATCGACGGCCTCCGCATTGACGCCGTCGCTTCCATGCTCTATCTCGACTACTCCCGGAAGGAAGGGGAGTGGATCCCGAACCAGTACGGCGGCCGCGAGAACCTCGAAGCGGTCGAGCTGATCAAGTACCTCAACTCCGTCGTCCACCGTTTCCATCCGGGCGTCCTCACGATCGCCGAAGAGTCCACGGCGTGGCCCGGCGTGACCAACAGCCTGGAATACGGTGGGCTGGGGTTCGACCTGAAATGGAACATGGGCTGGATGCACGACATGCTCGAGTACTTCTCGAAGGATCCCGTGCACCGCTCGCACCACCACCGGAATCTCACGTTCGTGCTGCTGTATGCGTTCAGCGAGAAGTTCCAGCTTCCGCTCTCACACGACGAGGTGGTGCACGGCAAGGCCGCGATTCTGTCAAAGATGCCTGGCGATCCGTGGCAGAAGTTCGCAAACCTGCGTCTTCTGTACGGTCTCATGTTCTGTTTCCCGGGGAAGAAGCTCCTGTTCATGGGCGACGACTTCGGGCAATGGGACGAGTGGTACCATGAAAAGAGCATCGACTGGCACCTCCTTCAGTACCCGCCCCATCAGGGCGTGCAACACTGGGTCCGCGATCTCCACGCCGCATACCGCTCCTACCCTGCGATGCACCAGATCGACTTCCACTACTCGGGCTTCCAGTGGATCGACTTCCACGACAGCGCTTCGAGCGTCATATCGTTCGAGCGGCGCAGCGACAATCCTGCGGAGACTGTCGTGTTGGTCTGCAACTTCACTCCGATCCCTCGCAAGGGCTACCGGGTCGGGGTTCCCGCTCCCGGCCTCTACAGGGAGTTCCTGAACAGCGATTCCGCCGCCTACGGGGGCGGAAACGTGGGGAACGGCGGGATTGTTGCGTCGGAGCCCATCCCCCAGCACGGGCGTGAGCATTCGATAAGCCTCACGCTTCCGCCGCTCGGGATCCTGTTCCTCAAACCCGGGGGATAAGGGGAGCAGCTGGCTACAGCAGGGGCTGCCTCAGGCCCTGAATTCAACCATTCCCGGCCCGCCTGGCGGGAACCGGACCGCCACGCATCGTGTTCTTACCGTGTCTGATTCCATGCCATCGTGAAAAAGATCGCCATCATAGGATCGGGCTTTGGCGGACTTGCCGAAGCCATTCGCCTGCAGGCGCGGGGCTATGCCGTCACGGTCTTCGATAAGTGACCGCGCACCTCGTCACAGAGGATCTCGGAATCTCCGGCGGCGCCCCGGTTCGAAACCTGTCCGGTCACCTCACAACGTCAGTTCCTCATTCTTACTTAGTTGGTGGGTTGTCCCGCGCGTCGGCGCGGGACGACCTGTTTGATCAAACGGTCGTAACGATGCTATCGTCCTGAGCGGGACACTCCAATGAGAAAAACAATCCTCTCCACGGCGGACGTCGCGCGGCTGTTCAGCGTAACAGAGACGACCGTCAAGCGTTGGGCGGACGAAGGGACGTTGACGTGCCAGAAGACCCCGGGCGGTCACAGGAAGTATGAGATCAGGAGCGTCGTCGACTTCGCCGAGAAGAACAACTTCGATCCGGCCGGCGTGCTGGCGTACGCCGGGGACAAACGCTTCTCCGAGTCGCTTCAGGTCGCCATCCTCGGGCGGGATTACCCCGCGCTTGTCCGCATGTACGTCGAGCGGGCGCTTTCCCCGGACACCACCGACCTGTTCGCGTTCCTCTCGTTCCTGTATGAGCACAGGATCCCGCTGACGGACATCTACGACCTGGTGCTGCGTCCGGGCATGCAGGAGATCGGCGAGCTCTGGGCCAGCGGCACAATCGGCATCAGTCATGAGCACAGGGCGTCCTATGAAACGATGGACGCGCTGGCCAAGCTGCAGACAGAGATCTGCCTGAAGCCCCCCGCCGGCAAGCACGTGCTCTGCGCCTGCCTGGGCGAGGAGTTGCACGAAATCGGGCTCCGGTGCGCATCGAACCTGTTCGAATCTGAAGGGTGGAACGTGCACTATCTCGGAGCGCGGACGCCTGTCGACGCGATCATCGCATCGCTTCAGGAGGTGCGCCCGGATGTCGTCTCCCTCTCGATCACGAATGCTGGCGGCGCGGGTCAGATCGTGCGTGAGCTCGCGGCGATTGCGGACGCCGTGCAATCGACCGGGGGCCGGATGATTCTCGGCGGCGCGGGCGCTTCGCATGCGTTGTCTGCGTCGGGTGTGGAGGCCACCGTCCTCCAGTCGTCCCGGGAACTCGTCGGATACATCGGTACGTTCAGCGACGGCGTGCACGCGACGGGAATGCCGCAGGCATAGGTTGTATGGCACCAATCGCGCATACGGCTCCCAAGGCGGCGGAGGTCCTGGGGAGAACCTCATGACGGAAGACTCGCGCCAGCGGCCCGTCATCGTCTGGATGCGCCGTGCGCTTCGGGTTCAGGACCACCTGGCGCTCTCCGAAGCGGCGAAGGGATCCGGCGCAGTCATTCCAGTCGTGATACTGAGCCGCGACGAGCGGTACCGCGACGACGGCCCGAGAAGAGTGTTCCTCCGCGGAGCGATGGCAAATCTGGACGAATCGCTGCGCTCGCTCGGGTCGCGCCTCTTCGTCCTGCAGGGAGATCCCGAGCACGAACTGCCGGCCCTGGCGTCGAGAGTGGGAGCCGCCGCCGTCCATGCCACGCGCACGTACGACCCCGTTTCCAGGGCGCGGGACGAGCGCATCAAGCGTTCCCTCGCGCAGGCGGGGACGCAATTTGTGCCGTACAAGGATGCGGTGCTCTATGAGGAAAGGGAGATTCTCGCCGGCAGCAACGCGCCCTACAGGGTGTTCACGCCGTACAAACGGGCATGGTTGGGGCGAGCGGCAGAGATCCCCCGTCCGCTCCCTTCTCTTCGGAGCCTGCGGTCCCCGGGCTCGGTAGCCGGGGCAACCCGTCTTGCGGACGTCCCCGGGTTCTCCCGGGCGGACAGGGCGGGGGGTGAAGCAGCGGCCGGGCGGTCAATGGAGCGGTTCCTGCGGACGGGCCTGTTGCACTACGGTGAGCGGCGCGATTGTCTGGCGGTGGACGGCACCTCGCGACTCTCCCAGCACCTGGCGGTCGGGACGCTCTCCATCCGGACGCTGTACCATGGCGTTGCCGATGCCGTGAGCCGTGCAGACGTGAACGGACGCACGAACGCGGCCACCTACGTGAGCGAGTTGATATGGAGAGAATTTTACTCTACTATAATCTGCAACTACCCTCATGTGGTCCGCGGTGCCTTCCGGCCTGAGTTCGACCGGATTGCGTGGAGCAGGAGCCGATCGCATCGGGATGCGTGGCGCGAGGGGCGAACCGGCTATCCCGTCGTGGACGCTGCCATGCGGCAGCTGAACACAGAGGGGTGGATGCACAACCGCGCGCGAATGATCGTTGCGTCCTTCCTGACGAAGGACCTTCACATCCACTGGATGCACGGCGAGCGATACTTCCTCGACCGCCTGATTGATGCGGACATCGCGTCGAATAACGGCGGGTGGCAGTGGACCGCCGGGACGGGCACGGACGCGTCGCCGTGGTTCCGCATTTTCAACCCAATCTCTCAGGCCAGGCGGTTTGACCCTGACGGCGTGTACGTCCGACGGTACCTGCCCGAATTGGCGGGCGTTCCTCCCGGGCGTATTCACGAGCCGTGGCTGATGACCGCGTCAGAGCGGCAGGCCTCCGGCCTCGTTCCCGGCACGTCCTATCCGCGCCCGATCGTGGACCACGACGTGGAGCGGAAGGTGACGCTCGAGATGTTTCAGAGCGCACGTGGGAAGCCCTGACAGGCCGTGCAAGCTGACCGTTGACATCAAGGATTGCAGTCGTGCTCCTCCTGGAAGAGCCATCATGATAGAATTGTACCTGCTTGCGGTCCTTGGTATCATCGTCCTCATGTCGGTGATCGCGCTGGTCAACGTGCTCACCGTGCGGTCGCTGACGGTCGGCGAGCATCCGTGGGACAGGCCGCTTGTCTCCGTGCTCATCCCTGCGCGGAACGAGGAGCGGACGATCGGCATCGCGCTATCGACGCTCGCCGAGCAGGACTACGGGAACTTCGAAGTCGTCATCCTGGACGACAATTCCGACGACGCGACGTTCGCGATCGCCTCGCAGTGGGTCGCGCGCGACCGGCGGTTCCGGATCGTCAAAGGGACATCCCTTCCTGACGGATGGGTCGGCAAAAGCTATGCGTGCCATCAACTCTACCGGGAAGCGCGGGGCCGTCTCCTCCTCTTCGTGGACGCCGACACCGTGCATGCCCGGCACAGCCTCACAGCGGGCGTGGGGGAGCTGCAGCGTTCCGGGGCGGATCTCCTCACCGCCATTCCCCGGCAGCGCACGGAGACGTTCTGGGAGCACGCGCTCCTGCCGCTTCTGCACTTCGTGACCTTCGCGTTTCTCCCGATGCCCCTGATCAGCCTGGTGCGCGATGAGCGCATCGCGATGGCCAACGGCCAGTATATGCTCTGGAAGCGCGAGGCCTACCAGGCCGTAGGAGGACACGAAGCGGTGAAGTCCGCTATGGTGGAGGACGTCTGGCTCGCGCGCCGGGTGAAGGAATCCGGCCGCCGGCTGGCTATTCGTTACGGGGCGACGGCAGTGTCGTGCCGGATGTACTCATCCCTTACCGAGATCTGGAACGGATTCTCAAAGAACATCTTCCCCGGACTCGGGTACTCGATCCCGGCCGTGGCCGGCGTCGGGTTGTTCAGCCTCGCGACGTCCGTGGTCCCGTTCCTCATCATGCTTGATGTGGCGGTGACAGGCGGCTGGACGACCACCGCCGCGGAGATCGTTGCCGCCCAGGTAGCCCTGGTGCTCCTGATCAGGTTTGTTCTGGCGGTCCGGTTCGACATGGAAATCTGGTCCGCCCTGCTTCACCCCCTGGCCATGGCGGTGCTGATCGGCATCATGGTCAATTCCACGCGGTGGGTGCTCGCAGGCGAAGGATCCCGGTGGAAGGGGCGCGTCTACAATGTTCGAAACCTTCTTGTCACCCGTTGAAGTGATCCCGGGATGAAAGTGGTCGTCGCAGGAGGGAGCGGGTTCATCGGCCGCAGCCTCATCAAGCGACTGGCCGGGGACGGGCATTCCGTGGTCCTCCTTAGCCGCTCGCTCACTCCGAAGGCGCCGCTTCCGGCCGGCGTGACCATGGCCCGGTGGGACGGCGTCACGAAAGGTGAATGGTGGTCGGCCGTTGACGGTGCGGATGCGGTCGTGAACTTCTCGGGCGAATCGATCGCGGAGGGGAGATGGACTGCGGCCCGAAAGCGGGCGCTCACGGATAGCAGGCTCAAAAGCACGCGGGCCATCGTTGACGCGGTCGCGGGAGCGCACGCCCGACCGGGTGTGCTCGTGAACATCTCCGCCGTCGGCTATTACGGCGACGTGCCCCAGGGAGACGTGCTCGAGTCGTACCCCTCCGGCAGGGGGTTCCTCCCCGAGCTGTCCGTACAGTGGGAGCGGGAGGCGATGCTCGCCGCACGATCCGGCGCGCGAGTGGCCCTCCCCCGGCTCGGTATCGTGCTGGATGCCGATGGCGGAGCACTGCCCCGCATGGCGCTGCCATTCCGTCTGTTCGTCGGAGGACCGCTCGGCAGCGGCACGCAGTGGATGCCGTGGATCCATCTGGACGACGTGCTCGGCATCATACTCAAGGCGATCAGGGATCCCGCGCTCGAGGGACCGGTGAATGTCTCAGCGCCCGGCATCGTTCGCATGTCCGAATTCTGCAGGGAGCTCGCGCGTGTCCTCAACCGTCCTTCGTGGTTTCCTGTCCCCTCGTTTGTCATGCGCCTGCTACTCGGTGAGATGTCGGTCGTCGTGCTCTCGGGACAGCGGGTGATCCCGAGGAAGGCGCTGGACGCCGGGTACGCGTTCCGCTATCCTGACCTGCCGAGCGCACTCGCATCTATCTTCGCCCGAGACAGGAAGCCCGGCCTCTAGTTGAACCCGCGCACGCCCGCAGCGCGGAGCCCGGGGTCTGGCCGAACCTGCCCGAGCCCGCACCTGAGCGAAGCAGACACGGGGAAGTCCTCGCTCGGGCGTGGCCACACTCCTCCCGACCATGTTCCTCCCGACCACACTCCGCCCGACCTCACCCCGCCCAACCTCACCCCGCCCAACCTCAACCAGGGGAGTCGGATCAGGCCGATTCATTGCTCCCGCGAATCCTTCCATTTGAGCAAATACCCCCATCTTTTGAGAAGGTATTCCCAGCGGTAGGAAATCCCCCCACGGCAGCCTCCGGGAATCACCCGACAACCCTGAATCTTCAGCATTGGTCTGGTATGAAACTTGCGTGATTCCTCCTGATGTCGCTTCTTTCCCCTCAAGTGCCCGATGTCCCCGTGAAGCGAAAGAGCCGCCCATGACCGATGCCGCTCGTGCCACCGCAGACCTCTTGAATGCGATCGAGGAATGGGATCGCGCGGTCTACAAGAAGACGATCGCTCGGACTCCCGAACGCGAACCGGAGTTCACGACGACCTCATTCGTTCCGGTGAATCCGCTCTACACACCCGCCGACACGCGCGAGGCCGACTACATCGAGAGGCTGGGATTTCCCGGACGCTATCCTTTCACCCGCGGCATTCAGCCGACGATGTACCGGGGAAGGCTCTGGACGATGCGGCAGTATGCCGGGTTCGGAACCGCCCGGGAGTCGAACGCGCGCTACAGGTATCTGCTGGAGCAGGGGCAGTCCGGCCTCTCCGTGGCTTTCGACCTGCCGACACAGATCGGATACGACAGCGACGCGCAGCCGGCCGACGGAGAAGTGGGGAAGGTTGGCGTAGCGATCGACAGCCTTGCGGACATGGAACTGTTGTTTGACGGCATCCCGCTCGACAGGGTGTCGACATCGATGACGATCAATGCTCCCGCAGCCGTGCTCCTCGCCATGTACATCGCGGTTGCGGAGAAGCAGGGGGCGAAGCGGACCGAGATCAGCGGCACGATTCAGAACGACATTCTGAAGGAGTACATCGCGCGCGGGACGTACATCTTTCCGCCGAGGCCCTCGATGCGGCTCATTACCGACATCTTCGCCTACTGCGCGCGGGAAGTCCCGAAGTGGAACACCATCTCGATCTCGGGGTATCACATCCGCGAGGCCGGGTCGACGGCCGCGCAGGAAGTGGGATTCACGCTGGCCGACGGAATCGCCTATGTGGCCGCGGCGGTGCAGGCCGGCCTGGACGTCGACGCATTCGCGGGGCAGCTCTCCTTCTTCTTCAACGCGCACAACGATCTTCTGGAGGAAGTGGCCAAGTTCCGCGCGGCCAGGAGGCTGTGGGCCCGCGTCATGAAGGAGCGCTTCGGCGCGAAGCAGCCGAAATCGATGACGCTCCGGTTTCACGCGCAGACAGCCGGGTCGACGCTCACGGCGCAGCAGGTGGACAACAATATCGTGCGCGTCACGATTCAGACGCTGGCCGCCATCCTGGGCGGGGCCCAGAGCCTGCACACCAACTCCCGCGACGAGGCCCTTGCGCTGCCGAGCGAAGACTCGGTTCGCATCGCGCTGCGGACGCAGCAGATCGTCGCGTTCGAAAGCGGCGCGGCGAACACGATCGATCCGCTGGGAGGGTCGTACTTCGTGGAGGCGATGACCGACGCCATCGAGCGCGACGCGGCCGCCCTGATTGCGCAGATCGATGCGCTCGGCGGCATGGTGGAGGCCATCGAGGCGGGTTTCGTCCAGATGGAGATCCAGAAGGCGGCGTACAGATACGCGCGTGAAGTGGAGGATGAACGCAAGATCGTCGTGGGCGTGAACCGGTACCAGATACTGGAGCAGCCTCCGGAGAATCTCCTCCGGATCGATCGCCATGTGCAGGACGAGCAGAGCGCTTCGCTCAGGGCCCTGCGGGCCCGGAGGAGCGGAGAGGCTGTCGCCCGCGCGTTGAAGGCGTTGCGGACTGCCGCGGAAGGGGACGCGAACCTGATGCCGCCCATCCTGGACGCAGTTCGGGAATACGCGACCGTGGGCGAGATCTGCGACGTCCTCCGGGGGGTGTTCGGGGAGTACAAGGAGCACATCGTCATCTGAGCGCGCGCGGTTGGAGGCGTGCCGGCGGCAGCAACCATTTCAGCATTGCACGGACAGCATATGACACCAACGCACATCGAGCACATCGGGATCGCCGTCGCGAGACTTGAGGAAGCGATTCCCAGGTTCCGTTTGCTGCTGGGGACCGACTGTTATGCCGTCGAAGAAGTCGCGGACCAGAACGTCAGGACGGCGTTTTTCAAGGTCGGACAGACCAAGATCGAGCTGCTGGAATCCACGTCGCCTGGCGGGCCAATCGCGAAGTTCATCGAGAAGCGCGGGGAAGGAATTCATCATATCGCTTTCGCAGTGAGCGGTCTGGACGGAGCCCTGGCGCGCCTCGAAGGCGAAGGACTGCAGCTCATCGACAGGACGGGCCGTGCAGGAGCGGAGGGGCTGCGGATCGCGTTCATCCATCCGAAGTCGTGTCACGGCGTGCTGACGGAGCTGTGCGAACATCCATAAACGGAACTCAGCGCATGCAGACAGTTCAGGAAAAGCTTCAGGTGTTGCGCGAGAAGAACGCGCGCACGGTGCTCGGCGGCGGCCCGGAGAAGATCGAGGCGCAGCACAAGGCCGGGAAGATGACGGCGCACGAGCGTCTGCACCTCTTCTTCGACAACGGGTTTTACGATGAGCTGTTCCGCTACGTCGCCCATTCCGCGACGGCCTTCGGAATGGCGGGCCGCGAACTCCCGGGTGACGGGGTCGTCACGGGGCTCGGGGCGGTGCGCGGGCGGCTGGTGTACGCCTCCTCGCAGGACTTCACCGTGATGGGCGGAAGCGTCGGCTGGATGCACGCCCGGAAGATATGCGAGATCATGGACATGGCGCTGAAGGCCGGCGCCCCCTACGTGGCGTTCAACGACAGCGGCGGAGCCAGGATCCAGGAGGGCGTCGACTCCCTGCGCGGCTACGGGAGGATCTTCTACTATAATACGCTCCTCTCGGGGGTGGTCCCGCAGATCGCGGTCATTGCCGGTCCGTGTGCAGGCGGCGCAGCGTATTCCCCCGCGTTGATGGACTTCATCGTGATGGTCCAGGGCACGGGGCAGCTGTTCATCGCCGGCCCTGAAGTGATCAAGGAAGCCACCGGCGAGGTGATCTCGGCGGAGGAGCTGGGCGGCGCAATGGCACAGGCATCGTACAGCGGCAACGTGCATTTCATCGCGCGCGACGATGCTGACGCGGTGGAGATTGTCCAGACGCTGCTGAGCTATCTCCCCAACAACAACACGGAAGATCCGCCGTCACATGCGACGGGGGATCTGCTCATGATCGAGGACGATTCGCTCAACGCGATTCTCCCCGACGATTCGCGCGAATCGTACGACATGTTTGAGATCCTGAACAGGGTCGTCGATCCCGGCACGCTCTTCGAAGTCCAGAGCCATTACGCCCGGAATATGATTGTCGCATTTGCGCGGGTGAACGGGCGGGTGATCGGCGTCGTGGCGAACCAGCCGGTCGTGAAGTTCGGGGCGATCGACATCGACGCGTCGGACAAGGCGTCGCGGTTCATCCGCTTCTGCAACGCCTTCAATATCCCGCTGGTGTCGTTTGTGGACGTTCCGGGGTTCCTCCCGGGCGTCGAGCAGGAGTTCGGCGGGATCATCCGCCACGGAGCGAAGATGCTGTTCTCGTTCTCCGCCGCAACGGTGCCAAAGATCTCCATTGTCATCCGGAAGGCGTACGGCGGGGCGTACCTCGCGATGTGCGCGAAGAGCCTGGGGGCCGACCGCGTGGCCGCATGGCCCACGGCCGAGATCGCCGTGATGGGCGCCGAAGGGGCGGTGAACGTCCTGTTCCGGAACGACATCAAGGCCGCGCCCGATCCGAAGGGTCGCCGGAAAGAGCTGATCGAGGAGTACCGGGTGCAGTTTTCAACCCCCTATCAGGCCGCAGGGAAAGGGATGATTGACGCGGTCATCGAACCCCGGCGGACGAGGGCGTACCTGTCTGTGGCGCTCGAGTCGCTCCGGAACAAGCGCGACCTCCGGCCGCAGAAGAAACACGGCCTGATCCCACTCTGATACGGAGCCGCCCATGCTCGATCTCATGCTCGAGGCGTCGCTGATCCTGGTGGTGGGGATGGGCGTCGTTTTTCTCTCGCTGCTCCTGTTTGCCGGGCTGATCGTCGCCCTGAGGGCCTCCGACGAACGGTTTAATCTCTTCCGCATCCGGCGGTACACCGCCAGGGTCGAGGCGACGCCCGAACAGCAGGACGTGAACGACGAGCTCGTTGCGGTCCTGACGGCGGCTGCCGCGGTCGCCATCCGGAAGCCCGTGCGCATCCGGCGCATGCGCTTCCTCGACGGCGCCGCCACCGGCGCATGGACCAGCACGGGCCGTCTGAATATCATGGCTTCACACGCAATTCCAAAGAGGAAATCCACGACATGAAAAAGCTCCTGATCACGGTCAACGGCAAACGCTACGAGGTGGATGTCGAAGTCGTTTCGGACGACGACGTGACGGACCAGCTCCCGCCGTTCCGCCCGCCGGTGCGCACCGTGGACAGCTACATCACGCCTCCCACGGCGCCGATCCCGACGAAAACACGTTCCACCGCCGCCGACAAGAAGACGCTCACCTCGCCGATCAACGGCGTCGTGCTGGAGATTCCTGTCAAGGAAGGGCAGTCGGTGAAGGAGAACGACATCCTGTTCATCCTGGAAGCGATGAAGATGAAGACGAACATCTCGTCGCCGCAGACCGGGAAGATCAAGGCGATCAAGGTGAAAGTGAGCGACAGGATCGAGGCCGGGCAGTCACTCCTGACCTTCGAGTAGGGGGAGCTCCTATGGCCGAGAACATTCAACGATTCCTCCACGGCATGGGGTTCTGGATGCTGACCTGGGGTCAGGTCGCCATGCTCGGGGTGGCCTGTCTGCTGATCTACCTTGCGATCCGGCGCGGGTTTCGAGCCCTTGCTCCTGCTGCCGATCGGCCTCGGCGCATTTCTTGCCAACCTTCCGGGCAGCGGCCTGCTGACACCTCCCGAAGGCGACGCGATCGGCGGCCTCTATTATTACCTCTCGAAGGGGATTGAGCTCGAAATCTTTCCGCCGTTGATCTTTCTGGGTATCGGCGCCATGACCGATTTCGGGCCGCTGCTGGCGAATCCGAAGACATTCCTGCTGGGAGCGGCCGCGCAGTTCGGCGTCTTCATTGCGCTGCTCATGGCGGTCGCGCTCGGATTCAACCTGAAGGAAGCCGCGGCTATCGGCATCATCGGCGGCGCCGACGGGCCCACCGCCATCTACCTCACGCTGAAGCTTGCCCCGCATCTGCTGGGCCCGATCGCCGTGTCGGCATACTCGTACATGGCTCTCGTTCCGCTGATACAACCCCCGATCATGCGGGCGCTCACGACGGAAAAGGAGCGGCTCGTCGTGATGGAAACTCCCAGGCCCGTGTCGAAGAAGGTCAAGATCATCTTCCCGCTCGTGGTCGCCGCGATCGGCGTCCTCATCGTTCCCCCGGCGGCGCCGCTGCTTGCCATGCTGATGGGCGGAAACCTCCTGCGCGAAAGCGGAGTCGTCGAGCGCCTCACCAATATGGCCCAGAACGAGCTGATCAATATCGTGACATTCTTCCTCGGGACCTGCGTCGGCATGACGATGGGGGCCGAGGTATTCCTCAGGCTGGAAACCCTCAAGATTCTCTCGCTCGGCGTGATCGCATTCGGATTTTCGACCGTCGGAGGGGTGCTGTTCGGGAAGCTGATGTATCGTCTGACCGGCGGTAAGGTCAACCCCCTCATCGGCTCGGCCGGTGTGTCGGCAGTCCCCATGGCGGCGCGCGTCTCCCACAACGTCGGGCAGGAGTACAATCCGCACAACTATCTCCTGATGCACGCGATGGGACCGAACGTTGCGGGGGTGATCGGCACCGCGATCGCCGCCGGCGTGCTGCTCGCGATCCTGGGGTAAGCCTACGTTGTGTTTCTGGCGCAACCGTGGTATATTTTCTGCTTCCACCACTACGGAGTGAGCGCCAGTGAACCCATGGATTGCCGTCCTGCTAGGAATCGTGCAGGGAGCGACAGAGTTTCTCCCCATCAGCAGCACCGCGCACCTCACGCTCTCCGGCAAAGTCCTCGGGCTCATCAATCCCGCGCATCCGGAAGCGTGGACAGCATTCATCGCGGTCATGCAGCTTGGCACGCTCGCAGCCGTCGTCGTCTACTTCTGGCGCGATATTGTGGCGATGGCCACCGCGTTGCTGCGTGACCTGCGTGCCCACGGGCTCAGGTTTGCGTCGTACAGCGCCGACTCCCGCCTCGCCCTTGCCATTATCGTCGGCACGGTTCCCGTCGTGCTGATCGGGTTCGCCTTCAAACACGTCATCGAGGGGGTGCTGACCAAGACCACCGCGGTGATGGCCGCGAGTCTGATCGGCCTCGCCCTCCTGTTGTGGCTCGCCGAACGGGTGTCGCGCCACACGCGCACGGCCGCGGAGCTGACCTGGTTTGACGCCCTGATCATCGGCGCGGCGCAGGCGCTTGCCCTCATCCCGGGGTCGTCCCGCTCCGGCACCACGCTGACCGCCGGCCTCTTTCTCGGACTCCGCCGCGACGATGCCGCCAGGTTCTCCTTTCTGCTGAGCATCCCGGCTGTCTTTGCGAGCGGGGTGTTCGAAATGACCAGGATCGACCCTTCCGTCTTCGAGCTTGGCGTCGGTAACCTGATCATTGCGACCATCGTATCCGGCGTCGCGGGGTACGCCGCCATCGCGTGGCTCCTACGGTACCTCCGCTCGCACAGCACGATGATCTTCGTCTGGTACCGCCTCGCGCTCGGACTCCTTCTCTACGTGCTCCTCTCCCGGGGACTGATCGACCCCTGACGCCCGTGGCCGTCCTGTCATCTTCCTGACGGGTCGCCACGTTGGGATTGCTGACCGCGGTGGCATGTTGGGGGACATGGGTGACGGTATCTATCGAAACACCCCCCAAAACGGCATTTTCCGCAAGAACCATCCTTTGGTGACGCCCAACACATCCATCACCTGTCCCGGGCCATATATTCATACGTACATTTCAATGCCTCCCCCGCCCAACATTCTCATCACCGTCCAAGCCGGATGGAACAAAACTCTCAGGATTTCTTGACACCCGATGAATATCGGCGTGCGAAGGCGGAGCACTATCTGGAGCACGCCCAGGAATGCATCGGTATGTCGCGCTTCAGCGCAGCACAGGAGGCGATCAGAAAGGTCGCAGAAATTGATCCCGAATCGGGAGCATACCGGGATCTTGAACGCGTCGTTTCCGAACGCCTTGATCGCTTGACGCATCACAGCAACGGAAATGGGCAGGCACAACAGGGGCGCGCAGCGGCCCGCGAACGGGCGGCCACCGTACTCCTCGTCGACCAGGACGAACGCGTGCTCACCTCGCTCTCGCACAGTCTACAGCGGGAGGGGGTCGAGACCGTGGGGGCCTCGAGTTTCGAGGAAGCTGTCGAAGTCCTTGCGACCCTGCAGCCGGACGTCATCGTATCCGAGGTGAACTTCGAGAGCGGCCCCGAGGGGCTCGAGCTCTTTCATCGGATCCGGTCAAACGGCGCCCTTTCCACGACATCGTTCATCTTCTTTGCCGCCCGATTGGATCACGACACCATGGTGGCCGGCAAGCGGTTTGGAGTCGATGATTTCATCGCCAAGCCGGCGGACGACGATCTCGTGGTGGCGTCCATACGCAACTGCATCGCACGCCGACGGAGCCATCCGGGCTCTTCCTGAGCGCTTTCGCGGCTTTCTGACCGGTTGCATTTCCTGCGGGCTTTCCGTACGTTGGCCGCACACGCTGACGGACGCCTCCCGCAATGAATTCGCTGGTCGTCAACGAAATCTTCCACAGTATTCAAGGGGAATCCTCGCAGGCGGGATTCCCCTGTGTTTTTGTACGGCTCACCGCCTGCAATCTCCGCTGTACCTGGTGCGACACCGAGTACGCCTTTTATGAGGGGACGCGAATGAGCGTCTCCGAGGTCGTCGAGCGGGTCAAGGCCTTCCGGTGCAAGCTCGTTGAGGTGACAGGCGGTGAGCCGCTGCTGCAGGCAGGGGCGTTCGAGCTCATGGCCGTCTTGTGCGACCGGGGATACGACGTCATGCTGGAGACCAGCGGGGCCGTGAGTATCGCCCCGGTCGATCCCCGGGTCCGCCGCATCATGGATATCAAATGCCCCGGGAGCGGGATGAGCGACCGGAATCTCTGGGGAAATATCGCCGAGCTCAAGCAGACCGACGAGCTGAAGTTCGTCCTGCGAGACAGGGCCGATTTCGACTGGGCGGTGGCCAGGATCCGGGACCTCGACCTTACGGCCCGATGCCCCCTCATCTTCTCTCCGGTCTTTGGCGAGCTGGAGCCGGTCACGCTGGCCGGCTGGATTCTGGAGAGCCACGTCCCCGTCCGTATGCAGCTGCAAATGCACAAGTACGTGTGGGAACCTTCGGCCAGGGGCGTTTGATGGCGAGGGGCCTCGCGGTCGTACTGGTGAGCGGAGGGATGGACAGTTGCGTCGCTGCCGCGCTCGCGCGCGAGACGTACGACTGTGCGTTTCTGCACGTTGACTACGGGCAACGGACCCAGGCGCGCGAGCTCAGGGCCTTTCACGCGATCGCCGAGCACTACGGCGTTGCCCGTCAGCTGATTGTGTCCATGGAGCAGTTCCGGGACATCCGGGGGTCGAGCCTCACGGACCCGTCCCTGCCCGTCCCGCGCGCCGACCTGGAAAGACCGGGGATTCCGAGCTCCTATGTCCCGTTCCGGAACGCCGGGATGCTGTCTGTCGCAGTGAGCTGGGCGGAGGTGATCGGGGCACAGGCGATCGTCATCGGGGCGGTGGAGGAAGATTCTTCCGGGTATCCCGATTGCCGCAGAACGTTTTTCGAGGCTTTCAACGTTGCAATAGAGAGGGGGACGAGGCCCGGCCACGCTCCCGTGGTGCAGACCCCCGTCATCTCTCTCTCCAAGCGTCAGATCATCCAGCGGGGCATGGAACTGGGGGCCCCGCTCCACCTGACCTGGTCGTGTTACCAGGCTGAAGACCTGGCGTGCGGCGTGTGCGATAGTTGCGCGCTCCGCCTCAGGGCGTTCCAATCGCTCGGCCTGGACGACCCGATCCCCTACAGAGAACGACCCCGGTACTACCCCGCCGAATCATAGACGAGGAGAAGGACAATGGATCACTTCAAAGCCAGTATGCTCCGCCTGATCGTCGAGACTTCAAGCAACCTGCCGCCGGATGTCCGCCGTGCAATCGCAGCCTCCCGCGAGCACGAACCGAAGGACACCCGCAGCGGTCTCGCCCTGGAGACGATCGCGATCAACATCGATATGGCATGCGACAACGAGGCCCCGATCTGCCAGGACACCGGCATGCCCACGTTTGAGATCAAGACACCGGTGGGCGTCAACCAGCTTGTGATGAAGGCCGCAATCCATGAAGCCATTGTCGAGGCCACGAAGCTCGGCAAGCTCCGGCCCAATACGGTGGACTCGCTCACCGGGAAGAACAGCGGCAACAACCTCGGAGAGGGTGCCCCTGTGATTCACTGGGAGCAGTGGGAAGGCGACGACATCGAGGTACGCCTGATCCTCAAGGGTGGCGGCTGCGAGAACAAGAATATCCAGTACTCGGTTCCCATGGAAATTCCGCACCTGGGCCGGGCGGACAGAAATCTGGAAGGCGTCAGGAAGTGCATCCTCCACGCGGTCTGGCAGGCGCAGGGGCACGGATGCAGCATCGGCGCGGTCGGCGTGGCCATCGGCGGTGACCGCGCGTCGGGGTATCATTACGCAAAGCAACAGCTCTTCAGGACGCTGGACGACATCAACCCGAATCCCGACCTCGCAAAGCTCGAAGCGGAAATCATGCGCGCCGCCAACACGCTCGGGATCGGAACGATGGGGTTCGGCGGGGAAGCCACGCTCATTGGCTGCAAGATCGGCGCATACCACAGGCTTCCTGCCAGCTTCTTCGTCTCGGTCGCGTACGATTGCTGGGCCTTCCGTCGGCTTGGCGTCATCATTGACGCAAGGACCGGAGAGATCAAGCGCTGGCTGTATCGCGAAGACACGCCTGCACTGCGGATGGCGAAGGACCAGGGGCTCACGCTCACCGGGCGGGAGATCCGCCTCTCGACACCGCTGGGGGAGAGCCAGGTCCGGCAGCTCAAAGTCGGAGACGTTGTGCTCCTGAGCGGCATGGTGTATACCGGGAGGGATGTGCTGCATCATCACCTCCTCACGCACGATTCGCCGCAGGACCTCCGGGGCGCGGCGTTGTATCACTGCGGACCCGTGGCGCTCAAGAAGGGCGAAGAGTGGTTCATCAATGCAGCCGGACCGACCACCAGCAGCCGGGAAGAGCCGTACCAGGCCGATATCATTCAACGGTTCGGCCTCCGGGCGGTGATCGGGAAGGGCGGGATGGGCGCCAGGACACTGGCGGCGCTGAAGCAACATGGAGCGGTGTATCTGAACGCGATCGGGGGCGCCGCCCAATACTATGCAAAGTGCATCGAACGGGTGGAGGGGGTGGATTTCCTCGAGTTCGGCGTTCCGGAAGCGATGTGGCACCTGCGCGTGAAAGACTTCCCGGCCATCGTGACGATGGATGCGGCCGGGAACAGCCTTCACGCGGAGATCGAAACCATGTCGGGAACCCGTCTCGCCACATTGGCCAAGCCTGCCACCGCCTGATGGCGGCGTCTGCGCTCGCTCGGCCGCACAACGGAGCTTGTCATGACCGACAATTCTGAACTCTCGTCCATGCCGGAAATCCCGTCCATCCAGGACCTCGTCGTAAGGTCGGCGCGGGTGTACGGGGACAAACTGGCCCTTGAAGACCTGAAAGAGACGCCACTCCCCCGGGTGACGTACGCCTCGTTGCTCGACTCGGTGCTCCGGTTTGGTGCCGCCCTGCGTTCGCTCGGACTGCCCGAGCGGAGCCACATCGCGGTCCTCAGCGAAAACCGGGTTCAGTGGGGCGTCAGCTACCTCACGTGCCTGTGCTTCAATCATGTCGTCGTCCCCGTCGACGCCAAACTCTCCATCAACGAGATCTTGAACGTCCTCCACGAGTCGGAAGCGACGGCGATCATCTACAGCGACGCCTTCGAGCCGCTCCTGCGCGAGCGAAGGTCATCGATGAAGCACCTTCGCGTGTACGTCAACATGGACATTCCGGACCACAGGGCGGGCGTTTCCTCGATGTCGCGCCTCCTCTCGTCGACCCCGGCGGGCCATGTCGAGGATCTCCCGCGGATAGACGCCCAGGCCATGGCGGCGATCCTGTTCACATCCGGCTCCCTTGGCAAGGCAAAAGGGGTGATGCTCAGCCAGCATAACATCGCGTCAAACATTCGCGCAATGTCGTATTCGGTGAGGATCCACCCCGACGACCGGTTTCTGTCGGTCCTTCCGGTCCATCATGCCTACGAATGCACCTGCGGCTTCCTGTGCCCGCTGTACAACGGCGCGAGCGTCAGCTACGCGCGGTCGCTCAAGACCGTGGTGGATGATCTGAAAGCCTCGCGCGCCACGATGCTCCTTGCCGTCCCGCTGCTCTATGACAAGATGTTCAGGCGCATCACGAAGGCGATCCAGGAGAAACGACTGACAGCGTCGATCATCGGCCCGCTCATCAAGGCGACAGATCTGCTGGAACGGGTCGGATGGTCCACGTCGAAACGCCAGGTCTTTCACGAGATCCATGAACGGTTTGGCGGCTCGATCAGGCTGTTCATCGCCGGCGGAGCTGCCCCGGACCCCATGGTGTCGAAGGGCCTCCGCGCCTTCGGATTCGGCTTCCTCCAGGGGTACGGGCTGACGGAGACCTCCCCGATCCTGGCGCTGAACAAAGTGGAGAACTTCAAGGACGATGCGGCGGGCCTTCCGCTGCCCGGCGTGTCCCTGACCATTCACGATCCCGGACCCGACGGCGTCGGGGAGATCTGGGCCAAGGGTCCCAGCGTCATGCTGGGGTACTACAAGAACGATGCTGCTACGGCGGCGACGTTCGAGGACGGATGGTTCAAGACAGGTGATCTGGGCCGCATCGACGAGGACGGGTTCCTCCATATCAGCGGCCGCGCGAAGAACGTCATCATCTCGAAGTCGGGAAAGAACGTGTACCCGGAGGAGGTGGAGGATATTCTGCACCGGAGTCCGTATCTGCTGGAATCCATGGTCTTCGGGGAGGCCGATCCGAAGCTGGGTGAGCTCATCGCGGCACAGGTGGTGGTCGACGCGGAAGCCTTCATCGAGCTGTCGGAGACACGGGGTGTCCAGATCACGCCGGAGCTGATCAACAAGACGGTCGCCGAGGAGATTGAGCTGGTGAACAAGCAGCTCGCACCCTTCAAGCAGATCAGGAAGTTCTATATTCGCGAGAAGGAGTTCGAGAAGACAACCACGCAGAAGGTCAAACGGCATCTGGTGCACACGCACGCATGAAACCACAGGCATACGAAACACACCGGCGGTACGTTCCGCTCTACCATTTTGTGGCGCTGACGCTGATCATCGTCACGCTGATCGGATCCATCGTGAATCTGATGGCCTCGCTCGGCAATCATCAGCGGATTTACAGCGCGTCTCTTCTGGTCGCAGTGTGCGTGATCCTGCTTCTCATGTATTTCTTCGTGCGGAGCTTTGCGGTGAAGGCGCAGGACCGGGCGATTCGGGCGGAGGAAAATCTGCGGCACTTTGCCCGCACAGGCACGCTGCTGGACCCGAGGTTGACGATGCGGCAGATCATCGGATTGCGCTTTGCGTCCGACGAAGAGTTCCTGGACCTCGCGCGCCGCGCTGCCGAAGAGGGGCTGACCGAAGACCAGATCAAGCGTGCCGTGCGCTCCTGGCGGCCGGATCACCATCGGGCGTGAAGGGCCGATGAGCAGACATGCGCCGCGTCTGGCCGTACGGTCGCGGCCCGTGGCGCCGCCGCCGGCGACTCCGTTGGCGCGGGGTTTGCCTCATATGACGTGGACCCTTTTCCCCGATCCATACACACATGATACCTGATCCCACACAGCTTCCCCACCTGCTGCGCCTGCTCGACGACGACACGCCGGAGGTGCGAGAGGCGGTTGTGGCCCAGCTTGCGCTGTTCGGTGAAGACCTCCCCCGTGAGCTTGTGCGCCAGGGCCTCGAGATGACCGCCGAACAGCTGGCGTTCGTTCGCGCCCAGAGCGCGGCCGCCGCCCGGGCCCGCCTTCGCAATGGCTGGCGCTCATGGATGGCCAAGGAGGGGGACAAGGAACAGCTGGAGGCGGCGCTGACGTTGATCGCCGATTACCAGGGCGGCGGCAGACGCCCTGGCGCCCTCACGCACCTGCTCGATGCTCTGGCCAGGGAGTTCAGGGGAATGGGGCTGCAGGCCGACGTTCGCGGGCTCTCGGAATTCCTGTTCGCGCAGAAACAGCTGGCGGGGGCGAAAGACGACTACTACAATCCGCGCAACAGCGACCTCGTCTACGTCATTGAGCAGAAACGCGGGATCCCCATCAGCCTGGCGCTCGTCTTCATGCTGGTCGGGCACCGCCTGGGCATGTCGATCGACGGGTGCAATTTCCCCGGGCATTTCCTTGCCATGACCTTCGAGCGGGGCGACCCCCTGATTATCGACTGCTTCCACGGCGGGCTGCTGATCGACGACACGCTGCTCGCACGATACCTCGACCCGGTGACGGTCACCGTGCGCGACCTCCTGAACCTCCGGAGCGACGTCCGGTCCATCATCGCGCGCGTGTTGAGGAATCTGATCAATGCCTACAGGGCGGCCGGAGATGAGGAGGACCTGGAGCTGATGACGGAATTGCTGTCCATGCTCCCCGATGCGGACGCCTCACACGACTGACCCGCCTTCCCTGGCGCGCCCCGCGACCTCGCGTGCCACCACATAATAGAGCCTTCTCGGGATCAGCCAGGCCGCCAGCCGGACGGCACGGTACGTCCACCCCGGGACGCTGACCACCTTTCCCCGCTTGAGATCCCGCATCGACTGGTCGACCACCGCTTCCGGTGTCATGAAGACCCTTCGTATTCCCGGCCCGATCGTCAGGCCGAGGCGGGAATGGAAATCGGTCGTCGTGAATCCGGGGCAGAGCGCCTGGACGCGAATCCCGTCTCCGCCCACTTCCAGATGCAGCGCTTCGCTGAAGGCCGTGAGAAACGACTTCGCGGCGCAGTAGGTGGCGCTCCGCCTCCCGGGCGTGAACGAGGCGATGGAGGAGACGTTGATGATCGTTCCGCCTCCAAGGCGCTTCATCATCGGAATCGCTGAGTGGCACAGGTGAAGCGCCGCCACGACATGGGTGTGGACCATTCCTTGCTGTCCGGCAAGCTCCTCTTCGTGAAACAGCTTCGTCGAGCCGGATCCTGCGTTGTTGACAAGCATCGCGAGGCGTTCGACGCGCTCAAGCCTCTGACGGACCCGGTCTACCCCCTCCGGTGATGAAAGCTCGGCAAGGACGTAGTCGGCCCGGACCCCGTGCGAGGTCTCAAGGTCCCTGCAGAGGGAGGCGAGCAGGTGCTCGCGGCGGCCGTGCAGGACAAGATCGTACCCATCCCTCGCGAGGCGACGGGCGAACGCGGCGCCGATCCCTGAGGAGGCGCCGGTGATGAACGCGGTTGGTCGAGGCATTGGGTTTCGTCAGCGCAGGAGAAGCATGGGGCGGCTCAGCAGCGTGGAACCAGCGATGAGCCTGGTGAAATACGCGCCTGAGGCCACGGGGATACCCCGGTTATCCCGCCCGTCCCAGGACACGACGTGCCGACCCGGCTCACGGGTCCCCTCGTCAAGCGTGCGCACCAGGCTGCCCGTCGCGTCGAACACCGACAGGCGTACGTCGCGGGCTCCGGGAAGCGCATACTCAAGGGTTGTCCCTGCGTTGAACGGGTTCGGGTAGTTCGGCGCGAGCGAGACCGATGACGGAATCAGCCCGCCGGGGTCGATGACATCCTTCAGAATCCAGCCGTCGGGGTCGACGACAGTCAGGTCCGGAGCCCAGGCTGTGCGTACCGTGAACGTCTGCTTGTTAAACTGATGGCTGACGACGACGGTCGTGTCGAACCCGCCCCCGCTCAGCCGTAGATCCACCGGCATAATAAAGAATTCGGGAGAGCTGCCCGACGTCGTCTGCTTCAGCGTCACCGTCGTCAGATACGAGTCGCCCTCCCGCGTCACCTGATGTTCGGAAGAGTAGATGGGGTAGCCTTCGCCAAACACCCATTCGTCGAAGAAGTACCCGAGGGATTGGCCGGAGACGCGCTCGCACACCTCCCGCAGGTCGGCCGTCGTCGCGACGTCGTACCTGAACCGTGGATCGCCGGCATACTCCCGGATGCACCGGAAGAATGTGCTGTCCCCGAGAACGTGCCGGAGCATGTGCAGGACGGATGCGCCCTTCGCATAGACCCGGGAGAACCGGAACAGCTCGCTGACCGTCGAGGTGTCCTGCACGTACAGCGTCCCCGGCGCGAGGTACGCGGCCTCCATTCGCGCAGCGATGTGTTCCCTGTAGGACGAGGGGCCGTAGACCGCTTCTCTATAGAGTGCCTCGCTGTATGTGGCAAACCCCTCGTTCAACCAGAGTTCCTGCCAGTTCGCGCACGTGATCAGATCGCCGAACCACTGGTGCCCCAGCTCGTGGGCGATGACGTCCTCCGCGAAGGTCGTCGTTGAGGTCATCGTTTGATGCTCCATCGCCCCGCCTGCCCCGAACCGGGCGTGCCCGTACTTTTCGGTGATGAACGGGTACTCGCCGAACACACGGGTAAAGGCCTCCAGCATGGTGATCGTCCTCGCGAGCGCGGGCCTCGCCTCCCCGAATTCCCCCGGGAGGACGTAGTTCAATACCTGCATCGAATCGTTCTGACCGTACCTGAACCAGTCGGAGAATTCGACGTAGTCCGCTGCCGCAAGCGACACCAGATACGTCGCGATCGGATAGCGCTCGACCCAGTGGTGCGTTCTGGTCCCGTTGCCGTTGTCGGTGACCGCACGGAGGAGTCCGTTTGACCCGACCTTCAGGCCTGCGGGGACCGTGATGTCGATGCTTACAGAATCGGCCTTGTCGATGGGGTGATCCTTGCACGGCCACCAGTCGCGGGCGCCGTATGGCTCGCTTAGCGTCCAGACCCAGGGGGCGCCGCTGGCGGATGCGAACATGAAGCTTCCAAACCCGGAGGAGGACGGGATGCCGTGATAATACGTTTCGAGGATGATGGTTCCACCCCTGGGCACGGGAGCTGGCAGTTCCACAGAAAACCCCTGCGGAAAGCGGTTCCACCGGCGAGTCACGCCGTTGGCCCGGACGGAATCCACGGTCATCGGCGCGGAGAGGTCCATGATGACTGATGTGACGGTGTCATGGACGGCGGTTGCGTTCATCGTGACCTGCCCGAGAAGCAGCGGGGAGGACGGCACGATATTCAGACGGAGCGCGTAGTGACGAGCGTCGATGCCCGGGTCGGCATATGCGGCGGGCGATGCGGCGAGTCTCGCCAGGCCGCGAGTCCTGGCAGAGCACCCTTCGCCCGTGGGGTCCGGCAGGAACTGTCCGGAAGCGCTTCCGACTGCAACGAGGAGCAGGCCGGCGAGAAGTGGTCGGGGAGACATGACGAAAGATACAACCTGGAAGGCCGACGTGCAATCGGGTCCGGTCCGGTCGGCGGACCCGGCGAATGCCAGGGAACCCGCTGAGGCCCATCCCTCATGCGTGCAGCCAACTGCTTGCTTCTCTCGTCATGGCTTGGTAGCTTGATCCACCACACGTTTGTACCCCCGTATCAACGCACATGAGGAAGGAACTCACCCTATGTTGAGCACAACCCTGAACGACGCCATCAACGACCAGGTCGCGTTCGAACTGAACTCCGCCTACATCTACCTCGGCATGTCGGCCTACTGCGAAGGCAGGAATCTGCCCGGTTTCGCGAAATGGCTGCGGATTCAATGGCAGGAAGAGGTCGGGCATGGAATGAAGCTGTACGATATGATTCTGCAGCGGGGAGGGAAGATGGCCCTGCAGAGCATCGACAAGCCGCCGGTGAAGTACGCGTCGGTGCTGGATGTGTTCAAGCAGGTCCTGGCTCACGAGAAAAAAGTGACTGCCGCCATCAATAAGCTGTACGCGCTCGCCTCCAAGGAGAACGACTACGCCACCCAGGTTGCCCTGCAGTGGTTCATCACGGAGCAGGTGGAGGAGGAGAGGAACGCGGGCGAAATCATCGCGGCGCTGGAGCTGATCGGCGACTCCGGGACGGCACTGTATATGCTCGACAAGCAGATGGGGAGCCGGGCCGCGGGTTGACCCCGCGGCAGCCTCCATCGAAGCATGATGACCGTACTGCGCCGGCCTTCTCCTGGGAGGTCGGCGCACTCGTTTATTCCCTCCGGATATTGCATTTTCATTTTTGAACGGTGATATTTGCACAATCGTCAGAAGGGTGCCTCGACAGAAATTGAACGCTGAACAACCCCATCTTCCCCGGGTGCTGGGACTCGCAGGACTCTCGCTCTTCCTCGTCGCAGCGCTCGTCAACCTCAACAGCATTCCCGTCGTAGGCAGTATCGGCCCCGCTGCGTTCGTCTTCTGGATTCTCGGGTTCGTCTTCTTTTTCCTCCCCCAGTCGATCGCCGTCGTTGAACTCTCCAGTCGATTTCCCCAGGAAGGGGGGATTTACACGTGGAGCAAGCGGGCGTTCGGAGACTTTCACGGGTTCCTTTCCGGGTGGTGTTACTGGACGAACAACATCTTCTACATCCCCACGCTGCTCTTCTATATCGTGGGCTTCGCGGCGTTCGTGGGGGGTGATGCCACGTCCGGCCTGGCCGATGATCCGTTCATGATGTCGCTGATCTCTCTGGTGCTGCTCTGGATCATCACCGGGTTCAACATCGTCGGCCTTCGCTTCGCGTCGATCATCCAGGCGTTGGGTGTCGCCGGCACGGCATTGACCGCTTCGATACTGGTCGCGGTCGGCGTCGTGGCCGCGCGCACGCACGGCCTCGCCAACCCGCTGGACGGCGGATCGATGGCGATGGCGTTCAGCGACTGGCGGACGCTCTCCCTGCTCAGCGTGGTGTGCCTCAACTTCGTCGGCCTGGAGCTCGGCTCCGTGATGGGGGACGAACTGAAGGAGCCGCGCCGCATCATCCCGCGGGCGGTGGTGATCGCCGGGGGGGTGACGATCGTGTTGTACCTCGTCGCCACTGCGGCGCTGCAGGCCAGCATCCCGGCATCGGAGATCGGCGTCATCGACGGCATCCTGCAGGGCGTGCATCGTACCGCGGAGCAGCTGAACATGCTCTGGGTCGTCGTGCCTGTCGCCATTCTGATGAGCCTGAACGCCGCGGGCAATGCGTCTGCCTGGCTCGCGGGGTCGGCCAGGATTCCGTTCGTCATCGGGATCGATCGCTTTCTTCCCGCGGCGTTCGGCAGGATCCATCCGAGATTCCAGACGCCCCACGTGTCGCTGATCGTGCAGGCGTTCGCGTCGAGCCTCTTCATTGTCATCAGCGCGATCGGCGCGTCCGTGCGCGACATGTACATGGTGCTGCTCCAGACGACCGTGATCCTTCAGCTGATTCCGTACCTGTACATGTTCGCGGCGCTCGTTGTCATTCGTCGCGATCCGGCACGCTACGCCGCAGGGGAAGGGTTCTTCCGATCCACGCCGATTGTCTTCGCGATGGGAGTCGTCGGGTTCCTCGTGACACTCGCGGGAGTCCTGCTGGCCTTCATCCCTCCCGCCGGAGTGAGCGATGTCTGGAACTTCGAGGTTAAGACCACGCTGGGGGCGGCCAGTTTCCTGATTCCGGCCCTCATCCTGTTTGCGCTGAAGGCACGCCGGATCCGCCGCTCGAGCGTGATTCCCACGCCCGTCCGCGTTCCCGACTAACGTCACATCTTCCATCCAGCACGAGAGCCCCCGGTGTCCTGGAGATTTCCGCGCGCATTCTGGACGGCGAACATCGTCGAGCTCTTCGAGCGTGCGGCGTACTACGCCGTTTTCATCGCGCTCACGCTCTACCTCACCAATATCGTTGGATTCGACGATATCGCCGCCGGCTGGATCGGGGGCGTGTTCTCCGCCGGGCTCTATTTCCTCCCGCCGTTCGCCGGAGCGGTCGCGGACCGGATCGGGTTCCGGAAGGCCATCATCCTCGCCTTCTCGCTCCTGACGGTCGGCTACTTCACCCTTGGCGCCGCGCCGTACAAAACCACGGTGCTCCCCGCGCTGGTGGTGCTGATGTTCGGGGGCTCATTCATCAAGTCGATCATCACGGGGACGGTGGCCAAGACCAGCGATCCGGGCACCCGCGCCCGGGCCTTCTCGATCTTCTATGGCATGGTCAACGTCGGCTCCTTCGCCGGCAAGTCGATTGCGTATCCGCTCCGCATCAATCTCGGGCTGGAGGCGATCAACTACTACGCAGCCGCGATGACCCTGCTCGCCCTAGTCGTCGTCTACCTGTTCTATCGCAACGTGGAGATCAGAGGGGAAGGGAAGACGTTCGGAGAGCTGTGGCAGGGGTTGATGCGGATCCTCACGAGCCCGCGGCTCATCACGCTTGTGCTTATCGTCGCGGGGTTCTGGGTCATCCAACACCAGATGTATGCGACGATGCCGAAGTACGTGCTCCGCACCGTGGGCAGGGAGGCGGCGCCCGAATGGATCGCCAACGTCAATCCGTTCGTCGTCGTCACCACCGTGCTCCTGGTCACCCAGCTCATGCGCAAACGGCAGGCGGTGACCTCGATGGCGGTCGGCATGTTTCTCATGCCGCTCTCCGCGCTCTGCATGGCGTCAAGTCCTCTGCTGGAATCCTGGTTCGGAAGTTCTTTGCAGTTTCCGTTCGGCATCACGGCGCACCCGATCACGGTCGTGCTGATCGCGGGGATCGTGGTCCAGGGGCTCGCCGAGTCGTTCATTTCCCCGCGGTACCTGGAGTTCTTTTCGCTGCAGGCGCCCAGGGGGGAGGAGGGTCTCTATCTCGGGTTCAGTCATCTTCATTCGTTCTTTTCGTCGCTGCTCGGCTTCGGGATCTCAGGGTATCTTCTGGCGGCGTATGCGCCCGACCCCGCGACGTTGTCCCCGGAGGCTCTCGTCCACGCGTATGACCGATCGTATCAGATCTGGTACTATTTCGCCGCGATCGGAACGGTCTCAGCGCTCGCTCTGCTGCTGTATGCGCGGATTGTGCGCCGAATTGATGCGCGTGCAGCCGCGCGCGCTTGATCCACTCATCGTGAGTATATCATGAATCATCCCGTGAGGTTCGGGATCGCCGGATACGGCGGCTTCGCCGCCCGGGCGATCGCTCCCGCAATCAAGAACGTAAGGCATGCGCAGCTGGTGGCCGTTCAGAACAGGTCCGCCGAGAGCGCGCGCGCCAATGCCGCGGCGGCGGGGGCGCCGCACGGGTTCGCCAGCGTGGAGGAAATGGTGCGGCATCCGGATGTCGATGCGATCTTCATCGTATCGGCGAATGTGGCGCACTGCCGCGAGACGATCGCCGCGGCGGAGGCAGGGAAACACGTTATCGTCGAGAAGCCGATGGCCATGAGCACCGCCGAGGCCGAGTCCATGGTCGCGGCGTGCCGCCGGAACGGCGTGCAGTTGATGGTGGGGCACATGATCCGCCTGTCACCACTGGCGATCAGGATTCGCGAGGTCCTGAGATCCGGGGTCATCGGCGCCGTGCGTTCCGCGCGGGCGGAATTCATCTATGACGCACGCCTCAGCCAGCGCTCGTGGCTGTACGACCGCCGGCTGGCGGGCGGAGGTCCGGTGTTCGACGTCGCCGTGCACTGCATCGACACGCTCCGGTTCGTGCTGGAGGACGAGGTGGTGCATACCGCCGCGGCGCTCGACCCGCCCCCCACGCAGGAACGAACAGAGGCGACCTCCCACCTCGCGCTCAGGTTTTCCCGCGGCACACTTGCGTCGGTGATTTGCTCGTTCCGGTCGCCGGTTCGCCGCCGCTTCATCGAGATTGTGGGTGACGACGGCATCCTCTCCGCCGCCGATTTCACGGCCAGCGACATCAACGGCCGGCTTGACCTGGCCCTCGGCAGGGACGACCGCGGGATCGAGACGAGGTCCGAGCCGATTGTGGTCCCAAACCTCTACGTGTCCGAAGTCTCCCATTTCTGCGACGCAGTCCTGAACGGGACACCTCTGGAACTCACAGGCGAAAACGGGCTGGCAAATCAGCGTATCATTGACGCCGCCATGGCCGGGGGGCAAGAATGAGCCTCGTGCACCGGCTATAAGGGCTGATAGTGCCATTTTCGGCTCGTTTTCGCAACACATTCCTGACAATGTGACAGATGTCGTCGATCAACGGACATCGTGGTGCCTTCCGTCACAACTTCACCGCTTGATATTGTACATCTTTCCTTCGCATACTCTGGTGGATCCAATCGCACCAGGGAGACTCCCGCAGTCAGCGGGGCTGTAGCCGTTTCCCGCATCTTTCTGCCATCTGACTTCTCACGGGCTTTGCGGGTGACCGTCCGACGCCCGGCCGCAATCATGCCTCCTCCGGGCCTCTTGCGCGTGTTGGAACCTATGTTCGCTCAGGAAGGTTTTTCAGGGTAGAATGTCGATACCTCTCATCTCTTTCTTCTTCATCCTTATCGGATTCACCAGGCCCGAGCCGGCGCCCCTGCCTTTTGGGGACCTGGTCAGCCCGGTGCTCCGATCTATTGCCGTCGATGAAGCCTTCACCGTGGCAGACCCGGTCGTGTCAGGTGACGGGTTCGTTGACGCAGCCAAGTTCTACGAACTTCGCGGTTACTCTCCCGCATGGGTCCTCGAAGGCGGATTGACGCCGGCGGGAGAGGATTTGCTGGGTCTCTTCCGCGCCTCGGGATTGCAGGGACTCGAGCCGAGGGAGTACTATCCTGCGGAGCTCGAAGCCCTGCTCGCCGATTACCACGAGGTCTCGAAGACGGATCGTTCGCAGCGTGCACGCGAGGCGGCCCGGCTCGATCTCGCCCTCACATCATCGTTCCTGCTCTTCGCCAGGCATACGTCGTTCGGGCGGGTCGATCCTCACCGGTTCGAACCTGATTGGCCTGTCGCTCCGCACGCTCCCGGATTTGTTGAAGGGCTCGTGAATCGTCTCGAGGTTGAAGGACCCGGCGAAGCGGTGCGTTCCGTGGAGGCGAGGCATCCCATCTACCAGAGGCTGATGCGCGCGCTCCGGGAATACCGGGCCATATATGCGGCGGGAGGATGGATTCAAATCCCGGACGGCGCTGAACTCACCCCTGGAAGCAAGGGGCCTCGCGTGACGATCGTGCGCAGGCGACTGCAACTGAACGTCGAGGGACCGGATTCTGCTGCGTTCGACGCGAAGCTCAAGGCCGCCGTCGAGCGTTTCCAGCGCCTGAACGGTCTCAAGGCGACAGGAAAGGTCGACAAGCCCACGCTTGCCGAGCTCAACGTCCCGGTGGAGGGGCGCATCCGCCAGATCGAGTTGAGCCTCGAACGGGCACGCTGGCTCCCATCGGATTTCGGCGCCCGCTACATTCTTGTGAACATCCCCGAAGCCGTGTTGCGCGTCGTGGAGCGGGACTCGGTCGTCTTTTCGACGCGCGCCGTGGTCGGGAAATCGGGCAGGCAGACGCCGGTCCTCGTCGACACGATGACCTCGCTCGTGCTGAACCCGTCGTGGAACCTGCCGCCCGTGGTGGTCGACGAGGACGTTCTTCCGAAGCTGGCGAAGAACACAGAGTATCTGAACAAGAAGAATATCAAGGTGTATCGGGGGTGGGGAAAGGAAGCGCGAGAGATCCATCCGGACTCGGTGAAATGGGCGCGATGGACCGCCAAAACGATGCCGTACAATCTCCGGATGGAGCCAGGACCCGCCAACGCGCTGGGCCGGGTGAAGTTCCTCTTCCCGAACGGCGAGCACATCTACATTCACGACTCCCCGCAGCGCAGCCTGTACAGCAAAGAGCAACGCTTGTTCAGCTCAGGATGCGTCAGGGTCGAGCGTGCCCGCGACCTCGCGGCCTATCTGCTGGGCGAATCGCCGCGCTGGGACAAGGAGCGGCTGGCGGAGGCGTTTGCCGCGGGGGAGGAGCGGAGCGTGGCGCTGAGGAAGCCCATCCCCGTGTATCTTATCTATCTTACCGCCTGGGTGGGGAACGACGGAGCCGTGCATTTCCGGCCGGACCTCTACGGTCGGGACGAGCTGCTCGCTGTTATGCTTGCGGATGGGGCGAGTCCGTCCTGACCGCATGATCTGCCACGAGGCTTGCCTCCCCCTGGACCCGACAGCCTCCGGGTCGTTGCCCCTTCGTACGTTCGACAGGACACGCGGGTAGCCTCTACACGCGTTCCGGCCACTCGTGCAGCGTCCCGCTATTCCAGCCACTGGTGCAGCGTCCCGCTATTCCGGCCACTCGTGCAGCGTCCCGCTATTCCGGCCACTCGTGCAGCGTCCCGCTATTCCGGCCACTCGTGCAGGGTCCCGCTATTCCGGCCGCCCGTGCCGCGCCTTGCTATTCCCGCCGATGGTGGGTATTATTCAAAACACATAGTTTTCGCCGTTCACTCGCCCATCGACCATCGACTACTGTCAATCCTCATGTCATCTCGTCTCCGTAACACTCTGCTGATCCTCGTCGCCGTCGTCGTCCTGGTCGGCCTGACAAGTCCCCGCCTCCGTGACCTGGTGTTTGGATCTCCGGGGACGGCTGGAGAGGCATCCGGCGACAAACGGCTGCCCGTCGAAACGATCGTCGTCCGGCCGGAAATGGTGCAGGACCGGATCCTCGCTACCGGCACCATCATCGCGGACGAGGAGGTGGAAATTCGCAGCGAGATCTCGGGAAAGATCGTCAGCATCGCGTTCAAGGAAGGGACACGGGTTCGACGTGGCGATCTGCTCGTGAAGATCGATGACTCCGAGCTGCAGGCGCAGGCTTTCAAGATGGACTCGCAACAGAAGCTGGCGCAGGACAAAGAGAGCCGGCGCCGGCAACTGCGCGACAAACAGAACATCAGCCCCGAGGATTATGAGGTCGCTCTCAACGAACTCAACGCCATCCGCGGCGAGGTCCAGCTGATCGAGGCTCGCATCCTGAAGACCGAGCTCCGCGCCCCGTTCGACGGGATCATCGGCCTGCGGTACGTCAGCGAGGGCAGCTATGTGTCCCCGCAGACCAGGATCGCAAGCCTGCAACGCACGAGCGCGCTGAAGATCGACTTCTCCGTTCCGGAGCGGTATGCCGGAATAGTGAAGCCGGGGCAGACAATCTACTTTCATGCCGCCGGGTCGGATGAACGCGCAACGGGCACGATCTACGCCGTAGAACCGAAGATCGATCCTTCGACCCGGACCGTCCTGATTCGCGCCCGCGCCCCGAATCCCGAGGGCAAGCTTGCCCCGGGTGCGTTTGCCGAAGTCGAGCTGGTCCTCCGGGAAATTCCGGACGCGGTCATGATTCCCACCCAGGCGCTCATCCCGGATATCGAGGGACACAAGGTCTTCATCGTTGAGGGAGGTATCGCAGGGGTCCGGCGCGTCGAGATCGGCATCCGAACGGAGAAGGATGTGCAGATCGTCAAAGGGCTGCAGGCGGCCGACACGGTGATCACCACCGGGATTCTTCAGGTGGTCCCGGGCGCGCCTGTCCGCATCGCCGGGGTGCGCTGACCCATGAGTCTCTCCGCTACCTCCATTCGCCGGCCCGTGCTCGCGATCGTCATGTCGATCGCGATCATGCTGTTCGGCTTCATCGGGTTCACCTACCTGGGCGTCCGCGAATACCCGAGCGTTGACCCCCCGATCATCACGGTTTCGGCGACCTACGTGGGCGCGAACGCGGATGTCATCGAGTCGCAGATCACCGAACCCCTCGAGGAATCGATCAGCGGCATCGAAGGCGTCCGGAGCATCAAGTCCACCAGCGCCGAAGGCCGCTCCAATATCACAGTCGAGTTCGAACTCGGCGTGGACCTGGAAGCCGCTGCCAACGATGTGCGCGACAAGGTGTCCCGGGCCGTACGCCTGCTCCCGCCCGACGCGGAGAACCCCATCGTCCTGAAAGCCGACGCCGATGCCATACCCATCGTCTTCCTGAATATCAAGAGCGACAAGCGGGACCTGCTGCAGCTTTCGGAGATCGCCACGAACGTTTTTCGTGAGCGGATGCAGACCATTCCGGGGGTGAGCGAAGTGCAGGTGTGGGGCGAGAAGCGGTACGCGATGCGGCTCTGGATGGACCCGAACAGGCTTGCGTCGTATCGGCTGACCCCCCTGGACATCAGGAGCGCCGTCCTGCGAGAAAACGTCGAGCTTCCGTCCGGGCGCATCGAAGGTACCTCGACAGAGCTGACGGTGCGGACACAGAGCCGCCTCGTGACCCCGGAAGATTTCAACAACATGATCATCAGGGAGGTGGACGGGCGCGTCGTCAGGTTCCGCGATGTCGGGAACGCGGAGCTCGGGCCGGAAAACCTGCGCACGATCCTCCGGCGCGACGGTATCCCGATGGTCGGGATTGTGCTTATTCCCAGGTCGGGCGCGAACTACATTGCGATCGTGGACGAGTTCTACCGGAGGGTCGAAGCGATGAAGCGCGACCTTCCGCCGGACCTCCAGCTGGGCCTGGGGTTCGATGTGACGACCTACATCCGGTCGTCCATCAAAGAGGTCGTCGAGACGGTCGGGTTGGCGTTTGTGCTGGTCTTCCTGGTGATCTTCTTCTTCCTGCGCGACTTGCGGACCACGATCATCCCCATGATCGCGGTGCCGGTCTCCCTGATCGGGGCGTTTTTCATTATGTACGTGATGAATTTCTCGATCAACGTGCTGACGCTGCTGGGGATCGTGCTGGCCATCGGCCTCGTCGTCGACGACGCCATCGTCATGCTGGAAAACATCTTCGCGAAGGTCGAGGCGGGCTTCCAGCCCCGGGAGGCGGGGTTCCGCGGCTCGGCCGAAGTCTATTTCGCGATCATCTCGACGACGGTGGCTCTCGCGGCGGTGTTCCTGCCGGTGATCTTCCTCCAGGGGATCACGGGCCGCCTGTTCAAGGAGTTCGGGATCGTGCTGGCGGGGTCGGTCATCATTTCGGCGTTCGTCTCCCTGACCCTCACGCCGATGATGGCCACCCGGATCCTGAAACCCCACGCAAAACACAGCAGATTCTACAGGGCGACAGAACCGTTCTTTCAGGCCATGGCGGAAGGCTACCGCGGTTCGCTCACCTGGTTCATGCGGCGACGCAGGATGGCCCTTCTGGCGATCGGCCTCGCGATCGTTGCCATCGTCGGATTCGGGCTCATGCTTCCCTCCGAGCTCTCTCCGCTGGAGGACCGCAGCAGGCTCCGGGTCGTGGCAACCGGACCGGAGGGTGCGACGTTCGAGTACATGGATGCGTACATCATGGACCTCGTGCGCACGTTCCAGCGCGAGGTGCCGGAGGCGGAGGCGATCCTCTCGTTCACCTCTCCGGGGTTCGGGGGAGGCGGTGCCAACAGCGCGAACTCGTTCCTCATTCTCAAGCCTCCCGACCAGCGCGAGCGCTCGCAACAGGAGCTCGCCGACCAGGTCACGGCGCGCGTGAAGGAGTTTTCGGCCGCGCGGACGTTCGTGGTGCAGGAGCAGTCGATCGGCGGCCGCGGAGGTCTTCCGGTGCAGTTCGTCCTCCAGGCGCCGAATTTCGAGAAGCTGAAGGACCGGCTGCCGGTGTTCCTCGCGGAAGCCCGCAAGCGTCCGGAGTTTCAGGTCGTGGAGGTCAACCTCAAGTTCAACAAGCCCGAGCTCCGCATCGGGATCAACCGCGAAAAGGCGCGCGTGCTCGGCATCTCGGCGCTGGACGTCGCACAGACGATGCAGCTCGCCTACAGCGGCTCGCGCTTCGACTACTTCGTGATGAACGGGAAACAGTACCAGGTGATCGGACAGGTGTCGCGGGAGTCGAGGGACAAGCCGCTGGACCTCAAGACGCTGTCGATCAGGAGCTCGCGCGGCGAGCTGGTGCAGCTCGACAACCTCGTCACCATCGATGAGCAGAGCAGCCCGCCGGCCCTCTACCGGTTCAATCGCTACGTTGCGGCCACCGTGTCGGCCGGGCTGGCGAGAGGATATACCGTGGGGGACGGCATCGCCGCGATGAGGGAGGTCGCGCGGCAGACGCTTGACGCATCGTTCAGCACGGCGCTCGACGGGACATCAAAGGACTTCGAGGAGAGCTCGTCGAGCCTGCTGTTCGCCTTCGTGCTCGCGCTTGCATTGATCTACCTCGTCCTGGCCGCACAGTTCGAAAGCTTCCGCGATCCGTTCGTGATCATGCTGACGGTGCCGCTCGCGCTCGCCGGCGCGATGTTCTCGCTCTGGTACTTCCAGCAGACGCTGAACATCTTCAGCCAGATCGGGATGATCATGCTCATCGGCCTGGTCACCAAGAACGGCATCCTCATCGTGGAGTTCGCCAATCAACGGAAGGCGCAGGGACTGACGGTGGGAGAGGCGATCGTCGACGCCGCTACCCAGCGGCTGCGCCCGATCCTGATGACCGCGCTCTCCACGATTCTCGGGACGCTGCCCATCGCGCTCGCCCTGGGAGCGGGGTCCGAAACCAGGGTCCCGATGGGAATCGCAGTGGTGGGAGGGCTGATCGTGGCGACCGGCCTGACGCTCTATGTCATCCCCGCGATCTACTCCTTTGTGTCCAGGGAGGCCGGCCCGCAGATTGACGAGCAGATGAGCCCCCCGATCGCGGCCGCGCAGGCGCAGGATACCGTGCAGGCCTGACCTACGGCGAGGGCGTCTGCTCCGCCGTGAGCGAGAACGACGACCGATCGAAGTAAATATTGGCGTCCGCCGATTCCAGCTCCCCGCGCTGGAAATCCACCGTGTCCGACCTGGTAGAACCGCTTCGGCGGCTCCAACGCCTGGCTGTGGTCCGCGTTGGCCGCGATACGGTACTGATCAAGCCCGCCGAAGAAGAACTCCTTCAGCCGCTGCCGTTCCTCGGGCGTGAGGCTCGTGAAGTATCGGTGGGCGAACACGCCCATGTCGACGTCGACGGGAATCCAGCCGTAGGGGGCCAGATAGATCTCCGCCCAGTCATGGATCGTCTTCGCGCCGGGGAACGTGTACCAACCGGATTGCCATCTGGCCGGGATGCCGTTCAGGCGGCAGAGAGTAATGAAGAGTAGCGTGTGCTGCCCGCAGTCGCCGTACCCCGCCCGCAGGCAGAAATCGCTGATGTTGCGGATCGTGGAGTACTCATGGGCGAAGCTGTACATGAAGTTCTCGGCGATCCACATGTAGATGCGGCGGGCTTTGAGAAGGGGGTTTGTTTCGTTGCCCATAATTGCGTGCGACGCCGCCTTCATCGTGTCGGTGAACACGACATGCGGTGCTTCGCGAAGATAAGGGGCCAGGTCCGGTGACTTCGCATCAGCCGTCACGACCTTCGCGGGGTCCATTCCGTGGTAGGAAACCCCGCTGCTGACGTAGGTGTACTTCAGTTCGAATACCGTCGGTCCGCCCGATGCCGCCGTCTGCTCCATGTACGCCGAGCGGATGGGTGAGTTCTCGCGGGCGATCGAGACCGGAGGGCTTGACGAGGACGTCACGGCGAACTCGCGTTGATGGTCGTACGTCCTCGGGATCGGAAGCCAGGCGCGGACAGGCGTTCCCGGGGGTACCGCGCCGGAATCAGCCGAGACCTTCATCGTGACGGCGAAGCGAATCGGCAGGACGTAGGCAGTCCCCGAGAGCCGTGCGGCCTGCAGAATCGCGTCCGCGTTCGCCAGCACGGCGTGCTCGCCGAGCGAATCGTTCTCCACCGGCCGCCGGCGCGCAGCAATATCGGGATTTCTCCAGAAGAGATTGCTGCGGCTGACGCCAAGGAAGCGCAGCGTGTCGTCGATGACGCGGGTGTCGAACTTCCCCCTGGAGATCCAGCGCTCAAATTCGGGTTCCGTGACGTTGGGGATGGACCTGTCCAGCTGCCGCCAGAGCTTTTCGCGGGTCAGGTTGTAGTCGAGCCGGATGCGCCGCAGGCGATCCAGCTCGAACGCGAGCGTGGGCCTGTCGATTGCGCTGACGGCCGACAGAGCGTCCCTCAACATCGCTTCGGCCTCACGGAATCTTCCCGCAGCCTCCAGACGAGCTGCATCTGAAAGGACGTCCGACTTCGCTGTGTCCGGGGGAAGAATGAGGAGAACGACGAAGAAACAGATGGCCAGGCGGCACATGACGGGGTCTCCAGCAGTGGATAGCCAAACGTAGAGAATCGCGTTTTCATATACAATCATTTCCCATGCGCCTCAACTCAATCGTCTCCGGTTCAGGCAGACCGATCCTGGTCCTGCACGGGCTCTTCGGCTCCGCAGGCAACTGGCAGTCGATCGCAAGGAGCCTGGCGCCGTCGTTTTCCGTGCACACCCTCGACCTCCGGAATCACGGGGCGTCGCCGTGGTTCACCGACATGGGCTATCCTGCCATGGCGGCCGACGTGGTCGAGTATATGCGCCATCGCGGCATCGAGAAGGCTGTGCTCGTTGGCCATTCCATGGGCGGGAAAGTCGCCATGGAACTAGCCCTGTCCGTCCCGGACAGCGTCGAGGCCCTGCTCGTGCTCGACATCTCCCCGTCGGCGTACGACCGTGCGCACGATCATATACTCGAAGGGATGCTCTCGATAGACGTGCAGAGCGTGGGGAGCAGGGAGAAGGCGGACGCGCAGCTCGCGGCATTCGTGCCGGAACCCCGTGTGCGACAATTCCTTCTGACCAACCTGAGGCGAAAAGAGGGCGGCGGGTTTGCGTGGAGGTTGAACCTGCAGGCGATCGCCGCGACGTACGAGAGGCTGCTTGAGGACGTCGGGAAGGGGAGGAGATCGGAGGTGGCTGCTCTCTTCCTTCGCGGCGGCCGGTCCGACCACGTCGGGATCGCCGAGGAGCGTGCGATCCTTGAGGCATTCCCGCGGGCAAGGATCGAAACCGTTCCCGATGCCGGGCACTGGCTCGGGGCCGATGCGCCGGATGCGGTGGTGAAGGCCGTGGAGCAGCTCGCCCTGAGTAGATGACGCAGGCTGCCGGGTCGATCGGACGCGTCGCCGGGTCGACTCGGACGCGTTGCCTGGTCGACCGGACTACTCTCACGCCCGCGACGCCTCATCCACCAGATACAGAATCCCCTCGTACGGAACACCGCCCTGAAGCGTCAGGCCGATCTCGCACGTTCTGCTGGTAGAGTAACCCGCCCTGCACCCCTCGGGCAGTTTGCCCCTGAGTTCATGGAGCGCTGACTCATTCAGCTCGGGAAACGAGAAGCCCCGGTCTCCCGCCCATCCGCAGCACTCGATGTCCGCGGGCACCACGACGCGCTCGGAGCACCGTGCTGCGAGCTCCTCGAGGTCTCCTGCGAGACCGAGTTTCCGCGCACTGCACGTTGCATGGATTGCGACGGTTCCGGGGAGTGGCCGGAGGTTCAGCCGGGGAGCGAGAAACTCCATCGCGAACCTCGACTGGTCGTAGAGCTTCAGCCCGTCCCCGAACTCCGAGCGCATGCGGTACAGGCACGGGCTCATGTCCATGAGTATCGGCAGCCGTCCGCCGTCGGACGCCGTGAGCAGCGCCTTCCTCAACTCCAACGCCTTCCGCTTCCCCTCTTCCGTGAATCCCTTGCTGGCGAACGCCATGCCGCAGCAGAGGCGGCTGACGTGCTCCGGTATGACGACCTCATAGCCTGCTCGCTCAAGCAGCTCGATGGTCAGGTTCGGAAGGGAGGGCCGCCCCGCATCCGCCGACCCCATCGTGCGCGTGATGCAGGTTGGAAAGTAGACGACCTTCGCGGTCGAACTGCGCACGGGGTCAGCCGTGCCGGACACGGGCCGGCCGAAACCTCTCCCCGCAGGGGTCTGGTGTGCCTCGGGAGAGACGGAGGTTGCGCGCCGCAGTCGTCCGGACGCCCGCGGCATCGCGCGGTTCCAGAGCGGTATCCGCTTCCCGGAAATCCTGTGAGCTGTGCCCGCGAGCCTCTCCATCCTGTCCGTTCCGAAGAGGCGGTGCATGGCGGACGCCCCGCCCAGGGCAACGCGGACAATCGCCGTCGTCGGGCCCATGTTCGACGCGATCAGCGACGCGATCGTGTGTGCAAGCCTGCCCTGCTCCGCAGCGCGGATCGATTTGACCAGCGAGCCGGTGTCGATGCCGACCGGGCAGGCGGTCGCACAGAGCCCGTCCGTCGCACACGTTTGCTCTCCCGCATACCTGTACGACGCCCGAAGCCGGCTGGCCGGGCCGTTGTGCTCTCCTTGGGCCTGGAGCCGCGCGATCTCCCGGTACGCCACGATCCGCTGGCGCGGCGTCAGCGTGAGATCACGCGAAGGGCAGTGAACTTCGCAGAACCCGCATTCGATGCACGTATCGATGACGGGGTGGGCGACGGGCAGCGGCTTCAGGTTCTTGAGGTGGACGGCCGGATCGGAATTCAGTATCACGCCCGGGTTCAGGATGCCGAGGGGATCAAAGATCCGCTTGATCTCCTGCATGATCTCCATCGCGTCTGTGCCCCACTCGAGCTCCACAAAAGGAGCCATGTTCCTTCCGGTCCCGTGCTCCGCCTTCAACGACCCGTCGTATCGCTCGACCACCATATGCGCGACGTTGTCCATGAAGTCACGGTAGCGCTCGACCTCCTCGCTGCGATTGAAATCCTGTGTGAACACAAAGTGAAGATTCCCCTCGAGGGCGTGCCCGAAGATGATGGTCTCGGGGTACCCGTGCCTGTCGAGCAACTCCCTCAGCTCGAGCGTCGCTTCTGCGAGACGGTCCACGGGAAACGCAACATCCTCGATGATGACGGTCGTGCCCGGCTTTCGTCGCGCCCCGACGGAAGGGAAGAGGCCCTTCCGGATGTCCCAGAGGCGGGAGAATTCGACCGGATCGTCGGTGAACGAGAGCGGGGTTACCATCGGGATACTGGCCAGGGCGGCGGCGATCCCCCGAATGTTGGCCGCCAGCTCTTTATCAGAACCGGCGCGCGTCTCTACCAGGAGAGCGGCGACCGCTGGTCCAAGGCTCTTCAGAACGCCTGGCATGCCGGGCTTGTCTTCGACAGAGGCCAGGGCGGCGCGGTCCATCAATTCCACCGCGTCCACGCGGCACCGCTTCAGGGCGGGAACGGCGGCGCAGGCGTTCCGAATGTCGGGGAAGAACAGCAGCGCGGTCGATTTGTGTCGAGGCTCGGGGACGGTGGCATACGTGATCTCGGCGATGAAGCCGAGCGTCCCCTCCGAGCCGATCATCAGGTGCTGGAGGATTTCGAAGGGGTCGTCGAAGTCGACAAGCGCATTCAGGCTGTAGCCGGTCGTGTTCTTCATCCCGTACTTCCGGCGGATCCGCCCGGCCAGCTCCTCGTCGCCCCGCACCCGCTTCGAAAGTGCGGAAAGCGCGTCCAGCATGATGCCGTTGTTGTGGCGGAACGCCGCCCTGCTTCCCGTATCGCCGGTATCCAGGATGGTTCCGTCAGCCAGAAGAACCTTCATCGACGCGAGTGTCCGGTAGCTGTTCTGAGCGATCCCGCAGCACATCCCGCTCGCGTTGTTGGCCGCTATCCCGCCGATCATCGCCGCGTTGATCGAGGCCGGGTCCGGCCCGATCTTTCGCCCGTAGGGAGCAAGAGCCACGTTGGCGGCGCTCCCGATCACGCCTGGCTGCAGACGGATGTAGGCCCCGCCGTCCAGGACCTGCATGCCCCGCCAGGAACGGCCGAGCATGAGAAGGATGGAGTCGGTCACCGCCTGACCCGAGAGGCTGGTTCCCGCCGCCCTGAACGTCACGGAGAGTTCGCGCGCCGACGCCTCGCGAAGAACGACACCGACTTCTTCGAGCGACTCCGCGCGTATTACCACCTTCGGGATGAGCCGGTAGAAGCTGGCATCGGTGCCGAAGGCAAGGCAGGAAAGTTCGTCAAGATGAATGCGTTGGGGGGGGATGATCTGCGAAATGCTGCCGACAAAGGCGTCGTACCGAGAAGTGCTCATTGGTGCCCGCAACCGAAATGGAATAGTATCGTAAAACTAATGAAATATCACGCAAGTTGCCCATCCGGACGAAACTGGAACCTCACTCAGGTTGTTTATATTCCGTATGCTGGATTCACCTCGATGATTCGAACCACCATAGCGCTCCTGCTCCTGCTGGCGTCCGCCAACGGGCTCGCCCCCCGCGCCTTCGCGGCCGGAACGCTCACGGGAGCGACCACGAGAGTGACTGGAACGCTCACGGGAAAAGTCTTCATCGAGGATGACCAGCCTGCCGTCGGCGCAACCGTGGCGCTCGAGGGGACCCGGTTCGGCGTCGCTGTCGATGCCGGAGGTGAGTTCACCCTGTCAGGCCTTCCCGAGGGCGTCTATGCGGTCCGCGTCCGCCTCGTGGGGTACGAGCAGGAGTCGCCGGTGGAAGTGCGGATCACCGAGGGGGACACATCGTCGGTCGTGATCCGGCTACGCCAGGAACTGATCGAGATCAGCGGGGTCGAGGTGACCGGATCACGGCGGCTCGGGGCCGAAGACGTCCGTCCCAGCGTCACGAAGCTCCTCCCGCGCGAATCGAAAATGCTCCCGGGAGCGGCCGAGGACGTCCTGCGATCGCTGCAGGCGTTGCCGGGGGTCACAAGCGTGAGCGACTTTTCGTCCCAGCTCGTCGTGAGGGGCTCCGGGCCTGATCAGAACCTCATTCTGATCGATGGGTTCGAAGTGATCAACCCGTACCGCCTCTACGGTTTCATCTCGATGTTCAATCCCGAAACCGTGAGCGACATCAGCCTGCAGACCGGTGGATTTGCCGCGCAGTACGGAGACCGACTGTCCGCAGTCCTGGATGTGCAGAACCGTGACGGAAAATCGGACGTGGCGATCGGGGGGAAGATCAACACGAGCCTGACCAATATGAACGCCCTCATCGAAGGGCGGCTTCCTCTCGGCACAGGCTCGTACCTGTTCTCCGTGCGGCGCACCTACTACGACCTGATCCTCGGCCCGGTCCTGCGCTCGGCGAAGCTCGTCAAGGGCGAGGTCGCCCTTCCGAACTTCACCGACTTCCAGGGGAAGCTGGGGCTGTCGCTGGGGCAGGAGAACAAGCTGATCTTCACCGGTGTGACGTCGCGCGACGGTGTGGATCTGATTTCAGGCGATGATCGTCCGACGCCTGACAGCGTCAGTGTCTTCGACGAGTCGTACAACACGCTGACCGGAATGACCTGGCAATACAATCCCTCGCCGGATTTCATCTCCCAGACGCATCTCTCGTGGTACCGGAACACCGGGACGGGAGCGTTTGACGGCACATTTGTGGACCCCGCACAGAATACCGGAGACCTGGGGCGGGACGATACCGTGGGGATCCGCTTCCTCAACTTCGGCGTCGATTATGAGTACCGGTACACCAAGACGTCCCTCGCGCAGCAGTTCCTCGCGCACGCCGGGGCGCACCTGGTCGAGTTCGGCGCCGGCGTGGACTTCCTTCGCACCGATTTCACGCGCTACTTCAAAGTTGACCAGGCCTTCCTCGAGTTCCTGGAGTCAGTCGGACAGTCGGTCCCCACCGACGCGTCGGAGGCCGTCCGCTACAACCGGTACAACGCCTTCGTGCAGGACAAGATCGCGATCGGCAACCGGCTCTTCGTGCAGCCGGGTCTCCGGCTTGACTATTATCCGGTGCTCGGAACGACCACCTATCTGTCCCCGCGGCTGAATATGTCGTTCAAGATCGATGAGCTGTCGACGCTCCGGGCCGCGTACGGTATTTATTATCAGTCTCCCGGCATGGACAAGCTGGATTACCGATTTCGTGTGATCTACAACGAAGCGTATTTCAGCACGCTCACTGCCGAGCGCGCGGACCATTACGTCCTGGGGGTCGACAGGTTGGTCAGTCCCGAGTGGCAGGTGAAGCTTGAGGTGTACTACAAGCGCTTCCAGGACCTGGTTGTACAGGAAAAGCTTGCGGGATCATCGTGGCAGACGACGTTGACCGGCTCCAACCCCTACGCGCCGGGCGCGTGGACATCGCCGGTACGCGTCGCCGACGATTCGCTGACGAGCCGCCCCGTGAACGATGCTATCGGGGAGTCGTACGGCTTTGAGTTCATGTTCCAGAAGATCCGGACGCTTCCCTCGGACCGTTTCACGGGGTGGGTGAGCTATGCGCTGGCGTTCGCGGAGCGTGATCGAGGCGGGATCCTGACGCCGTTCCTGTTCGATCAGCGCCACGCGGTGAACGTCGTGGGCAACTACAGGTTTGCCGAGCGATGGGATATTGGCGCGAAGTTCACACTCAGGACGGGCCGGCCCTATCAGATCGCCACCGGCGTCAAGCCCCGGGTAATTGTGGCCGAGGTGAACGGCGTGGAAACCCCGATCATCCAGGTCGACGGGTCGGGGAAGGCGATCCTGGACGTCGAGTACGAACAGGAGACCCTCTCGGGCCGTCAGAACCTCTACCATACGCTCGACGTCCGCATCACGACGTATCCCCGCTGGTGGGGGCTCGACTGGTCGGTCTACCTGGACGTCCAGAACGTGTACAACCGCGAGAACGAGCAGGCGGTCCGGTACTACATCGACGAGGAGGCGAACCTGCAGCGCCGCGCGGTGTACGGCATCCCGATATTCCCGTCGCTGGGCTTGAGCCTGACGTTCTGAGCGCCGGGCCCCACTCAGCGTGGGGGGCCTCCCGTCGTGATTCGGTTCCACTCCGGCGCCTGCTTGCTGCCGGCGCATGCCCGCAGCATGCCCGGGCGCGGCGCTTGGATTTCCACGGGTGCATCATTACCTTTGTGACGTATGCGTACCCAGGGCAGCTCGTCCCGTCTGAAGCCGTTCATCCTCTTCCTGCTGCTCATTATTGTCCTCCCTGCCATCCTGTATTCCGGCTACGAGATCAACTCGCTGAGCACCAGCGAGGCCCTGATCGCCGACATCTACCGTCGGCAGCTCGACGTCGTCCTCTACTCTCTGAACCAGTTTGCATGGGATGTCGCCGGGGGATGGGCCACGACCGTCGGTTCATTTGTGACGGCGGGGGAGGACGTCGACGCTCGCGCGCATCCGGAGATCCGGACCTTTGTGGAGAGGACGGCCGCCGTCCGCGCGGTGGTGCTCGCCGACAGCACCCTGACGCAGGTGGTGGTGATCGGTGACTCGCTCTCCGGGCAAGACCTTGCCACGCGGACGCGTCAGACGCTGGCTTCCTCCGGCGACAGGCTCGAACGGTTGATCCGGCTGCGCCGGGGTGAGTACCGCCGGCTCGAGCCCCTCATGATCCCCGAACGGGCGTCCGGTGACAGCACGGCACTGCTCATGGTTGCCCTTCTCGATCCCTCGGGGTCCGCGTCCTACGCCGGCCTGATCCTGAACGATTCGGTCTTCATCCGGTCCGTCCTCGGCCCGCGCGCGAACGAGGCAGCAGGGGGAGAGTTCGTGCTGGCCATCTCGGGGCGGGATCGCAGCAGGCCTCTGTTCGTGACGGGGGCGCTCACCGACACGGTGATGCGGCAGGAGCGGCAACTCTGGATCTTCCCGCGGTACACGCTGGGCATCCGCCTGGCCGGCTCCTCTCTCGATGAAATCCTGCGCGCGCGATTCGAGCGTAACCTCGTCCTCATTCTGGTGCTCGACGTCCTGCTCCTGGCTGGCGCGTGGCTGCTGTACCGTGCCTTCTCGAGGGAGCTCGAGCTGACGAGGATGAAGTCGGATTTCGTCTCCACCGTCTCGCACGAGCTGCGTACTCCGCTGGCATTGATCCGCATGTACGCTGAAACGCTCGATATGGGGAGGATCAAAGACGAGGGGAAGAAGAAGGAGTACCTCGGAACGATCGTCCGGGAAACCGAGCGGCTCAGCCGGCTCGTGAACAATATCCTCAACTTCGCGCGGATTGAAGCCGGCAGGAAGCAGTACAGACTGGGTCCGGTGGACCTGAATGCCGTGGTCGGGTCCGTGATGAGCTCGTACGTGGACCACCTCAAGGAGCGGGGGTTCAACCCGGTCGTCGAACTGGCGCCGGACCTCCCGGTCATCCAGGCGGACGAGGAGGCGCTCTCCGAGGCGATCATCAACGTGACGGACAACGCCGTGAAGTACAGCGGCGAGTCGCGCTACCTCCGGGTGGCGACCGGACGGGAAGGCGCACATGTCTTCGTCGAGGTGCAGGACCACGGCGTCGGCATCGCTTTCCAGCACCACCGGAAGATCTTCGACACGTTCTATCGCGTGAGCGACGGTCTCACGCACAACACGAAAGGGAGCGGCCTCGGGCTGGCGCTGGTGCGCCACATCGTGGACGCCCACGGAGGGAGCATCGGATTGACAAGCGTTCCCGGATCGGGAAGCACATTCCGGCTCTCCTTCCCGATCGATCGACGTCAGGAGAGTGAACAGCGATGAGCAAGATCCTTCTGGTGGAGGACGAGCCCGCGATGCAGGCGGGGCTGAAAGAGAACCTGGAGATCGAGGGGTATGAGGTGGACGTCGCCAGCGACGGGCGTGAAGGGCTCGACAAACTTGTGGCCGGCTCCTATGACCTCGCTCTCCTTGACGTCATGCTTCCTAAAATGTCGGGGTTCGATCTCCTCAAGGGCGCGAGGCAGCAAGGGGTCCGCACCCCGGCCATCATGCTGACCGCGAAGGGAGAAGAAATCGACAAAGTGCTCGGGCTCGAGCTCGGGGCCGACGACTACATCACCAAACCGTTCAGCCTCAGGGAGCTGCTCGCCCGCGTGAAAGCCGTCCTCCGCCGATCCGCCGGAGGCCCCGCGACGGGCCATGTCAGAATCGGCCCCCTCGACGTGGATTTTACGAGCTATACAGCCACCCGCGAAGGGGCGGCGGTCGAGCTTACAGCCAAGGAATTTGACATCCTGAAGTTCCTGTGGGAGCGGCGCAATCAGAACGTCACCCGCGACCAGCTCCTGACAAACGTCTGGGGGTATGACGAACCGCTCAGCACGCGAACTGTGGACAATTTTATTCTCCGCCTCCGGCAGAAGCTGGAGGACGACCCCGCTCATCCCCGCATTATCCTCACAATCCACGGCATCGGGTACAAGCTTGTGTCAGTCTGACACTCGTGTCAGCGTGACACTCGTCTCCGTGTGACATTTCGTGACAATCTCTTTCCGTGTCGGGACATCTCCGACATCGTGTGGGCGTATCATCGATTGGAGTAAGCAAAGAACTCCACCACACTACCAAACGGAGAGAGCCATGAAGTCAACAGCGTTGTTCCTCGCGGGTGCCGTGATGTTCACGATGGCATCCACCGCCGCCGCCCAGGACGCCAAAGAGACGGCCGAACACAAGACCTACACCGTCCCCTGCAACTGGAAGGGCGATTCGAAGCTGCTCGTGAAGGCGTACGGGGCCTGCCTCGAGTCCGACAATCCCGGCGTCGTCGAGTCCACCCTCGGCCACCTTCTCTGGATGCGCGCAACAGTGTCGTGCGTAGATATCACCCCTCTGAAACCTAACGTGGACCAGCTTTCGGTGAACGGCAAGACCGCTTCAATCCGGTTCCGGGCATATCTGACGGCGATCGTCATGGAGAACCCTGAAGCCTTCCGTGAATTGGTGCAGCAGGAGTTCGAGGGTCCGCAGGATCTCTTCGCCAGCGTTGCCGGGTACGTGTACGCGAATGAGTCCGGAGATGGCCTCCCCGCGGTTGCCGAAGGCCGATGACAAATTGTGACAATCCGTGACGCACAGGTGACACAATAGACTTACGCGCGCGATATCTTAACGCCATGAACCGCCCCTGTGAAGATACGTCGTACAGGACATTCTCCAGCGTCATGGGTCTTCTCCTGGCCCTCTCTCTGTTGCCGACAGCCCGACCGGCGGAGGCCCAGACGCTGGAGCTGGTTCTTGACCTGACCGGCGAATGGAAGTTTGAAGTCGGAGACGAACCTGCCTGGAGCGCTCAACAGTTCGATGATTCCCGGTGGGAACAGATTCATGTCCCGGGCCAGTGGGAAGAGCAGGGCTACCCGGGGTACGACGGATTTGCCTGGTACAGGAAAAAGTTCAAAGCCCCTGCCCGTCCGGTGGATGGGGCCTTGTATCTCAGGATCGGCAATGTTGATGACGTTGACGAGACATACATCAACGGCCTGATGGTAGGCTACTACGGCGAGCTACCTCCCCACTATGCGACCGGCTACGGCCAATTGCGCCAATACGCCATTTCCCCCGATATCATCCGCTGGGGTGAGGAAAACGTCATCGCGGTCCGCGTGTACGATGGCGAGATGGCAGGGGGGATCGTCAACGCGCCGGTCGGGATATACGGCGATCGTGACATGCTGAAGGTCGAGTACCCCCTGATTGCGGCCGGGCCCGCCGGGAAGGAAGAGAAACTGGGCAATCCCGGGGGCGTGGTATGGCGATTTCGCACGGGCGACAAGAGGGAATGGGCGAATCCAGATTTCGATGACCGCGATTGGAAGCCAACGGTCGTCCCCCTCGAGTGGGACGCCCTGGGCCATAAGGACTACGATGGGTTCGGCTGGTACAGGGTCAGGTTCAAGACGCCGAACATCGACCCCACAAGGAACATCATCCTCCTTCTCGGCAGGATCGACGATGTCGATGAAGCCTTTGTGAACGGGTCCCTCATAGGCAGAACTGGGAAGATGCCGCCAAACTGGAGAAGGGACGATTCGTACGGTCAAATCCGAGCGTACACGATCCCTGCAGGCCGGCTCACTCCCGGTGCCGAAAACGTCCTGGCGGTTCGCGTGTATGACGGATGGCGGCACGGCGGGATCTATGACGGGCCTATAGGGTTCGTGACGCGCGACAGGTACGTTGCCTGGTCTCGGGAGAACCGGCCGAAGACGACCGTCCTACACCGCATTATTGAGTTCTTCTCCGGGGACGATTCCCCGTATGAACCAGACCCTCCAGAACCGCCGGCCCAGCGTCACACTCCCTGACCCGCAAGCCCCGGATCGCGCTTCCTGACTCCCCCAACCTTGAGTTGCACCCCCTGACCCGCTAGCCCCGCATCGCGCTTCCTGACTCCCCCAACCTTGCATCGCGCTCCTCCTGCAAGCCCCGCATGGCACTCCCTGACTCCCCAGCCTCACACCCCCCGACCCTTGGGCCCCTCGAGGCGTTCTTCCCTCCATCAGCCCGGCGCACGCCCTGACCTCCCGAAACTCCCGCATCCGTTGAATTTCTGCCCGTGCTTCATTAGTTTCGGTCATGCCGGAACTGCGGCAGAACATCATCACGCGTGACTGGGTCATCATCGCGCGTGATCGGTCCAGAAGGCCCAACGAATTTGCCGTTCCGAGGGCTGCTCCCAAACCCATTCCCCGGTACGATCCGGCGTGCCCGTTCTGTCCCGGGAACGAATCCATGACAGTCTCGGAGGTGTTCAGGGACAGCGATGGCGCTGACTGGCGCGTGAGGATTGTCGGGAACAAGTTTCCCGCGTTGCTGCCCGACGGGGAGACGGAGCGCCGCATTGATGGCATCCATCGCTCGATGCGCGGTGTGGGGTTTCATGAAGTTGTGATCGAGCATCCCCGCCACGACCTCTCCCCGGCGCTCTACCCTGCGGCGAACCTCGCGCGGGTCCTGCTCGCCTTCCGTCACCGTTCGAAACAACTGCGCGATGACCCGCGGGTCGAGGCGGTGATCATCTTCAAGAATCACGGAGAGGCCGCAGGGACCTCGCTCATCCACCCGCACGCTCAGATTGCTGCCACACCGGTCGTTCCAAACCAGATCCGGCGCCGGCTCGAGGAAGCGATCAGGTACTTCGACGACACAGGCACCTGTGTCTACTGCCAGACGGTCCGGGAAGAGCTTCGGGCACGCGAGCGAATCGTGTGCGAAACGCCTCACTTTGTGGCGTTCATTCCGTATGCGGCGCTTTCCCCGTTCCACATATGGATCTTCCCGCGACGGCACTGCTCGTCGTTCGAAGACATCTTTGATTCCGAACTCGATGATTTTGCGGAGATCCTGCACGAGGTGCTTCTCCGCCTGCATCTCGCGCTCGGCAACCCCGACTACAATTTCACGCTTCGCTCCCTCCCGGCGCGCGAACCGCAGCGCGACTACGCGCACTGGTACCTTGCGCTCGTGCCCCGCGTTTCCAGGGTCGCCGGGTTCGAGATGGGGAGCGGCATGTTCATCAATCCCTCGGTCCCGGAAGAATCTGCCGAGTTTCTCCGTTCCGTCACCCTGCCCATTCACGCGTGAAACGACGCTCCATGACCCTCAGGACTCTCTGGAGAGAATCCTGGAAGGACCGCACCTTCCGGATCGAATCGATCGTCACGGTGGTGCTGCTTGTCGGTATCGTCAGCGGCCTCGCGAATTTCCTTCAGGTCATTGAGCGCCGCCCCGGAGCCGTCTTGAACGATCCGGTCCTGGCGATGTTTCAGCCGGTGGACCTCACCTGGCTGACGTTCGCACTGATCTACGGCGGGCTGCTGCTGGCGATCGGCATCCTGCTCTCGCACCCCCGACGGCTGATGATCGCTTTCCAGTGCTATACGATGATGGTCATCATCCGGATGATCGCCATGAGCCTCACGCCCCTTGATCCTCCGCCAACCATGATCGCCCTTGTCGACCCGACCGTGTCCTTCTTCGGGACAGGGATGACCCCGTCGCGAGACCTGTTCTTCTCGGGACACACGTCCACGATGCTCCTCCTGGCGCTGACCGTGCCGTCGATCCGCTGGCGAAATGTGTTTGCCGTGGCAACGGTGGCTGTGGCGGGATGCGTCCTGGCCCAGCATGCGCACTACACGATCGATGTCTTTGCGGCCGTGTTCTTCGCGTATGGCGCATATGCCATGGCCCTCCGGGCACGGAAGGCTCTCTCGCTTCCAAATCCATCCGGGCCGGAGGAGAAGCTGTGAAGGGTTCGCGGCAGGATGCCCCGCGCTATATTCACGGGACGGCCGCGGAGGAGCAGGAACGGCTGAAGGTCCTGAACAGACTCACCAATCCGGCGTTTGTGGAATTCCTCGATGTCGCCCCCGGGGGGCGTGTCCTTGAGATCGGAAGCGGGCTGGGCCTTCTCGCGCAGGATGTTGCCGGCACGACGAAGCCGTCGCTGGTTGTGGGCGTCGAGCTTTCGTCCGAGCAGCTCGCCGGGGCGCCGAGGCCGACAGCGCGCCTGGCGTTTGTCCAGGCTGACGCCCATCAGCTCCCGTTCACGTCCGGGACTTTTGAGGTCGTCTACACGCGCTATCTCCTGGAGCACGTGCATGACCCGCGGGCTGTCCTCGGCGAAATCCGCCGCGTTCTCGTTCCCGGCGGAGGCGTCTATCTGCAGGAGAACAATATCCTGATCAACGCGTTCGATCCGGCCTGTCCGGCGTTCGATCTGGTCTGGAAGAAGTTCGCGGAACTGCAGCGCAGGCTCGGAGGAGATGCGGAGATCGGAAAGAAGCTGTACCGGCTCCTTCGCGAGAGCGGATTCGAGGATATCCGGTTGACGATCGCCCCGGAGGTTCACCACGCGGGCATGGAAACGTACCGTCCCTGGGTGGTTAACCTTCTCGGGAACATCCGGAGCGGGGAGGAGGCACTCATCGATCGCGGGTTTGCCACGCGGAGCCAGATCGAAGCGGCGTACGCAGAGCTCAAGCGGCTCATGGATGATCCGAGAGGGAGCGCATTTTTCTACTGGAACAGAGCGGCCGCACGCACGCCGGGTGGGTCGGACACGCCCTTTGAATGGCCATGAGAGCGTCCCCCGCACATAGGCAGCGACGTTGGCCCGGGGCGACGATCGGAATTTCGTCTGCATCAGAGATCGGATTGAGGCGTCAGACTGTCGTCCAGGATTCGAACTAGCATCAGGAGCACCACGCCATGGAATGGATCACTCATCCCGAAGGTTGGATCGCGCTGCTGACTCTCACGGCGCTGGAGATCGTGCTCGGGATCGACAATATCATATTCATCTCGATCCTTTCGGGGAAGCTCCCGCATGCGCAGCAGGCCCGGGCCAGGACGCTGGGGCTGGCTCTGGCAATGCTTACCCGCATCGGACTTCTCCTTTCATTGACATGGGTGATGAGTCTGACGGAGCCGCTCTTCACGATCGTGAAGGACTTCTCCGGGCGCGATCTCATTCTGGTGCTCGGCGGGCTCTTCCTGATCGCGAAGTCCACGCACGAAATTCATGACAAGCTGGAAGGTGCGCGGGAGGGGGATAGGAAGCCGATCGTATCGACGTTTGCGGCCGTCATCATCCAGATCGTGCTTCTGGATATCATCTTCTCGCTGGACTCCGTCGTCACTGCCGTGGGGATGGCACAGCACCTGTCGATCATGATCATTGCGGTTGTCATCGCGGTGATCTTCATGATGTTCTTTGCCAAGTACATTTCTGATTTCGTGCAGAAACACCCCACCATCAAGATGCTTGCGCTTGCGTTCTTGTTGCTGATCGGGGTGACGCTGATTGCCGATGGGCTCGGCCAGCACGTATCCAAGGGGTATATCTACTTTGCGATGGCGTTTTCGGTCTTCGTCGAAATGCTCAACCTGCGACTCCGGCGGGGACCCGCCAGGCCGGTGGAGCTCCGGTCGCACTATTCTGACTCGGAGGTGGCGCGGGCGACGAAAGGCGGGAAGGGTTGAAACTCTCGACCCCATTTTGTACTATATGATCTGCGTGTGCTGAAGTAGCTCAGCGGTAGAGCAGCTGATTCGTAATCAGCAGGTCGTGGGTTCAAATCCCACCTTCAGCTCGAGAATTCGCCAGGTTTGGTCCCAAGCTGGTCAGCTGGGGTCTCAACTTGGGCACTCATTGCGTACCTGCCCCCCTCCAAACCCAGAGGGGGTTTGTGTTTAAGTCCCGCCGGAAGTACCTTTCCATTGCGCAGACATAGGTCGACAGTCGACGGATGTGGCAGCTGTCCGCGGGCCGCACGTCGAACCTGAGGGCGCAACCCCGATCCTCATCTTTGCTCTTGCACTCCCACCGTTCGCTCGGCCCTCCAGCACGTTGTCCCTCCCGATATCCCTCCTGTCGGCGTCGCCAGCAGAGGAGGCTACCATGATGAACTTCCGACACGTTTGGACTTCGGCGTGGGTTCTTGCTACTGCTTGCCTCATGGCAACGTCGACCCGGGCACAAAGCACCTTCTGGCAACGAACCTCAGGACCACAGGCGTCGCCTATCGTTTGCCTTGGACTGGGCCCCGATGGTGACCTCTTCGCAGGTACACTCTATGATGGAGTCTTCCGGACGACTGACTGGGGCGACACATGGACGGCTGCCAATACTGGATTGATGAACCTCAACGTCAATTGCCTTTCGGTGGATAGCAACGGATGCCTCTATGCCGGTACCTACGCAGGACTCTTCAGCAGCACTGATGCGGGCGCACACTGGCTCGAGGTAAGCCTTGGTGCACCTGGCCGCTATGTGAGTTCCATCGCCTTTGGCTCCTCAAACATCATGTATCTTGCCGTCTGGGACGCGGCGGAAGGGGGCGTTTACAGGTCGACCGACCACGGAGGGAGTTGGACCGGCATCAACAACGGTCTTACGACCACTGGAGTTCAGTCCCTTGCCACAGATTCAGAAGGTCGGCTCTTCGCTGGCACGGACATCGGTGTGTTCCGCTCGGTCGACGCAGGTGAGAGTTGGTCGTGGGTTAGCGACGTGTACTACTCGACCGTAATGACGAAATCATTTGCTGTCAGTCCTGCTGGCTACGTGTTTGCGGCGACGCATAGAGGTATCTTCAGATCAACAGAAGCCGGCACCTCGTGGGTTTGCGTTGCGCTGACGGACCTCATCTGTCGGGCTGTCGCCGTCAACTCGCTCGGTCACGTCTTCGCATCATCGTGCACCGGTCACATGGTGGGGTATTCAAGGGAGAATGGTGTGACGCTTTCCACGGACAACGGCGTGACATGGAATGAGGCCAACGGCGGATTGCTTGACTCTGCCGTGACATGCCTTGCTGTGGATTCCTTTGGCTATCTTTACGCTGGCACGGAAACGATGGGGGTGTTTCGGAGCGTCCTGCCGACGACAGGCGTCAGGGGTGATGACTTGGAACTGCCGGCGGGGTTCTCCCTCTCTCAGAACTATCCCAACCCCTTCAACCCGAGCACAACGATGCGCTATGCGGTTCCGGCGCGCTCAGCGCTTGAACTCACAGTCTTCAATGCGCTCGGTCAGCACGTGCGAGCGCTCGTGCGCGGTGAGGCGGAGGCTGGGTACAATGAGGTGACATTCGATGCTGCTGGACTTCCCAGCGGAGTGTACTTCTGCAGGCTCAAAGCCGGCACTACGATCCTGACGCGGAAGATGCTGCTCGTCCGCTAAGTCTCCCGCCACACTCCTCAACCCCAAGCCCCGGCTCAGCCGGGGCATTTCTATGCGATCACTCTGCCAGGGGGTGTTTGTGTCCTTTCGAACGTCCGGCGGGCTCCCCTTGTGTCATGATGACACCCTTTGTCGCGCATTGTCGTACCTTACCTGAACACGGGCAGGGAAGAATCATGAAGAAGTACATATTCGTCAGGGTGCGCTCTTTCGGGAATCAACTCGAAGCCGCCGATATTGCCAGGCAACATCTGGAGGCGGCGGTCATTCCAGCCTTCGTGAGGTCGGACGACGCCGGCGGCATGCAACCCAATTCCCACGGGCAGCTGGGAGTCTTCGTTGAGGTTCGGGAGAAAGACCTGGAGAGAGCGGAGAAGGTTCTCAGGTCGAGGGGCATCTAGCAAAGTCCGTACGTAACGCGAGCCTGTCAGAGCGTGCCCGAGTGGCGGGCCCGGAGAGGTAAGAATGTCAGAGATCGAGGGGAAAATTGCCGTCTATTCGTCCGAGCTAGTAGCGGCCGGACTTGTTCTCGAGTTGCAGGGGCTGCCCGTACGGGATGGCGCCAACGAGCACTTCGGCATATGCGGTCGCGCCCAGGGTCCCCGTGTCGAAGTCGGCCGCGGCAAGCTTATCATCGATATAGACCAGGAGCTTCGCGGTCGCTTCGCCTACGTCTGAATGAAGAATGTCTTCGTATTTCACTGATGCAAAAGCCTGAAGCAGGCAACCTTCCGGCACGCTTTCAATTGAGTACCAGAAAAGGACCGGCTTGCCAAGCTGAAAACGCAGGGTTGTGTCAGCCTTGATCCCCCCATTGAGCCTGATTGCCAGTTCACCCTTTCCCTCTTTCCGCTTCTCCCTGCTATTGAGGACGAGGAAGCTGAGCTCGCCCCTCACCGTCACCACGTGGCGAACCTTTTCCGGTTTCACCTGCGCCGGCGCGACATGGTAGGTGCCGGCCAGGAGCAGAAACGCGAGTATGTATTTCAACAAGCCTCCGAGATTACTGCGGAAATGTACGCCTATTCTGCGCCAACCGCCACGGCTGAAGCACGTCATCGCATGATATGTTTCGTCTGACGGATCCCGCATCGACTGCCCTCGCGAGAGAGCCCGATGCTCCAGACCGCCATCACTCGGGCGCGATGTTCGTCCAGGGGTACGATTTCCTGCTGAACAGCATCCCCTCCAGCCAGTCGAACTGCGGGCGCGCTTTCAGGAAGACCTCCGCGTCGAAGGGCGTGCCGCATCCGGACCCCCAACGCGCCGCGAAGCTCATCTGCTTCGCCATCTTCGTATCCACCACCTTCGCGTCCACCGTGCCGTACGGTGTGAACGGCGCGAAGCTTATCTCGGTTGAGTCGACGTCCCAGTGCGCGCACAGGCACCGTCCGCCAGGCCTCTCCATCTTCAGGTAGGTGTCGTAATGGTCTCCCTCGAACCGCTTGGCGTGCTCGAGTGTGATCTTCCCCTTGTTCTCCGCCATCAGCTGCTTCCAACGCACCCTGCGGGCGATGTCTGAATTGCGGATGTCGGTCTCGTCCGAGTTGGTCTCCAGCCGGAGAATCTTGATGTTCTCGGCGACGTTCGAGCCGACGAAGTATCCATCCTTTGTTCGCTCCAGCGACGTGTGCTTCAGGCCCAGCTCCAGACGCGCGATCTCGCCGGTGTTGATGTCCCCGACGAGCCAGGCGTTTGCGTACCCTCCGTTGTTCCCCTTCAGCATGGTCGCGCACCACTGATCGATCGACGAAGCATCTTCAACGGCCCGCCGCATCCGCACGAACTCCGGGATCCCGTTTTCGTCAAACCCCGAGAAGCCGCTGATCGTCGTCTCCGAACCGACCAGTCCGGCATCCGTAATGAAAAAGTCCGTTCCACTATGGACCCATCCTGGAGACCCCTGCATCAGGATGCGATGACCCGATTGCGGTACGATGTCCAGTGCGATGTTCGGGTCCGCCGTGACGTATGACGTCATCGTGTTATGGCCCAGGACGATCCCGCCGTCGGGCGTCATGGAGCCGGTCACGATGAAGCTGCTGCACCCCTCCTGGGGACTGTCGGGGGAGCGCGCGCCGATGGAATCCTTCGCCTCGGACCACCAGTAGTCGAGGTCGATGAAGCCGTTGAACGCGATCATTTCGGCCAGCGTGGTCTTCACACCCGCTGCCGCAAGCCCTTCGACGAGCCCCTCAATCTCCGCCAGGATCTTCGCGTCGACTTTCGGGCGGAGAATCCGGTCGCCCTGCTCCACCAGCCATGCCCACTCCATTCCGCTATCGTGGAGCCATTTCTTCCGCACGATCCCCATGGAAGACTTGATCTCGGGTGCAAGAAGGTACCCGTGCTGGAAACCCATCTCGCGGGGAGCGCCGGCGATGCGGAGATAGATCCATCCGTCCTGCTCCGCTCGCCGTGCCTTGGACAACCAGTGCTTCTGCTCGGCCGTGAGGTTTACTGCGGGCTTCTGCTGGGCCACCGTCGTGGCGATGGGGGAGACAAGGAGAAGCGCTGCCAGCGCCATGCGACAATGGAGGCGTGCATAGGTCATCGGGACGATTCCTGACAGGATTGACAAGGGACCTGGTGTGCCGGGAAAAAGATCCCGGAGCGCTGAGGCGCAACTGAGGGGGATAATACGCTACATGACGCCGAGAATCAACCGGTTCCGCACCGTGTCCGTGGAATGCCCTCTGCCTTGCGCTGGAGTTTTGATCGGCTTTTCTGTATCCTCCGGAGTCCATTCAACGATTCCCGCGCCACAGCCTTCCATGATTGATCTCCTTGTCATCGGGTCCGGTCCGGCCGGACTCTCGTGCGCCATCGAGGCCCGGAGGGCGGGCCTCAGCACCGTCGTCCTCGAGAAAGGGAGCCTGGTCGACGCCATCCGCCGTTTCCCGACAGACCTCGTCTGGTTCTCCACGCCCGAGCTCCTCGAGCTTGGCGATGTCCCGTTTGTCATCTCCACCGTCCGGCCGACACGGGTCGACACGCTGAACTACTACCGCAAGGTCACACGCCACTACGAGATCGATGTCCGCCCGTTTGACGCCGCGGTCTCCATCGAGCGGGCTGGCAAGGGACTCGTGGTCGGTACCGCCGGCGGAGCGACGTATGAGGCGGGTGCAGCCGTCGTGGCCACCGGCTATTTCGATGACCCGAATCGGCTCGGCGTCCCCGGAGAGGATCTTCCACATGTCTTTCATTACTACGACGAGCCGTTCAGGTGGGCTGGTCAGGACGTCGTGGTCGTCGGCGGCCGCAATTCGGCGGTGGAGGCCGCACTCGATCTCTACCGTCATGGTGCGAAAGTCACGCTCGTTCACAGAGGTTCCCGCCTCAGCGAAGGCGTGAAGTACTGGATCCTGCCGGATATCGAGAATCGAATCAAGGCAGGGGAGATCACGGGGATGTACAACTCCACGGTTCGAGCGTTCCGCCCCGGCTCGGTGATCGTCGAAGGGCCGGAGGGCCATCAGCACCTCGCGGCCAGATGTGCGTATGTGCTGGTCGGGTTCCTCCCTGATGCGGTGCAACTCGCTCGATTCGGGATTCAACTCGATCCTGAGACGCTTGCCCCGATCGTCAATCCCGGGACGCTCGAAACAAACGTCCCCGGGCTGTTCGTCGCAGGATCGGTGGTTGCCGGGAGAAACACCAACAAGATCTTCGTCGAAAACGGCCGTCTCCACGGGAAGGTGATCGTCACCGCGCTCCTCGCAAGACGTTGATTTTCTTGATTTTTGCCCCCGTTCTGAGTAAATTTCAAATCTACTCTCATCGTTGCAGACTCATCCCAGGCAAGGACAGGCAATGAACGAAGGCACAATCGTACAGGTCATCGGACCCGTCGTGGACCTTGATTTTTCGGGCACGACGCTCCCCGCGATCCTGAACTCCATCACGATCCCGCGAAAGAACATCGAGGGGAAGGACGAGAACCTTGTCGTCGAGGTTCAGCAGCACCTGGGAGACAGCCATGTCCGCACGGTCGCGATGGACTCAACCGACGGCCTGAGCCGGGGGATGAAGGGGTATGACAGCGGCAGCCCGATCACCGTTCCGGTGGGTCCGGTGACGCTTGGCCGCCTCATCAACGTCATCGGCGAGGGGATCGACGGACTTGGCCCGCTGACCTCTAGCACGCGCTACCCGATCCACAGGCCTGCACCGGAATTCCAGAACCTCTCGACGAAGAAAGAGATGTTCGAAACGGGCATCAAGGTCATCGACCTGCTCGAGCCGTACACGAAGGGCGGAAAGACCGGTCTGTTCGGCGGCGCGGGCGTCGGCAAGACTGTCATCATTACCGAATTGATCCACAACATCGCCAAGCACCACGGCGGGTTCTCGGTGTTCGCCGGCGTGGGAGAACGGACGCGCGAGGGGAACGACCTGTGGCTCGAGATGAAGGAGTCCGGCGTGCTCTCGAAAACCGCCCTCGTGTTTGGCCAGATGAATGAACCTCCCGGCGCTCGCGCGCGGGTCGGCCTCACGGCCCTCACGATGGCCGAGTACTTCCGCGAGGAGGAAGGGAAGGACGTCCTCCTCTTCATCGACAACATCTTCCGCTTCGTCCAGGCGGGATCCGAAGTATCGGCGCTGCTGGGCCGCATGCCGTCGGCCGTCGGCTACCAGCCCACCCTGGGGACCGAAATGGGCGAGCTGCAGGAGCGCATCACCTCCACGAAGAAGGGATCGATCACATCGGTGCAGGCCATCTACGTGCCCGCCGACGACCTGACCGATCCCGCGCCTGCGACCACGTTTGCTCACCTTGACGCGACCACGGTGTTGAGCCGCCAGATCTCCGATCTCGGCATCTATCCCGCGGTCGATCCGCTCGATTCAACGTCACGGATTCTCCAGCCGGACATTGTGGGCGCGGAGCATTACCACGTCGCCCGGCGCGTGAAGGAGATCCTCCAGGCGTACAAGGACCTGCAGGACATCATCAACATCCTCGGCATCGACGAGCTCTCGGACGAGGACAAGGTGACCGTGGCCCGCGCCCGGAAGATCCAGCGCTTCCTGTCGCAGCCCTTCTTCACCGCGGAACAGTTCACCAATATCCCGGGCAAGTACGTGAAGCTCGAGGACACCGTCCGCAGCTTCAAAGGCATCATCGAGGGTCAGTACGATCATCTCCCCGAGCAGGCGTTCTTCATGGTGGGCGCGATCGAGGAGGCGGTTGAAAAAGCACAGGCCATGAAGGCCTGACGGAACCGCGCCTCATGTACGAGAAACCGTTCAAGCTGGAGATCGTGTCCCCGCGGCGCGTCGTCTACAGCGGCGATGCGACCAGCGTCTCCCTGCCCGGCGTGATGGGCGGGTTCCAGGTCCTCCATAGCCACGCGCCCCTGCTGTCGTCGCTGCACGTCGGGACGATGAAGCTCCGGACCGTGGAGGGGACCGAAGTCTTCTACGCCACCTCCGGCGGCTTCGTGGAAGTGCGCGACAATGTGGTGACCGTCGTTGTGGAGTCCGCCGAGCGGGCCGACGAGATCGACGTCGACCGTGCGAAGCGGTCAGCGGACCGCGCGCACGAGCGTCTGAAGATCCGCGTGGCCGACATCGACGTCCCTCGCGCCGAGGCATCCCTCGCGCGCGCGATGAACCGCCTTCGGGTTGCCGGGGGAACCTGATCCCCTCACGGGGGCTGCAGTGCTGATGGCTGGCGAGAGAGAACATATTCTGGACGTCATGCAGCTGCTCGAGTCTCGTCTGACCTCATCCAACCGATCGCTCGACGCCGGCCGGATCAGCCTCATCCGACGGGCGCTCTCCTCGTCCCAGCATCTCGATGCCGCGCTGGAAATGCTCTACGGAGTCCAGGGGTACGATCAGGTCGCGCTCCGGCTGATGTGGTACGCTGAGAAGGGGAGCGACCCGTTCGCGGCCGTCCTGACCGAACACGTGGTCTCCCAACGTGCCGACGAGCTCCTCTCCCTGCTTCCAACCGAATTTCCGGCCCCGGCCAGCCCCGGCCCCGAAGAGCCGAAGTCCATTGCCGCAGCCGTGGATGAATTCGGCGTCGCGGTCGAGGCGTTGAAGGCCGGCTCATTCCGCGAGGGTCAGTTTTCGGAGGTGACGGAAGATCTGGCGGCACGGCTCCGTGCTTCGGTGCAGCCGCTCGGACGCGCGGGCGCGCTCGAGGAGAACCGGGATGTGACAAGGTTCGCCGACGCCGTCGCGCGGTTCCTGGAGCTCGTCAGGGCCCGGTCGCTCGCGCGCGATGTCCGGGTCGTCAACCTCCTGGACAGCGCGAACCTTACGCTTCAAACAGTCATGCAAACGCACGCGGCGGAGGATTACGACTCCCTCCAGGAGATCACGCGCCTCCTGGAAAACCCCCTGCCGCTGCTCGAACAACAACCACCAGATCCCGAGCAAGAATAACCATGTCCCAGATCTTCGCAGTGATAATGGCGGGTGGCGTCGGCACCCGATTCTGGCCGCGCAGCCGCGAACGCTCCCCGAAGCAGCTGCTGGAGATCGTCGGCAAGGGAACGATGATCCAGAACACGGTGAAGCGTATCCAGCCGCTGGTCCCGCCGCAAAACGTCTTCGTCGTGACCAACCGGGTGCAGCGTGCGGCCGTGATCAAGCAGCTTCCCCAGGTTCCCGAGGAGAACATCCTGGAAGAGCCCGTCGGCCGGAATACCGCGCCCTGCATCGGCCTCGCCGCCATGCACGTGCGGAGGCGCATGCCCGACGGGGTGATGGTCGTTCTCCCGGCGGATCACATGATCGCGAACGAGGAGGATTTCCTCCAGGTCCTGTCTGTCGCCATCGAGGTTGCGGGGCAATCGAAAAGCCTGCTGACCCTGGGCATTCACCCGACGCGACCCGAGACGGGGTACGGGTACATCCAGTTCGACAACGAGAAGGGCAACCACAACCCGTACCTTGACCGCGGGGCCATGAAGGTGCGGACGTTTGCCGAAAAGCCGAATATCCCGACCGCCGAGCGGTTTCTCGCCAGCGGTGATTTTCTCTGGAACAGCGGCATGTTCGTCTGGCGCGCCGACGCGATCCTCGAGCAGATCAGCGCGTGCCTCCCCGAGCTCTACGAGGAGCTGTCGAAAGTGGAGCCGGCCATCGGGACACCGCAGTATCAGAGCCTTCTCGAAAAGGTCTACGGCGTCATTCGCGGCATCTCCGTTGACTACGGCGTGATGGAGAAATCGGAACAGGTATTCGTTCTGCGTGGCGATTTCGGCTGGACGGACGTGGGCTCGTGGGACGAAGTGTATTACCAGTCCGGGAAGGATCCGCACGGCAACTCCCTGACCGGGCGAGTGATTCAGCGCGATCTGAACAATTCGCTCGTGTATTCGCCGGAACGGATCGTGGCCGTGATCGGCGTTGACGATCTCATCGTCGTGGACACTCCGGATGCGCTCCTGATCTGCAGGCGCGGGCGGTCGCAGGACGTGAAAGAGATCGCCGACTACCTCCGCCGGAAGCAGATGGATCAATATCTGTGATCGTTGCGATGCGGGGCGCCTTCATAGCCCTCGCCTGTGCCGCCGCCCTGGCAGGCTGCGCGGCCGGCACGCCCAGGTTTGCCGGGCGTCCAAACACGTCGATGGACACCGGGGAGCTCCGGCTCGAAGGGATCGCGTCGTACTACGCAGACGAGTTCGACGGACGGCCCACTTCAAACGGCGAGACGTACGACATGCACGCACTGACAGCCGCGCACCGGACGCTCCCGTTCAACACGCGCGTCCGCGTCACAAACCTTTCCAACGGCAAGTCCGTGGTGGTCCGCATCAACGACCGCGGGCCCTTCGTGTCAGACAGGATCATCGACCTCTCGTATCGGGCCGCCGAAGAGATCTCCATGGTCGGCCCGGGCACGGCACGCGTCACGCTCGAGATTCTGTCCGACTGATTCGCTCCCGCCCCCCTGCGGCTGCTGATGTCTCCGGCTCCACCCCCGTCCATCATCGCGAGCTCACATGGCCTTGCGCCCTATGCCTGGCCCGGGACAGTGAACCATGACGTCACATCGGTCAATCGCCTCTTTCCGTTTTCCATCAGCTCGCTGGCGTCCGGCGAGTGAGGGAGAGACTCACCGTCACCCGCTCAACGTTCGACAAATCAATGAAGAGAAATTAATTCGTTGATTCTGTTGTCGTTATGCGTGAGTGTAACCCCGGAACGCAGTGCCGACCGTCACGTTCGCGCTCCGCCGCTCTGTTTTCTCTTGACTGAGGTTTGGCTATTCCTTACCTTATCATACGTTAAGTTGATCGTCCTCCCTGGAACAGGTTCCCCCTCTGATGTGTTGAGATAGGGCGAGGCTGGAGGCAAAAGAGAAACATGCGAAAGGGATTCATGAAGTCAGTCCTTACGACAATTCTACTGTTACCGTTGATTCTGGTGGGTTGTACCCCCATGGGCGAAAATGCCCTCCGGAACATCAAAACGGAGGCGCATGCCGAGAATACGGCGAATTCGCAAGGTACTGCTATCTCCGCACAGGCTGTGCAGACCCCCCGTCTGGACGCCGCGACCCGTATGACTATTCAAGAGTACGGGCACGTCATCAAGGCGAATGCGGAACGGTACGGATTTGACTGGCGGCTGGTACTGGCGGTCATGAAGCAGGAGTCAGGGTATTCGCAGGACGCGGAGAGCCACAAGGGCGCGAGCGGGCTGATGCAGATCATGCCCACAACAAGCGGCCAGATTGCGGAACAGCTCGGGATCGAGGACCTGAACCATCCCTCGGAGAACATCCAGGGCGGGATCTACTATCTCCGTCAGCTGTACAACTACTTTGACGGGCTGGAGGAGGAAGAGCGTCTGAAGCTCTCGCTTGCCGCGTACAATGCGGGCATCGCACGAGTCTATGACGCCCAGGAGCTCGCGGCATACCTTCACGACGATCCAGGGCAATGGGAGTCGATCAAGACCGCGCTTCCGCTGCTATCCAAGCGCTACTATACGCTCCACAAGAACGTGTGGGAGCAGGAGCGACCTCGCGCGGGATGGTTCGGGAACGCCAACGAAACCATCACCTACGTGGAGAACATCATGCGGTCCTACGATCAGATGAAGCTCGCGCTCAACTGATCGTCCTGTCGCTTCAGGCAAGTGTTCGCGCCCTGTCCCGCTTCAGCGTGACGGGGCGCGCATGTTTTATGGCAGGAGGATTGCGCAGGCGACAACGGTTGTCCAGATCCCGTCCTTGTGCCCTTCCGCGGACTGCGTGACGTTGAAGCTCCGGACGATCTTGCCGCTCATCTTGTACACCTTCTCCCGCTCGTCCCACGCCGCCTGAGAATCAAACTCCACTCCCAGCGTGGTGGCGAGCATCGTCGCGGCAAGGTCCTCGGCGTATTCGCCGGCGCGTTCATCCGTCTCGCCGAACGGGTGGTGTTCGGAGAGGTATCCGTACTGACGAGGTGTCTGCGGGCAGTGCCACGCCGATCGACGCGGCGACCAGCCTGTTCGGCTCGTTCGTGGCATTCCGCGCCATCACGGCGAACGTGATCTGACCGGGCTGCAGTGCCTTCAGCCCCTCTTCCGCGGCTGATCCGCTTGCATCCGGGCGGGAAGATGCTCGAGACGGTGACCAGGTTGCAGATTTCTATCTTCGCGTCGCGCAAGGCGAGCTCGAACGATTGGAGATAGTCTTTGTGGCGGCCGACCCCTTTGGTGAAAAAGAGTCTGGTTGGAACGTACACCGCGGTATCCTCCTGAGGGTGTGGTGGTGAATGGATGGGGACGAGATCAGGCCCGGGAAACCCGGCGCGAACTTCAGCTTCCCTACCTTGACGACGACAGGCGCCGCGAGATCGACCGAGGCGTTCCAGTCAGTGATTTTCTGCCCGTCCACGACGACACCCCCTTGCTCAACGAGGCGCCGGGCTTCGCTCCGGGACGCGGCCAGGCCTGTCTCCGTGAGCAGCGCGAGGACGCCAACCTGCGGGCCCTCGGCGCGAATGCTGGCTTCCGGCATCTCCGACGGAAGCTGCTCCGTCCAGTCCTTGCCCTTCGCCGGCTTGAATCGTCTGACAAACTCCTCTTCCGCCTTCGTCGCCTCCTCGCTGCCGTGGTACAGGTTCACGAGCGCAGCGGCGAGCCGCCGCTTCATGTCGTATGGCCGCGTCGCGACGTCGCGCGTGATCCCCGCCAGCTCTGCCTGCGGGATGTCGGTCGCCAGCGTGAAGTAGTCGAGGATGAGCTTGTCGGGGATGGACATCGTCTTCCCGAACATCTCCTGCGGCGGTTCGCTGATGCCGATGTAGTTGTCGAGCGACTTGCTCATCTTCTCCACCCCGTCCGTTCCGGGGAGGATCGGCATCGTGATGATCACCTGCGGATCCTGGCCGTACTCGCGCTGGATGTCGCGCCCCACCAGCAGGTTGAACTTCTGGTCTGTCCCGCCGAGCTCGACGTCTGCCTTGATCGCCACCGAGTCCATCGCCTGCGCGAGTGGATACAGGAACTCGTGCACGCTGATCGGCTCGCCGGCTTTGTAGCGGCGCTCGAAGTCGTCACGCTCCAGCATGCGTGCGACCGTGTAGCGGCTGCCCAGCACGATCACGTCGGTGAAGCTCATCGGCCCCAGCCACTCCGAATTGTACAGCATCTCGATCTTCGCCGAGGAGAGAATCTTCGTGGCCTGCTCGAAGTAGCTCTGGCCGTTGGCGCGGGTCTCCTCCAGCGTGAGCGGGGGCCGGGTCTTGCTGCGGCCAGACGGGTCGCCGATCATCCCCGTGAAGTCGCCGACGATAAGGATGGCGTGATGCCCGAGGTCCTGGAACTGCCGCAACTTTCTGAGGACGACCGAATGCCCCAGGTGCAGGTCCGGCCTGCTCGGATCGCAGCCAAGCTTGATTGTGAGCGGCTTCTGCGTTGCCATGGCCCGTTCGATTTTGCGGGCCAGGTCTTCTTCGCGGATGATCTCCGCCGTGCCCCGGCGGATGAGGTCCATCTGTTCGTTCAGAGGTGGAAACACCGGTGGTGCTATCTCCTGTGAATGCGGCGAAGGTCGCGCTCAGCGTCGCGTGTGCGGATGTCCTCCCGCCGGTCGTAATCGCGTTTGCCCCGGCACAGGCCCAGCTGCAATTTTGCTTTGTTCCCCTTGAAGTACATCTTGAGGGGAACCAGGGTTGTGCCTTTGTCTGTAAGCTTCGCTGCGAGCTTCCGGATCTCTTTCCGGTGCAGCAACAGCCTGCGCTCCCGCATCGGGTCCACGTTCGCATAACTCCCCTCTTTGTAGGGGCTGATGTGGACGCCGACCAGCCAGATCTCTCCCCTGCGGAGCTGCGCGAAGCCCTCGCTGAGCGTCACCGCGGCCTGCCGCACCGATTTTATCTCGGTGCCCGTGAGCGCAATCCCGACCTCCAGAGACTCGAGGACATGATAGTCGTGCCGCGCCTTGCGGTTGGTCGTGACGACACGCTCTGAAGTCTCCCCCGATGCCGGTTGTGTCATAAAAAATCGGTCGTAGTATACCGAAATCAGCGAGGAAATGCAACGCGCATGCGCCCGTAATTCGTTGACTTTCTAGGGTGTTGTAACTATATTTTTGTCTCATCGCGGGCGGCGTATCCCCGTCGGCGCGAAAGCGGGAGGGAGCGGGCGTTCCCTCTCTTGTTGTTTTTGGAGATGACCATGGCTGACCGGCAATACGACATTGTGGTCCTGGGCGCTGGCCCGGGCGGGTACACTGCCGCAATCAGGGCGGCCCAGCTCGGCATGTCAGCCGCCATCGTGGAGCGCGACCGGCTGGGCGGCATCTGCCTGAACTGGGGCTGCGTTCCCACCAAGGCCCTCCTCCGCAACGCCGAAATCCTCACGATGATCCGGAAATCCGAGGAATGGGGGATCTCCGTCGAGAATGTCCGGGTCGATTTTGCGAAAGTCATCGGCCGCAGCCGCTCGATCGCCGACAGGATCTCCAAAGGCGTCGAGTACCTGATGAAGAAGAACAAGATCGAGGTCCTTCGTGGGACGGGAAGGCTGAAGGATGCTTCGACGCTCACGCTGACGGCGCAGGATGGCAGCACGTCCACGGTTCGCGCCAGGCATATCATCGTCGCGACGGGGGCCAGGCCGCGGACGCGTCCCCGGCGTTACCATCGACCGCGATCGCGTCATCACCAGCACCGAGGCGATGTCGCTCCCGGCACAGCCGGCATCGCTCATCATCGTCGGAGCCGGCGCCATCGGCATCGAGTTTGCCTCCTTCTATAACGCGCTCGGAACGAAGGTGACGGTTGTCGAGATGCTCCCGACAATCCTCCCGGTCGAAGACCGCGAGATTACGAAGTCGCTTGAAACGAGCCTCAAGAAGCAGGGAATCGAAATTCTGACCGGCACGTCGGTACAGAACGTCACGACCTCGGCCGGCCAGGCGAGCGTCACGGTCCTGTCCGATGGCGCGTCGAAGACGCTGACGGCCGAGCGTGTCCTGATGGCGGTCGGAGTTCAGGGGAACGTCGAGAACCTCGGCCTCGAAGCGGTCGGGGTTGCTGTCGAGCGGGGCCACATCAAGGTCGACGCGGACTACCGGACGAACGTGAAGGGCGTCTACGCCATCGGCGACGTCATCGGACCTCCGTGGCTCGCGCACGTCGCCAGCGCGGAAGGGATTCATTGCGTCGAAGCGATCGCCGGCAAGAGACCCGAACCCATTGACTACAGCTCTATCCCGGGGTGCACATACTGCCAACCGCAGGTCGCGAGCGTTGGGCTGACCGAAGAGAAGGCGAAGGCCGAGGGGCACGAGGTGACCATCGGCCGGTTTCCGTTCCGTCCGCTCGGCAAGGCCCTGGCGATCGGCGAGACCGAGGGGATGGTGAAGCTGATCTTCGACGCGAAGTACGGGGAGCTGCTCGGTGCGCACATCCTCGGGTCGGAGGCGACCGAGCTGATTGCGGAGCTCGTGCTGGCGAAACGGCTTGAAGCCACGGGGAAGTCGATCTTCGGCGCGGTGCACGCGCACCCGACGCTGAGCGAAGCGATCATGGAGGCCGCCGCCGCTGCCTATGGCGAGGCAATCAACATCTGATCCGATGCTCGCGGCGCGCCTGGGGAGGACGGAGTATCGCGAATGCTGGGACCTTCAGCGCCGGCTCGCACGCGCCCGCGCGGAAGGCGGGGTTCCCGATATCCTGCTCCTGACCGAACACGACCACGTCTATACCATCGGCCGCTCCGGCGACGACCGCCACCTGCTGGCCACGGACGAGGAGCTGTCACGAACGGGAGTCGCCGTCGTCCACACGGACCGCGGCGGCGACATCACGTACCACGGTCCCGGCCAACTCGTCGGCTATCCCATTCTCGACCTCGCCCGTCACGGGTCGGACCTGCATCTCTACCTGCGCATGCTCGAAGAGGCGGTGATCCGCACGCTCCTCGAGTTCGGGACCGCCGCGGGGCGCCATCCGTCGTATACGGGCGTGTGGGTGGGCGGGGAGAAAATCTGCGCGATCGGGGTGCGCACGTCCCGGTGGATCACGATGCACGGCTTCGCGCTGAACGTCAGGACGGATCTCACGAAATTCGACAGAATCATACCGTGCGGAATATTTGAAAAGGGTGTCACCTCCATGCATCTCCTCCTCGGCCGTGACGTCACGCTCGACGAGGTGGAGCCGGCGATCGCCAGGAACCTGGCGGAGGTCTTCTCGTCGGAGATCCGGTGGGTGACAGAGGACGAACTTGATCGACTTGCCGGCACGAAGGCCATTGCCGCGGCCGGCGGGGCGGTGGAGGACTAACCGATGGCGACACCGACATCAGGGATCCAGGCGGCCAGGGGCAAACCCGCGACAACGCACGGGACGGCGTTCGACGCGCTCACGCGCGAACAGCTGCTTGGCGCGTACCAGACCATGCTTGCCGCCAGGGTCGTCGACAGCAAAATCCTCATCCTCCTGAAACAGGGGAAGGTCTTCTTCCATATCGGCGGATCCGGGCATGAAGCGGCGCAGGTCGCGATGGCGCTGGCAATGCGGCCCGGGCACGACTGGGCCTATCCCTACTACCGGGATCTCGCGTTCTCCCTCCAGTACGGCTATACGATCGAGGAAGTCTTCCTCGAGTCTCTCCATCGGCGCGGCGGGCCAAGCAGCAACGGCTTCTCGATGCCGTCCCACTACGGACACAAGCGGCTCCGGATCGTTGCCCAGTCGAGCCCGACAGGCACGCAGTACCTGCAGGCGGTCGGAACCGCGATGGGCTCCAGGTGGGATGGAACCGATGAGGTGGTGTACGTCTCCTCCGGCGAAGGCGCTACGAGCGAGGGTGAATTCCACGAAGCGGTGAGCTGGGCTGTCCGCGGCAAGTTTCCCGTCATCTTCGTCGTGCAGAACAACGGGTACGCGATTTCCGTCCCCGCGAGCGAGCAGATCGTCGGGGGATCGATCTATGAGGTCGTACAGGGGTACGAGGGCCTCCACCGCTTCCGTGTCGACGGATGCGACTTCCGCGCGATGTACGACGTCGCGGCCGAGGCAGTCGCGTTGGCGCGGAGGGGCGAAGGACCGTGCCTGATTGAAGCCGAAACTGTCCGGCTGCTCCCGCACTCGTCGTCCGACGATCAGCGAAAGTATCGGGATCCGCAGGAGCTGGCGGAAGAGAGCAAGCGCGACCCGATCCCGCAGCTGGAGTCCCTGCTCATGGAGCGGAAGATCCTGACCGCATCCGACATCGAAGGGATCAGGACCGAGATGCTGCAGCGCGTCAACCGCGCGGCGGAGACGGCGGAAGCGGAAAGCTCCCCGGACGCCTCGCAGGTGACGACGTACGTGTATGCCCCGGACACGGCGGTGCCCGCGGCCGGGTTCGTCGAGCCGCAGCACGCCGGATCGAATGTCGTGATGGTCGACGCCATCAACCACGCGCTGGCGGAAGAGCTCCAGCGGAATCCGAAGATGCTCGTCTACGGCGAGGATGTGGCGGGGGACAAGGGTGGCGTGTTCACGGCGACCAGAGGGCTGACGGCGAAATTCGGACCGGACCGGGTGTTCAACTCTCCGCTCGCGGAAGCCAGCATCGTCGGGACGGCCTTCGGGCTCGCGGTGCGCGGCGACTACCGGCCCGTCGTCGAGATTCAGTTCGGGGACTACATCTGGCCCGCGTTCATGCAATTGCGCGACGAAGTGGCCATGCTCCGGTATAGATCGTACAACCAGTGGTCGTGCCCGCTGGTGGTCCGCGTCGCGGTGGGAGGCTACATCCATGGCGGCCTCTACCATAGCCAGTCGATCGACGGGTTCTTCACACACATCCCGGGCCTTCGCGTCGTGTATCCGTCGAACGCCGCCGATGCGAAGGGCCTGCTCAAGACCGCATGCCGTGAACAGGACCCCGTGCTGTTCCTCGAGCATAAGGGGCTGTACCGCCAGAGCTTCGCGTCCAGGCCCGAACCGGGGCCGGACTACCTGCTTCCGTTCGGCGTCGCGGCGGTCCGCAAAGAAGGAGATGATGTTACGGTCATCACCTGGGGCATGCTGGTCCAGCGCGTGCTCGACGCCGCGCGCAAGCTTGAGGAGCGCGAGGGCGCCAGCGTTGAGGTCATCGACCTCCGGACGCTGAACCCGCTCGACAGCGAGACCGTGCTCCGGTCCGTCAGAAAGACCGGCAAGGTGCTCATCGCGCATGAGGACACGCTCACCGGCGGGTTCGGGGCTGAGATTGCCGCCATCATCGCGTCGGAGGCATTCGAGCGCCTTGACGCGCCCGTGATGCGCGTGGCCGCGAAAGACGCCCCGGTGCCGTACGCGCCCGCGCTGGAAAGCGCCATGCTCCCCCAGGAGAGCGACCTTCTGCACGCGCTCGAGAAACTGCTTCGGTATTGACCCGTTGTTCGCACGCAGGCATCTATGACCAACACAGACACTCGGGCTGCCTCGGCGGCCCGGCCGGAACGGGACCTCTCCCGCGACGACTTCCTCAAGCTGTACTACTTCATGCGGCTGACGCGTGAAACGGACAATACGATCCTCCGGCTGTACAAGCAGGGAAAGGTCGTCGGAGGAGCGTACACCAGCTGCGGGAACGAAGCCACCGCCGTGGGAAGCGCCTACGCCCTCGGACCGCAGGATTACCTCCTCCCGATGCACCGCGATCTGGGCGCACATCTCGTGAAGGGCCAGACGCTCACGAACGTGTTCCTGCAACAGCTTGGAAGGGCGAGCAGCCTCACGCGGGGGCGGGACGGAACCGGGCACTACGCTGATCCGCAGCTTCGCATTTACGGAAATGTGAGCCACCTCGCTGCCATGATCCCGATGTCCGTGGGGTTTGCCCTCGCCTCGTCGATGAGGGGAGAGCGTGCCGTGGTGATGAACTACATCGGCGACGGGGGATCGAACGTCGGCGACTTCCACGAGGGGCTGAACATGGCTGCGGTCATGAAGCTGCCGTTCGTGCTGATCCTCGAGAACAACCAGTTCGCATATTCCACGCCGGTGCGCAAGCAGTTCGCGGGCGCCAGGTACGCAGACCGCGCGGCGGGATATGGCATCCCTGGAGTCACGGTCGACGGGACGGATGTCCTGGAGGTCTATGCTGCGTGCAGCCGCGCGGTCAAGCTGGCGCGCGACGGCGGAGGGCCGACGCTCATTGAGTCCGTCACCATGCGCATGCACGGCCACTCGGCCTCCGACGACGCGTCGTACGTGCCCGCCGGCATGATTGACGAATGGAAGAAGCGCGATCCGATTTCCCGGTTGGAGCAAAAGCTGCTGGCCGACGGCGCCCTCACGCAGAAGGCGATCGAGGACTACGACAGGAGCATCCATGCGGACCTCGATGCTGCCGTCGCGGCGGCGGAGGCTGACGGATATGCCGGGGGCGAGGATGCGGGAGAGGGGGTGTACGCTTCCTGATGGCGACCATGACGTACATCGAGGCGATCTCCCGCGCGATGTGGGATGAGATGGAAGCCGATCCGTCGGTCTTTCTGCTCGGGGAGGACATTGGTCTGTATGGCGGAGCGTTCAAGGCGACGAAAGGGTTCCTCCAGCACTTCGGGGAGAAGCGGGTCATCGACGCCACGCTGTCGGAGGCGGCGATTATCGGTGCCGCCACGGGTGCCGCGGTCGCCGGCTTCAGGCCGATCGCGGAAATGCAGTTTGCCGACTTCGTGACCTGCGGGTTCAATCAGCTCGTCAGCAACAGCGCGAAGATCCATTACCGCTGGGATATCCCCGTGCCCATGGTGGTACGGCTTCCCTCCGGCGGCTATATCCACGGCGGACCGTACCATTCGACGAGCCCCGAGGCCTGGTTCTTCCATGTGCCGGGCCTGAAGATCGTCGCGCCCTCGACGCCGGCCGACGCCTACGGGTTGATGCGGGCTGCCGTGCGAGACAACAACCCCGTCATGTATCTCGAGTTCAAGTACCTGTACCGGCGCATCAAAGGCGAGGTCCCCGACGGCGGACACATCGTCCCGCTCGGGCGCGGCGAGGTGCGGCGCAGCGGCGACGACATGACCGTGATTACGTACGGTTCGACGACGCATTTTTGCCTCGAGGCTGCCGAGAAACTCGCGCGCGAGGACGGAGTCGAAGCGCGCGTGGTCGATCTCCGCAGCCTGATGCCGCTGGACGTGGAACTGATTCTCTCGTCGGCCAGGGAGACGGGAAAGGTGCTGGTGGTGCATGAGGACAACCTGACGGGAGGCATCGGTGCCGAAATCTCTGCCCTGATTGCCGACCAGGCGTTCCAGTGGCTTGATGCCCCGATCCGGCGCGTCGGTGCGCTGGACACGCCTGTGCCGTTCGCCCCCCCGCTGGAAGAGTTCGTGCTGCCCAACGCCAGGAAGATTCTGCGCGCGATGCGCGACCTGGCAGCATTCTGAGACTGAACCGAGGACGACCGCAATGGCTCGAATCGACGTGGTGATGCCGCAGATGGGCGAGAGCATCGCCGAAGGAACCATCGTCAAATGGCATAAGAAAGTCGGTGACCGCGTGATGAAAGACGAGGTCCTGCTGGAAATCAGCACCGACAAGGTGGACTCGGAGATCCCGTCTCCCGCCGCCGGCGTCCTGAGCCAGATCGTGGTGCAGGAGCAACAAACGGTGCCCGTACAGACCGTGATCGCGCATATCGAGAGCGAGCCGGGCGCGCCCTCGCTGAACGCCGACGACATGGTGGCCCCGCCGCCCGCGAAAGCGGCCCCGGCTGCGACGCCCCGGGGAGCGGGCGCTGCCCATGCTCCGGTTTCCCCTGCCGCGGGCGCCCCGCCTGTGGCCGCAGCAGGCTCCCAGCCGGCAGCCCCAGAACCGACAGGCGCAACACGCGTCGCTGCGGGACGTTTCTATTCCCCGCTCGTGCTGTCGATCGCCCGCGCCGAGGGCATCGGCATGGACGAGCTGGAGGCCGTTCCGGGCACGGGAGAGGGTGGACGGCTGACCAAGAAGGACCTTCTGGCGTACGTTGCCGCTCGGGCCCGCGGCGGCCCGGCGCCTGCCGCCGCAGGACCGGCGCCTCCCCCGATCACGGCAAAGCCCGTGGATGCGCCCGAGCTGCGGGCAAAGTACCCCTCGCCGGCATACGACATCCTGCAGATGAACAACGTCATGCAGAAGATGGCGCAGCACATGATCCACAGCGTGCAGACCTCACCGCACGTGGCGGCAGTGCACGAGGTGGATATGACCACCGTCGCGCGCCATCGCTCCGAGCATGCCGCAGAGTTCGAGCGGCGCGAAGGGTTCAAGCTGACCTTCACGGCCTACATCGCCTATGCCGTCGTGCAGGCCCTCAAGAAATTCCCGCTCGTCAACGCGTCGGTCGAAGGCGACAAGATCATCAAGAAGAACTTCGTGAACCTCGGGATCGCCGTGGCGTCGGACAACGGATTGATCGTTCCCGTGATCCGCCATGCGGAGGAGAAGAACTTCCTCGGTGTTGCGCGCGCGATCAACGACCTGGCGGTGCGGACCCGCGCGAAGAAGCTGACCCCGGACGACATCACGGGCGGCACCTTCACGATCTCCAACTTCGGCGTGTTCGGGACTGTCATGGGGACGCCGATTATCAGCCAGCCGCAGGTGGCGATTCTCGGGACGGGCGCGGTGAAGAAGCGCGTCGCCGTCATCAACGACGCGATCGCGATCCGGTCGATTGCGTACTTCACGATGTCGTTCGACCACCGCATCATCGACGGCGCTCTCGGGGGAATGTTCATGGAGGAGATCGTCCGGGCGCTGGAGCAGTTCGACCCGGCAACGAAAGTGTAGGTGGTTCGCAGGCAGCTGTGTGGTCCACCGGTGAGTGCGTGAGGTCGGGACAGGGGCGCAGAGGACAATGAACTTCGTGATTCAGGAAATACGCGCGCCGGATCAGGCGGCGGACGGCCGGGACGGACCGGGCCCGGCTGACGAGGGCGATCGGGCGCAGGCGGTCGACGCGGGCGTCTCTCCCGCGGGCGCGACTCCGCGGCGCCAGCGGCCCGACTGGCTGCGCGTGCGGATCCCTTCCGGCGAGCGGTTTGCGCACCTGAAGACGTTGATCGATTCGCACAAGCTTCACACCGTGTGCGAGGAAGCGCGTTGCCCGAACATGGGCGAATGCTGGGAAGCGGGGACGGCGACGTTCATGATCCTCGGGGATGTCTGCACGCGGTCGTGCGGCTTCTGCGCCGTGGCGACCGGACGCCCGCCCGTTCTGGACACCGAGGAGCCGCTCCGCGTCGCGGAGGCCATCCGTGTCATGGGCGTGCGACACGCGGTGATCACCTCCGTGAATCGCGACGAGTTGCCCGACGGCGGCGCGTGGGTATTCGCCGAGACGATCAGGAGAGCCCGCGAGGTCCGCCCGGGACTCAAGATCGAAGTGCTCATCCCGGATTTCCGGGGCGAGTGGTGGGCGCTGCAGCGCGTTATGGATGCCCGGCCGGACATCCTCAATCATAACACCGAGACTGTCCCACGGCTCTACCTCCGGGTCCGCCCCCAGGCGAAATACGACCGGAGCCTCGAGCTGCTCCGCCGGGCGAAGCAGGGGGGGATGGTCACGAAAAGCGGCCTCATGCTGGGGCTGGGGGAACGGACGGACGAAGTCCGGGCGGTCATGCGCGATTTGCGAGCGGTTTCGTGCGATATCCTGACCCTCGGGCAGTATTTGCAGCCGACCAAGAACCACCTCCCGGTGGACAGATATGTGCATCCTGACGAGTTCCTCCAGCTGAAGGAGGAAGGGCTTGCGATGGGGTTCCGGCATGTGGAATCCGGCCCCCTGGTCCGCAGTTCCTATCACGCCGAAGATCAGGTGGGCTGAGGGGGCCGTGCCCCGGCCCATCCGCCCGCCCCTGATTTCCCGGGTACGTTGACAATTTTCGCTGGATTGCATATATTAGTAAGCTTACCAAGTTTCGCCTTACTCATCGCATTTCGCAGGAGAGTCATCCGTGGAGAAGTCCACCCACTTTTTCAGGACCGAGGACGCCCACCGGCAGTGGCATCTGATCGATGCCGACGGCAAGACGCTGGGACGGGTCGCGACGCAGATCGCCCATGTGCTGCGCGGGAAGCACAAGCCCTCATTCACCCCGAACTCCGACATGGGAGACTTCGTCGTGGTCGTGAACGCGTCGAAGATCAAGCTGACGGGCAAGCGCTCGGAGTTGAAGGAGTATTTCCAGCACACCGGTTATCCGGGTGGGGCCACGTTTGAGAAGTTCAAGGACCTGATCCGCAAGCACCCCGAGCGGGTGATGGAGCACGCCGTACGCGGTATGCTCCCGCATACCCGCCTCGGCCGCCAGATCATCAAGAAACTGAAAGTGTACGCAGGGCCCGAGCATCCGCACGTCGCCCAGCGTCCTGTCGCACTTACCCTGGAGAGGAGCTCGAATCCCGCATGACCACGCAGACCCGCATGGCCGTGGGGCGGCGCAAGACCGCCGTCGCCCGCGTTGTGCTCATCCCGGGTGCCGGGAAGATGACCGTCAACCGCCGGCCTCTCGAGGAGTACTTTCCTCAGGAGACGCTGCGCACGGATGTCCTGAAGCCGTTCACCACCACGCAGACCGCCGGCAAGTTCGACTGCCGCGTCACGGTCGAGGGCGGCGGACCGTCCGGCCAGGCCGGCGCGATCCGCCTCAGCATCTCTCGCGCGCTTGTCGCGCTGAGCGAGGACCATCGTACCGCATTGCGCGCCGCCGGACTCATGACGCGCGACCCCCGAATGGTCGAGCGCAAAAAATACGGCCAGAAGAAGGCCCGCAAGAGATTCCAGTTCTCCAAGCGTTAATAGCTGTCAGCTGTAAATACACATACCTCCGGATCCTGCGGGGGAGTGTCCCGCCCGGGCGGGATGACTCGCGGGAGATGAAGGGGGTAGACGAACAACTCACATCGTTAGGGAACACCGCATGCCTCGTGTAGAAGTCGCCGAGCTGTTGGCAGCAGGCTGCCACTTCGGCCATCTTACCCGCCGCTGGAATCCCAAAATGCGCCCGTACATCTTCATGGAGCGCAACGGGATCCACATCGTTGACCTCATGAAGACCGCCTTCCTCCTGGAGGAGGCCTGCAACGCCATCTCGAACGTCGTCGCCGAGGGCAAGCGGGTGCTCTTCGTCGGGACGAAGAAGCAGGCGAAGGACATCGTGAAGGAAGCCGCGATCAAGACGGGCCAGTTCTACGTCACGGACCGCTGGCTGGGCGGAAGCCTCACCAACTTCACCACCATCCGGAAGAGCGTCAAACGCCTTACGAACATCGAGAAGATGGAGAGCGACGGGACGTTCGACAAGCTCACCAAGAAGGAAGTCCTCTTCCTTCATCGCGAAAAAGACAAGCTGAACAAGGTCCTCTCGGGCGTCGTGGAAATGACACGCCTTCCGGGCGCGATTTTCGTCGTCGATATCAAGAAGGAAGCGATCGCGGTGAAGGAAGCCCGCAGGCTTGGCATCCCCGTGTTCGCGATCGTCGACACCAATTGCGATCCCAACGATGTGGATTTCGTGATCCCTGCCAACGACGACGCGATCAAGTCGGTGCAGGTGATCCTGAAGGCGTTCGGCGACGCGGTGCTGGAAGGCCGCGAACGGGCCAGCCAGAACCAGATGGAAACGGCCATTGATGCGGAGGCGCGGAGCCGGGAAGCCGCCCCCGAAACAGGCCGACCCCCCCGGCATGAACGTTCAAGCTGATAACCAGGACCGTATGGAAATTACACCTGCGATGATTAAGACCCTGCGCGACAAGACCGGCGCGGGGATGATGGACTGCAAACGGGCGCTCGAGTCGTCAGCCGGCAACATCGAGGCCGCGATCGAGTACCTTCGCAAGAAGGGAGCCGCGGTCGCCGCGAAACGCGCCGACCGGGCAGCCAAAGAAGGCATGATCGTCACGCGCGTCACCCCCGACGGGAAGACCGGGGTGATCGTGGAAGTGAACGCGGAGACCGACTTCGTGGGACGGAGCGAGGACTTCGTCGGGTTTGCGAACGCGGTCGCGGAAGGGCTCGAGAAAAACCGCCCGGAGTCGCTTGAGAAAGCGCTCGGGATGACGCTTGGCACGGGCAAGACCGTGACGCAGGCCCTCGACGACCTGCTCGCGAAGGTGGGCGAAAAGATCGAAGTCCGCCGCTTCCAGATCGTCACCTCGAAGACGGGCGTGGTCAGCGCCTACACGCACCTCGGCAGCAAGATCGGCGTGCTGGTCGACGTCGCCGGCATCCCCGCCGATGCGGCGAAGGCAGGCATCGGCCGCGATGTCGCAATGCAGATTGCCGCGATGAACCCGATGGTCGTGAATCGCACCGAGATCAGCAAGGAGATGGTGGAGCGCGAGCAGGACATCTACCGGACCCAGGCCAAGAACGAAGGGAAGCCGGCGCAGGTCGTGGACCGCATCGCCCAGGGGAAGCTCGAGAAGTTCTACCAGGAGGTCGCACTCCTGGAGCAAACCTTCATCAAGGACCCGGGGAAGACCGTGAGGGAAGTCCTCGCGGAGTCCGGCAAGGACGCAGCGGTCGCGGGGTTCGTCCGGTTCCATCTCGGCGAAGAGACCAAGTAATACCGTGGCCACGGCGAAGCCAGCATACCGGCGGGTGCTGCTCAAGCTGAGCGGCGAAGCCCTGATGGGCGACCAGAAGTTCGGGATCGACGAGAAGACCCTCCGGAGATATTCCCAGGAGATCAAGGCGGTCCACGATCTGGGCGTCCAGATCGGCATCGTCATCGGCGGCGGCAACATTTTCCGGGGCGTCTCGAACCACGAGAGCGGCATCGACAAGGTGACGGGCGACCACATGGGGATGCTCGCCACCCTGATCAACGCGCTGGCCCTCCAGAACGCGCTCGAACGGGAGGGCGTGAACACGCGGCTCATGTCCGCCATCCGGGCCGACGTCATCGCGGAGCCGTTCATCCGGCGCCGGGCCGTGCGGCACTTCGAAAAGGGGCGGATCGTGATCTTCGGCGCGGGGACCGGGAATCCCTACTTCACGACCGACACCGCCGCGGCGCTCCGCGCGGTCGAGATCGAGGCCGATGTGATCATCAAGGGCACGCGCGTGGACGGCGTGTACGACGCAGACCCCGAGCGCCATCCGGATGCGAAGCGCTTCGCCGAGATCACCTATTTCGACGTGATGAAGAAAGACCTGAAGGTGATGGATATGACCGCCATTACCCTCTGCCGCGAGAACAAGCTCCCGATCCTCGTATTCAATATGAACGGTCCGGGGAACTTCCAGCGGCTCATCCTGGGCGAGCCGATTGGAACGACGGTGAGAGATCCGAACTGATCGTGTCACTCCCTCAGAGGCTACTATGGTGAAGACGATCCTGAAAGATGCTGAAGACCGGATGCACAAGGCGACGGAAGTCGTCCGCCAGGAACTCGTCAAGATCAGAACCGGCAAGGCGACGACCACGCTCCTCGACAGCATCCGCGTCGACTACTACGGATCCCCGCAGCAACTCTCCCACATCGGTAACGTCGGGGTCCTGGATGTCCACACGTTGACTGTGCAGCCCTACGAGAAAAGCATGGTCGAGCCGATCCTGAAAGCCATCCAGGTCGCGAACCTCGGTCTGAACCCGATCAAGGACGCAGACATCGTCCGCATCCCTATCCCTGCGCTGAACGAAGAGCGCCGGCGTGAGCTGGTGAAGCTCTCGAAGAAATTCGGGGAAGAGGGGAAGATCGCAGTGCGAAACGTGCGGCGCGATATCATCGAGCAGCTCAAGAAAGCCGAGAAGGCCGAACATTACTCCGAGGACGAGCGAAAGCGGGGAGAAGCCGAAGTCCAGAAGATGACCGACAGGTGTATCAAGGACATCGACACCTTGCTGACGACCAAGGAGAAAGAGATCATGGAAGTCTGATCCGGTCCTGCCGGTCCCAGAAAACAGCAACGCCGGCCCAGTGGCCGGCGTTGTCGTTTCACGGATCCCCGTCGTGCGGGGCTTTAAGACACGGGACACTCCTTACATCCTCAAAAACAGGGCCGTAATCGGGGGAGATCCCGCGGTCCGCACCGTTGAATTGAACCACCCCCCGCTTTGTCAAAGAGGTTACGCCCTCCCCGGCCGCAACACACACCCCCTCCGCGACGTATCATATCTAGAGACCGGATACACAACGCGGAGGCACCACATGGAACCCGGGGAGAAAGTGAAGCGACTCTACAAGTCCCGCACTGACCGCATGATCGACGGGGTGTGCGGAGGGGTTGCGGAGTATATCGGGGTCGATCCCGTCCTCGTCCGGATTGCCTTTCTGCTCCTGGTCTTCGCCGGTGGGATCGGCGTGGTGGTCTATATTATCGGGATGCTTCTGATGCCTGCCGGGAGCGCGCCCGCTGCCTCCTGCCGGGAACGGGCCCGCGCCTCCTGACGGGACGCCTTCCGCTATTCCCGCCGGCGCCTCGCCCTCTCCGGTGCGATCGACCGATTCAACAGCGAGAATCATCGGAATCGGATTCGTGGTGCTGGGCGGAATCCTTCTGCTTGGAAACCTGGGCATAGGTTTCTGGGATCACTGGTGGGGCTTCTCCTGGAGTGCCCTCGGTCCGGTCCTCGTCATCATCGCCGGCGTGGCTCTGATCCTGCGGTCTCCCCGGACGGGAGCCGCCTCTGCGACCCCCGCAACAGGGGCGGATGCGTCGGCTGCAGGAGTGAACGCCGCATCCGGCACCGAACGCCTCCACCGGTCGCGGCTTGACCGGAAGTTTCTGGGAATCTGCGGAGGACTGGGCGTGTATCTTTCCGTGGATCCGACGATTCTCAGGCTGTTGTTCGTCATCTCCGCCATTGCCTCCTTCGGCGGGACAGTGTTGCTCTATCTGATCACTGCGATCATCATTCCGGCCGAGCCGCTTGCGGCCCGGCCTGCATAAGACTAACGCTGCCGGAGAAGTCATGGATCGACGTACGTCAATCGCAGGCATTGCACTCATCATCATCGGAGCCGGGCTCCTGCTCGGCAAGCTCGACCTGATCAACCTCTCGATGGGAGACGCCCTGTGGCTCCTCGCGGTTGTGGGGGGAGGGGTAATGCTGTACAGGGGTTTCGCGGGCCAGGGGTCCGGGAGCGGGAAGATATTCTGGGGCACCGCGTTTCTCGTCGTTGGGGCGCTTCAGCTCGCTGATCGGTGGATGCCGATGGGCATTGACCCCGGCGTGGAAGGGCCGCTGTACCTCGCGGTGCCGGCAGTCGCGTGGATACTCGTCGTGATCAAGTCCCCGCGCGAATGGCACGTGCTCGTTCCGGCCGTTGCGCTGCTCGGCCTCGCACTGGCGATGTACATGACAGAGATCGGAACCCTCACCAGGGGCGAAGTCATGGATACTGTGGGGCGTTTCTGGCCTGTGGCGCTCGTGGCCTTCGGCCTTGCGATGATCCTCACGGGGTGGGGGAAGAGCCAGACTTCATGAGCCTTCGGGCCGAGGGCTGGCCCCTCGCACCCATCAGCCTGTTCGGGGTCGACGGTTCACGGTCCCCCCTCAGCCCCCAACGGGGGGACAAATGGCCTTATCTCACCACGATCATTTTGCGCGTCTGGACGAAGTTCCCCGCAGTCAGTCTGCAAAGATACACCCCGCTGGCCAGATTGCCGGCGCTGAACTTCACTTCATACGTTCCCGCTGCCGCCTTCCCGCTCGCCAATATGGCGACCTCCCGGCCGAGCACGTCGTATACAGCCAGCCGGACTTCATCACCCCGTCGCCCCTGAATCGCCGTCCCTGCGATTGCGTACCGTATTGTGGTCGCGGGATTGAAGGGATTCGGGAAGTTCTGCTCCAGCACACAGTGCTTCGGAACGCCGGCGTCTTCCTCCCCGGCGCCGCTCACGACGGTGTTCACGTGCCGCAGGATCTCGCCGGCCGACGTGACTGCCCATCCGGTCGTGCTGTCCGCAAACGAAAGATGGTAGATGGATCCCCGTATGGGATAGGTGACTTCCGCGCGCCAGCTCGCGCCATCGTCGGCCGAGAAAAATGGAGCCGCATCCGAAGAGACCCACGCCAGGGGTGAAGATCGGACCACGGCAACCGCGCTGAGCCGGGTGGGACTGATCGGCGCGTTCGACCACGTCAGGCCCCCGTCGGTTGTCCTGGAGACAGTGCCGTCGGTGTGGACGGCCAATCCGCTTTGATTGTCTGAGAAGGCCACGCCGAGGCTTGCCGCCGCGCCGCACGGGGACGACTGCCAGGTCGCTCCTCCGTCCCATGTCCGCCACACCTTGTCGACTGACGTTCCAAACCACCCGTGCATGGCATCCGTCCACCAGAACGAGTTGTTCAGCCCGCCTTCGCCCGGATCGCCCACGGGTTCGTCCGGCATATGGTCCCATGTCTGGCCGCCGTCGGTGGTGCGGAGGAGAACGTATTTCGATGCTCCCGCCGGGGGATCACCCAGTGCATATCCGAAAGCCGGATCGACGAACCACACGCCGTTCATGAATGAAGACTCGGGCGGGGGGTAGGGGACGTTGGTCCACGTCGAACCCCCATCGGTCGTCCGGAAGATGCGGCCTGAGCCTGTCCCGACCCATGCGCGGTCCTGGTCGAGCGCGAACACGCAGTAAAGTGCTTCGCCCTGGAGATCTCCCGTCGCGTTCCTCCAGGTCGATCCGCCATCCGTGGTTCGGACCACTGCAGGCCCGCCCCCGGGATTGGATCCCGCAGCCCACGCAGCCTGGCCCGTCGGCGCGCTTACGCTGAAGAATGTGACGGGGACCGGAGACATCTGGCTCACCCAGGCAGGAGCGGTGGGGGAGAGCGAAATCGGAATGGCGGTGCGATCGACCTCGCCCCCCGCCCAGCTCCACTCTATCCGCAAAGCGAGAGCGAGCGTGCCGGAAACCGGCCCGACCCTGAACAGAAGAGGTGGGACGTCGACTCTCACGCCGGGCGCCGGGAATTCCACGATCTGCTGGTCGAGCAGGGGCTCGATGCTCGGATCGCCTGGCACGACGCGCACAGTGAGATCCCAGCCCTGATCCCACACGTCAGAGATGTTCTGGAACGCGAGGCTCACGTGGATCGTGTCTCCCGGAAGGAAGATCCCGCGTGCCGTCGGATCTCGATGCTCCGCGCTCGCACGCTTCAGGGCGATCACTGCGTGTGATTCCGTCATGGCTCTGAACGCATTCACCCTTCCCCTTCCGAGTCTCCCCGGCAGGGTCGGATTCTCGTCGTCGATAGGGTCCGCCGTCATGCGAAGCTGCCCGGCGATCCGCTCAGGCGACAGTTCCGGCCGCTGTGAGGCAATGAGGCCGGCGATGCCGGCGACGAGTGGAGCCGAAAACGACGTGCCGTTGAATCCCTTGAGGTAGCCTCCATCCGTTGTCGGACCCACGACAACAACGCCGGGGGCATAGACCGGAATGCTCGCCCCGTAGTTCGAGAACGCGGCGAGCAGGTCCGATGATGTGTTCGTCGCGCCCACCGCCAGGACTCCGGCGTACGCACCCGGATATGAGGGGAGGACATCGTTGTCCTCAGCGTCATTCCCCGCCGCGGCGACCACGAGCGCTCCGGACAGGGTCGCGGCGCCAATCACATCCTGCTCGAACCGTGAGTACGCCCCTCTTCGCCTCCAGCTGACATTGATGATCCGCGCTCCGCGCAACGCGGCATACAGAATTCCCTCGTAGCCGTACTCGATGAGATTGTCCCCCCACGTGGAGGCCGCGCACACCGGCAGCAGTGAGCAGTTCCAGCTCGTCCCCGCCATTCCAATAGCGTTGTTGGTCGCTGCACACGCCACTCCGGCCGTAGCAGTTCCGTGTGAGCGACTCTCCGGACATGCGGCGATTCCGTCTGGATCGCAGGACCCGGTGGTGAAATTCCACCCGATCACGTCGTCGACGAAACCGTTGACATCCTGATCGACTCCGTCTTCATCCCCCGCCGGCGGAGGCCCTGGATCGAAAAGGCCGTTATTGTTCAGGTCTTCCGCTTGATTGACCCAGAGAATCGGCTGGAGATCTTCGTGCCGCCAGAACGTGCCGCCATCGACGATGGCGATCGCAATGGCCCGGTCTCCTTTTCCGATGTCCCAGGCGGGATACATCTGCAGACGTTTCATGACCCCGATCTGCAGTGGGAGCTGAGGGTCGTTGGGGATATCGTCGACCCGATGGTAGTAGAGAGGTTCGGCGTACTCGATGCCGCTGTGGCCCGCGATCCACTGGTGGACGTGTGAGGCGCCGGGCTGTGGCGGAACCTCCACGATATAGACCCGGTCGAGTCCGGCTTCCAAGAATCCGCGGACGGAGGACTTTCGAAGGATGGACAAAGGCAGTATGGGACGAACTCCCGTTCGACCGGCGTCGGCGCCAGCCCCGGCGAGGGCCGACCGAATGGCATGAAGCGGATCCCCCACGCCGACTGCTACCTTCACGGCGAACTTTCCCGGGACGGTTGCCTCAGAGGTGTATCCGGCGGGAACGCTCGTTCGTGAACCTGCGTGTACGGACGGCGCGCAGACAGCGCCCGCGAGGAAGAAGAGTGTAATCGTCAGGCAGATGACCGGAGGGAACACCTGTCGCACGACCCGGGGTGATGTGAGGCGGAGGTGGATCACAGATCTGGCAGGAATCGAGACGGTGTCAGCGCATCGCGCCGGCCGTATCGTGCTCAATGGTACACATCCCTCGGCGGAGATTCAACCGTGTCGTGCTACGCCAGGCCCGGCCAGTACAGTTGCTCAGTGCGCCTCCAGCCAGTTCGCGCCGGAGCCGACGTCGACCTGAACGGGGACGGAGAGGGGGAGGGCGTTCGTCATGACCTCGGAAACGAGCGGCGTGAATGCGTCGAGCTCCTTCCGCGGTACCTCGCACACCAGCTCGTCGTGGACCTGCAACAGCATCCGCGTCTTCAGCTTCCGCTTCGCGATCGCCTCGTCCAGCCTGATCATCGCCAGCTTGATCATGTCCGCCGCCGTCCCCTGGATCGGCATGTTGATCGCCTGTCGCTCGGCGTTCCCCCGGATGTTCTGATTCCTGCTGTTGATGTCCGGAAGGAACCGCCGCCGCCCGAGCAACGTGGAGACGAATCCGTCCCGCTTTGCTGCCGCGATCGTGTCCTGGATGTACTGCTTCACCTTCGGGAAACGCTCGAAGTACCGGGAGATGATCTCCCGTGCTTCCGCCTGAGAAATCTCCAGCCGATTCGCCAGCCCGAACGGCCCGATCCCGTACATGATGCCGAAGTTCACTTCCTTGGCCTTGCGGCGCATGTCGCGTGTGACATCGGCCGCGGACACCCCGAAGACCTTCGCCGCCGTGGTGGCATGAATGTCCTCGTTGTTCAGGAACGCCGCCCTGAGCCCCTCGTCTCCCGAAATGTGCGCCATGATCCGGAGCTCGATCTGGGAGTAGTCGGCCGACACGAGCACAAGGTCCGACGATCCGGAGACGAACCCCTTCCTGATCGCCCGGCCAATCTCCGTGCGGATCGGGATGTTCTGCAGATTCGGGTCGCTCGACGAGAGCCGTCCCGTAGCAGCCACGGTCTGGTTGAACGACGTGTGCAGGCGCCCCGTCTCCGGATTGAGCATGTCAGGAAGGGCGTCCACATATGTGGACTTCAACTTCGTGAGCTGCCGGTACTCCAGCAGCCTGGCGATGATGGGGTGCTGACCCGCAAGCGCCTCCAGGACGTTCACGTCGGTGGAAAAGCCGGTCTTCGTCTTCCGGACCGGCGGGAGGCCCAGGTCTTTGAACAGGACTTCGGCGAGCTGCTGCGTCGAGTTGATATTGAACTTCTTTCCGGCGGCTTCGTGAATCTCCCCGATCAATCCGCCGAGCTGGCGTTCCAGCAGGACCGACATCTCCGCAAGGTACCCGCGGTCCAGCGAAACACCGGCCTCCTCCATGCGCACGAGCACCGGAAGCAGCGGGAACTCGATGCGGTCGCATAATTCCAGCAGGTTCAGCTTTGCCAGCTCCTCGCGCTGCCGGTGGTAAATGCGGAGCGTAAGGTCGGCGTCTTCGGCGGCGTAGTCCGAGACGGCCTCGAGCGGAACCTCGGTGATGCGCTTCTGCGCCTTCCCCGTCCCGACAAGGTCCTCGTACGAGATCATCCTGTACCGGAACGCCTCCATCGCGAGCGCGTCCAGGTTGTGCTGGCCGTCGGCGCGCAGCACATAGCTCGCCACCATGGTGTCGTGGGCGACCCCCCGGACCGCGACTCCATGATGGGAGAGGACGAGCATGTCGTACTTCAGGTTCTGCCCGACCTTCGCGATCCCGGGGTTCTCGAGCACCGGGCGCAATGCATCAAGCGCGACGGCTGCCGGAAGGACAGGGGCCCCTGGCAGGGGAACGGGCGCCGGACCCCCGGCCTGATCCGCGCCGCCGCCCTTGACACCGGACTGGCCCCGCCCGGCTGCCTTGCCGGCGGGCTGACCAAGGTCGAGCTCGCCCTCTGCTGGATGACCGTTTGCGAGTTCACTCACTCCCTCTCGACTCCCGATGGGCAGACCGCCCGCGGCGCTGCTGCGTTCGAGCTCCCCGCGGTCAGGCTGGTTCAGCCCGGGCTCCCCGCCCGGCTCGGTAGACTCCTCGACCTGCACCGGGACGTAGAACGCCCGCCCTGGCTCCGTGCTGAACGATAGTCCAACCAGTTTCGCGCGCAACGGGTCGGTCGATGTCGTCTCTGTGTCGATCGCAATCGGCGATGAGCGCTCCAGAAGCTTCACCAGGTTCATGAGGGCTTCTTCCGTCGTCACACACTCGTACGTGTGCTCGATCTCACCCAGGGTTTTGATCGGCTCGAGCGGGACCTGGGTTGAGGTTGCGGCATCGCCCGTGGAACCCGCATCACCGGCGGGAGCTGCGCCTGTCGCAGGGGCCGACCCAGATCCAACCGCCGGTCCCACCACTGATCCCGTCCGGGCCCCCGCCTGCATTTCGCCGCCGCCCATCGCCTCAAGGCGGGGAAGGAGGGTGCGGAACTCCAGAGCTTCAAACATCGAGCGGAGGGCAGCCTTGTCGGGCCCGACTGCGCGCAATCCCTCGATGTCCACGTCCACCGGCGTGTCGGTCTTGATCGTCACCAGCTCCCTCGACAGAAAGGCGAGCTCCTTGTTCGCTCTCAGCTTCTCGCGCACGCCCTTCTGCGGGATCTCCTCGAGCATCTCGTACAGCCGGCCGATGCTTCCGTGTCTCTGGATGAGCGGAATGGCAGTCTTCTCGCCGATGCCCGGCACGCCCGGAACATTGTCGGACGCGTCGCCGGCGAGTCCAAGCACTTCGATCACCTGATCCGGCGGGACGCCAAACTTGGCTTTCACTCCCTCCGCATCCACGACCTCCGCGTCGGTTCCCGATTTCCCCGGCCGGTACATCTTGATGCGGTCGGAGATCAACTGCATGTAGTCCTTGTCGCTGGTGACCATAAATGTGATCATGCCAGCGGCTTCCGCACGACGCGCAAGCGTGCCGATGACATCGTCAGCTTCGTACCCCGGCGATTCAATGATCGGAGCGCCAAACGCGCGCGCGACCTCCTTCAGACGGGGCAGCTGAGACGCCATGTCCTCTGGCATCTTGTCGCGGGTCGCCTTGTACTCAGGGTATCGATGATGGCGAAATGTCGGTTCGGGTGTGTCGAACACGACCGCGACGTGTTCCGGGCGTTCCTCGTTCAGGACCTTCATCAGCATCGTGACGAACCCGAAGATCGCGCCGGTGTTCTCGCCCTTGCTGTTGATCAGCGGGCGGCCGATGAACGAGTAGTAGGCCCGGTAGGCAAGAGCCATGCCGTCGAGCAGAAACAGCCGTTCCGGTGCAGCCATAGAACCTGCGAGGTTGTTCGACTATGTGTGCGAATCCGCCGAACCGGGAGCGCCGGCGGCGGCCGGGGTGTCAAGCTCCTTCAACTGGAGCTGACGCGAGATGATCAGGCTCGTGAGCAACAGCAACGCGCCGTTCGCCACAAAGGTTGCCGTGATGCCGAACGTTCCCGCGATCATCCCGCCAAGCATCGGCCCGATCATGTTGCCGAGGACGGTGAGGCTCGAGGCGATTGCCATGGTCCCTCCGCGCCGCTCCGCCGGCGTCAGGAGGCTTACAATAGAATAGAGGGCCGGGAGAACGCCGCCGCGGGCAAATCCCAGCGCAGCCCGCAGGACTGCAAGCTGAATGAGGTTCTGTACGACCGTATGGAGCAGATAGGCGACCCCCACCACGGTGAGCGCAATCGTGAGGTTCCGCCGGAATCCGGTCTTGTCGTTCCGGCGCCCCCACCAGGGAGCAGCGATGACCATGAAGAACCCGGAAACGGAAAAGACCGCGCCGGTCAGCGTGGAGACGTAGCGCGATCCGGCCGAGAGCCCCTCGACGAACAGCGCGAATATCGGCTCGATCATCAGGACCGAGAGCTGCCCGATCACCATCGTGAACCCGACGATGCGGATTCTCCTGTCGTTCCACATGAACCGCGCGTTGTCGAAGACCGAATACGAGCGCTCCCCCTGCCCGGGCCGCACCTGCTCTACCACGCTGGTGAATACCACGATGCCCGCGATGAAGCACAGAGCCGCGGTAATGAAGAAGATCTCCCTGTATCCGATCAGGTCTGCAAGAAGCCCTCCGACCGCGGGGCCGAGCACTGCCCCGGCCGCCGTCGCCGACTGGAGGAACCCGATGGCGTACCCCATACGTTCTTTGGGAGTGTTGGTCGAGACCAGGGCCAGGTTTGCCGCGATGAACCCGCTGATTGCCCCCTGGACAACTCGGAAAACCAGCAGCTGGATGACATCCTGCGCGAAGCCGATGAGGAGCTGCGAGATCGCAAGTCCGATCAGCGCCCGTACGACCATCGCCTTCCGGCCGTAGCGGTCGCCAAGCGCGCCCCAGACAGGCGTGGCGATGAACGACAGGAAGAAGGGTCCGGCGAAGACGAGGCCGCTCCAGCGGGCGAGGGAGGTCGGGTCGGTGACACCGAGCTGGCGGATGTAGAAGGGGAGGAAAGGGACGACGAGGTTCATCCCCGCCATCGCCAGGAACTGTGTTCCCCAGAGGACGTAGAGGTTTTTTCGCCACAGTTCCATGGCCCAAAAGATACCGATTGCGTGGGGGAGTTGCAAAGAGCGGGTTCGTTGCTTGTCAGACCCGATCTCACTAAATTATCGCTCGACACGGAGCAGGAGGAATGAAGATCTACACCAAGACCGGGGACACGGGCGACACATCGTTGTTCGGCGGACAGCGCGTGCCGAAAGACGCCCTCCGCATCGAAGCGTACGGAACGATTGACGAGCTCAACTCTGTCCTCGGGATTGTGCGCGCGGACAACGGCGATCCCGAGCTGGACGCCATACTCCAGAAGCTCCAGGAGAAGCTGTTTGTGCTGGGGGCCGACCTGGCGACACCGCGAAGCATTGACCGCAAGTCGGTCCGTCGCATCGAGCCAAAGGACGCCCAGCCGCTCGAAAAAATGATCGACCAGCTTGATGCCAGGCTGAAGCCGCTCAAGAATTTCATTCTCCCCGGCGGCTCACCCGCTGCCGCCCGGATCCACTTCGCACGCACCGTCTGCCGCCGGGCGGAACGGGCGGTCGTACGCATGTCCCGCAACGAGGATATCGGCGAAGGCGCCGTCGTGTTCCTGAACCGCCTCTCCGACTTCCTGTTTGTCCTGGCTCGCTACGTCAACCAGAAGGCGGACGTGCAGGAGACAAAGTGGAAGCCGTGATCTGTTCCACCCGCTTCGTCCCCCCGGCCCCAGAAATGCGCGCAGGCGCAGCTCCGATCGTCTCATGTGGCGCGGCCGCGATTGTCTCCGTTGGCTCGGCTCCGGCTCTGTCTGTGAACTCAGTCCCTTCCTTCGTTGCTGGTGCGCAGTCGCCGCGGCAGCTTGCAGCGGCTTGCTGAGACCTCCGAACATGACCACACCCGTGCTGGATGTCAGGTCCCTGAGAAAGACCTACGGTGACCTCGTTGCCGTCGATGGCATTTCGTTTTCCGTTGCCAGGGGCGAAGTGTTCGGGATCCTGGGCCCGAACGGCGCCGGGAAGACCACCACGCTGGAATGCATCGAGACGCTCCGTCCGTTCGACGGGGGAGACGTCGCGCTGGACGGCGTCGACGTACGCACGAACCCGCAGGAGGTGAAGCGGAGAATCGGCGTGCAGCTCCAGTCGTCCTCGTTTTTCGACCGGCTTTCGCTTCGCGAGCTGCTGTCGCTTTTCGGGGAGCTGTACGGCCGGACAGTCGACCCGCTCGCGTTGCTCGACGAGGTTGAGCTGCGCGAGAAGGCCGTCTCGAAGGTGGCGGAACTCTCCGGCGGCCAGAAGCAACGGTTCTCCATCGCAGCTGCGCTTGTGAACGATCCCGTCATTCTCTTTCTGGACGAACCGACAACCGGACTCGACCCGCAGGCGCGCAGGCATCTGTGGGGAGTCGTGCGCAGGATCCGCTCGGAAGGAACCACCGTCGTCTTGACGACGCACGCCATGGACGAGGCGGAAGAGCTGTGCGACAGGGTGGCCATCATGGATCGCGGCAGGATCGTGGCGATGGACAAGCCGCAGGCAATGATCGACCTGCTGGTCTCCGGCGGGTTCCGCAAGGCGCGCATTGAGCGACACGCGAACCTGGAGGACGTGTTTCTCGCCCTCACCGGCCATTCGCTGCGGGAGGATGCATGAGCGCTGCGGAAGGACGGATGAACACGTCGCACGGACGGATGAGGCTGCTCTGGAAACTGACGCTCGCGTCGACGATCATGTATCTCCGTCAACGCGAAGCGATCATCTGGTCGATCATACTCCCGCTCTTCGTGATCTTCCTGTTCGGGCTGGTGAACTTCGACGGGACCACGCACGTGAGCGTGGGCGTCGTCAACGAGGCCGGACCCGTGGCCGCTCCGCTGCTGGACCGGCTGAAGGCCATCGATGCGCTCAAGGTGAGGGAAGGTCCCCGGGACGAAGAGTTCCAGGCGATGCACCGCGGCGAGCGCGACATGCTGCTGTTCATCGGACGGGAGTACACGCCGGACGGCACGCGTGGACTGGTGGTGAATGTGGACAGCGCGGCCAAGCCGCGCGAGACACAGCTCGGGTTGATCCTGCTGCGGACCGTCACGGACCGGCTGGCTGCGACCGGGGGGGTGACGTCTCCCGGTGACCTGTCGTCCGCCCGTGACATTGTCGCGTCCAGGCCGATTGTGGTCACGTCCATACGCTCGCGAGCCATCCGCTACATCGACTTCCTCCTCCCGGGCATGATCTCGCTCTCCATCATGCAGCTCGGGATCTTCGGCGTCGCGTTCGGGTTCGTCTCGCTCAAGAAACGCGGGATCCTCCGCCGGCTCTCCGTCACCCCGATGCGCCCCTCGGACTTTATCATCGCGCAGGTCGCGACGCGCGTGTTCGTCCTGATCGCGCAGATGACGGTGCTCATCGTCGTCGGCGTCCTCTTCTTCCACATGCGGATCGAGGGGAACCCGCTCCTGATGGGCCTTCTCGCCGTGCTCGGTGCGGTCGTGTTCCTTTCGATCGGGTTCGCGCTGGCCGGCATTTCGAAATCCGAAGACCAGGTCGCGCCGCTGGCGAACGTCATCAGCGTTCCCATGATGGTTCTTTCAGGCGTCTTCTTCAGCAGGGCCAACCTTCCCGGATTCATCCGCACGATCACGGACTTCTTCCCGCTCACGTTTCTCGCCGACGGCATGCGTGCGGTCGCGACCGAAGGCGCCACGCTCGTCCAGATTCTTCCGCAGATCGGCGGCCTCGCCGTCTGGGGCGTTCTTACCGTTGCGCTTGCGGCACGCCTGTTCCGCTGGGAATAGCGCCCAGGTTTGACATTCCTGAGCCGTTGTCGTATATTATGCCACGTTCTTTCGCTCCGGTGGCGCCTGGACCCCAGCCACCACCTCCCAGTTCACCCCCAGGAGAATCGACCGCATGCTCACCGAGTTCGGGCGGGTTCTCATCTTCTTCTTGATCGGGGTGGTGTTCGTTGCAGCAGGTTTGATAGTGGCGTGGCTCCTGCGACCTCATCGCCCGTATCCAAGCAAGCTCTCCACCTATGAATGTGGAGAGCCGCCTATTGGCGATACCCGCATCAGATTCAACATCCGCTTTTACGTTGTCGCCCTCATCTTCCTGCTCTTCGATGTTGAAGTGGTCTTCCTGTTCCCCTGGGCCACGGTCTACAAATCCCTCGGCTGGTTCGCCTTCATTGAAATGCTCGTCTTCCTGGGTATCCTCTTCGTCGGTTATGCGTATGTCTGGCGGAACGGTGACCTGGATTGGGACAAGCCCGCCCCCAGAATCCCGCTCTTCGAGCGCGGGGTGGGCGTCCGTGAACCCCGCCTCGACGAAGAAGAAGTGACAGTAGGATGACCCATGGGCCTTCTCGACCAGAAATTCGATAACAGCAATATCATCATTACGACGATGGACGACCTGCTGAACTGGGCGCGCCTCTCGTCGATCTGGGGCATGCAATTCGGGCTGGCCTGCTGCGCTATCGAGATGATGGCCACCGGCGCGTCCCACTACGACCTCGACCGCTTCGGCACGTTCTTCCGGGCCTCCCCCCGCCAGTCGGATGTGATGATCGTGGCCGGCACCGTGACGCTCAAGATGGCCTCGCGTATCAAGACCCTCTACGACCAGATGTCCGAACCCCGGTACGTGCTCTCCATGGGCAGCTGCTCCAACTGTGGCGGCCCGTACTGGGAACACGGCTACCATGTGCTGAAAGGGGTGGACCGGGTCATCCCGGTCGACGTGTATGTCCCCGGATGTCCCCCAAGGCCCGAGGCGCTGATGGAGGGGCTGCTGAAGCTGCAGGAAAAAATCCGCGCCAACAGTTCCGTCCGAACAAAATCCGCCTGATACTCCGACCCAGTGACCCCAACCTGCACACCATGATCCCATCTGAGATTACTGAGCTCCTCAAGGCCCGCTTCGGTTCGGCCGTGCTGGAGTCAAAGCTCGACGGCGTGATCGACCCGTGGGTCAAGATCGCCCCGGACCGCATTCGCGATGTCGCGATCTTCCTCCGCGACGACAAGACGCAGTTCGATACGCTGATGTGCCTGACCGGCATGGACTACACCGGCGGCAAGCTGGGCGTTGTCTATCACCTTGCCTCCACGACGCTCGGGCACAAGATCACGCTGAAGGTCGACGCGACCATCGAGAACCCTCACGTTCAATCGGTGGAAGCCGTCTGGAAGACCGCCAACTGGCACGAGCGCGAGGCGTACGACATGATCGGGATCGTCTTCGACGGCCATCCCGACCTCCGCAGGATGCTCAGCCCGTACGACTGGGAAGGTCATCCGCTCCGAAAGGACTACCAGGTGCCCGAGTACTATAACGGAATGAAGGTGCCGTACTGATGGACGCCACCATGACTGCCGCCGACCTGGCAACCCGCCCGGTCACGATCCCCGGCCTCGGACGTCCGCTCAGGACGGAGGAGATGGTCATCAGCATGGGGCCCCAGCATCCGTCGACGCACGGCGTGCTGCGGCTCGAACTGGTGGTGGACGGGGAAATCGTTGTCGATGTGATTCCGCACCTCGGCTATCTGCATCGCTGCTTCGAGAAGCACTGCGAGAAGATGTCGAATTACCAGCAGGTGATCCCGTACGCCGACCGTCTCGACTATGTCGCCGCGATGAGCAACGAGCTGGGGTATGTGATCGCGGTGGAACGACTCCTGAAGATCCAGGTGCCGGAGCGCGTGGAGTATATTCGCGTCATCATGGCCGAATTCTCCAGGATCGTGAGCCACCTGATCGCGATCGGGACGTACGGGATGGACATCGGCGCGTACACGCCGTTCCTCTATTGTATGAGGGACCGGGAGCACGTGCTGGATATCTTCGAGGAGACCTGCGGCGCCCGCCTCCTCTATAACTATATGTGGGTGGGGGGGCTGTCGCACGACGTGCCCGCCAGCTTCGAGGAGAAGGTCAAGAAATTCGTGAAGTACTTCCGCCCCAACATCAAGGAGCTGAACAACCTCCTCTCGTACAACAAGATCTTCATCGACCGCACCGCGAACGTGGGCGTGCTGCCGGGCGACGTTGCGCTGAACTACGCCTGCAGCGGCCCGGTGCTGCGCGGCTCCGGCGTGAAGTGGGACCTCCGGAAGAACGATCCGTACTCGATCTATGACAGGTTCGACTTCGAGATCCCGGTCGGGCGCGGAGCGAAGGGGACCACGGGCGACTGCTGGGACCGGTACATGGTCCGGATCCACGAGATGGAGCAGAGCACGAACATCATCGAGCAGGCGATCGAAAAGCTGCCTGCCGGCGATGTCCAGTCCGCCATTCCGAAGCGCATCCGGCCCGAGGCCGGAGAGATCTACGTCCGCACTGAAACCCCGAAGGGCGAGCTGGGCTACTACATCGTGTCCGACGGGACGGCAAGCCCGTACCGCGTGAAGGTGAAGTCTCCTTGCTTCGTGAACCTCTCGGCGCTCCCGGCGATCTCCAGGGGGGCGATGATTGCGGACATCGTGGCGATTCTCGGAAGCATCGACATCGTGCTGGGCGAGGTCGACCGCTAGTGTCCCTCTACGACCACAGTCCTTCACAACACTGGGCACAGCGCTCGTTCCAACAATGTACTATGACGCTGTTCATATCATGACGTGGTTGGAACGGCACTGACTCCGATCTGACAAGGACACCGGACTTCTATGAAAGAACTCCTCCTCGATCTGCTCGGCAACGACATTGCTGTCTATGTCCTGATGGCGCTCGTGCCCCTGGTGTGGGTGATCCCCTTCGCGCTCTTCGCCGTCTGGTGGGAGCGGAAGATCTCTGCGCACATGCAGGATCGGCTCGGCCCGATGCGTACCGGCGGATGGCACGGGTGGTCACAGACCATCGCCGATATTCTGAAACTGATTCAGAAGGAAGACATCATCCCGACGCTGGCGGACAGGAAGCTGTTCAAGCTGGCGCCGTACGTGGTGTTCGCCGGTTCGTATGCGGCGTACGCGGCGATACCGTTCAGCGCCGCCTACATCGGCAGCGAGATCAACATCGGCCTCTTTTATGTCGTGTCCATCTCGTCGATCGTCGTGGTGGGGCTGCTGATGGCCGGCTGGGCGTCGAACAACAAGTGGTCGCTCTTCGGAGCGCTCCGCTCCGCGGCGCAGATCGTGAGCTACGAGATCCCCGTGGCGCTGGCGATCCTGGCCGTGGTCATGATCGTCGGCACCTTTGATCTGCAGGAGATCAACCGCGCCCAGAGCGGATGGTTCTGGAACTGGTTCATGTTCCAGAAGTTCCCCCTCCTGTTCCTTGCCGGCGTGATCTATTTCGTGGCGTCGCTGGCCGAGGTGAACAGAACCCCCTTCGACATTCCCGAGGCCGAGTCAGAGCTGGTCGGGGGCTACCACACCGAGTACGGCGGGATGCGGTTCGCGCTGCTGTTCCTATCCGAGTACGCAAACATGTTCGCCGTGTCGGCGGTGGCCGCGACGCTTTTCCTGGGAGGCTGGAACAGCCCGTTCGGGGATTTCCTTTCGGGGCCTGTCTGGGGCGCGTTCTGGTTCCTTGGCAAGGGCATGGCGTTCATCTTCCTGCAGATGTGGCTGCGCTGGACGCTCCCGCGCCTGCGCGTCGATCAACTGATGTATGTCGGCTGGAAAGTCCTGATCCCGTTCTCGTTCGTCCTGATCATCGGGATCGGGCTCTGGGTGATGCTGGCGGGGTAGGGACGACGAGACACAAGGAGACGCTCTTCGCATGAGCAGGTATTTCCGAAACGTCTGGGACGGGGTCTGGACCGTCCTGATCGGCATGAAAATCACGTGGCGGCACCTCTTCACGCCCGCCGTCACGATCCAGTATCCGGACGTGAAGGTCAAGCTTCCGGAGCGGGCACGGAACCGGCTGTATGTCAACATGGACGACTGCATCGGGTGCGACCAGTGCTCGATGGCGTGTCCTGTCAACTGCATCACGATCGAAACGATCAAGTCCACCCCGGACGTCGACCTGGGACTCACCTCGGTCGGGACGAAGAAGCGTCTGTACGTCCCGGTCTTCGACATCGACATCGCCAAGTGCTGCTACTGCGGCCTCTGCGTCCCGCCGTGTCCGACGGAATGCATCAAGATGACGGACGTCTACGAGTTCTCCGAGTTTGAGCGGTCGAGCCTCATCTACAACTTCGCGACCATGACGCCGGCCGAGGTGGATCAGGCGAAGTCGAAGCTGGCCGCGTACGACAAGGAACAGGCGGCGAAGAAGGCCGCCGCGGCCGCCGCTGCGGCGAAGGCCAAGGCGGAAGCGGCCCCGGCAGCAAGTCCCGCTCCCGGGTCGTCGCCAGCGCCAGCTCCCGCGCCGAAGCCCGCTGCGCCGCCGGCCCAGCCGTCATCAACCGCGCCGCCCGCCCCGCCACAGGCCGGCCCGACACCCGGCACGCCAACCGAACCCAAGTCCTGAGCCCGTATGCAACTCACTGACGTTGTCTTCTATCTGTTCGCCCTCCTGACGATCGTCTCCGCCTGCGTCGTCGTCTTCTCGCGGAACATCGTCTACGCGGCGTTCGCCCTGCTCTTCACGTTCTCGGGCGTCGCGGGCCTGTACGTCCTGCTGTATGCGGACTTCCTCGCGGTCACCCAGATCCTGATCTATGTCGGCGGCATCCTGGTCCTCATCCTCTTCGGCGTGATGCTGACGAGCAAGGTGGTGAGCGTCGATATGAAAACCGGGACCATCCAGGCCATCCCCGCGCTGATCCTGACGGCGGTGGTGGGCGGGACGCTGGCCGGGATCTTCTATGCCACCTGGAAGGGGACGGCGGCTCCCGCGCTCGGACCCGAGACGACCACCCCGGGGCTCGGCACGCAGCTCATGACGTCGTATATTCTCCCGTTCGAAATCGCCTCCGTCATCCTCGTCGTCGCCCTCGTCGGCGCGGCAATGACGGCACGGCGTTCACGACGCAAAGCCAACGGTTAATGCGCACGCGATGAACACTCCACAATCAATCGTCGATGAGCTCCTGGCCTGGTTCCCCCGGGTCGACCTCTCTCATTTTCTCGTCGTCAGCGCGATTCTCTTCGCTCTCGGCCTCTACGCGATCGCGACGCGCCGCAACGCGATCCTCGTGCTGATGGGCGTCGAGCTCGTGCTGAACGCCGCAAACATCAACCTTGTCGCGTTCGCGCGGTACGGCGGCATGAACATGGACGGACAGGTCGCCGCCATCTTCGTCATCATCCTCGCGGCCGCCGAAGCGGCCATTGCGCTGGCCATCGTTCTGAATATCTATCAGCGCTTCCAGACCATCAACGTGGACGAGATCAGCGCGCTGAAAGAATAGCGCCGCCCGGGAACTGGTATGACACACGAGACGCTTCTCATATTTGCACTGGCAACTCTGCTGCTGCCCCTCGCGGGGTTCACGGCGATCATCTTCCTGGGCCGCAGGCTCCCGCGGCAGGGAGACTGGCTGGGCACAGGCCTCCTGACCGTCTGCCTCGGGCTCGCCCTGGCCGTGATGGTCGCCAAGCTGACCGGCTCTCCGCACGAAACGCTGACGCTGAACTTCCCCTGGGTCGATTTCGAGAACGTTCCGGGCATCGGCCCGCTCACGATCGCGATGGGGGTCTCCATCGACAACCTCGCGGCGATCATGATGGTGGTCGTGACCCTGATCAGCACGCTGGTCCACTACTTCTCCATCGGCTACATGCACGGCGACGTCCGCTACGGACGCTACTTCGCCTACCTCGGGTTCTTCACCTTTTCGATGCTGCTGATCGTGCTGGCCAATTCGCTCTTCCTGCTCTACGTCGGATGGGAGCTCGTGGGCATCAGCTCGTACCTCCTGATCGGCCACTGGTACGAGAAGAAGAGCGCGTCCGACGCCGGCATGAAGGCGTTCATCGTGAACCGGGTCGGCGACCTCGGCTTCTTTGTCGGCATCATGATTCTCTTCATGACGTTCAATACCTTCGGGCTCGAGGAGATCTTCACAGCGATGCGGGCCGGCCAGATCCCGTTCGGGAGCGAGGGGTGGCTGACCGCGGCCGGTATCCTGATCTTCTGCGGCGCCATCGGAAAATCTGCCCAGTTCCCGCTGCACGTGTGGCTGCCGGACGCGATGGAAGGCCCGACGCCAGTCAGCGCCCTTATCCATGCCGCGACCATGGTGGCGGCGGGCGTGTACATGGTCGCGCGCACGTATCCCATCTTCACCGCCGACGCGCTCATGGTCATCGCCTATATCGGCGCCATCACGGCGTTCATCTCAGCGACGATCGCGATCGCTCAGAACGACATCAAGAAAGTGCTGGCCTACTCCACGATCAGCCAGCTCGGCTACATGGTGATGGCGCTGGGCGTCGGGGCGTACACTGCCGGGTTCTTCCACCTGGTGACCCACGCGATGTTCAAGGCCGGCCTCTTCCTCGGGTCGGGCTCGGTCATCCATGCGATGCACAACGCCCTGCACCACGATCACGACCACCACACGGATCCGCAGGACATCCGCAACATGGGCGGGCTGAAGGAGAAAATGCCCGTCACGTTCTGGACGTTCCTGATCTACACGCTGGCGATCTCCGGTGTGCCGCTCACCTCCGGGTTCCTGAGCAAGGACGAAATCCTCGCCGGGACGCTCGCATTCGGCGGACTCACCGGACATACGATCGTTCCGATCGTCGGGTTCCTTGTGGCGGGGCTGACGGCCTTCTACATGTTCCGGGTGGTCATCCTGACCTTCCTCGGGACCCACGCGAAGCCGGGACGCCTGGAGTATATCCACGAATCGCCGAAGGTCATGATCGTGCCGCTCGTCATTCTGGCGGCGCTCTCCTTCTTCTTCGTGTACAGCCTGAACCCGTTCTCGGCCGCGAGCGGCTGGATCGCCCAGGTGCTGGAACGGCCCGAGACGTCGGTTCCGGCCGCGCTCGCCGCTGCCGCCACGCCGGTCTTCGAGGAGGCCCTCCACCACGCCCACGGCACCGCGATGATGCTCTCGCTGCTCGTGGCGGGCCTCGGCATCCTGGTCGCCTTCATGACCTACCGGTGGAAGAGCATCAACGCAGATGCAGTCGCCGAACGGCTCGCGCCCCTGCACAGGTTCCTGCTGAACAAGTGGTATTTCGACGAGCTGTACAACGGCGCGGTGGTGGGCGGAACGCTGGCCCTCACGCGCGTGCTGCGGTGGTTCGACAACAAGATCATCGACGGCATCGTGAACGGCGCGGGGTGGGTGACCAAGCTCGTCTCGTTCGTGAGCGGCAAGTTCGATACCTACGTCGTGGATGGCGCCGTGAACGCCTCGGCGTACCTGTCGGCGTTCGCCGGACTCGTCCTGCGCAAGACCCAGACCGGGAGGATCCAGACGTACGTGGTGCTCGCCGTACTCGGCGTGATGATCTTCTACTTTGTGTTCCGGATTGTGTGACGCTATTCTCCTGGAGGACTGAATTCTCATGGACTTCTCATTGATCGGGATCGGTATCCTCAGCTGGATCACGTTCCTGCCCGTGCTCGGGATGGTGGTCGTGCTGCTCCTGCCAAAGGAATCGCGCGCGGCCATCCGATGGACCTCGCTGGGGGTGACCGTGCTGCAGGTGGTCCTCGCGTGTGTCATCTACGCAGGGTTCGACCGGGGCATGGCGGGCATCAACACCGAGTCGGGGATGCAGTTCGTCGAGCGGGCATCGTGGATCGACATCAAGAGCGTCTCCTGGTTCGGGCGCATCCACATCGAGTACTTCCTCGGGATCGACGGCCTGAGCGTGGTGATGGTCCTCCTGACCGCCCTCATCAGCTTCATCGCCACGATCTCCTCCTGGAAGATCGACAAGTCGATCAAGGGGTACTTCGCCCTCCTGCTCCTCCTCAACACCGGGATGATGGGCGTGTTCGTCTCGCTCGACTTCTTCCTCTTCTACGTCTTCTGGGAAGTGATGCTGCTCCCGATGTACTTCCTGATCGGCGTCTGGGGCGGCCCGCGGCGCGAATACGCTGCCATCAAGTTCTTCCTCTATACTCTGCTCGGCAGCGTGCTGATGCTGCTCGCGCATGATCGCGCTCTACTTCAGCACGAACGTCTACATCGACGCCAACGGCGTCCTCTACACCGCCAAGCAGGCGCGGAAAGGGCGGGGCCGGGCTGGAGAAGATCCACACGTTCAACATGCTGGCGATGATGGATCCGGCCAACATCGTGCCCGGCTCGCTCCTGGCGGGCTTCGACACGTCCTGGCGGTACGCAGCGTATATCGCCCTCTTCATCGGGTTCGCGATCAAAGTGCCGCTCTTCCCGTTCCACACATGGCTGCCCGACGCGCACGTCGAGGCCCCGACCCCGATCAGCGTGATCCTGGCCGGCGTCCTGCTGAAGATGGGCACCTACGGCATGCTTCGCATCAGCTTCCCGATCTTCCCGGATGCGGCGCGGTACTTCGCGTGGGAGCTGGCGCTGCTCGGCGTGATCAGCATGGTGTACGGCGCGCTGGTGGCGATGGCGCAGACCGACTTCAAGAAGCTGATCGCGTACTCGAGCGTCAGCCACATGGGCATCGTCGTCCTGGGCATGGCCTCGATGAACACGCAGGGGATGATCGGAGCGGTCTTCCAGATGTTCAATCACGGCACGATCACCGCAATGCTCTTCCTTATTGTGGGCGTCATCTACGACCGCGCCCACACGCGAGGGCTGAACGAGTTCGGCGGCCTGATGAACAAGATGCCGCGCTACGCCGCGGTCATGACGATCGCCTTCTTTGCCGCGCTCGGCCTGCCCGGCCTGAGCGGGTTCATCAGCGAAATGTTCTCGCTGCTGGGGGCGTTCCAGACGTTCCAGACGCTCACGATTATCGGCGCCGTGACGATCGTCCTGACCGCGGGCTACATGCTCTGGGTCCTCCAGCGGGTGTTCCTCGGGACGCTCCCGGAGAAGTGGAAGGGGCTGACGGATATGGACGGGCGAGAAACCTTCATGCTGGCCTCGCTGGCGGTGATCGTGATCTTCCTGGGCATCTATCCCGCCCCGGTGCTGGACCTCATGACGACGTCGATGAACCACCTGGCGGAACTCCTGCAGCGGGTCCGGCGCCGCCACGATGCTGACTGTACACTAGGAGGATGCCGATGGGTGATGCATCTGGTAACCGACCTGTCGCGATTTCTCCCGGAACTCGCCCTGACGGCGACGTTCCTGCTGGCGATACTGGTCGACCTGATCTTCCGCAGGACGCCCCATTCCTGTGGCCGCGGTGGTGATGGGCGGGTTGATCGTGAGCGGGTTCCTCGTGCTGGGGCAGACCGGGATGAGCTTCCCGCTCTTCACGCAGATGCTCGCCGTGGACTCCTTCGCGGTCTTCTTCAAGTTGCTGATTATCGTCACGGCGATCCTGATCGTCGTGTTCTCGCTGTTGTCGCAGGAGCTGAACGGCGGGGGGGAGGCGCGTGGGCGAGTACTATTTCCTGCTCGTGGCCCTCACGCTGGGCATGATGCTGATGGCGGGAGCCACCAACCTGCTGATGATCTACCTGGCGGTCGAGCTCTCGTCGCTCACCTCGTATGTCCTCTCTGGCTACACGAAGGAATCGCCCGACTCCAGCGAGGCGTCGCTGAAGTACCTCATCTTCGGAGCGCTTTCGTCAGGCCTGATGCTGTACGGCATGTCGATCCTGTACGGGCTCACCGATACGCTGAGCATCTATGCGTTGAACCGCGAGCTTCCGGCGATCCTGGCGGCGGGCGGATCCGGCTCCTATGCGGCGCTGATCGCGGGCGTGCTGATCCTTGCGGGGTTCGGGTACAAGATCTCCGCGGTGCCGTTCCACTTCTGGGCGCCCGACGTGTACGAGGGCGCGCCCATCACGATCACGGCGTTCCTGGCGGTGGCCTCGAAGGCCGCAGGGTTCGCGCTGCTGATGCGGTTCTTCAAGGTCACCTTCATCGATACGACGGCCGCCGCGCTGCCGCCGGGTGCGTGGGCGACGCTGCAGGGCGTGGAGTGGACGACGATCCTTGCCGCGCTGTCGGTGCTGACGATGACGGTCGGAAACCTGATCGCGATCTGGCAGAACAACCTGAAGCGCCTGCTCGCCTATTCGAGCATCGCGCACGCAGGGTACATGCTGATGGGCGTGGTGGTCCTGAATAACGAGGGGCTGTCCGCCGTGATGCTGTACTTCGTGGTCTATCTCTTCATGAACCTCGGCGCGTTCCTCTGCGTCATGCTGATCGCCGACAAGACCGGCAGCGAGGATATCGAGGAATACAAGGGACTGGGTTCGAGGACGCCGTTCCTGGCGGTCGCGTTCACGATCTTCCTTGTGTCGCTGACCGGCATACCGCCGACCGCCGGCTTCATCGGGAAGCTGTATCTCTTCGCGGCGCTCATCAATCACGGCTGGGTCTGGCTCGCAATTGTGGGCGCGATCAACAGCGTCATTGCGCTCTATTACTACCTGAGGATCGTCCGGAACATGTTCCTTCGCCCGGGCGACGAAGCACAGCCGGCGATCGCATTCGGGTCGCTGCAGATCGCGACCGTGCTGGTGCTGCTGGTGCCGACGCTCCTGTTCGGCCTGTACTTCTCGCCTATCGCCCGCCTGGCGCAGGCGTCGGTGCAGATCTTCGGGACGCCGTAGCGCCCCCCGTCTGCAAACCCGTCTCCACGCGTCTCCACCGTCTCCATGTGCGTCACCTAGGTGACGCACATGGGAAAGCTCCCGGCAGATGGGAAAGTCCCCGTGAACAGCAAAGCCCCGCCTGGTGCGGGGCTTTGCTGTCTTCGGCCTGCCGGGGCCTCGGCCATACTGGGCCCACAAGTGCGTCACCTAGGTGACGCACTTGTGAAAGGGCTTGTTTCACGCGGCTTCCTGTGCGCGGGTCAGGACCAGGATGTCCTGATGCGACAGCCCGTCCTCTCTTCCGCTCCACGTTCCGTACACAACTGGCCGCTCCAATGCCAACCCGGCATGCGCGATGATCTCCAGAACATCCTGCTCTTCATAGGCGACGATCGCCTCGGGTATCTCGGGTACGGCATAGGCGGCACCCTCGGTCGAGGGGTGGAAGCGTATCCTGTTTTCCGCCCCGTGCCTGCGCTGCTCCGCATTCAGCAGAAAGAACGAGGCAAGACATCTACCCCCAGGGCGAAGCAGGGATGGGATCTGCCGGATGTAGTTCTCAGCTTCTCCGCGTCGCAGGTGAGTGAAGACGGACTTCAGGAGAATCACATCGAACGTCCCCCATGAAGCAGGAAATTTCAGCGCGGCGGCCGACTCTCTCCCATGCGGGTTGTATAGCCCGTTGCGGACGTCAAGGTGATGGAACGTGAATCGATGGTCAGCGGATTCGATTGCGGAGCGGGACCACGCGATAAGACCAGGGTGGATGTCGCAGCCGACGTATGCACCCTCCTTACCGAGCATATTTCGGAGTTCAAGTGCGATCTGTCCGCATCCGCATCCGATATCGAGGACACGGCTTTCGGCGCGCAGACCGCCGAATAGTCTCAGGAATACCCGGTATTCTGCCGCGGAGGATTCGAAACCGCGCAGAGGCCCAACCTCCCAGCGAAGATGAAGCGGGGGCAGGTCCCGTTTTCCGTTGATCGTACAGATAAACCGGTCCAGTGGACTGAGAGTCCACAGGATTGCACTCTTTAGTCGCCGATTCATACTCAAGTGTGGCTCAAAGCGTGTTCGTCTCCGCTCGGTCCGGTGTGCTCCTCTCCCAGATCATCCCGGTCCCGGCCAGCACGTGCCCCGGTCCACACGTGCGTCACCTAGGTGACGCACATGTGGAAGTTCGTGAAAGCAGCGTCAAATCGGCCTGTTCTTCTCCCAGATCATCCGGATCCCGTCAAGGACCAGGGTGGGCTCGACCTTCTCGATGACAGGGGCGTGGGGTGCCAGGACCTTCGCGAGGCCTCCCGTCGCGATCACGCGCGCGGGAGAGCCCAATTCCAGCCTGATCCGCCGGACCGTGCCCTCCACGGCATCCACCGCTCCGTACATGACGCCCGCCTGCATGCTTGACGTCGTGTCGCGGCCGATGACATCCTCCGGGAACCGGAGCTCGATCTTCGGCAGCTTCGCAGCGCGGCGGTGAAGTTCGGCGGCTGTCGATTCCAGGCCGAGCGTAATGACCCCTCCGAGGTACTCCCCATCCTTCGAGATCACGTCGTACGTCGTGGCCGTGCCGAAATCGACGATGATCAGCGGTCCGCCGTAGGCCGCGTACCCCGCCACGGCATGGCACAGCCGGTCGGCGCCGACGGCTCCTGGATCAGCATACAGGACTTTGATCCCGAGGTCCAGATGCGCGCCGACGGTCACGGGCTCCACGTTCAGATACTTCCGGCACATCGCTTCGAAGTTGGCCGTCAGGTCGGGGACGACCGAAGAGATCCCCACGCCGGTGAACGACCGGGCGTCGATCCCGGTCTCGCTGCAGAAATTACGGATGGTCAGCCAGTTCTCGTCGGCGGTCCTGGTGGCAAGGCTCGCCATGCGCCAATCCGAGACAAGGCGGCTTCCTTCGAACGCGCCCACGACCGTGTGCGTGTTGCCGATATCGATAGCAAGCAGCATGGTTACGATTCGAGGATGGTGACGTCGCCCGCGAAGAGGGTCTGCTCTCTGTCAGGGAGGGCGACCACGAGGCCGCCTTCCGGGCTGATCCCGCGCACAATGCCGCTCAGGACGCTGCCCTGCTGGTCGATGGAGATCTGACGATTCAGCATCTGGGTCCGGGTGGTCCAGAGAGGAACAACCGCAGAAAACTTGCTGGGGGTAAGGGTACTGTGGTACTGCTCCATGGAATTCATGACCTCGCGGAACAGTGCCGGCCGGTCGATCTCCCGGCCCAGGCTGAGCCTGAGCGACGTGGCCTTCTGCATCAATGTCGGGGGAAACTCCATCTGATTCACATTGATGCCAATGCCGATCACGACATACTCGACGGAGCTCTGCTTGAGAGAGCCTTCGAGCAGGATGCCGGCGAACTTCTTCCCGTCAATCAGGAGGTCGTTCGGCCATTTGCACTGGACGCGAAGTCCGGTGGTCTTCTCGACGGCAGCGGCCACGGCCACGGCCGCATAAAGGGGGAGAAGGTTCACAGCCTCGGGGGAGAGCGAAGGGCGGAGGATCACAGAGAACATGAGGTTCTCGTTCGGGTTGGCCTCCCACGCACGCCCCAGACGTCCCCTGCCCGCCGACTGATGTTCGGCAAAGACAACGGTGCCCTCTTGAGCGAAGCAGCCTGCCAGAGCTTTGGCGCAGTTGTTCGTGGAGTCGATCGTCTCGAACGTGTAGACCTTGCGGCCGAACTGCCTGGCCTTGATCCCTTGCCGTAGTGTTTCCTCTGTCATTACCACAGGCGTCTCCGTTCAGTTCGGGGAGTCGTTGGCCCGTCACATCGCAAAAGTATAGGCCACTCGGGAGGCAAAGTCAAGCGGGCCTGCCGCCGCCTTCTGCAAGATTGTCAGACAGAATGGCAAACAACGTCATCTTGGCATGAATAGACTGCCGGTATGACAGACGGCCTGTCCCGGTGGCCAGGGCACTCGCGATCTCTTAACTCTATGTAGATTATAGGGTTAACGTGACTATTCGCTCCTTTTTACACTTTGGCACGTCTCTTGGCCTATTATACAGGAGATTACATCGCAGGTTTGACCACGAAGGAGACTACCGTACATGAGTAAGATTATCGGCATTGACCTGGGGACCACGAACTCCGTTGTCGCAGTGATGGAGGGGAAGGACCCGGTTGTGATCGCCAATTCGGAAGGTGGACGGACCACCCCATCCGTCGTCGGCTTTGCCAAGACGGGCGAGCGGCTGGTCGGGCAGGCGGCAAAACGCCAGGCCGTGACCAACTCACAGAACACCGTCTTCTCCATCAAACGGTTCATGGGACGCTTTTATGACGAGGTGAACGAGGAGATGAAGCTCGTTCCCTATAAGGTCGTCCACGGGGACAACAATACGGCCCGCGTGGATGTCGGCGGCCGGATATACTCCCCCCCGGAAATCAGCGCCATGATCCTGCAGAAGATGAAGCAGACCGCCGAAGACTACCTCGGTCAGAAGGTCACCGAGGCGGTGATTACCGTCCCGGCGTACTTCAACGACGCGCAGCGCCAGGCCACCAAGGAAGCCGGCGAGATCGCGGGACTCACCGTGCGGCGCATCATCAACGAACCCACGGCCGCGGCGCTTGCCTACGGTCTGGACAAAAAGTCCAAGGACATGAAGGTCGCCATCTACGACCTCGGTGGCGGGACGTTCGACATCTCGATCCTCGAGCTTGGTGAAGGTGTCTTCGAGGTGAAGTCAACGAACGGCGACACCCACCTTGGCGGAGACAACTTCGACCAGCGGCTGGTGGACCATATCGCCGAGGAGTTCAAGAAGCAGGAGGGCATGGACCTTCGCAAGGATCCGATGGCGCTGCAGCGGCTCCGCGAGGCGGCCGAGAAGGCCAAGATGGAGCTCTCGCAGCTCATGCAAACCGAGGTGAACCTCCCGTTCGTGACTGCGACGGCAGACGGCCCAAAGCACCTGAACATGATCATCACCCGGGCGAAGTTCGAACAGCTGGTGGACGACCTCGTGCGCCGGACGATCGGGCCTGTGGAGCGCGCGCTGAAAGATGCCGGAATGAACCCGAACCAGATCGACGAAGTCATCCTGGTCGGCGGCATGACGCGTGTCCCGCGGGTGCAGGATCTCGTGAAAGAGCTGTTTGGGAAAGAGCCCCACAGGGGAGTGAACCCGGACGAAGTCGTGGCCGTCGGCGCCGCGATCCAGGGCGGCGTGCTCGCCGGTGACGTGACCGATGTGCTGCTGCTCGACGTCACGCCACTGTCGCTCGGTATCGAGACGCTGGGCGGCGTCATGACGAAGCTGATCGACGCCAACACGACGATCCCCACGAAGAAGAGCGAGATTTTCTCGACAGCATCCGACAGCCAGACATCCGTCGAAATCCATGTGCTTCAGGGAGAACGGCCGATGGCGAACGACAACCGGACGCTCGGGCGGTTCCATCTGGACGGCATTCCGCCGGCACCGCGCGGCATTCCGCAGATCGAGGTCACGTTCGACATCGACGCCAACGGCATCCTGCACGTAGCCGCGAAGGACAAGGCCACCGCGAAGGAGCAGTCGATCCGCATCACCTCCTCCAGCGGTCTGAGCAAGGAAGAAGTGGAAAAGATGAAGACCGATGCCCAGTCCCACGCCGCGGATGACCGCAAGCGCCGCGAGGAAGTGGACCAGAGAAACCAGGCGGACAACCTGCTGTTCCAGACCGACAAACAGCTGAAGGAGTTCGGCGACAAGGTGCAGGGCGAGGCACGCGCAAAGGTTGAGAGCGCGGCGGAGAAGCTCCGGGAGGCCATCAAGAGCAACTCCTCCGAGCAGATCCGCGCGGCGATCGAAAGCCTGAACACGGCCTGGAACGAGGCGTCGACCAAGATGTATGAGTCGGCGACCGCGGCTGGCGCAGGGGCAGGTCCCGGAGCGGGTCCCGGAGGAGGCCAGCAGGCCCAGTCCGGCCCGGCTGGCGGCGGCGAGCCAGGCGGCAAGAAGGTCGAAGACGCAACGTATGAAGTCGTCGACGACAAGGACAAGAAGGGGAACTGACGCCGGACGGCGCGACCCATTCGTTATCGTGCGGCTGAAACGGAAGGCGAGGAGATCCCTCGCCTTCTGTGTACAGTGAGGACTCCATGGATCTTGTAGGGATTCTGCTGATCGCGCTTGCGGTTGGACTCGGCATCCTTCTCTTCGTCGCCATCGCTCTGGGATGGATTCCGAAGAACGATGGATCGGGTGCCGCCATCACTGTGCTTCACGACCTCCAACCGGTGGATAAGCAGCGCGCAACGGAAATCGTGATCGAGCAGAAGGCGGGGAAGCGGTGGACCGAGCAGGAAAGCGGCGACACTGACCGAAAGGGAGGTGCCGAGCCGAAGGAGGGTGCCGACTTCGGGGAAGGGGCCGCCTCCGAGAAGAAGGACCGTCCACGGGAAGGAAAACAAACACATGAATCTTAACAAGTTCACACTGAAATCTCAGGAGGCCCTCCAGCAATCGCAGGAGATCGCCTCCAGCTACGGCAACCAGGTCCTCGAGCCGGAGCATCTGCTCGCGGCGTTGATCCAGGACCCGGAAGGGACCGTTGTGCCGCTGCTGCGGAAGCTCGGCACAAACGTGGATACCATCAAAATCAAGATCAACGCCCTGATCGAGCGGCTCCCGAAGGTGAGCGGCGCATCGCTCGGGAACCACGGGATGTCCCAGAGCCTGGGGCGCGTCCTCGAGGGCGCCCAGAAGCACGCTGGTTCGCTGAAGGACGAGTACGTGAGCACCGAGCACTTGCTGCTTGGCTTGATGGATGGACCCGATGGGCCTGTGAAGGCGCTTCTGAAAGGGCAGGGCATCACGCCCGACAAGGTGCTCCAGGCGTTGAAGGACATCCGCGGCAACCAACGCGTGACCGACCAGACGCCGGAAGAGAAGTACCGGGCGCTGGAGAAGTACGGCCGCGACCTGAACGACCTCGCCCGGAAGGGGAAGATGGATCCGGTCATCGGCCGCGATGAGGAAATCCGCCGCGTCCTGCAGGTGCTGGCGCGACGGACCAAGAACAACCCCGTATTGATCGGCGAGCCGGGTGTCGGTAAGACGGCGATCGCCGAAGGCATCGCGGTCCGCATCGTGAACGGGGACGTCCCTGAAACGCTGAAGAGCAAGCGGATCATCGCGCTGGACATGGGGTCGCTCGTCGCGGGCACGAGCTTCCGCGGACAGTTCGAGGAACGGCTGAAGGCGCTCCTGAAAGAAGTGGTTGAATCGGAGGGGGAGATCATCCTCTTCATCGACGAGCTGCACACGCTCGTCGGGGCCGGGGCCGCGCAGGGTGCCGTTGACGCCGCGAACATGCTGAAGCCTGCGCTCGCGCGGGGGGAGCTCCGTGCAATCGGCGCCACAACCATCGACGAGTACCGGAAGTACATCGAAAAGGACCCGGCACTCGAACGCCGGTTCCAGCCCGTGCTGGTGGACGAACCCTCCGTCGAGGATACCATCTCAATCCTCCGCGGATTGAAGGAACGGTACGAGGTGCATCACGGGGTCCGGATCACGGACGGGGCGATTGTGGCGGCCGCGCAGTTGAGCGACCGCTATATCAGCGACCGGTTCCTGCCGGATAAGGCCATTGACCTGGTCGACGAAGCAGCGTCGCGACTCAGGATCGAGATCGACTCCCTGCCTGAGGAACTGGACACGGTTGAGCGCCGCGTGAAGCAGCTCGAGATCGAGCGCGAAGCGGTGCGTCGGGAGAAGGACGATCACTCGAAGGAGCGGCTGGTAGCGATCGAATCCGAGCTGGCCGACCAGAACGAGCAGCGGAAGATGCTTCGAGCGCACTGGCAGGTCGAGAAGGACCTCATCCGGTCCATCCGCGCAATGAAGGAGAAGGTGGAGACCGTCAAGCAGGAGGCAGATCGCAAGGAGCGCGAGGGCGACTTCGCAAAGGTCGCGGAACTGCGCTACGGGGTCCTCACCGGGCTCGAGAAGGAGATCGGGGAGGCCTCCAGCCGGCTTCAGGAAGTCCAGAAGGACCGGAAGATGCTGAAGGAGGAGGTGGACGCAGAAGATATTGCCGACATCCTGGCCCGGTGGACCGGCATTCCCGTGACCCGCATGCTGGAAAGCGAACGGACGAAACTGCTGCATCTGGAAGACCGCCTGCACGAGCGCGTGGTCGCGCAGGATGAGGCCGTCCGGGCAGTCAGCGATGCCATCCGGCGCTCGCGCGCGGGCCTGCAGGACGAGAAGCGGCCGATCGGGTCGTTCATCTTCCTGGGGAGCACCGGTGTCGGGAAGACGGAGCTCGCGCGCGCACTGGCTGAGTTCCTGTTCAACGACGAGAACGCCATCGTCCGCATCGACATGAGCGAGTACATGGAGAAGTTCTCCGTCTCACGGCTGATCGGCGCGCCGCCGGGGTACGTCGGCTATGAGGAAGGCGGGCAGCTCACGGAGGCCGTCCGGCGCAAGCCGTACTCGGTCGTCCTCCTGGACGAAATCGAGAAGGCGCATCCTGAGGTGTTCAACGTCCTCCTCCAGGTGCTAGACGAGGGTCGGCTGACCGACAGCAAAGGCCACACGGTGGACTTCAAGAACACCATCATCATTATGACGTCAAACCTCGGTTCGCACCTGATCAGCGAGCGGATCACCGCCGAAGCGATGGCACGGGAGCGGTGGGATAACGAGTTCGGTGAACTGAAGCAGGAGCTGCTTGAGCTGATCAAGCGGACCATCCGGCCCGAGTTCCTGAACCGGATCGATGAGATCATCGTCTTCAGGCCGCTGGGCCAGGAGGATATCCGCAAGATTGTGACGCTCCAGCTCAAGAGGGTTGAGGAGCTTGCCGTAAAGCAGGGGATCACCATGGTGGTGACGGATGAGGCGAAAGAGTGGCTCGCGAAGCTCGGGTACGACCCGACGTTCGGGGCGCGTCCGTTGAAGCGGGTGATCCAGAAGCACGTCGTGAACGAGCTCTCGTCGCGGATCCTCTCGGGCGAGGTCAAGGAGGGGGACACCGTGGAGGTGGGGTTGGACGAGCACGGGCTGATCGCGTTCACCAGGGCGATCAAGGCCGAGGTCCACTGACCCGTGCGCAGGATCTCGCTCTACGGACACGTGGTCGAGCTCCTCGGGATGCTCGAGTCGTCGCGCGAGCCGGCCGACCAGTTGGCCGGCCGGTTCCTGCGCGACCGCCGGTATCTCGGGTCGCGCGACCGCCGGTTCATCAGCGAGCTCTACTTCGATATCCTCCGAAACCGCGCGCTCCTGGAATTCCACGCCCGCCAGGGTATTTCGCAGGTCCCGGGCGTGATGCCCGTCACACATGTGCGTCACCTAGGTGACGCACGTGTGGTTCGTGGGGTTCAGGCCGTTCCGCCGATCGCACTCATAACTGCCCATCAGCTGCATCGTGCCCATGAGGAGACTGCCACGCTCCTGCCCGATGTGGCCGACCTCTGGCGGATGGTGGGAGCGACCGGCGACGTGTCGGTGCTCGCCGAGGCGATCCGTGCATCCAAGGTGCCGGACAACATTCTCGGCGACCCGGTGGCGCGCATGAGCCTGGAGTACTCTCTTGCTTCGGAAATCGTCCGTGAATGGGTGGAACGGTTCGGGGGAGTGGTGGCGGAGGAGATGTGCAGGGCCTCCAATACGCCGGCCCCTACAACGATACGGGTGAACTCGCTCCGGTGTACACGCGAGGAGTGTCAGGCAGCGCTGGCGAGTGAAGGCGTCACCTCCGTTCCGACCAGGTTTTCCCCCGCAGGACTCATACTTGAGAAGCGCGTAAATACCGGCGCTCTTGAATCGTATCGCGGCGGGATGTTCGAGATGCAGGACGAAGGGAGCCAGATCATTTCCATGCTGGCGAACCCGGCGCCTGGTTCCGTCGTGGTTGATGCATGTGCCGGGGCGGGCGGGAAGTCGCTGCACATGGCGGCGCTGATGCAAGGTGAAGGGACGATCCACGCGTTCGATTCCGACGCTGCGCGACTCCGATCCTTGCGGGCCAGAGCCCTGCGTTCGGGGGCGGACATCATCCGCGACGCTGTGGTCGGGGTGGATGCAGATCCGGATCCGGGCATGGATGGAACAGCTGACGTGCTTCTCATCGACGCCCCATGTTCGGGTGTAGGAACGTACCGCCGCAACCCCGGAGCAAAGACAGGCTTTTCGGAGGGGTACTCCACATCGCTCAGCGAGTTGCAGTATGCACTCCTGGAGAGATATTGCAGAGTCGTCAAGCCCGGCGGCCGGCTGGTATATGCAACGTGCACGCTTCTTCGCCGCGAGAACGAGGGGGTGGTTGAACGGTTCCTCGATAAGCATGCCGGGTTCCGCCTGATCCCCGCTCCGGACATCGTGGGGTCGCTCGGCATTCCCTTGAAATCTTCCCCCTATATGTTCCTCCTCCCGCATGAGGCCGGTACAGATGGGTTCTTTGCCGCGGTCCTCGAACGATCCGACGCGCCGTCCTGACCTCAAGGCTCCTTCGCCCCCCCGCTCGTTGATTCTAAGCCCCTTTTTGGGTAATTTGCTGTGTCGTACTCAGCCCGCCCGGATTCATACAGATTTCTTGCAGGGGGGAGGAGTTGCCTGTCGACCTACCAGATTTCCGACGTACAGTATTCCGCATCACCGGAGGATGTTCAGATGAAGACCGCAGTCGTCGCACTCGTTTTTCTCACGCTCGTCGGATGCTCGAAACCGACCCCTGAGGAGGCCATCCAGCGTGCCGAGCAGCTGCTTGCTCAGGCCCGGACGGCGGCTGACACGGTCAGCTCCCCCGATCAGCTCGCGAGCGTCTTCGCCCCGGGGATAGAAGCCATGCAGGGTGTTGCCGACGGCTATCCGGGCACCCCGGAAGCGGAACGGGCGCTCTTCAGCGTCGCAGCAACGTACAACAACGAGTCCCAGGAATTTCAGCAGGCCATCGACGCCTACCAGCGGTACGTCAATGCCTATCCCGGGGGGGAGAAGGCGGCTGTCTCGATGTTCCTGATCGGATACATCTACAACAATCAGCTCGGGAACGTGGACAGCGCCCGGGCTGCGTACCAGCGCTTCCTCGAGAAGTACCCCCAGCACGAAATGGCCGTTTCCGCACGATTCGAGTTGAACAACCTCGGCAGGTCGCCGGAGGATTTGCTCCCGCCGCCGACCGAGGAGAAGAAGCCCCAGGTCGCGTCCGCACGACCGAAGAAGTGATGTCGGAAACATACCGCCACTATCTCCAGCCTCATGTCGTCTCGCGCCTGGCGAATATGGAGCTCCGCGCCCGTCTGGTCGTGGAAGGCTTCATCACCGGGCTCCACCGCAGTCCGTACCGCGGCTTCAGCGTCGAGTTCGCCGAGCATCGTCCCTACATGCCCGGGGACGAGATCAAACACATCGACTGGAAGCTGTACGGAAAGACCGACCGCCACTACGTCAAGCGGTACGAGGAAGAGACCAACCTCAAAGGCTACCTGATCCTGGACACGAGCCGCTCGATGGCATATGCCTCCGAGGGGCGGATGTCGAAGCTCGAATATGCCTCGTCGCTTGCCGCCGCGCTCGCCTTCATGATGGTGAAGCAGCAGGACGCGGTCGGGCTTGCGATGTTCGATGAGTCTCTGACGTCGTATCTGCCCCCACACGCCACACATGGATATCTCCGGCAGATCCTGATCGCTCTGCAGAACGCGAGCGCGTCGGGCCGAACGGGTGCCGGCAAGGCGCTCCACCAGGTGGCAGACCGGGTGAAGCGACGCGGCCTGGTCATTGTCCTGAGCGACCTGCTGGATTCACCCGAGACGGTCATGGCCGCCCTGAAACACTTCCGCTACAAGAAGAACGAGGTGATCGTCATGCAGGTGCTCGATCCCCTCGAGCGGTCGTTCGCCCTCGGCGGCGATGCCGTGGTGCAGGACCTCGAGACCGGCGAGCGATTGACGACCCAGCCGCACCAGATCGAGCGCGCGTACCGCGAGGCGATGAAGGGATTCCTGGACCGCTACCGCAAGCAATGCCTTGAGCACCACATCGACTATGTCCTCATGGACACCTCGACGCCGTTCGACACAGCGCTTGTCGCGTACCTGAACAAGCGCGAGAAGATGATGTAACGGTTCGAACGACCGTCGCACCCACAGACTATGGCACGCCCGACGCACATACCCGCTCCGGGACCCTCAGGCAGCACCGACAATGCCCGGGATGAGTCCATCCGCGACGCGATCGTCATCCGCGGGGCGCGTGAGCACAACCTGAAGGACATCGACCTCGAGATCCCGCGCGGAAAGCTCGTCGTGGTCACGGGTTTATCCGGGTCGGGGAAATCCAGCCTCGCCTTCGACACGATCTACGCCGAGGGCCAGCGCCGGTTCGTCGAGAGCCTCTCTGCGTATGCCCGCCAGTTTCTGGACGTCATGGAACGGCCCGACGTCGATTACATCGAAGGCCTCAGTCCCGCCATCTCCATCGAGCAGAAGAGCATCAGCCCGAACCCGCGGTCCACGGTCGGAACCGTCACGGAAATCTACGACTACCTGAGGCTGCTCTTCGCGAGAGCAGGGATACAGTTCTGCTACAAGTGCGGAAGGCCGGTACAGAAGCAGACGGCCGATCAGATCATCGACAGCCTCCTGGAGCTCCCGGAGGGTACGCGGGTGGATATCCTGGCCCCGGTTGTGCGCGGACGCAAAGGGCACTACCGGGAGCTGTTCGAGGAGATCCTGCGCGACGGGTTCCTGCGGGTCCGGATCGACGGGGTGGTCCGCGAAATCGAGAAGGGGATGCAGGCGGACCGGTACAAAGTACATGACATCGAAATCGTGGTCGACCGCATAGTTGCGAAGAGGGAGGCGAGGGCGCGCATTTCCGATTCGGTGGATGTGGCGCTGCGGTTCGGCGGGGGCGTGCTCATTGCGCACGTTGCGGACAACGGATTGACACTGTCAGGCGACGCGGCGAAGAAGAGTGCGCGAGCGAAGAAGAAGGCGCCGACTCAGAACGGTTCCTCCGGTTCCCGGGAGTCCTCGGGCGGCGACCGTCTCTACAGCAGCCATCTCGCCTGTCCGACCTGCTCCATCAGCTACGAGGATCCGGCGCCGAATTCGTTTTCGTTCAACTCACCGTACGGCGCGTGCCCGACCTGCAACGGACTCGGCGAGGTGAAGGAGTTCGATCTCTCGCTGATCATCCCTGACGACGACAAAACGATCAACGACGAGGGGATTGCGGCTTTCGGCAAGCCCCGCCAGACCTGGATGTTCAGCCAGGTGAAGGGGGTGGGCAAGCGGTACGGGTTCGATTTCGACACGCCGCTGAAGAAGCTGTCAAAGCGCGCCAGGGAAGTGCTGATCAACGGTGGCGGCGACGAGAAATTCGAGATCGAGTACCGGTACGCAAGCGGGAGGACCGTCACATACCGGCACCGGTTCACCGGCATCCTGGATATCCTGAAGCACCAGTACCAGGAGACCAGCTCCAACAGCATCCGGGAATGGGTCGAGGCGTACATGAACGCCCAGCCCTGCAAGGAGTGCAAGGGGGGGAGGCTCAAGAAAGAAAACCTTGCCATCCGGCTCGTCGACGACGCCACCGCCGCGCGACACTCGATCGCGGACGTGGTCTCGCTGCCGATCGTGGACGCGGTCCCGTTTTTCAAGAACCTCCGGCTCTCCGAGCGGCAGAGCATCATCGCGGCCCCTGTGCTGAAGGAGATCAGGCAGCGGCTGGAGTTCCTTCTCAACGTCGGGCTCGACTATCTTACGCTTGATCGTCCGGCACGGACCCTCTCGGGCGGGGAGGCACAGCGCATACGGCTGGCGACCCAGATCGGGTCGCAGCTTGTCGGCGTCCTGTACATCCTTGACGAGCCGAGCATCGGCCTCCATCAGCGGGACAATGTGCGGTTGATCCATTCCTTGAAGGCTCTCCGGGACCTCGGCAACACACTGATCGTGGTCGAGCACGACAAGGAGATGATCGAGAATGCAGACTTCGTCGTCGACCTCGGCCCGGGTGCCGGCGTCCACGGCGGATACCGCGTCACCACCGGCGCTCCCGGTGAGCTGGCCCTGGAGAACCCGCTCCTCACGTCCGAAGGTAGTCCGTTCGAGCCGATCTCCTACACGGCGCACTACCTGAGAGGGAAGCGCAAGATCGAGATCCCGGCGGAGAGGAAGAAAGGGAACGGAAAGGCAGTCGTGCTCGAAGGTGCGACCGGGAACAACCTGCAGGACGTGACTCTCCGGATTCCCCTCGGCTCGTTCATCACCGTGACGGGTGTCAGCGGGTCAGGCAAGTCATCGCTGATCGACGAGACGCTCTTCAGGATTCTCTCCCGGAAGTTCTACGGGGCGAAACTCGTTCCGCTTCCGTACAAGTCGATCAAGGGGATCGAGCATATCGACAAGGTGATCGACATCGATCAGTCGCCGATCGGCCGCACGCCGCGGTCCAACCCCGCGACATATACGGGGCTGTTCGGGCTGATCAGGGATATCTTCGCACAGATGCCCGAGGCGAAGATCCGCGGATACAAGCCGGGGCGGTTCAGTTTCAACGTCGAGGGCGGGCGGTGCGAGCACTGTGAGGGCGATGGACTCCGGAAGATCGAGATGAACTTCCTTCCCGATGTCTACGTCCTGTGCGAAGTGTGCAAGGGGAAGCGGTACAACCGCGAGACGCTGCAGGTTCTCTACAAGGGAAAGTCGATTGCCGATGTGCTGGGCATGACCGTGGAAGCCGCGCTGGGGTTCTTCCAGGACATCCCCGGCATCAAACGGAAGCTGCAGACGCTGTCGGATGTGGGGCTGGGCTACATCACGATCGGGCAGCAGGCAACGACGCTCAGCGGCGGCGAAGCCCAGCGCGTGAAGCTGTCCACCGAGCTTTCGAAGGTCGGGACCGGAAACACGCTCTACATTCTGGACGAACCGACAACCGGGCTGCATTTCGAGGACATCCGGCTGCTCCTGAACGTCCTGAACAAGCTGGTGGAGAAGGGGAACACGGTCATCGTGATCGAGCACAACCTGGACGTGATCAAGTCCGCCGACTGGGTGATCGACCTCGGTCCGGGCGGGGGGCGCGATGGAGGGAAAATTGTGGCCGTGGGGACCCCCGAGGAACTCATGAAGGCACGGGGATCTTCAACGGGGGATTTTCTGAAGCGTGAACTGGGTTTGAAGTTGGGGGCTCGTCCGGAACGCTAACGCCCAACGTCCAGGGCGACGAGGATGCAGAGGACGACTGGCAAACGACGCCCGTGTTACCCGGTTGGCCGGCCTCCTCGCTCGTCCGACCCTGATGGCGGGCCCTGTCGCTCGTCCAGCCCCGATGGCCGGTCCCATTGTCCGTCTGGCCCTGACGGACGGCCCTTCGACACGTGCGGGTTCCCCTTGATGTAGAACCGCCAGCGGTGTTCCCTGCCCTCCCTGATCCCGATCCGTGTCGACCTGTCCAGTTTGACGCCCCGGGTGCGCGTGGTGCCCGCGGCGACCTCCGGATCGCCGGCTATCCAGATTTCCTTCCTGCAGAGGTCAGTCCCGTTCTCTTTCCGTCCTATCCCCATGGCCTGGCAGAGCCGCGCCGGCCCGCTGCAGAGCAGCGCCGGGTCTGACGTCCTCCTCCGTCGCATCATCGCCGTCAGGCCCGCAACCGGCTCCCCGGCGCGAATGAGGACCGCCATGCCTTTCCCTTCCTTCTCTGTCACCACATTACAGCAGAAGTGCATCCCGTACGTAAAGTAGACGTACAGATGTCCGCCTTTCCAGAACATGACATCGTTGCGGGCCGTCTGTCCGCGGAAGGCATGACTTGCGGGGTCGCGCGAACCCAGGTATGCCTCCACCTCAACGATACGGGCGATCAGCAGACCTTTGCCAGACCTGCGAACGAGGTACTTGCCCGGGAGATCGCGGGCTACGGTGAGCGTCGGGCGCAGGTAGAACAAGCGGGGGAGCGGCGGAAGAAGGCGATGAATGTCGGCGGCATTGGAGTAGTCGAGGGCGAACCCGGCCGATGTCGGGACTCGGAGGGGAGAGTGCGGCTTACGCCTGCTCATCGGGTGTGAACAAGGACGGAGCATCCGGCCCGGGCGGACGCTGACGGAGATGCTGGTAGGCGAGCCGGGTCACTTCGCGGCCGCGGGGGGTACGCTTCAGAAATCCTTCCTGAATCAGGTAGGGTTCGTAGACCTCTTCAATGGTTCCCGCTTCCTCGCCCACTGCGACGGCGATCGTGGTGATGCCGACGGGTCCGCCGCCGTACTTCTGAATGATGGCGAGCAGGATGCGTTTGTCCATGTCGTCGAGGCCGTGTTCGTCCACCTCGAGAGCTTTCAGCGAGTAGTCGGCGACATCGCGCGTGATAACGCCCCTGTGGCGCGCCATCGCTTTGTCGGCCTGGGCGAAATCGCGGCAGCGCCGGAGCAGTCGGTTGGCAATACGCGGCGTCCCGCGGGAGCGGCGCGCGATTTCCTCGACGCCCTCGGGTTGTACGGCGACCTGAAGCAGCTTCGAGGAGCGGAGAATGATCGCGCCGAGCGTCCGGGCATCATAGTAATCGAGCCTGTTGCTCACGCCGAAGCGCGCGCGCAGGGGGGAGGTGAGCAGTCCGGCCCGGGTCGTCGCGCCGATGAGCGTGAATTTCGGGAGTGCGAGCTGGATGCTCCGCGCGCTCGGCCCGGAGTCGATCATGATGTCGAGCCGAAAATCTTCCATCGCCGCGTAGAGATACTCTTCGACAACGGGATTGAGGCGGTGGATCTCGTCTATGAAGAGGACCTCACCCTCGCGCAGGTTGGTGAGGAGGCCCGCAAGATCGCCGGGCTTGTCCAGGACCGGCCCCGAGGTGGCTTTCAGGGTGGTCCCCATTTCGTTTGCGATGATGTGGGCGAGCGTGGTCTTGCCCAATCCCGGCGGGCCCGTCAGGAGGACGTGATCCAGCGGCTCACCGCGCTGCCGCGCCGCCGCGATGAACACTTTCAGGTTCTGGGTGATCTTTTCCTGGCCCGCGAATTCCGAGAACGTGCCCGGCCGGAGTGCGCGATCGAAGTCGGCGTCGCCTTCGAGCCTGTCGGGGGATGTTGAGTCGGGCCGGGTCATGCGGCCTGCCTCGTGAGGACACGCGTGGTGTCGAGGTTGGTCATGTTCATGAGGCACCCGTCGCGTGGCGGAGGGCGGACTTGATCAACCCCTCGATGGTCGATGGTATGTCGGGTTCCTGGAGCGCGGCCCGGAGGGCCTTTTCGGCAACCTGCCTGGTGTAGCCGAGGGAGGCAAGGGCCAGCAGGGCTTCCGACCGAATCCGGCTCTGCTCGTCGCCCGCCCTGGCGGAGTGGCGCATGTCCTGGTCGACCCGCCCGATCTTTTCCCGCAGCTCCATGACCAGCCTCTCGCCGGTCTTTCTTCCGACGCCTGGGACCGTGGTGAGCATCGAGACGTTCCCCCGAGCGATGCAATCCTTGAGATCCTTCACGCCGATTCCCGAGAGGATTCCCTGGGCCATCTTCGGCCCTATCCCGTTCACGGAAATGAGCAGGCGAAATGTGTCGCGTTCCTCTTCGGTCGCGAAACCGTAGAGGACGAGTGCGTCCTCGCGGACATGCAGGTAGGTGTGCAGCGTGACGGCGGTGTTCGTGTCGCCGATGGCTTCGAACGTCGAGACGGGGATCTGCACGCCGTAGCCCACGCCTCCGACATCCACAACCGCTTCGGTCGGAGCCTTTGACAGGAGAGTCCCCCGGAGAAGAGTGATCATCGGGCCACGCGTTCGGGATGGGCAGCGATGTAGGACTTCCAGTCGCGGAACGGGCGCGCCGGACGGGAGAGATGCTGGAGGTGGCAGATCGCGACAGCCAGCGCGTCAGATGCATCCAGCGCCAGCGTTCCTTTCTCGAGGTTCAGCATTGTCGTGACCATGTAGCGGACCTGCTCCTTGGAGGCCGTCCCGCTTCCCACAACGGATTTCTTGACCTCCCGCGGCGCGTACTCCGAGGTCGGGATTTCCTTGTCGACGGCGGCGAGGATGGAGACGCCTCGGGCGTGCCCGAGTTTCAAGGCTGACTGGGCATTCTTCCCGTAGAATGCGCTTTCGATGGCGAACTCGTCGGGGTGATGCTTCTCGATCAGCTCGCGCAGTCCGTCGTGGATGCGGCGGAGGCGGAGCGGCATGCTGTCGGCGCCGGCGTTCCGGATGGTCCCGTATGCGACAGCGCTGAGTCCCGATGCCGTGCGCGCGACGAGCCCGTATCCCGTGACCAGCGTCCCGGGGTCGACCCCGAGGACGATCGTCGCCGGCTCTTCGCTCTCACGCCCCGAGCGCGGCGAGCTCTTTGTCATCGATGTCGAAGTTCGCGTAGACGTTCTGGACGTCGTCGTGTTCCTCGAGCGCCTCCATGAGCTTCAGGAGCTGCTCGGCATCCTTGCCGCCGGACTTCACCGTGTTTTGCGCGACCATGGCGAGCGACGCGTTTTCGACGGCGATGCCTTTTTCTTCGAGCGCCTTGCGGACCGCGTCGAACGCCTGGGGTAACGTGGTGACCGTGAACGAGTCGCTGTCCGTGTGCAGATCGTCGGCTCCCGCGTCAAGGATCAGGCCGAGGAGGTCATCTTCCGTGAGTGCTGCGTTCTTGCCGCCCCGCGGGATGGTGACCGTGCCCCTGCGGCTGAACATCCAGGCAACGCTGCCGCCCATGTTCCCGTTGTGTCGCGAGAAGATATGCCGCATCTCCGACACTGTGCGGTTGTTGTTGTCCGTCACGGCTTCGACGATGATGGCGACGCCGCCCGGCCCGTACCCTTCAAACGTGACTTCCTCGAGCGTGGTGCCCGGCAGCTCTCCTGTGCCCTTCTGGATGCCCCGCTTGATGTTGTCCGCCGGCATGTTCGCGGCCTTGGCTGCCGAGATGGCCAGGCGGAGGCGCGGGTTCCCTTCGGGGTTGCCACCCCCGTTCCGGGCGGCGATGGTAATTTCGCGGATCAGCCGGGTGAACAGACGGCCTCTGGCTGCGTCCGTGGCGCCCTTCTTCCTCTTGATGGTGGCCCATTTAGAATGGCCCGACATGCGTAGGTCCTCCTTTGAATGCTGTACTTACTTCAGGTCCTTGATCTTCAGCTGCGTCGACGGCCCCTGGGATCGCATGCCGTTCGGCGGCGTCCAGTCGTTCTCGTCGATGTTGAACACACAGGAGAGGTCGTGCTTCCCGTCCGCCACGCGGGGGAGATAATCCCCGAGGCCGAACCCGATCGCATCGATCATCGTTCCGTCCTGCCGCACGCGGAACCGGAGGTGGTTCTTTCCCACGATCCGCGGTGTGCCGACCACTTCAAGATTTCTGGCCAGGAACACCGGCTTCATGTTGCCCGGCCCGAAGGGTGCGAACTCCCTCAGGATCTTCACGAACCGGGGGGTCACCTCGCTCAGGTTGATTTCGGTATCGATGTGGATCTCGGGCGTTCTGTGCTCTTCGGTCATCATCGCCCGTACGGCTCCGACGAACGCCTCGCGGAACTCGCCGACCTTGTTGACCTCCACGGTCAGGCCCGCGGCGTACTTATGTCCGCCGAACTGGATGAGCGTGTCCTCGCACCGGCGGAGCGCTTCATAGATGTCGAAGCCGTTGACGCTGCGCGCCGACCCTTTCGCGACGCCGTCGACTGTCGCCATCATGATGGACGGCTTGTAGTACTTCTCGACCATGCGCGAAGCGACGATGCCGACCACGCCGGGATGCCAGTGTTCCTGATGGAGGACAATTGCCGCGACGTCGTCGACGTCGAATTGTTCCTCGACGATCATTTGCGCGTTCGCAAAAGTGTCTTCGTCGATCTTCCGGCGGTTGCGATTCTCATCTTCCAGGACCGCGGCAAGCTCGCGCGCCTGGTCGGGATCGGTGGCGGTCAGCAGCCGCACGGCGCGCATCGCGTCGCCCAGTCGCCCGGCGGCGTTGATGCGCGGACCGAGCACGAAGACGATCTGGCCCGTGTTGATCTGCCCGACCTTGAGCCCCGAGCTTTCGATCAATGCCTTGAATCCGGGCCGCGGATCGGAGTTGATTTGTTCCAGCCCGAGCCGGGTCAGGACGCGGTTCTCGCCGACGAGCGGGACGATGTCCGCCGTGCTGGCGAGTGCCACGAAGCCCAGGTACGAATGGGTCAGCGACTCGCGGCCGAGAGCCTTCGCGACGCCCTGGATGAACTTGAACCCCACGCCGCATCCAGAGAGAGATTTGAAGGGGTAGGTGTCGCCAGGCTTGATCGGATCCAGGACCGCGACCGCGTCGGGGAGAACCGGTCCCGCCTCATGGTGGTCGCAGATGATGACGTCCAGCCCCCTGCTCCGGGCGTAGGCGATCTGATCTACTGCCGTGATGCCGCAGTCGACCGCGATGAACACCGACACCCTGTCATCCACCGCCAGGTCGATGCCCTGCCGCGAGATTCCATACCCTTCCTTGATGCGGTCGGGGATGTAGTACTCGACCGGCGCCCCCAGCTCCTTGAAGAACAGGTACAGCATCGCTGCGCCGTTGGTGCCGTCAACGTCATAGTCCCCGAACACCAGGAGCCGCTCGCCGTGCTCGAGCGCGCGGAGGATGCGCTGGACAGCCGCATCCATCCCGTCGAGCAGGAACGGATCATGCAGATGTTCCAGGGAGGGCCGGAAATAGAGCTTGGCCTCGTCGTAGGTCGAGATGCCCCTGTCGACGAGGATGCGGGCGATCGGTTCCGGTACGTTGATTTCTTTTGACAGGCGAGCGACGACAGCTGCATCAGGAGGGCCGGCGAGAGACCACCGGTACTCCTTGATTCCCGTAGGCACGAGTCTTCTCCATCGCTCATGCGTCCCCGAGGCCCCCACCGCGCGGGCGGGGCTTCGGGGAACGGCGCAGGTCTGTAAGCCGAATTCTGTCTGTTCCGCCCGATGGCGGAAGAGGCAGCCATTTCTCTGGGCCGTGGATTGCTCTACGGCTCAAGCGACCTACCCGGGAGTGTATCCCGCTCGCGCGGGATGTGAAGCGAGCAGCTTCTCCTCCCTTATTTGGTCTTGCTCCGGGTGGGGTTTGTCGTGCCCCCCGCATCACTGCGGGGGCGGTGAGCTCTTACCTCGCCTTTTCACCCTTACCCCGCCATCCCGCTGTACGGGATGGCGGGGCGGTATGTTTTCTGTGACACTGTCCGTCCCCGTCCGCTTGCGCGAACGGGTCCCCCGCTGTTCACGGGGCACCCTGCTCTCCGGAGTTCGGACTTTCCTCACCCCGCGTCACACGCGGGATGCGGCTGCCCGACCTGCGCAGTTGTTGTTTTAGTGAATTATCAACTCTGTGGGCCTGACGCCGGCACAGGGACGAGCGAGTCGATCCCCTGGTTCGCGAGCCGGTCGGCCTCGCTATTCTGTTCTCGCGGGATATGGCGCACCTCCACTTCGCAGGGGAGGGTCGAGATGAGCCGCCTGACTTCCTCGTGGTGCTTCTTCAGCCCCGGGTCCTTGACGCGGTACTGGCCGTTGATCTGGCGGACCAGCAGCTCGCTATCGGAGTGGACCACGAGCTTCGTGCACTGCCCGGCCTGCAGCCGCTCCAGAAGCGTCTTGAAGGCCGTATACTCGGCGACGTTGTTGGTCGTTCGCCCGATGAATCCGTGAACCGACAGGACCGTCCGGCCCTGTTCATCTTTGACGATCACACCGACGCCGGCGTCTCCGGGGTTGCCCCTCGATGCCCCGTCGGTATAGGCATACCAGGTCACGCGTTCGCCGCGCGGGGCTCGGTGATCTCGTCGGAGACCAGGATCCTTCCGCAGCGTTCACACGTATGCACGCGGGCGTTCTGACGGAGCTCGAGAATCCTCTGGGGGGGGACGCGGTTGAAGCAGCCGCCGCAGGCGCCCCGTTTCACCGGGACGACCGCTTTCCCCTTCTTCGCCCGCCTGATGCGCTCGTACGTGGCGAGGTCGCCCTTGGCGACACGCACCAGAATTTTGTCGCGTTCGTGGCGGAACTTCATCTCCTCCGCCTCGTTCGCCTTGGACACCTCGGCCAGCGCGACGCGCTTTTCGTCCAGCTGTGCCTGCAGCCCCGCGAGTTCCTCGCGCTTCAGCTGCGCTTCGTCTCGCGCGACCGTGGCCCGGGTCTCATGCTCGGTGACTTCTTTCTCCCGGCGCGTGATCGTTTCGGTGGCGAGGTCCATCTCCCGCGTCAGGGCGTCATACTCGCGGTTGGTGCGGACGGAGAGCTGCTGGCCCTTGTACTTCTCCAGCTTCTGCTTCTGCGTGATGATGTCGTTGTCGGCCTGCTCGCGCTGCGTGAACTCGTCGCGCATCGTGCCGTCGAGCTTGTCGACCTCCGCCTGCAACGCCGCCCTCTTCTCTTCGAGGGCCCTGACCGCGCCCGGAAGATCACCTTTCAGTTCTTCGAGCTCATCAAGGTGCAGGTCGACCTGCTGCAACGCCCAGAGATTCCGTAACTTGTCTTCCAACGCTTGCTCCTCGACTGTGTTTCTTACGCCCAGCGAACCGGGTTCGTTCTCACTCGTGTCGACGACACCGGGATGCCCGACCCGCGCAGCCGCACTGCGAGGCGGCGCGCGAGCGACCGGACGACGGGGACTTCCGTCTCGTAGTGTCCCGCATCGATCAGCGCGATCGCGCCGGTGCTGTCATGAAATGCGTGGTACTTCACGTCTGCCGTGACAAACGCGTCTGCGCCGGCGGCGATGGCCGCGGGCAACAGCTCTGCTCCGCTCCCGCCGCACACGGCGGCCCGGCGCACCACCCGTTCCGGTGCTCCCGTGTAGCGGAGATGAGGGATGCCCAGCGAACGCCGGACGCGCTGGAGAAACGCGCGAAGCTTCAGCGGCCGATCCAGGTCGCCGACGACGCCCATGCCATACTCGCGGCTCGGAGTCTCCACGGGGTAGACATCATAGGCCACTTCCTCGTACGGATGCGCCGCGCGGAGGGCAGTGACAACGTCAGCCACTCTCGGGCCCTGGACGAGCATCTCCAGACGTATCTCGCGCACGCGCTCCAGGATGCCGCGGCGTCCCACGGCGGGGTTCGCGGCCGCGTTTCCTCTGAACGTGCCCTCGCCCACAATGCGGAAGGAGCACGCATCGTAATCCCCGATGACTCCCGCTCCCGCATCCGCCATCGCACCTGCGACACGCTCGACGTCCGCCTCAGGGACGAACGTCACGATCTTCTTCTGAACCCGGTACGGAGTGCGCAGGAACTTCGCTCCGGTGATCCCGAGCTGTTCAGCGAGGACGAAGCTCGTTCCGCCCGCGGCGAAGTCCAGGTTCGTATGCGCCGCATAGAGCGCGATGCCATGCCGCAACAGCGCGGCGATCCGCCGGCCTTCGGGCATGTCGGTCGCGACAGCCCTGAGCGGCCGGAACACCAACGGATGATGGCTCACGATCAGCGACGCCCTGCGCCTTCGCGCTTCCCGGATGACTTCATCCGTAACTTCGAGAGCCACAAGAATGCCCCGGACGGGGTCATCTCGGCGTCCGACCTGGAGGCCGACATTATCGCCCTCCCACGCAATCTCCGGGGGGGCCCACTCTTCAAGAATTGCGGCGACGTCCCGAACCTTCATGCAGGGGCAAAAAAAAGTGTCCCGCCGGCGGGCGGGACACGTAGCTGTCTATCGCGGAGGGGCAAGAAAGAGCTTCTTGGCCAGGTATGCCTTGCTTCGAGCCATGCCTTTTCGAGTTTCTATGAAATCTAATATATGAATCCCCCGCCAGAAACGCAAGCTGCATCGACCGGGCCACACCCTACAGTCCTTGCGCGCCTTGTCATCGCACCGCCTCCACCCCGTCAGACCGCCGGTCCGTCGCCACCGTCAACGCGCGGCCATCAACGCATTTCCACCTGGTCCGACCGCTCGAAATTGATGTCCCGGAGGCGACTGATCTCGTGCTCAACGGTCGAAATCCCTGAATCCAGCTCGGCGACGCGCCTGGCGTCGTCCGAGGACAGCTTGTTGCGCCGGAGGATGTCGGTGCTGATCTTGATGGCTGCCAACGGGTTATTGAACTCGTGGCAGACGGTCACAACCAGCTCCTTGATGGCGTCCGTCTGCTTCCGCGCGATCAGGTCCGCACGCTGCTGCTGCGCGATGCGCTGTTTCAGGTGGACGCGGTCGAGGATGTTCACGATCGTGCGGGGGAGGACCGAATCCACCGCTTCATCCTTGACCAGATAGTCTTCCACGCCGAGCCGCATGGCCTCGATAGCAATCCGGAAATCCCGTCCGGATGTCAGGAAAATGGCCGGAACGTCGATATTTCGTGCCTTGATCTCACGGATGAAGTCGAGTCCGTTCATCTCGGGGAGATAATAGTCGACGATCAGCATGTGAATGCCCTTGCGCTGCTGGAGCATTTCGAGCGCCGAGGGGCCATCCTGCCGCCAAAGAATGCTGAATTTGCGGGCCTGGTATTTGGTGAGGAGGTGCTGCGCGACAGCCATGTAACTGGTGTCGTGGTCCACGAAGAGCAGGAGGATCGGGTCGCGCGGGTTCATCAGAAAACATACTCATTGCGTGCGCGATATGCAAACCCCCCGGAATCGGTTGATTTTCACGCGTTCTTTGCCTATAATTAGCAGATATTTAGCGGGAATGCGGAAGCGCCGACAGACGGCGACCCGAACAGTTACCTCTGGAGTACATGCTGATGGCCAGCAAAGGTTCGATCCTCGTTGTCGATGATGAAGATGCGCTGCGAACAGTTCTGAGCAGTGAGCTGGTCAACGAAGGATATGACATCAAGTCGGCGTCCGACGGTGATGAGGCGATCGGGGTGCTTGATAAAGGGCGTTTTGACCTGGTCCTTCTCGACATCAAGATGCCACGCGTGAGCGGCTTCGAGGTCCTGAAGCACATCCGTCAGAACCATCCCGGCACGAAGGTTGTCATGCTGACCGCGTTCGCCGACCTGAAGAACGCCATCGAGTCGAAGAAGCTTGGGGCGGACGACTTCGTCAGCAAGCCGTATGATCTCGTCGATCTGCTCACGACGATCGAACGCGTTCTCACGCCGTAACGCCGGCGCCGTTCAGTCGCTCCACGGCCCGGAAGGACATCCGTCGCGCGGCGTTCCTGTTGAAGGGGGACTCCCGCGACCGGCCCGCGACAGCTCACGAGAGTGGGGAGCAGTCTGGCCATGCCAACCAAATCCAATCTCCTGATCGTCGACGACGAAGAGGCGCTGCGCGCGATCCTCGAGGGAGAGCTGACCGAGTCCGACGAATTCGTCGTTGACACCGCGGCCGATGGCGGCGAAGCCATCAACAGGATCCAGGCAAAGGTATACGACGTCATTCTGCTCGACGTCCGCATGCCCAGGGTCAGCGGCATCGAAGTGCTGAAGTTCGTCCAGGAATACTCGCCGACCACGCAGGTCATCATCCTCACCAATTACGCCGACGTCAAGACCGCAATCCAGACGATCAAGCTCGGCGCGTACGATTTCCTCGCCAAGCCATACGACATCGACGAGCTGTACAACACCATTCACCGCGCCATCGAGCGGCGCCAGCTCTTCATCGACAACAAGCTGATGAAGAGCGAGTTGACGCGGAAGAGCGGAAGCCCCGACATCATCGGAGAGAGCCCCACGTTCGTGAAGCTTCTGGAGAGTGCGACCCGGTTCGCAGCGAGCGACTCGTTCGTCCTCATCCAGGGCGCCTCCGGCACCGGCAAAGAGCTCATTGCGGGATTGATCCATCGCCGCAGCCCCCGGAACACCCGCCCCTTCGTTGCGCTGAACTGCGCGTCGCTGCCGGACGCCCTGCTCGAGAGCGAGCTGTTCGGCCACGAAAAGGGGTCGTTCACCAACGCGTACACCACGAAGCAGGGGCTGGTGGAAGTGGCCAACGGCGGGTCGCTCTTCCTCGACGAAGTGGGGGATATCAGCCCGGCGATCCAGCCGAAACTGCTGCGCTTCCTCGAGACGGGAGAGTTCCGCCGCGTCGGCGGGACGAACCTGCTCACGGTCGACGTACGCGTCATCAGCGCGACCAACAAGGACCTGCGCGAGGAGGTGAAGGCCGGGCGCTTCCGCGAGGACCTTCTGTACCGACTGAACGTGATCACGCTTCAGGTGCCGCTGTTGCACGAGCGGAAAGAAGACATCGCTCCTCTCGCAGAGTACTTCCTCGCCCGCAAGACGCGCTCCAGGACTCCGAAGCGCCTGACCCCCGGCGCGCTGGCGCTCCTGATGGGGTACGACTGGCCGGGGAACGTGCGCGAGCTGGAGCACGTCCTCGAGGGCGCGATGCTCCTGTCGGCCGGCGACGTGATCGACGAGTCCGACCTCGGGCCCCATGTCTATCGGGGGAGCCGTCCCGGCACGGGATCGGTTGCCGTGCCCCCGACGGGCAACGACGGACAGGCACTGTCGCTCGACGAGGTTGAACGGCTCCACATCGAGTCGGTCTTGAAGAAGAACGGATTCAATCGCGCCCGAACAGCGGATGAGCTCGGCATCAGCAAGAAGACGCTCTATTTGAAGATCAAGCGGTACGGGCTCGCTCCTTGATTGTCGGGCGGCATTTCGGTATTTTCATAAAATTCATCCTTTCCTCGCCCTCCGTTGCCCGCCGACTGCAGGGCTTTTTTGTACTCCGGGAGATCCATGGCACCGTTTCAGGGTCTTGACTATTTCGCGCTCGATGGACTGCTGGCGGAAGAAGAGCTGCTGGTCCGCCAGACCGTGAGGGATTTCGTCGACGACCGCGTCCTTCCGGTGATCGAAAAGCACAACCGTGCAGGCACGTTCCCGATGGACCTCGTCAAGCCGATGGCCGACCTGGGCCTCTTCGGCCCGACGCTGCCCGCGGAGTACGGCGGCGCCGGAATGAACAACGTTGCCTACGGGCTGATGACGCAGGAACTCGAGCGCGGCGACAGCGGGATCCGGAGCTTCGCATCCGTCCAGAGCTCGCTCGTGATGTACCCGATCTATCAGTACGGTTCGGCGGAGCAGAAATCCCGCTGGCTCCCGCTCCTGGCCCGCGGCGAGAAGATCGGCTGCTTCGGACTCACCGAGCCCGACTTCGGATCGAACCCCGGCGGCATGATCACGCGAGCGGAAGAGACCTCCGACGGCTACCGGCTGAACGGTGCGAAGATGTGGATCACGAACGGCACCATCGCCGACGTCGCGGTCGTCTGGGCGAAGCTGAAGGGCGAGGTCCACGGGTTCCTGGTGGAGAAGGGGACGCCCGGCTTCTCTGCGCCCGAAATGAAGGGGAAGCACTCGTTGCGCGCATCGATCACTTCCGAGCTCATCTTCCAGGACGTGCATATCCCGAAGGCGAATGTGCTCCCCGGCGGGCACGGCCTCAAGCTGCCCCTCTCGTGCCTGAGCCAGGCCCGGTACGGCATCGCCTGGGGCGCGGTCGGCGCTGCGATGGCGTGCTATGACGCTGCGCTGAACTACGCCAAGACCCGCATCCAGTTCGGCAAGCCGATCGCCTCGTTCCAGATGACCCAGGAGAAGCTCGTCTGGATGGTGACAGAAATCACGAAGGCCCAGATGCTCGTGCTGCAGCTCGGGCGCCTGAAAGACGCGGGAACGATCCGCTTCCAGCAGATCTCGATGGCGAAACGGAACAACGTGTACCAGGCCCTCCTGATCGCGCGCGAAGCGCGGACCATCCTCGGCGCCAACGGCATCCTGGACGAGTACCCGGTGATGCGCCACGCTGCCAATCTGGAATCCGTGCTGACCTACGAGGGGACGCACGAAATGCACACACTCATCGTCGGGGAAGACATCACCGGCATCCCGGCGTTTGCCTGATCACTCACTTTCCTCACGGAACCATCGTGCCATCCTCACGTTCCAAGATCCGCGGCGAAGCCCTCACCTACGACGACGTCCTGCTGCTCCCTGCGAAGTCCTCGGTCCTTCCGCGCGACGTTGACGTCCGGACCAGGGTGACGCGGAGAATTTCGCTGAACATCCCGCTCATCAGCGCCGCCATGGACACCGTGACGGAGTCGGACATGGCCATCGCCATGGCCCGCGAAGGCGGGCTCGGTATTCTTCACAAGAACATGTCGATCCCGCGGCAGGTCGAAGAGGTTGACCGCGTCAAGCGCTCGGAGAGCGGCATGATTCTCGACCCGGTCACCGTGCGGGCCGACCAGAGAGTCCGCGACGTCCTCGCCCTGATGAACAGGTACAAGATCTCGGGCATTCCCGTGGTGAGCGCGCACGGGAAGCTGATCGGGATCATCACGAACCGGGACCTTCGCTTCGAGCCCGACGAGGACCAGCTCGTGTCCGACGTGATGACGAAGGAGGGCCTCGTGACAGCGCCGATGGGGACGACGCTGGATCAGGCGAAGGGCATGCTGGAGAAGCACAAGATCGAAAAGCTCCCGGTCGTGGACAAGAACGGGACGCTGAAGGGGCTCATCACCTTCAAGGATATTCAGAAGAAGATCAAGCACCCGTTCGCCGCGAAGGACAAGCACGGCCGTCTGCGTGTGGGCGCGGCGGTCGGCGTGACGGGGGAGACCCTGGAACGCGTCGCGGCGCTCCTGCGCGCCGGGGTGGATGTCCTGATTGTCGATACCGCGCACGGGCACTCGCGCGGCGTCGTCGAGATGGTGAAGAAGATCAAATCCCGCTTTCCGTCGTCCGAGCTCGTGGCCGGCAACGTCGCCACCGCCGAGGCCACGCGCGACCTGATCCGGGCCGGCGTCGACGGCGTCAAGGTGGGGGTGGGTCCTGGGTCGATCTGCACCACGCGCGTCGTTGCGGGTATCGGTGTGCCGCAGGTGACCGCGATCATGGCCTGTGCGAAGGCGGCGTCCCGAAGCGGCGTGCCGCTCATCGCCGACGGGGGCATCAAGCAGACAGGCGACATCGCGAAGGCGATCGCCGCAGGCGCCGACGCCGTCATGATCGGCAGCCTCTTCGCCGGCGTGGATGAAAGCCCGGGAGAAAAGGTCCTCTATGAGGGCAGGAGCTTTAAGCTCTACCGCGGCATGGGATCGATCGAGGCGATGAAGGCCGGCAGCAAAGACCGGTATTTCCAGGACGCCGAAGACGATATTCAGAAGCTCGTGCCGGAAGGAATCGAGGGGCGCGTGCCGTATAAGGGGCCGCTGGGAGATACGGTGTACCAGATGATCGGCGGTCTCAGGGCGGCGATGGGTTATACGGGCAGCAAAACCATCGCGGGACTCAAGGCAAACGGTCGATTCGTTCGGATGACGGACGCCGGGCTCCGGGAAAGCCACCCGCACGACGTCGTCATCACAAAAGAAGCTCCCAACTACCACGTCTGATCCTTCCGGCTCCCGATGACGTCTCCATCGCGACTGTCGCGCCTCCGCCAACGGATGCGGTCCGCCGGCCTCGATGCACTCCTCGTCTCATCGCCTTCGGACGTCCGCTACCTTACAGGGTTCACCGGCTCGAACGCCCTGGTCATCGTGCGCCGCCGCTCCCTGACACTGGTGACCGACACGCGCTACGCGCTCCAGAGCAGCATCGAGGCCCGCGGGATCGGGCGCATCATTTCGAGGGACAGCCTCGCGGAGGCGGCCGCGACGGCCCGGGCGCTTGACGGCCTCACAGTGGTCGGCTTCGAGGCGCAGCACGTTACCTACGCCCAGTACCGTCAGTTGCGTCGTCTCTTTCCGCGCATCGAATTCCGCTCCACCGCCGACATCGTCGAAGATGTCGCGACGGTGAAAGACCGCACGGAGGTCAGGGCCATCAGGCGTGCGGCTGCGATCACCGATACGGTCTTCTCCGAACTCCTCCCGCTGCTCAAGCCCGGCCTGACGGAGCTCGACATAGCGGCGGAGATCTCGTACCGCCAGAGGCGACACGGCGCGGCACAGGATTCGTTCGAGCCGATCGTCGCGTCGGGCGATCGCGGGGCGCTGCCGCACGGGCGCGCGACAGACCGCCGCATCCGGAAGGGAGAGCTGGTCACGATGGACTTCGGATGCGTGGTGGACGGGTATTGCTCGGACCTCACCCGGACCGTTGCCGTCGGCCGTCCCGCACAGGAACAGCGGCGGGCATATGAGATCGTGCTGGAAGCCCAGGCTGCGGCGATCGACGCCGCCCGCCCCGGAATGCTCGGCCGCGATCTCGACACTGTTGCACGCATCCACATCGGCCGGGCAGGCTACGGCAAGTACTTCAATCACTCTCTCGGCCATGGCATCGGCCTGCGCATCCATGAACGTCCCCGGATCTCCGTGGCCAGCAGGGACCGTCTCCGTCAAGGAAATGTCATCACCATCGAGCCCGGCGTGTATATCCCTGGCCGCTGGGGACTCCGCATCGAGGACGATGTCCTCATCACGGCATCGGGGTGCACGGTATTGACAGCCTCGCCAAAACACTTGATCATTCTCTGATAATGGAAGCTCGCCGTCGCGTTCTCGTCATCGCGTACTACTTTCCCCCCATGGGCCTGAGCGGAGTCCAGCGCACGGCCAAGTTCGTGAAGTACCTTCCGGCGTTTGGTTGGCACCCGACAGTGCTGACCGTGGAGCCGACCGGCTACCTCGCGCGCGACGAATCGCTGCTGGGAGAGCTGGATCAGTCTGCCGTCACGATCGTGCGCACGCCCGCGGCAGGACCGGGACGCGTCTTCGCGAACAAGGAGGTCGTCAAGCTCCCCAGCGAGCGGACACGCAAGTTGCTCTCTCGCGTCAGCGACACCTTCTTCTTTCCCGACAACAAGATCGGGTGGAAGCGGCGCGCGGTCGCGCGGGCGCTGGAGCTCCACGGCGAAACGCCGTTTGATCTCATCTTCACCACTGCGCCTCCGTTCACCGACTTTCTGATCGGAGCGGAAGTGAAGGAGGCGATCGGGAAGCCGCTGGTCTTCGACTATCGCGACCCCTGGGTCGATTATCCGTTCAAGTTCTATCTTACGCCGTTCCATCGGATGCGGCACTCCTATCTGGAGAAGAATGCCCTGCGCGCCAGCAGCCACGTCATCGCGACCAGCCGCCGGGTCAAGGAGCTGCTGATCAACCGGTATCCCTTCCTGAGTTTCCACGACGTCGATATCATTTCACAGGGTTTCGATCCGGCGGATTTCCCCGACGTTTCCGGCCGCGCCCGTGCCGTCCGGGCGGGCGGCAAGATGAAGATCACCTACGCAGGGGTCTTCTGGGAAGACAGGATCCCGGATCATTTCCTGCAGGCCCTCCACGATCTCTTTCAGGAACGCCCGAAGCTGCGAGGGCGCATCGAAGCAGAGTTCGTCGGGACCTTCAGGGAGGAGAACCACAGGCTCGTTTCGAAGCTGGGCCTCCAGGATGCCGTCGTCGTTCAAGAGTATCTGCCGCACAAGGATTGCGTGGAGGTTCTGCGTTCATCCGACGTCCTGTGGGCGGTGTCGGGCGATGACCTCGGCACGCCCGGCAAGCTGTACGAATACATCGGCGCCCGGAAACCGATCCTCGCCCTGTTGCCCGACGGGTTCCTGCGCCAGACGGTTGAGGAGGCGGGAGGGACCGTTGTTTCCCCCACCGACGTTCCGGCGATCAAGGCGGCGCTGGCGGACTTCTTCGACCGTTTTGAGAAGCATGCGCTTCCGACCCCCGACGAGGAGGTCGTCCGCAAATACGACCGGAAGGTGCTGACAGGCAACCTGGTCAAACTATTCGAGTCGCTGATCGAGCCCTGACCATGAACATCCTGATAGTCGGATCGGGCGGCCGCGAGCATGCGCTCGCCTGGAAGCTGGCCCGCACGCCTGGCGTTCGCCGTCTCATCTGCGCTCCCGGGAATCCGGGCATGGCGTCGGTCGCCGAGCTCGTGCCGGTGAAGGCGGGAGACATCGGCGGACTTCTTGCGCTCGCGGTGCGGGAGAAGATCGACCTCACGGTGGTCGGTCCCGAGCAGCCGCTGGCGGATGGCATCACGGACAGATTCGAAGCCGCGGGTCAACGGGTGTTCGGACCGACGCGGGCGGCCGCACGCCTGGAATGGAGCAAGGCGTTCGCGAAGGACTTCATGGTCCGGCAAGGAATCCCAACGGCCCGGTCGCGGACATTCACGCGCGATCAACACGCTGACGCGAAGGAGTATTGCTCCGCCCGTCCACTCCCGCTCGTCCTGAAGGCCGACGGGCTTGCGGCCGGGAAGGGTGTCCTCATCTGCCGGACAGCGGGCGATGTGGCTGCCGGGCTGCGCGCCATGTTCGAGGAGCAGGCGTTCGGCGCCGCGGGGAGCACGCTGGTCGTCGAGGATTTCCTCGAGGGGAGAGAGGCATCGGTCTTCGCCATTTCGGACGGGATGCGGTTTGTGCTTCTCGCGCCGGCGCAGGACCACAAACGGGTCTTCGACGGCGATCAGGGGAAGAACACCGGGGGGATGGGCGCCTTCGCGCCGACGCCGTTTGTCACTGCCGCGCTCCTGGACCGCGTCTCCCGCGACATCGTGCGTCCGACCCTTGACGGCATGGCACACGAGGGGACGCCATACAAAGGCTGCCTCTACGTCGGGCTGATGTTGACGGCGGACGGCCCCAAGGTCATCGAGTACAACTGCAGGTTTGGCGATCCGGAAACGCAGGTTGTCCTTCCATTGTACCCGGGGGATCTCGCGGACCTTCTCCTCAGGGCGGCAACAGGGGCGCTCGACGACGACGGGAGCAGGCGCGCCTGGTCAGGTGCGGCGGCCTGCGTCGTGCTTGCATCCGGCGGGTATCCGGATGCGTATGAGACGGGCAAGCTGATTCGCGGGCTCGACCGGGCGGAATCGCTGCCGGACGTTTCGGTGTTTCACGCGGGGACGAGGCTGGAGAACGGCCAGGTTGTGACCGCGGGAGGACGGGTCCTTGCCGTGACGGCTGTCGATCCGGGCGGCGCCCTGCCCGGCGCCATCAGGCGGGCCTACGAGGCGGTGGACACGATCGAGTTTGACGGCATGCATTTCAGAAAAGACATCGGACGCACAGCGGTGCTGTGATGGGTGGTCGCAACACGTCACCAACGAACGGAGGGGGGGGTATGAGAGTTCTTGTAACCGGCGGAGCCGGATTCATCGGTTCCCAGATTGTGGATGCATATCTTGAGGCCGGGCACCACGTCGAGATCATCGACAACCTGGTGACGGGCCGCGAACAAAACATCAACCCGAAGGCGGTGTTCCACCGCGCTGACATCCGGGACGCCGAAGCGGTCGCGAAGATCTTCGGCGCGACAACGTTCGACGTCGTGAACCATCACGCGGCGCAGATGGACGTCAGGCGGTCGGTGGCCGATCCTGTCTATGACGCGTCTGTGAATGTGCTCGGGGTTCTCACGCTCCTCGAAGCGGCGATGAAGACCGGCGTCCGGCGTTTCGTCTTCGCGTCGAGCGGGGGTGCGATCTACGGCGAACAGGACTACTTCCCTGCCGACGAACAACACCCGACCAGGCCCATCTCACCGTACGGGGTCGCAAAACTGACGACCGAGCAGTACCTCTTCTATTATTATGCGGTGTACGGCATCGAATCCGTCTGCCTCCGCTATGCGAACGTGTACGGCCCGCGCCAGAATCCGGAAGGGGAAGCCGGCGTGGTGGCGATCTTCACCACGAAGATGCTGCATGGCGAACAGGCTGTCGTCAACGGCGAGGGGAAGCAGACCCGCGACTATGTCTTCGTGGGGGACGTCGTCCGGGCGAACGTCCTCGCGCTCGGCCTGCAGGGTTTTCGGATTCTGAACATCGGCACCGGCGTCGAATCCGACGTGAACATGCTCTTCCGCGAAATCCGCAGGCTGACCGGCTCGTCGTGCGAGGAGAAGCACGGCGAGGCGAAGAAAGGGGAGCAGCTCCGGAGCGTCCTGAGCGCCGGGGCAATCCAGGCCCTGACTGGATGGAAGCCCACGGTGGCGCTCAGCGAAGGACTTGAGCGGACGGTGTCGTACTTCAGGGAGCGGCGCGGCCGGAAGTAGGATGGGCGTCCTCGACCTCGATAGGCTCTGGAGCGGCGATCGGCGCGCGATTGCCCGCGCCATCTCCCAGGTGGAGAACGAAACTCCCGCATCGGTGGATCTCCTCCGTTCGGTGTTCGTGCGGACGGGCAGGGCCTACAGGATCGGGATCACTGGCCCGCCGGGCGCGGGGAAGAGCACGATCACCAACAAACTTGCCGCACACTATCGTGCTGCGGGCAAGCGGATCGGCATCATCGCGGTGGATCCCACGAGCCCGTTCAGCGGCGGGGCGCTGCTCGGCGACCGGGTCCGCATGACCGACGTGGATCTGGACGATCAGGTGTTCATCAGAAGCATGGCGTCCAGAGGGAGCCTGGGTGGCTTGAGCAAGCGGACGATGGAGGCCGTGGACATTCTGGATGCCGCCGGCAAAGAGGTCGTCCTGATGGAGACCGTGGGCGTCGGGCAGTCGGAGCTGGATATCGCGGGCGCGGCTGATACGACAGTGGTGGCGCTGGTGCCCGAATCCGGCGACTCCATCCAGGCAATGAAGGCCGGGCTCATGGAGATCGCCGACGTGTTCGTCCTGAACAAGGCCGATCGCGCGGGCGCGGATCAGGCCGTCATGGCGATCCAGATGATCCTCAATTTCCGCAAGCACGACGGGTGGATGCCGGACGTGTTGAAGACGGTGGCGTCGGAAGGCACGGGCATCGATCTGCTGGCGGTGAAAATCGATGAGCACCGGGCGTACCTCGAACGCTCGGGAGGCCTGAGGCTGAAGCGGCGGTCCCGGGTCGAACAGCGCGTGCGGGATCTGATCGCCGCCCGCCTGAAGGATGATTTCTGGACGGCGGACCGTCAGACCCTCCTGGAGCGGAGGCTGGATGATCTGCTGGCTCTTACCGTGTCGCCGGCGCACGTCGCCGACGAGCTCGTCGCGGATTTCCATCGGATGCACAATGACCGGGGATGAAGGAGGGGAACGATGGACTTCACAATGAACGAGAGCCAGATCGCGGTCCAGAAGGTCGCGCGCGAGTTCGCCGAGCGGGAGATGCGGCCGGCGGTCATGCGCTACGACGAAACGCAGGAGTTCCCGCACGAGCTGGTGTCGAAGCTGGGCGGACTTGGATTCATGGGCATGACGTCGCCGGAAGAGCTCGGCGGTGCGGGCATGACGGATCTCGAGTCGATCGTGATCATCGAGGAGCTCGCCCGCGTCGATCCGTCCGTCGCGCTCACAGTCGCATCGCACAACAGCCTCTGCTCCGGGCACATCATGCTGCACGCGAATGAGGAGCAGAAGCTCCGGTTCATGCCCGGACTGGCGTCGGGGCGGGTGCTCGGCGCATGGGGTCTCACCGAGCCAGGATCGGGCAGCGATTCGGGGGCGATGCGATCGACCGCCATGAGGAACGGCTCGGACTGGATCCTGAACGGGAGCAAGACGTTCATCACGCAGGGTTCTGTGGCGGGTACCTACGTGGTCCTCGCTGTGACCGACCCCGGACAGGGGAAGCGAGGGACCTCGGCGTTCATCCTGGATCGCGGCATGCCGGGTTTCACGATCGGAAAGAAGGAGAACAAGCTCGGCCTTCGCTCCAGCGACACCGCGACGCTCCTGTTCGAGAACGTGCGGGTTCCTGGCGACCGTCTGATCGGGAAGGAGGGCGAAGGGTTCAAGCAGGCTCTGACCGTCCTTGATGGCGGCCGCATCGGCATTGCCGCTCTCTCCGTGGGCATCGCCCAGGGAGCCCTGGACGCAAGCCTGAAGTACGCGGTCGAGCGAATGCAGTTCGGCCGGCCGATCGCAGAGTATCAGGCGATCCAGTGGAAGCTGGCCGATATGGCCACGGAGATCGCCGCGGCGCGGGCGCTGACGCAGCGGGCGGCGTGGTTGAAGGTCTCGGGTCAGCCGCACGGCCTGGCTGCATCACAGGCAAAATACTACGCCAGCGAAGCGGCGGTTCGCGCGACGAACGAAGCGGTGCAGATCCACGGCGGGTACGGGTTCATCAAAGATTTTCCGGTCGAGAAGCTGTACCGGGACGTGAAGCTGATGACGATCGGCGAAGGGACCTCCGAAGTGCAGAAGATGATTATCGCGCGCCATCTCATCGGCCCGCCGAAGGACTGAGCCATGTCGCAGATCGGAACCCCGCTCAACACCACCGAGGCGGTCCAGCGCAACGTCGACGCCATGCGGTCTCGCCTTGCGGAGCTGGAGGCGATCGCCGGCCGGACCCGCCTCGGCGGAGGCGCCGAGGCGCATGCCCGCCAGGCCGCCAAGGGAAAGCTCCCCGCCCGCGAGAGGATCGGCAAGCTCCTTGACGCCGGGACAGAGCTTCTCGAGATCGGTCTGTACGCCGCCCACGGGATGTACGAAGAGTACGGCGGCGCGCCATCGTCCGGAACCGTCTTCGGCATCGGGCGCGTGCACGGGCGCGAGACGGTCATCGTGGCCAACGATGCGACCGTCAAGGCCGGCGCCTGGTTCCCGATGACCTGCAAGAAGAACCTCCGCGCGCAGGAGATCTCGATCGAGAACCGCCTCCCGATCGTCTATCTTGTCGATTCGGCGGGAGTGTTCCTTCCCCTCCAGAGCGACATCTTCCCAGACCACGAACACTTCGGACGCATTTTCCGGAACAACGCGATCATGTCCTCGATGGGCATCCCGCAGATCGCGGCGATCATGGGGCCCTGCGTGGCCGGCGGGGCCTATCTGCCGATAATGAGCGACGAGGCGCTCATCGTCGACAAGACGGGAAGCGTGTTCCTTGCCGGATCGCACCTGGTCAAAGCGGCCATCGGCGAGGACATCGGGAACGAGGAGCTCGGCGGCGCGACCGTTCAGTGCGAGATCAGCGGCGTGACGGATCACAAGATGCCGAACGATGCGGCGTGCCTGGAGCGCATCCGCAGCATCATCGGGAAGCTCGGGCACACCGCGCACGCGGGGTTCGACCGTGCGGTCCCCGTCGCGCCGAAGTTCGACGCGAAGGAACTGCACGGGATCATGCCGATCGACCGGAACCGGCCGTACGATATGTACGAGGTGCTCGCACGCATCGTCGACGGATCGGAGATGGACGAGTACAAGGCGGGCTTCGGCAGGACCGTGATCTGCGGCTACGCACGGGTGGACGGGTGGGCGGTGGGCATCGTGGCGAACCAGAGGTCCGTCGTGAAGACCCGGCGCGGAGAAATGCAGGTCGGCGGGGTCATCTACAGCGACAGCGCCGACAAGGCCGCCCGCTTCATCATGAACTGCAACCAGAAGCGGATTCCACTGGTCTTCTTCCAGGATGTCACCGGGTTCATGGTGGGGAGCAGGGCCGAGCACGGCGGTATCATCAAGGATGGCGCCAAAATGGTCAGCGCCGTCGCCAACAGCATGGTCCCCAAGCTGACGTTCATCGTCGGCAACAGCTACGGCGCCGGCAACTACGCGATGTGCGGAAAGGCCTACGACCCGCGGCTGATCTTCGCCTGGCCGACGGCTCAGCTGGCGGTCATGGGCGGCAAGCAGGCGAGCGAAACGTTGCTCGGCATCCGGCTGCAGCAGATGCAGAGGGGAGGTCGGGAGATTCTGGCCGAGGAGCAGCAGGCGCTGCTCGCCGAAATCCAGTCCAGGTACGACCTGGAAACAGACCCGCTCTACGCCGCGGCGCGCTTGTGGGTGGACGGGATTGTCGATCCGCTCCACACGCGCACGATCATTGCGACCGGCCTTTCGATGGCGTCGCGCAACCCGGAGACCGGCCGGTTCAATCCCGGAGTGATTCAGACCTGAGGCACACGATGCGGTGGAGAGGCGCGGTCGGACTGGTGGCCCTTCAGCTGTGCACGGCAATGCCGGCGCTCCCTCCCGCGGCCCTGAGTCAGGTCGACGCCCGCACGCTCCCCGGGCCGCTCGCAGACCTCGCGAGCGCCCTCTCGGTTATCCTCATCCCCAAGATCTTCGCCGATGTCACTTCGCTCCGGGACTATATCAGGTCGGAGGAGTTCGCCCTGCTGCGCATGGAGCGCGGAGACCTCCGGGCGGTCGACGCGATCTTCGAGGAAGCCTCCAGTCTCTGCTGGGGGAACCGGGGCGAAGCGCTGTATGTGACGGCCATGGCGACGATGGATCATCGGAGGGTAGGGGTCCGCGTTCCCGAACTCGGCCCGTTCCTCTGGTTCCCGCTCACGTCCGAATTCGAGGACGACTTCGCCGACCGGGTCGCCCGGCTTCCGTCTGCGCTGTATCCGGATTCGCCTCCGGGACCGGCTGGAGACAGGGACAAGCTTCAGCATTTCTTCGGTTCGGCGTTTCTGACGTTCCTTTCGGGCTCGATCGAGACAGCCGACGAAGCCGGCAGGTTCGTGGAGTGGGGCGAAGGGGCGTTCATCGTGGACGGGCTCGCCGACAACCGCGATCTCCGCGCCGATCGCCACGGCCAGGATTTCGGGCTGCGCCTGCAGTCCGATCCCTCCGCACTGCCGTCTGAGTCGTTCCGTTTTGCCATCGCTCGTCTGCCGCTGACGACGCCCGCGCTTCCTGACCTTCCCGGGTTTCCCACTCTGCAAGGTGAACAGCCATGAACACCGTCCTCGTTGTCGATGACGAGCACGCCGTCCGCGATTCCATCCGCATGATCCTCGAGTACGAAAAGTATGCGGTCAGGTTCGCGCAGGACGGACGCTCAGCGCTGGAGGCGCTCCGCGGCGGGCCGGCGGACCTGGTCCTCCTCGACATCAAGATGCCGGGCATGGATGGGATCGAGGTCCTGCAGGAGATCCGCCGGCAGTGGCCGCTGGTGCCCGTCATCATGATTTCCGGGCACGGGACGAGCGAGACGGCAAGCGAGGCCGCCCGCCTCGGCGCCTACGAGTTCCTCCCGAAGCCTCCCGACCGGGACAGGCTGCTGATCCTCGCGCGCAACGCAATCGAGGTCAAGCGGCTCCGCGAAACCGGCGAGCCGGGCCAGGCAATGATCGGCGAGAGCTTGCCGATCCGTGAGCTGCGTGCCCTCATCGACCGCGTTGCGCCTACAGAATCGAGGGTTCTCATCACCGGCGATAACGGCACGGGGAAAGAGCTCGTGGCCCGCGCCATTCATCGGCAGAGCCCGCGCAACACAAAGCCGCTGGTGGAGGTCAACTGTGCCGCGATCCCGAACGAGTTGATTGAATCAGAGCTCTTCGGGCATGAGAAGGGATCGTTCTCCGGCGCTACGGGGCAGAGAATCGGTAAGTTCGAGCTCGCAGACCGCGGCACCATCTTCCTGGATGAGGTTGGAGACATGAGCCCCGGTGCCCAGGCCAAAGTGCTCCGCGCGCTCGAAGAGGGGAAAATCGAGCGGGTGGGGGGAGACCGGCATATCCCGGTGGATGTCCGCGTCATCGCCGCCACGAACAAGAATCTGCAGGAGGCCATCAAGCAGAACCTCTTCAGGGAGGACCTCTTTCACCGCCTCAACGTGATCCAGGTTCACGTGCCCCCGCTCCGGGAGCGGCGGGACGACATCCCCGTGCTGGCGCGCGCCTTTGCGCAGGATACCTGCGCACGGAACCGCATGCCGTCGAAAAGCCTGGCCGACGACGCGGTGCGAAGGCTGCAGGGGATGGACTGGAGCGGCAACGTTCGCGAGCTGCGCAACACGGTGGAGCGTCTGGTCATCATGACCGCGGGCCCCGTGGTGTCGGCCGACGATGTGGAGCGGTACGCCGGAGGGACGCGCGCGGCGACGGATGAGCTGTTGAGTCTCGGAGGGACGTTTCAGGAGTTCAAGGAGCGTTCCGAGGCGGCATTTATCAGGAAGCAGCTCGAGCTCCACAGCTGGAACATCACGAAGACGGCAGAGGCGCTGGACATCCAGCGGAGCCATCTGTACAACAAAATGAAGAAGTACGGTCTCGCGAAGGAGGGGGAAGAGGAGACCTCCTGATGCCCTCCGTGCTGACGGGGTGACGGCGTCCGGCCCGGCGTCCTATTTCTTCTCGCGCTGCCGAAGTACCTCGTACATCACCACCGCGCCCGCTACCGATGCGTTGAGCGAGGCGATCTTTCCGCGCAGCGGAATTTTCACGAGGAAATCGCACCGCTCCTTTACAAGCCTCCGGATTCCCCGCCCTTCGTTCCCCACCACCAGGGCGACGGGAAGTTCCAGATCCACGGCCGTGTACGGACGGTCGCCCGCGCCGTCCAGACCCACCACCCAGTACCCTTCGTCTTTCAAATGCTTCAGGGTTTGCGCGATGTTCGTGACTTCGGCGATCAGGATGTGCTCGGTCGCGCCCGCCGAGGCCTTCACGACCGCTGACGTCACCGTGGCGGCGTGATGTCTCGGGATAATGACGCCGTGGACGCCGACGCACTCCGCCGTTCGCACCAGTGCGCCAAGGTTCTGGGGATCTTCGATCTCGTCCAGCACGAGGAGGAATCCCTGCTCGTGCCTTCTTCGGGCCTGCTCGAGAATCTCTTCGAGGTCGACGAACGTCCGGGATGGGACAACGGCGAGTACCCCCTGCGTGGCATGGTCGGGCGCCAGCTCGTCGAATTCCTGGCGGGACATTTGGACCACCGGGATGCGAGCCTGCTGCGCGAGCGCCTGTATGTCCGCGATCCCCTGCCCCTGCACGCCGGCCAGAAGAAGGACACGCTCGACGGCTGTCCCGGCCCTGAGCGCCTCGATCACGGGCTTTCGACCCGCGATGAGTCTCCACATGTCGATGCTCCCCGGCTTCATAGCAGGATCATGCTCGGCTGCCCTCGTGCCGTTCGAACAAAATCGTCATACGGCATCACGTGTTGTTGATACTTCGAACGAGCACTGTGCCCGTTCGTCTGTATGACCAGCGGTGCCGCGCCGACGATCATGTGCTCCAGTGTCCTATCGATACAGCTGGTCGGCCCGGGCACTGGCCCCTTTGTGCTTGCCGCCAGAACAGATTGGAGGGGCACTCGTTGGCCGGGCACTAGGCTTTGGGCTGAGCTCCTGCCTGCCCGGTTCGACGGGCGAGGAAGAGGAAGCCCGCAAGTCCGGCGCCAAACAGGATGATGGAGAAGAGCTGGGCCTCCGAGAGCCCGAATGCCAGCAGGGGGTTCAGCCGGAGGATCTCGATCGCAAAGCGAAACACCGCCGCGATCATCAGATAGAACGCGAAAATCGTCCCGTCCGGCCACGGCCGCTTCCTGAGGGCGAGCAGAATGCCGTACCCGGCAATCCCCAGCAGGAGCTCATAGATGGGGGTGGGGTGGAGCGGAGTCACCTGATCGAACCGGCTCATGGGATGACCCATGCGGTCGAGCCCGGCCGGGATGACCCGCAACGAGTCGTAGCTCCACGCCGCACGCTCGTCCGGATGTGCGATGAAATAGTCCGCGAGCGCGTACGTGGGTTTGGCGATTCCCTGTGCATAGATAGTCCCCCACGGGAGGTTCGTCGGAGGTCCGTAGTCACCGTCGCCCGAGAGATGGCACCCGACCCGTCCAACGCCGTAGGAGAGCACCAGCGCGACGCCGAGGATATCGAGGAACTGTAACAGCGGCAGGCCCTTGCGACGCACATACCAGATCACGGCGATCAAGCCGAGCACGAACCCGCCGTACCATGTCAGGCCTCCCGGGGAGAACGCCTCGGACGGGTGCCGGAGAAATTCGTCCCAGTTCTCGATGAGGTGCAGGGCTTTAGCCCCGGCGATCCCTGTGACGACGGCGATGATCGTGATGGTGCCTGCGATCGAGGGGTTCCATCCGCGGCGCTTGAAGTCGCGGGCCATCAGGGCGTTCCCCAGAATGAACGCGAGGCCGAGCATCAGGCCGTAACTGTGCACCTTCAGGGGACCGATTTCAAAAAGTACTGGGATCATGCTCTCTCGATGTCGTGAGACAAGGTCATGCCGTGGCGCCGGTGATGAGTGTCAGGGCCGTGCCCGTGGGGGCTGCGACCTCCCGCACGCCGCGCGCGTCGACCGCGACCGTGCAGCGATGTTCTGCGCGGTCGAGCCCGATGACGCTAAAGGTGTAGGTGCCGTCCAACCCTTCGTAGTCGCGCTGGAAATGTGCGCTTCCCGTGTGCGGGAGCCCGACGCCTGGTGCGTTCAGGCCGAGGATGCGATACCGGAACGAGGTGCCTTCGCGCTGCTCGTCGACCGAGATCTCGTACGCGAAGCTCGCGAAGTTCTGGGAGGTTTCCAGGCGAACCCTCGTCACGGTTCGCTGGCGGATCTCGTCATAATGCGGGGTGACGATCAGCCGATACTCGGAGGCCGGCCGTGCGGGTCGGCGGGCCATCACACGTCGAAGTAGGTTGCTTCTTCCCGGCGGAACAGCTCGAGAATGTCCGCGGACGAGGGTTGCTCGAGCAACTTGCGCCGGAACTCCTCCTTGTTCATCAGCCGTGAGATGCGGCTCAGGAGCTTGATATGCGGGCCGACGAGGTTGTCCTTGCCGACGAGCAGGAAGACGAGGCGAACGGGCTTCTCGTCGAGCGATTCGTAATCGATCGGGCGTTCGGTGACGGCGAAGCCGGCAACAATGTCCGACACGGCGTCCGTTTTCCCGTGCGGAATGGCGAAGCCGTTCCCCACGCCGGTGGACATGATCCGCTCGCGCTCGAAGATGGCCTTGCGGACCTTGTCGATGTCCAGCACTTTCGGCGATGTGCCGACGAGATCAACCATCTTGTCGATGATGTCGTCTTTGGAATTCCCCTCCAGACCGGTGACGATCAGGTCCTCGGTGAGGATGTCGCTGATTCTCATGGTGCGTTGAGCCCCCTATGATTCATCCCGCCACTGCACAATCTTGCGTTCGTAGTCGTCCGCCGTGGCGTCTGCCGCCGCCTGCCCGCGCGCTTCGGCCACCACATGGAACAGCGGCCGTTCCTTGTCGGGGATCAGGAGCACGGAAACCTTGTCCGGGTCGTCGTCGAAGTGCACCTTCACGCCGTCCACGAGGTCGCGCCTGATGCCCTGCGTGTGCTGCATGATGTTGCGCATGACCTTCCCTTTGAGCTCCCAGGAGCAGTTCACGCCTCTGCGGGCGGAGCTGAGCCTGGGAAGGCTGTCGTCGTACTCGCCGAGCCGCTTTCCGGTATGCGCGACCATCTCGAGAATTTTCGCCACCGAGTACATGGCGTCGGTCGCGAAAAAGAAGTCGGGGAAGATGAATCCTCCGCGCGTCCCGCCGATGAAGCGGACCTCGGTATTGGCCGCCGCCTCCATCATCGCGAGGTGGTTGTTCCGCGTCTTCAGGACCTTCGCCCCCCGCTCGGCCGCGACGAGGTCCACCTCGCCGGTCGACGTGATCGGCACCGCAAGGGCCTTCGACCCCGGATGCGTGTCGAGATACATCGCCGTGATGATGGTCAGCAGCCGGTCGCTGTCGACTTTCTCGCCCCGCTCATTGACCACGAAGAGTTTCTCGCCGCCCGCGTCAATCAGGCAGCCGAGGTCATACTGGAGCGACGTGACGATGTGAGCCAGCTGGTCCAGCGACGCCTCGAACTCGTCCCTGTCCCGCGTGAGTTTCGTGGGGTCCAGATGGGCGTTGATGGCCACGACCTGGCAGTCGAACGATCCCAGGATGATCGGGAAGATCGTGGACGCGACGCCGTTGGAGTAGTCGATGGCGATCCGGAGCTTCCTCCGGTTGATCGCCTCCACGTCCAGCGATGCCAGAAACGTCTGCTTGTAAACCTCGGTCGTCCGCTCGGGGAACGAGATGGAGCCGACGCGGTCCCTGGCCGCGCGCGGGAAGTCCTCGCCGAAGAAGAGCCGCTCCACGGATTTTGTCTTCTTTGTCGGGAGGTCCTTGCCGTTTGCGTCGAAGAAGATGATGTCGGTCAGGTTCTTGTCGACGGGCGAGCGGCGGACGTGGATGCCGCCGGCTTCCTTGCCGCTGCTCAGCTCGTGCCGCAGCAGCGGGATGGAGGTCGCCCTGAGGTCGAACGTATGCACGCCGGACGAGATCAGCCCGCAGATCAGCGCGCGGTTCATCATGCGCGAGACGTTGTCCGAATCGCGGCACGTCACGACCGTCTTCCCCGGTCCGATGAACGCTCCGTACGCGGCGCCCAGCTTGGCGCCGAACTCGGGATTCATTTCGATGTTCGAAAGGCCCGACACCCGCGCGTCGGTGAACAGCTCGCGGAGCCACTTGTCCTCCCAGACGAGGCTGCGCGTGAGCACCGCGCCCTCTTCGACGACCTTCTCGGGCCACAGCTTGATGTTGGCGCTGAGGTGCGCGCCGCGGCCGATCCAGCAGGCGTCGCTGATGAAAACGTTGTCAGCGATCACCGCCTTCTCTCCGATGGAGGAGCGGAAGCCGACGACGTCTGACGATAGCTCCACATTGTGCCCGACCACCACGTCGTTCCAGAGGACCGAGTTCGCGATGGTGCTCCCCGGCCCGATGACGCAGTTGTCTCCGATGACGGTGTTGGACAGCCTGCATCGTTCGCCGATCGTGCAGTTTTCGCCGATCACGACGGTGCCCGCGCACTCGATCGACTTCGGATCGACGCGCGTCCCGGCTCCCACGGTCAGATTCCCGTCCCGCGTCCCGGAGATCACCACGTTCACCACGCCGCGGAGCACGTCGATGTGGGCGTCCTGATATTCGTTCAGATTGCCGATGTCGCGCCAGTAGCCGTCCGCCACGAAGCCGTAGAGCCCGGCGTCCTGCCGCTGAAGAAGCGGGAAGAGATCCTTCCCGAAATCGTACTCCTGCCGGAGCGGGATCATGTCCCGGATCTGCGGCTCCAGGATGTAGATGCCGGTGTTGATGGTGTCGCTGAAGACCTCGCCCCACGATGGCTTCTCAAGGAACCGCGTGATCTTTCCGTTCTCGTCTGTGATGACGACGCCGAACTGGAGCGGGTTGGCGGCGTGCGTCAGGACAATGGTCGCGGCAGCGCGGCGCTCCTCGTGGAACTTGATCGCGGCGGTCAGATCGAAGTCCGTCAACACGTCCCCGCTGATGACGAGGATGCGCTCGTTGACGCCCTGCGTGGCCAGCGCGACGCTTCCCGCAGTCCCGTAGTCAGCGTCGGCCTTGAAGTAGGACATCGAGACGCCGAGGCGGCTCCCGTCCCCGAAATGCTTGCTGATGACGTCGGGGAAATAGAACAGGGATGCCGTGATATCAGTGATCCCGTGCGCTTTGAGCAGGTCCACGATGTGATGCATCATGGGCTTGTTCATGAGCGGAACCATCGGCTTTGGGATGTTACACGTGAGCGGGCGAAGCCTCGTGCCGAAGCCCCCCGCCATGATGACGGCTTTCATCGCGCGTTGGAGGGAAGGGAATGGGGTCGAATTGGAGTCGGAATGTCACGCGAAGATATGGAAAAACAGTTTACGATTCAATAGAACGAGCCAATTCTGAATGCGTTATCCAGGTCCGCGATCAGGTCTTCGGGGTCCTCCAGACCCACCGAAATGCGGACCAGGCCGTCCGTGACGCCGATGGCGCGGCGCTGCTCCGCGGGGACCGACGCATGGGTCATCGTGGCCGGGTGGGTAATGATCGTCTCGACCCCTCCCAGGCTCTCGGCAAGGGCGCAGAGGCGGACGTGCTTCAGGAACCGCCCGGCGGCCGCCAGATCCCCCAGGTCGAACGCGAGCATCCCGCCGAACCCTCTCATCTGGCGGGCTGCCAGCGCGTGCTGGGGGTGGCCCGCCAGCCCCGGATAATGGACCGTAAGGACCGGGGCCTTGCCCACCAGCCACGTCGCGACCTCCATGGCGTTCCGGCAATGCCTCTCCATCCGTACGGCGAGCGTCTTGGTGCCGCGGAGGCACAGCCAGGAATCGAAGGGGCTCAGGATTGCCCCGATCGCCTTCTGGAAGAACCGGAGCCGCTCGATCACATCGGCCCGGCTCGTGACAACGATGCCGCCGAGCATGTCGCTGTGGCCGTTCAGGTACTTCGTCAGACTGTGAAGCACGACGTCGATGCCCAGGTCGAGAGGGCGCTGCAGGTACGGGGTGGCAAACGTGTTGTCGGCGACCGTGAGAATGCCGCGCGGGCGCGCGATGCCGGCGACGGCGGAGAGATCGGTGATCTCCATGGTTGGATTCGTCGGGGTCTCGACGAAGATCAGACGGGTCGCCGGGGTGATCGCTTGTTCGATGATGCCCGGATCGGTCGTGTCGATAAAGTCGGACTTCAGTCCGTAGCGCTCCCATACCATCTTCATCAGCCGGTATGTTCCGCCGTACACGTTGCGCGAGAAGACCACATGGTCCCCAGGGTTCAGCAGGCGCATGATGGCGTCGGTCGCCGCGACCCCGGAACCGAATGCCATCCCCTCGGTCCCTCCCTCCAGGGCGGCAATGTTGCGCTCAAGTGCGGTCCGCGTCGGATTCGAGACGCGCGAATACTCATACCCCTTGTGCTTGCCGAGCTCCTCCTGCACGTACGTGGACGTCAGGAAGACCGGGGTCATGATCGCGCCCGTCGTCGGGTCGGGTTCCTGTCCCGCGTGAATCGCATCTGTTGAGAAGCCCATATGTCAGTGCCCCATGAATTCGATGACGTCGTACCGTGAGAGAATGCCCATCAGTCCCTTTTCCTCAACCACCAGGACGGCGTACTGGTCCTTCGCGCTCAGCAGACGGAGGACTTCGTCGATGCTCGCCTCGCAGCGGACGGTGGGAAAGGGCCGGGCCATGACCGAATCGACCCGCGCGTTCAGCAGATCCGGCTGCTCGAAGATCTTCAACATGAGAGAATGGTCGTGCAGCGATCCGACACAGCGGTCCCCGTCCAGAACGGGGATCTGGGAAATGTCGTGCTCGCGGAACAGGTCGAGCGCGCTCTTCACCGCGTCGCCCGGGGCGGTGCTGATCAGCCTGCGCTCGGCGAGCGGCTTTCGCTCCAGCACGTACCGGGCGTTGACCTTCTCGGGGACAAGGAACCCGTACTCCCGCATCCAGTCGTCGTCGTAGATCTTGGAGAGGTACCGCTCCCCGGAGTCGGGGAGCACGACGACCACCACATCGTCGTCGGTGAACCGGTCGGCGACCTTCATCATCCCTGCCACGGCCGTGCCGCACGACCCCCCCGCCAGCAACCCTTCTTCCCGGGTGAGACGGCGCGCCATCAGGAACGACTCCCGGTCGTCGGCTTCGATGATCTCGTCGATGACCGAGAAATCGAGCACTCCCGGCAGGTAATCCTGCCCGATTCCCTCCACTTTGTACGTCTTGAGCTGCGGGTTGATCTTCCCGGTCCGGAAATACTCGCGGAACACCGACCCTTTCGGGTCGATCCCGATCACCTTGATTGCCGGGTTCTTCTCCTTCAGATATCTGCCTGTGCCGGTGATGGTTCCGCCGGTTCCGATCCCGCAGACGAAGTGCGTGATCTGTCCGCCCGTCTGCTCCCATATCTCAGGGCCGGTGGTGAGGTAGTGGGATTCCGGATTCCGCGGATTGTAGTACTGGTCTGCCAGGATCGAGTTCGGCGTTTCGCGGACGACGCGTTTCGCGACTTCCGTGTAGCTCTCGGGAGATTCATGCGGGACCGCCGTGGGGGTGACGATCACCTCCGCACCGAAAGCCCGGAGAAGCCTGATCTTCTCCATGCTCATCTTGTCGGGCAACGTGAACACGGTGCGATACCCCTTCACCGCCGCCGCGAGCGCCAGCCCCATGCCGGTGTTCCCCGAGGTCGCCTCGACGATCAAGCCGCCAGGCTTGATCCGTCCCTCTCGTTCGGCCTCCTCGACGATGGTGACTCCGATCCGGTCCTTGATCGACCCGCCGGGGTTCAGAAATTCCACCTTTGCCAGAATGAGGCCCCGGGCCGAGCCGGTGACCCGGCGCAGCCGCACGAGCGGTGTCCGCCCGATGGTCTGGAGTATCGTCTCGAAGTATGTGACTTTGGAACGGTCCATATCGCCCTTCCCTTCGGATCCTGCCCGTTATGTGCTGGCTGTCCGCCTTCTGTTGATCAGGCTCGCCGCAAATCCGGCGCCGAAGCCGTTGTCAATATTGACGACGGTGACCCCGGCCGCACAGGAATTCAACATTCCGAGCAGGGCGGAGATTCCCTGGAAGTTCGCGCCGTATCCGATGGACGTCGGCACTGCGATGACGGGAACGTCCACGAGGCCCCCGACGACACTGGCGAGGGCGCCTTCCATGCCTGCAACAACGATGATGACGGTTGCCGAGCGGAGCTTGTCGCTCTGCGAGAGGATGCGGTGAATGCCGGCGACCCCGACGTCGAAGAGCGAGTCGGTGAGGTTTCCCATGATCCGTGCGGTCTCCAGCGCCTCCTCGGCGACGGGGATGTCCGACGTGCCGGCCGTAACAACGAGGATCGTTCCCGTGCCTCTGGGCGTGACACGGCCCTCCCGTGCCGAAATCGTGCGCGCGACCGGATTGTAACGCGCTGAGCGCATCGTCCGCTTCACCGCTGCGAAATGGGAGCGGGAGGCTCGGGTTCCGAATACGACGTTCCCGGCACGGGCTATCCGGACAGCAATGCCGGCAACCTGCGCGGGTGTCTTGCCCTCGCAAAAGATGACCTCGGGGAACCCCTGCCGGATTCCCCGGTGATGGTCGATGGTGGCGAACGAGAGCGATTCGGCCGGGGGCGCCGCGAGCAGGCGCTCGACTTCCTTCACGGTCCGCTTGCCGGATCGGAGATCGCTCAGAAGGCGTGTCAGGTGAGAAGAGTCCATAGTGTGGGGAATATATCGGATTGAGCGAGGATTGCAAGGAGAGTTACCTTGACTGTCCAGCCCGCTTTTCGTATTTTTCAATGATTTTCTACCACTACGGCGGTCTCGCTCCCGTGTTCAACTTGTTTTGGCCGGTCATCGTCGGCTATCTCATCGGTTCGTTCCCAACTGCATTTCTCGCCGTTCGCTGGAAGTCAAAGCTGGACATCCGGAAGACCGGGAGCGGCAATGTCGGGACTCTGAACAGCTACCTGGTGACGCGCTCGAAAGCCGTGGCGGTGACGGTCCTGCTCGTGGACATACTGAAGGGTGTGGTTGCGGTCGTGGTCGGCCGGACCTTCATTCCGGGATTGCCGTTTGCGGGTGCGGCCTTCGCGGGCACGGCCGCCGTCATCGGACACTGCTATCCGATCTGGCTGCTCTTCAAGGGGGGAAGGGGGCTGGCGACTGCCGCAGGCGCCATGGGAGCAGTGAGTTTTCCGCTTGTCGGCACCTGGATGGCTGCGTGGGGGATCGGCTACGCATTCACGCGAACCGTGAACGTCGCAAGCTTTATCGCGTGCATCCTTGTGCTGGCCCTTCTGACAATCGTCCCCGACGAAGTCGTCCGGGCCGTGCTCCCGGAGGGAACCACGACGCGGGGCCTTCGCACGTATGGCGTGATGATCCTCCTCGTCATGCTGACACGGCTGATCGGTCCCTTTCGCGAATATCTCCGCACCCTCGGGGCACAACGTAGATCAAAAGGAGGTGAAGGGTCGTGACCATGCGTCGAAGAGTGCTCTGGACCGGCTTCCTGCTGGTCATCGCGCTCGCCGCCGGTGTTGTCATCGGCCGCGGGCTGGGCGTCCAGCAGAAAGGCGCTGATCGTGTGGCGGGGGAAAGTGACAGCGCATTCGCGGATGCGTTTCCCGCGCGTTATTCCGACGAACAACAGCGCGACAGCATCGTGGCGTCGGTCACCTCGTCGCGGCGCAACGCCATCACGCAGGCCGTCGGCCGCGCGAGTGGCGCCGTTGTGGGCGTCAACGTGGTCGAGCTCCGCCGCTACCGCCAGTGGTCTCCCTGGGGGGACGACCCGTTCTTCCGGCAGTTCTTCGGGGATAGAACGTACACGCAGCGCGTCCAGGGACTCGGGTCCGGCTACATCATTTCACCCGATGGCTACGTGCTGACAAACGACCATGTGGCCGGGAATGCCAAGGAGATCACCGTCACGGCGACCGACGGGAAGACGTACAAAGCCAAGTTGATCGGGACGGATCAGGTGTCGGACGTCGCGCTGCTCAAGATTGAGGGGAACGATTTCCCGTATCTGAAGCTCGGCAACTCCGACGACGTCATCATCGGCGAATGGGTGATCGCGCTCGGCAATCCGTTCGGTCTCTTCCAGATGAACGACAAGCCCACAGTGACGGTCGGCGTGGTGAGCAACGCCGACGTGAACCTGCGCGCGGGTCAGGAGGGCGAGGAGCGCATCTATCGAGGCATGATCCAGACGGATGCCGCGATCAATTCGGGGAACAGCGGCGGGCCTCTGCTGAATACCCTGGGCGAAGTCATCGGGATGAACTCGGTCATCTGGACGCCCAACCAGGGGAATATCGGACTCGGCTTCGCCATCCCCGTGAACCGCGTCAAGCGAATCGTGGCAGAGCTGAAGGCGAACGGCAAGGTCGAACGCGATTTCTGGGTCGGCATGCAGGTGCAGACCGTCGACCAGCGTATCGCGCAGTACTTCAAGCTAGACAAGGCCGAAGGCGTCATCGTCACGGAAGTCGAACGCGGCGGCCCGGCCGACAAGGCGGGGTTCCGTCCCGAAGATATCATTCTTGAAGCCAACGGCGAGCGCATCTACGACGACGCGTCGTTGTACGGGATCGTGTACGATGCCCACACCGGCGACACGATCCAACTCAAGGTGCTCCGTGGCGGCGAAACGCGGACCATTCCTCTCACGCTCAAGCGTCGAACGACATGATCAAGCGATATACGCGCCCCGCGATGGGGGGCATCTGGGACGACCAGAACAGGTTTGCCGTCTGGCTCGAAATCGAGATCCTGGCCTGCGAGGCGCAGGCCGAGCTGGGCGTCATTCCCCGCGACGCTGTCGCGAGGATCCGGGAGCGCGCGAAGTTCGACGTGGCGCGCATCGATGAGATCGAGCGCGAAGTGAAACATGACGTCATCGCGTTCCTGACGAACGTGGGGGAATATGTCGGCCCCGAATCCCGGTTCATCCATCTCGGGATGACCTCCTCGGACATTCTGGATACGTGCGCTGGCCGTGCAGATGAAGCAGTCCGGGGAGCTGCTGATGGACGGGTTGCGGCGGCTGGGGGAGGTTCTGGGGCGCCGGGCGCGGGAATTCAAGACCACCCTCATGATCGGCCGGACGCACGGCGTGCATGCTGAGCCGACGACGTTCGGGCTGAAGCTGGCGCTCTGGTACGACGAGAACAGGCGAAACATCGAGCGCCTCCGGGGGGCGATCGAAAGGATCGCCGTGGGGCAGATTTCCGGGGCGGTGGGGACGTTCGAACACCTGAGCCCGCGCGTCGAGGAGTACGTCTGCGCAAAGCTGGGACTCGCGCCGGCGCCGGTGTCGACGCAGATCCTCCAGCGCGACCGCCATGCCGAGTTCATGACGACGCTCGCCGTGATCGGAAGCTCGCTGGAGAAGTTCGCTACCGAGATCCGTCATCTGCAGAAGACGGAGGTGCTGGAAGCCGAGGAGTACTTCTCGAAGGGGCAGAAGGGCTCGTCGGCCATGCCGCACAAACGCAATCCCATCACCTGCGAGCGCATCGCCGGGCTCTCGCGCGTGCTCCGCGGGAACGCTCTCGCGGCGATGGAAAACGTCGCGCTCTGGCATGAGCGGGACATCACGCACTCGTCCGTCGAACGCGTCATCATTCCCGACAGCTGCATCCTCCTCGACTACATGCTTGCGCTCATGACGGACGTCCTGGACAGACTGCTCGTCTACCCGGACAACATGCTTGCCAACATCCGCCGGACCCACGGGCTGACGTTCTCACAGAGCAGTCCTGCTGGCCCTGACGACCGCCGGGATGCGGCGGGAGGATGCCTATCGCATCGTGCAGTCGGCCGCCATGCAGGCCTGGGAGACGCGCCGGGATCTCCTGGAAATTCTGAAGGCCAGCCCCGAAGTGACGGCTGTGCTGCCGGCGGCGGAGCTCGAAAAGCATTTCGATCTGAAGAAAAGCCTGCGCCATGTGGACCACATTTTCAAGCGGGCGGGTCTCGCATAATCCATCACCAGGGAACGACCATGGCACGGAAATTTCAGAATTTCATCGACGGGAAGTGGGTTGACGCCAAGTCCGGGAAGACCTTTGAGAACAGAAATCCCGCCCACTGGGACGAAGTGCTGGGCACCTTTCCCGAAGTCGGGCAAGGAGGATGTCGATGCTGCCGTGAAAGCTGCCGCGGGGGCGTTCGATGCCTGGCGGCTCCTGCCCGCGCCGAAGCGCGGCGACATCCTGAAGCGCGTCGGTGACCTGATGGTCGAGCGCAAGGAAGAGCTTGCGCGCGCCGATGACCCGGGAGATGGGGAAGGTGCTGGCCGAAACTCGGGGCGACGTGCAGGAAGGGATCGACACGGCATACTACGCGGCGAGCGAAGGACGGCGGCTGTTCGGGCACACCGTCCCCTCCGAGCTCCCCAACAAGTTCAACATGGCGATGCGCGTCCCGATCGGCGTCGCGGGCATCGTGACGCCGTGGAACTTCCCGATGGCCATCCCGACCTGGAAGATCTTCCCGGCGCTTGTGTGCGGGAACACCGTGGTCTTCAAGCCGGCCTCCGACACGCCGGCGACCGCGACAACCCTGGTGGAGATTCTGCCGGAAGCCGGCGTCCCGCCCGGCGTCGTCAACCTCGTGCACGGTGGCGGCGGGGAGGTCGGCATGGGCATTGTCAGCCACCCGGACGTGGACCTGGTGAGCTTCACCGGCTCCACCGTGGTCGGCAAGAAGATCTCCGAGGTCGCCGCGCAGACCCTGAAGCGTGTCTCGCTGGAGCTCGGCGGCAAGAACGCCCAGCTGGTGATGGACGACGCGAACCTGGATCTCGCCCTGGAAGGCGTCCTCTGGGGGGCGTTCGGAACGACCGGCCAGCGCTGCACGGCCACGAGCCGCCTGATCCTCCACGACAAGATCCATGACAGGTTCGTGGATATGCTCGTCGCGCGGACCAGCAAGCTCAGGCTCGGCGATGGACTCCTGTCCGGCGTGGATGTCGGGCCGTGCGTCAACGAGGGGCAGCAGAAGACCGTGCAGAGTTATGTCGAGATCGGTCTGGAAGAGGGCGCGACGCTCGCCGCAGGCGGCGAGATCCCGAAGGACGCGAAGCTGGCAAGAACGGCTGGTTCTACAAGCCCACGATCTTCACCGGCGTGAAGCCGGACCTCCGCATCGCGCAGGAAGAGATCTTCGGCCCGGTGCTGTCGGTCATCCGTGTGAAGTCGCTGGAAGAAGGGATCCGGGTATTGAACGACACGATCTACGGGCTCTCGTCGTCGGTCTACACAACGAACGTGAACGCGGCGTTCACGCGCGATCCGGGACATCAAGGCGGGGATCACCTACATCAACGCCCCGACGATCGGTGCGGAAGCGCACATGCCGTTCGGCGGCGTGAAGCAGACCGGCAACGGCCACCGCGAGGGCGGATGGACCGTGTACGACTTCTTCTCGGAGTGGAAAACCGTGTACGTGGATTACAGCGGCGGCCTCCAGCGGGCCCAGATCGACAATTACGACTGAGGCGCCCGGTGGCCAACCATCGCATCTATATCGTCTCTCTCTTCGAGCACCAGGAATTCTTCTAAGTCGGTGCGGGCGCAGGATCACCAATAACCCGTAACCAGCACACAGGAGAACTCCCATGGCACCACGTGTCTCGAAGGCGGCCAAGAAGCCGTCCCGGAAGGGGGCGCGCCGCCCCGTCCGCAAAGCCACACCCACGAAGAAGCGTCCGGCCGCCGTTCGCGCCCGGCGCATCGCTGCAGCCGCACGGCTCATCGCCCCGCGGCTCGTCCTCCCGACCCTCCGCAAGCACATGCTCGTCGACGGGTTCGACATCGTCATCGACCTGAAGAAGAGCAGAGGCTCGTACATCGTGGACGCGCAGGACGGGAAGCGGTATCTCGACTTCTTCACGTTCGTGGCGTCCTCGCCGCTCGGGCTGAACCACCCGAAGCTGACCACACCCGAGTTCCTGGAGAAGCTCGCCTACGTCGCGGTGAACAAACCGTCGCTCTCCGACATCTACACTCAGGAGCAGGCCGAGTTCGTCGAGACATTCGCCCGCGTCGCGATGCCGTCGTACCTTCCGCATGCCTTCTTCATCGAAGGCGGCGCGCTCGGGAATCGAGAACGCGCTGAAGGCGGCGTTCGACTGGAAGATCCGGAAGAACTTCGCGAAGGGGTACCGGGAAGAGCGGGGACGGCAGGTGATCCACTTCCGGCAGTGCTTCCACGGACGGACCGGCTACACGCTCTCGCTGACGAACACGGATCCGGTGAAGACCGACCTCTTCCCGAAGTTCGACTGGCCGCGCGTGCTCAATCCGGCGATGCGCTTCCCGCTGAACGCGGAGAGCCTCGCCCAGGTCGAGCGGAAGAGGAGATGTCGCCTCAATCAGATCAAGCAGGCGTTCCGCGACAACCCGGATGACATTGCCGGCAATCATCATCGAGCCGATCCAGGGAGAGGGCGGGGACAACCAGTTCCGTCCCGAGTTCTTCCGCGCGCTGCGGCAGCTGGCCGACGAGAACGAGGCGATGCTGATCATGGACGAGGTCCAGACCGGCATCGGCATGACGGGGAAGATGTGGGCGCACCAGCACTTCGTCGAGCCCGACATGATCGCGTTCGGGAAGAAGATGCAGGTGTGCGGATTCCTGTGCGGGCCGGCGCATCGAAGAGGTGAAGGACAACGTCTTTGCGGTCTCCGAGCCGCATCAACTCCACCTGGGGCGGGAACCTCGTGGACATGGTCCGCGCGCAGCAGTACCTGAAGTCATCGAGGAAGAGAACCTGGTCGAAAACGCCCGGGTGGTCGGGGAGCATCTGCTGATGCGGATCACCGGGCTGGCCGGAGAATTCGAGGGCGTTGTCTCCAACCCCCGCGGACAGGGGCTCTTTGCGGCCTTCGACGTCTTCAGCCCGGAGGCCCGGACCACGATCCGTCAGAAGGCGATGGCGAAGGGGCTCATCATCCTGCCCGTGCGGCGAGAGCTCGATCCGGTTCCGTCCGCCGTTGACGATCACGAAGTCCGAGATCGACGCCGGCATCAAGATCCTGGCCGACTCGATCCGCGAAATGTAACCCCCCCGTCCGACGTGAGCGTCACCTAGGTGACGCTCACGGGCTGCACGGGCTGCCCGGGGATCTTGAGGGGCAAGCGCCCGGTTATGGCGCGCCCAGCTGCTCCCCTGGAGCCCCCCGAGGAGCCCGCATAAGCCCCCACACGGCCTCCACAAGTGCGTCACCTAGGTGACGCACTTGTGGTCTGGTGTGATCTGGTCTGTGGCCTTTGGCAAAACCCCCAAGAAAACGCCAGCCCCGGTCCCGCATGAGCGGTACCGGGGCTTGTCGTTTCTGGAGACCGCCGTTGTCGCCTTCCCGGGTTGGCGGAGGGCGCGAATTAGCGCATGAGCATCATCTTCCGGGTGAGCGCCGTGGAAGATCCTGATTTGCCGTGGGCCTCCATTCGGACGAAATAGACGCCGCTTGCCACGGGGACGCCGTTCTCATCGTCGCCAAACCAGCGGAACCCCGGCCGCCCTGCAGCGGTGCCGTACGAGCCAGGTGGCAGATCCCCTTCGAGAATCGTTCGGACCTTCTGACCCATAAGATCGTAGACCCGAAGTGCGACCGTGCTGAACTCAGGTAGTTCGAATGCAATAGTTGTGGACGGGTTGAATGGGTTGGGGTAGTTCTGGGAGAGCCCATATGAGGTCGGGTGATTCGGAATGACCCCCGAATCTGAAAGGCCCAGAAAATTCATAGCAGCCAGAGCATCGATGGTTCCCCATCCCACCAGATTGTTAGGGCTGGCAGCATTGCTCGCCGTCGAACGGAGTGCCTCAATAATCAACGGCGGAGTGGCTGACGGGTGCGCCTCGAGGAGCAAGGCAGCCACACCTGCAACTTGCGGGGTGGAGAACGAGGTCCCCGCCTGGTAACTCTCGAAGCCCGTCGTCGTATACGCGCTTGCGTAGTAGACACCCGATCCCTGCGCCATCACATCCGGCTTGATGCGCCCGTCCACCGTTGGCCCGTACGAGCTGAAAGTGGAACGAACGCCATTGGAGGACACGGATCCCACTGTGAGAATCCCATCCGCATCGGCTGGGGCGTTGAGCGTGTTTGGCCTGACGTACTTGGCCTCATTACCGGCAGAATTCACAACAACAATACCCTTCTGTGCCGCCATCGCGGCTGCCCGGCTAATGACTGTTGTTTGCCCGTCCATGTCCTCCCACGTCCAGCTCACGTAAGCGGAGTCGTATTCAAGATATCCGAGCGACGTGCTCGTCACATCAACCCCGATGCTGTCGGCCCATTCGATGCCAGCGACCCAGTAGTCCTCTTCGACCGGGGTTTCGCTGCTGTCGTTCTCCGAGCGGATCAGAATGAAGTTTGCGCCGAACGCCGGGCCGATGAGGTTTCCCGGGGAGTTCCCGGCAAGAAGTGAGAGGCAGTTGATGCCGTGAGCCCCGACACCGTACGAAGGGTTCACCGGCTTAACATCGACTTTCCTGTCTACAAAATCATATGTCGCGATAATGTTGAGGTGCGCCAGAGCCTCGTGCTCAAGGAGCCGGAACCCGTTGTCGAAGACGGCGACCGTGACGCCCCAGCCGGAATACCCGAGGTCGTGCACAGCCGGTACATTGATTCTCTCTGCTTGGGGGGCCGATGGTCCGTACAGCAGCGTGTGAGGTTTGGCCAGGCTCCCCTGTTGATTCTCTGGCGAGGCAGGTGATTCGTCTGATCGGAGGTTCGGACCCCGCCTGAAGCGGGCCATCAGTTCCACCTCCCGGACTCCGGGAAGGGCCGCTACGTCGGCCACCTGATGGGGGAGGACGATGGCGCTGACAGCGTTGAACCACTTCGACCGGTGTCGCAGGCTGACGACGCGCTGTGCGACGTCTGCAACATATGCTTCATTCACGGGCACGTCGGTCGCGTCGACCAACGCATCCGCCGGGAGAACCTTGCCGCGCCGGGCGAGCGATTTCTCCGACACAAGCAGTTCCGCCCGCGCAATCGCTGCCCGGTCGCTCTCGGCCTTGTCTGTGAAGAATACCCAGACCGCGAGCTGAGTCGAGCCATCGGCCCGGGTCAACGCATGGCGGAGCCGCGGACCGATCTTCCCCTCCGATGCTTCCGACGCCACCGAAGCAAACACGATCGCGGCTGCGATCAACACTGCCCTCATGGAATCCTCCCGTGACGAAAAATAGGAAAGATGGCGCCGAGTCGCAAGGTTGAAACAGGGAGCGGAAATTGGTAGATTGCACCGTGGAAACCACGACGCAGCACTCCGATGACCTCTCGCTGGACGCGGGCCTCGTGACGCGCCTTCTCGAGGCGTTCCTGCTGGACGAAATCCGCAGTGCAGGCTTCGAACGGGCGGTCCTGGGCATCTCCGGCGGCGTGGACTCCGCTGTGGTCGCATTCCTGGCGGCACGCGCCCTCGGTCCGCACAACGTCCTGGGGGTGTTCATGCCGTACAGGACCAGCAGCCCGGCAAGCCTCGAGGATGCGCGTGAGGTGGTGGCGAAAACCGGCATTCGGTCCGAGCTTGTTGAGATCACCCCGATGGTTGACGCCTACCGCCCGCCGGGAGAGGCGCCCGGGAAGGTTCGGGCCGGGAACATCATGGCCCGCCAGAGAATGATCGTTCTGTACGACCTCTCCGCCCGGGAGCGGGCGCTCGTCGTCGGCACCAGCAACAAGACCGAGCTGCTCCTGGGGTACGGGACGCTCCATGGCGACATGGCGTCGGCGGTGAACCCCCTGGGCGATCTGTACAAGACGCAGGTGTGGCGCCTCGCTGCGGCCGTCGGCGTTCCGAAGAGGATCGTCGAGAAGCCGCCGTCGGCCGATCTGTGGGAAGGCCAGACCGACGAGGGCGAAATGGGCATGACGTACGCGTCGGTGGATCAGCTGTTGTTCCAGATGGTGGACGAGCGGCGGACCGACGCGGAGCTGGAGGCGCTCGGATTTGACCACACGCTGATCCGCACGGTGCGCAGAAAGATCCGCACGAGCCAGTTCAAGCGCCGGTTGCCCGTCATCGCCAAGGTATCGCACCGGACGGTGAACATCGACTTCCGTTATCCCCGCGACTGGGGAACATGACCGAGACAATCGAAGGCGGCGCGCTCTATGTGGTGAGCACCCCGATCGGGAACCTGGGTGACATCACCCACCGGGCAGCGCACGTCCTGGCCGGCGTGGACCTGATCGCTGCGGAAGATACGCGGACCAGTCGGATCCTGCTCGATCACCTCGGCATCCGCACACCGCTGATCAGCTACCACAGCCACAACGAAGATCGCCGTGCGCGAGAGCTGATCCGTCACCTTCACGAAGGGAAATCTGTCGCGGTCGTGACCGATGCTGGGACTCCGGGCGTCTCGGATCCCGCCCATGCAGTGATCGCCGAGGCGGTGGCACACGGCCTGCGCGTGATCCCGGTCCCGGGCGCGAGCGCGCTTCTTGCGGCGCTCGTGTCGAGCGGACTTCCGATGGACCGGTTCGCGTTTGAGGGGTTTCTTCCCGTGAAGAAAGGGCGCTCCACGCGTCTCAACGCGCTTGCCGAAGAGGCCCGGACGATCGTGCTGTACGAATCGCCGCATCGCGTGGTGCGGACGGTGCGCGACCTGTACGAGCGGTTCGGTGACAGGCCCGCGGCGGTTGCGCGCGAGCTGACAAAGAAGTTCGAAGAAATCATCCGTGGGCCGCTGTCCAAGGTGCTGCAACACCTCGAACGCCGGGAGCCCCGCGGCGAATATGTTGTCGTGGTTGCGGGTACCGGCTTCCGCCATGCGGCCGGCCGGCACGCCACGACTGAATGCGACGATCAGACTGGAGACGAATCATGATCACTCGAGAGCCATCTCGACTTCATACGACCCGCCACCCGCTGGTGTATGAAGTGAATACGCGCATCCTGCTGCAGGAACTATCGGCAGTGCAGGGCAAGGCGGTGACATTGACAACGATTCCCGACGCTGTCCTGGACGAATGGGCGGGTCTCGGCTTTGACGCCATCTGGATGATGGGTGTGTGGAACTCAGGCAAGGCGGGGGAGGAGGTTGCCCGCGACCATCCAGGCCTGCGGGAGGATATCCGAAAAGTCCTGCCCGACCTCACGCCTGCGGACATCGGGCCCTCGCCGTACTCCGTGAAGGAGTACAAGGTGCCGCGCTCCATGGGCGGACTCACGGGTCTGAGGAAACTCCGCGCGCGCCTGGCCAGCAGAGGCCTCGGCCTCATCCTGGATTTTGTCCCGAACCATACAGCGCTCGACTGTCCGTGGGTGACGACCCACCCCGAGTACTACGTCGGAGGGACGCAGTCTGACCTCGCGGTCGAGCCCGGGAACTACTTCAGCGTCACGGCAGGAAAGAAATCGCTTGTGCTCGCGAACGGACGCGATCCGCAGTTTCCCGGGTGGATGGACACCGCGCAACTGAACCACCGTCACCCGGGTCTTCGTGCAGCCCTCATCGAGACTCTCAGGGAGATTGCCGGAGAATGCGATGGGGTGAGGTGCGACATGGCCATGCTGGTGCTCCGTGGCGTCTTTCAGAAGACCTGGGGGGAGCGTGCGCTGCCGGCAGGAGCCGAAGAGCCAGCCGGGGAATTCTGGAAGGATGCGATCAGCGCCGTGATGTCCGATCACCCCGATTTCCTCTTCATCGCGGAAGCGTACTGGAATCTGGAATGGGAGCTCCAACAGCTTGGGTTCCACTACACCTACGACAAGACGCTGTACGATCGACTCCTGAGGGAAGGGGCCTGGGCTTCCCGCGAACACCTGAAGGCCGAATCGACGTTTCAGGCCAAGAGCCTCCGTTTCATTGAGAACCATGACGAGCATCGAGCTGCAAAGGCATTTTCCTCGGAGGGCTGGCATCTTGCTGCGGCCGTGGTGACAGCCACCATCCCGGGCATGCTCCTTCTCCACGACGGCCAGCTTGAAGGGAGACAGACCAAGGTTCCGGTCCAGCTGGTTCGGCGGCCCGCCGAGCCGAAAGCCGAAGGCATCTACAAATTTTACAGCAGGCTGCTCCAGATCATCAATAATCCGGTGTTCAGGAGAGGGGCGTGGACGCTGCTAAATGTGCGACCGGCCTGGCCTGACAATTCGACATGGCAAAATTTCATGGCCTTCTGGTGGCAGCTCGATGGGGTAGGCAGCAGGCTTGTTGTCGTGAATTACGCTCCTCATTCCGGCCAGGCCTATGTGGAGGTCCCGGGAAGCGACATTGACTGTCAGGCCTGTGATTTCAGAGATCTGGTCAGCGAGGCCCAGTATGTCAGGGACAAGCACGGTTTGATCACGAGAGGGATGTATTTTGACCTGGTGGGGTACGGGTTTCACATCTTTGAGGCCTGCACCATCAAGAGGTAAACGGGAGCCGACTTGGGTGTTGGCAGGGGGGGAGAAGGTAGAGGAGACCCGGGGAGTAAATGGCGCGGGTCAGACTTGACTCGGCGCCTTTCTTTGACTATATTGTTAGCACTCGTTAGCACAGAGTGCTAACAACAAGTTTCTGCTGTACAGTAAGGCACCAGTTCACAGAGATATTTCAGGGAGGTTCCTATGAAAATGAAGCCGCTGGCAGATCGCGTTGTGATCAAGCCATCACCCGCTGAGGAGAAGACCAAGGGCGGGATCATTCTCCCCGACACCGCGAAAGAGAAGCCCGTGGTCGGGGAAGTCGTGGCCATCGGGCCTGGAAAGGTCGCCGATGACGGAAAGAAGATCCCGATGGAGATCAAAGTGGGGGACAAGGTCCTCTACGGCAAGTACTCCGGCACGGAAGTGACCGTCGATGGTGAGGAGTACCTGATCATGCGCGAAGCGGACATCTTTGCGATCATGTAATTCTCACGAACCTGAACCGAGTATCGAAGGAGACGTAATCAATGGGAGCGAAAGTCATTAACTACGACGTTGAGGCGCGCTCGGCCCTGAAGCGTGGCGTGGACCAGCTCGCCGACGCGGTCAAGGTGACGCTTGGCCCGAAGGGCCGAAATGTCGTGATCGACAAGAAGTTCGGTCGCGCCGACCGTGACCAAGGACGGCGTGACGGTGGCCAAGGAAATCGAACTGGAAAACCCGGTCGAGAACATGGGCGCGCAGATGGTGCGCGAGGTCGCGTCCAAGACGTCCGACGTGGCCGGCGACGGCACGACGACTGCGACCGTGCTGGCGCAGGCGATCGTCCGCGAAGGGATGAAGAACGTCGCGGCCGGCGCGAACCCGATGGACCTCAAGCGCGGCATCGACTTGAGCGTCGCGAAGGTGATCGAGGGACTGAAGGAGCTCAGCAAGCCGGTCGACAAGACCAGCAAGAAGGAGATTGCCCAGGTCGGCTCCATCTCGGCCAACAACGACACCGTCATCGGTGATCTTATCGCCGACGCGATGATGAAGGTCGGGACCGACGGCGTGATCACGGTCGAAGAGGCAAAGGGAACCGAGACCACGATCGATGTCGTCGAAGGTATGCAGTTCGACCGCGGGTATCTCTCGCCGTACTTTGTCACCGACGCCGAGACGATGGAAGCGGTGCTCGAGAACCCGGTGATCCTGATCCATGACAAGAAGATCTCCGCGATGAAGGACCTGCTGCCGATCCTCGAAAAGGTTGCCCAGACCGGATCGCCGATCCTCGTCATTGCCGAAGACCTCGAAGGCGAAGCGCTCGCCACGCTCGTCGTGAACAAGCTGCGCGGGACGCTGCGCGTTGCCGCCGTAAAGGCGCCCGGGTTCGGCGATCGCCGCAAGGCGATGCTTGAAGATGTCGCGATCCTCACCGCCGGCACCGTCATTTCCGAAGAGCAGGGATACAAGCTCGAGAACGCCACGCTGAGCTACCTCGGCAAGGCGAAGAAGGTCGTCATCGACAAGGACAACACCACGATCGTCGAGGGCGCGGGCAAGAAGGAAGACATCAAGAAGCGCATCAACGAGATCAAGGCCCAGATCGAGAAGACCACCTCCGACTACGACAAGGAGAAGCTGCAGGAGCGGCTCGCGAAGCTCTCCGGCGGCGTGGCGGTCCTGAAGATCGGCGCCGCGACCGAAGTCGAGATGAAGGAGAAGAAGGCACGCGTCGAAGATGCGCTGCACGCAACCCGCGCCGCGGTGGAAGAGGGGATCGTGCCGGGCGGCGGTGTGGCCTACCTGCGCGCTGCCCTGAAGCTCGACGGCCTGAAGATGGCCAACGAGGATCAGCAGACCGGCGTCGATATCATCCGTCGCGCGCTCGAAGAGCCGATCCGCCTGATCGTGGAGAACGCCGGCCACGAGGGTTCGGTCGTGGTGAACAAGGTGAAGGAAGGGAAGGACGACTTCGGGTTCAACGCGTTCACCGAGCAGTATGAGAACCTGGTGAAGTCCGGTGTCATCGACCCGACGAAGGTCGCCCGCACGGCCCTGGAGAATGCCTCCAGCGTCGCAGGCCTCCTGCTCACCACCGAAGCGACGATCGTCGAGAAGCCTGAGGAGAAGAAGCAGGCTCCGCAGATGCCCCCGGGCGGCGACATGTATTGATCGTCTGACCGCTGTACGTGTTCAAAGGCCTCGTCCCGCTCATGCGTGACGGGGCCTTTGGCGTTCTGGAGGGGCTTGACAAGATGTCCTGCATATTGTATATTGGAAACGAATGATACGCTAAAGGTTTCCTGGGTCTTTTTGACCCATTTGTTTGGCGTTTGAGGAAACCGGGAGAACACATATCGTTTCCTGAGGGTTAAATGGACGTCCGCAATACCTCCAACAAATCCGAATCCTCCCAAGAGACTCTACCGCCAGGCATGATCGAGTCTCAAGGCGCCATCGACAGACCCAAAGAACGGATCTTCGCACGCGCCGACGAGCGGTTCATGAAGGAAGGATTCGCCCGCATCACGGTTGATGACCTCACGTCCGACCTGGCGATGAGCAAGAAGACGTTCTACAAAATCTTCCGATCGAAGGAAGACCTCGTGGAGCAGCTCATCATGCGGGCGCTCGGCAACGTCGCGCTCTCCCTTGAAAAGGTGATGACAGGTGATCGCCCATTTCCGGATCGCATCAGGGGGTTCATGTCCGTGATCCCGCTTTTCGCCCGGCGCGTGGACTCTCCGCTTGCCTACGATATCCAGCGCCACCTACCCACGGTCTGGGCGAAGATCGAGGAGTTCCGGGGCAAACGCATGGCCATGTACCTCACCCGGGTGTTCGAACAGGGGAAGGCTGAGGGGTACATCCGTTCGGACGTCCCGGTCCGCCTGCTCGTCCTCTCCGTCATCGGCGCCGTTCAATCGATCGTCCGCCCCATTGTGCTCGCCGAGGAGTCGTTCTCCACGCGCGAGGCGGTTGCGGGAATCTTCTCGCTGTTCTTGCGCGGCAGCCTCACCGACACGGGCCGCGAAGCCATCGACACAATCATGCACGAGACCCATTGAGGAACACATGACACGTTCTGCACTTCTCCTCGCCCTCACGCCGCTCCTGCTCCTTCTTGCGTGCTCCGGCGGTGACGGGAGCTCCATCGAAGCCTCCGGGACGATCGAAGGCACCGACATTACCGTAGCGTCCGAAGTGATGGGCAAGGTGCTCTCGGTCCGGGTGAACGAAGGGACCCGGGTGGGCGTCGGTGATACGCTCGCCGTCATCGACAACACCGAGTACACCATCCAGCTGCGGCAGGCGCGCGCCACCCAGCGCGCACAGGAATCGGCGTACCGTCTCGTTGTCGAGGGCTCGCGGCGGGAGGACATCCTCCAGAGCGAGGCCGCATACCGGACGGCGGAAGCCGACTACAGACGGATGAAGGACCTCCTCGCGACCAGCACCGTGACGCAGAAACAGTACGACGACGCATACAACCGCTACGTCGCGGCGGAGCAGACATATCAAAAGCTGTTCACGGGCTCGCGCAAACAGGAAGTGGAGGCGGCTCTCGCACGAGCAGAATCTGCGGCCGCGCAGGCGGACCTGCTGGAGAAGAAAGTCCGCGACTGCGTCATCACCGCGCCGGCGGAGGGGACCGTGACGCTGCGTGGCATCGAATCGGGCGAGTACGTCAGCCCCGGCGCGCCGGTTTTCCGCGTCACCAACCTCGACCGCGTGAAGCTCATGATCTACGTCGCGGAAGCGGACCTCGGGAAGATCAAGACCGGCCAGGATGCCTCGATCTTCGTCGACAGCCATCCCGATCGCCCGTTCCATGGAACGATCGTGTACATCTCGCCCATCGCCGAGTTCACTCCCAAGAATGTGCAGACCAAAGAGGAGCGCACAAAGCTCGTATTTGCCGTGAAGGTCGAAGCCGACAACCCCGAGGGCATCCTGAAGCCGGGCATGCCTGCCGATGCCAGCGTGAGGGTCGTCCAGTGACGCCTGTGATTGAAATGAAGGGCCTGTCGCGGTCTTTCGGAACGATCAACGCCGTCAAGGACCTGCGGCTGTCCATAGGCGAAGGAGAGATGTTCGGCCTTGTCGGTCCCGACGGGGCCGGGAAGACCACGACCATCCGCATGCTCTGCGGTATCCTCGCCCCGAGCTCCGGGACCGCGACCATCCTCGGCCATGATGTGGTGAAGGAGCCGGACGAGATCAAGCGCCAGATCGGGTATCTGTCGCAGCGGTTTTCCCTCTACGGTGACCTGACGGTGGACGAAAACATCGAGTTCTTTGCAGAAATCAACCAGGTGTACGATTACCGCGCCAGGCGGGAAGAACTGCTGGCATTCACCCGTCTGACGACGTTCCGCGACAGGCTTGCCGAGAAGCTTTCCGGAGGGATGAAGCAGAAGCTCGCACTGGCCTGCACGCTGATCCACACGCCCCGCCTCATCTTCCTCGACGAGCCCACGACCGGCGTCGACCCCGTCTCCCGGCGCGACTTCTGGAGGATCCTGCAATCGCTCCTGGCCGAAGGCATCACGATCATGATGTCCACCCCGTACCTCGACGAGGCTGAACGATGCACGCGGGTTGGGCTGATGAGCGACGGCGGGCTGCTCAGAGTCGACGATCCAACCAGGCTCAAGACGTCGATGCGCGGTGAGGTGGTCGAAGTGGTCTGCGAGCCGGTCCGCCAGGCCTTCGCCGTCCTGAAGGGCCAGCCATCCGTCCGGGAGGTCCAGATGTTCGGCGATCGGCTGAACGTTGTCATCGATGATGCCGGGCGCGATATGCCTGTGCTTGCAGCCTTGCTGCAGTCGTCGGGCGTCGCGATCCGGAGCCAGCGCCGCGTCGTCCCCTCGCTCGAAAACGTCTTTATCTCTCTTCTGACACATCCGCACAGCGAAATGGTGGCATCATGAAGTCGCTCATCCTTTCCATGATCTTCGTCTCAGGCGCGCTCGCCCAGGGCAGCGAGGTGCTGATGCTGGACAGCGCCATCGTGATCGGACGCGCGAACAGTCGCACGCTCCAGATCGCCGCGGCGCGGGCCGACGGTGCCCGGGCGCGAGCTGGTGAGGCCTCCACCGCGCTGCTGCCCGGACTCCGGCTCAACGGCTCGTATGCCAGGTTGAGCGAAGGGAGCTTCAAGCTCTCGACGACTCAGATGCCGACAGGCATCACTGTCGCTCCGGTGGTCGTTGACAACTACACGTTTCGCCTCCAGCTGCAGCAGCCGATCTTCACGGGATTCAGGCTGAGCAGCCTGGCTGATGCCGCGACGAACCTCGCCGAGGCCGGAGAGCGCGACCTCCAGATGACCGATGCCGACCTGGTATTTGCCGTCACCTCTACGTACTGGAGCCTCCACCAGGCGATCACGACGGAACGGTTCACGGGCGACAACGTCCGGCGGCTCGAGGCGTACCGGTCCGACACCGAGCGGTTGGCACAGGCCGGGCTTGCGACCCGGAACGACCTGCTCAAGATCGAAGTGCAGCTGGCGAACGCGAAGATTGCGTCCATCGACGCGGGAAACGATGTGATGCTGGCGAGGATGAATCTGAACAACATCCTCGGCCGGCCGCTCGAGACGCCCGTACTGCCGGGATCTCATCCGACCGATCTGCAGCGTTCCGACAGCATCCTTGTGATGGCTGAGAGGGGCCAGGACGGGCAGCTGACCGACGTCGCCTGGAGCGGACGCCCGGACCTGATCGCGGCTGCCTATCAGGTCGAGGCGGCAAGGGCAAGCGCGAGTGCAGCGAAGGGTTCGTACTGGCCACAGCTCGACCTGACAGCCGGATACAACTACAACCGGCCCAACTCGCGCTATCAGCCCGTGACGCCCGAGTTCCTCGGATCGTGGGACATCGGGGTGAATCTGCAGTTTGACATCTGGAACTGGGGGCGGACGGGTCACCAGGCCGAGGCCGCCGAAGCCGCCGTTCGCCAGACCGAGCTCGCGGCCTCCCAGCTTCGCGACAACGTGGCGCTGGACGTTCAGCGCGCCGCGATGACCCTCCGGCGCTCCCGCGAGAAACTCGAAGTGGCCAGGCTGGGCCTCGCCCAGGCGGAGGAGAACCGCAGGATGACCGACGACCGCTACAAGAAAGGCCTGGCGACCTCCTCAGAGCTTCTCGACGCGGAAGTCTCGCTCGTGCAGACGGAGACCAGCCTCGCCGCAGCCGATGTCGAATTCGCCGTCGCCAGGGCCCGGCTGATTCGCGCCATTGGAACTTCCATGCCACCGATTGCCGAACGATGACCGCTCAGCCACACGCCGGACGCACGCACCCGGGCGGCTCTGCAACCCCTCCAGCCGGCCGCAAGGAAGCCGCCATCGCGGTCCGCGGGCTGACGAAGCGATTCGGCCTGTTCACGGCAGTGGACGACCTCAGCTTCGAGGTTCGCAAGGGTGAAATCTTCGGGTTCCTCGGTGCCAACGGAGCGGGGAAATCGACGACGATCCGGATGCTCTGCGGGCTCCTGACCCCAACCTCAGGCACGGCGATGGTGGGTGGATACGACGTTGCCCGCCAGACCGACAGGGTCAAGCGGACTATCGGGTACATGTCCCAGCGCTTCTCGCTGTACGATGACCTGACCGTCGAGCAGAACATCAGGTTTTTCGGGGGCATCTATGGACTCAGCGACGCGCGCGTGCGCGAGCGGATGCAGTGGGTGCTGGCGATGGCGGATCTGAAAGGGAGAGAGGACTCCCTCACCCGAACCCTGTCCGGGGGGTGGAAGCAGAGACTGGCGCTCGGCTGCGCCGTCCTGCACGAGCCGCCCATTGTGTTCCTGGACGAGCCGACCGGCGGCGTCGACCCGATTTCTCGGCGCAATTTCTGGGAGATGATCAATCAGCTCTCCGAACGCGGCACAACGGTCCTGGTAACGACCCATTTTCTGGACGAAGCGGAATACTGCAACGACATCATCCTCATAAACGCCGGGAGGCTCGTGGCGGCAGGAAGCCCGATCGAGTTGAAGACCCACTACATCACGTCGCCGATTCTCGAAGTCCGCAGCGACGACGTCGTGGAGTCGCTGGAGCTCGTCCGGGTGGAACCCTGGGCGATGGAGACCTCGGTCTTCGGGACCACGCTGCATGTCATGGTCGCGGACGCGGAGGACGGCACAGATCGCATCCGGGCCCTGCTGACGCGGCACGGGGTCGCGGTCGCATCGGTCGAGCGGATCGTCCCGTCCCTCGAAGATGTCTTCCTCTACGTGCTCGAACACCCGCCGGAAGGAGTCCCGGCAGGCACGGGAGGCACGCCATGATACGCGCGCTCCGACCGATGATCGTGAAAGAATTCCGGCAGATCCGCCGCGATCCCACCAGCCTCGGCATGCTGCTGGTGCTCCCGTCGGCGCTGATCATCCTGGTCGGCTATGCCTTGAATTTCGACGTGCGGCATCTCCCGCTGGTCATCCTGGACTACGACAAGACCCCGGAAAGCCGGGCGTACCTGGAACATTTCAAACACACGGAGTATTTCGACCATCGATTCGACGTCGCTTCGTACACCGCCATCGAGCATCTGTTTCTCAATGGGGAAGCAAAGATCGCGGTGGTCGTCCCCGCGGGATTCGGCGCGGATCTGCTGGCCGGCAGGAATGTGCCGCTCCAGATCATCGTGGACGGGTCGGACGCAAACAGCGCCGGCCAGGCGGTGGCGGTCGCAGGCCGGCTGACGGCCGACTATTCCTCGCGGATCGCGCTCGAGGCGTCGGGCCGCGGAGGACGCCGTCTGTCTATGGACTTCCGCCCGCGGGTCTGGTACAACCCCGACCTTGCGACCTCGAAGTTCCTCATTCCCGGGCTGATCGGCTTCATCATGGTCCTCACGGGCGTGGTCTCGACCTCCCTCACCGTGGTCCGCGAAAAGGAGCGCGGGACGATGGAGCAACTCATGGTGTCGCCGCTCCGGTCGATGCATATCATCATCGGCAAGACCGTGCCGTACCTGGGTATCAGCCTGGTCGCCGCGACGGCGATTCTGGTCATCGGGTTTCTCCTCTTTGGCGTCGAGGTCCGCGGAAGCATCGCCGTTCTGTACCTGGGGATTCTCGCCATCACGCTCGGCGCGCTCGGCCAGGGGCTGCTCATTTCCACAGTCACGGGATCCCAGCAAGTCGCCTTTCTCGTGTCCGTGTTTTCATCGCTCCTCCCATCGTTTCTCCTCTCGGGATTTGTGTTCCCGATTTCGAACATGCCGGTGGTCCTGCAGGTCCTCTCCAACCTGGCGGTGAACAAGTTCTTCCTCGTCGTGGTGCGCGGCGTGATGCTGAAGGGGGTGGGTCTGGATGTTCTCTGGCCCCAGTTCCTCTACATGGCGGTCTTTGCCGTCGTGATGCTCGGCGTGAGCGTCAGACGAATGCAGAAGAGGAACACATGAGGTCGCTCACCCAACGTATCGCTTCGTCAGCCGGCACGATCGCCGGGATCGTCCGGAAGGAGCTGCTGCAGGTCCGACAGGACAGGCGCATGCTTGGCATCTCGCTTGTCGCCCCGATCCTGCAGGTGCTGGTGCTCGGATACACCGCAACCACGGACATTAAATACAGCGTCATGGTCGTCCGAGATCAGGACAGGACAGCCGAGAGCAGAGACCTGATCCGCGAGTTCACGACGTCCGGGTATTTCGTGCACGAGTATTCGGTGGATCGCGACGCGGACCTCGACCGGAGGATCGAACAGGGCGACGCGTCGGTGGGGCTTGTCATCCCTCGGAATTTCGGTCGTGATCTGATGGCCGGACGTTCCCCCCGGCTGCAGATGATCTTTGACGGATCGGATGCGAACACCGCCAGTATCCTGCTCAGCTATGCGACGCAGATCGTGGCGGCATACGCTGCGGGGGCAGGGCGGCCAGAACAGGTCCGGCTGCAGGGGATGTCGGCGGGGATCATCATTCCCGAACCGCGTGTCTGGTTCAACCCCGATCTGAAGAGCTCGAACTTCATGGTCCCTGGCGTCGTGGCGCTGGTGCTCATGATCATCACGATGACCCTGACCTCTCTCGCGATCGTGAAGGAGAAGGAGATCGGCACGCTTGAACAGCTGCTTGTGTCGCCCATCAGACCGTACGAGCTTATCCTGGGGAAGCTGATTCCCTTTGTTCTCATCGGGTTCGTCGACGTGGTCGTCGTCCTGGCCCTCGCACGCTACTGGTTCAAGGTCCCGACGGTGGGAAGTCTTCCGCTGTTGTTAGGCCTGAGCGGCCTGTTTATCCTCACGACGCTCGGCCTCGGTCTGTTCATCTCCACGATCGCGAAGTCGCAGCAGCAGGCGATGCTGATCGCGCAGTTCTTCTTCTTCATGCCGTTCATCTACCTGTCGGGGTTCGCATTTCCGATTTCCAACATGCCGCGGATCATCCAGTATGCGACGTACCTGATCCCACTGCGGTACTTCCTCGAGATCGTCCGGGGCGTGTTCCTGAAGGGGTCCGGCATTGCGGAGCTCTGGCCCCAGGCCCTCGCCCTGCTCGGGCTGGGCGTGGCCATCCTCACGCTCGCGGTAGCACGGTTCCGTGAGACGCTCGAGTAGCGTCACCCCTGTGTTGATTTTCGACCCACCCGCGCGTACATTTTAACTCTATGCCCGCCACACTGCCGATACAGATTGTCCCCTGCCAGGGATGCAGGCTGTGCTGCCAGGGGGATGCGGTCAGGCTTGAGGAAGAAGACCTCTCGCGAGGCTACGAGTCGGAGCCGCACCCGTATATCCCCGGGGCGCTGATGCTCGCGCACAAGCCGAACGGCGACTGCGTCTACCTAGACGAACGCGGATGCGCGATCCACGGCCGTGCGCCCGCGCTCTGCCGCGCCGCTGACTGCCGCTCGGTGGCGCTCAGGTACGACCTGCAGGCGGCGCAGACGCTCCACGCGCTGGGGAGACTCAACTTCGACGTGTGGGACAAAGGGAATCAGCTCCTGGCGGAGATGAAAGCGGAGCTGGCGCGTAGAAGCAAGAAGGCAGGAAAGAACATCTTGCGAGGAAAGAAAAGATGACCGCGAAACAGACGCAACGCACGCACCCGTTGGATGAAGATATGTTCCCCCCGTTTGAGGGGTTTCCGGAAGAAGGGATCAGGTTGCTCCAGCGGCTCAAGCGCAACAACACGCGCGCGTGGTTCCAGGCGCACAAAGGGGAGTATGAAGAGTACGTTCGTTTCCCGATGCAGTGCCTCATCGCCGGTTTGCGGCGGGAGCTCGGCGAGGAGATCCCCGAAATCGACTTCAACCCGAAGGGCTCCATCTTCCGCATCTATCGGGACACGCGGTTCAGCAAGGACAAGACGCCATACAAGACGAACATCGCCGCGAGCTTCCGGCTGCGGGGCCCCGGCGGTCCGATCGAGAACCCCGGTTTATACGTGGGGGTCGAGCCTGGCGAGATCTTCATCGGCGGCGGTCTGTACATGCCGTCGGGGGATCAGCTCAAGAGGATCAGGAAGGCGATCGTGGACGATCCCGAGCCGTTTCTGGCGATTGTCAAGAGCCGCCAGTTCCGGAGCGCGTTCGGAGGGATTCAGGGCGAGACGCTCTCACGCGCGCCCCTTGGATACGTTCCGGAGCATCCGTTGATCGAGCACCTCAAGCACAAACAGTTCTACGTGGGCGTGGAGTCAGGGCACGAGCCGGCGTTGAAGCCCGCGTTTCAGAATACCGTTGTCCGCGTCTTCCGCCAGTGCATGCCGTTTATCCGCTGGCTCACGGCCGCGGCGTCCTGACGTGCCTGTGGCAGAGAGAGACCTAAGGGAAGTTCCGGGACGATCCCGGGACCATCTCAGGAAGATCTCAGGGCGTTCAGGATGCTTAGCCTCGCGGCGCGAACCGACGGGAAGAACCCTCCCGCAATTCCCATCAGCACGGCGAACCCGAGCGAGTACAGGATCACCTGCGGCGAGAGGGTGAACCCGAACGCCAGCTCGGAGAACGAACCGAAATTGATGGTCGAGATCTGAATAAACGAGGTGAGCGAGGCCAGAAGAAGTCCGCCGATCCCCCCGATGAGCGAGAGCAGGATCGACTCGATCAGAAACGCGTTGAGGATGCTGCCGCGCGGGAAGCCGAGCGCGCGCATCGTCCCGATCTCCACGGTCCGGTTTGCGACAGCCGCGTACATGGTGATCACCGCTCCGATGACCGCACCGAAGGCAAAGATGATCGTGACGACCAGCCCGAGAATGCGGATGAAATTCGCCATGGTCTCCGACTGCTCGCGGTAGTACTGCTGCTCGTGTTTCACGTCCGACGATTGCGTACGCGGGTCCGCAGTGATCGCGTCCTTGATCGCCTGGAAGTCGCCTTCGGAATTCAGCCGCATGGTGATCGACGAGAACACCGACTGCCTGCCGAGAGACGGCATCAGGACCTCGGCGTCGGCCCAGATCTCCGAATCGAACGCCGTCCCGCCCGCTTCAAACACACCCACGATCGTCCAGTGGTCCTCGCCGATGCGGATCTTACTCCCGATCCCCGTTCCCTGAAAGCGCTTCGCAACATTGGAGCCGATGATGATCTCATCGGTCCCGAAGGAAGGCATCCGCCCCTGTGTCAGCTTGACCTGCGGCCGGAGTGCGAAGGCTTCGGGCGACACGCCCCGCACGAGGATGTTCCCCATGTCGTTCGAGCCGATCTTCACGAGGTTGATGATGACCACGGTCTCGGTGGATGCCACCGGTTTTCCGTCCGCACCGATGGCGACCTGCGGATACGTCTTCAGAATGCTGGCCTCCTCGCGGCCGACCTGACTCACCAGCTCGGAGTTCGCTCCACGGCGCAGGATGATGACGTTCTGAGGGTCGCCCGAGGTCACGAGCGTCCGCTCGATGCCTGTCGCCAGCATCAGGATCGACGCGAAGACGAAGACCACGAGGGCGATGCCGATCAGCGTCAGCGCCGTGGTCATACGCCGTGCCCAGAGGCTTCGCCACGTGTACGAAAGAGGGATGCTCATGATGACTATCCGATCGTTCGAAGGCCTTCCGCGATGCTGATGCGGAGGGCGCGGAAGACGGGGAACAGGGCGGCGACAATGGCTGCGACGAGGGCGACGCCGACCGCCAGCGCGATCGTCCACGGTGCTACCGTGAACACCGGGAAGAACGTCGGAAACGCCTGCGCGAACGCGGCGGTCACAGGGTATGCCAGCAGCAACCCGAGCGCGCCGCCGATCAGCCCGATCATCAACGACTCGCCGCCGATGAGCCCCACGACGTGCCGGGGGGAGAACCCGAGCGTCTTCAGGACGGCGTACTCGCGGGTGCGTTCACGCGCCGACATGACGATCGTATTCGCAAGCACGAGCAGGATGATCCCGATGATCACGAGAGAGATGACCTCGAGGGACGAGATGATCGCGCTCGACATGGACACGAAGCTCTGCTGGAACTCCCGCTCGGTCTCGGTCTTGGTGCCCGCGCGCGAATTCCGGTACTGTTCGTCGATGGTCCGGGCGATGGTCGGCATCGCCGCCGGATCGGTCACGCGGAAGAGGTACCAGCCGACCGCTCCCGCCCGACCCGGCTGTTCCTGCCCGATCCGCTCGTCAAGGTACTTCCAGCTGAAGAACATCTGTGTTTCGTCCGCGGTCGCATCTTTCCCCTTGTAAATGCCGCGGACCACGAACTCCCAGTGTCCGGGGTAGATGTCGCCTTCGATCGGGATGATGTCCCCGATCTTGAATCCGTGCTCCTTCGCGATCTTCTCGCCCACGATGCAGGCGTTCCGCTCGTTCAGGAAGTCTGCCATCTGCGCGGGCGGCACCAGGTACTCCGGATAGACGTTGAAGTAGGTTTCCGGGTCCACCGCGAGTCGCGGGAAGAAGTTCTTGAAGTCCGCGGGATCCTTGAACGACCCCTGGAACCAGTTTGCGTACGACACCGCCTCGACACCGGGGACACGGGCGATCTGGTCGCGGTAGGCAAGCGGGAGGGGGAAGATGAACGATACAGAATGGCGGACGATCATCCTGTTCGCCGCGGACGCCTCGACGCCTGCCGACCATGCCGTGACGATGGTCCGCAGAAACACGAACGACATCACGGCGATGGCGATGCCGAGGATCGTCAGAGCCGTACGGAGCTTGTGCCGCCCCGCGTTCTTAAGAATCAGTTTCAGGACAAACATGCGCCTCTCCTCGTGCCGTTCCAAAAACAATCCTCATACGGCGCTCGGTGTCGTTGATGCATGGAACGAGCGCTGTGCCCGATGGTCTGCATGACCAGCCGGGCGGTGGGGCATCAGGTCGTCAACTCGCCCTTGTCAAGATGCATGATCTTGTGCGCCTTTTCGGCCGCCCGGGGATCGTGGGTCACCATGACGATGGTCTTCTTGAACTCCTTATTCAGCCGCTCCAGCAGGTTCATGATCTCGTGTGCAGATGCCTTGTCCAGGTCGCCGGTGGGCTCGTCCGCCACGAGCACGGTCGGGTCGGTGACGATGGCGCGGGCGATGGCCACGCGCTGCTCCTGTCCGCCTGAGAGCTGCTTCGGGTAATGGTCCATCCGGTCGCCGAGGCCCACGAGCTTCAGCGCGGTTTCCACCTGCCTCCGGCGCTCGGGCTTGTTCATGGACGTGAGCAGGAGGGGGAGCTCGACGTTTTCGAATGCGGTCAGGACCGGCAGGAGGTTGTAAAACTGAAAGATGAACCCGACGTGGTTGGACCGCCATTTCGAGAGATCCGTTTCGCTCAGGCTCGTGATCTCGGTGTCACCGACGGTGATGCTCCCCGTGTCGGGTCTGTCGATGCCGGCGATCAGGTTGAGCAGCGTGGTCTTCCCCGAGCCTGACGGGCCCATCAGCGCGAGGAATTCGGCCTCCGGGACGCGGATCGTGATGCTCGAGAGGACCGGGATCTCGATCTTGTCCCGATGGTACGATTTGCTGACGTTGTTGACGGTGATCATCGGTCGTGGTTCCTGTGAGACGGATGGTGCGTTCTGCGTTGCGGGACGACTATTCTTTCACCCGGACCCTGTGTCCGGTGGCGAGCGACGCATCGGGACGGTCGACCAGACGATCCCCCTGCGTGAGACCCCCGGTGATTTCCACCCGGTTTCCGGTCGTCGCCCCGGTCGTGACGGGCGTCTCGGCAACCTGCCCGTCGCGGATGACGAAGACGACGCTCTGGCCGTTGCGGCTGGCGATGGCGGAGGCCGCGACGGTCAATCGCGGAGGGACGCCGACGTTCGCGGTGTCGGATCCCTTCGCGAGGAATGTGACCTTTGCGCTCATCTCGGGCAGAACGCGCTCGTCGAGATCGAGGAATGCCACCTTTGTAAGCACGGTCGCTTTCGCCCGGTCGGCGGTCGGGACGATCTTGTAGACGGTTCCCCGGTAGCGCTTCTCGGGGTACGAGTCAAGGACAATCTCGCACGGCTGGCCCCCGGACACCCGCATGATATTCGATTCGGACACGTCCGCCTCGACCTGCAGCGATTTCATGTCTGCCATCGTGACGACGGCTCCGCGCGAGTTTGCGGAGGCCGCGAACGGCGCGACCACCTCGCCGATGTCGGCATCCTTGGTCAGGACTGTGCCGTCGAAGGGCGCACGGATGCGGGTGTTCTCAAACGCCACTTCCGCTTCGGTCACGGTGGCCCGGGCCGCCGCAATCGCCGCGCGAATGCGTGCAAATCTGGCGTTCGCTACGTCGATCTCCGCCTGCGATGCCAGGCCCTGATTTGCCAGGGACTGCGTCCGCTTGAACGTCCTCTCGGCGTCGTCGTACTCGGCCTGCGCCATTTCCAGGTTCGCGCGTGCGCGGTCAAGGCCCGCGACCATATCCGCGTCCTCGATCCGCGCGAGAATCTGACCCTTCTTCACTCTGTCGCCCTCTTCCACGCCGAGGTAGACGAGCCGGCCGGTGCCTTTGGATGCGACCGCCGCCCGCTGCTGCGCGACGACATAGCCGCTTGCGGTCAGGACCGCAGAAGCCTGGGAGGGAGAGGTCATGACGGCGGACGTCGTTTCGACCTCAGCCGTCGGGGAGACTCCGCCGCGGAAGAACAGGAAGCCTGCCATACCCAGGACCGCGAAGATGACCACCGCGATAATGATGCGTGACCGCGGAGACATCCCCTGGGGAGCCTTCTTCTTGTCCCGGCTGATTCTGAGACTCGAAAGATCGCCGGCGCTTGATTCTGGTGTCATCTATTATGTCTTGTGAGGCAACTCAGTATGAACGCGACGGAGCAGGAGGAAGTTTCAATTCCCGCCCGCGCAACGGAAGATTCGTTGACGGCCCTCGGCGGGGCTGCATCAATGACCTCCGGACGAAGGGCGAACATTTTCTGGCCGGAGAGGACGGTCGGATACAGGCCCTACTCCCCGGCTTCCTCGAGCGACTTCTCGTAGGCCCATTTGATGTACGGAAGCTTGACGATCGTGCGGATTTCAATGGGACGCTTGGACTTGATGGGGGAACCAAAGCCGATTCCAGTATTCTTCTGGGGCTTCTTCTTCGCGGGTGCCTTGGCGTCCGGGGAATTGAACATCGGCTCCCCGGGGTCGCGGCTTATCAGGAGCGTCGTCCCTTCAGGGTTTTCGACCGTCGGAGGGTACGAATACACGGAGTATATCCCCGTCCAGAGGGCAAACCCGACCCAGATGCCCAGACTGAAAGCGACAAGCAGGACGAGATAGAAGAGTTTTTTGAACATGGAAACCCCGCGAAAAATGTATCTTCAAATATCGGGATTTCCGGGGGGAAGGTCAATTCAACGTTCGTCACCGGTCCCGAGCGTCTGAATGACGACCTCCCGGGTCCGGGGCCGATTGTCGAAATCGATCAGGACGATTTGCTGCCATGTCCCGAGCTCCATGCGCCCCTGGCTGACGGGAATGCTGAGTGAGGGGCCGAGCAGTGCGGCGCGGACATGGGAAAACCCGTTGCCGTCGCCCCAGCGCTGGTCGTGGTCGTACTGGATCCCGGCGGGGGCCAGGCGTTCGATCGCACGCTTGAGGTCCGCCACGGCCCCCGGCTCGAATTCGATGGTGGTGATGCCCGCAGTCGATCCCGGGACGAAGACCGTGACAAGGCCGTCTCTGACGCCGGATGACCGGACGGCAGACTCGACGCGCTCCGTGATGTCTGCGACGTCGTTCCCACCCTGGGTCCGGAGCGAAATGGAGGACCTGTGCGATACCATCGGTGCTCTCCGTTCGTGGTGTCCGGACTGGCTTACGCCTTGTTGTTCCGGGCCTTCATCGTGTCCCAGTACGCGTACACGAAGAGCAGGATGAACATGACGAATCCAACGATCTGGCCTGCGCTCGATTCCGCGATGTGGGACTGATAGTAGTCGATATCGAAGAATTTCAGCATGGCGTTCGCGACCCCGAAGAGCGATCCGCCCGCGATGAATCCTGACGCGATCAGCGTCCCGCGAGAGAAGCGCGCCGCTTTGAGCCCTTCGTCCGTGCCGCGCGTCGTCAGCCAGGCCAGGATGCCGCCGACAAGGAGCGGTGTGTTCAGCTCCTGCGGAATGTACATGCCGAGGGCAAACGCGAGCGGAGGAACGCCCACGATGAACAGGAGCAGCGAGATCACCGCGCCTACCAGGTACAGAATCCAGGGGGCTGGAACGTCAGACATCAACGGCTGAATCACCGCCGCCATCGCGTTCGCCTGAGGCGCCGCAAGGGCGTCCGGACCCGTGAACCCATACGTTTCGTTGAGGATGAGGATGACGCCGCCCACGGTCGCCGCCGACACCAGGACGCCGAGGAACTTCCACCGTTCCTGATGGCGGGGGGTCGTCCCGATCCAGTACCCTACTTTCAGATCCGTGATGAACCCGCCCGCGACGGAGAGCGCGGTACACACGACCCCGCCGATGATCAGCGCGCTGATGATTCCCTCGTTGCCGGTCAATCCCACCCGCACCAGGATGAAGGACGAGAGAATCAGCGTCATGAGCGTCATGCCGGAGACCGGGTTCGTCCCGACAATGGCGATGGCGTTGGCCGCGACTGTTGTGAAGAGAAATGAGACGACGAGCACGATCAGCAGCCCCACAATCGCATGCGTGAGGTTGAACACCACGCCCGTATAGAAGAACGCGAAGACCGCGACGGCGGTAATGAGGATGAGCTGAACGATCACCGCCATCTTCAGGTCGACCTGCGTCCTGACGGTTTCCTCCCCGGCGTTCCCCGAACGCTTAAACAGCTCTCTGTACGCCAGTGAAAAGGCGCTGCCGATGATGCGCGAGGACCGCAGAATGCCGATGATGCCGGCCATCGCTATGCCGCCGATCCCGATCTGCCGCACGTATCCCCTGAAAATCTCCTCCGCGTTCATCTCGCTGATCAGCTTCGTGGCAGTCGCCCCGAGCGGCGACAGCAGCCCCTGCCCGACCTCGTGCACGAGCGGAACGAGAACGAACCAGGAGAGGAACGAGCCGGCCGCGATGATGGCCGAGTACTTCAGCCCGACGATATATCCCAGGCCCAGAATCATGGCGGAAACGTTCAGCCGGAACTCCATCTTGATCTTGTCGGCGAGCATCTGCCCCGCAGGGATCATGCGCGACGTGATGACCTCGGCCCAGAGCCCGAAGAAGCTGAACACGAAATCAAACAGCCCTCCGATCAGACCGCTGACCACCAGTACGAGCGCCTGCCCGCCGCCCTGCTGGCCGGCAACGAGGATCTCGGTGGTGGCCGTGGCTTCGGGGAACGGGAACTTCCCGTGCATCTCCTTGACGAAGTACTTTCGGAATGGAATCAGGAAAAGAATCCCGAGGAACCCGCCGAGGGCCGCTGCGATGAACACCTTGAAGAACGATGCGGGCAGGTTCAGAATGTAGAGCGCCGGGATCGTGAAGATCGCGCCGGCGACAATCACGCCCGAGCTCGCGCCGATCGACTGGATGATGACGTTCTGCCCCATCGGGTTCGGGACGCGGAAGAGCACCGACAACCCCACCGCCAGGATCGCGATCGGGATCGCCGCCTCGAAGACCTGTCCGATCTTCAGGCCTGAATACGCGGCTGCGGCGGAGAAGAGGACGGCCATGAGCAGGCCTACGATCACCGACCACGGAGTGACCTCGGCCGGCTTCGTCGAGGCCGGCATGAGCGGCGTGTATTCCTGCCCCGGAGGAAGTTCCTTGTATGCGTTGGCCGGAAGGCCGCTGTCTGTCTGCTGCTGGTGTTCCATGGAGGAGTCTCGTGTGATCAGATCTTGCCCACCCAGAGCCGGGCGATGTGGACGACGGTCTCGACGGCCTTGTTCATACCCCAGATGGAGAGCCACTCTGTCGTCCCGTGGTAGTTCTGCCCGCCCGTAAAGATGTTGGGCGTGGGCAGCCCCTTCTCCGTCAGGCGCGAGCCGTCCGTTCCGCCGCGGATCGGGACCCAGACAGGATCCAGCCCTGCCCGCTTTGTCGCCTCCCACATGCAATCGAGCCCCGTGGACGTACTACCCATGTAATCCTTCATGTTCCGGTACTGCTCGACGATCTTCAGCTCGATGGCCGCCTTGGGATGGAGGGGTTGGACGTCCGCGATGACGTCCTCGATGCGCTTCTTGAGGACGTCAAGTCCGGGCGTGTTGAAATCCCGCAGCAGGATCTTGAGCGTTGTCCTGGCCTCTTCACCCTCGAGCGCGTGAGGGTGGATGTAAGGCTCGTATCCCTCCGTCATCTCGGGGGAGATCTCGCGGGGGAGCCGCGCGATGATGTCGGCCATCGCCCGGATAGAGTTCACCATGATCCCCTTGGCGCTGCCCGGGTGAATGTTCCGTCCGTTCACCGTAATGATGGCCAGATTGGCGCTGAATGTCTCTTTGTTCAGTTCCCCCGGAGTGTCGCCGTCCACGGTGTAGGCGAATGCGGCCCCGAACTTCGCGATATCGAAGTACCTGGTGCCCTGCCCGATCTCCTCGTCCGGCGTAAATGCAATCCGGATGTCCCCGTGCAGAAGGGAGGGGTCGGACAGAAGGGTCTCCGCCGCGGCCATGATAATCGCTACGCCGGCCTTGTCGTCCGCGCCCAGAAGTGTTGTGCCATCGCTCGTGACAATCGACTTCCCGACGTTATGCTTGAGTTCCGGGTTCTCTGACTCGCGTATGACGACAGACGGATCGCCGGGCAGGACCAGGTCGCCGCCTTTGTACGGGTCGATGACCTGCGGCTTGACGTTTGCGCCGCTGGCCGACGGAGACGTGTCGACATGGGCCACGAACCCAACCACCGGGACCTTCCCGAATCCGGGATGCGTCGGGGGGAGGTTTGACGGCACGGTGGCGGTGACATAGCCGTAGGTATCGATGGCCGCATCGCGCGCGCCGATCTCCTTCAATTCGGCGACGAGCAGGTTCAGCAGATCGAGCTGCTTCGGCGTGCTCGGATAGGTCGTAGAGTCTTCTTTGGATTGCGTGTCGATCTTCACATAGCGGAGGAACCGCTCGAGGGCAGTCTGCTTCATGATTGTATCCGCACCTGTTGGGAAGCGTGATTGGATGCGCTCAAGATAGGCAAAAGAAATCGAAGAGGGAAATGCGGCGCCGCTCAGCGAGGAACGGCGGAAGCCTGGGAGATCTTCTGCTGACGTGCGGCCGGCTGGACAATTGCCAGCATGGCCCTTGGTACGTCGTTGTTGTCCCGGAGCGTTCTGATGTTCAGCGTCGTCGGTACGCGAATGCACCCCACATCTAGCAGCGTGCATTTGATCTGCGCCGCGCGGGATTGCGTGCCGGACCGGAGGCTCGCGAGATGAGTGGCAAAGGCCTGACGCTCTTCCGGAGGGATGAAGTCCAGCAGATTCCTGGCGCGCACCGGATCGGGCGAGGATCCGAGGATCTTCTCCGCATCATTGTTGCACGCTGTGATGACGCCGTCAAGATCCATCAGGATCACGGGTTCAGTGTAGGCGTTGATCAACGTCCTGTAAAGCTCGTGGGTCCTCCGCAACTCGGTTTCCCGCGCACGACGGTGCAGCGCGAGCTCGATGGTCGCGTGCAGTTCGCGCGGCTCGACGGGTTTCAGCAGATATCCGAACGGCTCGGTCTCCTTCGCGCGGACGAGCGTTGCCTCGTCCGACGACGACGTGGCGTACACGATCGGGATGCCCAGGGTCGTCCGGATCTGGCGCGCTGCCTCGATACCATCCATCCTCCCGCGCAGCCTGATATCCATGAGAACCAGGTCGGGCCGGGTGCGGTCTGCGATGAAGACCGCATCCTCTCCCGTGGCGGCGATGCCCGTGACCGTGTACCCCAGCGCCTCGCATCGCCGGCGCATGTCTTCGGCAATGATCAGGCCGTCTTCAACGATCAGAAGCCGCGCGGGCGTGAGCGGAACAGCGGTGTGCTTGTCGGAAACGACCGCAATGCGGGTGATGTCGACGTGGGAGGAGATGTGGCTGGTGCCGTGCATGAATTGCTACCCCCGTGGTACCTTGTGATGATGGGGGAGAGAAGGATGAGGAACGAATGCCAGGGTGCTTGAGGCCGGAGCGGCATCGGAATCGTTGCGCATCCCCGGGGACCCGGCATGGTTCTCTGCGGCGAAACGGAGCTGCTCGATCTCAGAACGAATGCTCTCAACCTCTGAGGCGACGTATGTACGGAATTCGTCCGGCGTCATGTGGGGCTTTTGCTTCATGGGAGGGGAGTCCCGAATGATGGAGCAAGTATTAAAAACCGTTCATCTGAAAGTTGACATCACAATCGCACTGCTGCTGCACGAATCAGAAAGGCTTAGAAGATCGATCAGGGGAGATCGAGTGACGTAATGGCAGGTTTGTATCCAATCTTATGGATGATCACCGGCAATGTCAAGCAGTTTTTTTTGAAATCAGGAAAAAATCTGCGGAGTGTCGTGGAAAGATTGTGGAAGAAGATAGAAGGCGAATGGGGGTAAGTCAAAATAAAATGAACATGTTATCCTGTCTCGTAGAGAGTCTACATGAAACAATTCGATGTGGACAACTTTGTGGATTTCTTTCCTCAGAGTGGTTCGGCGACTCTGGGCATATGAAACGACACCCCGCGTCAAGCCTCGTGCCTCACTGCTCCCCGGTCCCGATCTTGTACCGGATCCGGAGTACGCCGTTCTCGTGGCTCGTCGATATGACGGTGAACCCTCCGATCTCGCCGCTCGATCGGGCGTGCTGCCCGCCGCACGGGCAAGCGTCGTAATCGCCGATCCGGACGACGCGCAGGCGATCGCCGGCGGTGTCGGGCAGACGGCCAAGGTCGAACATCCTGGCTGCCTCCTCCCGCGCCATCTGCTCCTCCGTGACCGGAAGGTCCGCCGCAATCACTTCGTTTACCCGCCGCTCGATCTCCGCGACCTCCTCCGGCGTGAGGTTCCTGTCGAAACGGTAGTCGCACTTCGACTTCTTCTTCTCGATGTGCGAGCTGAACGAGCGCCCGCGCTGGAACATCCGGACCATGGTCTGGTTCAGGATGTGCTCGGCGGTGTGCATGCGGGGCTCTGTGTACTCTTTCGCCATGACCATCAGCCCTGGTTCTGGTGATCGGAAGGGAATATCTTGTCCGGATTCAAAATGCCGCCCGGGTCGAACACCCTCTTGATGCCCTTCATGACGCCGATGGTTGCGGGCGAGAGAGCGATCGGGAGGTATTCGCGCTGCGAGTATCCGATGCCGTGTTCTCCCGAGATGGTGCCGCCGAGACGGACCGTGAGCCGGAAGATCTCCTGTATGGCCGCCTCGGATGTCTTCTCCCATTCCGCCTCGGTCATCTCCATTCTCAGGAGATTGACGTGCACATTCCCGTCTCCGGCATGGCCGTAGCAAATGGAACGCACCCCGTGCCGCTCGCAAATCTCCTTGACCCCGCTCACGAGGTCGGCAAGGCGGGCCCGGGGGACCACCGTGTCTTCTTCCTTGTACGGGGAGATCGACTTCACAGCTTCTCCGATGCCCCTCCGCAGCGCCCAGACGTCCTCGACCTTCTGTCGCCCGTCAGCCAGCACCATGTCCAGCGGGCCGAACCCCTGGAGGACCTCCGCGATCGCCTCGAGGTCGCGCGCGACGAGGTCTTCGTGGTGTCCGTCCACCTCGACAAACAGCTGGGCGCCGGCGGTGTTGTTCGGAAACGACTTTCCCTGTCGTTCCTCGGCGACCTGCACGGCCGCGCGCTCCATGAATTCGAGCGCCGACGGCGTCAGGCCGGCCTGGAATATGGCCGCAACTGCCTTTGCAGCATCTTCGAGTGTCGCGAAGGCGACCAGCATGACCAGCCGGTGCTTCGGAAGCGGGATGAGACGGAGGATTATCTTGGTGATGACCGCGAGCGTCCCCTCGCTGCCGATCAGAAGATGGGTGAGGTTGTAGCCCGTGGAGTTCTTGAGAACGCGCGCACCCGTGGTGATGACCTCTCCGTTGGGGAGGACGGCTTCGACACCGAGCACGTAGTCGCGCGTTACCCCGTACTTCACGGCGCGAGGGCCGCCCGCGCCTTCGGCGAGATTGCCCCCGAGATGACAGCTGCCTCGCGACGCCGGGTCCGGCGGGTAGAAGAGCCCGACCGCCTCGACGGCCTCGTGGAATCTCTGCGTGATGACTCCCGGCTCCACGACCGCCTGCAGGTTGTCCCGGTCAATCTCGAGAATCCGGTTCAGGCGGTCAAGGGAGAGGCATATTCCGCCGTGCACGGGAAGGGCGCCGCCTGAAAGTCCCGTGCCCCCGCCGCGCGGTGTCACGGGGATGCCGCGAGCGGTGGCGAGCCGGAGAATGTCTGAGATCTCCGCAGCGGTCCCCGGCCGGACAACGACCTCGGGGGGGAAATGAAGGTCCTCGGTCTCATCGCTGGCATGCGCAGCGATGACATCCGAATCGACCGCTACGAATTCGGGCCCTGCAATGCCCTTGAGCAGCTCAAGGATTTCCGGTGTCACGTGTGTGGAAGACATGGCAAAAATATGGAGAATTTGGCGGTTATTAACAAACCGGCCTTCTCTCGGACGCGAAAGAAGGCCGGCATTCCTAGCCTGGCGCGATAGGATCACCGCTGCTTCCGCGGCAGGGGCTCGTCCCTCATGGCAGCATTATAGATGAAAGCGGCCATGATGACCGAGGCCTGCTTCAGGTCGTCCGGGAGAGCCCGGTCATATGTGTCCGATGACGTGTGCCAGGTGCGGGTGAAGTAGTCGATGTCGTCCTGGATGAACTGAAAGCCGGGGAGGCCGATCTCATTGAACGCAAGGATGTCGGTGCCTCCGGTCGGAAGGGGCGTGATCGTGGAGGCCCCCCTGTCCCTGAACGGCTCCAGCCACTTCCGGAAGATCGGCCTCAGGGCCTCGTTGCCCTGGAGATAGATCCCCCGAATCCGCCCGGTGCCGTTGTCGTTGTTGAAGTACGCGCAGAACTTGTCGCCCTCAGGCTTGTACTCGTACCGCTTCCCCCGCGGCGCCGTCGAATCGTCCACCGCCTTTCCAAGGTGCGCGCCCACGTACGCCTCGGATCCGTACAGCCCCTGCTCCTCGCCCCCCCAGAGCCCGATGCGGATGGTCCGGCGCGGCTTGAGCCCGAGCGCCTTCAGGATACGCATGGCTTCCATGCTCGTCGCGACGCCTGACCCGTTGTCGTTGCCTCCCGTCCCACCGTGCCAAGAGTCCAGGTGCCCGCCCACCATCACGACTTCGTCCTTGAGATCGGTCCCGGGAATTTCTGCGATGACGTTCGCTCCGGAATCGGGCGGCGTCGCCTCGACCTCGAGCTCCAGCTCGAGCGTCACCTTCTTGCCTGCATGGACGAGCCGGAGCATCCTGTTGTAATGATCGGCTGAAACCGAGATCTGCGGGATGAGCTCCTTGCGGATGCGGTCGTACGCCTGCAGACGATTCGCGAACGGAGTATCCGGATGATCAGGGACCGTCACTCCCTGGACCGTCAGGATGCCGGTCTCCGAACGGCTCGGGAAGAGCATGCCCGCCGCTTTCTCCTCCTGACAGAGTTCGAGCTTGCGCATCGCCAGGATCCAGCGCTGCATCCCGCCGCCTGGAGCGCCGCCGGGGCGCCGCCCCCGTCGCTCGGTGCCGGCGTTCGCAAGCGCGAGGAGGGAGGAGTCGGTCTCGCGCGTTGCAGCGGGTTCAAATGGGGATTCGAATTCAACGGAGTCTCCCAGGAGTACGAAACGGCCCTTGAGCTTTCCGCGGTATAACTGAAGGGCGCTGTCCGACGCCGCCTCGAGGTGCACGACGTCCGCGCGGACGGTGCCGCGTACGCCATTCGACCATGCCCGCGGATGTGCGAGCAGGGGAAAGGCGTAAGGTGTCAGGACGTTCGCGGAAAACTCCTTGAGCGTCCAGCCGACGCCGAGCGGGGCCCAGCGCTCGATGTGGGGGTTCTCGAGACCCCATGCGCTCATGCGCGCGATCAGGTATTCGGCCGCGCGCGCATAGCCGGGCGACCATGTGAGGCGTGGACCGTTCACGTCAGTGACTCCGAGAAGCGTCTCCATGACCTGCGAGCGGTTCATCCCCTCGTCGATGATGCGCGAGATGGCGGCCGTGTCGACGGTTTCTGGGGCGGGGGTTGCCCCCGGCGCTGCGGCGCGCAGCGTGAAAGTGACGGCGAGACACAAGACGACGACGCTCAGATTCCGCATGTGAGGCTCCTGCGTGCTAGTGCCGTTCCATCAAAACCCTTGAACGGCACCACATCTTGTTGAAAGTTGGAACGAGCATTGTGCCCGTCTGTTTGTATGATCAGTGAGTCAGCGGAGCACTAGTCGAGTGCATGAAGGTTCTTCTGGAGCTTTTCAAGCGTGAGCGTGAAGCTCTGCAGCTTCTCGCGCTCGCGCTGAATGATATCCGCGGGAGCCTTTCCGATGAATGCCTGGTTGTCCAGCTTGGCCCGCACGCCGGCAGTCATCCCCGTCAGCCGGTCGATTTCCTTCCGCAGCCGCGCCCGCTCGTGCTCGACGTCGATCAACCCGCCGAGAGGGACGAACAGTTCCTCCCCGTCCACCACCGCGCTCATGGAAGTGGGGGGGCGGCCGCCTTCTGTCCGGACGGTCAGGACGGCGACCCTCGCGAGGCGCTGCAGGTAGCCCGAATATCTCCGGATGCTGGCTTCGCTCCGGCCGGGCGTGAGGTGCATATGCAACTCGATGTCGCGCGACGGCGGGATTCCGATCTCTCCCCGGATCGTCCGGACCTCTTCGATGACGCGCTGCACGAACGCCATCTCGGACTCCACGGTGGGCTCGATCAGCGACGCATCGCACGCGGGAAGCGGGCTCCGCATGATCGTCGCCCCTTCGGGCCGGATCCGGATATTCTGCCAGAGCTCTTCGGTCACAAACGGCATGAGCGGATGGAGCAGACGGAGGGCCGCGTCGTACACGTCGATGGCCCTGCGGAGCACGATCCGCTTCGTCGCCTCCGGCTCGTCGCCGTACAGCCGCGACTTCACCATCTCGATGTACCAGTCGGCGAAGTCGTGCCAGAAAAACTCGAAGATCATCTTCGCAACCTTGTTCACCTCGTAGGCGCGCATGCCGTCCTCGATCTCCCGGATCGTGGAGTGGAGGCGCGAGAGGATCCAGCGGTCAGCGAGGTCGGTCTCACGCGTGTCGAACTCCGCGGTCCCGTCCGCTTCGCCGATCTGGTCCCGGTTCATGAGCAGGAACCGTCCGGCGTTCCAGATCTTGTTCGCGAAGTTCCTCCCGATTTCGTTCTTCTCGACTGCATACAGGATGTCCTGCCCGAGCGGGGCGAGGTAGAGCGTCGTGAAGCGCACGGCGTCGGCGCCGTATGTCGCGATGAGGTCGAGCGGCTCGGGAGAGTTGCCCAGCGACTTCGACATCTTCCGCCCCTTCTCGTCGCGCACGATGCTGGTGAAGTAGACGTCGCGGAACGGAATGTTCCTCGCGGGATCAGTGGAGCCCGTGAAGTCCGGCCCGAACTTCAGGCCCGACATGATCATGCGCGCGACCCAGAAGAAGATGATTTCGGGCGCGGTGACCAGGAGGTTTGTCGGGTAGAAGTACCTGAGGTCCGCGTCAGTTCCATGCTGCTTCGCGTTCGGCCAGTTGTGCACCGAAAAGGGCCAGAGCCAGGAGGAGAACCAGGTGTCGAGCACGTCCTCGTCCTGGCGGAGCCGCTGGCCGCCGCAGTGCGGGCAACGGTCGGGCGCGCTCCTGCGGACGATCGGCTCGCTGCAGGCGGGGGAGCGGCGGTCTTCACAGTACCAGACGGGGATGCGGTGTCCCCACCAGAGCTGCCGCGAAATGCACCAGTCACGGATGTTCGTCATCCAGTGCTCGTACACCTTCACCCAGCGATCCGGGTAGAACCGGATCTGTCCGCTCCGCACCACGTCGAGGGCGGGTTCGGCAAGCGGCTTCATCTTCACGAACCACTGGTCCGAGAGGTAGGGCTCGATGACCGTGTCGCAGCGATAGCAGGTGCCGACGTTGTGCGGATGAGGTTCGATCCTGACAAGCAGTCCCGCTCGCTCCAGGTCTTCGACGACCCGCTTTCGCGCCACGAAGCGGTCAAGCCCGCGGTACGCCTCCGGCGCGTTGTCGTTCAGCGTCGCCGAGATATCGAAGATGTTGATCTGCGGCAGGTTGTGCCGCTGTCCGATCCAGAAATCGTTGGGGTCGTGTGCGGGCGTGACCTTCACCATCCCGGTGCCGAACTGCTGGTCGACGAAATCGTCCGCGACGATTGGAATTTCCCGCCCGGTCAGCGGAAGGATTGCGCGGCGTCCCACGAGATGGCTGTACCGCTCGTCGGAGGGATTGACGGCGACCGCCGTGTCGCCCAGCATCGTTTCCGGTCGGGTGGTCGCGACGGTCAGGAACGCGTCCGTGCCGGCCCCGCCCACGACCGGGTATTTGATATAGTAGAGCGATCCCTGATGCTCGCTGTGATTGACCTCGTCGTCGCTGATCGCGGTATGGTCGCGCGGGCACCAGTTGACGATGTATTTCCCGCGGTAGATCAGCCCCTCCTCGTACAGCCGCACGAAGACTTCCCGCACGGCCGCGGAAAGGGTTTCGTCCATCGTGAATTTCTCGCGCTCCCAGTCGCACGAACAGCCGAGCGTTCGGAGCTGCCGGATGATGGTCCCGCCGTACTGTTCCTTCCAGGCCCACACCCGCTCAAGAAACTTCTCCCGCCCGAGGTCGTGGCGCGTCTTCCCCTCTTTCATCAACGCTTTCTCGACGACATTCTGCGTCGCGATGCCGGCGTGGTCGGTGCCCGGGATCCAGGCCGCCTCGCGCCCGGCCATGCGGTGGTACCGGATGAAGACGTCCTGCAGCGTGTTGTTCAGGATGTGCCCCATATGGAGCACGCCCGTGATGTTCGGCGGAGGAATGACGATGGTGTACGGCTCGCGGCCGGGATGCACGGAGGCATGGAAGAAACCGCTGCGCTCCCAGTGCGCGTACCACTTCGACTCGACGTCCTGGGGCGCGTATGCTTTTTCGAGGGGCACGGGTACTCTCACACGATCAACAAGAGTGGATCTTCAGCGAACGGTGATCGTCCTCTCAACGCTCGTCGTGTTGCCGAGTTCGTCGCTGAAGGAAATTTTCACCCGGTGAGGTCCAACGGAGAGCGGTTCGGCGGAGAGGAAGACGGTGCGGTTATGTTCCCCATCGATCTCAGGGATATGAAAACGGTCATCAAGGTACAGCTTCATGGTTTCATAATCAACGCCGGACAGGTTGTCGTCGAAGCCGAATGACACACCCAGTCTGCGCCCGGCGCGCTGCTGGATGTGCACTCGTCCGATCGTGGGCGCAGTCGTGTCGGCGAGCACCGCGAGGTCCCCCAGCATCCGCCGCATGCGACCCCGCAGCGTGCCGTCGGGGAGCGCTTCGGTTCTGACCATGGTCCATCGGGAGCCGGCGCTGACGAAGAGCGCCTGTCCGGGAGCCTTCCGGTCGGGTCGGACAATGACCGTGAACCCGTTCCGGAGCACGGCGTCCTCGGGGCCGAACGTGTACACCTCCTGGCCGTCATGGACGCCATGGTCGACAGTCAGCGCCAGCGGGCCGAACGTGGACGTCGAGTCCCACAGCACGGTCAGTGCTCCTCCGTCGACGGTGAACGACCCGGGGCGCTCCGGCTCGATCACATACACGGCGCGGCTGCGTTCGCCCTTCGCAGGCGATCCCGCGACATCGGCATCGACGGCGATCGTCCGCGTTCCCTGGTACGACGGATCGGGCGGAAACGTGGCCACGGCTCTGGAGCGCGACGCGAGCTGCATCGGGAGCGTGCGGGCGAGCGTGCCCTCGTGCACGGTGAGCGCGGGGCCGGTGGTAAACGCTCCCCGTGCGGCAGCGGTGACGTGGACGAGCGCGCCCGCAAGCGAGATGTCGATGTCGAGCGGCGCGGCGGAGGCGCCGTTGGCTCCCGCGGCCTCATGCCATGCTGGCAAACCGGGTTCGGTCTGCGGCTCGACGGTCACGTCGGCGACGGTCTCCGTGGCGTTCCCCCGGATGTCCTCGGAGCGGACCGAGACCGTGTGGAGCCCGGGCGCGAGGCGGAACGACGACAGGATCCCGGCGCCTATCGTGGGATTGGAGAGGAACGGCAGTTCGTGCCATCCGTCCACGAACAGCTTTTCGTACCGTCCCTTGCCGGCCCTCAGCATCGGCCATGAATAGTAGAGGGAGATCTGCTGGCCGTCGTTGACGGGAGTGCGGTCGATGCGGACGTCGAACGCGACGCTGTCGTCGATGCGCAGCGTGTGGCGGTAGACTCCGTGCCGGTACCATGTCTCGTTCGAACGGTCCCGGATGTTGATCGCGATGCCGGCGTCGCCGGTCAGCCTGAACCCCGAGCGGGCAACCATTGCGCCGCTCCTGTCCTGCGCCAGACGCCGGATGGACGGGGCGTTCATGCCGTCGACGAGGGACCCAGGCCCGATCGGGATCAGGGCGATTGCGTTTGCCCCCGGCCTGATGTCGTCGGCGATCTCAAACGCGGGGCAGAGCAGCGGGTTCACTCCGTTCATGTGTTCGTCACGGATTTCAAAGTGCAGGTGCGGGGACCCGGCCCCGGTCTCGCCCGTGTACGCGATGACGTCACCCTTCGCCACGCGAAACTCGTCCGGCCTGCATGTGATGTCCACGGGATACCGCTCGAGGTGTTCCTGTTCCTTGCGGACGCGCGCCTCGATGCTCTTCGAGAATCTGTCGAGATGGGCGTACACGGTCGTATAGCCGTCGCGGTGCCGGACGTACAGCACCTTCCCGTACCCCTCGGGCGAGACATTGATGCGCCATGCGTATCCGTCTCTCGCCGCGAAAACCTTGTACCCCGTGCGGTCTCCGGTGCTGACGTCGATGCCTGCGTGAAAATGGCTCCGCCGGAACTCGCCGAAGGTCGATGTGATCCCGCGGCCGGCGTCGGTCGGCCATATGTAGTCGCTCAGATCGGTGCGGACGGAGTCGTACGTCGACTCCCAGCGTGGAGCCGGCGGCGGATCAAGCAGCCCCGGGAGAGCCTCCGGCTTCTCCGCTTCCGAAGCCTGGCGCGGGAGAAGTCCGATGGAGAGAGTGAGGATGGCGGCGACGAAGAAGAGAACGAAAAGTGCAGCTCGCATTACTGGCTCTGCCCGTGGGATCCGGCCGCCCGCTCGCCGGGAACCGGAACGGCGTCGGCCGCTTCACGACGGCTCCGTTCGATGACCGCACGGGCGAGGTTGAGATATGCGGTGGCGCCGCGGGAGCCGGCGTTGTACAGGATAGCCGGTTTTCCGTAGAAACTGGCCTCGCTGAGGACGGTGTTCTTCGGAATCACGAACGGAAGCATGTGCTTCCGGTACTTCCCCTGCAGCTCGCGGGTGGTGATGTCGGTGACGCGCGTGTTCGGCTCGTGCATCGTCAGAAGAATGCCCTCGACGGCCAGTTGCCTGTTCGCCACCTCTCTGATCCAGTCGAGATACTTGAAGAGCTTGTCGACCGCATCCAGGGAGAAGTGTCCGGACTTCACCGGGATCAGCACCGAGTCTGCGGCGGTGAGGGCGTTCGTCGTGAGGCCGCGGAGGAATGGCGGGCAATCCAGAATGATGTACTCGTACTCGCGCTGCACGGCCCGGAGGCAGTTCTTGAGGATCGACCGGTTGTCGGCGAGCCGCGCCATCCGCTCCTCGCGCTGAAGCGTCGTGATGTTCGAAGGAATCACGTCGAGGTGCGAGAGCTCGGTCTTGTGGATCGCCCGCGGCAGCGTGGTCAGGAAATTGAAGATCTCGTAGAGGCCGGCGGAGACGCGCCCTTCGGTCAGGCCGAGCGACAACCCGGACGAGCCGATCGTGTCCAGGTCGATCAGGAGGGTCCGCTGTTCGGCGACCGCCAGGCTCGCAGCGAGATTGACGGCCGTGACCGTCTTGCCGACGCCGCCTTTCGGGAGGATTACTGCGATGATCTTTGCCATCGTGCTATCCTACCGTGACGGTGAGTGAGACGAGGTCTGCGAGCCGTGCTTCGAGGCGATCGCGCGGGGCGATGGCCGCCACGCCTTCCGGTGTCCCGGTGAATATCAGGTCGCCGGGCTCGAGCGTGAAGACGGTCGAAAGATACGAGACCACGGCGTCGACAGGGAAGATCATATCCGCCGCACTCCCGCGCTGACGGATCGTGCCGTTGACGCTGAGAGAAAACTGCAGCCGCCCGGGGTCGGACACCCGGGAACGGGGAACGAACTGCGACACCGGTGCGGATGTATCAAAGCCCTTGGACACCGCCCAGGGCAGGCCCTTCTTCTTTGCCGCGCTCTGAACATCGCGCGCCGTCAGGTCGAGCCCGATCGCATATCCGCCCACGTGGTCGAACGCCCTCTCGCGGGGAATATCCCGGCCGCCCTCCGAGATCAGGACGACGATCTCCACTTCATGATGGACATCCCTGGAGAAGGAGGGGAGCCGAATCACTCCGCCGTCGGCGAGCAACGCCGTGGACGGCTTCAGGAAGACAACCGGTTCGGTCGGGACCTCCGCCTGCATCTCTTTCGCATGCTCCCGGTAGTTCCGTCCGAGGCACAGTATTTTCCCCACGTGGATCTGCGTTGCAGATCCGAGATAGGAGACTGCCGATGCCGGTGGAGGAGTCATGAAAAAATATAGACAGACCGGCGTAAACCTGCAAGATGATCGCCCGATCCCGTCTTGCAATTCAGGGGTGCATTGGGTAGTTTGACGCGCACGAAGGAACGAAGCGACCATGGAAAATGAACTGACGTACACCCGGGCGGGTGTGAATATCGAGGAAGGCGACAGGTTTGTCCAGCTTATCAAGAAGAACGTCCGCGGGACGTACACGGAGAGAGTGATCGGGGGGATCGGAGGATTCGGCGGCTTGTTCGACGCGCGGTTCAAAAAGCTCCGCAGGCCCGTCCTGGTCTCCAGCATTGACGGCGTCGGGACGAAGCTCATCGTTGCCCGGCGCGCCGGCGTGTACACGACCGTCGGGCAGGACCTCGTGAACCACTGCGTGAACGACATCCTGGTCTGCGGTGCCCGGCCGCTCTTCTTCCTCGACTACTTCGCCACGGGAAAGCTGAATCCCGCTGCCGCGGCGGGTGTCGTGAGCGGTCTCGCCCTGGCCTGCCGCCAGAACGGCTGCGCACTCATCGGCGGCGAGACGGCCGAGATGCCCGGGCTGTATCACGGAGAGGATTTCGACCTGGCCGGCGCCATTGTGGGCGTCGTGGATCGGTCCGGCATCGTGGACGGATCGCGGATCAAGAAGGGGGATGTGCTCATCGGCCTTCGCTCAACCGGTCTCCACACCAACGGGTATTCGCTGGCCCGGGCGGTCCTGTTCAAGGACTACGCAACCGAATCGCACGTGCCCGAGCTGGGCTGCACGCTGGCCGAGGCGTTGCTCGCCATTCACCGTTCCTATCTGAATCCCGTCTCGCGCTTGATGGCGAAGGTGGAAATCCGAGGCATGTCGCACATCACCGGCGGAGGAATCGTCGGCAATACCATGCGGATCATCCCCAAGGGACGGAGCCTGGAGATCGATTGGGAGGCGTGGGAGCGGCCCGCGATCTTCGGCCTGATTCAGCGGCTGGGGAGCGTGCCGGAAGAGGATATGCGGAAGACGTTCAACCTCGGGATCGGGCTTGTCGTCGTGGTGGGGAAGCGTGCTGCGGATGAAGCGGTCCGGAGGCTGAAGAAGATGAAGGAGAAGCCGGTCGTTATTGGAGCGGTCGCCTGAGCCAGTACCTGCGGGTCCCTCCGCCGGGGCGGATACTCATTGACCCGATGCAGCCGGTTTGGGATTCGAAGGTGCGCTGCCGGCTCCGGAGGCAGCGGTACGCAAACCTGATGTGGCGCCTCCCGGGCTCGCGGATGTGTCGCCGCGACTCGACGGCGGTGAAGCCTTCTGTGTGACTTCTTCCTCTACGATCTTCTGGACTTTCTCGATCAACGCACCCCAGCGTTGGGGGTCCCGGTTGTACTCCGCCACGCGCCTGCGGAACTCCTCCTGAGTCATGCCGGCGTCTTTCAGGACCTGCTCCGGGGTAATACCCGACCCCGCCTGGGGGCCGGACGAGATCACCACGAGCCGGGCGTAGACCTGCGCGAACTTCTCCTCATCGCCGGATGGGGCGGCGCGGTTCGTTCCGCGGCACGACGCGAGCGTCAGAAGGAGTATGGCGGCCACAATCGGTCTCATCGTCCCCAAGGATACCGAAATCCCGGACGACGGGCAATGGTTGACTTTGTGGGGGGCATTCTGTATATTTTTGCCTCCTTTTCCTCGATTTTTCCTTAGTTTCATAGGATTTTATGCCGAGCACGTCCGATTTCCGGCCTGGTCTGGTTATCCGATACAATAATGAGTTGTGGACTGTCGTCGAGTTTCAGCACGTCAATCCTGGCAACTGGCGTGCATTTGTACGCACGCGCCTCAAGAACCTGAAGAGCGGAAAGGTCATCGAAAACCGCTTCCGGGCCGGCGAGGCGATCGAGATCATCCGGATCGAGCGCAGGCAATTCCAGTTCCTGTACAGGGACGGCAGCGGGTACGTCTTCATGGACCAGGAGACGTACGACCAGATGACCATCCCGGAAGAGGTCATCGGTGACGGGGCCCAGTTCCTGAAGGACGGCGAGGTGGTGGATATCCTCTTCAACGGGACCGATATCACCGGTATCGAGCTGCCGATCACCGTTGCACTGAAGGTCGTCGAGACAGTCCCGGGTGTTCGCGGCGATACCGCGACCGCCGGCACGAAGCCCGCGCGCGTCGAGACCGGCGCGAACGTGAACGTCCCGCTTTTCATCAACGAGGGCGACGTCCTCAAGATCGACACCCGTACCGGATCGTACATCGAGCGGGTAAAAGTCTGAGCGCCGGGGATATCGGCGCCCCTGCTGATCCTTCCTCCAACACCGAGAACCGTGGAGCGTCAATGGATCTCACCTATGTGAAGAAGCTGATCAAGCTGCTTTCCGAGAGCGACGTTGAGGAGCTGGAGATAGAGGAGGAGGGGAAGAAGATCCGCCTGACCAAGGCGCGCCCGGCGAGCGCTTCGGTCGCGCTGGCGCCCCCCCCTGTGGCGGCCTATGCTGTGCCGCAGGCCGCGCCTGCCGCGCCATCTGCCGCTCCGGCTGCAGCCCCGCCGGCGGCGGCTCTTGCGTCGGCCGATGCGCATCTCCACGAAGTCAAGTCGCCTATCGTCGGTACGTTCTATCGCGCTCCCGCGCCCGACGCCGCGCCGTTCGTTCAGGTCGGCGGCGCCGTTGAGACTGGCACGGTCCTCTGCATTGTCGAGGCCATGAAGCTCATGAACGAGATCGAGTGCGACGTGGCCGGCAGGATCGCCAAGATCCTTGTTGAGAACGGCCAACCCGTCGAATACGATCAGACTCTGTTCCTCGTCGAAAAGGCTTAGGGGTGTTCAAGAAAGTCCTCATTGCGAACCGGGGGGAGATTGCCCTCCGGGTGATTCGCGTCTGTAAGCAGCTCGGCATCAAGACCGTCGCGGTCTATTCGAAAGCCGACAGGGATTCTCTCCATGTGCGCTTTGCCGATGAAGCCGTGTGCATCGGCCCTCCCCCCAGCAAAGAAAGCTACCTCAAGATCCCGCGCATCATCGCGGCGGCCGAGATCACGAACGCCGAGGCGATCCATCCGGGCTACGGATTCCTCGCCGAGAACGCGAGCTTCGCGGAGATCTGCACGACGTCCGGGATGAAGTTCATCGGCCCGAGCGCCGAGATGATCCGGACGATGGGGGACAAGGCGCTCGCCAAGGAGACGATGAAGAAGGCCGGCGTACCCGTGATTCCGGGCAGCGACGGCGTCGTCAAGAGCGTCGGAGAGGCAACCGAACTCGCGAGGGCGATCGAATACCCCGTCATCATCAAGGCGGTTGCGGGCGGAGGCGGCCGCGGAATGCGCGTCGTCCGCGAAGAAGCGGAGCTCGAAAACGCGTTCAAGACCGCACAGCACGAAGCCGACCAGGCGTTCAACAATCCCGATGTCTACCTCGAGAAGTTCGTCGAACAACCCCGCCATATCGAAGTCCAGGTCTTCGGCGACCAGCACGGCCACGCCACGCATTTCGGAGAGCGCGATTGTTCCGTGCAGCGCCGCCACCAGAAGCTCGTCGAGGAGTCCCCGTCGCCGATCGTGGACGAGCCGCTGCGCAAGCGCATGGGCGAAGCCGCGATCAAGGGGTGCAACGCGGTCGGCTATGAGGGCGCCGGTACCATCGAGTTCCTGGTCGACAAGAACCGGAACTTCTATTTCATGGAGATGAACACGCGCATCCAGGTCGAACACCCGGTCACCGAGCAGGTGACGGGGCACGACCTGATCAAGCTCCAGCTCCAGGTGGCGGCGGGCGAGAAGCTGTCGACGAAGAGGATCACGTTCCGCGGGCATGCCATCGAATGCAGGATCAACGCCGAGGATCCCGCGCAGAATTTCCGGCCGTCTCCCGGGCTGATTACCGATTTCCACATGCCGGGTGGGTTCGGGGTGCGGGTCGATACCCACAGCTACGCCGGCTATCACGTCCCGCCGTACTACGATTCATTGATCGCCAAACTCATCGTGTTCGCTCAGACGCGGGACGGCGCCATCAACAAGATGGCGTCGGCCCTGGATGAGTTCACCGTGGGCGGCATCAAGACGACAATCCCGTTTCACCGTCAGGTCATGAAAGACGACCGGTTCCGGAGCGGCAAGTTCGACACGAGCTTCCTGGAATCGTTCCGATTCAATCCTGAAGAGTAGCCCGGCTGGGGTCCCACCTCGGACGATCGAAAGGAACAGGTCGATGACATTCCCGAATGATGCGAAGTACACGAAAGACCACGAGTGGATCAGGGTGGAGGGGGGGATCGGCACTGTTGGCATCACGGAGTATGCACAGGGTGAGCTGGGGGACGTTGTGTTCGTCGAGCTTCCTGCGGTCGGCGCGGTCGTCAAGGCACACGCGACCTTCGGAACGATCGAGGCGGTGAAGGCCGTGTCGGATCTCTATGCGCCCGTTTCGGGCACGGTGACCGAAGTGAACCAGGAACTCTCCAGGACGCCCGAAATCGTGAACAAGGATCCCTACGGGAAGGGGTGGATGGTGAAGATCCGGGTCGCGGATCCTGCGGAGCTGGCGTCCCTCATGGACGCGGCGGCCTACGGGAAGTCGGTCGCGAAGTAGTCCGCGGCGGGTTCCGCCGCCGCCTGCGCCGTCATGAACATCGAAGCGCCGCATCCCGCCTTGGCGGGGTGCGGCGCTCGTGTTGTACGGCGGGTCTGCTGCGCCCGGCGGCTTCGCCACACGCGCGTCCTGCTTCGCCACAAGTGCGTCACCTAGGTGACGCACTTGTGGGCGCCCGCCCGCAGGCGCCCGCGGCATGTCGGCCCCGCTCAGGTCGCGGCAGTGTCTTCGTAATCCTCGATCGGCGGACACGTGCACACGACGTTTCGGTCGCCATACGCGTTGTTCACGCGCCCGACCGCCGGCCAGAATTTCATCCTCCGGAGCCACGGAACCGGGAACGCGGCCTTCTCGCGCGAATACGGATGCTCCCACCTGTCGCCGCAAACCACCTCGGCCGTGTGCGGTGCGTTCTTCAGGACGTTCTGCTGACGGTCGGCGACGCCCGACTCGATCTCGGCGATCTCCTGCCTGATGGAAATCATCGCATCGCAGAACCGGTCGAGCTCTTCCTTCGGCTCGCTCTCCGTTGGCTCGATCATCAATGTGCCGGCAACGGGAAACGAGACGGTGGGCGCGTGAAACCCGTAATCCATTAACCGCTTCGCGACGTCCTCTGCCTCGACCCCCGAAGCTTCCTTGAGTCCGCGCAGGTCCACGATGAACTCGTGCGCGACCCGTCCGGTGGTGCCACGGTAGAGGATCGGATAGTGCGGTTCGAGGCGCTTCGCCATGTAGTTCGCGTTCAGGATGGCCATGGCTGTGGCGCGCGTCAGTCCGGCCCCGCCCATCAGCGCAATGTACGCCCAGGAGATGAGCAGGATGTTCGCGCTGCCCCACGGCGCCGACGAGACGGGCCCGATGGCCTCCGAGCCGCCGGTGCGGACGACGGGATGGCCGGGCAGGAAGGGGGCCAGGTGCGGCGCGACTGCGATCGGCCCCATCCCCGGACCGCCCCCGCCGTGCGGAATGCAGAAAGTCTTGTGAAGGTTGATGTGGCAGACGTCCGCGCCGACATCCGCCGGGCGCGTCAGGCCCACCTGCGCGTTCATGTTCGCGCCGTCCATGTACACCTGCCCGCCGTGGCGGTGGACGATCGCGCAGATCTCCTTGATCTTCTCTTCGAATACGCCGTGCGTCGACGGGTACGTTACCATCAGCGCCGCCAGCCGGCTGCTGTGCGCCTCCGCCCTGGCTGCAAGATCGCCGAGATCAATGTTCCCCTGCGCGTCGCACCGGACGATGACGACCTCCATCCCCGCCATCACCGCGCTCGCCGGATTGGTTCCATGTGCCGATGACGGGATAAGGCAGACGTTCCTATGCCCCTCCCCGCGCTTCTGGTGATACGCCCTGATGACCAGGAGGCCCGTATACTCGCCCTGCGCCCCGGCGTTCGGCTGGAGCGAGACGGCCGGGAAGCCTGTGATCTCCGAGAGCCAGCCGGTGATGTCGCTGAAGATGCGCTGATAACCTTTTGCCTGCTCGACCGGCGCGAACGGATGGATGGCCGAGAACTCCGGCCAGGTCACCGGGATCATCTCAGTCGTCGCGTTCAGCTTCATCGTGCACGATCCGAGCGGGATCATGCTGACGTTCAACGCGAGATCTCTCGACTCGAGCGTGTGGATGTACCGGAGCATCTCCGTTTCGGAGTGATGGCTCGAGAAGACGGGATGCGTGAGGAACGGCGAGGTCCGGGCGAGTGGCCCGTCGATTGCGCGGGCCGCTGTGGCTGCCTTCGAAGGGGCCTTCCCCGTGCCGGCGGCGAACACGTCCAGCAGTGCGGCGACCTCGGCTGGCGTTGACCGTTCGTCAAGGGATATCCCGATGGAGCCGTCCGCGAACGGGCGGAAGTTCATCTTCTTCTCCGAGGCCGCTGCGAGGATGCGTGCGGCGATACCCGCCACAGGCTGGACGCGGAGCGTGTCGAAGTACTCTTTGTGGAGAACACGATGCCCGAGAGCCGCGAGCCCTGCGGCAAGTCCGGCCGCGAGGCCGTGTACACGTTCGCCAATCGACCGGAGTCCGGCGGGCCCGTGATAGACGGCGTACATTCCGGCCATCACCGCAAGCAGAACCTGCGCGGTGCAGATGTTCGATGTCGCCTTCTCGCGGCGGATGTGCTGTTCGCGCGTCTGGAGCGCCATCCGGAGGGCGCGGCGTCCCTGCGCGTCGATCGACACGCCGATGATGCGCCCGGCCAGGTGCCGTTTGTGCTCGTCGCGCGTTGCCAGGAAGCCGGCGTGCGGGCCGCCGTAGCCGAGAGGCACGCCGAACCGCTGTGCGCTCCCGACGGCACAGTCCGCGCCGAACTCGCCGGGAGGCGTCAGCAGCGTCAGGGCGAGCAGGTCTGTCGCGACCGCCACCAGCGCGCCGACTGCGTGCGCGCGATCGATGAACGGACGATGGTCTCTGGTCGCCCCGTCGGTTCCCGGATACTGAATCAGGGCGCCGAACACGCGATCCGAGAATTCGAACGTGAGCTCATCGCCCACCTGCACCGTGATGCCCAGCGGGATGGCCCGGGTTGTGAGGATGTCAATGGTCTGAGGGTGGCAGGCGTCGGAGGCGAAGAACACGCCGCCGGCAGGCCGGCCCTTGATCGCAAAGAACATTCCCATCGCCTCGGCGGCCGCGGTGCCTTCGTCCAGCAGGGAAGCGTTCGCCAGCTCCATGCCGGTCAGGTCGGTCACCATGGTCTGGAAATTCAGCAGGGCCTCGAGACGCCCCTGGGCGATCTCCGCCTGGTACGGCGTGTAGGCCGTGTACCAGCCCGGGTTCTCGAGAATGTTCCGGATGATGACCGCGGGCGGAATCGTGTCGTAGTACCCCATCCCGATGAACGATCGGTGAACCGAGTTCTGGTCCGCGACGGCCCGAAGCGCTTCGATGAGGGAGTGCTCCTCGAGCCCGTGCCCGATCTGCAGCGGCCGGGTCAGTCTGATGGATGGAGGAATGACGGAATCAACAAAGGCTTCAAGCGTGGGTGCGTTGACGAGGTCGAGCATCTCCGGGAGATCTCGATCGCGCGGTCCGATGTGCCGCGCGACGAACGCGGACAGACCGCCTTCAGGGGTGACCATGCATATGCTCCTATGTCGGGAAATGCTGCGGGGAGGAACCGCCCATAATATACGAAAAATCCCGCAGGGAGGTCAACGCCGAACCCGTATCTCGTTCAGGTCGGCCGGATACGCTCCAAGCAGACGGAAGAGCGATGTCATCTCCTGCAGATGTTCCAGCGCGCGCGCCGTGTGCGACTCGAGAGGCGTTCCCAGAAAATCGACATAGAACAGGTAGGAGAACGGCGACCGCGGGTCGGGCCTCGATTCAATCTTCAGGAGATTGATGTCGCGCAGCGCGAAGACCCCCAGAATCCTGAAGAGGATGCCGACGATGTTCCGGTGCGGACGGAAGACGATGCTGCATTTGGTGCGCACTCCGCTCTTCGGCGACCAGCGGCGGCGGCCGATGAGAAGGAAGCGCGTATAATTGTGCGGCTCGTTTTCCATCCGGCGCTGCAGGACGGCCAGCTTGTACAGTCTGGCGGCGTACGAGCTCGCGATTGCGCCGACATCGTCCGCGCGTTCGGACGCGACGGACGCGGCAGCGCCGGCCGTGTCGAAGTACGGCTCGGCGATGAGCCGCGGGTGCCGCCGGAAGAACTTGTTGCACTGCGCCAGCGCCTGCGGGTGGGAGCGGATCCGCGTGAGAGAACGGAGCGACGTGCCGGGTAACGCCATCAGCACATGCTCGACCTTCAGGTGCACCTCCCCGACGATGTGGAGGGAGCGATCGAGCAGAAGGTCGTAGTTCTGATGGATGCTTCCTGCAAGCGAGTTCTCGATCGGGATCACGCCCCGGTCCGCCCGACCGCCGGCCACCATGTCGAACACATCGTCGAAGGTCTGACAGGGCAACGGTGTGATCTTCCGGCCGAGCGCGCGATGCGCAGCCTGTTCGCTGTATGCTCCGGGAACACCCTGGTATGCGACGCGCATGTGATTCCAGCTCTGGATGATAGATATGGCGCCCTGAGTCGGACCCTGCGCGGTGCGCCCGGTCCAGCTCCGCGTGCCCTGTGTCGTTCGGTGAAACTCGCGGGACGCCCACGGGGTTTAAATCTACATACGGCCTGTCTGTGTTGGGTGAGGGCGGCCCGGTCCCGCATATGGTACGAAGGGGTCGTGTGCGAATCAACGGAACCCGCCCACGCCCCCGGGGAGGCCTGGCCTCCCTGCCAGGCAGCCATACCGTCGTGGCGGCTCTCCAGTCCGTGCAGCCATCCCAGCGAGGCGGCTGTCCCGGCATCAAGGGCTTTCCTATCCGTGGGAACGGCATTCCGTTCAGCCCGGAAAAAGCGTGCATTACGAAATTTAAACTCGGATTCACCTCAGGCACGCTATTTGACCTGATTGAGGAGTATCGCTACCGATTCGTCCAATTAAAGGAGGTTCCGCATGTCCAAGGCAAGCAAGGGAAAAAAGACGCAGAGCATGCGGGGGAGGGATTTCCTGTCGGTCGACGACTTCTCGGCCCGGGAAATCAAGCAGGTGTTCGAGCTGGCCGCTTCTATGAAGGCGCATCCCCGACGGTACCGGAAGTCACTCGATGGAATGATCATGGCGCTGATCTTCGAGAAGCAGTCGCTCCGGACCCGGACCACGTTCACGGTCGGCATCACGCAGCTCGGAGGGAGCGCGCTGACGCTGACGCCCGCCGACATCAGCCTCGGCAAGCGTGAGTCCGTCTACGACGTCGCGAAGAATCTTGAGCGGATGGTCGACGGCATCATGATCCGCACGTTCGGGCACGACATCGCGAAATCGATGGCGGCGCACGCGAACGTTCCGGTCATCAACGGACTCACGGACTACGAGCACCCATGCCAGGCGCTTTCGGATTTCTTCACGATCGCCGAATGCGGCAAGAAGCTGAAGCGCGCGAAGATCGTGTATGTCGGCGACGGGAACAACGTGACGCATTCGCTGGCGCTGACCGCGGCGAAGCTCGGCGCGACGTTCGTCGTCGCGACTCCCGAGGCCTACCGGCCCGATGCGGCGCTCATGGAACGCGTGGCGGTCCTGGCCGGAGAAAACGGCGCGACGGTGACCTGGACGGCCGATCCGGCCGAAGCGGTCCGGGACGCGGACGTGGTCTACACCGACACCTGGACGAGCATGGGGCAGGAACAGGAAGCGGCCGTTCGGCGCGTCGCGTTCGCTCCGTTCCAGGTGAACATGGGACTCTTCTCGCATGCTGCGCCCAACGCGATCTTCATGCACTGCCTCCCCGCGCATCGCGGTGAGGAGGTGACCGATGAGGTCATCGACTCGCCGAACTCGGTCGTGTTCCAGCAGGCCGAGAACAGGCTGCACGTGCAGAAGGCCATCATGTACCAGCTGCTGCGCTAGGCGATGTCGAAGCTCGTTCTCGTCGCGGTCGGGGGGAATGCGCTGATCCGGGCGGGACAGAAGGGGACTGCCCAGGAGCAGTTCGAGAACGCAGTCGATACGGCACGGGCTGTCGTCCGTCTGCTGAAGGCGGGACATCGCGTCGTCCTCACCCACGGCAACGGTCCGCAGGTCGGCGCGTCGCTCACGCGGTCGGAGGTGGCTGCGCCGTACGCTTACCGGCTGCCGCTCGACTGCTGCGTGGCCGCGACGCAGGGCGAGATCGGATATGTGTTGCAGTATGCGATGTGGCAGGCGCTGCAGGCCGAAGGGATGCACACGCCGGTCGTCACGCTCATCACGCAGGTGCGGGTGGACGCTGGCGACCCTGCATTCGCCAGGCCGACAAAGCCGATCGGCCCGTTCTACACGCGCGACGTGGCGGAGAGATACCGCGACCTGTTCGAATGGCACATGGCCGAGGACTCCAGCAGAGGGTACCGGCGCGTTGTGCCGTCGCCTGAACCGAAGGAGATCGTCGAACTCGAAGCGATCCAGGCCTGCGTTGACCGGGGCCTGGTGGTGATCGCCGGAGGTGGGGGCGGGATCCCCGTCTTCAACGACCACGACATCACGAAGGGCGTGGAGGCCGTCATCGACAAGGACTATACCTCTGCGATCCTCGCGCTGCAGCTGAAGGCAGATCTGTTCGTCATCGCCACCGACGTCGACCGCGTCTGCCTGGATTACAAGCGCGCGACGCAGCGTCCGGTGGACGTCCTGACACTGGACGAATGCAAGCGATATCAGGCTGCCGGACAGTTTCCCGCCGGCAGCATGGGTCCGAAAATCTCCGCGGCGGTGGTGTTCGTCGAGCGGGGAGGATCGACCGCGATTATTACAGACCACGAACACCTGTACGACGCCGTTCAGGGGCAGGGGGGGACGCGCATTACCGCCGCCCCTGATGCACAGCCCGGGGCGGCGTTGTCGCCGGCGGGGTCCTGAGACATACCCGCCGCCATCCATGGACCCGGAGCTACTGTATGGCACGAACACGCGTACTCATCATGGGAGCCGCAGGCCGCGATTTCCACAACTTCAATACGGTCTTTCGCGGCGATAGAACGCACGAGGTCGTGGCGTTCACGGCCACGCAGATACCCAACATCGAAGGCCGGAAGTATCCGGCGAGCCTCGCCGGCAAGCTGTACCCGCGGGGCATCCCGATCTATCCGGAGTCCGACCTTGCGCGACTCATCGAGAAGCTGCGCGTCGATGAGATCGTGTTCTCGTATTCCGATGTGTCGTATCCGTATGTGATGTCCCGCGCGGCGGAGGTCAACGCCTGCGGCGCTGACTTCAGGCTGATCGGCGCCCGCCAGACGATGCTGGAATCCCGTGTCCCGGTCGTTGCGGTGGTCGCGGTCCGTACGGGCTCCGGGAAGAGCCAGACGTCCCGCAAGGTCTGCGGCTACCTGCGCAGCCAGGGGCTGCAGGTCGTGGCCGTCAGGCACCCGATGCCGTATGGAAACCTCGCCAAGCAGAAGGTCCAGCGCTTCGCGTCCATCGCAGACCTGAAGACCCACAAGTGCACGGTCGAGGAGATGGAAGAGTACGAGCCGCATATCGCGCAGGGCACGATCATCTACGCCGGCGTCGACTACGAGGCGATCCTGCGCCAGGCGGAGAAAGAGGCGGACGTGATCGTGTGGGACGGCGGGAATAACGATATGTCGTTCTACAAGCCGAACCTGACCATCACCGTCGTGGACCCGCACCGGCCGGGGCATGAGCGGTCGTACTATCCGGGCGAAACGAACGTTCGCCTCGCGGATGTCATCATCGTCAACAAGGTCGATTCCGCCGCGAAGGAGAATGTGGAATCTGTGGTCGCGAATGTCCGCGCGATCAATGCGAAGGCTACGATCGTGCTCGCAGCGTCGACGATCACCGTCGACAATCCCGACGTGATCAAGGGAAACAGCGTGCTGGTCATCGAGGACGGCCCGACGCTCACGCACGGCGAGATGACCTACGGTGCAGGCACCATCGCGGCCCGGCAGTTCGGAGCGCGGGAGATCATCGATCCCCGTCCGTATGCTGTCGGAACGATCGCGGACACGTACGTGAAGTACCCGAACACCGGGGCGCTGCTCCCGGCCATGGGGTATGGCGACAAGCAGACGAAGGACCTGGAGGAGACGATTAATCGCGTCCCGTGCGACGCGGTCGTGATCGGCACCCCGATCGACCTGCGCCGTGTCGTGAATATCCAGAAGCCCTCGACGAGGGTCGAATACGTGCTCGACGAAATGACCAGGCCGGATCTCACCGACCTCCTGAAGAAGTTCCTGGGCAAGGCGCGCCCGCACGCCTCACGTCGCCGCAAAGCCTGAGTCGCGATCCTCGCACCGGGGCCGGATCCCCTCCGGCCCCGGGCAGCGGCTTTGTGAAACAGGGCCGAAATGCCTATATTGTCATTCACGTCCTCCCGATCGTCGAATGACCCATCCCGAACTTGTCCTGATTCTGGATTACGGCTCGCAGTACTCCCAGCTGATCGCGCGGCGCGTCCGCGAGCTGGGCGTGTACTCCGAGCTGCACCCCTACAACCTTCCGCTCGACGTCATCCGGCAGCGCACGCCGAAGGGGATCATCCTTTCCGGCAGCCCGCACAGCACGTACGAAGCGGGGGCGCCGCTGTCGTCGCCCGAGATCTTCGGGCTCGGCATCCCCGTGCTCGGCATCTGCTACGGCCTCCAGCTCATTGCCTATCAGCTCGGCGGGGAAGTGGATCCCGCAGCACGGCGGGAATACGGCCATGCGATGCTCCATGTGGACGACACCGCGGACCTTTTTGCCGGCGTCGGCTCCGGGAGCGGGCGTGGAACAACCGTCTGGATGAGCCACGGCGACCACCTGACGCGCCTGCCTCCCGGCTTCGAGCCGATCGGGCATACCGACAACGCCCCGATCTGTGCCATCCGCAATCCGGCCAGGAAGATCTTCGGCGTCCAGTTCCATCCCGAGGTCGTGCATACCCCCGAGGGAAAGACCGTCCTCCGGAACTTCCTCTACACGATTTGCGGTTGTGCCGGCGGGTGGAACTCGGCCTCCTTCATCCAGCAGGCGATCGCCGACATCCGCGCGACCGTGGGGAAGGGAAAAGTGATCTGCGCGCTGAGCGGAGGCGTGGACTCTTCGGTCGCCGCCGTGCTGCTGCACCGCGCGATCGGCGATCAGCTGCAGTGCATCCACATCAATAACGGGTTGATGCGCAAGGGGGAGTCGGAGCTTGTCCTGAAGATGTTCCGTGAACGCTACCGCATCAATCTCGATTATGTGGACGCGACGGACAGGTTCCTGGATGCGCTCGCGGGCGTCACCGATCCGGAGCGGAAGCGGAAGATCATCGGCAAGCTCTTCATTGACATCTTCGAAGAGGAAGCCCTGAAGCTCGGACGCGTCGACTTCCTCGCGCAGGGGACGCTGTATCCCGACGTTATCGAATCGACCTCGTTCAAGGGTCCATCGGTGACGATCAAGACCCATCACAATGTCGGCGGCCTTCCCGACACGATGAAGCTGTACCTGATCGAGCCGTTCAGGGAGTTGTTCAAGGACGAGGTGCGGGCGGTCGGCCTGGAGCTCGGGTTGTCCGAGGAACTGATCTGGCGTCATCCGTTCCCCGGCCCCGGCCTCGCGGTGCGCGTGCTGGGCGAAATCACACGCGAGCGTCTGGCCCTGCTGCGCGAGGCGGATGCCATCTTCGTCGAGGAGATCAAGAAAGCCGGCCTCTACCGGGATATCTGGCAGGGATTCGTGGTGCTGCTGCCAGTGCGGTCCGTGGGCGTGATGGGGGACGGCCGCACGTATGAATATACGGCGGCGATCCGCGCCGTGGCCAGCGTGGATGGGATGACGGCCGACTGGTTCCGCATCCCGCACGACGTCCTGGCGTCCATCTCGTCCCGGGTCACCAACGAAGTCCGCGGCATCAACCGGGTCGTGTACGACATCAGCTCGAAGCCGCCCGCAACGATTGAATGGGAATAACCGGACCGACAGCATGGTGCAACGCTACTTCTCGTTCGTAAAGATCGAGCATACGCTCTTTTCGCTGCCGCTCATCTACAGCGGCGTGCTGCTTGCGGCCGGCGAGGCGTTCCCTCCGTGGTCGACGCTGATCCTGGTCCTCACCGCCGCGACCGGCGCGCGGACCGCTGCGTTCGCGCTGAACCGGATCATCGACCGGAAGATCGACGCGCGCAATCCCCGGACGGCATCGCGAGACCTCCCGAGCGGCAGGATTACCCTCTGGGAAGCGTCGTGGGTCCTGGTGGCCGGGCTCGCACTCTACTTCGGATCCGCCTGGCTGCTCTCCAGCTTCTGCTTCGTTCTGTCGCCGATCCCCCTCGTCATCTTCGTCGTCTATCCGACCATGAAGCGGTATACGCCGCTCGCGCACTTCGGCGTCGGTCTGGGCCTCGCGATGGGACCGCTGGGGGGCTGGTTCGCCATGTCGCCGTCGCTTGAGAACCTGTTCGCCCCCGCGATACTCTCGCTCTTTACCCTCTTCTGGGTCGCGGGGTTCGACATCATCTATGCGACGCTCGACGAGGACTTCGACAAGAAAGAGTCGCTCTACTCCTTCCCGGCCAGGTTCGGACGGGAGCGCGCGCTCCGGTATTCCGCCATCCTCCACGTGGCCGCGTTCGCCCTGCTCGTGCTGCTGTTCCTCCATTCGCTGCGTTCGCTGCTCGCCCTGCCGCTGCTGCTCCTGACGGGATATCTGCTGTATGTCGAGCAGAAGAAAGCGGACGACGTCGAACTGGCGTTCTTCCGGATCAATGCGGTCGCCGGGTTCGTCGTCCTGGCTATGGTGGCCGTCGGGAGGTACGCGTGAAAATCGTCGTCGGGATCACCGGTTCGTCCGGCGCAGTGTATGCCCGGGACTTTCTCCAGAAGTGCGACGCGAAGAAGTACCTCATCGTCAGCACGTGGGGAAAACTGCTGTTGCGCGACGAACTGAACATGAGCGAGAAGGACCTGAAGCCGTACGTCGAACGGATCTTCTCCGACGACGACCTGACGGCGCCGATGGCGTCCGGCTCCAACACGTTCGACGCGTTCGTCATCCTCCCCGCGTCGACGTCCACCGTCGGGAAGATCGCCTCCGGGATGGGCGACACGCTGATCACGCGGACGGCGCAGGTCTGCCTCAAGGAGCGCTACCGCCTGATTGTCTGCGTGCGCGAGACGCCCCTCTCGACCCTGACGCTCGAGCAGTGCGCCCGCCTCTCCTCCTACGGCGCGACCATCATGCCCATATCTCCGCCGCTCTACTTTGTGCCTGATACCGTCGACAGATACGTCGGCGCCTTCACCGACAAGCTGCTCGGCCAGCTCGGGCTCCGGACGGCGGCCGGCTGGCGATCAGAAGAGTTCGAGTAGCCCGGCACCGCTATGGCAACCTCCCGCACCCGCCCGAGGTTTGACTCGTTCGGCGACTTCGCCCGGTATCTGGAAGGCGTGGGGGAGCTCCATCGCGTTTCGGTGGAGGTCGACCCGTACCTCGAAGTCACCGAGATCGCCACGCGTGCGCTGCGCGAGCGGCGACCGGCACTCTGGTTCGAGCACGTCAAGGGCTCGCCCTATCCGCTCGTCATCAACGCGCTCGCGAGCGACCTCCGGTGCGAGCTCGCGCTGCAGAAGCATCCCGAGCAGCTCGGTCGAGGAGCTGATCTCGTTCCTGACCGACGCAATGCCTCCGTCCCCGTCCGTCCTCTTCAAGCATTCCGCCATGACGCGCAGGCTCCTTGCGAGTCCGGTCCGGCGCGTGCGCGGCGGGACGTCCCAGGAGGTGGTCGAGCAGCCGGACCTCGACGCGGCTTCCCGTGCTGACCTGTTGGCCGGAAGACGGCGGACGCTTCATCACGCTTCCGCAGGTCATCACCGCACGATCCGCGGACCGGGAAGCGGAACATGGGCATGTACCGCATGCAGGTGTTCGACAGGTCCACCACCGGCATGCACTGGCAGATCCAGAAGGGCGGAGGGTTCCACTACTATCAGGCGGAGAAACTGGGGCAGCCGCTCGAGCTGGCCGTGGCGCTGGGCACCGATCCCGCGCTGCTGATGGCGACCATTGCGGCCCTGCCCGAGAATATCGACGAAGCGATGTTCGCCGGGTTCCTCCGCGGCTCCCGGACGCGGTTTACGCGGGCGCGATCCATCGGGATCGATGTCCCCGCCTATGCGGAGTTCATCCTCGAAGGGGTCGTCCCGCCGCGTGAGCGGCGCCGGGAAGGGCCGTTCGGGGATCACTTCGGCCACTACTCCCATGCGTCGGAATTTCCGGTCTTCCACGTTACCCGGATCACGCGCCGCCGCTCCCCGGTCTATCCCGCCACCGTCGTGGGAATCCCGCCGATGGAAGACAAATTCCTCGGCGACGCGACCCAGCACATCCTCGGGCCGCTGGTCCGCCTGATTCACTCCGAAATCGCCGAGCTCTGGGCGTACTACGAAGCCGGGTTCCATAACCTGCTCGTGGTCTCCGTGGATCAACGGTACGCGAAAGAGGCCATGAAGACCGCGCTCGGGCTCATGGGCCTGTCGCAGCTGTCGCTCACGAAGTCGATCATCCTTGTATCGGCGGGAGTGAACGTCCGGGATTTCGACGATGTTATGAAAGAGGTGCGCGACAATTTCGATCCGCACTACGATTTTCTCCTGATCCCCAGGGTGCCGCTCGACACGCTCGACTTCACGAGCTACACGATGAACCTCGGGAGCAAGATGATCATCGATGCGACGAAGAAACAATCGCCCGGGGCCGGGCCGCGGGGGAAGGCGGCGGCGCTGGTGCCGGAAGCGTCTTCGCTGCGCTCGATCGACCGCCGCATCGTCGATGCGAGGCTCGTGCACGACACGATGTTGCTGGTGAAGGTGGGTGAGGGGGGAGCCGAGGTGATTCACACGCTTGTCGCCCGCCCCGAGCTGCAGGGCCTGTCGATTATCGCCGCCGTCAGCGAGGACGTCGACCTGAACAACAAGGAGCAGTACATCTGGGGCATCTTCACCCGGTTTGACTGCGAGCGCGATGTGATCTTCACCGATCAGCGCTTGATCGGGATTAGCCCGGTCTACAACGGGGTGATGGGGATCGATGCTACGTGGAAGAAGGGGTACCCGGAGCCGCTGGCCATGACCGAAGACGTGCGGCGCCGCGTGGATGAACGATGGGAGTCATACTGGCGGTGAGGGACGATCCAGCTGTGTCGAAAGACCATCCTCGTGCCGTCCCGGCAAGACCCCTGAACGGGCCTGGCCATCGTTCATTGTTGGAACAAGCACAGTGCTCCCTGTCGCGCAAAATCAGCTAGCTGGTGGAGCACTGGCACATGACAGGTAGCGCGGCACTGGATGACAGGAGTAATCACAGCGGCATGGAACACGGTATGGCGATCGTGAATGAAGCACGCGAACACGGCGAGATCTGGTTTCGCGACGCGGGGCTGATCCCCATCTGGGAGAAGATCCAGAGGGGCGAGCGGCTCTCGCTCGAGGACGGGATGGTGTTGTACAGGACGCCTGACTTCGTCTCGCTCGGCAAGATGGCGCACGCAGTGCAGCGCCAGCGCAGCGGCGACGCGGTCTATTTCGTCCTGAACCAGAAGATCGAGCACACGAACATCTGTGTCCTCTCGTGCAAGTTCTGCGATTTCGCGGCGAAGAAGGGCGACCCCCGCGCGTACGAGATGACGACGGAGGAGATCCTGGCGAAGCTCACCCCGGAGATCCACGAGGTGCATATCACCGGCGGTATGCCCGCCGACTGGCCGTGGGAGCGCTATCTGGACATCGTGCAGACAATCCACGATCGCCTGCCGCAGGCCGACGTCAAGGCGTTCACGGCGGTGGAGATCGACTTCTTCCACAAGAAGTTCAAGATGCCGGTCGAGGAGATCCTCGCGCAGCTCCAGGCGGCAGGACTCAAAACCATGCCCGGGGGTGGCGCGGAAATCTTCTCCGAGCGGGTCCGCAGCCTCCTCTTCAATCAGAAGATCGGCGCGAAGCGCCTGGCTGAACATCCACCGGACGGCACACCGGATCGGCATCCCGACCAACAGCACCATGCTGTACGGACACTCGAGACGCTCGAAGAGCGCCTCCGTCACATGATCACGCTGCGCGAAGCGCAGGACGAGACGGGCGGATTCCTCACCTTCATCCCGCTCGCCTTCCAGCCGGGCGACACGGGCATCAAGCCGCGAGACCGGTTCACGTCGGCGATCGACGACCTGAACACGATCGCGGTCTCGCGCCTCATGCTCGACAACTTCCCGCACATCAAGGCGTACTGGGTGATGCTCACCGAAGAGGTGGCGTCCGTGGCGCTGAATTTCGGGGCCGACGACATGGACGGGACGGTCGGCGGCGAAAAGATCGCACACGATGCGGGAGCGATTGCGCCGATGGCGCTGGCCAAGGATCAGATCATCCGTCTGATCCGCGACGCGGGGAAGATCCCGGTCGAGCGGGACGTCTATTACAATCCCCTCGAACTGCATGCCCCCGGCGTGGTCGGCAAAATTCCCGTATCCTGAATTCCGTCCCGTTCTACGCCCGGCTCGAGCCGGCGCAGTTCAAGATCCTCCCCGTCGTGCCGCGGCGGATGGGACAGCTGGTCGCGAAGGACATGATGGACGCGGGGCTGTTTTCGCTGATGGATTACCTCGGGAACGAGGAGAAGCTGGAGCTGCTCGGCGGGTGTATCGCGACGCGCGATCAGGTGAAGAGCGTCATGCTCTTCTCGCGCGAAGGGTGGAGGGATCTCGAGGGGAAGCGCATCGGCATCACGGACGACACCGCCACGTCGGTCATGCTGCTCCGGGTGTTGCTCGAAAAGAAGTACGGCGATCCGCGCAACCTTCGAGCGGCTGCACGCGGGGGTCAACGACTTGCGGGGCTACGACGCCGTCCTGCTCATCGGCGACGAGGCGCTGCGCAGAAAGACGACCGGCCTTCCCGGATTCGACCTCGTGTACGACCTCGCCACGCGAATGGTACGAATGGCAGAAGCTGCCGTTCGTGTTTGCGGTCTGGGCGGTCCGAAAGTCGCTCCCGGACGTCGAAAGAAGAGAGCTCGCCGCGGCGCTGGAACGGTCGCTCGCCGCCTCGGAAGGGGAAGAGCTGCCTGAGGCCCTCGCGCACGGCCGCAAGCTGGGGCTCGCGCCGTCCGACACCAACGAGTATCTGCGCGGATTCAACTACCGGCTCGGTGAGCGTGAGCGGGAGGCCATCGCACTGTTTCGAGAACTGCTTGGAGAGCTTCGCGACCCGGATCTGACGGCGAAGCGAGAGGAGGGGACGTGGAACTGAGATCGATCGTACAGGCCGTCAGGGCCGGCCGCCGCATCACGCCCGAGGAAGGCGTGCACCTGCTCGGCAACGCGCCGCTGCTGGACCTGGCCGACATGGCGAACGGGGTCCGCTTCAGGATGCATCCGGAACCCCGCATCACGTTCGTGGTCGATTCGAACCCCAACTACACGAACATCTGCACCATCGACTGCATCTTCTGCGCGTTCTACCGGCATCCGGGCGAGGAAGGGGCCTACACCCACTCGGTCGACGAGATGATCGCGCAGTTCAAGGACGCCGCATCCCGGGGGGTCACGACGATCCTCCTGCAGGGCGGCGTCGACCCGTCCCTGCCGTTCGAGTACTATCTGGAGCTCGTGAGGCGGACCGCCGCTGACGTCCCCGGCGTGCATCCGCATTTCTTCTCCACCTCCGAGATCCTGGGGATGAGCGAAGTGTCGGGCCTGAGCGTGCGGGAGGTTCTGAAGCAGCTGTGGGATGCCGGCCTGCGCACGATTCCCGGCGGCGGCGCGGAGATCCTGTCGGACCGCGTGAAGCGGAAGATCAGCAGCAAGAAGGGGACGAGCGCAGACTGGCTGGCGGTGATGCGCGAGGCGCAGAGCCTCGGCTACAAGACCACCGCCACGATGATGTACGGACACCTCGAGACCGACGATGATATCGTCGAGCACCTCGAAGTCGTGCGGAAGCTCCAGGACGAGTATCACGGGTTCACGGCGTTCATCCCGTGGAGCTTCAAGCCGGGCAACACGCCGCTGGAGAAGATCATCCCCCAGTACGCATCCCCGACGCGGTATCTGCAGATGATCGCACTGTCCCGCATCTATCTGGACAATATTCCGCACATCCAGGCGTCATGGTTCTCGGAAGGGAAGAAGACGGGGCAGATCGCGCTCCATTTCGGGGCGGACGATTTCGGGGGGACGCTGCTGGAGGAGAACGTTCACGCCGCTGCGAACTTCGTGAACAAGACGAATGTCGAAGAGTGTGTGCGGCTGATTCACGAGTCGGGCTTCGATGCCGCACAGCGGACGACGATGTACGACATCGTGAAGCACTACCCCGCCCCCCACGAAGCCGCCGCCTAGCCCCCCGTGAAGCCCACGTGAGCGTCACCTAGGTGACGCACATGCCGGTTCAGAAATCGTAGCGGTTTGGTGTAACATGAGTAGTGGCCCCAGAACCTGATCGGGGGAGGGTACTCATGTCACGAAAGTCGCAGTATCTCTGCACCTCTGGTGAATTCTTCCACGTCTACAACCGTGGCACAAACCGGCAGCCGCTCTTCTTTTCCCCCAGGAACTACCTGTACTTCCTGAACCGGATTCGCAACACGCTGCCGCTCTTTGCTGTCTCCCTCCACACGTTCTGCCTGATGCCGAACCATTTCCACCTGCTACTCCACCAAGGAAGTCCGTACGCCCTATCTGCATTCATGAAGAAGCTGTGCGAAGGGTATGCAAAGGCCATCAATCGGGAGCTCGGCCGAAAAGGTCACCTTTTTGAAGAACGCTACAAGATGGAGCACATCGGGGACAATGATGGACTTGTGACGGTTTCAGCGTACATTCATCGCAATCCTGTCGCAGCCCGACTCGTTGAGTCGCCTCTGGAATGGCCCTACAGCAGTTGTGGCGTGTTGTGCGGGAGGACTGTCGATCAGATTGTCGTAACAGACGCAGTCTGGCTGGCTGCGGGGGGAATGAGGCCATACGTCGACCTGCTTCTCAACGGGCCGTTCGCGTCAGCGACCAATCTCGTCCAGCCAATCGACGATCGTTGACCCCGACCTGTTTTGAAAGGTCTTCGCAAGTGCGTCACCTAGGTGACGCACTTGTCTAGATGAGAATGAAGGAGGGGACCAGGGGGAGGAGGCCGCGGTCGGCGCCGAGGCGGAACAGCAGCTCGAGCGCCGCACGGCCCTTGTCGCCCATGTCCACCGTCAGGCCGCTGACATACATCGTCACGAACCGCTCGCCCAGGTCCCGGTCGATCCCGCGCCCCCACTGCAGGGCGTAGGGAACTGATGCGTCCTTGTGATCGTATCCGTACGCGATGCTGTCGCGGAGCCCTTTCGAGAGCTGCGTCGCGAGCGGCAGACCGAGATCCTTCCTCACAACGTCGAGCCCAAGGGGGAGCGGCAATCCGCCCGACGTCTCCTCCCACACTTCTCCGAAGTCCACGATTTTCGTGTACCCGCGATCGGCGTAGGTCAGCTGTCCTTCGTGGATGATCACGCCTCCCGCGACCGTGCCTGCGTCGATGGCGTCCATGATCGCGTCGAACGGCAGGTCCACGCACTCGATCCCTTCCGTGAACAGTCGGAAGAGGAGTTTCGCCGTGGTCAGCGGTCCGGGCGTCGCGACTTTCTTGCCGGCAAGTTCCTTGAGCGTCCGCGGACCTCGCGAGATCAGCACGGGGCCGTACCCCTCGCCCATGCTTGCTCCGGTGCGCATGATCCAGTAGCGGTCGGCGACATACGGGAACGCGTGAGCCGAAATGGCGGTCACTTCCAGCTCGCCGCGCGTCGCGCGCTCGTTCAGCGACTGAATGTCCTCCAGCTGATGCGCGATGCGAATACCCGGAAGCTTCACATTGCCGCTTGCGAGGCCGTAGAACATGAACGCGTCGTCAGGGTCGGGGCTGTGCCCCACGGTGATCGTGCGTTCGTTCATTGTTGTGACTCCAGTGAGGTGTGCGATGACGGGAGCGGACTCCGCCGTCCCGAGTACATTGTCGCGATCCCGAACGTCAGGCGTTCTTCGCGCAGGTCCTCGAAGCCTGAGGCCCGCAGGTGCTCAAGAAACGCGGGACCTTCCGGAAACCGCATCACGGTGTCGGGCAGATACGTGTACGCTCCTGAATGCCCCGACACGAGCCGCCCGATGAGCGGAAGGATCGTGCGGAAATACGCGAGATAGATCTGGCGGAACGGGGCGGTCTGCGGCCGCGAGAATTCAAGGATGACCACGCGACCGCCGGGGATCAGCACGCGCCGCATCTCGCGGAGACCCTGGTTCAGGTTCTCGAAATTCCGGACCCCGAAGGCCACGATGGCGGCGTCGAACGTCCTGTCGCTGAACGTGAGGCGTTCCGCGTCTCCCAGGTCGAACGTCACCCTGTCCTGCACGCCGCGGCGGCGCAGCTTCTCCCGCCCGACTGCCAGCATCTTCTCGGCAATATCCACTCCCACGACCCGTTCGGGGTCGAGCCGGAGGGCGGCGAGCGCGAAGTCTCCGGTTCCTGTCGCCACGTCCAGGATCGTCCGGGGCGCATCGGGCCGGAGGTGCTCGACGGCCTTCCGCCGCCAGTAGAGGTCGATGCCCCCGCTGAGCAGATGGTTCAGAAGATCGTACCGGTAGGCGATCGCGTTGAAGAGCGATCGCACGTACTGCTTGTCTGCGCCCGCGATATCCATGGAGAATGCAAAAGATAAGAAAGTCGGCGGCTCCTTCCAACACGACGGGCTGTCTTGACTTTAAGACCGCACAGGCGTATCATCGTTCAGCACACATGTTCTTCCGGTCGCGTGCCCGCCGCAAGCGCCGCCGGTCCCACAGAGTGGAGAACCTTCATCGCGCACGGATGAAGGTTTTTTTCTATGCGCCGTATTCGAGTTCGCCTTCCGGGCTTCGCACCGAGGGATTACTCCATTCAGATCGGGCCGGGGCTCTTCGACGACCTGCCGGGGATCATCCGACGGTGTGCCCGGGGCGGGCGGGTCTACGTCATCACTGACAGCACCGTTGGGCGGCTGTACGGGCGGCGCCTTCTCCATGGCTTGGAGGAGGTTGTCCCCGGCTGTACCCTTCTGGATTTCCCCCCCGGAGAGTTTTCGAAGAGTGTTCGGGTCTGGGGGGCTCTCGTGTCCCAGATCCTTCGCGCCGGAATTGGCAGGGATGGGTTGTTGGTTGCGCTGGGTGGGGGTGTTGTCGGCGACCTTGCGGGGTTTGTCGCCGCCACGGTCATGCGCGGTGTCCGATACCTGCAGGTGCCAACGACACTTCTGGCGCAGGTGGACAGCAGCGTGGGCGGGAAGACCGGTATCGACCATGCCGTTGGAAAGAACCTGATCGGGGCCTTTCACCAGCCCGTCGGGGTTGTCATCGATCCGCGCCTTCTTCGCACGCTCCCCGTCCGCGAGTTTCGCGCCGGCATTGCGGAGGTCATCAAGATCGGAGCGGCGCTCGACCGGACGCTGCTGCACGCGCTCGAGCGGCAGGCGTCAGCTGTGCTCCGGCGGGATGCGTCGGCACTCTCGGCGATTGTTGCGCACGCGGTCGGACTGAAGGCTGCGGTTGTCGCGGCGGATGAACGGGAGGCTGATCTGCGGAAGAGCCTCAACCTAGGGCACACGATCGGCCACGCGGTGGAAGCGGCGAGCGGATACAAGATTCTCCACGGAGAGTGCGTTGCGATCGGCATGGCCGCAGAGGCCCGCATCGCGGTGAGGATGGGCTTCCTGAAGCCCCGGGAGGAGATCCGCATCCTGACAATCCTCAGGCGATTTGGCCTCCCGACGAAGATGCCGAAGCTCCGGAGCGCGTCCGCATTCGCGCAGGCGCTCACGGCCGACAAGAAAGCGCGGCTCGGCGTTCCTGAATTCGTGTTGCCTGCTGGCATCGGCTGCTGTGCTATCGGGATTCCGGTGCCACCGGAGGTCATCACGGCAGTCACTGGGGTGACGCTGTGACAGGGGAGCGATTCTGGTGTGGGAGCGATTCTGAGATGGGAGGATAGTGAAGTGGGAGGATACTGACGATGGTGTGCCTGTGATTGTCGTCTCGCTGATCGGTCCGACCGCGGCGGATGTCCGCCGGCAAGTCCGGAGCGCGGCACGCTACGCTGATCTGTTTGAGCTCCGGCTGGACACGATCAGGAAGCGCGATCGACCCGCGGCTATGCGCGCCGCGACACGCCCGTGGGTCGCGACGTGCCGCACCGTTGCGGAAGGTGGCAAGCACAAGGGCGGTATCGAGGATCGTGCCAGGGTGCTGCGCTCGGCGATTGCCGCGGGGGCCTCGTATGTCGATATAGAGCTCCACGAATTTCATGCGATGGCATCCCGGCTCAGGATTCCATCCGGCGTGCGGACGATCGCCTCGCTGCACGTGCTGAGCGACGAGACCGCGCCGCCAGGCCGGGTGTATCGCCGGCTTTGCGCAACGGGCGCCTCCGTGATCAAGTACGCGTTCACCGCGCGGGACGCCTCCGACGTCGATCGTTGCAGGATGTTCCTGAGGCACGCCGCTGAGGACCGACAGCATGCGGTTGCCATTGCGATGGGGGCTTCCGGCGAGGCAAGCAGAGTTCTGTACCGCGTGTGGGGAGGATGGGGGATGTTCGCGTCGGCCGAGCCGGGCGCGGCCTCCGCGCCCGGGCAGATCACCGCGCGCGATCTGCGCACCGTCTACCGGGCGGACCGGCTCACCAGGACCACGAGAGTATACGGCGTGATCGGGATGCCCGTCGCGCAGAGCAAGGGCGTCTATGTGCACAATGAGCTCTTTGGCGGCCCTTCACGCGTGTACACGCGCTTCGCGGTGAAGGACCTGCGGCGGTTCATGCGGACTGTCGCGCCCTGGCTGAGCGGTTTCAGCGTCACGCTCCCGCACAAGGAGACTGTCATCAGGTCGATCGACGCGGTCGAGGCGCGCGCGCGCGCCATCGGGGCCGTGAACACGGTCGTGCGGACAGGGAAGCGGCTGAGCGGATTCAACACAGATGCCCCTGCCGCGCTCGATGCGATCGAGCAGTACGGGAGCGTTCGGGGCCGGACGATGGTGATTGTCGGGAATGGAGGAAGCGCTCGCGCGATAGCGTATGAGGCGGCGCGAAGGGGAGGCATGGTGGTCGTGGTCGGACGCAACGAGCACCGGGCCAGGGCGCTTGCCCGCGCGATCGGCGTGCGGTACGCAGCGATCGAAGAGCTCCCCGCGCTTCAGGCGGACATTCTCGTCAACGCGACTCCGGTCGGGATGGTCCCGGATACCCATCGGATCCCCGTGCGTCTGGAAGGCATGCGTCCGGCCCTCGTGATGGACGCGGTGTACAACCCGCCGCTCACAGCGTTCTTGAAATCCGCGAAACGATCCGGGGCGAAAATTGTGTCCGGCACGGAGATGTATCTCCGTCAGGGCGCCCTGCAATCCGTCATGTTCACCGGGAAGAAACCGGACCCGGCCAGGATGCGCCGCATTCTGGCACGGGTACTCTCCTGAAGCTCGAGGGGGATCGTCATGCTCACACATATCGTGATGTGGAAATTCCAGGATTACGCGGCCGGAGCGGACAGAGAGACCAACCTGCTGCTCGCGAGAGAGAAGCTGCTCTCGCTCAAGCACCGGATCCCCGAGATCCAGGAATGGATTGTCAGGCACAATGTGACGTCGCACCATCAGGCATACGACATTGTGCTCGTTTCCACGTTCGCCGACGCGGATGCGCTCGTCCGATATCAGGGGCATCCGTTGCACCAGGAGGTGGTGCGATTTCTCCGGGCCGTTCAAAGCGGCCGGGCGTTTGTCGACTACGAAACGTGAGCAGCCGGACCATCATACCGTCGGGGCCGGTCGAAGGAATGTTCCGCGTTCCCGGATCCAAGAGCATCGCCAACAGGGCATTGATCTGCGCCGCGCTCGCGGGCGGCTCCAGCGAGCTCCGGAATCCGGGGGATGCCGAGGATGTTGCCCTCCTGATCAACGGACTCAATCAGATGGGCGTTCTCGTCCGCAGGGTTGGGGATGATCTGTCGGTCGAGGGGAAGGGCGGTGTCCTGTACGCTCCGAAGTTCCCGATCCCGGTGAAGAACGCGGGCACGACATTCCGTTTCCTGCTGGCCCTTTCGACGCTCGCCCGCGGCCGGACGAGGTTCGAGGTGAGCGAACGCATGGCCGAGCGTCCGATCGACGAGCTGATCGACGCCCTCCGGCTGCTGGGCGCCACGGTGGGGAGGAGTCCTGCGCACACGCTGTTCGAAGCTCACGGGCCGACGCTTCGCGGAGGCGTGACGCGGCTTTCGGCTGCGCGGAGTTCCCAGTTCCTTTCGGCGCTTCTGCTCGCGGCCCCGTCCGCCGGCGCGCCGGTCACGATCGAGATAGAGGGGACGGCCGTCTCAGGTCCGTACGTGGCGATGACGCTGGACGTCATGCGCTCGTTCGGCGTCGTGGTGCGCGTGCCGTCCGAGGGAACCTTCGAGGTGCCGACCGGAGGCTACCATCCTGCGTCGTTCGCAGTAGAGCCGGACGCTTCCGGGGCTTCCTATGGATTCGCTGCCGCGGCGGTGACGGGTGGGACGGTGTGTGTGCCGGGTTTCAGAAAGAGCGGAGTCCAGCCCGACGAGCGATGTGTGGAGGTCCTCGAGCGCATGGGATGTGAAACGCGCGAGACCTCCGGAGGGCTCTACCTGTCCGGGCCGCCTGCCCTGCGGGGGGTCGACGTGGACCTTCGCGAGGCGCCCGACATCGTCCCGACCATCGCTGCGGTCTGCCTGTTCGCCTCAGGGCCCAGCAGGATCATGAATGTGGGACATCTCCGGTTCAAGGAGTCGAACCGGCTTGAGGGGCTTGCGGACGAACTCCGCACGCTCGGTGCGAATATCGCGATCGAAGGGGACGGGATGCTCATCGTCCCGGCTGCCCTGCGAGGAGCGCAGCTGGATCCGCATGACGATCACCGGCTCGCGATGTCGTTCGCGTTGGTCGGGCTGAAGGTCCCGGGCGTATGCGTTTCAAATCCGGAATGCGTCGTGAAGTCGTTTCCGGGGTTCTGGAAGGAATTCGACGCGCTCGTCACATAGCATCGCTCGTGGGATGAACTGCGCGTCGCGCAATTGTCCGGGGGCCGGCCTCGATATCCCTGGCGTGAGGCCGGGTGTGAAGTCTGGGTGTTGAAAGCATAAGGATGATCAGCAAGAGCATCGGAGTGGAGTGATTATGGCAGGGAGTACGCTAGGAACGCATGTGCGAGTGATGACGTTTGGCGAGAGCCACGGGAAGGCGATCGGAGTCGTTCTCGACGGTGTCCGCCCGGGGTTGCCCATCGACATCGACGTGATTCAGCGCGAGCTGGACCGCCGGCGACCGGGTCAGAGTGCGATCACCACGGCGCGGCAGGAGGCCGACCGCGTGGAAATCCTGAGCGGCGTGTTCGAGGGGAAGACCACGGGGACGCCCGTCTGCATGCTGATCTGGAACAAGGATCAGCGGCCGGAGGCGTACGACAAGATCAAGACGCTTTTCCGCCCGGGTCACGCGGGATTCACGTACCTCGCCAAGTACGGCGTGAGCGATTACAGGGGCGGAGGGCGCTCTTCGGGCAGGGAGACCGCTTCGCGTGTCGCGGCAGGAGCCGTCGCAAAGTCGATTCTCAAAGAAGAGGGGATTCAGATCCTTGCCTACACGAGGGAGGTTGCGGGGATCGGGATTCGCCAGTTTGACGAATCGGTCATCGAGAAGAACCCTCTCCGCTGTCCCGACCCTGAGGCCGCGAAGGAGATGGAAGCGGCGGTGATGCAGGCGAAGGAGGCCGGCGACTCGGTCGGCGGGATCGTTGAGATCGTGGTGCGCAACGCGCCTGCGGGGTTGGGAGAGCCGGTGTTCGACAAGCTGGAAGCGGATCTGGCCAAGGCGTTGATGTCGATCGGCGCCGTCAAGGGGTTCGAGATAGGGAACGGATTTGCTGCGGCGCGCCTGCGGGGGAGCGAGAACAACGATCCGATGTACCGCGATGATGTGTCGGGCCGGGTCCGGACCCGCTCGAACAATGCCGGCGGGATCGCCGGCGGCATTTCGAACGGCGAGGAGATCGTGCTGAAGATCGCGGTGAAACCGGCCTCGTCGATCCGCAAGGAACAGGAGACCGTCAGCCTAGAGGGCGAAGCGGCAAAGATCAGCGTGGAGGGTCGGCACGATCCGTGCATCTGCCCGCGCGTCGTGCCGGTCGCGGAGTCCATGGTCGCACTCACCATTCTGGATCATCTCACGCGGCAGCACATCCTCGACCGCCAGAAGCCGCTCCGCACGCTCAGGGACACGATCGACCTCATCGATCGGAACATCCTGTTGCTGCTGGCCGAGCGGCAGGGGATTGTGGAGTCCATCGGGGCCACGAAGCGGCGGACCCGGAAGCAGATTGCGGATCCGAGGCGTGAGCGTCAGATCCTGAAGAAGCAACTCCCACTGGCGCGCGACCTTGGCGTGAAGGAGGCCGACGCGACCGCACTCTTCAAGACGATCTTCGCAATGGCCCGCCGTGTCCAGCGCCGCGGGAACCGGACGTGACGATCGGGATTGTCGGTTACGGACGCTTCGGCCGGCTGGCCGCCCGTTATCTGTCGCGCGAGGCGCACGTCTTCGTGTATGACACGCGTCCGGTGAGCGTCATGCGGGGGGCGAGCCGCATCCGGCGGGCGCCTCTGGCGATCGTCGCGTCGCGGCCGATCGTGATTCTGGCGGTACCTGTCTCGGCCATGCGTGAGGCGCTCCGATCTATGGCTCCGTTTCTGGTTCCGGGATCTCTCGTTATCGATGTCGGAGCGGTCAAGACTCTTCCCGCCCGGTGGATGAAAGCCGCCCTTCCGAAGTCCGTCTCCATTCTCGCGACGCATCCGCTGTTCGGTCCCGACAGCGCGTCGCGTTCGTTGCGCGGCCGGTTTGTCGTCCTGTGCCCCGTGCGGATCGGGGCGGCGCGGCTACATTCCATCCGTGCGGTGCTCCATCGCAAAGGTCTCCGCTCGCTTGTAATGAAGGTTGAGGAGCACGACCGCATGGCGGCCGAGACGATTCTCGCGACGCAGTATGTCGGCCGCCTTGTCGCTCATGCGGGGCTCTCGCGGTGGCCGGCCGTGACGGCGAACTACGCCAGATTGCTCACCATGGTCGACATCGCCCGGAGGGACAGCAGGGACCTGTTCGTCGACATGGCCCGGTTCAATCCCCATGGTCGGGCGGTCGCCAGGGCGTTCGGGCGTTCTCAGGACACGATCGCGCGCGAACTGGGTGCAGTGAAGAAACGCATCTCTCGCCGCTCGCCCGGGTACCGGCCGGGCGCGTCGTCCCGGCGCACGATTCGTTGATTCTGAGACCGAATTTGGCCTTATTTCGGCCTGACTCACGACGAATCGGGGCCGAATGATCGAGTTGCGGCGTGTCGCAAAGAAGTTCGGGACCTTCGTTGCCGTGGACGGCATCGATCTGCACATTCCCCGCGGTCAGCTGTACGGCTTCCTCGGTCCCAACGGCGCCGGGAAGACAACCACCATCAGGATGATGACGGGGCTGTACCGGCCGACGTCCGGGGCCTGTCTCGTGAACGGGTTCGACGTTCAGCTCGATCCTCTCAACGCCAAGCGTGCCATCGGCTACGTGCCGGATCAGCCCCACCTGTACGAGAAGCTGACCGGGCGCGAATTTCTCTATTTTATCGGTGGCCTGTTCAGGATGCCATCGCCTCTGGTCCACACGAAGATCGACGAGTTCGTCCGGGTCTTCGAGCTCGAGCGGTTCATCGACAAGCGGGCCGAGGAGTACTCGCAGGGGATGCGGCAACGCATCGTGCTGTCCGCCGCGCTCCTCCACGATCCCCAGGTGCTGATCATCGACGAGCCCCTCGTCGGGCTGGATCCGAGGAGTGCGCGGCTGGTCAAGGACACGCTGAAGGCGCGGACCAGAGAAGGGCTCACGGTCTTCATGTCGACGCACCTGCTGGAGATCGTCGAAGAATTGTGCGACAGGATCGGGATCATCAAGGACGGGCGCTTGATTCACGAGGACGTCCGGAACGGCGCCGCGGGCTTCAACGGACAGCTTGAGGCGCGGTTCCTGGAGCTCACACGGTGAGGGACTGATGCGCGAACTGTTGCTCGCCGCGAATCTCCGTGCCCAGGGCTTCCTGGCAAGCGTGTCTGATGTCAGCGCACGCGGTCTGCTGAAGTCGGTCTCCTCGATCGTGATCTTCGGCGGCGTCGCCGTTGGCGTGTTCTTTCTGTCGCGCGGGACCACGGAGTACCTGCTGGAGCAGGCGCGCATCGGGCCGTTTCTCTACCACCGGTTCCTGTCGATGCTGCTGTACGTCTTCTTCATCACGGTGAACGTCGGCAACATGATCGTCTGCTACGCGACGCTGTACCGGTCCGACGAAGTCCGGTTCCTCATGACGCTCCCCCTTGCGCACGAGAAGATCTTCCTCCTGAAGTTCGTTGACAATTTCTTCTACAGCTCGAGCACGCTCACGCTGCTCGGGATGGCGTGGCTCTTCGGGTACGGGTCGTACTACCACATGCCCTGGCAGTTCTATCTCTTCACCGCGGGGGCCGTCCTGATCCCGTTCATGCTGATCGCAGGGCTCGCCGCCGTGACGATGCTGATGGTTCTCATCCGTATCGCGGTCCGCGTCGGCGTGCGATGGCTTCTCGCGCTTGTCGTCGCGGCGTATGCGGTCGCGGTGTACGCGTACTTCCGGATCACCAACCCGGTGCAGATGGTGCAGAACGTGATGCAGCACTACCCGAACGTGAACGAGTACTTCGGGTATCTGGACGCGCCGTTCGTCCGATTTCTGCCCAACCACTGGGTGTCGGAGTACCTCTACTGGTCCGTGCTGGGTGACAGCGTGAGGGCATTCCCGTACCTCTTCATGCTCCTGATCGCGCTTGTGACGCTGGTCCTGCTCGCGTGGCTGATGGCGCGCCGGTTCTATTATGACAGCTGGGTTTCCGTCGCGGACGCGCTCGCGGGCAGGGGGGAGCGGCCACAGGGCCGGGGCGCGCGATTCCTGGCCTTCGGAGGCGAACCGGTGCTGTCCGGACGGGTTGACGTGTTCGTCCGGCGTGACATCTGGATGTTCCTCCGCGAGCCGAGCCAGTGGTTGCATCTCGGGATGATGATCGTTCTCCTTGCCGTCTTCGTTGTTTCCGTAAGCTCGCTCGAGATGAAGACCACGCAGCCTCTCCTGCAGGCGGTGACATTCATCGTCGTCTTTCTGTTCAACGGGTTTCTGGTTGCTTCCATCACGCTGCGGTTTGTGTTCCCTGCCGTCAGCCTCGAAGGGGACGCCTTCTGGGCGGTGCGGTCGGCGCCGGTCTCGCTCACGCGGTTGTACTGGGGGAAATTCCTTGCGGCCTTCGGCATCGTGGCGTTCATCGCGGAACTGCTGGCGTTTCTCTCCGTCGGCCTTATCAGGGATAATGTCGCGCTGCTGGCGCTCTCCGCGGTGTGCTCCGCGTCCGTCGCCCTTGCGCTCACGTCCCTGAACCTCGGGGCCGGTGCGGCCTTTGCCGTGTACCGTGAAAGGAACCCGATCCGCATCGCATCCACGCAGGGTGCGTCGCTGACATTTCTCTTGAGCATGATCTATCTTGCGTTTGTCGTCGCGGTGCTGGTCATGCCCCTGTATGCGTACTTCGAGCGTCTGCTGCGGGGAGAACATGCGCCGGGCACATGGATTCTGACCCCCATGGCCGTGATCCTCGTCAGTTCGCTGGCGGTATTCGCGCTGTCGACGCGGATCGGGTTGCGGGCAATCCAGCGCGATGCGTAAATCAGGATGCCGAGCATGTCCATCCGGAAGATGATCGTAGAAGAAGGTCGTATGAGACCAACGTCGAATTTCCCCGACCAATCGTTGCCTGCCGGCACACTCCAGGAGCCTACCTCGCCTGCCGGCACACTCCCGGAGCCTACCTCGCCTGCCGGCACACTCCCGGAGCGTACCTCGCCTGCCGGCACACTCCCGGAGCGTACCTCGCCTGCCGGCACACTCCCGGAGCGTACCTCGCCTGCCCGCACGCTCCCTGAGCAGAGATCGCCTGCCCGCACACTCCCCGTGCGAATGGTCCGTCCGGACCGGAAGGCGTATCGCCATCTGCTCCGCCGCGTTCTCCCGGAGCGGTTGTTACCAGCGCGTTTCTTGCGCGGGCGGCCCACGGTCGCACGCGTCCTGCCGGAGGGCACTGTGTGTTCGCATCCGCCGTCCACCCGATGGCGTGGGGTTCGCCTCTTTTCCCCGTGCTTTCTGCTCGCGTTCCTTCTGGCGGCATCCACGGTCCGGGTAACAGCCCAGAACGTCGCGCTCGAGCGGGACGACGAGGCGGAAGCGGTCTTCCGGCACGGGATCTCTCTGTACTCCTCGGGCGACTACAGAGACGCGGCTGAGGTGTTCGGCACTGTCGTCAAGGACTTCCCTTCGAGCCACAGGATCACGGCGGCCATGGTGATGAAAGGGAAGTCGGAGTACAGGGCCGGCGAGCACCTCGAGGCGTCGCGCACGCTTCGTGGTCTCCTCTCCGAGTACCCGGAGAGCCGGTATGTCCCCGACGCGCGCCTGACGCTCGGCCAGGTGTACACCCGCATCGGGCGGTCCGACGACGCGCTGGCCGAGTTGATGCTGGCGTCGCAGGCTTTGACCGATTCCTCGCCCGCTGCGTTGCGGTTACAGGTGATTGCTGCGGCGGATACGCTGATCGACGGTGCCCTCGGGCCGGACGCCCTGCGCCGTTCGCTTCAGCGGACGCCAACGTCGAGGGAGCGCGGCTACCTCTGGCTCAAGATTGGTGAGGGAGAGGCCCGCCGGCAGAATGTGCCTGCGGCATCGGTTGCGCTCGACAGCATGGCGCGATATCCGGTCAACGTCCCTGCGGACCGCCTCGCCGCGTTGCGTGGCGTCGTGACGAACCGCAGCGCGGTGAAGCTCGGCGTGGCCTTGCCGCTCATGCAGAAGAGCGAGCCATCGGCCGTGAAGCAGCTGGGGACCGAGGTCTACGAGGGAATCCAGGTCGCGCTGGCCGAATACGCTGCCGACCCGTCCACCAGGATGAAGGTGTCGCTCGAGGTGCGGGATACGGAGCGGGAGCCGGACATCGCCGCGAACGTCGTGCGGGAACTCGCCGCTGACTTCAGCGTGATCGGAATTGTCGGGCCGGTCTTTTCGACGGAGGCGATGGCCGCCGCCGACGCGGCCCAGGCGGCCGGCATTCCGCTGCTCACCCCGACGGCCAACGCGGTAGGCATTGCGGCGAAGGGTCCGATGGTGTTCCAGGCAAACGCCGACTACGACGTCCGCGGGCGTGCGATGGCGCGGTACGCGGTCGCGCAGCGCGGCATGACAACGCTGGCCGTGCTCGCGCCCGAAGGGACGTATGCGACCACGCTCGCGAACAGTTTCGTGGAGGAAGCCCGGGCTCTCGGGGCGCGGGTGGTTGCGCTCGAGTGGTATCCGCGCGGCTCACAGGATCTCAAGCAGCAGTTCCGCGCCATCCGGCTGGCGGCGCTCCGCGAAGAGAGCGTCCCCCTGCTTGACTTCGGGGGGAAGATGAAGCGCGCCGACATGATGCGGCTGGTGGACCTCGGCATCCCTCTGCGGAGGGTGGACTCGTTGATGGCGAAGGGGGCGCGCATTCCGGCCGCCACGCTCCTGGGGTCATCGGCGCGGCGGATCCTCGACTCGCTGCAGCTCCCGGTGGAGTACGACGACACCAGACTCGACAGCCTCGAAATGTCAGTCTCCGCCATCCAGGGTCTGTACGTCCCGGTCAGCAGCCCGTCCGAGATCGCGGTCGTAGCGTCCCAGGCGGTCTACTACCACATTCAGGCGCAGCTCCTGGGATCGGGGGAATGGAACGATCTCGCGGAGCTGACCGCCAATCGCCGTTATTGCACGGGGATCGTATTCGAGACCGATGCGTACACTGACTCCGGCACAGTGTCGTACGAGGATTTCGCCGCGCGGTACCGGAAGATGTTCAACCGCGTCCCGAGCAGGAACACGCTGTACGGCTACGACACCGCGCGACTTCTGCTCCAGGGGATCACAGCGGGAGCTGGCACGCGACCCGCCCTCCAGCGCATGACGGAAGCGATCCGCGACTTCCGCGGGCTCCGGTCGCGGATCGGGTTCGGGCCGCGTCGGGTGAACACGTGGATGACGATCGTCGAGTTTGACGGGGAGGACGTCCGGCGCCTCGAGGAGATCAACGTGGAGTGAGGAGGTGACCGGCCAGGACGGACGCTTCCCGGCGATCAGGGAATGGCTTCCCGGTGACCGCCCCCGCGAGAAACTGCTCCTCCGGGGGCCGCAGGCGCTAACCGAAGCCGAACTGCTCGCCCTCGTCCTGCGGAGTGGCACCGCAGGGCGGAGCGCAGTGGACCTGGCCAGGAACGTCCTGAGGGATGCAGGCTCGCTCGGCATGCTTGCTGTCCGGTCTGCCCGCGAGCTGATGCGGATGCACGGCATCGGCCCGGCAAAGGCCGCCGAGCTGGCAGCCGTGTTTGAAATCGGGAGGAGGGTGGAAGCCGGCGGCGAGGAACGCCGGACGGTCGTGAAGGGACCCGCGGACGTGGGGCGCATCATGGTACCGGCCCTCCGCGACCGCCACCAGGAAGTCTTCCATGTGCTGGCCCTGGATTCGTCGAATGCGGTGACAGCGAATGTCGAGCTCTCGCGAGGCACCCTGAACGCAAGCCTTGTCCACCCCCGTGAGGTATTCAAGACAGCCATCGATCACCGGGCTGCGGCTGTCATTGTGGTTCACAATCATCCCAGCGGCAACCCCGAGCCCAGCCCGGAAGATCTGGCCATTACGCGCCAGCTTGCGGACGCGGGAAAGATCCTCGGAATCCCCGTGCATGACCACATTATCGTTGCCGGGTCAAGGTGGACGAGCCTCGCCGAGCGGGGAATCCTGTAGGATCACTTCCGGCCCCTCGTTGTTTTTTGCGGCTATTTTTTCCAAAAGGCGTTGACAAAGTACCTTTCTTTTGTTAGGTTGTGGTGAATTTTTCCGTTATCTTGTGTTGTTTTCTATTCCTCAGTAGTATCAGGCAGCAGATTGACACCTTTTCTCCCCCAACTATCAGGAGGTAATCCGATGCAGCAGAGAATCAGGAAGGTCACGGGCACAAGCGTGGCTCTCCTCCTTGTGGGCGCGTTTCTGCTGGCGGGGTGCTCGTCCAGCCCGAGCGAAGAACAGTTGCGTCAGCTTTCGGATCTGAAGACCGAAGTCGATGCACTCGGGAAGGAAGTATCCTCAGCCGCCGCAAAGAAGGGCGAGCTCGACAAGCAGATCGCCGATTTGCAGGCGAAGATCCAGAAGACCAACGCCGATATGGCGACTGTGAAGCAGCGGCTGGCGAAGTAGTCGACCCCCTCCAGACGACGCACGAATCCCAACCAAGGAGTTGAGACACATGAGAACCGTTTTGACAGTGATCGTCATTCTTGCGGCACTGCTCGCCGGGCAGGTGGCAGTGGCCCAGGAGGAGATGACGAAAGACCAATGGCAGCAGGAGATGAACAAGCTGACCGAAACGCAGAAGTCGTTGAAGGAACAGCTGAAGGCCCTCCAGGACGAGATCACCGCGCGCGAGGGCGATCTCTCGAAGCTGACCGGCGACTACGACAAGGCGATGACCGACATGTACGCTCTTGTCGGCGCAACGCCGGAGCAGGCAGCTGCCTATCGTTCCGAGATCGAAGCCCTGAAGAGCAAGGCCGATGAGCTGTCGCGCCTCTCCGATGCCGACCTCGTCGCCCGATCGGGCGAAGTCGAAGAGCTTGCGGCAAAGACCAACGCGATGTGGGACAACAAGCTGTCGCTGGTCCCCGAGTTCTGGGATGGCCTCACCGCAGTGAACGAGCAGGTGAAGAGCCTCCAGAACGTCCTCGCGAGCCAGGTGAAGACCTACACGGTCGGAACCTGGTCCAAGGACCGCGATTGCCTCTGGAACATCGCCAAGAAGCCGACCATCTATGACAACGCATGGCTCTGGCCCAAAATCTGGCAGGGCAACCGGGACCAGATCAAAGATCCCGATGTCATCGAGCCGGGTCAGAAGCTGAAGATCCCGCAGGGCAACGTCCTGTCGGATGAAGAGAAGTCGGCGGCGCGCAAATACTACAGCCACAAGGTTCCGAAGGCGCCTGTCGAGTAAGTGCGAGGTCGTTTCTTCTTGTCAACTCGCGGCAGTTTCACGGCACCCCCTTGTCCGGTTTCCCGGAGGAGGGGGTGCGCTGTTTTTAGGGGGTAAACCGGATCGTGCAGATGACCGAGCGTAAACTTCGCATTGACAGCGCCTCAGCCCTGGGGCTTCTCGGGATCAACGATGCACATCTCCATGTGGTGGAGAAACGGTTCGACGCGAACATCGTGGCCCGGGGCGACACCATCGCGATCCGCGGCGAGCAGGAGGAGGTGGAACAGGTCGAGCGCGTCTTCCGCGAGCTGCTGTTTCTCCTCGCACGGAACGGACACCTCACGCTCAATGACGTGGAGACCGTCGTCGACCTGGTGACCTCCAACGGCGAACCGGCGTTGCCGAAGTCCATCGCCGACTCGCTGTCGAATGACGACCTCGATACGGTCATCCTCTACACGAAGAACCAGATCATCCGGGCCAAGACGCCGGGGCAGCGGGAGTATCTGCGGAGCGTCAGGGGGAACGACATCGTGTTCGCGATCGGCCCGGCCGGCACGGGGAAGACCTACATGGCGGTCGCCTTTGCCATCGCGGCACTGAAAAATAGCGAGGTGACGAAAATCGTGTTGACGAGGCCGGCGGTGGAGGCGGGGGAGAGCCTCGGGTTCCTGCCGGGCGATCTCAAGGAAAAAGTGGACCCGTACCTCCGTCCCCTCTATGACGCGCTGGACGACATGGTGCCGGCTGAGAAACTCCGGGGGTATCTGGAGAAACAGGTGGTGGAAATTGCCCCGCTGGCGTACATGCGCGGCAGGACCCTCAACAACGCGTTCGTCATCCTGGACGAGGCGCAGAACGCGTCAGCGATGCAGATGAAGATGTTCCTGACCCGCCTGGGGCCCAACTCGCGCGCCATCGTTACGGGAGACATCACGCAGATCGACCTCCCGAACCGGCTGGGCTCGGGGCTGGTCCAGATCCAGGAGGTCCTCAGGGGGGTGGAGGGGATCGGGTTCGTGTACCTGGACCGCAACGACGTCGTCCGTCACCGCCTGGTGAAGGATATCATCGACGCCTACGAGAAGTTCCACAACGGGAGCGGGGATGCCCGGAGCGCGCCAGGCCCTGATGCCCGGAGCGCGCCCGGAGACGCCCAGACCGCGCCGGCCCCCGAGAGCGCCTAGTGCAGTTCCAACACATTCCCTGAACCGGCCCGGCCATTGTTCATCGATGGAACGCGCGCTGCGCTCCCTGTCGTGCAGAGTCAGATGGTTGGTGGAGCACTAGCGCATCCCGCGGCGCTTCCTCCGCTTCGCTTCGTTCCAGAGCGCGTCCATCTCCTCGAGCCCGACCTCGCGGATGTCCTTCCCCTTCGCGCGGAGCTCCCGTTCGATGTACGTGAATCGCGCCGTGAATGTGTCGATCGTCTTGCGCAGCGCCTCTTCGGGATGCACGTTGACGAACCGCGCGTAGTTCACCAGGGCGAACAGCACATCGCCGAACTCTTCCTGTCGCCGGCGAGGCGTGCTCTTCTTCAGCGTGTGCCGGAATTCCTCCAGCTCCTCCCGGACTTTGTCCCACACCTGTTCGCGGGACTTCCAGTCGAACCCGACCTTTGATGCCCGCTGCTGAACGCGGATGGCGCGCTGAAGTGCAGGGAGCTGTCTGGGGATTCCTTCGAGCACCGACTTCCTGCCTTCGTCCAGCTTCAGCCGTTCCCAGTTGCGCTTGACCTCTTCCGCCGATCTGACCCGCTTCGTGCCGAACACGTGCGGGTGTCGCCTGATGAGCTTCGCGCTGATATCGTCGACCACGTTCTTCAACGTGAACTCGCCCGCCTCCTCCGCCATCGTCGCATGCATCGCGACATGGAGCAGGAGATCTCCCAGTTCGTGCCGGAGTCCATCGAGATCGTTCCGATCGAGCGCATCGACGGTTTCATACGCCTCCTCGATCAGGTGGTTGCGGATGGAGCGATGCGTCTGTCGTCGATCCCAGGGGCACTCACGGCGCAAACGGCGTACGATCGAGACGAACCGGACGAGATCAGCGGTCGGAACGGGCGGAAGCTTCGGTGGTGTCGCTCTTCTCTTCATGGTCCGTGGCGGTCTTCGCATGTGTCAGGAGTGTCCGACAACCTAGACCAAACGCCTCACAGATGCAACGGTGGAATCTCGGAGCGTTCTTCGATATATTTGCTCCCGACCATTCTGCGGAGGTGATTGGATATGAACTGGAAGACCGGACTGTCGATAGCGGTTGCGGTCGTTCTGATCGGCTTGCTGGTGGTGCTGACGGGGCCGAAGAAGGCATCCCTGCTCCTGATCAACGGGAAGATCTACCAGGCCGACGGGACTCCGTGGACGGTCGAGGCCCTGGCCATTAGCGACGGGAACATCGCGGCTCTTGGCACCACCAAAGAGATCACCGGCCGGTATGACGCAGACCGGGTCATCGATCTCCAGGGCCGCTCCGTGTATCCCGGATTCACCGACGCGCACGGTCATGTCGAAAGCCTGGGAGCCTCCCTGCTGAACCTCGATCTTACCGGCACCGCTTCGCCGGGCGAGATCAGGGGGCGCATTGAGGAATGGAAGAAGCAGCTCACGCCCGGACAGTGGATCCGGGGACGGGGATGGGATCAGAATGATTGGCCGGAAAGGAAGTTCCCGCACCACCGCGATCTGGATGATGTCGCGGGCGATGTCCCCGTCGTCCTTTCGCGGGTCGACGGCCATGCTGTCTGGGTGAATCAACGCGTGCTTGAGATCGCCGGCATCACGCGCGAGACGCGCGATCCGGAGGGCGGGCTGATCGTCCGCGACCCCGACGGCACGCCGACCGGCGTATTTGTGGACGCGGCGGTGGAACTCCTGCAGTCGGTGCTTCCGCGGCCTTCCGAGGAGGACAGGAGCGAAGCCATACGACGCTCGCTCGCGATGTGCGTGTCACTCGGCCTGACTGCTGTGCACGACATGGGCGTGGACTCGGCGGGGCTCGAGCTGTACCGGCGGCTCGGCGGGCGACGAGAACTTCCTGTGCGTGTCTATGCCGTCATCGAAGGATCCGACACTGCCCTTGTGAGCGCTTCATTTGCCCGCGGTCCCGAGGTCGATCTCTACAACGGGATGCTGACCATCCGCGCGGTCAAGATGTACGCCGACGGGGCGCTCGGTTCGTATGGCGCAGCGCTCCTCGAGCCGTACAGCGACGCTCCGGGCAACCGGGGGCTGACGCTGACGTCATCCTCCGAGTTGACGGACCTCTGCACGCGCGCCATCGACCGTGGCTTCCAGGTCTGCACGCACGCGATCGGGGACAGGGCCAACGCTATCGTGCTCGATGCGTACGAGGCCGCACTGTCGCGGGCTGCGGGAGCGAACCGCGCGGATCCGAGATTCAGGGTCGAGCATGCGCAGGTGGTCGCGCCGGCGGACATCCCGCGTTTCAAGCGGCTCGGCGTGCTCCCTTCGATGCAGCCGACGCACTGTACGTCGGACATGCCCTGGGCGGGTGTTCGCCTCGGCGAGGAGCGGCTCCGCGGCGCGTACGCGTGGCGTTCCTTCCTTGATGCCGGCTCCATCATTCCCGGCGGGTCGGACTTCCCGGTTGAGCATCCCAATCCGCTGCTCGGGTTCTACGCCGCGGTCACGCGTCAGGATCTGAACGGCCAGCCGCCCGATGGTTGGCTTGCGGACCAGCGCATGTCGCGCATGGAGGCACTCATGAGCTTTACCTCCTGGGCGGCATATGCGGCATTCCAGGAACGGAGCAGGGGCTCGCTGGAAGAAGGGAAGCTGGCAGACCTGGTCGTTCTGAACGAGGACATCATGAGTATCGAGGCGGCCAGAATTCCCCACGTTCTGGTCGACTTCACGATTGTCAACGGCGTCATCCGCTATGAGCGGACCGCCGCCCAACCAGCAGACCGACACCAGAGCCCCTCCTGAGGTCATGGACGCACACCAGGCGGCGGGGTCGGGAGCACTCAGCCGGAAAAACTTCATCGTCAATGTGTTTGAGGGGGCGCTCTTCATCACGACCGCCGGTCTGAGCTCCGTGCAGACCGTCCTCCCTGCGCTTGTGTCGCGGCTCGGCGGGGGAAAGCTGGCGGTCGGGGCCGTGGCGCTGATCGCCTATATGGGCGTGTTCCTTCCTCAGGTCGTTGCGGCGAGGTACGCGAGTGCGCGTCCGTGGAAGAAGCCGTGGACGATCGGCTTCGGGCTCACGCATCGGACAGGCGCGCTTCTTCTCGCGATCGGGGTCTGGGTGCTCGGAAGCCGCGACCCGCACGCGGCGCTCATCTTCTTCTTTGTGGTCTTCGCGCTCAACCAGACGATTCTCGGAATCACGACGCCGGCATGGTTCGAGCTGGTCGCAAAGCTTACGCCCGTGCATCGCCGGGGCCGGCTGTTCGGATTCAGAAACGCGCTGGGTGGCGCGGGAGCGTTCATCTCCGGGTTGGGGTTGACGTGGCTCCTGGCAAATCTGCAGTTTCCCAACAGCTATGCGTTCGCGCTCCTGCTCTCCTTCCTGTTTCAGTTTGCCGCATTGATCGTTCAGTCCCGTCTCGTCGAGGAGGAACCGAGTCCGGTCCTGCCCGGCAAGCCGCTCATCACCTATCTCCGGGAACTCCCCGGAGTTCTCAGGACGAATGTGGAGTACCGCTGGTTCATCATTGCGGTCGCGTGTCTGATCCCCGCGACCGCCCCGTTTGGCTTCTTCACCGTTTACGCATTGGAGAGGTTCCAGGCGGGGGAGGGGCTCGTCGGCGCCTTCACGCTCAGCATGGTACTCGCCCAGATCATCAGTGCGCTCGTGGCGGGGCTCGTCGCCGACCGGTACGGAAACCGGATAGCGCTCATTCCCGCCGCGGTGGCGCTCCTGCTGGCGACGACCACGGCGTTGCTCGCCGCCGACGCCTGGTGGTTCATCGTGGTCTACTTCTTTGTCGGCGCCAACATCGGGTCCGAGATCATCATCCGCTACAACATGGCGATCGAATACGGACCGCCCACCGAACGGGCGACGTACATCGCGCTCACCAACACGCTGCTCGCTCCGCTCTACCTGGCGTCCCTCGTGGGCGGCTTCCTCGTGGAGCGCGCGGGTTTCCACGCGCTCTTCGTCGCGGGAATGGCCTTCGCCTGTCTGGGCCTCGGACTGTTGCTGTTCAGGGTCCGGGATCCCCGGACCCTGCCGCATGTGCGGGCCTGACGCTTCATTGATTCTCAGGGGCGACCGGACTATATTCTGTTCAATGACGCATTCCAGTAACGACGCCGCACAGCAGTGGACCGTTCTCTCGCTCCTTCAGTGGGGGAGCGACTATCTGAAGGCGAAAGGGCTCGATGAACCGCGGCTGACCGTCGACCTCCTCCTGGCGCATGTCCTGGGCCTTCCCCGCCTCAACCTGTACCTGCAATTTGACAGGCCGCTGACGGCCGACGAGCTTGCGCGATTCAAAGCCCTGTTCAAGCGCCGCCTGGCGCGCGAGCCGCTGCAGTATATCATCGGCGAGACGGACTTTATGGGTCTTCGCGTTCGCGTGACCCCCGACGTGCTTGTTCCCCGTCCAGAAACCGAGCTGCTTGCCGAATGTGCCATTGAAGAACTGAAGCGCCGTGGCGACGCCGTGCAGGAGGTTCTCGAGATCGGCACAGGTTCGGGAAACCTGGCGCTTGCGATCGCGCGCTTCGTTCCTTCCGCGCATATCCTTTCGATTGACGTGAGTGCGGCCGCCCTCGCCGTCGCAGGCGAGAACCTCCGGATGCATGGCATCCAGACGGTCGACCTGGACGAGATGGACGTGTTCTCCGATCGGGTCCTCGGGCGGACCTTCGACCTGATCGTATCGAATCCTCCGTACATTTCGCTCGCAGAGTATGCGGAGCTCCAGCCCGAGGTTCGCGATTTCGAGCCGAGGCTCGCCACGACGGACGAGGCGGACGGGCTGCGGGTCATCCGCAGGATCGTCGAGCTCGCCGGGATTCTCCTGAACCCGGCAGGCTGTCTGATGATGGAAGTCGCGTACGATCAGTCTCGTCCGGTGACCGGGCTCCTGGAGCTCAGGGGGCTGAAGGAGATCGCGTGGCACGAGGACCATGCGGGCATTCCGAGGGTGGTGTCCGCACGGCGGGAGGCGGCTTCGTGAAGGCTGTCGTTCAGCGGGTGCTCGAGGCCTCCGTCGTGATTGACGGCACCGAGCATGCGTCCATCGGACGCGGCTATTGTGTGTTGCTCGGGATCCGGACGGGCGACACGCTCCGCGACGCGACATTCCTTGCAGAGAAGTGCGCCGCGCTTCGCGTCATGGAGGATCCCGAAGGGAAGATGAACCTGTCGCTGAAGGATGTGGGCGGTTCCCTGTTGGTGGTCTCGCAGTTCACGCTGTACGGCGATGCTCAGAAGGGGAACAGGCCGAGCTTCACGGCTGCCGCTCCGCCGGCGGACGCGAGGCCTCTGTATGAAAGCTTCCTGCAGCGCGCGGCTGAGATTCTCGGCGCCGATTGTGTGCGGTCCGGCGTGTTTGGCGCGATGATGCAGATCAGGCTTGTGAACGATGGTCCGGTTACGATTCTAATCCACAATCAGCAAGAAGCGCAATCGTAAGGAGGACGACGCATGAAGGGATTCATTGGGGCATGGATCGCAGTGGCCGCGCTGGCCACTCTCGTCACGGCACTCCACGGCCGCGCCGTGGCGCAAAGCGGGACGGCGACGCTGAAGGGCGACAAGGTCGATCTGATCTACCCACGTGACGCGAAGGAGAACGAAATCCGAAATCTGTTGGAGTTTCTCCAGAACGACCGGCGCACGATTCTGGCGCAGCTCGGCCTGACGTCCGAGAAGACAGTGCACGCGAGGACCTATGAGTCGGTCAGCCGGTTCCAGACCGAGGCGGGCATGAAGCAGCCGTGGCGGGGCGCGCTCTACGCCAAGGGGATTCTGCACATCCAGCCGGTCCAGGCTCTTGTCCAGCGAGGGATCTACGAAACGTCCCTTGCGTACGAGATGGCGATCGCGTTGCTCGATCCGGTCGCGGCAAAGGGATGTCCGCGCTGGCTCCGCGAAGCGTACGCGGTCCATCACAGCGGCGTGCTGTCCCGACTCACGCCGGCCGTAGGCGCATCCCTCGCGTCGTTTGCCGACCTGGATCAGGACATCCAGGAGCACCCGAATCCTCCGGGGCGCGACGATGTCCAGTACATCCTCGGGACCACGATGAAGTTTTTCATCGACACATACGGGCAGGAGAAGGCATACCAGCTCTTCCGGGACTTCGACGGCAAGACCCCGGTCGATGGGGTCTTCAAGCGCGTCCTGGGCGAGCCCTACTCGACAGTCGAGACCGCATGGGCGGCACACATCCGCGCACTCTCCGCGCCGGCGCCCAAGAAGTAATGTCTCCGGTGCGGCACGCGTGAAAGTTCTCCTACTCTTCCTGGATGGCGTGGGGATCGGCAGGCGGGATCCCCACGTCAACCCCGTGTTTGCGGCCCGGCTCCCGGCACTCCGCTCTCTGTTCAACGGAGACCTCCCGTCGCTGCATGCCCGCCGGCTGGGTTCTCGCGCCGCGACCGCCATCCCGCTCGATCCGAACCTCGGCGTCGCGGGCCTCCCGCAGAGCGGCACCGGCCAGACCGCCCTGTTTACGGGCGTTAACGCGCCGAAGCTCATCGGGAAGCATTTCGGCCCGTACCCGTACTCGACGCTGAAGCCGGTCCTGCAGGAGCAGAACATCTTTCACCGGCTGCTCGTCGCGGATCGGAGTGTCGCGTTTGCCAACGCCTTCCCGGACCGATTCTTCGAGTACACGAGGCAGCCGCGTGCACGCCTGACCGTCACCACGCTCTCCTGTCAATACGCGGGAGTCCCGATCCGGACGCACGCCGAGCTCGCAGCAGGGAAGGCTGTCTCCGCTGACATCACGAACGCCGCCTGGGGTTCGCTGGGGCACCCGCACATCCATCCGGTTGAGCCCGCGGAAGCCGGCCGCCTGCTTGCACAGCTCACCCGCGACCATGATTTCGTTCTGTTCGAGTACTGGAAAACCGACCACGCGGGACACTCGCAAAGCATGCACGAAGCGATCGACGTCCTCGAAAAGTTCGATGGGTTCCTTGTAGGTATCATGGAGGGGCTGGACACAAGGGACACGCTCCTGCTCATCACCAGCGATCATGGGAACCTCGAGGACCTTTCGACGAAGTCGCACACCCGGAATCCGGTGCCGCTCGTTCTCTACGGTTCGCACCACGCGGACCACGCACGGGAACTCGACGCAGCGGGCACCGCCGATCTCACTCACATCACCCCATTCATTCTCCGGCTGCTCCACGCGGTCTGACCGCGGGCCTGCGTCGGCAATTCGCGCTCGCGGACCTGAAGCGCATCCCCGGTCATCGGCACTTCATGCTCATGCATCGGATGTGTGTCCCCGTGTACCGGAAGTACGCGACCGGAGTTCCGGGCTCTTCACCCCCGCAACGCCACTGCACGACGCTGAGATTGCGGGAGCGCGCTCGCGATGACCTCCCGCTTCACCGCGCGGAGCGCTCCTGGCTTTCTCGTGGCACTCTGCTTTAGCGCGGGGCTGCTGATGGGAGATGGGCTGGCTGGCGTGACGGGAACGGGGACTGGGACGGAGGATGCCACCAGCTCGATGCCATGGAACCCTGCCGGTGCGGCTTCGGGCCTGCGGGAGGAAGTGGATGACGCGCCGGTCTTTATGCTCTCCGCTGGCCTGACCATCCTCTTCACTGCATGCATCGTGCGCCGGGACCCGGCCGTGCTGTCGCTCTTCGCTCTGCCTCTCATCACGATTCAGGGTTGCCTGACCGGCGTTGCCGGGGACCGCGAGGCCACGGAACTCTCCGGGTTGCACGTGCGGCGGGCGGTTGTGCTCGGCACGGTTGCGGGGCCCCCGCAGGAGCGTCCCGGGCGTGTCCGATTCGCCCTGAGATCCGAGCGGTTGCTCGTCGACAGCCTCTGGAGGGCCCACCCCGCGACTGTCCTTGCGACCGTGGTCTGGGGCTCCCGCGACTCCGTTCGCCCGCAGATCCGGTGCGGGGATCTTGTCGCCCTGTCCGGCGTGATTCTTCTTCCGTCCCGCGCACGTAACCCGGGGGAGATGGCTCCGCGGCGGTGGTACAGGGCAAACGGATACTCGCACGACGTCCTGGTGCGCGGCGCCCGGTCAGTCCGCATCCTCGGAGAGGGCGAGGCCCCTCTCTTGCAGACGCGCATCGTCGAGCCCCTTCGCAGGGCGTCAGTGGAGTCGCTCGAGGCCGGCTATGGCGGGCAGGGCGGCGAGTTCCTGAAGGGCCTGCTGCTCGGGATCAGGGAAGGGATCGATCCCGGGACGCAGGAGGCGTTCGTGAACGCCGGCGTTGCGCACATTCTCGCCGTCTCAGGCTCCAACGTCGCGGTCGTGGCCGCGATCATCCTCTTTGTGCTCGGCTTGATCCGGGTGCCGCTCAAGTACACGCCGGTCCCGGTCGCTCTCGTGCTCCTCCTGTATATGCTGGTGACCGGCTCGCAGCCCCCCGTCGTGCGGGCGACCGTGATGGCGCTTCTCGTGATCGGAGGGAGGCTCGTACAACGGCGGGTGAGCGGCGTGAATATCATCGGTGTCGCGGCGCTCGTCGTCCTCCTCGACTCCCCGCGTCTCCTCTTCGATGCAGGTTTCCAGCTCTCGTTCGCCGCGGTGCTGTCGCTGGTCCTCGTGTATCCCGCACTCGACAGGAGAATCATCGCACTGCGCGTGCATGGCGTTCTCCGAAAGCCTGCGGTGTGGATGCTCAGGCTCGCAGGGATCTCTCTCGTCGCGACGCTCGGCACGCTCCCGATGACGGCGCTGTCGTTCGGGCGTCTTTCGATCGTAGGCGTCGCGGCGAATATCCCTGTCGTGCCGCTGTCGGGCGTCGCGGTGGTGCTTGGCGCGGCGTCGATGATGTGCAGATGGACCGTCCCGCTGCTGGCGCCGGGATTTGAAGCGGTCAACGGCCTGATCCTCGACGTCACGCTCGAGATCACCCGGTTCGCCGGAGGATTGCCGTGGGCATCGATCGACACGTCCTCGTGGACGGCGCTCGAAGTGGTCCCGTTCTTTGCCGGGGCCGGAGCGTTGCTGTGCCCCGCGGCGAGCCGTCCCAGACGCCTGCTGGCGCTGGTGACACTTGCTGCGATCGCGCTCATCGTCCTGCTGGCGCGACCTTCTGTCCTTGAGGCCCCTTCGCGCACGTTGACCGTCTCCGTCATCGACGTCGGGCAGGGTGATGCCATCCTGCTGCAGCTGCCTGGCGGGCACTCGATGCTGGTGGACGCGGGGCCGAGGACCCCTACGTTTGACGCAGGCGGGAGAGTGGTCACACCGCTGCTGAAGCGGCTCGGGGTCGACCGGCTTACCTACCTCGTTCTCACGCATGCCCATGCAGACCATGCCGGCGGGCTCGACGCCGTGCTGCGATCCATTCCGGTGGACACCATCCTCTCGTCGTCGTGGGTGGACCCCGGTGGGCAGGCAGTCCCGACGCGACGACTGGTGGCGGGGACGTGCATCAACCCGACGCCGGACTCGCGCATCTATGTGCTGTGGCCGGGGGACGTCGAACCTTCCCTCCCGGGTGCCAACAACCGATCGGTTGTTCTCAAGCTGGTGTTCGGCGAGTTCTCGATGCTTCTCACCGGTGATGCCGAGGCCGAGGTCGAGCGTCGCATGGTCGAGCGGTACGGGGCCTTCATGCGATCGCGCGTGATGAAAGTCGCCCATCACGGATCATCCTCCGGCAGCTCGGTGGCCTTTCTTCGGGCCGTGCGGCCGGAGCTGGCAGTGATATCGGTTGGAATCCTGAATCGATTCGGGCATCCCTCAGCCACGGTGCTCGCGAGGTTTGTCCAGATGTACTGTCCGGTCGCACGCACCGATGAAGCGGGGTGCGTTATCATCCGGACGGATGGCCGCAGCTGGAAGAGGGTGGTATGGCGTGACTAGTGTCGTTCCGGCAAATCCGTATACGGCGCAGTGTGTCGTTGATAGTTGGAAGGGGCACTGTGCCCGGTCGTCTGCGCGACCAGCGAGTCGGTGGGGCACTGGATGGTATGGTGTGAACTGAATGTGTGGTGTGAATGGACGGCATGGCGCGAATGCATGGCATGGCGTGAATAACTGCCCCGGCGACCCCTTGCCTTGCTAATCCAACCCCTCCTGCGTACAATCTCTCACACTTTGTATCGACCGGACCATGGGACTGACGCAAGCGGATCTGAAACGACTCAAACAGCTTCTGCAGAAGAAACACCGGCAGGAGCAGGGCCTGCTGTTGATCGAGGGGCTGCGGCTTGTGCGGGAGGCGCTCGCCTCGCGCGTTGACATCCTTGAGGTCTACCACACCCGCGATTTCGAGGCGAGCCAGCCCGGGAGTCTGCTGCTCGAGAAGCTTTCGGGGAAGGCAGGCAAGCTCGTCCCCGTGACCTCGCGGGAACTCGACGCGTTTACCGATACCGTGCACGCCCAGGGCATCGCGGCCGTCGTCCGGTTCCAGACCATTCCGCCTGACACGCTGCTCCGCACGCGTGGCAGCCCGGTGGTCGTCGTCGCCATCGACGCGGTATCCGATCCCGGAAACCTCGGCTCGATGATCCGGACGTGCGACTGGTTCGGGGTCTCCGGTTTGGTACTTGGACGGAATTCCGTCGAGTTGCTGAACCCCAAGGTGGTCCGCGGGACCATGGGCAGCATCTTTCATCTCCCCATCGCAGAGGATGCCGAACTGCTCGCGTTCCTGTCGACAGCGAAGGAGTCCGGCTTCTCCGTCTACGTGACCGACGTGCACGGGGAGACGCACTTCGACCATATACAGTACGCCGACCGGACGATCATCGTCTTCGGGAACGAAGCCTGGGGCGTGTCCGACCAGTTGCTGCATCTGGCCGACACGCGTGTGACCATCCGCCGGTACGGTTCGGCCGAATCTCTGAACGTCGGCGTCGCGTGCGGTGTCGTTCTCTCGGCGATCCGCCGCCTGCGCCATGCGTGATCGTCCTGCCACACGCAGGGTCGGGCAGACTGCCGGGAGTCGCACCGACCCCGTCACCCTCGCCCGCGCGTTGTCCAAGCTCGGCTATTCCTCGCGTTCGCGGGCGCGGTCGCTGGTCACGTCCGGGCGCGTATCGGTCGACGGGCGCGTAGTGCGTGATCCGGATCGTTGGATCGATCTCCGTTCGGCGAAGCTCGGACTGGATGGCGTCACGATCCGGAAGAAGCGGCATGTCTACCTCGCGATGCACAAACCGGCCGGCTACGTGACGACGCGAAGCGACGAGCGTTTGCGCGCAACGGTGTACGATCTGCTGGGAGCGATGCGCGATTGGATTTTTCCCGTAGGGAGGCTTGATCGCGATACTTCCGGGCTTCTCCTCTTCACCAATGACACGGCATTCGGAGAGGCGCTGACGAATCCGGATTCTCATGTCTCGAAGACCTACAGGGTACGTCTCGACAGGCCGCTTGCGGAGGCGGACGCCCGACGGATGGAATCAGGCATGATGCTCGACGAACGGACGAAGCTACGACCCGCTGCGGTCGCGCGCGTTGCCGGTAGAGAGACGGAGGTTGAGTTGACCATCCAGGAGGGGAAGAACCGTCAGATCAGGCGGATGTGCGAGAGCCTGGGCTACGACATCCTCACCCTCCATCGAACGCGCATCGGCTCGCTGGACCTCGGGACGCTCGCCGCAGGGAAGACCCGCCCGCTCGGCAAGGCAGAGGTCGACGCTCTCGGGCTGATCAGCCGGGAGGATCGCTGACCGTGCCACGGATCGTGAGTCGCATCGTGGAAGTCGTCGTATTCCGGTTCTCCCGGTCCGGGCCCGAGTTCCTGATGCTCCGGCGGGCGGCGGATGAACCATTGTATCCCGGCATCTGGCAGGTGGTGACGGGGACGATCCACGAAGGCGAAACTGCACTGGCCGCCGCACACAGGGAGCTTCAGGAGGAGACTCAGCTCGAACCCCACGGGTTCTGGGTTGTCCCGTATGTCAGCACGTTTTATGAACCCCGGGCGGACGAGCTTCACCAGTGCCCCTTTTTTGCGGCGCAGGTCGAACCCGGCGACGAACCCATTCTCTCCGCCGAGCATCAGGACTATCGCTGGCTCCCCATGTCCGATGCGGCAAGCCTGCTACTCTGGCCTTCCCAGCGCGAGGGGCTCCGGATCGCGGCACAGGTCGTCATTCGGGGCGAGACGGCGGCAACGTGGCTCCGCGTACCTCCCCGATCTTCTTGATTCTCCCATCCTCCTTTGGTAAGTTATTTATCTAGGCAGCAGTCCGCAGTCGCCACATTCCGGAGATTCCCTTGAGCGTGCTCGTCGTCGGTTCGCTGGCCCTTGATTCCATCGAAACCCCCTTCGGCTCGGTCCGCGATGCCGTAGGTGGGTCCGCGGTCTACATCGCCACAGCCGCCAGCTATTTCCTGAGCCCGGTCCGCCTGGTTGGCGTGGTCGGTGGCGACTTTCCCCGGCACGCGCTCAAGTTCCTGGAGGACAGGAACGTCGACCTGGACGGCCTGGAGATCGTCCAGGGCGGGAAGACCTTCAGGTGGTCGGGGCGGTATCATTACGACCTCAACCAGCGCGACACGCTTTCCACCGATCTCAACGTGTTCGAGAAGTTCAACCCGAAGGTTCCCGAGTCGTTCCGGAAGACACGCGTGGTTTGCCTCGGGAACATCGATCCCGGCCTCCAGCTCTCCGTTCTGGACCAGCTCGAGAAGCCGAGGATCGTCGTGTGCGACACCATGAACTACTGGATCGAGCGGAAGAATGCGGAGCTGAAGAAGACGCTCGAGCGCATCAACGTTCTGATCCTGAACGACTCCGAGGCACGCCTGCTCTCCCGCGAGCCGAACCTGATCAAGGCGGCCCGGGTCATACGGTCGATGGGCCCGTCGGTGTTGATCATCAAGAAGGGCGAGCACGGGGCGCTGTTGACGACCGAGCAGCTGGTGTTCTCGGCCCCGGCGTATCCGATGGAGAACATCTTCGACCCCACGGGCGCGGGCGATTCGTTCGCCGGCGGGTTTGTGGGATGGCTGGCGCGCACAGACGACATGAGCGAAGAGAATCTGAAGCGGGCGGTTATCTACGGAAGCACGTTGGCGTCCTTCTGCGTTGAGAGGTTCAGCATCGACGGTTTGCGCGACATTACCTACCTTCAGATTCAGGACAGATTCCGTTCCTTCCGCGAGCTCTCGCGTTTCGACGAAGACTGATCTATGAGGAGTGTTGACTGGCAGGGCGGTTCGGTGCGGTTCGTGGATCAGACTGCGCTTCCCGGGAGGGAGGTGTACGTCCAGACGACCGATCCGGCCGTCATTGCAGAAGCGATCCGGGCATTGAGGATTCGAGGGGCCCCGGCGATCGGCGTTGCGGCGGCGTTCGGTGTGGCCCTTGCGGCGGGCGGTGCGGAGAATGCAGGACCTGCGACCGTGTTGGCCGCGGCGCGCGATGCGTCCGCCATGCTCCGCACAACGCGGCCGACGGCCGTGAATCTCTTTGCTGCCCTCGACAGGATGGATGCCGTCATCGGGGCGCATCACCTGTCGCCCGCCACATCATCAGCCGCGTCACTCGCCGGGCGCCTTCGCGACGAGGCACAGAAGATCCAGGAGGAGGATATCGCTTCCTGCGATCGCCTCGCGGCCTACGGGAGCCCGATGATCCCTCCGGGCTCGACAATCCTCACGCACTGCAACACGGGTGCGCTGGCCACTGCCGGCGACGGCACCGCCTTGAATATCGTCATCCACGCCTGGCGGCAGGGGAGGGTCCAGCACGTCTTCGTCGACGAGACTCGCCCGCTGCTCCAGGGGGCGCGGCTCACGATGTGGGAGCTGCAGCGCGCCGGTGTCCCCGCGACGCTGATCACGGACAGTACCGCGGCGTTCGTTATGCAGCAGCGGAAGGTTCAGGCGGTGTTCGTCGGCGCCGACCGCATCGCGGCGAACGGGGATGTGGCGAACAAGATCGGGACCTACGGCGTGGCCGTCCTCGCGAGGGCTCACGGCATTCCGATGTATGTCGCCGCGCCGTTCTCCACGGTGGATCTGGCCACGAGAGACGGCGCTGCGATCCATATAGAAGAGCGCGATCCGGCGGAGGTGACCGGTTGTGGCGGCGTCAGGGTGGCTCCGGAGGGAGCCCGCGTCTATGCCCCCGCGTTTGACGTGACACCGGCGCCGCTGATCGACGCGATCATCACAGACCGCGGAGTCGTGCGCGCGCCATACGCTGCATCCCTCTCCGGGCTCCAGAACGCGGTACCGGACAGCGCGGGAGCTACGGCGTGATTGTCGACACCGAGGCGATCGTGCTCCGGGGCCGCGACTACAGTGATTCCAGCCGCATCCTGGAGCTCTACACGCTCTCCCATGGCAAGCTGTCCGTGATCGCCAAGGGCGTGAAGAAATCCGCCGCCCGGCACGGGCTGTCGCTCGAGCCGATGAGCCACATCCGGGCCGTCCTCTACGTGAAAGAGCACCGGGATCTTCAACTTCTCTCCCGCTTCGAGCCTCTGGAGCAACTCGGCGGGCTCATGGCGGACATGGACCGAATGGCCGCAGGACTGGCCGTTGTGGAGCTGGTCGGTGCCACCACCCCCCAGACGGAAGCCAACGAAGCCCTATTTCAGCTGCTTGCTTCGACCCTCAGGGCCATCAAGACTGCAACTAAACAGCCCCGCAACGCGTTATATCATTTTGAAGTCCATCTGCTGAGCGAACTCGGCTTTCAGCCCAATTTCGACAACTGCGCGAGTTGCGGCAAGTCTGTCGGGAGGGAGGCGGGCTCCGAGCGGAGGACGGCGCGCATGGGGCATGCCGGCGTAGTGTGCTCGTCGTGTATCGACAGACACCACGGGCTGTTCCCGATCAGTCACGAAGCGTTGGCCATCCTTCGGGAGCTCCAGCGTACGGGTACCGCGGAGGAGGCGGTGGTTCGTGATCTCTGCGGAAACCACGGCGACGAAGTCGATGCGGCTCTCAGGCGGTGCATGCAGATGAACATAGACACGCTCGGAAGACTGAAGACCAGAGAGGTCTTCCATGCCCTGGGTCGAACGCCGTAACGATCCGGAGGCAGACCGGCGTCTCGAGAGGACGACGCAGAGCCCCACGCCGCGCGATTCACAAAAATAGAATTCTTGTCGAAGGAGTATGCGATGTCGAAGAGAACAATTATCACATCCTTTGCCCTGATCGTTGTGGGTATCATCTTCGGGGCGATTCTCGTCTCCAATATCGGAGGGGGAGTGCTCGAGGGGTTGGCAGGGGAGGGTGGAAAAGTCAAGCTGGGCGGTCCCGCCCCGGTGGCGGCTCAGAATCAGAGCCTCAAGGCGATGAGCGATGGCTTTGTGGCTGCAGCCAAGGGAGTGACACAGTCCGTCGTGGCGATCGAAGCCACCTCGCCCGGCGATTCGCGCAGCAACCAGATGCCGCGGGATTTCTTTCACTTCTTCAATCCGGACCAGGAGCCGACGCCGCAGCGCGGGTACGGCTCGGGCGTGATCATCACGGCTGACGGATACATCGCGACGAACAATCACGTCGTCGAAGGCGCAGAGAAGGGGAGCATTGAAGTCACGCTGCACGACAAGACGCGGCTGCGGGCCAAGCTGATCGGGACGGATCCCTCCACCGATCTCGCGGTCATCAAGGTCGACGCGAAGGATCTTACCGCGGCCGCGCTCGGCAACAGTGACGACGTGCAGGTGGGCGAATGGGTACTGGCGGTCGGCAACCCGCTCCAGCTCACGTCCACGGTGACGGCCGGCATCGTCAGCGCGATCGGGCGGAACATCAGGATCATCGAGGACAGTTACGGCATCGAGAACTTCATCCAGACCGACGCTGCGATCAATCCCGGCAACAGCGGCGGCGCCCTCGTCAACCTCAGGGGGGAAGTGATCGGCATCAACACCGCGATCGCGACCACCAACCAGCGGTACCAGGGGTACGGGTTCGCCGTGCCTGTGAATCTGCTGAAGGTCGTGGCTCAGGACCTGATCGAGAACGGCGAGGTCAGGCGCGGTTATATCGGGGTGTCCATCAGCGCCGTCGACCCCACAACCGGCAAGGCAATGGGCCTGAAGGAGGGGAAGGGAGTCTTCGTGCAGCGCGTGATCCCGGGAGGCGCAGGCGACCGCGCGGGCGTGCAGACCGAAGACATCATTCTCTCGGTGGATGGGAAGGAAGTCAATGAAGCCAACGAACTGCAGGCGACTGTCGCCACCAAGCGTCCGGGCGACGTCGTGACCCTCAAGATCTGGAGGGACAAGAAGGAGATCGAGAAGAAGGTCACGCTCCGGCCGCGGGAGGAAGACAAGACCGTCGCCAGCGCGGGCGATCCGGGAGACGAGCGGGAAAAGCCGGAAACGGCCAGCAGCTCGGAAATCAAATTCGACGCAATCGGCATGACGGTCCGCTCGTTGAGCTCGCAGGAGAAGCGGGAGCTTGACCTCGATTCGGGTGTGCTGGTCGCGAACGTCACGCCATACGGCGAGGCGTTCAACCGGAATTTCCGGCAGAACCAGGTCATCCTCGAGGCTGACAGGAAACCGGTGGCGAGTGCGGGCGAGCTCAAGAAGGTCATGGAGTCGCACAAAACGGGCGATGCCATCCTGTTCAAGGTGCGCGCCGACCGGCAGAACACGATCTACCTGTCAATCGAACTACCACCAGCCCAGTAAGGCTTCAGGAACCAGCGCCCCGGCCCGCAAGCCGGGGCGCTGTGTTTCCGGGATCTCCCCAGGGGGGGCGCAGCTTGACAATCGGCGCTGTTCCTGCTATATTTTTGAATAGGTTTTAGGGCTTTTCAGAAGGATCACGCGAGCAGAAGGAGAGGAAGTCTTCAGCGCAGAAACCATGACACACGGCTCGAACGGGAAGATGAGCGCGAAGGTGCTCATCCTGAACCAGAATTACGAGCCGATGAGCGTCATCAACGTGAAGAAGGCGATCGTCTTGCTGTACCTCGGGAAGGCGGAGCTGATCGAGGCAAACGACGGGAAGCGGGTCCGTTCCGTTTCCATGTCGATGCCCTTCCCCAGCATCGTACGCCTTTCCGTGTATGTCAAGGTCCCGTTCAAGAAGATCATCCTGTCCCGGAAGAACATCCTCCGCCGCGACGGCCACCGGTGCCAGTACTGCGGGCGGACGGAAGTGGCTCTGACCATCGATCACCTCATGCCTGTGTCCCGGGGAGGCGAGGATACCTGGGAAAACCTCGTGTGCGCCTGCGTCGACTGCAACAACAGAAAAGGCGACCGCACCGCGGACGAAGCGCGGATGCCGTTGCATCGCCGCCCGATCCGCCCGAACCATGTGACCTTCATCCGTCATTACGTCGGAGTCCTGGACGAACGGTGGAAGCCGTATCTCTTTTTGAATTGACCCGCCCGCCGCGAGGGCGGGACGTCCACGACGTTCACAGGAATTCCCCTCTCCGTCATCCCTGACCCCATGACCCCCTCTCAGAAGCACAGAATTCTCAGCGGCATGCGCCCCACGGGAAAGCTCCACCTGGGCCACCTCGTCGGCGCGCTCGAAAACTGGGTGACGCTCCAGAACGAGGTCGAAAGCTTCTTTCTCATCGCCGACTATCACGCGCTGACCACCAACCCCGATTCTTCGCGGCTCCCCGAAAACTCGCTTGACATGTTGATCGACTGGTTGTCGGTGGGGATCGATCCGCGCCGGAGTCCGGTATTCCGTCAATCGATGATCAAGGAGCACACCGAGCTGCATCTGCTCCTCTCGATGCTTATTACGACGGCGCGCCTGGAGAGGAACCCCGCGGTCAAGGAGCAGGTACGCGACCTGAACATCGAGAACATGTCGTATGGCCATCTGGGATACCCGGTGCTCCAGGCGGCGGACATCCTGCTCTACAAGGGAAACCTCGTTCCGGTGGGGGAGGACCAGGTCCCGCATGTCGAGATCTCGCGCGAAATCGCCCGGCGGTTCAACGCGCAGTACGGCGGGGTCTTTCCCGAGCCCGAGGCGAAGCTCACGAAGTTCGCGCGGCTCCCCGGGCTCGACGGCAACGACAAGAAGATGAGCAAGTCCGCCGGCAACACGATTCTCCTGTCGGATGGCCCGGAAGAGATCCAGAAGAAGATGCGGACGGCCGTGACAGATCCGCAGAAGATCCGGCGGAACGACCCGGGGCGTCCGGAGGTGTGCCTCGTGTACACATACCATCAGCGTTTCAACGCCGGCGCCGCGCCCCAGATCGAAGCTGACTGCCGCACGGGCACCCTCGGGTGCGTGGACTGTAAAGGTCGTGCCGCGGCGGTGATTGCCGGAGCGCTGGCGCCTGTGCGCGAACGCCGCGCGCATTTCGAATCGAACCCCGCCGAGGTCAGAGCAATCCTGGCCGACGGCGAGCAGCGCGCCCGGGCAGTCGCGGAGAATACCATGTCAGATGTGCATCGTGCCATGACGATCGGATAGCGAATGTACAGGGTCAAGCTCACAGAGTTCGAAGGGCCCCTGGATCTGCTGCTCTTCTTCATCAGGCGGGATGAGCTGGAGATCACCGACATCCCGATCTCCCGCATCACCCAGGAGTTCCTCGAGTACCTCCACCTGATGGCCTCGCTCGATCTCGAGGTTGCGGGCGAGTTCATCGTGATGGCGGCGACGCTCATGCAGATCAAGGTCCGCATGCTGCTGCCGCGCGACGAGTCCGCCGAAGGAGAAGAAGACCCCCGCGCCGAGCTGGTGCGCAGGCTCGTGGAGTACAAGCGCTTCAAGGAGATGGCCGCGCAGATGTCGGGCATCGAGGATCAGTCGCGCCAGGTCCGCTACCGCCGCTTTTTCTCCGCCGACACGCGGATCCGCCTCGCCGAGGAGGAGGACGAGGGGCTGCAGGAGATCACCCTGTTCAACCTGATCGCCGCCTACAAGCGGGCGCTGGATAGCATGCCCAGGCGGGTCATTCATGAGGTGCAGCTCCTGAGCGTCTCCGTGGACGAGCAGATGAGTTTCATTCTCGACTTTCTCCGCGTCAACGGGCCCAGCTCGCTCCTCGCCATGGTCACCCACATGACTGAAAAGATCAGGATCGTCGTGACCGTGATCGCGCTGCTCGAGCTGACCAAGAACAAGGTCATCGGTCTTTCCACCACCGAAGGGGATGACGACATCATGATCAGGCCCGTTGCGTCCGTGCCACAGCCTGCGGCATCCATCGCATGACCCATTCCGACTCACATCAGTCGCGGGCGCAGACGCTCTTCGGGATCCTGGAGGCGCTGCTCTTTGCCACGGATGAGCCGCTCAGCCTCACGCAGCTCGGGGATATCATCGGTCTGCTCGCCGCAGAAGGCGAGGTTCGCCGCCCGTCCCAGGACACGCTCCTGAAGACCATCGATGAGATGAATCGCGTCTACGACGAATCTGGCCGGGCGTTCCATGTCGTCAAGGTTGCGGGCGGCTACCAGTTCGCGACGCGTCCGGAGTACGGCGTCTGGCTCGGCGCAATGCTGAAGGAACGTTCCCGCAGGAAGCTCTCCGCTGCCGCGCTCGAGTCGCTGGCCGTGATCGCCTACAAGCAACCCGTCACGAAGCCGGAGCTGGAGGCGATCCGTGGCGTGAACGCTGACTATATCATGAGGACGCTCCTGGAGCGGAATCTGATCGCCATTATCGGCCGGGCGGCGACGCCGGGACGGCCCTTGCTGTACGGGACCACGAAGGACTTCCTCAAGCACTTCGGACTCAATGACCTCGCCGAGCTTCCAAAACCGCGGGAAATCGACGAGCTCCTGGCGGAAGCCCAGTTTGAAGTCGAGAAACGCATGTTGGGCGAGCTCGAGGACAAAGAGCTCGAGTCCATCCAAGGGGAACACGATGGTGAGAGTACCTCGGAACGCCGGCCGCTCTACGACGCCGGCGCGAACGAAAAAGAGTCGGAGCGTCCCCCCGACGCCCGCTGATACCCCGCCCGAAGGGATCCGGATCAACCGGTATCTGGCCGTGTGCGGTGTGGCGGCCCGCCGGAAGGCGGAAGAGCTGGTCGTCGCAGGCAAGGTTGCCGTGAACGGCCGGAGAATCACGGACCTGGCGACGCGTATCGTTGCCGGGCGCGACCGCGTCACCGTCCAGGGTCGTCCGGTCTCGCCCCGCGAACGCAAAGTCTACATCGTCCTCAACAAGCCCAAAGACACCATCACCACGCTGCATGACGAGAAGGGCCGCGGAACCGTCATGGCCCTCATCGATACCCGCGAGCGCATCTTCCCCGTCGGACGCCTCGACCGCAACACCACCGGCGTCCTGTTGCTCACGAACGACGGCGAGCTCGCCAACAGGCTGATGCATCCCCGCTATGGCGTCCGGAAGTCGTACCGCGTGACCTGCGATGCACCTGTCCGCCACGAACACCTCCGCCAGCTGGCCGAGGGGGTGGAGATCGACGGCGTGCGAACTCTGCCGGCGCATGTCCTGGTCCTGCCCGGGACGAAGGGACACGAGATCGGCATCACGATTCACGAAGGGCGGAACAGGCAGGTGCGTCGCATGGTCGAACTCCTCGGCTACACCGTCGAGAAGCTCGACCGCGTCGCGTACGGTCCGGTCACCCGTGAGGGGTTGGCCCGCGGTGCATCGCGCAGCCTGACCCGGAGAGAGGTGGACGAACTCTATCGGCTAGCGGGGATCGACAGGGGATGGTAGGAAGCCTCACACGGTGTGTGCCGCGGACCGGCGCCGCCACCATCGCCGCGGCCCTGGTGCTCCTCGGATGCCGCGGTGAGACCACGCGGAATCCCTTCGCGCCGGCCCCGGACGGACGGTACGACTCGCACCCGCCGTTCCAGCCGGTCTCTGAGTACCTCGCGCGCATCGGCGAATCCGTCAAGATGCTCAGCTCGATCGCCTACTATCGGAACTACTTCATCCCGATGTCCGAACAGCTCAAGGCCGGCGACGTCACTCCTGCGGTCCTCTCCCGCTACTCGCGGGAGGCGACCTACACGAACAAAGCACTGGCTGCCAGCGTGACGATCCTGTCGTGCAGGTCGCGAAAGGTGCTCCTGCTGAGCTCGGCGCATGTCCTCAACTTTCCGGATACCTCGCTCGCCTTCTATGCCGAATCCGATGGCCGACCCGGCCCGTACATTCGAGCGGTATCGGTGAAGGAGAAGCAGGTGAACTACGTCGCCGTCCTCCCCGAGGGGGGCGAACTGGAACTCCTCGCGCTCGACGCGACGACGGATGTCGCGCTGCTCGGACGGACGTTCACGAGCGACCCCTGCCTGACGCTGAGGCCGCTCGCACTCGTGCGAGGACCGGCCGCCGAACTGGAGTGGGGCACGTACGTGTTCGTCTTCGGCTATCCGTCGGGTCTGCGAATGGTCACGTCGGGCATCGTGAGCTCTCCCCGGAGGGACCGGAACAACTCGTTCCTTATCGACGCTGCGAGCAGCAAAGGGTACAGCGGTGGTCCGGTGCTGGCGCTGCGGGATGGTGTGCCCAATTTCGAGTTCGTGGGGATCGTCCGGCAGGTCTCCGGGCATTCGACATACGTCCTTGTCCCCGACCGGGAAGAGGGGCTCGAGTATGACCCCGGCGTCCCCTACGGCGGATCGATCTATCCCGAGCGTCAGACAGAGATCGATCATGGAATGACGCAGGTGGCCTCGGCAGAGGCGATCGCCGAGTTTCTCGAAAACGCACGTTCCGCGATCGAGTCCCGGGGGTACTCGCTTGAGGGCATCCTCAGGCCCCGCGCCGCGAGCTCCTCACTCCCGGAATAGAACATGGAAATCCCCTCCGAACTCATCACGGAGCGCCTCGTTCTCCGGAAGCCGGCGCCGCAGGACGTCCGCCCGATCTATGAGGGGTATGCCCGCGATCCCGACGTCATCCGGTATCTGGCGTTCCATGGCGGCCAGACGATCGAAGACGTCGAGCGGTTCATTGAGCGCGCGCTGCACGGATGGGATGCGGGTACCATCCTCACCTGGGCGATCACCCTCAAGGAAGATGGGACGCTCATCGGCATGATCGATGTGCGCCTCGAGTCGCATGCCAACGTCGGATACGTCCTTGCGCGCGAGCACTGGAGCCGCGGATACATGACCGAGGCGCTCCGGGCGGTCGTCCGGTGGGCGATGGACCAGCCCGAGATCTTCCGCCTGTGGGCCGTCTGCGACGTCGAGAATGTTGCGTCGGCGCGCGTGATGGAGAAGGCGGGCATGGAACGCGAGGGAATCCTGCGGCGGTGGATGATCCTCCCCAACAGGAGCGACCTGCCGCGGGACTGCTACTGCTATTCGATCGTCAGATGACGACGGGAAAGACAGACTGAGGATGCCATGGGCGCATTGTTGACGAGGTTCTTCTCGCGGGACGAGCAGGAAGCGATCACGGCTGCCGTTGCCCAGGCGGAGCGCGGGACGTCGGGCGAGATCGTCGCGTACGTTGTGGAGCAGAGCGACACGTACGAGGAAGCAGAGTGGCGGGGAGGGGCCTTTCTGGGGTCGCTTGTCGTTCTTGCGACGATTCTTTTTCACGACGTCGCCACGGATTGGCCGTCGCCGCTTGTCGCGGGGGCGCTGCTGGGCGGCGTCGCCGGGTTCGCAGTCGGAATGCTGCTCGTGAAGTTCGTCCCGCTGCTGACGCGGATCTTCGCCGGGCGCGGCATCATGGAACGGCGCGTCGCAGCCCGGGCTGCCGAAGCGTTCGTGTCCGAAGAAGTGTTCAATACGCGCGATCGCACCGGAGTGCTGATCTTCGTCAGCATCCTCGAACATATTGTCCTCGTGGTCGGCGATTCCGGAATCACCTCGCGCGTCGACACGCATGCCTGGTCGGGCCTTGTGGAGACCGTCCTCAACGGCATCCGCACGGGCAAGCCTGCCGAAGGGCTCACCGCCGCCGTGCGCCAGGCCGGAGAGATCCTGCGCAGCCATGGCGTGGACATTCGCGTCGACGACGCGAACGAGCTGCGCAATCATCTTCGGTTGAAGCGCCGTTAGCTCCCCGGTGTGTCAGTCACGACACCTGACCCATGATCATCGACACGATTGACAATGCGCGAATCTATCGCGGCGCCCACCCGCTGCTGGATGCCGCGCTCGACCTGCTCGAAGGGCGGATGCGCGAACCGGCCGCCGAAGGGCGGATGGAAATCGCCGGCGCCGATCTGTATCTGATTGCCAGCAGGGGGCAGGGGAAGAAGCCGGGCGACGCCAGGCTCGAGGCTCACCGCACGCATATCGATGTGCACCTGCTCCTCGAAGGTGACGAGGCTATCGGGTGGAAGCCGACGGACGAGTGCACGCAGCCCGCGTCGCCGTACGACCGGGAGAAGGATGTCATGCTGTTTGGCGATCGTCCCCTGGTCTGGCTTCCCCTCGTGCCCGGTTCGTTTGCGGTGTTCTACCCCGGCGACGCGCACGCGCCAATGGTGTCGGAGGGTGTGGTCCGGAAGAATGTCTTCAAGATTGCCGTTACGCCGGGGTCGGGGTCCTGACTGCCACGTACCGGTGCCGGCGCCCAAACGCCGGGACCTGAGAACGGGAGGCCGGGCGGGCTCTTCCGGCTGCAACTTCTGTGCAATCCACCAACGTACAAAGATATAACGGGGGGGATGAATCCGTTCGTGCGGGGTAGGAGACACGCTCTCGGCGTCAACGATGTCCGGGGAGTGGTGGTGAAGAGCGCGGAACCACGGAGCGACTATGTCTTTGTTTGCAGGTGATCCTGTGATCGGCGACGGGCGACACCGTGGCCGTGTGTCCATGATGCTTGTCCTGGCCGCCATCGTCGGGGCGGTGGGCTTCACGGTCCTTGTCGACAGCGTGACTCCCTCTGCCTCCGTAGATCTGCGGCTGAGCAGGTCGGAGGTCATCAGGGCGGCGCGGGCCTACATGGAGAAGCTCGGTTATCCGGTCGCCTCGCTGCAGGAGGACGCAGTCTTCGCGTTCGCCGGCTCCACTCAGCTGTTCCTTCAGTCGCGAGAGGGTATGCGCGCCGCCAACGCGACGCTCCGTGCCGATTCGCTCGCGACGCACGTCTGGGAAGTGACGTGGTACGACCGCACGCTCACCCGCAGCCAGAATCTCGAGCAGTACGGCGCGTCGGTGAGTCCGTCCGGGCGCGTGCTGGGCCACAATCACTCCATCCCTGATACACTGTCACGGGCCTCTGCGACTCCCGATGAAGCTCGCGACATCGCCGCGAGTTTTCTGCGCGGCCAGGGGATCGACGTGTCGCAGTTTGTCCTCCAGACATCATCGGACAACAAGCACCCGAACAGAGTCGATTATCGATTCGTCTGGTCAAAGAACGGAACGGGCGCGGAGGAGACGGTCTGGGTGCGGATCCAGGGCCGCGAGGTCGGCGGCTTCCGCCTGACGTACGAGCCGAGCGGGGAGTTTGCAAGCACGTTCACGGGCAGGGCGACCACCTGGACGTTCTTCTTCACCGCTTCGTTCGCGGTTGTCTTCCTGCTGTTCTTCTTCGTCGTGGTGCTCTTTCTGAAGAAGTACCATGAGGGTGAGGTCGGGACCAGGACCGGCCTGATGGTGCTGCTTGGCGTATTCGCCATGATGGTGCTGAGCACGATCAATGAGTACGCGAGTCTGGGGTCGAGTGCGCGCATCGGGGATCTCAACGCGTTCAACGTCCGCATCGTCATGTTCGTCTTCAATGCGTTCATCCTCCAGCTCTTCATTGGGGTGATGGTCTTCGCGGCCTGGACCGTCGGCGAATCCTCCGCCCGAACCGTCTGGCCGGACAAGCTGCGCGGCGCCGATGCGGCACTGCACCGGGCGTTTCTGACGCGTGACCTTGGCGAGGGGATCCTTCGCGGATACCTCTGGGGTCTGGTGATCCTGGGCGGATACGGCGGGGTGCTGTATCTCCTGCAGCAGGCGGGCATCGTCAGGACATTGGTGTTGGGGTTGAATTCTTACCCGGAGTCGCACCTCCAGTTCCTGCATCCGATCCTGAACGCGCTCGGGTTTGCGGCGGTCAGCGAGGTGATCTTTCGACTCTTCTTCCTGTCGTATCTGAAGGAGCATTTCAGAAAGACGTGGCCCGGCGTGGTCGTGTCCGTTGTGCTGTGGGCCGCTGCGTCGCTCAGCCTCTGGATCCTTCCGTTCGGGACGCTGTCGATCGTGCAGACGGTTGTGGCCATGCTGATCCTGGGGCTCGCCTTCACGGCGCTGTTCCTCCGGTACGATCTCGTCACATCGTTCGCGGCGAATTTCGTCATGCTCGCGTTGTACCTGGCGGTTCCTCTCTTCACGTCAACGTCGGATGCAGCCGTGTTTGGCCGGGCGGCCTTCCTGGTGCTGATTGCGGTTCCCCTGATTCTCGGCGTGATCGGCGTGGCGCGGGGAGCGCGATTCGATTTCACTCCCGAAACGCTCCCGGCGCACATCCGTCGCATCTCCGAGCGCGTCCGCATGGCGAAGGAGCTTGAGATCGCACGCTCGGTCCAGATGAGCCTCCTCCCCAAGGCGGACCCGAGGGTCGAAGGGTATGACATTGCAGGGATCTGCGTGCCCGCGCTGGAAGTGGGAGGGGATTACTTCGATTATATCTCCCTTGGCGACCGGAAGCTCGGCATTGCCGTCGGCGACGTCTCGGGGAAGGGCGTCCCCGCGGCGATCTACATGACGCTGACCAAGGGGATTCTTCAGTCGCATGCGGAAGACGCCGTCTCGCCGCGCGCCGTGCTGAGCAAGGTGAACAATCTGATGTACAGGACGATCGAGCGCAACTCGTTCGTGAGCATGCTCTATGCTGTCCTGGATCCCCCGGCGCGGACGATCCGCTTCGCGCGCGCGGGACAATGTCCGCTGATCCTGAGCCAGCGGGAAAGCGGAGACGGCACATTTCTGTCACCCAGAGGGATGGCGCTGGGCCTGGAGGTCGGCAAGGTGTTTGATTCGGTGATCGAAGAGCAGGAGGTCGCGCTGAAGCAGGGCGAGACGCTCGTGTTCTATACCGACGGATTCACCGAGGCGATGGACAATGACGATCAGGAATACGGCGAGCAGCGTCTGGAAGCGTCGATCGCGCGCCACCGTCATCTGCCGGCGGCCGATATGATCCGCACGCTGTGCGACGACGTGCGCCAGTTCACCGGCGGACATCCGCAGCACGACGACATGACGATGGTGATTGTCAAAGTAGTGTAAGGAGTCGTGATGACATCTCAGCTCGCGCGGCGCGGCCTCCTGGCCGCGCCCGGAGTCCTTCTCATCTCAATCCTTCTCGCCGCGCCTCTCCTGCGAGCCGACGAAGGGATGCATCCCGTCTCAAGCATTCCCACGCTCGACCTTTCGCGATCCGGTATCGCTCTCACCGCCTCGCAGATCTACAATCCCGATTCCGTCAGCCTGATGGACGCGATCGTCAACGTCGGGGGGTGCAGCGGAGCGTTTGTCTCCGCAGACGGTTTGATCATCACGAACCACCACTGCGTCTTCAGCGCGCTGCAGGCCGCGAGCACGGTCGAGAACGACTACGTCACCAACGGATTTCTGGCGCGGACCCGCGAGGAAGAAATACCCGCGCGCGGCATGAACGTCCGCATCATTGAATCGGTGCGCGACGTGTCGGCGCGCGTGCTCGCAGCGCTTCCGGATTCTCTCCCGGCGAATCAGCGCCGCAGGGCACTCTCGGCCGCGACGCGGTCGATCGTGGAGGAGGCGGAAGGCACGAATCCCGGCACGCGGGCCGAAGTCGCCGAAATGTTCCCCGGCCGTTCATACGTCCTCTTCGTCTACGCGTTCCTCCGGGACGTGCGGCTCGTCTATGTCCCGCCCCGCGGCATCGGCGAGTTCGGCGGTGAAGAGGACAACTGGATGTGGCCGCGGCACACGGGAGACTTCGCGTTCATCCGGGCCTACGCGCCTCCTCCTTCCTCTGAGCCCTTCCACCCGAGGCGCTATCTGAAGACCCAGCCGGCCGGGGTCGCAGAGGCGGACCCCGTGTTCATTCTGGGATATCCGGGCCGGACAGTCCGCCATCGCACGGCTGATTACCTGGCCTACGAGCAGTTTGATCGCCTCCCGTTTCTTGCGGACCTGTACGAGAGCCAGATACGCACGCTGGAAGGGCTGGGTGCCGGCAACCGGGCGGTGGCGCTGAAGCACGACGCCCGTATCAAGGGCCTTGCCAACAACGCAAAGAACTATCGGGGGAACCTGCAGGGGTTGAAAAGGCTGAACCTCGTCGATGCGAAGCGGAAGGAAGACGGGGCGCTGCAGGCGTTCATCGATGCAGATCCGGCCCGCCGGAACACGTATGGGCAGGTCCTTCCGGCAATCCAAGAAGTATACCGGAGTATTCGCGCCGATGCGCCCCGGGATCTCATGCTGGACGCGCTTCGCCAGGCGTCGCAGACATTCTCCATCGCGCTGTCGCTGGTCGAGGCGGAGCGGGAGGCGGGAAAGGATGACGGGGATCGTCTCCCGGCGTACACCGGGAGGAATCGACCCGGGACACGGGGGCGCATCGAGAGCCTGCTGAGGAATTACTACGAACCCGCAGACAGCGCGTTGCTGCGCGACATGATTCTCCGGATCCTGACCCTGCCTGCAGGCCGGAGAATCGCCCCGATCGACGGCCGGATCCGTGCGCCGGGAGGTCCGGAGGAGATCAACGCCCTCGTGCGGACGCTGGTTGCAGGCTCGCGTCTCATCGATTCCGCGTCGGTGCTTGCCGCGTTCGATGATCCGCCGCTGAAGGTGCCGGAAATGCGCGAGCCGATGATCGACCTCGCCCGCGAGATGCTCCCGCTGTATGATTCGCTCAGAGCAACGCAGGACGCGCGGGAAAGCGTGCTGCTTGGCGAGTACGCTTTGCTGATCGATGTGAAGACGCGGTATCTCGGCGGCAAGCTGATCCCCGACGGGAACAGCACGATGCGCCTGACATACGGCCGCGTGCGAGGCTACTCGCCCGAAGACGGGAAGACAGTCAAACCGTTCACGACCGTCACCGAGCTGGCGCAGAAAACCACGGGAGTCGTTCCGTTCGACTCGCCCGATACGCTGCTCGATCACGTCCGTCGCGCCGAATACGGTCCGTATGCGCACCCGCGGCTCGGCAGCGTTCCGGTCGCATTTCTCTACGATCTCGATACCATTCGCGGGAACTCCGGCAGCGCGGTGATGAATGCGCACGGCGAACTGGTGGGCGTCAACTTCGATCGCGTGTTTGAGGCGACGGTCAACGACTACGCCTGGAGCGACCGCTACAGCCGGTCGATCGGCGTGGACATCAGATATATCCTCTGGGTCTCCGAGCACGTCGGAGGGGCCGCGAACGTGCTGCGGGAACTGGGTCTCTAATACATAGCATCCATCCATACCGTACAGGATCCCCGCCATGAGACTCCCGTCCATCAGCACACTTGTATCGGGCGCCGGCGCGGCACTCCGACGATTCCCGTTCGCGATCGCGTCCGGCATGGCGGCCGCGGTCGGAGCGGTCTGGCTTATTGAATGGACTGAACTCAAGCGACAGGAGCTCACCATACCCTCGAACCTGCTCCTGGTGGGCATGCTGGGGATCTCACTCTTCATCGGCATCGAGGTCTTCGCCGAGCATCGCGGCTGGCCGGCCCGCAGGAGGGTACTGCTGGCCGTCGCGGGAATTGTGGCGCTGGGAGCGTACTTCTTCCTGCTTCCCGCAAATGTGATGCAGGCCGCCGACCACTATCTCGTCACGTATGCGCTCCTGATGGTCGCCGCGCACTTCGGCGTTGCGGTGGCTTCGTTCGACGGGGCCGCCAGCCTCCAGCGCTTCTGGGACTTCAACAAGTCGTTGTTCCTGCGGTTTCTTGCAGCCGGGCTCTACTCCGGCGTTCTGTACGCCGGCCTCAGCATTGCGCTTCTTTCGCTTGACAAGCTCCTCGGAGTCACGATCGAAGAACGCATGTACGCACAGCTCTTTGCCGCTCTCGGGTTTGTCTTCAATACCTGGTTCTTCGTCTCCACCATTCCGCCGATCCCTTCGCCGGAAGACCAGCCATACCCGAAGGCCCTCAAAACATTCTCCCAGTACATCCTCATTCCGCTTGTCGCGGTCTACGTCCTGATCCTGTACGCCTACACCCTCAAGATCATCGCCGCCTGGGAGTGGCCTGAGGGATGGGTGGGCAATCTTGTGCTCGGTTTTTCAGTTGCGGGGATTCTCGCGCTCCTTTTCGTCTACCCGATCAGGGACAAAGAGGAAAACCGCTGGATCAGGACGATCTGGCGGTGGTACTTCCCGGCCTTGTTTCCCCTGACCATCCTGCTCCTGCTCGCCATCTGGCGGCGGGTGACGGAGTACGGCATCACGCCGAACAGGTATTTCGTCGCCCTTATGGGTCTCTGGCTGACCGGTCTGGTCGTGTACTTCACGCTGAAGAGGAGCCACAACATCGCCCTGATCCCGCTCACGTTCCTGGTGCTCACGCTTGCGGCGAGTGTCGGCCCGTGGGGTGCGCTTGCGGTGTCGGAACGGAGCCAGCGCGGGAGGCTGGAGGAGATGCTGATCCGCCACAATATCCTGCAGAACGGCTCGATCGTGCGAACCGGGAGTCGTGTCTCGTCGGATGAGGCCGCCGAGATCAGCTCGGTCGTCCAGTACCTGTGCACCATGCATGGGCCCGGGGTCCTGCGCCCATGGTTTGGGGACAGGCTCGATTCGCTCGTCGCAGACTCGTCCGGCGATCTCCAGCGCGCGCGAGGAACAACCGCCGCGTCGAAGATCGTCGCCGCTATGGGTGTTCCGTTCTCGACACACTGGGGGAAGAAGTCCGGCTGGTTCTTTTTCCGGAGCGCAAGCGGGAGGGTCACATCCATTGCCGGATTTGATCGCCTGTATGCTCCGGGGCGTCTGGGTCGATGGCAGCTTACGAACCGGGACAGCTCGGGGACGTTCGGAGTCCGCCTCGATCCGGACCGGGGCATGCTGACGCTTGAACTCCTGCAAGGGTCCTTCGTCACCGATTCGGCAGTCTTCTCCCTCGGGGCGTGGCTCGATTCGACGCTCGCATCCAGTCCCGTCTCTCCGGATAACATGCCTGCCGCCATGATGATCGTGGAGGGATCTGGCGCATCCATGGACGTGCGTGTTCTGCTGCAGCAATTCGAGGGACACCGCGTCGGAGACAGCACGGTGGTGGATTCGATCATCCCCGAATTTCTCATCAGAACCGGGCCGGATAGCGTGTCGGGATTGCCTTGATTTTCGCAGGGGTTATCGGTATTCTATAGTATTCGGGGCATGGGCTCACCATGTCCCCTTTTTTTGTTCGAGCACGCCCGGAGCATCCTGTGGACCAGAAGTCCGACCTTGATGAACTGAACGACCTCATGCGGCGCAGGAGGGAGGAGCTGGAGGAGTTGCGGCGCCGGGGGATCGATCCGTATCCGCATTCCTTTGCCCGGACCGCGCACGCGGCCGAAATCCTCTCCACGTTCACAGACGGCGACCCGCAGCGAGACGTCGCGATAGCCGGGCGCATCGTGTCGCTGCGACGAATGGGGAAAGCGTCCTTCTGTCATGTCCAGGATTCGTCCGGCAAGATCCAGGCCTACCTGAAGCAGGACGAGCTGGGGGAATCGTACGAGGCCTTCCGCCTGATGGATATCGGCGACATCATTGGCGTGGGCGGGTTCATTTTCCGGACCCGGACGGGCGAAGTGTCGGTCCACGCGCGCACGCTGGTGTTGCTGTCGAAATCGCTGCGCCCTTTGCCGGTGCCGAAGGAACGGACGGATGAGGCGGGGAACACGGTCGTCTACGATCCATTCTCGGACAAGGAGCTTCGCTACCGCCAGCGGTACGTGGATCTGGTGGTCAACCCGGGCGTGCGCGAAGTCTTCCGGAAGCGGGCCACGCTCATCACCGCGCTGCGCAGGTATCTGGACGAGCACGGGTGCCTGGAAGTCGAAACGCCCGTGTTGCAGCCGCTGTACGGCGGCGCGACTGCGCGTCCGTTCGTGACGAAGCACAACGCGCTCGATATGACGCTGTATCTGAGAATCGCGGACGAGCTGTATCTCAAACGCCTGATCGTCGGGGGCTTCGACGGCGTCTACGAGATCTCGAAGGACTTCCGGAACGAAGGGATGGACCGCACGCACAATCCGGAATTCACGATGCTTGAGGTGTACGTCGCGTACCGCGACTACCTCTGGATGATGGACTTCGTGGAAGACATGCTCGCGTCGGCCGCGCGCGCCCTGAACGGCGAGCCGGTCGCCACCGTGGGCGATGTCACGGTCGACTTCACGCCCCCGTGGAAGCGGGTTCCGATGTTCGACGCGCTCCGCGAGCATACCGGGATGGACCTGCGGGGCATGGATGAGGCAGGGCTCAGGGCGGCCGCGCATCGGCTCGGCGTGTCTGTCGCCCCGTCCGACGGCCCCGGCAAGGTGATCGATGCGATCTTCGGGGAGAAGGTCCAGCCGCACCTGATCCAGCCTACGTTCATCACCGACTATCCGGTCGAGCTCTCGCCTCTGGCGAAGCGCCACCGGAGCGCGCCGGGTCTCGTCGAGCGGTTCGAGGGATTCTGCAACGGCCAGGAGATCTGCAACGCCTTCACCGAGCTGAACGATCCTCTGGATCAGCGGAGCAGGTTCGAGCAGCAGGCCGCCCTCCGGGCGAGGGGGGACGAGGAATCCCAGCCCATCGACGAGGACTTCCTGCGTGCGCTCGAGTACGGGATGCCTCCGACGGCCGGCCTGGGCATCGGCATCGACCGCCTGACCATGGTCCTTGCCGGCCAGGATTCCATCCGCGACGTCATCTTCTTCCCCCAGATGAGACAGGAACGATGAGCGTCGCTCCGCGCGTCAGCGTCATTGTCCCGGCCCTCAACGAGGAGAAGCTCCTGCCGGCAATGCTCGCGCAGTTCACCGAGGACCTGCTGCTGCGTCACCGTATCGAGCTGATCGTCAGCGACGGCGGGAGCATCGACGCGACCCTTGCGATCGCGCGATCGCGCGCGCACATCGTCGTCGAGAACACGGCGCGCACGAAGCAGACGATCGCCATGGGGCGGAACCTCGGCGCGGCTGCGGCGCACGGCGACATTCTGATCTTTCTCAACGCCGACACGCTGGTGCATGAGATCGACCGTTTCTTCGACGTGGCCGCGCGCGAAGCGCAGCGGCCGGGAACCGCGGGCGTGACGTGCAGCGTTGCAGTGTACCCCGGAGAGGAGACCCCGGCGGATGTGCGGTATCACGGTTTCTACAACTGGTTCTTTTATATGATGAACCGTGTCGGGATGGGGATGGGCCGCGGCGAGTGCCATGTCATCCCGCGCGACGTCTTCAGGCGCGTCGGCGGATACGCGGACGGCATCGCGGCAGGGGAAGACTACGACATGTTCCGTCGCCTTCGTGCGGTCGGCAGCGTCAGGTTCATCCGGGATCTGCTTGTCTATGAATCACCCAGGCGATACCGCCGGTACGGGTACGCGACGGTGACCGCATCCTGGTTCATGAACTTTCTCTCGGTCTTCTTCCTTCACCGGTCCATGCTGGATGAATGGAAGCCCGTCCGATGAGGACTCCTGCCGTTTGTTTGACTTTCAGGGGGTTTTTCGATACTATCGTTTGATTGCGGTAGATTCGTGACGAGAAAGGACGTGCGGTAATGCAGAAACGGTTTTCGTTGCTGACGGTGGCTTTCCTGACCGTCATCGCGCTTTTTGCGGGTTCCATGCTGAACAGCCTGTTTTCCGGCGACAGCATCCTGGACCAGGCGAACAAGTTCAAGGACGTCCTGAGCATCACGAAGAAGTACTACGTGGAGGATGTCGACTCGCAGAAGCTGACCGAGGCGGCCATCGGCGGAGTCCTGGACGAGCTGGATCCGCACTCGGTCTATATCTCGGCATCGCAGCTCGCCCGCGTGAACGAGGAGTTTCAGGGGGCGTTTGAGGGGATCGGCATCGAGTACCAGGTCCTCAACGACACGCTGCTCGTGGTGTCGCCCATCGCCGGCGGCCCCAGCGAAGGCGTGGGCATCCAGGGCGGCGACAAGATCGTCCGGATCAACGACTCCTCCGCCGTTGGGATCACGCAGGACGGGGTTCAAAAGAAGCTTCGCGGGCCGAAGGGGACCAAGGTGCGGGTGGCGGTCTACCGTGCCGGGATGAAGGACCTCCTGGATTTCGAGATCACGAGGGACAAGATCCCACTGTATACGGTGGACGCGGGATTTATGGTTGACGGCACCACGGGCTATGTCCGGGTGACCCGCTTCGCCGCAACCACGTACGACGAGCTGACCGAGGCGCTCACGCGCCTCCAGGGCAGCGGCATGAAGAGGCTCATTCTGGACCTCCGGGACAACGCCGGCGGCTACCTGGAGCAGGCCTTCAAGATGGCCGACGAGCTGATGCCCAAGGGGAAGAAGATCGTCTATACGAAGGGGCGCCGGGCGGAGTTCGACGACGAATACGTGTCGCAGGGTGGAAAGTACCCGGAGATCCCGCTGGTGGTTCTGGTCAACAATTCCTCGGCGTCCGCGAGCGAGATCGTGGCCGGCGCCGTCCAGGATTGGGATCGGGGCATCATCGTCGGCGAATCCACATTCGGCAAGGGGCTCGTCCAGCGCCAGTTTGAGCTGGGCGACGGCTCGGCGCTGCGTCTCACCACAGCCCGCTACTACACGCCGAGCGGCAGGCTCATCCAGCGAGCGTACGGCACGGACCGGAACGAGTATCATCTCGAGGCGTACACGCGCCAGGAGTCCGAAGGCGAAAACGTCGAGCACAACGCCGAGCGCGACTCGACGCGCCCGGTGTTCAAGACCATGGGCGGCCGCACGGTGTACGGCGGCGGCGGGATCACGCCCGACTACATTGTCAAGGCCGACAGGCTCACGCGCTATAGCGTCCAGCTCCGGATCGCCCAGGTGTTTCTGCAGTATGCCGACGCGTATGTCGAAACCCACGGTGCGGAACTGCGCGAGAAGTATGGCAAGGACAGCGGGAAGTTTGCCGACTCCTTCGTCGTCACGGATGCCATGCTTGCCGAGATCCGGGCGATCGGCGAGAAGAAAAGCGTCAAGTTCGAACAGGAACAGTACGATACGGACCGCCGCTTTATCGCTGCCTTCACCAAGGCGACCATCGCCAGAAGCCTGTGGGGCGCCGAAGGAGCTTCCAGGGTCATGCTCAGAGAAGATGTGCAGTTCAAGAAGGCCCTGAGTCTCTTCCCCGAGGCGGAGAAGTTTGCGGCCGGAATGTCCGGCATCAAGGAACGCTGACGCGAGGCATGACCCTGCGTACCACTGACCGTTGCCCTTCCGTGTTGCACCGCCGCCGTCGCGCGCTTCAGGGCGCCATGGCGGCGGTTCTGTTCGTTGCGGTCCCTCGCATGGCCGCGGCGCAGCCGGTCCCGACCGTGTACCAGGTGGGGGAGGAGCTCACGTACAACGTCCGGTTCAGCTTCATCGACCTCGGTCAGATCAAGATCAAGACGGTCCGCCAGGTGACGGGAGACGGCTACCACGGCTATTTCACGAGCGCGAACATTGCGTCGTACAAGTCGATCCCGTTTGTCAGCGCGGAGGCGATTTTCGAGAGCACGGTGGACTCGGGGTCGTTCAGCCGCGCGTTCCTGGGGCGCAGCAGGGAGGGCGACGATTGGTCGTTCGCCCGCTACACGTTCCAGTACGATCGCGGCGTCGGACTGCTCGAGCTCGGCCCGCGCGACACCCTGATCACGCGTCGTGACTCGATAGCCCTGACAGGCAAAGTGCAGGACGGGCTTTCGGTCTTCTTCTGGGCTCGTGAGTACCTCTTCTCCGGGAAGGTCCTGACGGCACCCTGCATCATCAGCGAGAAGAAGACCCGCGCAACGGTCGATTTCCGGACCGAGCAGGAATCGGTGGAGATCGACGCCGTCGACTATCCCGTCGACACACAGCACTTCATCGGAAGCGGGGACTTCGTCGGGTTCTACGGCCTGACCGGCGCGTTCGAGGGGTGGTTCAGCAACGACGCAGCCCGGGTGCCGATCCAGGCCAAGATGCAGGTGTTCATCGGCAACGTCACAATCGAGCTGATGGAATACAAGCGGACCGGATGGACGCCGCCGCGGGGAAAGGACTGACCTGTGCCCTTGCTTGATCATCACGGCGTGTCGCCCCGCATCCACCCCTCGGCCTCCGTGTTCGGAGGGGCGTGGATTATTGGCGACGTCGAGGTCGGCGAAGACGCCAGCATCTGGTTCAACGCCGTGCTGCGCGGAGACATCAACGTCATCAGGGTCGGCAGGCGGACGAATGTGCAGGACGGGGCGGTGGTGCACGTGACCAGGGAGTTGCCGGCGATCATCGGCGACGACGTGACCGTCGGCCACAAGGCCATGATCCACGGGTGCCGTATCGAGAACGCCTCTCTGGTCGGCATGAACGCGGCTGTCCTGGATCGTGCGGTCGTTGGCCCGTTCGCCGTCGTCGCCGCGGGTTCGGTTGTCAAGGAGGGGTTCATCGTTCCTGAAGGGACGCTCGTCGCGGGGGTGCCGGCGAGGGTGGTGCGTCCGCTGACGGGCGAAGAGAGGGCGTTCCTGCTCCAGTCGGCCCAGAATTACATCGGGTACGCCCGCAGCTATCGGGACTGACGGAAGGCCACTGCCATGAAACTGCGATTCTGGGGGACGCGCGGTTCAATTCCGACGCCGGGACGCACGACGGTCCGCTACGGCGGGAACACCCCGTGCGTGGAAGTGCGCCTCAGCGACGACGGCCTCGTGATCTTCGACGCGGGCACGGGGATCCGCGGCCTGGGGGACTCGCTCACCTCGGGCGGGGAGTCGGTCACCGCCTATCTTGCCATCACCCATCCGCACTGGGATCACATCCAGGGATTCCCGTTCTTCAAACCGGCGTTCATTTCGGGGAACGAACTGACGATCATCGGCGCGCAGTCAAAGTCGGTGACGCTCCGGCAGATGATCTCGTATCTGATGGACAAGGCCTACTTCCCCGTCCAGCTCAACGAGCTGAAGGCCACGATCAAGTTCCATCCGATCAAGGAGGAGACGATTCCGATCTTCGGGGCCACGCTCGCGTCCATGTACGTGAACCACCCCGAGTTCGCGATGGGGTACCGGCTCACGGCGGGCGGGAAGACGGTGGTGTACATCAGCGATAACGAGCCGTTCGACCGGGAGGTGGCGCGGTCGATGAAGAACGTCGACAAGAAGATTGTCGACAAGTTCCTGGAAGCCAAGGGCGACCCGAACCAGCGCGTCTTCGATTTCGCGCGCGGGGCGGACGTGCTCATCCACGACACGACATATACGCCGGAAGAGTATGTGAGCCATGTCGGGTGGGGGCACTCGCACTATCTGTTCTCGCTCAAGGTGGCGTACGAGGCGGGTGTGAAGAAGCTGGTCCTGTTCCATCACGACCAGACGCACGATGACGCGAAGATCGACGAGATCCTTCAGACCTGCCGGAAGGAAATCAAGACCCGCCGGTACGCCTTCGAGTGCGTCGCGGCCGCCGAAGGGCTTGAGATTCAGTGTTAGTTCTGATGCCTTGCTTGACAATCTCGGCAGGCATGGCTATCATGGTTCGCGTTTGGATGTGTTCCGCCAACCGGTGAGGATCTCATGGCGTTTGGCTTCAAACCATCGGATATCCGCAAGCTGGAGAAGCTCTTCGGCGTCAAAGCGAAGTCGAAGGGCTCGAACTACCGGTTTGTGATCGCCCCCGCCGATTCGCGGCGGAAGCTGGCGCTTGAAATCTATCCGTCCATCTCGATCGGTGACCGCACGGGCAGCCTGATATCGGTCTACACGCCGAGCGCGCACCTGCAGCTGCACTTCTGCTCGGGCTTCGTCACGAGCAAGATGCTCGGCGAGGCGACGTTCGTGGCCGAGCACGACGGGAAAGTGAGCGGGTTGATCATCGAACGAGAAGGCGGATGCTCTCTGTTCGCAAACGTCGACAGGTCGCTGGTCTCGGGCGACTTCACGTCGCTCGGGCCGGAGGTGATGCTCTCCGGCATCGCCCTCTCGCTGACCGACACGATCCTGGGAGGGGCAGAGCCCGGCGGGAAGAGTCCGGCGAAGCGTCCGGCAGCGCGCCGGGCGGCCAGAGCCAGGCCGGCCCGATGATCGACGTCCAGGTGTCAAATGCGCACCCGCGCAGGCGCGCGCGCTCCCGGGCTGTCGCGACCGTCGTGCGCTCCGTCCTCAGGGCCGAGCGCAGGTCCCGTGCGAGCGTGTCGGTGGTGTTCATCGACAGCCGCCGATGCCGCGCGTTGAACCGTCGGTACCTCGCGCACGATTGGGTGACCGATGTGATCAGCTTTCCTCTTGCGCCTGAGCCCGTGATCGAAGGCGAAGTATACGTGAACCTGGACCGGGCCCGGACCCAGGCCGACCAGCTCGGGCTCCCGTACGGGAACGAGGTTCTGCGGCTGGTCGTGCATGGCGTCCTCCACCTCCTCGGGTATGATGACCGCACACCCGTCCGCCGGCGGAGGATGCAGCGGCGCCAGGAAGATCTCGTACAACGGTTCCGGCGGGTGTAAGAGTAGTGGAGTGATGCTCGTTCATGAAAGAGCGTATAGTTGAAATCCTCGTGTATCTGATGTCGGAGATGCAGGAGAACAAGCAGCTGAGCGACATTGACCTCGCCGCGCTCCGCACGCAGGGGTACACCCAGTCGGAGATTTCCGACGCGTTCACCTGGCTGTACGATGTGTTTCAGGAATGGTACCCTTCGCCGGGCAGGCCGGCCGAGGCGAGCCGCGGGTCCCGGCGCGTGCTGCACGAAGCCGAGAAGCTCATGTTCTCCACGGAGAGCCAGGGCTATCTGATCCTGCTCGCGGAGCTGGGGCTCCTGGACGACCGGGACGTCGAGATCGTCATCGAGCGCGCCATGATCGGCGGCTATGAGCGGCTCACGGTCGGTGAAGTCCGGCAGCTGGTGGCGTCCGTTCTCTCCGGAAAGCGCCGCGGCGGGCACGCGACCGGCTCCATGCTCCCCGGCGGCGAAGATTTGATTCATTGAACAGATGTGACAGGAATGGCGAAAGCAAAAAAGAGCGCTCCAAAAAGTACTGACGAACCAGTAGCCAAGGCCAAGCGGTCTCGCCGGCACCAGGTGATGCCGGCGGAGGCGGAGGGAAAATCCCTCGTTATCGTCGAGTCGCCCGCGAAGGCCAAGACCATCAACAAGTTTCTCGGCCCGGACTTCGTGGTCGAGGCGTCTGTTGGGCACATCAAGAACCTTCCGAAGAGCAAGATCGGGGTCGACATCGAACGGGGCTTCGTTCCCGAGTACGAGACCATCGAAGGGAAGGATGAGGTGATTGTCCGGCTTCGCGAAACGGCCCGGCGCGCGAGCGCGATCTACCTCGCGACCGACCCCGACCGCGAAGGGGAGGCGATCGCGTGGCATATCGCGAAGGAGATCAACGGCGACAGCCTCCCGATCTACCGCGTGCTCTTCCATGAGATCACCCAGCGCGGCGTGGAGCAGGCGATGGCGTCGCCCGCGCGCATCGACGAGCACCTGGTCAACTCCCAGCAGGCGCGGCGCGTGATGGACCGGCTGGTGGGCTACAAGATCTCGCCCTTCATCTGGAAGACGGTCTACTACGGATTGTCCGCCGGGCGCGTGCAGTCGGTCGCCGTACGGCTTGTCTGCGAGCGCGAAGCCGCGATCGGGTCGTTCGTGCCCGAGGAGTACTGGTCGATCATCGGCGAGTTCACGGTGTCGGGGAAGGACCCCTTCCTGGCGAAGCTCGTCCGCGTCGGCGATGTTGAGCCGTCCGTCGGAAACGCCGCGCAGACAGGGCAGATCGCCGAGGACCTGACGGCGCACGCCTACGCGATCACGGACGTGCAGAAGCGGCCGGTGCGCCGCAATCCGCCGCCGCCGTTCATCACGAGCACGCTCCAGCAGGAAGCGGCCCGACGGCTCCGCTATCATGCGAAGCGGACCATGATGCTCGCACAGAAGCTGTACGAGGGCGTCGATCTTGGCCCCGACGGGCGCGTCGGGCTCATCACCTACATGCGCACGGACTCCACCCGGCTGAGCGAAGACGCCGTCCGTGAGGTCCGCCAGTACATCTACGAGAATTTCGGCAAGGAGTACCTGCCGCACGAGGCGCGCCTCTTCAAGCGCGTCAAGGGGTCGCAGGACGCACACGAGGCGATCCGGCCCACGTCGACGAAACACAACCCGCGCGCGGTCAAGAAGTACCTCGACGACGAGATGTACGCCCTGTACGAGCTGATCTGGAACCGCTACGTCGCGTGCCAGATGAGCCCCGCCGTGTCGGACCAGCTCACGGTTGAAGTCGGCGGCGGTCCGTACCTGTTCCGCGCCACGGACTCCGTACTGCAGTTCCGCGGATTCCTCCAGGCGTATGAAGACGTGACAGACGAGGCGGAGAAGGAGAACGGCGAAGATCCGGTGTCGCGGTTGCCGGTCGGCTTGCGGACCGGGGACGGCGCGGCGCTGTCGCGCGTTCAGCCGAATCAGCACTTCACGAAGCCCCCGCCGCGATTCACGGAGAGCAGCCTCGTACGCGAGCTCGAATCCCGCGGCATCGGGCGCCCGAGCACCTACGCGCTGATCGTGGATACGATCCAGGGCCGCAAGTACGTGGAGGCGAAGGAGCGGCGCCTCTATGCGACCGAGCTCGGCATCGCGGTGAACAAGCTGCTCGTCCAGAATTTCCCGCACCTCTTCACCGTCGAGTTCACGGCGCGCATGGAAGAGGAGCTGGACACGATTGCGTCGGGAAAGCAGACCTACCTGAAGGTGATGGAGGACTTCTATCACCCGTTCATCCGCGACGTCGAAGGGGTGGACAAGCGCAGCGCCGCCATCAAGAAGTCGCTGCAGGAGAAGACCGACGAGAAGTGCGAGCTGTGCGGCAAGCCCATGATCATCAAGTGGGGCCGCAACGGCAGATTCATGGCGTGCAGCGGGTACCCCTCGTGCAAGAACACGAAGCCGCTGCCGGGAGAGCAGGAACAGGTGCGCCTTGCCGCAGGCATCAAGTGCGACAAGTGCGGGGGGGATATGGTGGTGAAGGGGGGCAGGTTCGGCGCGTTCCTCGGATGCTCGAACTATCCGACGTGCAAGAACACGCGCCCGCTCTCCATCGGGGTGAAGTGCCCCAGGTGTAGCGATGGTGACGTGATCGAGCGGAAGACGAAGCGCAAGCGGGTGTTCTTCGGCTGCTCCCGGTATCCCGACTGCGACTTCGCGTCCTGGGATCGGCCCACGTCCCAGCCGTGCGATACGTGCGGCAACCCGTACATGGTGGTCAAATTCACCCAGACCAGGGGCGAGTATCTCGCGTGCCCGAGCTGCAAGGCCGAAGTGGCTAAGGAAAGCGAGCCGCAGGCTGCCAGCGGATAGGGAGCTGCTCCGTCGTACCACAAAGGCGATCCTGTGATCGAGGCGCAACGGCAGGCGTTTCTGGAGTCGCTCTCGCAGGGGCGGAATTACTCCCCGCGGACGATCTCGGCATACCTCCTCGATCTGAGCCAGTTCGAAGAGTTCCTGCGGCGGGCCGGGGAGGGGCGCGCCGTGGACCTCGCGCTCGTGGACCTGCGGCTGCTGCGGCGGTTCCTGGGGGAGCTGATGGACGCCGGCCTGTCACCCCGGAGCGTCGCCAGAAAAGTCGCGTGCCTGAAGTCGTTCTTCCGATTCCTCCGGAGGAAAGGGGTCGTGTCCTCAGACCCGACCTCGTTGTTGTCCCCGCCCAAGGTGCCCAAGCGACTCCCCCATTATCTCGATGAAGAAGGAGCAAGGAGATTGATGGAGCAGCCGGACCGCTCCACCCCGGTCGGGGCGCGCGACGCGGCCATCCTGGAACTCTTCTACAGCACAGGCATCCGCCTGTCAGAGCTGATCGGCCTCCGTCAGTCGGACATGGACTTCAAGCGTCGGACCGTCAGCGTCCTCGGCAAGGGCCGGAAGCAGCGGATCGTCCCGTTCGGGAGCCACGCCGGGGCCGCGCTCACGGCGTATGCCGCGATGCGCCCGCACCTGTGTCCCGCGGAGGGCGCACCGCCTCCGGAATTCTTCCTGTCGGTCCGGGGGAAACGGATGCAGCCGAAAGGCGTCAACGAGCTCGTCAACCGGTACATCGGCGCCGTCGCCGATCTCGAAAAGAAGAGCCCGCACGTGCTTCGTCACACATTCGCAACGCACCTGCTGAATCGTGGCGCTGACCTGCAGGCGGTCCGGGAACTCCTGGGCCACGCCAGTCTGTCCACCACGCAGGTGTACACACACGTCAGCATTGAGCGACTCAAGCGTGTCTATGCACAGGCCCATCCGAGAGGTTCGTGAGAGACCGTTCCACATGAGAGGAGACCGCGTATGAATATCAAGTTCACGGCTCGCCATTTCCGTCCCCGTCCCGGCGTCAAGGACCACGCCCTCGAACAGGTGCGGAAGCTTGCGAAATTCTACGACGGCATCGTCTCCGCATCAGTCGTTCTCAGCTATGAACGAGCAACCAACAGCGTCAAGACCGCAGAGATCAACCTGCACGTGTACGGCACCGTCCTCTCAGCGACCGAGAAATCGGACGACTACGTCAAGTCCATCGACGCTGCGACCGAAAAGTTGACTGTCCAGCTCTCCAAATACAAGACCAGGCTGCGCGCGAAGGACAAGTCGACCGTGCGCAAGATCAAGGCAAAAGACTAGCCCCGGGACCTACGCATGAAATTCGACCGCAAGCTCGAAATGCGACAACGGAGCATCACCGTCGGCGCGCTGTTTGACGCAACGAAGGACCGGTTCAAGCTCACCGCGCTGACCGGAACCGAGGGGTACGAGAACGAGATCACCGACAAGAATCTCCACAGGCCCGGGCTGGCGCTTGCCGGGTACGTCGATCTGTTCACGTACAACCGCGTGCAGATCATGGGAAACACCGAGATTCGCTATCTGAACTCGCTCGCCCCTGCGAAGATGGCGGCTGCGTTCGACCGGCTGCTGCAGTTCAAGATCCCCTGCATCGTCCTGACGAACAGCAATACGCTCCCGCGGGAGTTGCTCGATTCCGCCGCGTCACGGGGTATCCCGATGTTTGGCACCGTCTTCGAGACGACCCGCCTCGCGTACTTTCTGGCCGATTTCCTGGACGATCAGTTCGCGCCGCAGATGACGGTCCACGGCTCGCTCGTGGACGTCTACGGCGTCGGGATCCTGTTGATCGGGCGCTCGGGCATCGGCAAGAGCGAAATCGCGCTCGACCTCGTCGAGCGGGGGCACAGGCTCGTGGCTGACGACGTCGTGATGGTGACACGGAAGGGGGAGGGGATCCTGATGGGCGCCGGGACGGACATCGTGAAGCACTTCATGGAGATCCGGGGTCTGGGACTGATCGACGTGCGGAGCATGTTCGGGATCCGGGCCATCAGGTACCAGAAGCGGATTGAGGTCGTGGTCGAGCTGGAGGACTGGCGGAAAGACCAGGAATACACAAGGACCGGCCTGGACGGGCACAGCATCCCCATCCTCGAGGTGGAGATGCCGCACGTCCGGCTCCCGATCTTCCCGGGTAAGAACGTCACGGTGATCACGGAGGTCATCTCGCTCAACTATCTTCTGAAACACTACGGGTACGACCCGGCGAAGGAATTCGCCGCACGCCTGGAGGGTGCGATCGGGAAGAAGAAGAAGAAAGGCTCCCGGGCGATCGATTACTTCGAGCACGATTTCGAATAGCCTGTTTTCTGTAGATTTTACACGCCCGCCGAACGTGAGAGGAAATTTTTTCCTTGACACGTGGGGGGGGTGTTACGTATCTTTGGCATCATTTCTCGGTTCCACGCCCGTACGTCAAGACCCCTGGTCCAGCCAACGGGCAGGCGGACCACTCCCGTATGGCATGCCTTGTGTACCACATGACAGCGCCCCATGTGAGAGAATCGGGGTACGAATGTTCCGATCACGACGCGTCTTTATTTTCTCGAACTCTTCGCTGAACGTCAGGGAAGTGCGTTTCCTGTCGTTGCGCATGTTTGCGATCGGCCTTGTCGCCGGTTTCGCACTCATCGGTCTGTTCGTGGTTGTGAACCAGATCCTCGGCGACACGCTCGGGATCGGGTATGACCGGGCCGCTGTCCTCGCCAACGAAAACCGGATCCTCAGGAATCAGATCAACGGGCTGACGAGCCGCCTCGGGGAGGTGGATCGATCGCTTGCGCGCCTGCACCGGAGGGGGAACGAGCTCCGGTTGATGGCCGACCTGGAAGCCATCGATGACGATACACGCGAGGCGTCCGTCGGAGGCAACGCTGCGCCGACGGGAAACGCCTTCCTGACAGGCGAAGCCGCGGCCACGCTCAGGGACGCGCAGTCCCTGATGGACCGCCTCACGCGCGAGGTCCGGCTGCAGCAATCCAGCTACGACGATATCGCCAGACGCCTCGAGCAAAACCGCGTCTTCTTCCAGCACCTTCCTGCCATCAAGCCGATGAGCGGCTATTACTCCGTGAACGGCTTCGGGATGCGCGTCCACCCGGTCCTCAATGTCTACCGCATGCACGCCGGCGTGGATATCATTGCCGATGTCGGGACGCGGATCTACGCGTCTGCTGACGGCGTGGTGAGGTTCGCCGGCCGGACGCGCGGAGGATATGGCGAAGTCGTCGAGGTCAATCACGGGTATGGATATACCACGCTCTACGCGCACCTCTCGAAATCCATGGTCCGCCCCGGGCAGACCGTCCGGCGGGGGGAACTCGTCGCGTTGAGCGGGCGTTCAGGATTGGTGAGTGGTCCACATCTGCACTATGAAGTGCGGCGAAACGGCGCGATGCAGAACCCGGTCGACTATTTCTTTGATGACGTGGATGCCGCCCGGTATCGCGTCCAGCTGGCCTCGGCCGCCCGATAACATCTTCCTGCTTCGAAAGGATTGACGACGTTGATCTGGACGATGGAACTTGCCTCGTACCTTGAGGACGCTCCCTGGCCCGCAACGAAGGATGAACTGCTCGACTATGCGCTGCGCACAGGGGCGCCCGTCGAGGTGGTGGAGAATCTCCAGGAGCTCGAAGACAGCGAAGAGCCGTACGAAAGCATGGAGGACCTCTGGCCGGACTACCCGACCGACGAGGACTTCTTTTACGAGGACGAAGGGGAGTACTGAGCGTCCGGCGTTGATTCTCTCCCCGCGATTGCGTAGATTATAAACCCAGCCACCATGGCTGGGTTTTTTCTACCCCATCCAGCGAAAGGATGTGAGCCCCGCATACAGGCTGTCCGCGCGATGTTGTCTGGTCCTCCTCGCGCTCCTGAGCGTCTCGGGGTTCGTGTCTGCATCCGGCCAGACAGGCCAGGGCCGTCCGGATGCCCCTCCGAAGTTTGAAATCAACTCCATCGCATTCACCGGGAACGCCACGCTGACCGGCGCGGAGCTTCTCGCGCAGATGACCACGCGAGAGACCCCCGGGTTCTTCGGCAAGTTCCTTTCGTCCATCAGCCAGAATATCGGCCCTCCCGACGAGTTCCTCGACCCGGCGACGCTCTCGAGCGACCTCGACCGTATCCGGAAGTACTACGAAAGCCGGGGCTTCTCTGAAGCGAGGATCGATACGCAGCTCGCGTATGATCTCGACGACCACGACGTGGACATCACCTTCCATGTCGAAGAAGGGTACCGGTCGATCGTGGACTCCCTGCAGATCCGCGGGCTGGAAGAAGCCTCGCCGCTGATCCTGGAAGAGGTCGGCTCCAACCGCAAGCTGAACCAGGGCGATCCGTTCAACGTCGCACTGCTCGAGGATGAGGTGCGCCGGATTGTCCGCGTCCTCAACGACAACGGCTATCCCAAGGCGTCGTTCGTGCGGGACAGCTCCTGGGCGCGCAGGTACGCCAGCACGCGCAATTACGACATCCTGCTGGCCTTCTCGACGGGGCACACCTATGCGTTCGGGCCGGTGACCATTTCACAGGACATCGACACCGCACGTGGGGCCGAGCCCCGGCCGGATATCACCGACGAGCTCGTCATGGACCATCTCGACTACCGGCCCGGAGAGCTCTTCAGCCTGCAGAAGAAACTGAACAGCGAGGCGAACCTGAACCGGCTGGGCATCTTCGAGCTGCGCACCATCGATCTGATGGTTCCGCCGGACGGGGACTCGTCCAACCTTGTCGCGAGCCGCATCAACCTGCGTCCGCTGGACAAACACGAGCTGGCTCCGGATGTTTTCGTCAGCGACGAAGACGGCGCGTTCAATCTTGGGGCCGGTATCGGCTATACAAACAGGAACTTCCTCGGCGGAGGGAAGCGGTTCTCGACGCGCCTGCGGTTCCGCACCCAGACCCTCCGGGAGTTTCCGGATTTCTTCGCGCAGAATTCCGACGCCATCGCAAACCTGGACCTGACCTTTGAGCTGTCGACCCCGTATGTGTTCTCCAACAGAAACACGGGCACATGGTCGATCTCGTTCGTTCTGGACAAGCAGATCCCCTACCTGCAGAACATCGTTCGGAGCAAGCTCGGGCTCATCATGCGCTCCGGGCAGTGGACCACCAACTACCTCGACTGGATCATCGAATCGGTCACGCTCCAGGTCAACGACAACTTCGAGCCATCATCGCAGGACGCGGAAACCCAGCGCGCGATCCGCCTGCTGCAGGAGCAACAGCAGAACTCGATCCTCTCCTATACGATCACGCGGGACCGCACCAACGATCTCTTCACGCCGTCCGACGGGTTCGTCCATTCCGTCACGCTCGAGGAATCGGGCCTCCTCCCGTCGCTCGCCCGGAGCCTTGTCCCGGACCTTAAGTACACGCAGTTTTATCGCGTCGTGTTGATGGGACGATGGTACACCGATGTGACGGACACGAGGTTCGCCGTTCTGGCGTTCAAGGTGCGCGCCGGTTGGGAAGGGAGATACGGCGAAAGCTATTCGGACACGACGCGCGTCATCCCCCAGACGCACCGCTTCTTTGCCGGTGGCGGCTCCAGCGTCCGGGGCTGGGGGTCGCGCGACCTGATATCGCGTGGAGACCCTCAACTCGGGGGGAATCTCCTGTACGAGGCCTCCGTCGAATTGCGGACGAATATCTTCCGGGGGGCGAGGAACAGCGTCCTGGACAAGATCTGGCTCGTGACATTCCTGGATTTCGGCAATCTCTGGCGCCAGGTGGGCGACTTCCAGCTCAAAACCGTCGCCGCAGCGACAGGGCTGGGCTTCCGCTACGATACGCTGTTCGGACCCTTCCGGATCGACTGGGGCCTCAGGGTCTACAACCCGATGGCCCCCCCGGGACAGCAGTGGATCTCGCAGAAGAAACTGTTCGGACAAACCTTCAAGGAGGGGGTGTTCCATTTTGGAATCGGTCATGCCTTCTGAGGAACACGAGCGGCTCTGGCCGCGCGTCATCGGACAGGATCGCGTCAAGCGCATCCTGCTGGCTGCGATCCGGGCGGGGCGGCTGCCGCATGCGTACCTGTTCTATGGAGCGGACGGCGTCGGGAAGGACGCGATGGCTCTGGAGCTGGCGCGGGTGCTCCACTGCGAACGGAACGGGACCACCGCCTGCGGGATCTGCCCATCGTGCGAACGCTCGGCGAACGGAACCCATCCTGACATCAGATTCGTCGTGCCGCTTCCGGTGGGGAAGAACGAATCGTCCGACGACGACCCGCTGGCCAGGCTGAACGAAACCGACCTTCGCGCCGTGCAGGACCAGCTGCGCGAGAAGACGGCGAACCCGTATCACCGCGTGAGCGTTCCGCGGGCGACGATCATCAAGATCAACAGCATCCGTGATGTGCGCCGCGAGTCCACGATGAGCACGTTCGACGGCAGGCGGCGCGTGTACATCATTTCCCCCGCGGATGCGATGGGGGATGAGGCCGCCAACACGCTCCTGAAGACTCTCGAGGAGCCGTCGGGCGACTGCATGCTGATTCTCGCCACGTCCCACCGCGATGCGCTGCTCCCGACTATTCTGTCCCGCTGCCAGAACGTCCGGTTCGATCCGCTGACCGAGACGGATCTGATGGAGGCGCTGATCGAGCGCAACAGCCTCGACGGGGAGACCGCGGGATTCGTCGCCCGGCTGGCGAACGGAAGCTACACGGCGGCGCTTGGCCTGCTCACCGAGGAGACGCTGCAGGAACGCGCCTTTGTCCCCTCGTTCGTCCGGCACGTCCTGAGTGCGTCCGTCCTGCCGCTGATCGAGGACGTCGAACGGTTCGCCGCCGCCCGGGACCGCCTGGCCGTCGAGCGGTTCCTGTCGCTGCTCCTCATGTGGTTCCGCGACGCGATGGTGATGACCCGCGGCGGACGCATTATCAATGTGGACCAGGAAGAGGATCTCCGGCGGTTCACCGCCCGGTTCCCGGAGGCCAACCTTCTCCGGGCCATGGCGGATATCGAGCGCGCGCTTTCTCTTGTGGACCGGAATGTCTACATTAAGTTGATTTTGCTCCAGCTTTCCGTACAACTTCGACGCACCATCGCGACGACCGCATGAGAGACGCAGAGCGCATACTTGTTACTGCCGCCTTGCCGTACGCCAACGGCCCGATTCACCTCGGCCACATCGCGGGCGCCTACCTGCCGGCGGACCTGTACGTCCGTTTCCAGCGACTGCGCCGGAAGGACATCGTGTTTATCTGCGGGTCCGACGAGCACGGCGTCCCGATCACGCTGACCGCGGAGAAAGAGGGCATCACGCCCCAGCAGGTCGTGGACCGCTACCACGCGATGAACAGCGCTGCGTTCGGGCGGCTGGGAATCGCGTTTGACAACTACTCGCGCACGTCGCTCCCGCTGCACCATCAGGTCGCCCAGGAGTTCTTCTCGGCGTTTCACGCCAGAGGTATCCTCCGCGAGAAGCAGGAGCAGCAGTTCTATGACGAGCAGGCGGGCATGTTCCTGCCCGACAGGTACGTGGAGGGGACCTGCCCCATCTGCGCCAACCCGGACGCGCGGGGGGATCAGTGTGAGAAATGCGGCTCCTACTTGAACCCGACTGAGCTCATCAATCCGAGAAGCAAGATCAGCGGCCGGCAACCCGTGCTCCGGCCAACGACCCACTGGTATTTTCCCCTCGGTGACTTCCAGAAGCGGCTCGAGGAGTACGTGCGGGAACGAGACGCGTCCGACGGCTGGAAGGAGAACGTCCTTCAGTACTGCCGGGGGTGGTTCAAGGAAGGACTGCAGGATAGGGCCGTCACGCGCGACCTGGACTGGGGCGTGCGGGTGCCCCTTCCCGGCCACGACCGCAAGGTTCTCTATGTCTGGTTCGAAGCCGTCCTCGGCTATATCTCCTCGACCCGCGAATGGGCGCAGCGAGCCGGGTCCGCCGGCCGCTGGAAGGAGTTCTGGCAGAACCCCGCGACGAAATATGTCGCGTTCATCGGGAAGGACAATGTGGTGTTCCACTGCATCGTCTTCCCGGCGATCCTGATGGCATGGAACGACCGGGGACAGGAACAGTACGTCCTGCCCGAGAACGTCCCGGCGAACGAGTTCCTGAACTTCGAGGGTCAGAAGTTCTCGAAGAGCCGCGGATGGGGGATCGACGTGCAGGAGTTCCTCGACCGGTTCCCGCCGGATACGCTCCGGTACTATATGGCCGTCTCCCTTCCCGAGTACCGGGACAGCGACTTCACGTGGCGGGACTTCCAGGCTCGCAATAACAACGAGCTGGCGGATATCTTCGGCAATTTCGTCAACCGCACAATGGCGTTTGCGCACCGGCAGTTTGAAGGGCGCGTGCCGTCCCGCGGCCCGCTCTCGGAGCGCGACACAGCGATGCTCGAGCTCGTTCGGGAGACGCCGGCCCGGGCGGCCGAGTATTTTGAGCGGTACAGGTTCCGGGATGCGGTGGCCGAGGTCATGAATCTCGCGCGCGCCGCCAACAAGTATTTCAACGACAGCGAACCGTGGAAGACCGCGAAGTCCGATCCCGCGCAGTGCGGAACCACCATCAACATCAGCCTGCTGACCACCCGGGCTCTTGCGGTCCTGATGCATCCGGTCGTCCCCTTCGCGTCGGACCGTTTGTGGCGGATGCTGGCCCTGGCCGGTACGGTGAGCGAACAGGACTGGAACGCGGCGGGCAGCCAGCCGCTGGACGAAGGGCATGCCCTCGGCCAGTCGGAAATTCTCTTTACAAAGATAGAGGACGATGTGATCGCAGCCGAGTTGAAGAAGGTGGGCGTGCCCCCGGCCGAGGCGGGGCACACGGGGGGGAGCGCGGCTTTGTCAACGAAGGCCGATACAATGCAGGCCGGGGCTGAGCCCGGGACTCCGGAGGTCAAAACAGTCACCGTGCGCATGACATCCGACCCTCAGCAGGCGGCAGTGACCGGAGTGCCCGATCTGAAGACTCTCCCCGAACTCACCATCGACGACGTTCGCAAGGTGGACCTCCGCGTGGCGAAGGTCATCGCCGCGGAACCGGTCCCGAAGTCTTCGAAGCTGCTCAAGCTCCAGGTTGACCTCGGGACCGAACAGCGCCAGATCGTCGCCGGGATCGCCCAGCACTATGCTCCTGCCGATCTCGTCGGCAAGACGATTGTCGTCGTGGCGAATCTGAAGCCGGCCAAACTCATGGGACAGGAATCCCGCGGGATGCTGCTCGCCGCGTCGGATGAAACAGGCAAGCTTACCGTGCTTACGACCCTGGCCGACATCGCCCCGGGGAGCGGGATCAAGTAAGAGTAGTATGCTGATCGACACCCACGCCCATGTGACTGCCAGGGAATTCGACGCCGATCGCGATGACGTGATTCGGCGTGCCCGCGATGCCGGGGTGGAGATCATCATCAATCCGGCCACCACCGTGGAGGACAGCAGGAGGGCGATCGAACTGGCCGAACGGCATCCCGGCGTGTATGCGTGCGTGGGGATCCACCCGCACGAGGCGGCCGGCGGGACGGACGAAGCACTCGCCGAAATCGAGCGCCTGAGCGCCCATCCAAGAGTGGTCGGCATTGGCGAAATCGGGCTCGACTACCACTACGACTTCGCGTCCAGGGATGTGCAGGAGCGGGTGTTCCGGGAGCAGATCAAGATCGCCTGCAGGCGCGACCTTCCTGTTGTCGTCCACACGCGCGAATCCATGGCCGATGCGCTCAGGGTCGTGACCGACGAAATCGGTCTGCAGCCCGAATGGCGCAGTCACCTCGCATTCCCGCAGTCGCGATACCCCGGCCCCCGGGGCGTGTTTCACTGCTATGCAGGAACGCGCGACGAGGCATGGACGCTCGTCCGGATGGGGTTCGCGATCTCATTCCCGGGCATCCTGACATTCAAGAACGCCGCGGACGCGAGAGGCGTCGCCGGGGGGATTTCGCTCGAACACATCATGCTCGAGACCGACAGTCCGTATATGACTCCGGTCCCTCATCGCGGCACCAGAAACGAGCCGATGCGCTTGCCGATTGTCGCGGAGGCGCTCGCGCAGCTTCAGGGACTGTCCGTCGAGGACGTGGCCCGGTCCACATCCTATACCGCCCATCGCGTGTTCGGCGTCGGTGCACCGCCGCAGGCGCGGATTACGTATAAGCTCCGCGAGTCGCTGTACGTCAACCTCACGACGCGCTGCAACGCGGACTGCGTGTTCTGCGACCGGAAGGGGGAGGCCGTCATCAAGGGGCACAACCTCAAGATCGAGCGCGATCCGACGGCGGAGGAAGTGATCGCGGACATCGGGGACCCGCGCGCGTATCGGGAGATCGTGTTCTGCGGATACGGCGAACCCACGATCAGGCTCGAGGTCATGAAAGAGGTCGCCCGGTGGGTGAAGGGGCAGGGCGGACGTACCCGGCTCAATACGGACGGGCACGGGAATATCATCAACCACCGGAACATTGTGCCGGAGCTGGTGGGGTTGATCGACTCGATCTCGGTGAGCCTGAACTCTCCTGATCCCGCGCAGTACGGAGAGCTGATGCGTCTGGACCCCGAGGTGTACTTCCCCGCGATGATCGAGTTCGCGCGAGAGGCGGTCAGGCACATCAGGTCGGTATCCATGACCGTGGTGGACACCGAAGGGGTCGATCAGGAACGCGCAAGAGAGCTGGCGGAAAAGGAGATCGGAGCGGTGTTTGTGCGTCGGCCGCTGTTCTGAGCCGGGAGGGGGAAGATGGAATCCGATCCCGCGACGCGATGCGCCGCGGGATCGTCATTTTCGGGGGGCGCTACCGCTTTGCAGCGTACTCTTCGTAAGCCTTCTGGTGGTTCGGGTCGATGCGCATCAGGCGGCCGTAGACGTTCCTGTCGGGGTAGTCGAGGAAGATCTGGGCGATCTCGAGGTACTTGGTGTCAAAGAACGCCTTGATGGCGAGGTTCTGGGGATCGACCGACTTCCGGGAGGCCCCGATCTCCTCGAGGGCTTCGAGGATGTTCTGCTGGGCCCTCGGCCTGTTGAATGCCAGCGAATCCAGACCGGTGAAGTGGTACTTCCAGGAAGCCCGGCGAAGCGGCTCGAACTGCGGGCTGAGCATTTCTCGGGCAAACCGGGTGCGCGTGAAACCCCCCACTGTCGGTGTCCAACTCTTCTGCCCGCTTGACTCGCCAAGCGTCGCGACGTCGGCAGCCTTGGTGAAGTAAGGAGTCCCGCCAAGTTTGTCGTATGTGTCGTAGTCAAACCCCAGTATGAACAACATGTAGAAATCGAGAAAACTGGTGAGGTCGTTGAACGAGTACATGGTGTGGTCCAGCGCGCGGCCCCTCTGGTACGTGAACTCCCAGAGCTCGTCCAGAATCCTGACGGTCGCGGTACTGGATTTGCCGCCGAAGACGGGCCGGGATGCGCCGACGAACACCTGTGCCGTGTACTTCCCATCCTCGGTCCCGGACTGCAGAAAGACTTCGAGGGTGACCGGAATGTGCTCCTTGTTGTCCGGGTCGCCGTAGTCGTAGTTGTGCAGGTAGTTGTCGAGGTCCTGCTGGAAGTCCTGGATGTTCTCGCGGTAATTGACTGAGATCGCCTCTGTGTTGATCTTCAGCGTCACCTCGAGAATCTGCGCCGGCGCGTGCGACAGAAGCACCGGAAAGAGCAGTAGAAGAAGAGAGCGTCGCAGGGTCATTGCTCGTCCGAATCGTGAAGGTGGGGTGGGCCGCAGAATATAACAGAATTCAACTGGTTGTTCAAGCCTCCGGTCGGAAACGGTCTCCGATGAGAGTATATACAGCAGATGATGAGGCGTTTCTGCCCGGTATCACTATCCGTCTGGCTGTCGCTCGTGCTGCTCGGCGGACTTCAGACAGCGGATGCCGCATTCGAACGGCAGGTCACAGGGGGCCGATCAGCCGGGATGGGGAGCGCGATCGTCACCGGGTCCCCGGGTGTGTGGTCAGCCTCCGTTCACAGCGCGCTGCTCGTGCTTGTGGACAGGCCGTCGATCGAGTGCCTGATACAGCCCTCGCCCTTCGGCCTCTCCGAGCTCAGCCGCGCCGGAATTGCCGCTGCGCTGCCATTCGGGCCCGGGACGGTCGCGCTCTCCGGGATGCGGCTTGGAGGGGAGCTCTACCAGGAGACCGAGGTTGCGCTCTCCGGCGGGATTCGACCATGTCGCGCATTGCTCCTTGGTGCCCGGCTCCGCTGGTGCCACCTCTCGATCGCCGGATACGGCTCGGCATCCGCGGTCGCCTGCGACGTCTCCCTTGCAGCCGTTCCGCTCCAGGGGCTCGTTCTCGCCACGCTGCTCCAGGGGCTCAACCGGCCGACCATCGGGGAGGACCACGAGCGGCTTCCATTCGACATTTCGATGGGGATCTCGTACCGACCTGCGTGCTCGATGGAGATCGCCGTGGAATGGGAACACGACGTCCTCCACGATCCGGCGGTAAATGCCGGGATCGAGTATGCGCATGCTGACATCCTCTCCCTCAGAGTCGGGATCGCGGGTGCGATACGATCCTGGACCTGCGGTCTTGGCCTCCGGTACAGGGGGCTTCTGTGCGACTACGGCTTCACGCTTCACCCGGTCCTCGGTCCGGCGCATACGATCAGTGTCGGATTCATGTTCGAGTAGGGGCATGCATCGCATGGCTCGCCCTGATGCACATCGGGTGCGGCACGGCACATGAAGCGGTCGACAATGGCGCGACAACAACCCCGCCCGGCTCCCGATCTGACATCTCTCTATCGCCCGAGGATTCCTTGTTGTCCGATGGGTTTCTGACTGTACAACCTCCGGCTCCGCCGGACTCAGCCATGGAACCTGACGCCGGGGAATTGCAGGTGGACGATGACCTGCTCGGGGCTCTCTCGACCCTCCCCGATCCTCCATCGGGTCTCGATCGCTCGACCGTCGCCGACCTCACCGGAATCCATGAGGGGCCCGCAGGGCTGTCCGCACGGGAGTCTTTCGATGTCCGGCCCGTTGTTCGGATGCGCCTTCGATGCACGCAGGTGACCGGGACACCGACGGACCCTGCAGGTGCCACCGGCCCGCCTGAGCGTTGGTTTGCACGCCTCTCGGTGCAGCCGCTGCCGTGGATACAGGCGGGTGGGATTGCGGAGAAAGATCCCGGCGAGTCGGCAAGGCACGCGTTCACGTCCGCATTCATCCGGCTCGGACGCGCGGCGGGCGGGATGTCCCTGGTTGTCGGAGACTATCGCATTCAGGCCGGTTCGGGTGTCCTCCTCGGTCGTGCTTCCTTTTCCGCGGTCGGTGCTCGACTCTTTCAAGGTCGGGGGGTTGAGGCGGGTCCGCTGAAACCTCACACCTCCGCCGACGAGAACCGGTTCTTCAGAGGGCTTGCGGCGCGGCTCCCGTTTCACCTTGGCCTCTGGTCTGTCGAGGCGACAGTCTTCGCCTCATCCGTAAAACGAAGCGGGCGAATCGATGACAGCGGGGCCTTCTCTCCGTACACGGCCGGGCTCTTCCGCACTTCCTCGGAGCTCGCGCGCCTTAACACCAATCGAGAGCGACTCGTAGGTGCGATTCTGGCGCTACGAGCGGCCTCCGTCAGGATGGAATGTGCGGGCCTCTGGACAGCCCTCGCCAATCCGATCGTTGTCGAGGCGGGCGCAGCGGCGACATGCCGCTCATGGACGGCCGGCTCGATCGGTTTTGGCATGGCCGGATCAGGGTTCGAGCTGTCCGGCGAGGTGGCGTATGCGCGGTCCGCATCACTGACGTTCGAAGCCCGGGCGACGCCCGGGCGGCAGATGACCACCGTCGTCCGATTTCAATCGGTTCGACCCGGGTTTCTAGCACCATATGGCACGGAAGCGTCTGGCCGCTCTGCCTCAGGCAACATGAGAAACTGCGTGCTGGAGTGCCTGGTTCGTCCCGCCCGCTGGGCGAGAGTGGCGCTGGCTGCTTCTCTTTCTTCAAGCGCCAGGCCCCTGGCGAGTGATCCTATCCCGTCGAACAGGAGACATCTCTCCGCGGAAGCGGAGCTCTTTCTTGCCCCGGCCTGGACGCTCCTTATGTTCGCGGGGGACACCAGGGCCGGCGGCGGCGTCACCATGGCAGACCCCGAGGGGCGCGCTCTCAGGGCGATGCGGGAGGATCAGCGATCGACGCTTCGCATTCAAAGCACTGTGGACGGGGGAAACACGTGGAGTCTCCGGAACCGGTGCGAGCTGGTCTCGGCGAGGCGAGCGTCGCAGGGTGTGCGTGAGCGTGGCGCCCTGCTCCAGACTGATCTCCGGTTCCGGGTCGCCCGCAGCGTGCGGGCGTCGTTCAGGGCCTCGCTCTTTGATGTCAATGGCTGGGGAGCTCGAGTCTATGCGGCGGAGGAAGACGTGGAAGGTGCGATGCGCCTTCCGGTCTTTACGGGCCGCGGCGTGCGGCTGTACGCGCTCCTCCGATGGTCAGTCGTTCCGGCTGCAACCCTGTCGTGCCGGTACGGCGTGACGTTCCAGGAGACGAGTCCCCGTGTATGGCCGCTCGAGTCCGACGTCGCGGAGCGCGAGCGCGACATTTCTCTGCAGCTCGATATCGTCTGGTGACCCCTGCACTTCTTCTCCCGCGTCCGGTGGTCCTCAAACGCGTGACTTACCTTGACATTCCAGTCGTTTTTCGCTACTCTGACCCCAGCAGCGGTCCTTCGACCAACCACCACGAGATCGTCCTCATGCGCAGCGAAGGCGTCGCCACCCTGCAGGACCTGTACCAGGCGATGACCCCGGCGATCGTGAAGAGTTATCAGGTGTTCTATTTTGGGAACGCCGTGGGAGTCCTGCTTTTCTTCTTCGTCGTCCTCTTTCTGTTCCTTCAGTCCTTCTCGAATCCCTCGACTCCGACTGGCCCTGAGTCTGAGCACTACGTTATGATGCTGACGATGCTTCACTTTGTCGTTATCGTCGTCGCGTATCTTGGCGCGACCTTCGTGTACCGCACGATGCTGCAGCGGGCATTCTCCCCCGGTCAGAGGGCCGTTTCCGCGGAAGCTATGCTGTCAAGCGTTCGCCTTGCGGGGATTGTCAGACTGGCCATCATGGAGTGGGCTGCGTTTTTCGGGCTTGTGGTGCTCGTCGTCGCGACCCAGCAATGGGTTCTGCAGAATGCTCCAGAGTACTGGGTGAATCTGATTTCCACGATCATCATGTTCGGCTTCGCGTATGTCACATTTCCAACCCGGGCACGGCTCGAGGAGCTGTCCCGCATCGGCATGAGCGAGGCCACCGGCTGATCCCGCTGCGCGGGATTGCATAGAAGGAGCTCTCCATGGAACGGCATATTACTGTTGTCGGTGTTCTCCACATCGCGTACAACGTCGTCGGCATCTTGATCGGCCTGACGCTCTTCACGTTCCTGACCGGCATCGGGATCTTCACGGGCGATGACGTCGCGCTCACCGTGTTGACCCTTGTCGCGACATTTCTCGCCGGGCTGTTCCTGATCGGATCGATTCCGGGCGTGATCGGGGGGATCTTTCTCCTGCAGCGGAAAGAGTGGGCCCGGATCCTCGTCATCATTGTTTCCTTCTTCGACCTCCTGCACGTTCCGCTGGGGACGCTGCTCGGAGCGTATTCGCTCTGGGTCCTCCTCAACGCGGACGTCGTGGCGGTCTTCCAGGGCAAGGCGCCGGGCGTGACAACGGTCCCCGGGCCCCCGCCCGCCCCTGCGCCTCCCTTGCCGACCCCGCGGACCCCGACCCCTCCGCCAAGCGCCTGAGTCCGGCAGCATGCGGCGCCTGGCACGCATGCGGACCTCGCGTTGTGTCCCGCGCGCGCTTTTTGTATCATTCAAGCAATCTGTTCTTTGATGATGATGAAGCCGCCCGGACATATGCGCGTTGTCGTTGCCATGAGCGGCGGGGTGGACTCGTCCGTCGCCGCGGGAATCCTCGCATCCCAGGGGTATGACCTGATCGGCGTGACGATCAAGACGTACCGCTACGAGGATGTGGGAGGGAACGCCGGCAACGAAAGCAGCTGCTGTTCGCTGGACGGGATCAATGACGCCCGCGCCGTTGCCGCCAGGCTGGGCTTCCCCCACTACACGCTCGATTTCAGTGAGCGGTTCGGCGTCGAGGTGATCGACAATTTCGTCGGGGAATACCTCGCGGGCCGGACGCCGAATCCGTGCGTCATCTGCAACCGCAAGATCAAGTGGGAGGAGCTGCTCCGGAAGGCCGACGCCCTCGGGGCCGACTGCATTGCCACCGGCCACTACGCGCGCATCCGGCAGGACGCCGCCTCAGGCCGTTCCATCCTCTCGCGGGGGTTGGACGCAGCAAAGGACCAGTCGTACGCCTTGTGGGGGCTGACCCAGGCGTCGCTCTCGCGCACGCTCTTCCCCCTCGGAGATCTCACCAAACCCGAGGCGCGCCGGATCGGTGAGCGGATGGGGTTGAAGGTTGCGGGGAAAGCGGAAAGCTACGAGATCTGTTTCATCCCCGATAACGACTACGGCCGTTTCCTGAAGGAGCGCGTTCCGACGCTCGGAAAAGCCGTCGAGGGGGGAGAGATGGTCCGCGACGGAGAGGTTGTGGGACGGCACGATGGATATCCGTTCTACACGATCGGCCAGAGGCGCGGACTCGGGATCGCGATGGGCGAGCCGATGTATGTGACGGGAATCGACGCCGCCACGAACAGGGTCAGCCTCGGGACCGAGCGGGATCTGTACGCAAGCGCACTGGTTGCGCGTGACATCAATCTGGTCAAGTATCCCGCAGTGCCCGACGGCCTGAAGGTGCACGCGAAAATCCGGTACAAGGATGAAGGCGGACCTGCAGTGGTCCGGAATCTGCCGGACGGGCGTCTGGAGGTCAGGTTCGACTCGCCGCGGCGCGCCGTGACGCCGGGTCAGTCTGTGGTGTTCTTCGAGGGGGATGATGTCGTCGGCGGGGGGATCATCGACGTTGCTTTGAAGTGATCGAGGAGCGACCTATGCTAACTCAGAGGACGGTCAACATTCTGGGGCTCGGCATCATTGTGCTGATGGCCGTGCTCCTGGTGCTGGTCTGGCAGCAACTGGTGCCGCCGTCGTGGTACTGGATCATCTTTGTGATCGCGCTGATGCTCTTTCTCGTCCGCATCACATTGCGGCTGGTCCTGGCCAGGCAGGAACGTCTCGAGCGTGAGGCCCGGCAGGCGGCCTCCGGTGGCACCGGATCGTCGGACTCCCGCCACACGTAGGCGGGGGCGCACAACGGGGCTGCCGCCCCGCTCGCCCGACCTGAACGGTCGGCGCGAACCGGGCGGCAGCCGGATGTCGCCTGAGGAGGATTGGCGCTTACGCTTTGACCTGCTTCCGGGCGATCGCGTAGAAGGCGAGCAGCCCGATTCCCGCGGCAAGGGCGATGAGCCCGAAGAACACGCCTTCCTCGACGTCGTATGCCTGCTGCATCCACAACCCGACGAGGACCGCGACGCCGATCAGGAGAAATATCAGGCCCCATTTCAGAGAGGTCATGGGGTATTCCTGCCTCGCCGCGTGCTTGTAGAGCGCGGTATAATCGTCCGCCTTCAGCCCTCTCTCGATGATCGTGATTCGTTCCTTGTGCCTCGTGAGGATATGGGCGCCAAAGACGGCCGCGATTGAGAGAAAAAGGACCATTGGAATCAGCTCGCTCATGGGGTTCTCCGTTCAGTTTTCGATGATTGATCGGCTTCACTGGCTTTGACTACAGCCCCCGCGGGAATGTTTCAGGGGGCCGGCCGGACGGCATCTTGAAACACTGTGCCAGATTCTGTCGTCTAAGCTGGTGAACCCACACCCGGGATGGAACGATGCCCCCGCCAGGGGACGAACAGCTCATTGAACGCATCCAGCAGGGCGAAATCCGGTGCTTTGCGGACCTGGTGGACCGCCACAAGGATCGGGCCCTGACCGTTGCCGTGCGCCTGCTCCGCCGCCGCGAGGATGCGGAGGAGGCGGTGCAGGATGCCTTCGTGCGGGCTTTCCGCGGCCTTGCCGAGTTCCGGGGAGAGTCGAGGTTCTCCACCTGGTTCTACAGGATCCTCTACAATATCTGCCTTACACGGCTCCGGCGCGGCCCGGCCGGCCAGGTCAGGATGACCGTTTCGATCGATGATCCCGACGCAGATGAGCCCGCGGCCGCGGTAGTCGATGAAGGGGATGACCCGCTGGACCAGCTGGACATCAACGAGACCCGCGCGATCATTGCGGAAGAGATGGCCCGGCTGCCGGAACGGTTCAGACTGCCGGTGACGTTGTTCTACGTGAACGATATGTCGTACGAAGAAATCGCCGCCGTCCTCGACGCGCCGATCGGGACGGTGAAGACGAATCTCTTCAGAGGGCGGGTGGCGCTCCGTGAACAGGTGCGCGCCCGGTTTGCGGAAGGAGTGCACGCATGACAGACTCTGTTGCCGGTCACCTTTCGAACGCCGCGATGCTGGCCTATCTCGACGGAACGCTTCCAGGCGCCGAGGCGGCGGCTGCGAGGACGCATCTCGCCTCGTGCGGGCGATGCGGCCGCGCGCTCGCATCGCTCAGGAACTTCGACGCGCTCGCCCGCTCCGTCCCCGCCGAGAAGGCCGGCAGCGATCTCGTTCGCTCCATCATGCTGCGCGTCGGCATTTCGCCCCGCCAATCGCTTTTCGTCCGTGCGGTGGGCGCGCTGCCGTATGTCTTCGCGATGCTGGTCGTCGGCGGAATTCTGCTTGCGGTCTTCGCCTGGACAGGCACCGTCTCGACCTCGGCCCTGCCAGGCGCGGCAGGATCTGCCGCCGAAGCGTACGCCGCAGTCGGATCGGCGGTCGACCAGGCAACCCGGTCGTTCGCGGGGTTCGTCTCCCGGTTGCTCCCCGCGGTGTCAGCGAGCGGACTCCGCCTGGGGTTCGGACTCGTCCTGGTCCTGCTGGGAGTCGCAGTCCTGGATCGGCTCCTGATGTCCAGGACGGCACAGCGGGCGCGATGAGGCGCAGTTCACGTCACATAGAAATGTAGGTCGCGCCGGAAAAACTCACAGCCCCGCCCCGCGTTAGCGGGACGGGGCTGTGCAGCTCTGCCGGGTGGGGCGACTGCGTCCCCTCTCAACCGGGAGGTCGGCTACTTGGCCGCCGAGAGGTACTGGACTTCGGTCGTCCCGAGCATTTCGGCCGCGTGCATGGTGTTGGCGGGGATGTCGAGCCTGTCGCCGGGTTTCAGGACCCACTCGTGGTGATCGGTGATGAGCTTCATTCTGCCGGACACAATCACGATGAAGTCGTCGAAGTCGTGTTTGTGCCTTCCGTACTTCAGCTTCGGCGGATCCGAATACAGTTCGCACTCAAGTCCCTGCCGCACCAACGCCGCTTTCAGCTCCTCGAGGGTCGGCTTCTTCGTCTTGTTCCAGCGCACAGCGTCCATCATTTCCTTTTGCCTTGGTCCCGTGGTCTAGGTCCTGGTGTTCACCCTCGCCGGAATGCCGCTTGTTCAGGCACCGACGGCAAGGCACTCCTCATAATAGGCCTCATACTGCGTAATAATTTTTTGAGTGTCAAATGCCTCGACCGCCCGGCGGCGTGCGGCGGCCCCGAACCGGGCACGTTTGGCATCGCTCGTGAGGAGCTCGATGGCGTACCGCGACATCCTGTCGATATCCCCAATTTCCGCGATATAGCCGGTTTCTCCATGGACCTGCAGTTCCGGCAGCCCCCCCACGCTGGAGGAGATGACCGGGACCTCGCAGGCCATGGCCTCCAGAGCCGAAAGCCCGAAGCTTTCGGACTGACTGGGCATCAGCATGAGGTCGGCGGATGAAAGGAGGGGGACAAGCTCGATCTGCTTCCCCAGGAACCGGACATGCTCCTGCAGGTCCAGCTCCCGCGTGAGGAGCTCGCACGCCGAACGGTCCGGGCCGTCGCCGACCAGCAACAGCTTCGCCGGCACTTTTTTCCGGACATCCGCGAAGATCTTGATAACGTCGCCGACGCGCTTCACGGGCCGGAAGTTCGACACGTGGATGAGCACGCGTTCGTTGTCCGGCGCGAATTGCCGCCGGATCCTGCTGACCTCCTCGCGCCGGAACTTGGTGGTGTCCACGAAGTTCGGAATCACGCGGATGTCCTTGTCGATCCCGTAGTTCGTCGTCGTCTTTTCGCGAAGGAAGCGCGAGACGGCCGTCACCCCGTCGCTCTCCTCGATGCTGAACTTCATCACCGCCAGGAAGCTGGGTTCGAGGCCGACCAGCGTGATGTCCGTTCCGTGCAGCGTGGTGATCACCTTCAGCGCCCCGCCCGTGATCTTCCTCGCCAGGTACGCACTGATTGCGTGCGGAATGGCGTAGTGCGCGTGGATGAGGTCGAGGTTCTCGAAGCGGCTGACTTCGACGATCTTGCTGGCAAGTGCCGGCGTGTACAGGGGAAACTCAAACAACGGGTAGCTCGCCATCTCCACTTCGTGATAGTAGACGTTCCCGCTGTATCCGTCGAGCCGCATCGGAAGGGCATAGCTGATGAAATGAACCTCGTGGCCGCGCTCGGCCAGGGCCTTGCCCAGCTCCGTCGCCACGACCCCGCTTCCGCCATAGGTCGGATAGCACACCATCCCGATTTTCATGTCGTCTCCCGCATCGCGCAGAAGATACGACAGCCCGCAGTAACCTGCAACATGATCGTCTCCTTCGTATATTGAAGCATGATCGACGAATACTCCTCGGTCGCTGCGCCGGTGCACGCGGAGACGAAGGTCAAGGGGTCGAGGTTCCTCGCACTCCTTGCCCCGGTCGAGACTCCGGAGGCGGCGCTCCGCGAGCTGGAGTCCATCAGGAAAGCCCGCCATGACGCCACGCATCACTGCTTCGCGTACAGAATCGGGCCCACGGGAGGCCAGGAGCGGTTCAGCGACGGGGGTGAGCCCTCGGGGACCGCAGGCAAGCCGATCCTCCTCGCATTGCAGCATGCCTCAGTGAGCGATGCCGTGCTCATCGTGACACGGTACTTCGGGGGGACCAAGCTCGGGGTGGGCGGCCTGCGCAGGGCCTACGCCGAGGCAGCCGAAGCGGCGCTCCTGCGCGCGGGAAGGGTGCAGCGAATCCTGACGGAGGCGGTGCGGGTGGCTGTCCCCAACGAGCTCATCGGCGATGTGATCTCCGCGGCCGCGAGAGCGGGCGGGAAAATCGTCCGGACCGAATACGGGACGGAGGCTCTCCTGACGATCGATATCCGACGCTCGAAGGCGAAAGAGGTCCGGCAGATGTTGATCGACCGGACCTCCGGGAAAGCCCGACTGATAGAACCTTAGCTTGCCGCCTTTGCCGCGTTCCGCGCCTTCACGATCTCCATCGTATCCAGTGCGATCACGAGCTCCTCGTTCGTCGGGATCACGAGGACCCGGGTCTTCGAACCCTTCGCGGAAATATCCTTCTGGCGCTCGGACGACTCGTTCGCCTGGGCGTCGACGGTGATGCCCAGGAAATCCAGGCCGGCGCAGGATACCTGACGCACCTCCGCACTGTTTTCCCCGATGCCCCCGGTGAACACGACGGCATCGGCACCCCCCATGGCGGCAGCGTACGCGCCGATGTACTTCTTCACGCGGTACGTGAACACGTCGAAGGCATACGTCGCCTTCTTGTCGCCGTTCTTCATCTCGGCGACGATCTCGCGCATGTCGCTGCTGATGCCGGAGATCCCCTGCAGTCCGCTGTGCTTGTTCAGCAGCGTCCCCGCTTCGCTCAGCGTCAGTCCTTCTTTCCCCATGACGTACAGGATCAACGAGGCGTCCAGGTCGCCACTCCGCGTACCCATCAGCAGGCCTTCGAGCGGGGTGAAGCCCATCGAGGTGTCGACCGACACGCCGCCGTCGACCGCGGCCATGCTGCATCCGTTGCCGAGGTGGCAGGTGACGAGCTTCAGCTGGCGCAATGGCTTCCCGAGCATCGCGGAGGCCTGGTCGGCGACATACCGGTGGGAGGTGCCGTGGAACCCGTACCGGCGAATCTTGTACTGCGTGTAGAGCGAGTACGGGATGCCGTACAGAAACGCCTTCCGCGGCATGCGCTGGTGGAAGGCCGTGTCGAATACGCCGACCTGCGGCGTGCCGGGCAGCGCCGCCTCGCACGCGCTGATGCCGCGAAGATTGTGGGGGTTGTGCAGCGGGGCCAGCTCGATGTTGTCGCGCAGCGTCTTGATGACCTCGTCGGTGATCAGGACCGATCCCGAGAACGTTTCGCCGCCGTGCACGACCCGGTGGCCGACGGCGTGAATGTCCGACTTGTCGCCGATGACGCCGTGATTCCTGCTGAGGAGGACGGCCAGAATGTACTCGATGGCGATCGTGTGGTCGACGATCTCGCCTGCGATCCGGATCTCGTCGCCGTCATGACGGGTGTTCGACAGTGTGGCGCCGCTCATCCCGATACGGTCAACCACCCCGCGGGCGAGCATCTTGCGCGCATCCACATCGACAAGCTGATACTTGACAGAGGAGCTTCCGCAATTCAGGACGAGGACGTTCATATCCGCTTTCCAATTTCGTTGTATTTGAAGAAACCCTGGCCGCTCTTCTTGCCCAGCTTCCCTTCCCGCACCATGCGGCGGAGCAGGGGGCATGGTCTGTACCGGGGCTCGCCGAGCTCGTGGAACAGGGTTTCCATCCACATCAGGACCTCGTCCAGCCCGATGGAGTCCGCCATCTCGAGCGGTCCGGCCTGCATGTCATATCCGAGCGACATTGCGGTGTCGATATCCTCCGCCTTCGCGATCCCTTCCATGAGGACGTGCGCCGCCTCGTTCAGCAGCGGGAGGATCACGCGCGTCGTGACGAAGCCGGGGTACTCGAACACTTCGACCGGCGTCTTGCCGATGCGCTTCGCAAACGTCCTCACGAGCTGATAAGTCTCGTCGCTGGTCTTCATCCCGCGGATGATCTCGACGAGCGGCACGCGCGGGACGGGGTTCAGGAAGTGCATGCCGATGATCCTGTCGGGCCGCTTCGACCCTTCGGCCAGGCGTGTCAGGCTGAGGGTGGACGTGTTGGAGATGAACGTGGCTCCCTCTTTCCCGATGGCGTAGAAATCCAGGATGAGTTTGCGCTTGCGGTCAAAGTTTTCGTCGATCGCCTCTACCACAATGTCGCAGTCCTTCAGGTCGGCCAGGTTCGTTGTGCCTTTGACGCGCGAGAGCACCGCGCGCTTCTCGGATGCAGTCTTTCCCCATCGCTTGATCTCGATGTCCATCGCCTTTGACAACCCATCGAGGCCTGCCTTCAAACCGCTGTCGTCCCGCTCGAGCGCGATCACCTCGATACCGGCGCTCGAGACCGTTTCCGCGATCCCCTGGCCCATGATGCCGAGCCCGATGATGCCGATACGGCGGAACTTGTCGTCCCCTTTCCGCCTGGTCATCAGCGGAGACTGGAGATCCTCAAACCTCAGTTTTTCAGCCATATTTGTTTGATCCGGATTTGAATGGGCCGCCGATGAGAGGCCGGGGCGCAACCCTCGGGGAATCAAGACCGGGGCGATGGCGGGTGCGGTGGAAGGGCCACAACAAGGCGGCGTGCAAAGAGCAGGTACGGACGCCCGGCCTGAAAAGGCTTACATCGTCAGAAGATACAAAGAATCCCTCAGCCAAGCAATGAGACGTGGCGGGTTGCGCGGGGGATCGACCCCGACGGACGGCTGCGCATCCCCGCCTGAGCCCCTAGTAATCCCGGCGGTGGAAGATCCATGCCCCGAGCGCGAAAAACCCCGCGCCGGAGGCGAGACACTGCACCATCGGACCCCATTCGACCGGCTGGTTTATGATGTGACGGGCGATCGCAAGCCGGGCACCCGACAACTGGGGGAGGACGTACGCGATGCCGTCCAGAACCGCCCGAAAGACCTGGTTCTCGGAAAGGAGGAAAAGGCTCGTCTGCCGCCCCGCAAGAATCGGCTCCACGAGGATGATCAGCAGGAAGGCGGTCAGAATCGCGACAGCCGTCGTGCGTGTGAGGACGGATATGAAAACGATGACCGCGTACAGGCAGGCGAACACCAGCGTTAGCGCGATGGCGGACAACAGGAACGGCATGTTCCAGACGCCGAGGCGGAGGCCGGAGATCAGCCAGAGCGCTCCGATGAAGTAGAGGATGTTCGCGAACACGACGGCGACCGCGCCGAGATACTTGCCCAGCAGGAGCTGCCAGCGCGGTATGGGCTTGGAGAGATACAGGTCAACCGTGCCGCGCTCGAGCATGTCAGGGATCGCCCCCGCCGTCGCCAGCACGCCGAACAGGATGACGCCGAGGAAGAGCCCGCCGGAGAAACCGGACTGCATCTGCGCCACGAACTGCTCCAGCGCCTCGCCCGTGAGGGCCGGGGAGATGTCGTTCCCGAACAACCGCACGATCGTCCCCTCATCCGTCGCGCGGGTCGAAAAGGCGAGCAGAGAGAAGAGGAGGATCAGCGTGGAAATTGCGGCGAGCACGATCAACGTCGCGCGCGCGATGAGTTCCCGGAACGTGTACTGTATCAGCGCGAGAATCTTCATGCCTGTCCCCCCGGACGGATGAGGGAGAGGAACGATTCTTCCAGGGAGCTGCGCTTCTGCGACAGCCCGGTGATCTCGGCGCCGTGCTTGCGAAGCAGGTCGATGATGCGATTCAGGTCGGCGACGGAGCTGACCTTCGCGTCGAGGCCCTCGGGGGTTGGGGAGATTCCCAGCACCAGCGCGCTCGCCTCTGTCCAGAATGCAGCGGGGGGCGGCGCTGCGGTCAGGATCACGTACCGGTCTTCCGATACGGTGAGCTCGCTTACGGTCCCGATGCGGACAAGGACCCCCTTGTCGAGGATCGCGACGCGATCGGAGATCGCTTCGACTTCCGACAAGAGGTGCGAGTTCAGGAAAATCGTCTTCCCCTGCTCCTTGAGCGTGCGGAGAACGTCCCTGATCTCCTTGCGCCCGACGGGGTCGACGCCATCGGTCGGCTCGTCGAGAAAGAGGAGGTCGGGGTCGTTGATCATCGCCTGAGCAAGTCCCAACCGCTGGAGCATGCCCTTGGAGTACGTCCGCACTTTCATGGTGCGCCACTGGGTCATGCCGACCAGATCGAGAAGCACGGGGATCCGCTGGTCGAGAAGCGGAGTCGGGACGCCAGCGAGCTTGCCGAAAAACCGGAGGACGTGCTCGCCGGTCAGGAACATCGGGAACCGGTGGTTCTCCGGGAGGAACCCGATGCGGCTTCGGACCTGGGTGTTCGGGATGTCTGCGCCGAGCATCGATGCCTTGCCCGCGGTCGGTTGAACCAGCGAGAGGAGAATTCGCAGGAATGTGGTCTTGCCGGCGCCGTTCGGGCCGAGGAGGGCAAAGATCTCGCCCGTGGACACCTGGAGATTCACATTGTCCAGCGCCTTTACCTGGCGGCGCGAGGTGAGGCCCGTGACGTAGGTTTTCGAGAGGGAATCGGCGGTAATTGCTTGCATCGACCGTCATAATAGCCAATTCCGGGGCGCCATGCAACGCGGGACCCGATGATCTCCCGGCTCCGCACGCGCAACGCCGGCTGAATCGTTGACAGTTGCGAAGAAAATCGTTAAATTATGGCAGTTGAGGTTCGTACGCCATGGCAACCAAGGAACCTCGAACGAATACTGGCTGTTTAGTATAATGCACTCGGGAAGTGCTTTTTTTGTGGGAATAAATAGGACTGATTAGGTCGTAGATCGTGGTTCGTCTCTCGAAAAAAACTGAATACGGGCTGATCGCCATCCGGCACATCGCTACGAGGCCCCATGGCGACCTGGTAACCGCCAAGGAGATCGCGGACGCCTATGGCATTCCCTACGAGCTCCTTGCGAAGGTGCTCCAGCGGCTGACGAGGGCGGGGCTGATCATGTCGGTCCAGGGTGTGCACGGCGGCTACATGCTCGCAAGGGAGCCGCAGGCGATCACCGTCTCAGGCATCATCAACGCGATCGAGGGGAGCAGGCTCGGCATCGCGCAGTGTATGGTTGACGGGGCCGAGAGCTGCGGCGTCGCGTCGACATGCACCATCAAGTCGCCGCTCACGAAGGTTCAGGCCAACATCGAACGTGCGTTCTCGAGTATGACGCTGGCGGAGATTGTGTGATGGGACACCGGACACCGATATACCTCGATGCGCATGCGACCACGCCTGTGGATGAGCGCGTGCTCGCCGCGATGCTTCCATATTTCACGGAACGCTTCGGCAATGCGGCGAGCAGGCAGCACGTGTACGGATGGGAGGCGGAGGCCGCTGTCGAGGGAGCAAGGTCGGACGTCGCCACGCTGGTCGGCGCCTCATCGCGCGAGATCGTCTTCACGAGCGGTGCGACCGAGTCGATCAACCTCGCCGTCAAGGGTGTTGCGGAAGGGTCGAGCGGCGGAGGGCGGGAGATCATCACGGTCGCGACCGAACACCGTGCCGTGCTGGATACCTGCCGCACGCTCGAGCGCCGCGGTTGGACCGTCAGGATCCTTCCCGTCGACCGCTACGGCCGTATCGCGCTCGAAGAATTGTCAGCCGCCCTCACTGAGAGGACGATGCTGGTGAGCGTGATGCTCGCCAACAACGAAATCGGGACGATGCAGGATCTGCGGGCGATATCGCGCCTCTGCCGCGCGCGAGGCGTGTTGTTGCACTCGGATGCGACACAGGCAGTCGGGAATATTCCGGTCGACGTGAACGCGCTCGGCGTCGATCTGATGTCTTTCAGCGCGCACAAGATGTACGGTCCGAAGGGTACGGGAGCGCTGTACGTCAGGGAAACCTCGCCGCGCATGCGCATGCAGACGCAGATCGACGGCGGAGGACATGAGCGCGGCCTCCGGTCCGGGACGTTGAACGTCCCCGCGATTGTGGGATTCGGCGCTGCTGCGCGCATCGCCCGCGAATATCTCACGCACGAGCCGTCGCGCGTCCGGGACCTGAGGAATCGGTTTGTGGCGCTGATGGAAGCGTCTCTCGGGGATGTGATCGTCAACGGGCACCCAGAATTCCGTCTCCCGAACAACGCGAACCTGACGTTCCCGGGGACGCGTGCCGACGGACTGATGATGGATATGAAAGACGTTGCGGTCTCGGCAGGCTCCGCCTGCAGCTCGAGCGCTCCGGAGCCGTCCCATGTGCTTCGGGCCATCGGGCTTCGGCCGGAACTCGCTCGTGCCACGCTGCGCTTCGGACTCGGACGGTTCACCGCAGAAGAGGATGTTGTGTACGCGGCCGGCAGGGTCGCAGGGGTCGTGCAGCAGCAGCGGGAGCGTCGGACAGCGGGCGTGCCGGCGTAGGACATGGCGATTCCAGGGGCGTCATTCACGGCGATTCGAACGGCAGGTTGTCAATGTCAGCAAATGAAAAGGCAGCATCGATGATCAAGGAGCACACGGCAGTTCTGAAAGACCTCAGCAACAGATTCAAGGTTTTTCATCAGTCGAACGTCTTCTTCCGGGATATTCAGTACGGAATCCAGGCCATGGTGCGCGAACAGGGCGTGAAGGTCAGCTACGTCGAGGCCGAACGGCTGGCGCGGGAGTTCGTTCAGCGGATGGAGCAGGAGAAAATCTTCGTGGGCATCGACCGGCAGACGTGGACGCTCCGATACCCGGAATTCAAAACGCCGAAGGTGGAGAAGCCTGCGGCCTCCGCCGGCTCAGGACCCTCCGCCGGCCCGACAAAGGTCGCAACGCCAGCCCAGGCCTCCGCCCCCGGGGCCGTGTCCGGGCCCGCCTCAGGGACGCAGGCGTAATTCACGCAACAGGACCCAGCAGACAACGCAGGCGAACACCAGATGAGCACCGCGACACAGACGATCGAGACCCTTGCGAACAAGGAGTACAAGTACGGGTTTGTGACCGACATCGAGGCCGATGCGGTCCCCAAGGGTCTCAGCGAGGACGTCATCAGGACGATCTCCTCGAAGAAGGGCGAGCCGGAGTGGCTGCTCCAGTGGCGCCTGAAGGCGTACCGCCACTGGCTGACCATGAAAGAGCCGACCTGGGCGAATGTCCATTACCCGAAGATCGACTACCAGGACATGGTGTACTACTCCGCGCCGAAGCAGAAGTCGCTGCCGAAAAGCCTCGACGAAGTCGACCCCGAGCTGCTGCGCACCTACGAGAAGCTCGGCATTCCACTCGCGGAGCGGGCGCGCCTGGCGGGGGTCGCCGTGGACGCGGTGTTCGACAGCGTGTCCGTCGCGACCACGTTCAAGGAGAAGCTCGGCGAGCTGGGGATCGTCTTCATGTCGTTTTCGGAAGCGGTGCGCGAGCACCCCGAGCTCGTGAAGAAGTACCTGGGTTCGGTCGTCCCGGCAAACGATAACTTCTTTGCCGCGCTGAATTCCGCCGTCTTCAGCGACGGGTCGTTCTGCTATATCCCGAAAGGGGTGCGGGCGCCGATGGAGCTCTCGACATACTTCCGGATCAACGCAGCCGACACCGGTCAGTTCGAGCGCACGCTTATCGTCGCGGACGAGGGCGCCTACGTCAGCTACCTGGAAGGCTGTACGGCGCCGATCCGCGACACGAACCAGCTGCACGCGGCGGTGGTCGAGCTGGTCGCCCTGGACAACGCCCAGATCAAGTATTCGACTGTGCAGAACTGGTATCCCGGAGACGCCGAAGGGCGCGGAGGCATCTATAACTTCGTCACGAAGCGCGGGAAGTGCGCGGGCGTGAATTCCAAGATCTCCTGGACGCAGGTCGAGACCGGCTCCGCCATCACCTGGAAATACCCCAGCGTGCTGCTGATCGGCGACAATTCCGTCGGGGAGTTCTACTCGGTCGCGGTCACGAACCGCAGGCAGCAGGCCGACACGGGGACGAAGATGACCCACATCGGACGGGACACCAGGAGCACGATCGTCTCCAAGGGCATCTCCGCGGGGTTCGGACAGAATTCGTACCGCGGGCTCGTGGAGGTCAAGAAAGGCGCGACCGGCGCCCGGAATTTCTCGCAATGCGACTCACTGCTCCTCGGCGACAAATGCGGCGCGCACACGTTCCCCTATATCGAAGTGAAGAACACGTCGTCCACCGTGGAGCACGAGGCGTCCACGTCGAAGATCGGGGAGGACCAGATCTTCTACCTGAAGCAGCGCGGGCTGTCGACGGAGGACGCCGTGAACATGATCGTGAACGGCTTCGCGAAGGAGGTGTTCCGCGAGCTGCCGATGGAATTCGCCGTGGAGGCGCAGAAGCTTCTCGGCGTCAGTCTTGAAGGAAGCGTCGGGTAACGCCGCGCGATGCATCAGCACATAACAACGCATACGAGGTAGCGACAATGTTGGAGATTCGGAATCTGCACGCCGGCGTCGAAGGGAATGAAATCCTGAAAGGCATCGGGCTGACGGTTCGCGCGGGCGAGGTGCACGCCATCATGGGCCCGAACGGGTCGGGCAAAAGCACGCTCGCAGGCGTCCTGGCCGGCAGGGATGCGTTCGACGTGACGGAAGGCCAGGTCATCTACCGGGGGATGGATCTGCTGGACATGGATCCGGAAGAACGCGCGCGCGAGGGCCTGTTCCTCGCGTTTCAGTACCCCGTGGAGATTCCCGGCGTTACGAACAGCTACTTCCTGAAGGCCGCGCTGAACGCCATCCGCAAGCACCGCGGGCTCGAAGAGCTTGACGCCATGGAGTTCCTGCAGCTGGTCAAGGAGCGGATGAAGCTGGTCGAGATGGACCAGGCGCTCCTCAGCAGAAACGTCAACGAAGGATTCTCCGGCGGCGAGAAGAAGCGGAACGAGATCTTCCAGATGGCCGTGCTGGAGCCGACGCTCGCCATCCTCGACGAAACCGACTCGGGCCTCGACATCGACGCCCTCAGGATCGTCGCCCAGGGCGTGAACGGGCTCCGCTCGAAGAACAATGCGATCATTCTCGTGACGCACTACCAGCGGCTCCTGAACTATATCGTTCCGGATTTCGTGCACGTGCTCGTGGACGGCCGCATCGTCAAATCGGGGACCAGGGATCTGGCCTTGAAGCTGGAGGAGAAGGGGTACGACTGGATCATTGAAGAAGTGGCGGAGAAGGCATGACCACGCTGAACCAGAACGTCTCGCAGTGGTATCGCGACCGGTTTGACCACGCGGCCCGTGGGCTGAACGGCAGCGCCGGTTCGCGCGTGCACGTGCTGAGGCGCGCGGCCCTGGCGCGGTTCGAGGAGCTCGGCTTCCCGACTACCCGCGACGAAGAGTGGCGCTTTACGAACGTCAATCCTATCGCCCGCACCAACTTCCTTCCGGCGAGCAGGCCTGCGGATGGAGCCGTGTCCATGGAGCAGATCGATCGGTTCCTGTTCCACGGCCACGCCGGGCACCGGCTGGTCTTTGTGAACGGACACCTCATTCCTGAGCTCTCCGATCCGGGGACGGCGCCGGCGGGAGTGGTCGTCGACGGCCTCGCCGCGTCGATTGAGCGTCACCCGGACCTGGTGACGCAGCACCTCTCGCACCACGCGCGGGTCGATGAAAACGGGTTCACCGCGCTCAACGCGGCGTTCATGCAGGACGGGGCGTTCCTCTACGTTCCCGACAACACCGACCTCCCTGAGGCGATCCATCTGCTCTATATCGCGCTCCCGGGGAGCGAGCCTCTGCTGGCGGCTCCGCGGAACCTGTTCGTCGTCGGGCGCAACAGCAGGGTGGCGATCGTCGAAAGCTACGTTGCGCTCGGAAGCGGAGCGTACCTGACAAACGTCGTATCGGAGCTGGTGGTGGGGGAGAACGCGACCGTCGAGCACGACCGGCTGCAAATGGAGGACGTCGCGGCGTACCACGTCGGGACCATCAATTTGTACCAGCTCGGCAACAGCACCGTGACGTCGAACTCGATCTCGTTCGGCGGGTCGATCGTCCGCAACACGGTGACCGCCGTCCTGGACGCACCCGGCTCCACCTGCACGCTGAACGGCCTCTCGCTCGCGACGGGCTCTCAGATCATCGACAACCATACGGTGATCGATCACGCGAAGCCGCACTGCCAGAGCCATGAGCTGTACAAGTCGATCCTCGACGGCACCTCGCGCGGGGTGTTCAACGGCAAGATCTTCGTGCGGAAGGACGCGCAGAAGACCGACGCCAAGCAGACGAACAAGACCCTGCTGCTGTCCGACGACGCGACCGTCGACACGAAGCCGCAGCTCGAGATTTTCGCCGACGACGTGAAGTGTACGCACGGGGCGACGGTGGGGCAGCTCGACGAGGAACAGCTCTTCTATCTGCGCGCGCGCGGCATCGACGAGATCGCCGCCAGAGACATGCTTACCTTTGCATTCGCGGCTGATGTCATTGACCGCGTTCACGTCGAGCCGCTCCGCGAGCAGCTCGACACGCTGCTCCACACCAGGCTTCGCGAGGGCCGCATCGCAGGCTGACGCATGACGACAGGCACAGTGATCCAGGAGATCCAGGCGCCGGCTCCGGCTCCGCCCCAGAGTCAGTCGCCGAGCGTTGCGATGTGCCGGCACCATTTCCCGCTCCTCCGCCAGTGGGTGAACGGGAAGCCGCTCATCTACTTCGACAACGCCGCGACGAGCCAGAAGCCGCAGGTGGTGATCGATGCGATGATGCGCTACTACGAGGAGGAGAACTCCAACATCCACCGCGGAGTGCACTTCCTCAGCGAGCGTGCCACGCTGGCGTACGAGGACGTCCGCAGGAAAACGAAGTTATTTGTCAACGCCGCGCACGAACGGGAGATCATCTTCGTGCGGGGGACGACCGAAGCGATCAATCTCGTGGCGGGGACGTACGGACGGACGATGGTGCGCGAGGGCGACGAAATCCTTGTCAGCGCCATGGAGCACCACTCCAACATCGTCCCCTGGCAGATGCTGTGCGAGGAACGCCAGGCGCGCCTGAAGGTGATCCCCATGAACGATCGCGGCGAGCTGGAGCTGGACGACTACCGGCGGCTGCTCACTCCGCGGACGAAGATCGTGGCGATCACCCACGTGTCGAATGCGCTCGGGACGATCAACCCGGTCCGCGAGATGGTGGCGATCGCTCATGAACGCGGGATTCCGGTCCTGGTCGACGGCGCGCAGGCCGTGCCGCACCTGGCCGTGGACGTGCGCGACCTGGATGCCGACTTCTATGCGTTCTCGTCGCACAAAATGTTCGGGCCGACGGGCGTCGGCATTCTCTACGGGAAGACGGCGCTGCTGGAGGCGATGCCTCCGTACCAGGGCGGTGGCGACATGATCCGGTCGGTGACGTTCGAGAAGACCATCTATAACGATCTTCCGTACAAGTTCGAAGCGGGTACGCCGAACATCGGCGGGGGGATCGGCCTGGGGGCGGCGATCGATTATCTGCAGCAGGTCGGGATCCATGCGGTGGAATCATTCGAGCATGAGCTGCTGATGTACGCGACCGAGAAACTGCAGACTGTGCCCGGCCTCCGCATTATCGGGACCGCGAAGCACAAGGCAAGCGTGCTCTCGTTCGTCATGGAAGGCATCCATCCGCACGACATCGGGACCATTCTGGATCACGAGGGCATCGCGGTCCGGACGGGCCATCACTGCGCCCAGCCTGTGATGCAGCGCTTCGGGGTGCCGGCGACCGCCCGCGCGTCGCTCGCGTTCTACAACACAAAAGAGGAAGTGGACGCGCTCGAGCGCGCCCTGCACAAAGTCATCGAGGTCCTCGGATAATGTCCCCGCTTCGCGAGCTGTACCAGGAGGTCATCCTCGACCACAACAGGAGTCCGCGCAACTTTCGTGCGATGGAGGATGCCACGCGGTCCGTCGAAGGGTACAACCCTCTGTGCGGAGACCATTACACGGTCTACGTGAAGGTGCATGACGGCCGGATCGCGGACGTCAGCTTCACCGGAGCGGGTTGCGCGATATCAAAGGCCTCGGCGTCCGTCATGACGTCGCTCATGAAAGGAAAAACCGTCCCCGAAGCCGAGGTGATCTACCGGTCGTTCCACCGGATGGTGAACGGGCGAAGGGTCGGAAGGGGACGCCGTCGGAAAGCTCGCCGCGTTTGCCGGCGTAAGCGAATTCCCGGCGCGCGTGAAGTGCGCGAGCCTGGCGTGGCATACGCTGCACTCGGCGCTGCAGGAAGACTCCGGCGGCACCGTGACGACGGAATAGACCGGCAGCGGCGGCCCGACAGCCCCGCAGCGTCACAACCGGAGCCGGGCACCGGACAATCGGTTGAGAGGAAGAGACACTATGGATGCGGCAGAGAACACAACCCCGGTCACCCAGGGCCTCAGCACGATCGAGCAGACGGTGATCCAGAATCAGGCGGTCGAGGCGATCCGCCTCTGCTATGACCCCGAGATTCCGGTGAACATCTACGACCTGGGACTTATCTATGACGTCGCGGCAGGCACTGATGGTGTCGTGACTGTCACGATGACGCTCACCTCGCCCCACTGCCCGGCGGCCCAATCGCTGCCGCGCGACGTCGAAATGAGGGTCGGGAAGGTGCAGGGCGTGACCGCCGTGCGGGTGAACGTCGTCTGGTCCCCGCCCTGGAACCCCAGCATGATGAGCGAGGCTGCGAAACTTGAACTCGGATTCTAGCACTGCTTCTGACAACAAGGAGATACACGATGTCCACCGACACCACGCTTGACAGGCCCGTCCTGAACGAATCGATCGAACTGACCGACAAGGCGGCGGCGGAAGTCGTTCGCGCTGAAGGCCGCCAACAACATCCCCGCCGAACACGGGCTGCGCCTGTCCGTCAAGGGCGGAGGCTGCTCCGGGCTCTCGTACGTGCTCGGGTTCGACGCGGAGGCGAAGAATACCGACAGGGTGTTCGAGTGCCAGGGCGTGAAAGTGTATATCGACCAGAAGAGCCTGTTCTATCTGTCCGGAACCGTGCTTGATTTCAGCGACGGCCTGAACGGCAAGGGGTTCGTCTTCAACAATCCGCAGGCGTCGCGCACGTGCGGCTGCGGCAGCTCGTTCGGCGTCTGATGAGAACACGAAAGGCAGGCGACCAGTGAAACGGCGCACGTTTGTTCGAACACTCGCGGCGGGCAGCATGCTCTGCCGCTCTCCCGCGGAAGGCGGGATCAATCGGCATTCCAACATCAAGTCAACCTCAGAAGGAGATCAGTACAATGGCGTACGAATGGAAGTTCAATCCGCGTCCGTACTCGGACGAAGAGGCGAAGAAGATCCTCGCTCCCCGTGATCGATGCGGAGACGTCGGACTGGCACTACAACACGCATCACAAGGGGTACGTGACTGCCCTGAACACGATCGAGAAGGCGCTCGAAACCGCCGACCGGTCGGCCGCCAACGGCAACTACAGCGTCGATCGGCGAGCTGAAGCGCCGCACCACCTGGAACCACGCCGGCACGGTGCTGCACGACATCTACTGGGAGGTGATGGGCGGCGACGGCGACATCTCGAAGGGCCCCGACGTGAAGGCGGCGATCGAAAAAGAGTTCGGATCCGTGGATGCGTGGAAGGCAGACTTCAAGGCGTCCGCCGTGTCCGCGAAGCTGAGCGGCTGGGGCGTGCTCGTGTACGACATGCTGTATTCCAAACGCCTGCTGAACGTCACGGTGGATGAGCACCACTACGGCGCCATCTGGGGGGGCATCCCCCTTATCCCGGTCGACGTGTTCGAGCACGCCTATTATCACAAGGACGGCCCGAAGCGCGCCGCGTACATCGACAACTTCATCGCGAACCTCCACTGGGGCCGCGTCAACGCCCGGTTCACGAAGTACGCGAAGTAAGTCCGCCCCCATGACGCTGACCTGGCAGGACGTCGAGGCAATCGCCGCCGCGCTGGCGGCGACGCACCCGGGGCGCAACCCGCTCCGTGTTGCGCCGCAGGAGCTCGCGGCGTTGGTGTCGGCGTTGCCGGGTTTCGTCGATGACCCTGGCGCTGCCAGCGCGGAACGGCTGGAAGCGATCCAGGCGTCCTGGTACGAGGCACTCCAGCAGTAGTGTGCGGTCGTCCTTACCAACCTGTCTCGGTGGGAGAGGTCCCGTGAGGGTTCTCCCCGCCGGGACAGGTTTCTTTGTTGCGGTTCGCCACAGTTTTGGCTATCATCGTTGGAAATTTCAAACGCGCCATTCCGTTGCTCGATCAGATCGAACCTCTCGAGAAGATCGCGGCGAATGACGGTTATCCCTGATCCCAGCATGGAGCATGCATGAACAAGAAGACGCGTAACGTCCGCAAGAAGCACAAGAAGGCCGTCGAGAAGACAAAGGCGAAACGGCGGGTGCTGTACGAGAAGAAGAAGACAGTCTGATCCGCCGCGGTGATCGTCGGATCACCGCGGGCGGTTCACCACCGGAGGTCATCTGTGTTGCACACCGGGCCGGTGTTCAAGTTCGGCGGACGGGCGTACGATCTGGGCGCCCGCACGCACATCATGGGCATCCTGAACGTGACGCCCGACTCCTTTTCGGACGGCGGCCTGTTCTCCGACCCCGCGCGGGCCGTGGAGCGCGCCCTGGAGATGGTCTCCGAAGGGGCTGACTTCATCGACGTGGGCGGAGAGTCCACCCGTCCCCGCGGATCGGCATACGGCGCAGGGGCGCCGGACGTTCCCGTGGACGAGGAGCTGGCAAGAGTCCTTCCGGTCATCCGCGAGCTCGCACAGCGAAGCCCGGTTCCCGTTTCGGTCGACACCACCAAATCGGATGTGGCCAGGGCGGCGCTCGACGCGGGGGCGCTCATCGTAAACGACATCAGCGGGTTCGTGCGGGATCCGCGCATGCCGGAGGTGATCGGTCGCGCGGGCGCATCGGCGGTCGTGATGCATATGCGCGGGACGCCGCAGACGACGCAGGCCGACACCTCGTACCACGACCTGTTCGGCGAGATCGAGGAAGTTCTGATGAACGCCGTCGCCCTCGGCCGGCAGCACGGGATCACCCAGATGTTCGTCGACCCCGGCATCGGGTTCGGCAAAAGCGTGCGCGACAACTACCGGCTCATCGCCGGCCTCGGCCGGTTCTCGACGATGCCTGCCGCGATCCTCGTCGGCCCCTCGCGCAAATCGTTTCTTGGCGCCGTGCTCGATCTTCCTGTCGGAGAGCGCCTCGAAGGAACCCTGGCAGCCGTGACGGCCGCGATCCTCGCGGGCGCGCACGTGGTCCGCGTCCATGATGTCCGCGCCGTTCGCCGCGCCGCCGTCGTCGCCGACGCCGTCCGCGCCGCGGGCGCCGACGACAAATCCTGAGGAACATGGAACTCTTTCACATCGGTTTCCTGACCATCACGCTGACCGACCTGATCGACATCGCGTTGGTCTCGTTCATCGCCTACCGGCTCTACCAGGCGATGAAGGGGACGATCGCGATTCAGATCCTGGCCGGCCTGCTGATCATCCTCTCGTTCTCCCTCGTTGCGCAGGCGGTCGACTTCAAGGCCATGAGCGCCATCCTCCGGACGCTGACTGACATCTGGGTGATCGCCTTCATCGTCCTGTTCCAGCCGGAGCTTCGAAGGCTCCTGGTCCTCGTCGGACGCAACCCCATCGTCAGGCTCTTCCTCAAGATGGACGTGGACGAGTCGATCAACGAAGTCGTCGCGGCCGTGACCGACCTCTCCCGTCGGAAAACCGGCGCACTGATCGTCTTTACGCGCGCCACAGGGATCAGGATGCACGTCGAGACCGGGACCCGGCTGGAAGCGCTGGTCAGCCGCTCGCTGCTGCTCTCGATCTTTAACCCCAAGTCGCCGCTGCACGACGGCGCCGTGGTCATCAAGGACCGGCTGGTCGAGGCTGCCCGCTGCACGCTCCCCCTTTCCAATATCACCCAGTGGGAAAGCAAGCTCCTCGGCACCAGGCACCGCGCGGGACTCGGCATCTCCGAACAGGCGGATGTGATCGTCGTGATCGTGTCGGAGGAAGACGGGACCGTGTCGCTCGCTGAAAATGGCGCCCTGGCCAGGGGCTTCACGCCTGCCGCCCTCCGCAAGGAACTCAAGGCGCGCCTCACGGTGGATGCCGACCGAACGCTGGTCTCCGCCTGGCGATCCTTGCGTACCAGCAGCCCGGGCTGACGTCTATGGGACGCTTCGACACCGATCGCGCCGAGATGATCGCCCTGCTGAGGGCGAGGGGGATCACCGACGAGCGCGTGATCGCCGCGATGAGCAGGATCGAACGCCACCTGTTCGTGCAGGAGCCGTTCACGCAGCGCGCCTATGAAGACTCGGCGCTGCCGATCGGGAAAGGGCAGACGATCTCGCAACCCTACACCGTCGCGATCATGACCGAGGCCCTTGCACTGAAGCCGGGAGAGAGAGTCCTGGAAGTCGGAACCGGCTCCGGGTACCAGGCGTCCGTGCTGGCGGAACTTGGAGTCCGGGTCTTCACGATCGAGCGCGACTCCGACCTGCTCGCAGGCGCGCGGCGGCTGTTTGAGCGACAGAAGTACCGGATTGCGTCGAAAGCGGGCGACGGGACCGTGGGGTGGAGCGAGTTCGCGCCGTTTGATGCGATCATCGTGACCGCAGGCGCTCCCGAGGTTCCACAGCCCCTCCTGGACCAGCTCGCGGACGGCGGACGGTGCGTAATTCCGGTCGGCGATCGGGACATCCAGACCCTGCAGGTGATCGCGCGGCATGGCGCCCGATTCACTCGCCGCGAATTCAGCGGCTTCAAGTTCGTCCCCCTTGTGGGCAAGATGGGATGGTGAAAGGGAGGGTTCTCGTCCTCGTCGGTCCCACGGCCTCCGGCAAAACCGAAGTCGCCCGGGTCATCGCCCGCCATCGCGACATAGAAATCGTCTCGGCCGACTCCCGCCAGATCTATCGCTTCCTCACCATCGGCACTGCCAAGCCGTCGCCGGCAGATCTCTCCGCAGTTCCCTACCACTTCATCGACATCGTCGATCCGGACGTTCCGTACAGCGCGGGTGAATTCGGTCGTGCCGGGCGCGCGGCTATCGATGGTATCCTGTCGCGCGGGAGACTTCCTCTGGTGGTGGGCGGCTCCGGTCTCTACATCCGGTCGTTGATCGACGGACTGTTCGAGGGACCGGGGGCGCAGCCCGATGTGCGTGCCGCGCTCGAGCGGGAGCTCACGAAGAAAGGCGTCGGTGCGTTGCTCGAGGAGCTGCGCCGGGTGGACCCGGATATCGCCGCACGCATCTCGCCGACCAACCCGCGCCGCATCCTCCGTGCGCTTGAAGTCTACCGCCAGACCGGCACGCCACTCTCCGTCCATCAGCGCGATGGAAAGGTCGGAACGGAATTCGACCCGTTCTTCGTCGGGCTTCGATGGGAGAGGGAGGAACTCTACCGGCGGATCGAGCGGCGGTGCGAGGCAATGCTTGAGGGGGGACTTCTCGAGGAAACGAAGACTCTCGGGGAGCGCGGATACGGACCAACCCTCAACGCCCTCCAGACCGTAGGATATGCGGAAGCGTTCCGGCACCTGAGCGGGGAGATCGCCTACGATGACATGGTCAGGCTCTTCAAGCAGAATTCGCGCCGGTATGCGAAACGACAGATGACGTGGTTCAACGCCGATGACCGGATCCACTGGGTGGACTGCACCCCACGGGATCTGTCCGAGGCGATGGGGGAGAGGGTCCTGTCGCTATTCGACGGCGGGCCGGGGAGCTGATTGTAGGCCGATGCGACCTGTTTTGATTGCTTTCAGCGGTCCGTTTCTTTATATTGAAATGCTGTGGACGCAGGCTCCGGCCGCGTCGGTACCTGGTAGATGAACCTCGGGGCGTAGCGCAGCCCGGTTAGCGCGCTTGGTTCGGGACCAAGAGGTCGAGAGTTCAAATCTCTCCGCCCCGACAGAAGAACATCCCTATGGCGTTTCCAAATCCGTTCTATCGCTGGCGACCGCATCCCTGGCACGGGCTTCCCGTTGGGCCCAACCCGCCGGAGATCGTCAACGCATTCATCGAGATCACGCCGTTTGATCTGATGAAGTACGAGGTCGACAAGACCACTGGATACCTGCGCGTGGACCGGCCGCAGCGTAGCTCGTCGCAACCTCCTTCGCTCTATGGCTTCATCCCCCGGACCTACTGCGCGCAGCGCGTGCGCTCTCTTGCGCCTCATGCGGCCCGCGGTGACGGGGACCCGCTCGACATCTGCGTGCTCAGCGAGCGCCCGATCAGCCGGTCAGAAGTCATTCTCGAGGTCCGCGTCATCGGCGGCATCCACATGATCGACCACGATGAAGCGGACGACAAGATCATCGCCGTCCTCAACAACGACACGTTCTGGCAGAATGTGCAGGACGTGAAGGATATCCCTGACGTCCTTGTGGAACGACTCCGGCACTACTTTGCCACCTACAAGCTCGTACCCGGTGACGAAGCCAAGGTGTTTGTCGAGAAAGTGTACGGCGCCGAGCACGCCCGCAATGTCGTGCGTGCGGCGATGGCGGACTACGAGGAAGAATTCGGCTCGTAGCTCTCAGCATCCGTCCATAGCCTGGATGCGTGATCCGCAACAATCCAGTCCGTATCGTCTTCTGGCCCGGCCTCGTTCGCCGGGCCGCTTCATTTTCAGAACGGACCGAAATCAGTACTTCTACAGATCTCACTCACTTCGACCCCAGGACCACGTCCATGGCCATCGCTCAGACACGGCCACTCATTCTACTCGGCTCCGGCTATACCGGAGAGGCGCTCCTCGCTGCGGGGAACGGCGCAGGCTTCACGCCGATGGCGACAAGCCGAACGCCTGACGGCAGGACAACCGCGGATGGGACCCCCTGGATACGGTTCAAGCTCGAGGACGAGGCGACCTGGATCCATCTCCCTCCTGTGCACCATTACGCCTGGCTGTTTCCCGCCGTCCCGCTCGAGCAGGTGAGAAGGTTCGCGGAACAGTTCGACCTCCGCTCAAGGCGCGTTGTCGTCGTGGGGACTACATCCTCGTACCTCCCGGAGAAAGCCAGAGAAGATGTTCACGAACGAAGGCCCGGGGATATTATTGAGAATGCAGCGGCAGAGAAGGACGGGGCCGCGGGACCAGGAGGAGACACGCGGGCAGTCGTTGAGATGGACGAGGACAATGCCCTCGATATGACATCGGATCGGGTCCGGGGGGAGGAGTACCTGAGGAGTCTCGGTGCGACGGTGCTTCGCGCCTCCGGAATCTACGGGCCCGCGCTCGGCCCCCACCCAGCGCGAAATCCGCTTTCCTGGCTGCGGCGCGGAATGATCGCATCGGCTGATTCGTGGGTGAATCTTGTCCATGTCTCAGATCTCGCGGCCGCGATCCTCGAGGCTATGAACAGGGATCTCAGGGGCGAGCAGCTCATCGTGTCGGACGGCACTCCCCGGCGTTGGGGGGATATCGGAGACTGGGCGGTGCGGAACGGCTTGCTGACCGGACCTGCAATATTCGGGAGGAGGGAAGAAACTGTCGAAGCGGGTTTCCAACGCGAGGCTCAACTCGCGCCTGGGGCCGGTGCTCGCGCACACGGACCTGTTTCGGGAGCTGGCGCAGCTCGAGGGGAGTCAGGGGCAACTTCATGACAGCGGGTAAACAAGAGAAGCAGAAAGAGAGGAAGGTGATGTCGCCCCGTTTTTCCGGCCAATGAGTCAGGCTGTTTCCTGTAGCTGTTCGTACTGCCAGGGGGAGAGACCCCCGATCGATGTGTGGATGCGTTGGCGATAGTAGAACACTTCGATGTAATCGAAGAGACAGAAAGAGTGGAAAGGGTGAAAGGATGGAAAGGGTGGAAAGAGCAGGAAGAGCAGAAAGAGATTGAGGCGTCAGCCCAGAAAGGACACGTCGCCCGATCCGTGACGGATGACCCGCGGGGTCTCCTCCGTGAGATCAAGCACCGTCGACTGCTCTGACGTGAGGACTCCTCCATCCAGGATCAGTTCCACGCTGTGTCGATAGCGCTCGGCGATCAGATCCGGATCGTTCAAAACCTCGCCGTTTTCTCCAGTCGCGCTCGTCGAGAGAATCGGATGGCCCAGCTCCTTTACGATGGCCAGTGTCACGCGGCTGTTGGGCACCCTGATTCCCACCGTCTTCCGCTTCGAAACCAGGATCTTGGGAAGATGTTTCATCCTCGCCGCCGGCAGTATGAACGTATACGGCCCCGGGATCAGGCGTTTCATGATCTTGAACGCCGCGTTGCTCACATGGGCGTATTCGCTGATGTGCGTCAGGTCGGAGCAGACGAAGCTGAAGGGCCGGTCCTGCCTCTGGCGCTTCAGCGTGTGAATCTTCTCGATGGCGTTCTTGTCCTCGATGCTCGTGCCGATGCCGTACACCGTGTCGGTGGGATAGATGATCGCGCCGCCGGCTTTGAGGACCTCCGCCGCCTTCTGGATCGCCCTGGGCTGAGGATTGTCGAGATGGACCTTGAGGATCACAGTGTGGCTCCCGATCAAAACTACTGATCTTCGGGACGATCTGCAATATTGTGGTTCTGGCGGTGTTTACCTACCTTGATACGTCATGTCCCCTCTCCGTCACGTCCTCCTGGTCGATGATGACCTGGACCACATCCGCCTGACCCGGCACGTCATCCAGCGTGGCAGCCCTGCAACTGAAATCGATTCGGTCTATGACGGCGAGTCCGCGATCGAGTACCTCCGTGCGCGCGCCGCGGATGCGTCCCGCGTCACACCGGAGCTTGTTGTGCTCGACCTGCACCTTCCCAGAATGCACGGGCTGGACGTGCTGCGAACGATGAAGGGTGACGCGCAGTTGAAAGATATCCCCGTTGTCATCATGAGTTCACAGCTGCGCCTGGAAGACGCCCTTCAGGCGCGCCAGCTTGGCGCCACCGCCGTCCTCTCAAAATCCGCCGGACCGGAGGCTATCTCCGATGCCCTGGGGACCCTGGGCATTGCAGGATCGGGGCCTCTCCGGTAGAGTCATGCACCGCACGCTCGTCGCCATCGTCGGACGTCCCAACGTCGGGAAGTCCACGCTCTTCAATCGCATCCTCGGCCATCGCGATGCCATCGTGCACGACCTTCCCGGCGTCACGAGGGACCGCCATTATGCCGACGCCGACTGGGCCGGGCGCGCGTTCACGCTCGTCGACACCGGAGGGTTTGTCCCCACCTCCGACGACATCATCGAAGCCGCGATCCGCGAGCAAGCGCAGGTCGCCATCGAAGAAGCCGACGTCGTGATGTTCGTGGTGGATGCCACCACCGGCCCGCTTCCGACCGACCACGAGATCGCGCGCATCCTCCGGAAGGCGGAGAAGAAGGTCCTGCTCGTCGTGAACAAGGTGGACAGCGACCTGCGCGAATACGCCGTCGGAGAGTTCTTCGCGCTCGGATTGGGAAATCCGATACCAGCCTCGGCCCTGCTCGGACGGAAGATCGGGGACATGCTGGATGAGGTCACCGCCGGCATGCAGGAACATCCCGAGGGCGAGGGTGCGGATGGCCGCCTCAGGCTTGCGATCATCGGCCGCCCGAACGTCGGGAAATCCTCGTTCGTGAATTCGCTCATCCAGGAGGACCGGCACATCGTCACCGACATTCCGGGGACGACGCGCGACCCGATCGACACGGTCCTGGCGTACCACGGGGAAGAGATCCTGATCGTTGACACCGCGGGCCTCCGGCGCAAGAGCAAGATCAAGGAGAGCGTTGAGTTCTTCAGCGCGCTCCGGACGCTGAAGAGCATCGACCGCTGCAACGTCGCCATCATTCTTCTGGACGCGACGCAAGGGCTCGAGCACCAGGACCTGGACGTGATCGACGAGGCGATGGCGCGGAAGCGGCCCATGGTCATCGCGGTGAACAAGTGGGACCTCGTGGAGAAGGACCATCGGACTGCCGACGCCTATACGAAAGCGCTCCGCGAGCGGCTGCGGCTGTACGACTACCTGCCGATCGTCTTCGTCTCCGCCCTGACGCGCCAGCGCATCTTCAAGGTCATCGACACGGCACAGACCGTCCATGCCGAGGCGCAGCGCCGCATCCAGACCAGCGAGCTCAATGACGCGTTGCTCCCTGAGATCGCGCGCTTCCCTCCCCGCGCCCGGTCGGGCAAGGAGCTGAAAATCAAGTTCATCACGCAGGTCCGGAGCGATCCGCCCATCTTCGCCTTCTTCTGCAACCTTCCCGACCAGATCGAGGACAACTACCGCCGGTTCCTCGAGAACCGGCTCCGGGAGCACTACCCGTTTACAGGGGTGCCGGTCTCGCTGGTGTTCAAGAAGAAGTAGCCCTCCGGGGGGCTTTTCGGCCCGCCTTGCTTCTTCCTGCCGTCGAACCTATATTTTTTCAAGGGTCGAACGTCCCCGCGCCCATGACCAATCCGAAATACAAGAAGAAGCTCGACGACCTCCTGCTGATCTCGCAGAAGAACCTCGCCCACGTCGACGAGTCCCTGATCCGGCGCGCCTTCGAGTTCGGCTTCAATGCCCACCGGCACGACATGCGCGCTTCCGGCGAGCTCTTCTTCGACCATCCCTATGAAGTCGCCAAGATCGTCGCGAAGGAAATCCCGCTCGACGACGTGTCGGTCGCTGCCGCGCTGCTCCACGACGTCGCCGAGGACACTGAGTACCAGATCGACGACATCCGTGCGGAGTTCGGCGATACGGTCGCGGACATCGTGGACGGCGCCACGAAGATCTCGGACATCTTCAAGAGCCACGAGGTGACCCAGGCGGAGAGCTATCGCAAGTTGCTGCTCTCCATGGTGAACGACATCCGCGTCATGCTGATCAAGTTCGCCGACCGCCTGCACAATATGCGCACCCTCGAGTATCTGTCGCCGGACAAGCAGAAGCGGATGGCGAAGGAAACGCTCGACATCTACGCCCCATTCGCGCACCGCTTCGGCCTCGCGAGCATCAAGTGGGAGCTGGAAGACCTCTCGTTCAAGTATCTCTTCCGCGATTCGTACGACGCCATCGCCCGCGAGCTGAAATCCCGCAGGCGCGAACGCGAGACGTATATCGGCAAGTTTTCCGCGCCGATCGAGAAACGGCTCAAGGAAGCGGGCTTCAAGTTCGAAATCAGCGGCCGGCCGAAGCACTTCTTCAGCATCTACAACAAGATGCTCAAACGGAACAAGCCGCTCGAGGAGATCTACGACCTCTTCGCCATCCGCATCATCCTGGATACGGAAGACAACAACGACTGCTTCGCCGTGTACGGCATCGTGTCGGATATCTACATCCCGAACCCGGAGCGGTTCAAGAATTACATCTCGGTCCCGAAGAAGAACGGCTATCAGTCCATCCACACCACGGTCGTGGGCCCGGAAGGGAAGATGGTCGAGGTGCAGATCCGCACGCGCGCGATGCACGAGGTCGCGGAAAAGGGCGTCGCGGCGCACTGGATGTACAAGGATTCGGTCGGGAAGATCGACGAGGAGCTGACCAACTGGGTCACGTGGGTGCGCGAGATCTTCGAGACCGCTTCGGAAGGGCAGGTACCCACCCAGCAGCTCATGGAGAGTTTCAAGCTCAACCTCTACTCGGACGAGATCTATCTTTTCACCCCGAAGGGCGACCTGAAGATCCTTCCCAGCGGCTCCTCCCCGGTCGATTTCGCGTACGAGATCCACTCGAAAGTGGGCGACCACTGCCTGGCGGCGAAGGTGAACGGGCGGATTGTCCCGCTGGACACGCCGCTGAAAAGCGGGGATCAGGTGGAGATCATCACCTCGAAGAACCAGACGCCGAACGCCGACTGGGAAAAGTTCGTCGTCACGCACAAGGCGAAGTCCCACATCCGACGCTGGGTGAAGGAGGAGGAGCGGAAGGCTATGGAGGAGGGGCGCGAGCTGTGGGAAAAGCGCGCCAGGAAGGCGAAGCTGTCGATCAGCGACGACGACCTCCTGCGGTACCTCCACCAGCAGAAGATCGACAACCACTCGGCGTTCTTCCTGGGCCTCCGGCAGGGCCGCATCAACGCGGACGAGATCATCGGCTTCATTCAGGAAGCCCAGAAGCATCCGCAGCCGGCCGGGCAGGAAGAGGTCAAGATCGATGGGCTCTTCGATCGCTTCATCACGTCCGCCCGCGGCGTCTCCGACGGCATCGTGCTGGAGGGGTCGAGCGACCGGTACCTGCACAACTTCGCGAAATGCTGCCACCCGATCCCGGGCGACGATGTCGTTGGCTTCGTGACGGGCGGCGAGGGGATCAAGATCCACCGGCGGGCGTGCCGCAACGTCCGGTCCATCCCGCAATCGGATGCGGGGAGGCTGCTGGATGTGAGCTGGCCGTCGGAGAACGGCGGCACGTATCTGACGGGCATCCGCGTGTCGGGGGATGATCGCCCCGCCATGCTGAACGACCTGACCCACGCGATCTCGACCTACATGAATACGAACATCCGGAGCGTCAGCATCGACACGAAGGACGGCATCTTCGACGGCATGTTCGTCCTGGACGTCCGGAACGTGGAACACCTGACAAGAATCCTCGAGCGTTTGCGCAAGATCAAGGGGATCAAGGGCGCTGAGCGGTTTGAAGAATGATCCCGCCTGCGGGACGCGCCTCCGGAGGCCACCATGGAAACTGACAACCGCATACTCGGTATCGACTATGGCACGCGGCGCATCGGCATCGCGCTCAGTGATCCGATGGGAATCATCGCCCAGGGTCTCTGCACCATCGACAACGACGAGGACGCGTTCGAGGCCATCGAAGACATCATCCGCGACCAGCATGTGGCGCGGATCGTCGTCGGTGTCCCGTATGCGCCCGATGGCGGCCTCGGCCGGAAGGGGGAAGAGGTGATGGATTTCGTCGAACGGCTCCGGGCGAACGTGGATGTGCCCGTGGAGACGTGGGACGAGAGTTTCACCACGGTCACGGCCCATCGCCAGATGCGCGAGGCGGGCATGAAGAAGAAGCGCCGGGGAGAGAAGGGGCGTGCGGACGAGATGGCAGCGCGCATCCTCTTGCAGGAATATCTCGAACACGGCGGCGCCTGACCAGGGGCCCGCACATCAAAACCTCACCATGACCCGCCTGAAGCGCGCCCTCCGCTGGATTGCGTCACACAAGCTGCTCACGCTCCTGCTCGTCATCGTGGGCTTCGTCCTGATCCAGGTGGCCACGATCCCCTGGTTCGGCGTCCCCCGGCTGAGGGATCAGAACCCGAAGGAAACCGCGCTCATGCGGCAACGCATCGACGAAGCGGAGACGAAAGGGAAGACGCTGGTCATCAGGCAGTCGTGGGTGCCACTCTCGAGGCTGCCGAAGTATCTGACCGACGCGATCATCGTCGCGGAGGACGGAACGTTCTACGAGCACGACGGGTTTGACTGGTTTGAAGTGCGGGAGTCGCTCGAGAAGAATATCAAGGAGCGCCGCCCCTCGCGGGGTGGAAGCACGATCACGCAGCAGCTGGCCAAGAACCTGTATCTTTCGACCTCGAAGGATCCCCTCCGGAAGGCCCGGGAGATGGTCATTACCATGCTCCTGGAGCAGAATCTGAGCAAGCAGCGTATCCTGGAGCTGTACGTGAACCTGATCGAATGGGGGGACGGGATCTTCGGGGTGGATGCGGCGGCGAGGAGGTATTTCGGGATGCCTGCCTCGGCGCTGTCGCTTGAGGAATCCCTCCGCCTGGCGGCGGTGATTCCGAGCCCGCTCCGTCACCGGCCGGACGTGGACAGCCGGTACGTGCTGCGGCGTTCGGAGATCATCCGCAGGCGTATGCAGGGCCGGCGGTTTGTCCCGTTCCCTGCGGACGTGGACGCGGAGGAGCGGATCGTGGATGAAGGGGCGCCTCAGGCTCTCCCGGATACGATCCAGGCCGGACCCGGCGATGCCGGGTCGGGCGGGACGCCCGAATCCGCTGAGGACACGACGTCGCCTGCTCCCGCGGACAGCGCGGGCGGAAGATAGAGGAGCTGACCATGGATGCGCGTCATGTGCGGGAGATGATCGAGGAGGGGGAAGGGTTCGAGATCGAGTTCAAGCGGCGCGTCTCCGCGCCGGAGAAGATCGCGCGAACCCTCATCGCGTTTGCCAATACCCGCGGCGGACACATGCTCTTCGGCGTCGATGACGACGGTTCCATCGTCGGCGTCGAGAGCGAGAAGAGCGAAGCCGACCTCGTCCTCGAGGCCGGGTCGGTGTATTGCGAGCCGGAGATCACGCCGAAGCTCGACATCGTCGCGTTCAGCGGCAAGGATGTGATCGTCGCAACGGTGCCGGAGAGCGACCAGAAACCGCACGCCTTCCTGGGTAACGGTGAGGAACAGGAGTCGGGGAACGGCGGGCTGCGCGTCTATATTCGCGTGAACGACAAGACGGTGCTCGCGAGCAAGGAAATGGTCCGCATCCTCCGGTCGGAGCGTTCGGACACTCCGCCGATGCGGATCGCGATCGGCGAGAACGAACGGCGGCTCTTCCGCTATCTTGAGGAGAACGAGCGGATCACCGTGCGGCAGTTTGCGGACCTGGTCAACATCTCCGATCGCCGCGCGACCCGCACGCTCGTGGCGCTGGTCCGCGCCGGCGTGTTGAGAATCCATACCCTGGAGCGGACGGACTTCTTCACGATGGCCTTCGACCTTCCTGCGTAAGGTCCGCGCTTCCGCCTTTCCAGATTCTCAGCAGCTCGAAGACGGCGATCCCGTACGCTACGGCGGCGTTCAGCGATTGCTTCGTGCCATGCATCGGAATGTCCATCGCTCCGTCAGCGGCGGCGATCAGCTCCTCCGACACTCCCGTGATTTCGTTGCCCACGACGAGGCAGACCGGAAAGTCGGCGCGGGAGATCCGGTCGTACGGGATGCTGGCGGTCGTGTGCTCGAGGACGAGTACGCGCATGCCCGCGGCGCGCGCTTCGGTGACGGCGTCCGCGGCATGGCGGAAGTACTTCCACGGAACGGTCCGGGTTGCGCCCAGGGCCGTCTTCTCGATCTCCTTGCGGGGCGGGTGCGGAGTGAATCCGCACAGGTATAGTCCGCTGACAAATGCGCCGTCGGACGTCCGAAAAATGGACCCGACATTGTAGAGGCTCCGGACGTTGTCCAACAGCGCCACAACGGGGAGTCTGGGGGCACGGTCCAGGTTGCCCGGGTCGAGTCTCAACCCGGAAAGCTCATCATGGGTCAATTTTCTGCGCGGGGTCGGGGGCATATGGGCCTTTTCAGGGCAGGGTCAGATGGCGGATGTGGTTGGATGGAAAGATACGAATATCGAGGGAAAATGGGTCCTTTTGTTGCACTCCAGGCCGATGCGCCTCGCCATTCCGGTGCGGGATTTCATTGCGAGAACCCCCGGATTTCCATATATTATAACTCTTTTCAGTATTGACGTTGAGCCGCCGCAAGCTGGTCATCGCAATCGACGGGCCCGCTGCCTCTGGTAAGAGCACGACGGCTCGCCTCGCCGCTGAAGCGCTGGGATATCTGCACATCGACACGGGTGCGATGTACCGCGCTGTCACGCTCGCGGTCATCCGTGAGGGTGTGGACCCGTCGGACGTTGACGCCATGGGCAAGCTCGTCGCACGGATCCGCGTTGAGGAACGCCACTCGGCTGCAGGCCGGCGGGTGTTCCTGAACGACGGGGACGTCACCGATCTGCTGCGGACGCCCGAGATCACCAGGACCGTGAGCGCCGTGTCGGCGCTGCCCGTGGTCCGGGCCGCGATGGTGCGGGAGCAGCGGCGCATGGGTGCGGATGGGGGAGTGGTACTGGAGGGTCGCGACATCGGAACGGTGGTCTTTCCGGACGCGGACCTGAAGTTCTTTCTCATTGCGGGCATCGAAGCAAGAGCGCGGCGGCGCCTCCGCGACCTGGAAGCGATCGGCGAGCATCCGGACGTCAACCGCCTCAGGGCGGAGATCGAAGAGCGCGACCGGCTTGATTCGACGCGCAGCGCGAGCCCGCTCCGTCAGGCTGAGGGCGCGATCGTGCTCGACACGTCGCACCTCGCGATCCCCGAGCAGGTGGACGTGGTCGTGCGTGCGGCGAGACAGTTGGAGACGAGGGAAACGTAACGTGACTGTGACGATCGATCAGAGTGCCGGGTTCTGCTGGGGCGTGGTGAGGACCATCGACATCGCGGAAGAGCAGATGCGCGAGTCGCCGGAGCTGTATTCGCTCGGCCCCGTGATTCACAACCCGATGGAGATCGGGCGGCTCCGCGACAGGGGACTCGAGACCGTGACACACGAGGATTTCGACCGGCTCACGGGCAAGACCGTCCTGATCCGCGCGCACGGCGAGCCGCCGTCGACCTACGCGCTCGCGCGCAAGCACGGGATCACGCTCATCGACGCCACCTGCCCGGTGGTGACGAAGGTCCAGGAGCGCATCAGGAAGTTCTACGATCAGGGCTACCAGATCGTCATCTTCGGCAAGAAGGACCACGCCGAAGTCGTCGGGCTCGTCGGCCACGTCAACAACGAGGCCGTGGTGGTCAAGTCGGTCCACGAGGCCGCCGCCGTCGATCCGTCCCGCAAGACGGTCCTGTTCTCGCAGACGACGATGGACAAGGCGACGTTCTACGCAATCGCCGACGTGCTGCGCGGACGGATTCGCGACTTCGTGGTCGGCACGTTCGAAGAGTCCGCGGTCGATTTTCACGCGAAGGACACGATCTGCGGGCAGGTGTCGGGGCGCGACAAGAAGCTCCGGGAGTTCGCCCGGCAGAACGACGTCATGGTGTTCGTGGCGGGGCGGAACTCCTCGAACGGCAAGGTGTTGTACGAGATCTGCGCCGAAGAGAACCCGCGCACGCATTTTATCGAAGAGGAATCGGAGCTCCGGCCCGAGTGGTTCGCCGGGGCAGGCACGGTCGGCATCAGCGGCGCGACGTCCACGCCGCAGTGGCTGATGGAACGGGTCCGCGCCGCAATCGAAGCGTTGTAAATGTCATCACATAATCACAGTACCCACTCACAACCAGTATCCCGCGAGGCGGCGACGCCGTCGGCCTGATGACACCAGACGACGCCGGCGATCCGGGAGTGTCCCGGGAGACAATCGGGACGGTATGTCACACAGCAGGAGGATGAATGGCTGACCAGATACACGCATCTGCAGAGGTCACCACGGCAAGTATCGGCCTGTCCGTACGACGGAGGGTCGAAGACACGGAGTACGACGAGTCCCAGTTCAAGGAACTCCAGGCGCTGTACGAAAAGACCCTCGGCAAGATCAGCGAGGGAGAGATCGTCAGGGGCCGGATCGTCCACATCGGCGAGAGCGATGTGTCCATCGACATCGGGTTCAAGTCCGAAGGGACGGTGGCCATCGATGAGTTCACCAACAAGGATGTGCTGAAGGTCGGCGAGGAGATCGAAGTCTTCCTCGAAAGCGTGGAGAACAAGGACGGCCAGCTCGTCCTGTCCCGGAAGCGCGCCGATTTCATGCGTGTCTGGGAACGTGTCACCAAGTCGTTCGATTCCGGTGAAGTGCTGCAGGGTCGGTGCGTGCGCCGCATCAAGGGCGGTCTCGTCGTTGACCTCATGGGCATCGACGCGTTCCTTCCCGGATCGCAGATCGACGTCCGGCCCGTGCGCGACTTCGATCAGTACATCGGCAAGATCATGGACTTCCGCGTGGTGAAGATCAACCACCCGTCGGAAAACGTCGTGGTCAGCCACAAGGTCCTGGTCGAGGAAGAGCTCCAGGGTCAGCGGAAAGCCATCATCGAAAGCCTCGAGAAGGGCCAGATCCTCGAAGGTACCGTCAAGGCCATCACCGATTTCGGCGTGTTCGTCGACCTCGGCGGCGTGGACGGCCTCGTGCACATTACCGACCTCTCCTGGGGCCGCATCAGCCATCCCTCCGAGATCGTCAAGCTCGACCAGACCATCAACGTCGTCGTGCTCGACTTCGATCAGGAGAAGCGGCGCATTTCGCTCGGCTATAAACAGCTCCAGCCGCATCCGTGGGAGAACATCGACAAGAAGTATCCGGTCGGGACCAAGGTCCTCGGCAAGGTCGTCTCCCTCGCGGACTACGGCGCGTTCGTGGAGATCGAGAAGGGCATCGAGGGTCTCATCCACATCTCCGAGATGAGCTGGACCCAGCACATCAAGCACCCGTCGCAGGTCGTCTCGATGGGCCAGATGCTCGACGCGGTCATCCTGAGCCTGGACAAGGACAACAAGAAGCTGTCGCTCGGCATCAAGCAGCTCGAACCGGATCCGTGGATGACGCTCACCGCGAAGTACCCGGTCGGCTCCCGCCACAGCGGCACGGTCCGCAACCTCACCAACTTCGGCGTGTTTGTCGAGCTGGAGCAGGGCGTGGATGGCCTCGTGCACATCTCCGACCTGTCGTGGACCAAGAAGGTCCGCCATCCCGGCGAGATCGTGAAGAAGGGCGACGCGATCGAGGTGCTCATCCTCGGGGTCGACACCGACCAGCGGAGGATCTCGCTCGGCCACAAGCAGATCGAAGACAACCCGTGGGACAAGTTCGGCGACGACTACCGGGTCGGGACGGAAGTGGAAGGGAAGATCGTCCGGATCATCGAGAAGGGCGTCATCGTGGAGCTTCCGCTCGGCGTCGACGGGTTCGTCCCCGCGTCACAGCTGGCGCTCACGCCGGTCCGCAACATCGCCGAGAGGTTCAAGGTCGGCGATGCGCTTCCGCTGAAGGTCCTCGAGTTCGACAAGGACTCGAAGAAGATCGTGCTGTCGGCCTCGGAGTACCTGAAGGGTAAGGACCCCGATTTCGTGGAACACTACATGGCGAACCACAAGCTCCCGGCCAACACGATCGGCGATTCCGCCACGATCACCGGGCAGACGCCCGCGGACGATACGTCCATCCCGACGGAGAACTGATTCCCCGTCAATAGAATCACTACAAGAGCTCCCCGGCCTCCGGGGGGCTCTTTGTGGTTTTGGGCCAGATGCCGACAGTCGCTCTCCATACACTTGGCTGCAAGCTGAACTCCGCGGAAACCGCGGCGATCGGCAGGCGATTCCTCGAGCGCGGGTACACGCTCGTGCCCGTGGGCGAAGCCGCGGACGTCTGCGTCATCAATACGTGCACGGTGACGGCCAGGGCGGACCGCGAATGCCGTCAGATCATCCGCCGTGCCCTGCGAGCGCCCAAGGACCCGAAGCTCGTCGTGACGGGGTGCTACGCACAGCTCCGCCCCGAGGAAGTCGCGTCTATCCCCGGGGTCGATCTGGTCCTGGGCACGCGCGAGAAGTTCGACGTGCTCTCGTACCTCCCTGAGCTGGTGGAGAATCAGGGGCCGCGGGTGCATGTTGCGGCCGCAGGCGCCTCCGATGACTTTGGTCCCGCCTCCACGTCGGCTGCGGACGACAGGACGCGGGCATTCCTGAAGGTCCAGGACGGCTGCGACTATACCTGCAGTTTCTGTACGATCCCCCGGGCCCGCGGTGCCAGCCGGAGCCAGAGCATCGAGGCATCGGTGCGGCAGGCCGAAGAGCTGGTCGCCCAGGGGTACAGGGAGATCGTGCTCACCGGCGTCAACGTCGGCGATTACGGGCGTACGTCCGGGACGAACCTGCTGAGTCTCCTGCGCGCGCTCGAGCCCGTCCGGGGTTTGCAGCGCCTCCGCATCTCCTCAATCGAGCCGAATCTCCTGACAGACGATATCATCGAGGCGGCGGCAATCTCGCCTGTGCTCTGCCCGCATTTTCACCTTCCGCTCCAGAGCGGCGACGATGGCGTGCTGCGCCGCATGCGCCGGCGGTACACGAGCGCCGACTACGCCGCCCGGGTCGAGGCCGTCAGGCGGCGGCTGCCGGACGCCGGGATCGGCGTCGATGTCATTGTGGGATTCCCCGGGGAATCCGATCTGCAGTTCCGGCGCACGGCTGAGCTCCTCTCGGAACTGCCGGTCTCGTACCTCCACGTGTTTACCTACTCCGAGCGGCCGGATACCCCCGCGGCAGGATATGCCGACCAGGTTTCTCCCCGCGAGAGGCAACGCCGCAACGCGGTGCTGAGAGCGATCGGCGAGAAGAAGCGGCTCGCGTTCCACACCGGGATGGTAGGACGAACCGTACCGGTTCTGCTGGAGAGTGAGGTTCGCGACGGGAGGAGGATGGGGCTCGCCCCCAACTACGCCCGTGTGGCCGTGGCAGGGAAGGGAAACATGGGAATCTCCGGGGCGAGGTCCGGCGGGGGTGACGCCGCGATTTCCTCGGAGGAGATGCGTGAGAACACGATCGTGCATGCGTTGATCACGTCGGCGACCGCTGCGTGCTGCGAAGCGCATCTGGTTGCAGAGGGGGTGCGTTTGCATTGTGCCGAAAGGGCGTCAGGAGACAGGAGAGCGTCGGAATGTGAGGATCTCGTGACGCCGGGAAGCCTGAAGGGGACAACCGTATGAAAATCGCCCGGATCGACCCCGGCAGCATCGCCTTTGACGCGGGCCTTCTGGAAGGCGACGAACTCCTCGAGATCAACGAGCAACGCATCCAGGACGCAATCGACCTCAGGTTCTTCGAGCCGGACGCTGCGGTCGTGCTCAAGATCGCCCGCGACGGCGAGATCATCCTGTTCGACATCGAGAAGGATGACGGCGAGCCGCTGGGGATCGAGCTCGAAGAGATGAGCATCCTGGCGTGCGGGAACGACTGCATCTTCTGCTTCGTGGACCAGAACCCCAGGGGCCTTCGCAAGCCGCTCTACTTCCGCGACGGCGACTACCGGCTGTCGTTCATGTATGGCAACTATACCACCATGACGAACGCCGGCCCTGCGATCCTCCGCCGGATCATCACCCAGCGCCTCTCGCCACAGTACATCTCCGTGCACACGACCGTCTACGAGGTCCGCAAGCGCCTCATGGGCCTGAAAAAGGACGACCATATCCTCGAGAAGATCGCCCTGCTCCACGACAACGGAATCGACATGCACACGCAGATCGTCCTGTGCCCCGGGATCAACGACGGCGAGTCGCTCCGGCAGACCGTCTCCGATCTGTACCGGTACCGCGAACGGATTGTGTCGCTTGCGGTCGTTCCCGTGGGCCTGACCGATCACCGGTTCGGCCTGAGCGAACTGCGCCGCGTGGATGCTGCGTACGCGCGTGATCTGCTGGACCAGGCGGACAGGTGGCAGGAGCAATTCCGTCGGGAGACCGGTCGCGGGTTCATCTATGCCTCTGACGAGTTTTACATCGTTGCGGGGAGGGAGTTGCCGGGCCCGGAGCAGTACGACGAGTTCCCCCAGATCGAGAACGGGGTCGGGATGGCGCGATCGTTCCTCATGGAGTTCGACGCGCAGGCCAGACGCTTCCCCAGGAAGCTCCCGCGGAGGAAATCGTTGACGCTCGTGACGGCCGAGCTTCCATCCGGATTCATCGCGGAGTCGGTCGTCCCGCGCCTCCGGAAGATCCAGGGGCTGGACGTCAGGCTCGTCGTCGCGCCGAACACGCTGTACGGCCGGAGCGTCACGGTGGCTGGACTTCTCTCGGCCAATTGCGTATATTTTTCACTGAAAGAGGGTTCCGCGGCGGACCTGGTGCTGCTCCCGCCCGACATCGTGAACGCGGACGGCGTCTTTCTGGACGACCAATCGGTGCCCGACCTGAGCCAGCGCCTGGGCAGTCCGGTGATGGTGTTCGATGGAAGCTGGGCGGACGTGTTTCGCGCGCTGGGAGTAGTGAAGACGACAGAAAAGAGAATCAGCAGGGACGTGACGACGTGAATCGATTGATCGGCTTCGTGGTGATGGTGATCGTAGTGGCCGGATCCCTGGCGGCGCAGGAACAGCCGATGAGCCGCGCGGAAGTATCCCTCGATCTTTTGCGATCGGCCGCCACGGTCGAACCGGTTGGCGCGCCTTTCGACGCTGAAGCGGGCGCCTTCACTGCAGTGCTCAACTCCGAGACCACGCCGTACGATCCGCTCGAGGAGCCGGCGCAGGACAAGAAGTCGCCAGCACTCGCGGCGATCTACTCGCTCCTGCTCCCCGGCATGGGCGAGCTCTACGCCGGCGGCTTCTCGTCCGGCAAGTACTTCCTGATGGCCGAAGGAGGCCTGTGGTTGACGTATGGTGCGTTCACCGTCCACGGAAACTCACAGCAGGACGATGCCCGGACCTACGCCTTATCGCGCGCAGGGATCGATCCGGCGGGCAAGGACGATCAGTTCTACGTCGACATCGGCAACTTCATGACCACCGAAGAGTACAACGACAAACAGTTGCGCGACCGCCAGCCTGACATCCTCTACAGTCGTGCCGAAGGGGAAGGGTGGACCTGGGAGTCCGATGCCGCCCGCGCGGCGTACAAAGACGAAAGGCTCTCGAGCGAGACCACGTACAACAACCGCAAGTTCGTCGTCGCAGCGATCGTCGTGAACCACATTGCCAGCGCGATCAATGCCGCCCGTGCGGCCATCAGGCACAATTCCGCGCTGGACCAGGCCCTGGGCGAGCTGACATTTGACGCAAGCGTCCTGGGCGGCGTGTATCAGCCGCACGGCCTTCTCGTGACGGTGCGCCGCGGAATCTGAGACCGGGCGCCCATGCGCACACTCAAGCTCGTCATAGAGTACGACGGGACCGAATTCGTAGGCTGGCAGACCCAGGCCAACGGCAGGAGCGTGCAGGAGGAGATCGAGAAGGTCCTTACTGCCGTGCTCCAGGAGCCCGTATCGGTGATCGGCGCGGGCCGGACAGACTCCGGAGTGCACGCGCGGGGACAGGTCGGTAGCTTTGCCACTGCCACGTCCATGAGCGCAACGTCCGTTCGGGCTGCGCTCAACGGACTCCTCCCCGAAGACATCTACATCCCTGCCGTCGAAGAGGTCCCCGACGGCTTCCACGCCCGGTATTCCGCGCGCGAACGATTCTACCGCTACTACATCTCCCTCGCGCCGTCCGCGATCAACCGCCGTTATGAATGGTACGTCAAGTACGACCTTCATGCGGCGGCGATGAACCGCATCGCTTCTTCCATCCTCGGAGAGCACGACTTCGAGTCGTTCTGCAAATACGCTGCCGACGTCGACCACTACCGGTGCACGCTGCTCGAATCGCGCTGGGTCGAGTCTCCCGGAAAGTTGACCTACGAGATCCGGGGGAACCGGTTCCTGCACGGGATGGTCCGCGCGCTTGTCGGAACGATGGTCGACATCGGGCGCGGGTACACCCCGGAGGACGCGTTCCCGGCGATCATGGAGGCGCGCGACAGGCGTCGTGCCGGCATGGCGGCGCCCCCGCACGGACTCTTCCTCGAAGACGTGGTCTACTGACGATGGGACCGTTCCGCGGCATACGTCGATGGCTGTTGGGCGAGTCCAGGCCATCGAAACCGTCCGCGCCGAAGACAGAAGCGGCAGGCACCGCCTACAAGAAGGGCGACTTCATCGGGAAGCCGTACGAGGTGCTTGGCGTCCTCGGCGTGGGCGGATTCAGCGTCGTCTACCTTGTTCACTCCCACGAAACGGGCACCGCGTTTGCGCTCAAGACGCTGCGCGATCAGTTCCTTCAGGATGCCGAAACTGCCAATCAGTTCAAGCGCGAAGCCCGGGCCTGGGTGAACCTGGAGCGGCATCCCAACGTGGTCACGGCTCACTTCATCGATGAGCTTGCCGGGCGGCTGTACATCGGGATGGAGTACATCGCGCCCAGCAACGAGGGGTTGAACTCCCTCGAGGGGTATCTGACCGGCGATCCGCCCGACCTTCCGAAGTCCCTCCGCTGGTGCATCCAGTTCTGCCACGGGATGGAGCACGCGCGCTCCCGGGGCATCCGGAGCCACCGCGACATCAAGCCGGCCAATATCATGATCACGGCCAACGGACTGGTGAAGATCACCGACTTCGGGTTCGCCGACGTCATTGACCGGTCGCGCCGTTTGAGCATGGACGCTATCTCCCGCCGGAAGCGGATGGCGCAGGATTTCACCGGGTTTGGGACGCCAAACTACATGCCCCCCGAGCAGTTCCTGAACGCGACCCGGTGCGACGAGCGGAGCGACATCTACAGTTTCGGGGTCGTGATGTACCAGTTGGCGGCAGGGGGGCGGCTGCCGTTCGTGCCTCCGACCGTAACGGTCTCGAGGCGCACCCGGCCAAATGTCTGGCGCGACATGCACAGGCTCCATACCGAGGCCCGCGTTCCCACGCTGACATCCCCGCTTTTTCCTATCATTCAACGGTGCCTGGAAAAGGAGCAGAGGGCGCGGTATCAGACGTTCCGCGACCTTCGCGTCGACCTGGAGGCCCTGCTGGCCGAAACAAGCGGCGAAAAGGTGGTCATCGAGGCCCCCAGGGAATTGCAGGCCTGGGAACTCTACAATAAGGCGTTCAGCCTAGCCAGCCTTGGGGACCACGCGGAGGCGATAAGGTACTACGATCGTGTTCTGGAGCTTGAACCGTCCAATTCCGATGCCTGGAACAATCGCGGGTCCTGCTGCAAGAAGCTCGGGAAGGTCCAGGATGCCCTGCAATGCTACGAAAACGCCCTCCATGTCCAACCCTATAACGCTTCGGCCTGGAGCAACAAGGGGAACGCCCTGTCTGCCCTCGGCAAGTATACCGAGGCCATCGTCAGCCTGAACCGGGCCATCGAGGTCGATACGCAGAATGAGTCCGCCTGGCTTAACAAGGCACTTGTTGAGGACCGCCTCGGGTTGGTCCGTGAGTCCCTTTCCTCGTTCCAGAAGTTCATAGCCCTGAGGCCCGTTGCGTACGCGGAGCACCTTGAGTACGCACAAAAGAGAGTCGCAGAACTCAAGAAAAGACAAGGGGTTAATAAATAGATCTAATGTAAAATATTGTCTTGTCTTGCGCTTGAGCCCTATCTCACCACAGACCTCGCCAGCAGATCTCACTCTAGGCGACTTCGATTCCTGCGCTGACTGGACCACTTCGATTCCTGTACTGGCCAGATCCACCTTCCCGGGAGGGACCCGCACATGGCACGTCAAACCCTGAAGCCGATTAACGTCCTGGTTGCACTCGTCGTAGCAGGCCTGTTCGGAGCCAGCTTCCTCGTGGCTGCCCTGGACTCCCGGCCCATCACGGCACAGGACATTGCCGGCGCCGAGAACCTCTTCGACCTCTCGTTCAGCAATGCCAAGCGGGATTCGATGCTGGAAGGGCTGGCCGAGCAGCGTGGAAACTACGAGAACCTTCGAAAGGTGCCTCTGGCTAATTCCGTCCCGCCCGCCCTCTTTTTCGATCCGAGGCCGTCGGGGGCAACGTACTATTTCTCCCAGGTGGAGCCGAAGTTTGCTGCCGCCAGGACCCTCGAGGTACCCGCGAACCTGGAGGAGCTGGCATATGCCTCGATTGGCGAACTGGGGGCTCTCCTTCGGGCCCGGAAGGTGACCTCGGTTCAGCTCACCAACATGTACCTCGGAAGGTTGAAGAAGTACGGTCCGGAGCTCGAGTGCGTCGTGACATTGACCGAGGCGCTTGCCATGAAGCAGGCCGAGCGGGCTGACCGGGAGCTGGCAGCCGGCAAGGATCGGGGGCCGCTGCACGGCATCCCGTACGGCGCCAAGGACCTGCTCGCGACGGCCGGGATCAGGACCACCTGGGGCTCTGTGCCCTATAAGAATCAGGTGTTCGACTACGACGCCACCGTCATCCGGAAGCTCGAGGAAGCGGGTGCCGTGCTCGTGGCGAAGACGTCGGTGGGGGAGCTGGCGTGGGGAGATGTCTGGTTTGGAGGGGTCACGAAGAACCCGTGGGACCTGAAGGAAGGGTCGAGCGGATCGTCGGCGGGGTCGGCATCGGCGACCGCGGCCGGACTCGTGGCGTTCGCCATCGGCACCGAGACGTACGGCTCGATTGTGTCGCCCGCATCGCGCTGCGGCGTGACGGGGTTGCGGCCGACGTTCGGCCGCGTCAGCCGGGCGGGTGCCATGGCCCTAAGCTGGAGCATGGACAAGATCGGGCCCATCTGCCGGAGCGCCGAGGATTGCGCCGTCGTGTTCAACGCCATCCGTGGAAGTGATGGGATTGATCAGACGGTTGTGGATGCTCCCTTTGCGTACGATTACTCCCGTACGCTATCAGGTCTCCGGATCGGGTACCTCAAGACCGACATTGACAGTGCAAAGGAGAACAAGGAGAACGACCTTGCCACGCTCGCAAAGCTTCGCTCGCTCGGGGCGACGCTGATTCCGATCGATCTCCCGAAGTTTCCGGTCCCGGACATGTCGATCATCCTGTCTGCCGAAGCCGCAGCGGCGTTCGATGAGCTCACCCGGAGCGGCGCCGACGATCAGCTGGTCCGGCAGATCAAGAACGCCTGGCCGAACTCATTCCGGACCGCGCGGTTCATTCCGGCGGTCGAGTACATTCAGGCGAACCGCCACCGAACACGCCTGATCGCGGCGATGGATTCGCTGATGAAGCTCGTCGACGTCTACGTGTCTCCATCGTTCGACGGCGACAACCTGCTGCTCACGAACCTCACCGGGCACCCGTGCGTCGTCGTTCCGAACGGCTGGACGAAGCGGAATACTCCCACCAGCATCACGTTCATTGGCCGGCTGTACGATGAAGCGACCGTGCTCAGCATCGCCGGCATGTATCAGCGGTCGACCGATTTCCACTCGCGCCGGCCCCCTCACGGGAATCCGGCGCGGGGCGTGCGCTAGCAAACCTCCCGCAAAGCGGCAGTCCTTGCGATCGCCAAGCCGGGGTTGGGCCGTCTTCCAGATGCTCCCGATCCGGAAGGGGGCAGGTCAGTGAACACCGAGCTCACGAGCAGTCTCTGGGATGGGACGAGACAGAAAAGGGGCCCGGACATCACTGCCCGGGCCTGGAGAGCGCTCGGTCAGGAGGATACTACCTCAGAATCATGAGTCTCTTCGATTGGACGAAATCACCCGCCATCAGACTATAGAAGTACACCCCGCTCGCGAGGCCAGAGGCGTCGAACTTGACCTCGTGGACTCCCGCATTTCTCCTCTCATTCACCAGCACTGATACCTCACGTCCAAGTATGTCGTACACGCTCAATCTGACCTCTGAGGACTTCGGCAGTTCGTACGTGATCGTCGTGCTCGGGTTGAACGGGTTCGGATAGTTCTGCTGCAGCACGAACTGAGTCGGCACATCTGCCCGTTCATTATCAGCACCGGTCGTAACCTGCTCCTCCTGTGCGCCTATATCGGACCCCTGAAGTCCGGCCGGCCGATGACGTGGATTCCCGTCGAAGTCGGACGTTGGAGACTGGTACCAAGCGCCACCGATCTGGATCGAGTCGACCCCGCGTCCGATGCAGGGACTCAACGCCGTCAGGCCGAACAGCGAATCTCCAGGAACAAAGAGGGGATCGATGTCGATATTGTCCGTGCCAGAATATCCGCCCTGGACATCGGAGTAGTGGACCTCTGCCGTCGAGCCGCTGACGGAGATCTCGGCCTGGGACTGCGCCGTATCGGCCCAGAAGATGTTGTTGAACGAAACAACTACTGCTCCGGCATGGAAGTGTGCGCCGCCTCCCTGCGCTGCATTGTTATCGTAGATCGTGTTGTTGACCAGAACCGCCGGAGCAGCCGAAAGTGACCCTTCGATCCCGATGCCACCTCCGATAGAAGCGATGTTCTTTTCGATGATGTTGTTTTCGATCCGGGGCTTCTGATTCCTGATGGCAATGCCGCCTCCGATCGAATTGGCCCCTCCGAGGGCGCTGTTGCCCCCGATGTAATTGCCTGAAAGAATTGTCTCCCGAAGTTCAGACGCGCCTATGGCAAGCAAACAGATGCCGCCACCGGATGTGAACACGCTGGCACTGTTCGAGGTCTGAATGAGATTGTCAACAACGCGGTTATTGCGGAACTCCAGAATCCCGTCACGTACGAGCACGCCGCCGCCATAACTGCGATACAGTGTAGCTGTTGGAGACAGGGCACGGTTTCGCGCAATGAAGTTGTTCTTCAAGACGAACGTTCCGACTTCGCAGAGTATGCCACCCCCATGGCTGGCTGACTCAGAGCCCTGTGTGCTCACTGTGTTGTCGGTAACACTGTTGTTCTGGACAATGGCAGTGGTATTCCAGAGGTAGATGCCGGCCGCTCCCGCCCAGGCACCGTTCAACGTGTTACCGCTCACGGTATTCCATTCTATGATCAGCATCGTTCCCAGGTCTGCAGAGATTCCGCCGCCCCAGATTGTGCTGCCAGGAGTGCCGCCTGAACACGTATTCCCCGTAATGATGTTCCGTATCAGTCTCGCGCCCGAGGATATGCAGAGCACCCCTCCTCCTTCGCGGGTATCCCACGCCGGGAGGTAGGTCCCTGTGCCTCCCGTGATCGTGAATCCGCAGAGTACCGAATTGGTGTCCTCGCCCGAGATGAAGTACACAACGGAGGCGCTGTCCACGAGAAGTGCCCTGCTCCCGTCGATGATCGTCTGTGAAATGTGCGATGTGTCGCTTGTCGTGAGATATGTGCTGGCGACGACGATCTTCTTCCCCATGAATCGTATGTTCTCATAGTAGGTGCCGTCAGAAACGAGCACCGTGTCACCATCGTTGGCGGCATCAATACCGGCCTGGATTGTTGCATACTGTGAGGGTACCAGACGTGCCGTGGCGAGGGCTGGATTGCGTGCGTTGTTCGCCTCGACGACCTGGCCGAATGCGTCGTAATTACCGAGAGCCAGTACCGCGAGAAGCAGCAGAATTGAGAGCAATTCGTTTTTCATCGCTGACCTCCTGTGGGAAAGAGATATAGCCCCCGGATGTCCGTTCCTCGCAGGCCTGTTCCATCATGCTGGCTGCAGTTTGGGAAGATCAGGCCTGCGGGGAGGATAGCGGACGGAACGGTCGAACGTTCCACGGAGCTGTTCTCCTATCCAGAGTCCGGTCGAATGTAGAGAAATCGACAGCGGAGGAGGTAGCAGGGTCTGGACAAACACTATTGAAATTTGGACGTGCCAGGAGGGCGGCGAGGGCCAACGAAAAAGGACCGCTAGGAGGACTTCCTGTGTATCTCGGAGGGTAAACAGCCAAATCGCTCGCGGAAGCAAGTGCTGAAATACGAGGGGCTTCCGAAGCCGACCTGGAAGGCAATCTCGGCCACCGTGGCGGCATCTTTCATAAGTAGCTCCCGGGCCCGCTGAAGACGCATATACCGGACGAATTCGGCCGCAGAAAGGTTGGTGAGGCCCGCCAGCTTCCGGTCGAGATGCCTCCGGCTGAGTGCCACCTCGTGGGCGATCTCTTCAACCCCGAAGCTTTCGTCGCCCATCCGTTTTTCCACTGTGTCCATGACCCTTTTCAAGAATGCGTCGTCGAGGGACGTCACCGTCACGTCACCTGGTTTCAGAACCACGCCAGCCGAGAACTTTGTGCGCAGCAAGCGCCGCTGCTGAATCAAGTTCCGCACGCGTGCGATAAGTTCCTTGGCATCAAACGGCTTGGTGACGTAGTCGTCAGCACCGGTTTCCAGCCCCTCGATCTTGCTCTCGGTCCCCGCCCGGGCGGTCAGGAGGATCACCGGAATATGGCTGGTCCGTACGTCTTCTTTCAATGCACGGCAGAGTTCCATCCCGTCCATTTTCGGCATCATCAGATCGGTGATGACAATGTCCGGAACGACTTCTGTCGCCTGATCGTGACCCTCTTTCCCGTCCTTCGCCTCGCGGACCGCATATTCAGGTTCAAGGAACTCTCGAATATACCTGCGGAGGTCCGCGTTATCCTCCACGATAAGCACAATCGGCTTTCCATCCGTCGACTGTGAGGCAGGAATATCCCCCGATGCTTCGAGAGAGCCGACACTGGGAGCATGCTCAGGCCTCTCGCCCTGAAGGGGAGACTCCAGGATCTCGTCCCGCCGATACGCGGACTCTCCAATCGGCAGGGTTACCGTAAACACCGATCCCTGGCCGGGTGTGCTCTGTGCATCTATTCTCCCGTGATGGAGTTCCACGAGCTCCTTCGTGAGCGCAAGACCGATCCCCGTTCCTTCGGTCGTGTGAATTTCATCGGCACGGTAGAAGCGGTCGAAGATGTGGGGAAGATGCTCAGGGGCAATGCCGGGACCGGAGTCGGACACAGTGACAGTGAGTGATGCACCCCTCTCCGGGGCGGTGAGTTGCGCGGAAACCACAACCGCCCCGCCGTCCGGCGTGAACTTCAACGCATTCGACATCAGGTTGTTGAGAATCTTCTCCAGCTTGTCCGTGTCGATGAAGCCGCTGGCCGAGTCAATCTCAGAGCGGAACTCCAGGTCGATCCTCTTCCTCTCGGCCCACGATTCAAACGACATCGCCGTCCGCCGCAGGAACTCCACCACATCAATGCGGGACACCTGGAGCTTCATCGTGCCCGATTCCAGGCGAGAGAAATCGAGCAATTGGTTGACGAGTGAGTGCAGTCTCTCCGTGTTGTCCTTGATGAGGAGCAGCTTCTTACGCGTCACTGGTTCCCGGGTCGATTCAATCGCCTGTTCAGCCGGTCCGAGTATCAACGTGAGCGGCGTTCTGAATTCATGGGACACATTCGCAAAGAACCGGGATTTCAGTCTGTCCACCTCCGCAATGCGTTCTGCCTGAAAGCGTTCCATCTCGACCTGTTGCTTCAGACGCAGTTGCTTCAGTCTCAGCTGATACGCCGCGGCCACAAGTGTAAGCACCAACAGCCCGTATCCACCGTATGCCCACCGCGTCTGCCACCAGGGAGGAGCGATGCTGATCGCCAGCGCGATCTCCCTGTCAGGCCACTCGCCGCGGGAGGAAACCGCCCTGACCCTGAACCGGTACTCCCCTGGGCGGAGGCCGGGGTACCGCACGTAGCGACGGTCTTTGGGTTCCACCCACTCCTTTTCCAGGCCTTCCAGCCGGTACCGATATTCGACCAGCTGCGGGGCATCGATGTCGAGGGCCGCGAATTCCAGCTCGATAACGTTCTGATCAGAAGGAAGCTGCAAAGAGCCGGACCCATCGACCATCGCTGTCGGAACGACCGAACGATCATTAATGCTCATCCGGGTGAACACGAGGGGGGGCTCCGTACGATGGACATCCAGGACGCTGTCAGGGTCAAATATGTTCACGCCACCAGAGCCGCTGAGCAGCAGATTCCCGTCCGCCAGGTTCTCCATGTCGAACACATAGCCGCAGACGCCATCTGAACCATCAAAGTTCACGAACTGACCGGCGGAAGCGTCGAACATCGCCAACAGCCCGTTCCCGTACGATACCCACAGCCTGCCTTTCCGGTCCGATCCGATAACACGCGCGGTATTCGCCTCCGGGAATGCAGGATTGGGATATCGCGTGAAGGTTCTGCTAGTCGGATTCCAGCGGTTGATGACATTGACAGCCCCGAACCATACTCTCCCGGAAGGGTCTTCGTACAGACTGTTCGTTCGATCGCTGCTCAAAGAATTCGGGTCGGTGCGGTCGTGCACGAAATGTTCTACCGAGTCGGTGACCGGATCAATACGATAGAGGCCGTCGAGAATCGTGGCCACCCAGATCATCCCGCTCCGATCCTTCATGACGTCATTGCCTCGGGGAAACGGCGTCCTGGACCCTCGCTGGAACCTGCCTGATGCGGGATCGAATTTCCAGAGGCCGTCATGTGCTGCCGCTATCCAGAGGGAATCACCCGACCCCGGGGCAATGCTCCTCACCGCAGCATCCCCCGCGAGCCGAGCCGGATATTGAAAGCTCGTTACCTGCTGTGTGGCCAGATCGACTCTGTAAAGGCCGGGTCCCCAGGTGCCGTACCACAGCGTCCCGTGTTCATCGAGGAACGACGTACGCAAGTTGGACTCCCAATACGTCGCCTTTGCACCCCGCATAACATCAATGGACTTCACAATGGTCCGCTCCTGGACGTTCACCCGGTGCACCCACCCGTAGGAGCAGAACCAGTACTCACCGTCCCGCGCGCGTTCGATCGATTCAAATCCCCATGCCGGCGTTCCCTGGCGTCCATGCGAATAGTGCGGAAACCGCAGGGACTTCTCGCTGAGCCAGTAGAGGCCGCCACCGCCCGTACTGATCCAGAGAGTCCCCGTCTGGTCGAGCGTCAGCATCATGCTGGCATTGCCACCGGGAGGCGAGCCAGACGTCAGGTACTGCATGCATCTTCCCGTCGCGGGTGAAAAGAGTTGTACCCCTTCAGTGCTCGCAAGCCAGATGTTCCCTTCCCTGTCCAGCACGCCGTCCTGAAGGTCATCCCTGGCAATCGAGAGGGGGTCATCCTTGCTGTGTCGATAGTTCAGAACCTTCCCGTCCTGCCAGTTGATCTTGAAAAGACCGTCTGATGTCGGCAGCCAGAGGTTTGCAGCTTGGTCTTGAATGAGACGCCATATGAAGACGGAATTGAGTCGCAGACCGATTGGGTCAGGGAAGTCCGGACGCGAGATCGCACCGGTCCTGCGGTCGAAGAACAGCAGTCCGCTGTCAGAAGCCACGAGGATCCTGCCATCGGAGTGCATGTACAGGTCATTTGCGCCGTTGCGCGGCGTCCCGAGACGGTATGTTTTGAATTGGATGCCGCGCGCAAGATCCTCCATGTTGCCAGCTTCTGCGGCCTGCGGCAAATCTACGCGAACAATCCCCCCCTCTCCTTTGCTCGTCCCGAACCAGAGAACTCCGTCGGCGTCCTCCACCATTGAATACACCGACCGTGTCTGAAGCCAGGTGGAGTCTCCGGGTCGTGGATAGAAATTGATGAAGCAATCACGGCCGGGGTCATAAAGGCTCAGACCTGCATCCCATGTCCCCACCCAGAGGCGATGTCTACTGTCCTCTTTCACCATCATGACCATGCCGGACGATAGAGAGGAGGAATCATTCAGCAGGTTGCGGTAGGTCTTGAAGCCGTACCCGTCATATCTGGCCAGTCCGTTTCCGGTACCAACCCAGACGAAGCCTTTGCTGTCGCGCGCAACGCCGAAGATGTTGTCAGTCGGGAGACCGTCGGCTGTCGTGAGGTGGTTGAAATGGAGAACGGGGAGGAGCTTGTATTGCGAAGCGAGAGGGTGGGAAAATGCGATGAACACCAGGAGCGTGAGGGCGGTCCGGAGGGCGAACGATGCCCGGCGGGGAACCGCGAAGTGCCACATATTGCAGAGGAAGGAGCCGATCATGGGAAACCGATGGAATTTTCGATGATCCATGGATCACGGATAATTTGATCCCGCCGAAGGCGGGACCGCGATTCCTGCGGCTCAAAAGACGGCCTGTAAGAGGGGAAGATAGGGGAGTGGGATTCTAGAATCAACGCTTCCGGTACACCGGATCGGCCAGAACCCTGCAGGCTCCTTCCCCCGGTGCCGGTCCCAGCGTTTACGCCGATCTCCGCCCACAGGGAATCCGGTTGCGAAGGAGACCCTCCCCCGGACCGGCCAAGTCCCTGGACTCCCTCCAGGCATCTTTCGCAAACGTTCCCCCCTCCGAGTAAGAAGAGTGGGTGACCCGGGATGCTCTCACGCGTACTGACCGCCTCCACATACGGCGTTAACGCGGTCCTGATCGAGGTCGAGACCAACCTCGACAAGCAGATCCCCGGCTTCTCCATCGTCGGCCTCCCCGATAACACCGTCCGCGAGAGCAGGGAGCGGATCTCGGCCGCGATCCGGAACTGCGGCTATGAATTCCCCATCCGCAAGATCACCATCAATCTCGCCCCGGCGGACATCAGAAAAGAGGGGTCGGCGTTCGACGTTTCGATGGCGATAGGGATTCTGGCCGCTACGGACCAGGTCTCGCAGGAAGTGCTCGGTGAGTTCGTGTTGCTTGGGGAACTCGCGCTTGATGGCGGGATCCGGCCGGTCCACGGGGTCCTGCCGATAGCCATGGAAGCACGCCGACGCGGGATCCGCGGGCTGGTCGTGCCCCGGGAGAACGGCAAAGAAGCCGCCATGGTGAGTAGTGTCGCTGTCTATCCCGTGGCGACGCTGAAGGAGGTCGTCGAGTTCCTGAACGCCGACCACGCCCGGCTTCTGCCGCTCTCCGTAAACGTGGACGAGCTGTTCGCGCACGACCGGCAGTACCTGTCAGACTTCTCCGACGTGAAGGGGCAGGAGAACGTGAAGCGCGCGCTGGAGGTCGCGGCTGCGGGCGCACACAACATCCTCCTCGTCGGACCGCCCGGCTCCGGAAAGACGATGCTCGCGAAGCGATTGCCGAGTATCCTTCCTCCGATGACGTTCGAGGAGGCGCTCGAGACAACCACGATCCATTCGGTCGCGAGCATCCTCCCTCCAGAGACCGCGCTCGTTGGGACAAGGCCCTTCAGGGCTCCGCATCACACGATTTCGGACGCTGCCCTGGTGGGTGGGGGATTGCTGCCGCGCCCGGGCGAGATCTCGCTTGCGCATCACGGCGTCCTCTTCCTCGATGAACTTCCGGAATTCGAGCGGAACGCTCTCGAGGTCCTGCGTCAGCCCCTGGAAGACGGCCGCGTCACGATCAGCCGCTCCCGTCTCTCCGTCGAGTTTCCCGCCAACTTCATGCTCGTGTGTGCGATGAATCCCTGTCCGTGCGGACACTTCGGCGACCCGAACAAGGAGTGCGCCTGCCAGGCATGGAGCGTCCAGAAATACCTGATGCGGATCTCCGGCCCGTTGATGGACCGTATCGACCTGCACATCGATGTGCCCGCCGTGAAGTACCGGGAGCTTGCGAGCAAGGAGGCGGGCGAGACGTCCAGCCGCATACGCGAACGGGTGACCGCGGCACGAGAGATTCAGGCCGGACGGTTCGCGGGTGTGAAGGGAGTCTACTCAAATGCGGACATGCGGCCGCAGGAGATTCGGCAGATCTGCACGGTGGACGACGCGTGTGAGCAGCTGCTGAAGATGGCGATCACGCGGCTCGGCCTCTCGGCCCGCGCCTACGACCGGATCCTGAAGGTCGCACGGACGATCGCCGACCTGGCCGGATCAGGCTGCATCCGGCCGGAGCACGTGAGCGAGGCGATCCAGTACAGGAGTCTGGATAGGAGCTTGCTGTAGGGAGGGGGAAGTCCCTGGATCGAAGATTCAGCGGCACAATCAAAGTTTGTCCTTGAAAGGGGAGATTATTCTTGCTATGATGAAAAGGTACTTCTGTTCTTATGCATAGTAGACTCCCGGCTTCTTTTCGTTTGGACACACGTCTATGAACCCTCAAGTGCCGGGCACCTCTCTCTCTCGTTTCTCCCCAACCGCGAAATTTCAGGCACTCGACTCACCTGGTCTCACACCAGTAGACCTACCTTTTCAAGTCTCCACTCTGAAGCATGGATCGTCCTCAGCAACTCGCAAACGGGTGCTCCTTCGATGACGATGGGAAAGGAGGGACATGAGACCCCTCGCGCTGTTCATAATGATTCTTGCAGTTCTCCCGTCGTGGCTGGTCCGGGCTCAGAATAGCCGTCTCAACTGGTCGGCGCTCGACATGGGATTTCAGAGTTCGGTGGGGGCCGATGTGCGGATAACATCGGTTGTGGGACAATCCTTTGTCTTCACGGTGGGATCCAGCAACACCTGGGTCTCGGGTGGTTTCCTTGTTGATACGATGCTGCGCGGACCGGTGACCTCCGTTGATGTATTGGAGGAATTGCCGAAGGAATTTGCGCTTTACCAAAACTACCCCAACCCGTTCAATCCATCCACCACGATCCGTTTTGCAGTTCCGACACAATGCCAGGTTACGCTCGTTCTGCACAACATCCTCGGCCAATATGTGAGGACTCTTATGGACGAAGACATGACTCCAGGAATGTACAGCCAGCGGTTCGAAGCGAAAGAGCTCTCTAGCGGGGTGTATTTCTACACAATGAGGGCAGGACAGTTCGTTCAGACGAGAAGACTCATAGTGATACGATAACTGTAGGGTGGACGAGCTCAGAAAGGAGAGTGCTTCATGACTCGGTTCTTAGTCATACTACTTGCCTCGTTGGCGATTCAATTTGCGGAAGCCCAGATTCCACGCACGATCTCGTACCAGGGCGTTCTTACAGACAGTCTGGGAAACCCCAAACCTGACGGGACCTATACTTTCACCTTCAGTCTGTATAGTGTTCCGAGCGGGGGAGCTTCAATCTGGAGTGAACAGAAAACCCTCCCTGTCGAGCGAGGGCTGTTCCACACAGCACTTGGTGATCAGGTCGTGATAGGCACGGGATTGACTTTTGACCAACCATATTGGCTGGGGATCCAGGTGGCTGGCGGACCGGAGCTTGCGCCAAGGGTTCCCCTGACATCCGTCGGGCACAGTCTCTTCTCTGGAACTGCCGACACCGCACGGTACGCGCTACGTGCGCCTCTGCAAGCGTATGTTGACAGCGCGCGGAGTGCGATGAAGGCTGACACTGCACGGAGTGCGATGAAGGCTGACACGGCGCGGGTTGCTCTGATGGCTCCGCAACAGGGGGTTGTCGATAGCGCGCGCATCGCTGGGACTGTTCCTGCTAACGCAATTACAGGAAGCAAGGTCGCCGATGGGGCACTGACCGCCGTTGATATCGCTGCAAATCAAGTGGTCACGAATGTAAATGGTGTCCGCGATACAGTGACCATCGTTGCCCAAAACGGCCTAATCTCGTATACCTATGCCGACACGATTCACATCGGGTTTCTTATTCCGTACAGTGGCGTCTCCTCTTCGCTTCCCCCGTTGATGTCGCTAACAAACACCTGGACCGGTGCAGCCCAGCCGACATTCAGGGCTTCGGCGGCCAGCTCAACTGCTTCTGTCGGTTCCTTCGTAAAGGGGAGTGGAACTGCCACCTCGAATGCAGGAACCGTTCATGCAGAGAACTTCACCTCGACAGGCGAGGTGCTATGGCTCCGCAATTCCAGTGCGTCGAACACCTCTCCGGTGATCAAGTTACATCAACATCCGAGTTCAGCGGTCAGCTTTGTCGAGGGGGTCGCGTGGGACGGGGTGAATTCAGCCACGAGGAAATTCCACATTACGAGCGCCGGTACCTACGTTGCGGGATCAGATTTTTCTGAGGCCTTTCAAGCTGACGGGGGGAAGGATCTCTACGAGCCAGGCGATGTGCTGGTGCTGGCAGACAACGGTGGCAAGACGGTTGTGAAGTCCGCTCGAGCATACGATCATGCAGTGGTCGGGGTCTATTCCACGCGGCCCGGTGTCCTTGGTGCTGACAAGAATGGCACCACACGCCTCGATCCTGACGACATACCGGTTGCCATCACGGGTATTGTTCCGACAAAAGTCACATGCGAAAACGGTCCCGTCCACCCCGGAGACCTTCTCACCACATCAGGCACTCCCGGCCACGCGATGAAAGCGACTCCTCGTCTTATCGAAGGCATCGAGTTCTATCCGCCCGGCGCGATACTCGGGAAAGCCCTGGAGGGAGTAGAGTCAGGCTCAGCGGTGATAAGCGTACTGGTCGCGTTGAGGTAAGAGCGGCAAAGCCCGGCGTAGACGAGCGGCTCCTGCTCGCAACAAGAAGAATCGCGCTCCGCCGAACGTGCTGATATTCGCTCCAAGCACACCGGCGGGGCAATAGAGTATAGAAGCCTCGGCCGGCATCCGGCCGGAGCACGTGAACGAGGCGATACAGTACCGCGCGCTCGACAGGAACCTCGTCGTGTAGCAAAACCTTCACTTCTTCTCCCTCTTGTTCCTCAGCACCGTCCCGATACCCGCACCGAAGGCGATGCCGATCGCAATGCCGGCACCGATGTTGCCCATGGCGACACCGAGCGCGACACCCAGGGCGATGCCTATGCCAAGGCCGGAGCCGAACCGTGCATTGCGAGCGGCCTTTGGGTCAGGTGTATTGTTTTTGTCCATGGCACTCCTTCCTTCCAGGAACTCCTCATAGCAGGTCCGCAAGAAAAGAAGCGTGTGCTTTCGGGGGCCGGCTGCGTGAGAGGGCATGGCTAATATAGACGCGTGCACGCCTCTTGTCAATCTAACCCATCGCTCGCGCGGGCCTTCCGCCGGGACTACCTCTTTTGCATTGCCCAGGGCCCCGGCCTGACGGGGCCAGGCGCGCCGAGGGGGGGGGGTGATTCCTTGGATGTCCTCCGGCATTTCCGTACCTTAATAAACCGAAAAAACGCCCGTTTCCATCGACTTTCTTTCCTCCACCATGCATACAGTCACACTGATCCCCGGCGACGGCATCGGCCCCAGCATCGCTGAAGTCGCGGTCAACGTCATCAAGGCCTCCGGCGCCGACATCGAATGGGAGCTGCAGGAGGCGGGCCTCCCGGCCATCGACAAATACAAGGACCCTCTCCCGCAACACGTCCTCGACTCGATCTCGAAGAACAAGGTCGCCCTTAAGGGGCCGCTGACAACGCCAGTGGGCTCGGGGTTCCGGAGCGTCAACGTCGCACTCCGGAAAGAGTTCGACCTGTACGCGAACATCCGGCCGGCGCGATCGTTCGAGGGAGTCAAATCCAGGTACGCCGGCATCGACCTGGTGATCGTCCGCGAGAACACCGAGGAGTTCTATGCCGGCATCGAACACTATATCGACCCCGCACGAAGCGCCGCCGAAACGATCGGGATCGTCACCCGCTCAGGCTCCGAGCGGATTCTCAAGTACGCCTACGAGTACGCCAGAACCCACGGGCGGAAAAAAGTCACGACCGTGCACAAGGCGAACATCCTGAAGTACACGGGCGGACTGTTCCTGGACGTCGCGAGGGAAATGGGTAAGAAGTATCCCGACCTCCAGAGCGACGACAAGATCGTCGACAACATGGCGATGCAGATGGTCATCAACCCGTATCAGTTCGATGTGATCGTCACGACGAATCTCTTCGGGGATATTCTGTCGGACCTCGCATCCGGGCTGGTCGGCGGCCTCGGCCTCGCGCCCGGAGGGAACATCGGATATGAAGCGGCGATCTTCGAAGCGGTCCATGGGAGCGCCCCCGACATCGCGGGCAAGAATATCGCCAACCCGGCCGCTCTGATCCTGGGGGGCGTCATGATGCTCCGCCATCTGGGGGAAGACAAGGCTGCCGACAGAATCGAGAAGGCGGTGCAGGAAGTCATCCGCTCCGGCAAGGGAGTGACGCGCGACCTGAACCCGGCGTCGCCTGTGGGGACGCGGGAGATGGGCGAGGAGATCATCCGCACGATGGAGAAGGCGTGATACATTCGTATCAGGATGCCTCGCCGATTCCGGCAGGGCAGTGCACGATCTGCGGACGCAGCGGCGCCTTCTTGAATCCCGAGCAGACGCGGGAAGGCACGCAGTGCCGCAACTGCGGCGCATCGAGCCGCCATCGAGCCGTCGTGCACACGCTGGGCATGCTCCTCGGGCGCACCGGCACGCCGCTCTTTCAGTGGAAGCCAGACCGGGCGATCAAAATCCTGGAATCGAGCGCCCGCGGCTCCTATCCTGCGATGATGAAAGAGCTGTTCGAATACTACGCCACGGAGTACGACGAGACGAAGATCGCGGAGGGGAAGCAGCCGACGGAATATGCCGATTTCCAGAAGCTGCATTTCGCCGACAATCACTTCGACGTCGTGATCGCGTCTGACGTGTTCGAGCACGTCCGGAAGGATGACCAGGGATACAGGGAGATCTTCCGCGTCCTGAAGCCTGGCGGTTCGCTGGTGCTCACGGTCCCGTATGACCATGAGCGGCCACAGACACTCAGGCGGGTCGACACAAGCGGCCCGATGGATGTCCACCTCCTCGAACCGGAATACCACGGCGGGGGCGGACTGACCCTGACGTACAGGAAATACGGCCGCGATCTGCTCGACCTCCTCACGAGTGTCGGATATTCTGTGTGCCATCTGGATCTGGAGGTGAGGCAGGAGGGGATCACGCGCCAGCCGGTGTTCGTGGCGACAAAGGGCCCGGCGGCGGGCCTGGCCATCCGCGCGCACTACCCCGGCCCGTCGTCCTCGCTCGGTCCCTTGCTGCCGCTCCGGTTGTTCACACTGCTGAAGTACAACTGGAAGACCGGGCTGGGGCTGCTGAAGCAGGCAAGAAAAGGTTGAACGAGGACGCGGGGGACTCAGGATTGCCGGGAGGCGTGAGGTGCATGTGTTAAGGAGTAAACGAGCGGGCGACGGCAGAAGTGAAGGCAATAAGAAGTCAGGGAGTGAAGAGATCAAGCAGTGAAGGAGTGAAGGAGCTGTGAAGATTGGCTCAATTGATATCGAGAAGGGGCTCCTCCTCGCGCCGATGGAAGACGTGACCGATCTCCCGTTCCGTGTGATCTGCAAGCGGTTCGGGGCGGATATCGTCTATACCGAGTTCGTCAACTCGGATGGGCTCTCCCGGGGCTCGAAGAAGACGCAGAAGAAGATGTTCTTCCGCGAGGAAGAACGCCCGCTCGGCATCCAGATCTATGGCGGCGAGATCGAGCGGATGGCGGCCGCTGCGGAGATTGCGGAGTCGTTCCAGCCCGACCTGATCGACATCAACTGCGGATGCTGGGTGAAAGACGTCGCGATGCGCGGCGCCGGGGCCGGACTTCTTCGCGACATTCCGAAGATGGAACGGCTCGCAGCCACGGTCGTGAACGCGGTCAAAACGCCCGTGACGCTGAAGACGCGTCTCGGGTGGGATCCGGCGAGCATCAGGATCGTGGACGTCGCGAAAATGTGTGAGCAGGTCGGCATCAAGGCGATCACGATTCACTGCCGCACGCGCGATCAGGGGCACAAGGGATCCGTCGACTATAGCTGGATTCCACGCGTGAAGGAAGCGGTCTCCATTCCCGTCATCGTGAACGGGGACGTCGTGACGCCGGAACATGTGGCGTCCGTCCTGGCGACGACCGGAGCCGACGCGGTGATGATCGGGCGCGGGGCCATCCTCAACCCCTGGATCTTCCGCGAGGCAAAACACTTTCTGAAGACCGGAGAGCTCCTGCCCGAAGCGACGCTGGAAGAGCGCGTACAAACGCTCCGGGAACACCTGGATCTCGCCATCGACTACAAGGGCGAACGCGTCGGCGTCCTCGAAATGCGGAAGCACTACGCCGGCTACCTCCGGCACATGCCGATGATGGCAAGGATCAGGGCCGGCCTCATGACGTTCACCCAGAAAGCCGAAATCGATCGCTTCCTCGAGGGTCTGCTGGAGACCTACCCTCATGGCCGGATCCCCGAGGTGGAGGGGCTCCCGCACGAGGTTCATCAGCAAGCGCTGCAACCTTGACTCTCGCTGCAAATCTCTTTAAAGTTTTTGGTTTGGGCCCTCATTCGTGAACATTACGGCGATTCCTACATCGATTCAGCCGACAGCATCGGCCTCCCGGAAGCCTCTGGCGCTTGTCTACGTCGTCATGGCCGTCCTCTCGTTCGGAATTGCCGCAGCGCTCGAACGCGGGGGATTGAGATCGCCTGATATCGCGGATGCGGGGATTGTCCCGTTTCTCCTTACGGTCATCGCCGGTGCGCTCGCGGCCTGGGTGGCTTCGTTCGGCGCCGGCCTCCTCGGAGGCGCGCTGACCGGCTTCGCCTATGCGCTTGGCGGCGGGATTGTCCAGGTCTTCTCTCCCGGGTCGGACTTGCCCCTGCTGACGGTCCTTGTGGCCCTCCTTCTCATGACAATCCTCGGTGCGTTGCTCGGGTCGCTGGGTGCGCTGCCGTTCGCGCTCACAAAGTGGCGGCGAGAGAAGAATCGTGTACGACAATATTGAGTCGTGGAGCCGGGTCACCCCGGCGACACCTGCTTCCTATGGAACGAGCTGACAAAAAACGGATCGCGCTGCATCTGGAAGAGATGGGGACGCTCCTGGAACTCCAGGGGGCGAATCCGTTCAAGTCCAGAGCCTTTCACAACGCCGCACGTGTCCTCGAGGGCGTCACCGATGACCTCGGCGTCCTGGTCGAGCAGGGCCGGCTGACCGAGATCAAGGGGATCGGCAAAAGCATTGCCGAGATCATCTCTGATATGGTGCGGACGGGGAGTTCGGCCGAGTACGAGACACTGAAAAAGTCGCTCCCTCCCGGGCTCCTCGAGATGCTCCGGATCCAGGGTCTCGGGCCGAAGCGCGTGAAGATCCTGTACGAGAAGCTGAAGATCACCACGATCGATGTGCTGGAAGCTGCCGCGAAGGCTGACCGGCTCTCCAAACTTGAAGGATTCGGAGCGAAGACACAGGAGAATATCCTCGCCGGAATCGACAGCCTGCGACATCGCGCCGAAAAATCGTTGTACCCCGTGGCCGCCGGTCCGGCCGCGACAATGCTCACACATGTCAGGGGCGTGCGCGGCGTCGATCGCGCGGAAGTGGCAGGGAGCCTCCGCCGCCGCAAGGAAGTCATCGGCGACATCGATATCGTCGTCAGCGCGAAGGACCGTGACAGGGAGCGGATCATGGAGGCCTTCGTCTCGCATGACCTCGTCGGCGCGGTCATCGCCAGAGGCGAGACCAAGTCGAGCGTTACGCTTGAGGGCGGCATCCAGTGCGACCTTCGGATCGTCGCAGACAATGAGTACCCTTTCGCGCTCAACTACTTCACCGGCAGCAAGGAGCACAACGTCGCTCTCCGGACGCGCGCGAAGGACTTCGGCTGGAGCCTGAACGAGTACGGGTTCTCGAAACTCGGCGACGAAGGCGCGCGCGGCAAGACAAAGACCGTGGTTGCGTGCAAGGAAGAGGCCGACATTTATAAGGCCCTGAAGCTCGCGTACGTGCCGCCTGAACTGCGGGAGGATTTCGGGGAGATCGAAGCAGCCGAGAAGGATGCACTGCCCGAGCTGATTGAAGAGGCGGATATCAAAGGGACATTCCACTGCCACACAACTGCCAGCGACGGGGTGAACACGCTGGAGGAGATGGTCAGAGGGGCTCAGGAGCTGGGGTGGGAGTACCTCGGCATCGCCGACCACAGCAAGGTGGCCGCGTATGCGGGAGGACTGTCCGTCGCGAAGGTGAAGGCGCAGCAGAAGGATATCGACGCGCTCAACGCGAAGCTGAAGAAGTTCCGGGTGTTCAAAGGAACGGAGTGCGACATCCTCCCGGACGGGTCGCTGGATTGGCCGGAGAGCGTCCTGGCCACGTTCGATTATGTCGTCGTCTCCGTGCACAGCAGCTTCAAGATGAGCGAGAAGGACATGACGCGCCGGATCGTGAAGGCGCTGAAGAACAAGTATGTGACGATGCTCGGCCACCCGACGGGCCGGCTCCTGCTTTCCCGCGATGCGTACCCGATCAACATGCTGGAAGTGATCCAGGCGGCCGCGGATTACGGGAAGATGATCGAGATCAACGCGCATCCGATGCGGCTGGATCTCGACTGGCGGCTCTGCAGGCATGCGCGGGACAAGGGCGTGATGATCAGCATCAATCCCGACGCGCATTCGGTGGAGGGGCTGCGGGATGTTCCCTTTGGCGTCGGGGTTGCGCGCAAAGGCTGGCTCCGTGCAGGGGACGTCCTGAACACCCGGACCGCGTCTGCAGTCGCCAGGCTTCTTGGCCGGCAGAACACATGAGCGCGCGGGTACATTGACGGTCTTCGAATGCCCAAGGTAAAATTCATACCGCTGAACAAAGAACGCGAGATCAAGCCGCACGCCACGCTGCTTGCCGCCGCGAACCAGGTGGACGTGCCCCTGGGCCAGTCGTGCAGTGGCGAGGGGATCTGCGGGTGGTGCCGCGTGAGGGTCGTTGACGGGGTCGAGAACCTCGCACCCCCGACGCCTCTCGAGAAGCGCCTGATGGACCAGCATGGGTTCAAAGAAGACGAGCGGGCGGCGTGCCTGGCGAAAGTGAAGGGCGACGTCACGATAACGACAACGTACTGGTGAGCCTGTGGCAAAGTCGAAAGCTGGAACCAGAAAGAAGGCTGATGCGAAGAAGCGTCCTGCCCCCGGGAAGGCTGCTGGCCCAAAGAAGGACGCGGGTCCCACGAAAGTTGTCAGTATAAAGAAGAACGCGAGCCCGACGAAGGATGTCCGTGTGAAGAACAGCGCGACTTCCAGGAAGGATGCTCGAGTGAAGCATGGCGCAGGCCCCAGGAAAGATGTTCGGGTGTCATCGACAGCCCAGGAGACCCCCGGAGCGAAGCAGGCCAGGGCGGCCAGCATACTCGCTATCCTCCGGAAGGAGTTCCCCGGAGCCGTCACGGCCCTCAGGCACGGCAACCCCTTCCAGCTCCTCATCGCCACGATCCTCTCCGCGCAGTGCACCGACGAGCGCGTCAACATGGTGACCCCGGGGCTCTTCGCAGCGTACCCGGGCCCGGCGGAATTCGCACGGGCCGACCAGAGTGCGATCGAGGAGATCATCCGCTCCACAGGGTTCTTCAGAAACAAGACGAAGAGCATCCTCGCCTGCAGCGCGGCGCTGCTCGAACGGCACGGCGGGCATGTCCCGGACCGGATGGAGGAGCTGGTCACGCTCCCGGGCGTGGGGAGGAAGACCGCAAACGTCGTGCTCGGTCAGGCGTTCGGGATCGCCTCCGGGGTGGTCGTCGACACCCATGTCCAGCGGCTCGCCGGACGGCTGGGTTTCTCCGCTCAGAACACGCCCGAGAAGATCGAGGCGGACCTCACGGAAGTCTTCCCGCCCTCCGATTGGATCGAGGTCTCGTCCATTCTGATTCTTCACGGCCGGAAGTGGTGCAACGCGCGCCGTCCGCTGTGCGTTGACTGCCCCGTCCGCTCGCTCTGCCCTTCGGCCGATACGTTCGGCGGCTGATTCCGTCATGTCTTCCCCCGATCCATCCGGTTCCCCTCACCCGCACGCGAAGACCTGGATTATCCTCGGCGGCATTCTCGCCAGCTTCATCGCCGCGCTCGACACCACCATCCTCGCGACGGTCATGCCGACGATCGTCACCGAGCTCGGCGGACTTCAGCTCTACGGCTGGGTCTTCTCTGTCTACATGATCATGACCGCGGTCTCGATGCCGCTCTGGGGGAAGCTGTCGGACGTCTACGGGAAGCGGATGCTGTTCTTCGGGGCGGTGTTCACCTTCCTCGTCGGATCGATCCTGTGCGGGACTTCCTCGTCGATGGTCCAGCTCATCATTTATAGAGGGATCCAGGGGATCGGCGCCGGCGGACTCTCGTCCATGCCGTTCACGCTCATCAGCACGGTGTTCCCCCCGAGCGAGAGGGGGAAAGCGCTGGGCGCGATTGCGTCGGCATGGGGCGTGTCCGCCGTGATCGGCCCGCTCCTCGGAAGCGCTGTTGTCGTCTCGATCGGCTGGACGTGGGTGTTCTACTTGAATATCCCGGTCGGGATTGCATCGATTCTGATCATCGCGTCCAATTACAGGGAGGAGCTGGGGCACGGGCGCGAGCCGATTGACTTCCCGGGCGCGATCCTGCTGACGCTCACGATCATCAGCCTGCTGCTGGCGCTCCTGCGTCTGGGCCGCGAGCGGACGATTCTGGACGAGGCGGTTCTCCTCCTGCTTGCCGCCTGGGTGCTGTTTCTCTTTCTCTTCATCCGGCGCGAGCGTTCCGCGCCGCATCCGATCCTCGAAATCGGTTTCTTCCGTCACCGCGCGTTCTGGCTCGGGAACCTCCTTGGCTTCATGGGGAGTATAGCCATGTATGGAGTGATCGCGTATGCCCCGCTGTTTGCCCAGACGATCCTGGGAGGGACTGCGATGCAGGCCGGATTGATGATCACCCCCATGTCCCTCGGATGGTCCACGGCGAGCCTGCTGGCGGGGCGCGTTGCACATCGGTGGGGCGAGCCACGTCTCGTGAGGATCGGGCTGATCTTTATGGCGGTGGGACTCTTTCTTGCGTATATCGCGGGCGCCGGAATCGGTGTCTGGTACCTGATGGGGTGCGTGACGCTCATCGGCATCGGGATGGGGTGCCAGACGCCGTCGCTGATGCTGACGGTGCAGCAGAGCGTCGAGCACAAGAGCATCGGTGTCGCCACGTCGTCGCAGATGTTGTCTCGCACGATCGGTGGTGCCGTGGGGGTGAGTGTGCTCGGGTCGGCGCTGAACGGCGTCATGGGTTCCGTCCTGGGGGGAGCGCTGATCGGCGGCCTTCCGGTCTCGGATCCGCAGAAGCTCATCGAGCCTGCCGTGCGCGCGACGCTCGCTCCGTCCGAGCAGGATCTCGTGGTGCTCGCATTCGGCGACGGGATGCAGATGGTGTTTCTCATCGCGCTCGTCGTTGCGCTCGTCTCGTTCGCGATGTCGTTCTTCCTTCCTCGCGTCACAGGTCGATCCGCGGCTTCCTGATCTCGCCGCATCCTTCGTCGATTGATTGCACTTGGTGTTGAAGTTCTCAACACTTGCTCGCGCTTTCTTCCCGCCTGATTGTCAACAGTAGGAACCGCAGAAGCCGCCTCTTCGCACACCTGAGAAGAGACAACGGACCACAACCGGTTTATGTTCCAAGACGCGCGAAGAACGTCGCACCCGCCCCGTGGCACGCCTTCTGTCGTACGAATACGACGAGATTTCCCTCGACTATCTCAGAGAGCCATCATGGACGTTCTCACGCTCGAAGGCCTCGCTTCACTTCTCTCCGCTCTCCGTTCACAGGGGTTCACGCTCATCGGTCCGACCCTCCGGGACGGGGCTATCGTTCTGGACGAGATCTCCTCGGCCGACGACCTGCCGCGCGGGTGGAGGGAGGAGCAATCGCCCGGTGCGTACAGCCTGGAGAAGCGCGGCGACGACGCGCTGTTCGGGTATGTCGTGTCGCAGCATTCGTGGAAGCGATTCCTGTATCCGCCGCGCACCTGTCTGTTCAAGGCCACCAAATCGGGGAAGGCGTTTGAGGTCCAGCCCTCGAACGGCGCCTCGCACGCGCCCTATGCATTCATCGGCGTGCGCTCGTGCGACCTGCACGCGATGGGCGTGCTCGACAAGGTGTTCCGCAACGGCGAGTATGCCGATCCCGGTTACGTCGAACGCCGGACGAACGCGTTCCTCGTGGCCGTGCAGTGCACAGAACCCGCAGGCACGTGCTTCTGTTCGTCGATGAACACGGGCCCGCGCGCCACGGAAGGATTCGACGTCGCCCTGACCGAAGTGATCGATGGCGGCGAACATCTCTTCCTCGCGGAGGGAGGGACCGAACGGGGCCGGCTCCTTCTGGCCTCGCTGTCGCCCAGGCCCGCCCAACCGGACGAAGTGCGCAAAGCCCAGGAGCTGTTCGACCAGGCCGGTCGCAAGTTCTCCCGGCAGATGCCGCCGGGGGACAAGAGCGCCATCGCGGGAGAGTACTTCGACCACGGACGCTGGGACGATATCGCCAAGCGGTGCCTCTCGTGCGCCAACTGCACGATGGTCTGCCCGACATGTTTCTGCTCGACGGTGGAAGAGACCACGGACCTGACGGGAACACATGCAGAGCGGTGGCGCCGCTGGGATTCGTGCTTCACCACCGAATTTACAAAAGTCGCCGGCGGCAATATCCGGATGTCCACGCGAACGCGGTACCGACAGTGGATTACGCATAAGCTTGTCCACTGGGTCGACCAGTTCGGCGAATCCGGGTGCGTGGGCTGCGGCCGGTGTATCACCTGGTGCCCCGCGCACATCGACATCACGGCAGAGGCGGCGGCGTTTATTGAACCCACAGTTATCTCCACCAACACCTAGGGTGGCTGACATGCATACCGAAGATCTGACGACCACACTCCAGCAGCATCCGTTTCTCGCCGGCTTCAGTGAAGAGCACATGAAGACGCTGCTCGGGTGCGCCTCCAACGTCCGCTTCATGGAAAATGCGACGATCTTCCGCGAGGGCGAGATTGCGAACACGTTCTATCTCATCAGGAGCGGGCGCGTTGCCCTCGAAATCGACTTCCCTGGCCGGGGTGCGATGAGGATCCAGACAGTGGGACCGGGCGAAGTCCTCGGCTGGTCCTGGCTGATCTCGCCGTACCGCTGGCACTTCACCGCCGTTGCGGCCGTCGAAACCCGCGCCATTGCCCTGGACGGCGAATGCCTGAGGAACAAATGCGAATCCGATTCCGGGTTCGGCTACGATGTCCTCCTGCGGCTCGCGCAGGTGATGGAAAGCCGGCTTGAGGCGACCCGACTCCAGCTGCTCGACATGTACGGGCTCATCACGTCGGAGGTGCGTAAATGAACAACGTCGTTGCACCCGTCCCGCACGGGGTAACGGATCCCATGCTCTCCCACCCTGTGCTTATCCGCAGGATCATCTGGGAGAACGACGACACGTTCACGCTGACGCTCGACATGGGCGACTGGGCGGGGCCGTTCAGGTTCCTGCCCGGCCAGTTCAACATGGTGTATGTGTTCGGGGTCGGGGAGGCGGCCATCTCCATCAGCTCCGATCCGCAGAAAACCGGCCTGCTCGATCACACCATCCATCGCGTCGGAACGGTCACCACGGCCCTCGCGCAGAAGAAGCGCGGCGACGTTATCGGCCTCCGCGGCCCCTACGGCTCGAGCTGGCCCATTGATGGCGCGAAAGGGAAGGACGTCTGCATCGTGTCGGGCGGCATCGGACTCGCCCCGCTCCGCCCCGTGGTGTATACGCTGGCCCGTCAACGCGACCTGTACAAGCGCATCATCGTCCTGTACGGGGGACGCAGCCCGCTCGACCTCCTCTACCGGGTCGAGCTGGAGAAATGGGGAAACGAGAACAACATCGAAGCGCTGGTCACCGTGGACCGCGGCGATACCTCCTGGAAGGGGCACATCGGCGTGGTCACGGGCCTCTTCAATTATATCAAGCTCGATGCACGGGAGACGGTGGCGTACGTCTGCGGCCCCGAGATCATGATGAAGTACACCGTGGATGAACTCGAGCGAAGGGGCGTGCCGCCCGACCACGTGTTCCTCTCCATGGAGCGGAACATGAAGTGCGCGGTCGGATTCTGCGGCCACTGCCAGTTCGGCCCCACGTTCATCTGCAAGGAAGGGCCCGTCTATCCGCTGCCGAAGATCCGTCCCCTCATGGAACGGAAGGAGCTCTGAGATGCCGGCGAAGAAACCCAAAATTGCCGTTTACAAGTTCGCGTCCTGCGACGGATGCCAGCTGTCGCTCCTGGATGCGGAGGACGAGCTGCTCGCGGTTGCGGGCGCCGTTGAGATCGCGAACTTCCCCGAGGCCAGCCGCCGCGTGCTGCCGGGCCCGTACGACGTGGGGCTCGTCGAAGGCAGCATCACCACGCCGCACGACGTGGAGCGCATCCGGGACATCCGCAAGTCCTGCCGCGTGCTGATTACCATCGGCGCGTGCGCGACCTCGGGCGGGATCCAGGCGCTCCGGAACTGGAAGGACGTGAAGGAGTACACGCGCCTGGTCTACGCCTCGCCGGAGTACATCTCCACGCTCGACCGCTCGATGCCGGTGGGATCGTATGTCCACGTCGACTTTGAGCTCCGCGGCTGCCCGATCAACAAGATGCAGCTCCTGGAAGTTCTGAACGCCTATCTGAACAAGCGCAAGCCGACCGTCCCGTCCCACTCGGTCTGCGTCGAATGCAAGCTCCGCGGAACGACGTGCGTGATGGTCGCGCACGAGACGCCGTGCATGGGGCCCGTGACGCATGCGGGCTGCGGGGCGATCTGCCCGACCTATGCGCGCGGGTGCTACGGGTGCTTCGGCCCGATGGAGAACGCGAATCCGCCCTCCCTGAGCGTCCGGTTCGGGCGCCTGGGGATGTCGAATCGCGACATCATGCTTGCGTTCCGGGGATTCAACGCGTACTCGGAGGCGTTCCGGAAGGAGAGTGACGTGCATGAAAAATAGGGTCATCAAAGTCGACCAACTCGCGCGCGTGGAAGGCGAAGGGGCCGTCTACATCAAGATTACGGACGGCAAGGTCGTCGACGTCAAGCTGCGCATTTATGAGCCGCCGCGGTTCTTCGAGGCCTTCCTGCGCGGGCGCGATTTCATGGAGGTCCCGGACATTACGGCCAGGATCTGCGGGATCTGCCCGATCGCCTATCAGATGAGCTCCGTGCATGCCCTCGAGGATGCGATGGGGGTGAAGGTGGAGGGGCCGCTGCGCGACCTCCGCCGGCTGATCTATTGCGGCGAGTGGATCGAGAGCCATGTCCTGCACGTCTTCCTGCTGCACGCGCCGGATTTCCTCGGCTATGAGGACGCCCTGCTGCTGGCGAAGGACAAGCCAGAGCTGGTGAAGATGGCGCTGGAGATGAAGAAAATCGGAAACGACATCGTGGCGCTTCTGGGCGGGCGGGAGATCCACCCCGTCAACGTGCGCGTGGGCGGTTTCTACCGCGTCCCCTCGCGCAACGAGCTGCGGACGCTGCTGGATCGGCTGAAGTGGGGGAGAGACCGTGCGCTGGAAACCGTGACACTCACGGCAACGCTCGAGTTCCCGGAGCTGGAGACGGACTATGAGTTCGTGTCCCTCCGTTCGCCGGGCGAGTACCCGTTCAACGGCGGCCGGATCGTCGCGACCAGCGGACTCGACATCGCGATCCGCGAATACGAGTTCCATTTCGAGGAGCGCCACATCCCGCACTCGAACGCGCTGCATTCCGTGGAAAAGGGGCGCGGGTCGTACCAGGTCGGCCCGATCGCGCGCTTCAACCTGAACTTCGACCAGCTGTCGCCCGCGGCGCGTCAGGCTGCGGACTCCGTGGGCCTGAAACCGCCGGTGAAGAACCCCTTCAGGAGCATCATCGTCCGGGCCGTCGAGACCGTGTATGCGTTCGACGAAGCGATCCGCATCATCGAGAACTACACGCCGCCCGATCGCCCTGCGGTCGACATCGAGGTGAAAAAGGGGATCGGGTTCGGCGCGAGCGAAGCTCCTCGCGGGATGCTCTACCACCGGTATCGTGTGGGCGACGACGGAGTCGTGCTGGACGCAAAAATCGTTCCGCCGACGGCGCAGAATCTGGGGACCATCGAAGCGGATCTTCGGAAGTTTGCGTCGGCGAACGTGGAGTTGGACCGCGAGGCGCTCACGTGGAAATGCGAGCAGGCGGTCAGGAATTACGATCCCTGCATTTCGTGCGCGACGCATTTCGTGAGGATCGAGGAAGATTAGGCCTGGCCGAGGTTGCAGGCGGCACATGACATTCCATATTTGGTGGGGGTGGGCGGCGTGGCACAAGCGCAACATCATCGAGTTGCCACAGAGGAGATGCTGATCCGTCTGGTAGGCGTGGGGAATGAGTTCCGCGCGGACGACGGTCTGGGAATCTGTGTCGCACGGGAGCTCAAACGGCGCGGGTTGCCCGGCGTCGACGTGCGCGAGCACAGTGGAGAGGCGGCGGGGTTGGTTGAACTGTTGCGGGGAACCTCTGCCGCCATCCTCATTGACGCGATCTCTTCAGGCAAGCCCCCGGGGACCATCCACCGCATCGACACGGCCCGTGGGCGCATCTCACCGGCACTCTTCAGGTTCTCCACGCACGGATACGGCGTCGCGGAGGGGATCGAAACCGCCCGGCTCCTGGGCTACCTCCCGCAGATGACGATCCTCCTCGGCATCGAGGGGGAAACGTTCGCCCAGAGCATCGGCCTCTCGGATGCCGTCGTGAAGAATGTCCCTACTCTTCTCTACTTAATAGAGTCCGAGATCGAGCAGTTGCGCGCCTCCTGACCGCCAAATTCACTCCTCTCCCGCCATCCTTCCGTCCCTCCCGCGTTCATCCTCTACATTGTGTGTGGCCGGTTGGCCCGCGGCCCTCTCACCCTGCCGTCCTCTCGACCTGTAGCTCTCTCGATCCCCCCGGCCATTTCGTTTGACCGCGTGGATTCATATCTTCTTCAATTCACACCTCTACGGAGCCGAACATGACACGGCAGGAATGCCTCGACCTCTTGCACGAATACACGAAGACGGAGAGCCTCCGAACCCACGCGCTCGCCGTGGAAGCGGCCATGCGCGCGTACGCGCGGTCGTTCGGGGAGGACGAGGAGGCGTGGGGAGCCGTGGGGCTGCTGCACGACTTCGACTACGAGCAGAACCAGCAGGTGCCGGACCATCCGATGAAGGGGTCGGAGATCCTCAAAGAGCGCGGCTTTCCGGAAGAGTTGCGTCGGGTGATCATCTCGCACGTTCCGGCGATGAATGTGCCGCGCGACTCGAAGATGGCGCAGACACTCTTTGCGTGCGACGAGCTGTGCGGTTTCATCGTCGCGGTGGCCGTGATCCGGCCGAACAAAATCGCGGACCTCGAGGTGTCGTCGGTGAAGAAGAAGCTGAAGGACAAGGCGTTCGCGCGATCGGTCAGCAGAGAGGACATCCTGCAGGGAGCGGCGGAGGCGGGGTTCGTGATGGACGATCACATCGGCTTCGTCATTACAGCGTTGAAGCACGTCGCGCCGCAGCTGGGGCTCGTGTAGGGCATCGACCTGCGAACGGCTCCGGGAGTTCGCTTCCTCGTTGATAGGCCCGTCCCCGGGGCCGTCTTTGTGCACGGGTCATGTGCTACATTGTTGGGGAAATGCGTATCTTTCTGCATGAGTGCCACACCTCGAAACCAAAGGCTCAGAAGCGAATCCCTTCCGCGGCATCTTCGGCCTTTCTTCTGGGACTGCAATTCTCGATGCCTCTCGCTAGATACCGACGCCGACTTCGTTGTGGGGCGCCTCCTTGCGGAAGGGGACTGGGACTCGATTCGATGGCTCCGTCAAAGGGCGGGAGACCAGGCGTTGTGCGACTGGCTCAATCGATACTCGGGTCGAGGTCTTTCCCCCAGAAAGCTGAGATTCTGGGAACTTGTGCTCGGGCTCGATCGCAGCAAGGTCAACAGATGGATCTCACGGCAGACTGAGAACCCTTGGCATCGAAGGTGCGGCGCTTCGCACAGAAGATGTAGTCCCCGGGTCGAGTGATGCCGGCCTGAAGCGACCTCCCATCGAGAGGAAGGGCAGTGGTTTCCCTCGTCGGTCAGACGCTCTCTCACTACACGATTCTGGAGCACCTCGGAAGCGGAGGGATGGGTGTTGTCTACAAGGCCCAGGACCTCAAGCTAGACCGCACGGTCGCCCTCAAGTTCCTCCCCCCCGATCTCACCCGCGACCCCGAAGCCAAGCAGCGTTTCATTCACGAGGCCAAAGCCGCCTCCGCTCTCCAGCACAACAATATCTGCACGGTCCACGACATCGATGAAACGCCTGACGGCCAGCTCTTCATCGTCATGGACTTCTACGAAGGCGAGACGCTCAAGGAGAAGATCGAGCATGGACCGCTGACGATCCTCGACGCCGTCGACATTGCCATCCAGGTGTCGCAGGGTCTCGCCAGGGCGCACGAGCACGGCATCGTCCACCGCGACATCAAGCCTGCCAACATCATGGTCACGGCTGACGGCGTTTCCAAGATCGTCGACTTCGGGCTCGCAAAGCTGTCAGGCCAATCGCGATTGACCAAGACTGGCTCGACCCTGGGCACGGCTGCCTATATGTCGCCCGAACAGGCGCGGGGCGAGGAAGTCGATCAGCGCACGGATATCTGGTCGTTGGGAGTGATTCTGTATGAAATGCTCAGCGGACACCTTCCGTTCAGAAGCGAGCATGATGCTGCACTCATCTATTCCATACTCAATGAAGACCCGAAACCGATTGACCAGATCCGGTCAGATGTACCGCAGCAGTTGTCGAACACTCTCCGGAAAGCCCTCGAGAAGAGCCCCTCGGAACGATACGGGCTTGCCACGGATCTTCTCAACGATCTAACCCAAATCAAGAGCACATTTCTTCAGCCCACGGCGGTTCACGGTGGCCTTCCTGGGTTCGTGCGGAGGGTGAGACGCCAATCGATACTCATCCCGCTGATTGGAGTAGTGATTGTGATTGCCGGGGCGCTTGCCTGGTACGTGAATAGAATCGAGAACATCCGATGGGCAGAAGGGGAAGCGATGTCGGAAATCAAACGGCTGGCCGAAGAAGCGCTTCTCAACGGTGACCAGACGAAATACCAGGATCCATTCAAGCTCGCCTGCGAGGTCGAGAAGGTCATCCCCCACGATTCCGCGTTATCAAAGCTGTGGCCGACTTTCTCGCGTCGAATGACGATCTCCACAGATCCGCCGGGTGCGAAGGCGTACAGGAGGGAGTATTCATCCGGGGTGGGCGATTGGGAGTATGTTGGGATCACCCCTTTGGACAGCATAAGAATTCCCAAATGTTTTTTCCGGTGGAGATTCGAGAAGGCGGGCTTTGATACCCTGTGGGCAGTAAGCCTCACACAAGACTCGCTCTCCAGGAAACTGGATACGCTGGGAAGAATGCCCCGGGGGATGTTGAGGGTGTCCGGGGGGAAGACGATGGAACTGCAAGTCGATAAGGAACTTGTGGCTCTTTCCGAGTTCCTCATCGACAAGTTCGAGGTCACGAACGCTCAATTCAAGGGGTTCGTCGAGGCAGGAGGATATCGCAACCGCACATACTGGAAGCATGCATTCACCCGGGATGGCAAGAAGCTCTCGTGGGAAGAAGCGATGCTGCTGTGCGTCGACGCGACGGGGAGACCGGGCCCCTCAACGTGGCAGGCAGGCGACTATCCGGAGGCACAGGAAGACTATCCGGTATCCGGGGTAAGCTGGTACGAAGCCGCGGCGTACGCGGAATTCTCCGGGAAGGACCTGCCGACCACTCATCATTGGGGCCTTGGTGCAGACTTCGGTACATCTCAGCAGATGTTCTTGACGCAGATCGGCAACCTCAGCAATTTCGGCAGCCCAGGGCCTTCTCGCGTCGGGGCGTTCGAGGGGATGAATGCGTTCGGGGCGTATGATATGGCAGGGAATGTGAGGGAGTGGTGCCTTAACGAATCGAAAGGGGGACGATGCGTACGCGGAGGCACATGGAACGATATCTCGTATATGTACGAATTCCTGAGCCAGGCTCCGGCATTTGACCGCTCTCCGAAGAACGGGTTTCGTTGCGTTCGTTATCTCGCCAGAGAGAAGATCCCTGATCGAGTGTTTGGCCCGGTGGACTGGACGACAAGAGACTACGCAAAGTCAAAACCGGTCTCAGACGCGATCTTTCAACTGTACACAGATCAGTTCTCCTATGACAGGTTGGAGCTCAACCCTGTTGTTGAGAAGAGGGATGAGAGTCTCCCGGACATGATCCGAGAGAAGGTCACATTTGATGCGGCCTACGCGAAGGAGCGAGTCATTGCCCTTCTGTTCCTGCCCCGGAAAGCCGCGACGCCATACCAAACGATCATTTTCTTTCCGGGTTCGTACGCTCTATGGGTACCGACAAGCGACAAGCTCACCGATGAGCGGCTGATCGATTTCATCGTCAAAAGCGGACGCGCGGTGGTGTACCCCGTCTACTATGGGACATATGAACGGAACGAAATCGGCGTGAACTTCGATATGCACTGGCCAAGCAAGAAATACCAGAATGCATATACCGAGCTTCTCATCAAATACGTCAAGGATTTCGGCAGGACGATCGACTATCTGTCGACACGGAAGGACATCGACACCTCGAAGCTTGCATTCTACGGCTTCAGCTGGGGCGCGCGCCTGGGGTGTCTCATTCCGGCGGTGGATAGGCGTCTGAAGGCGAGCGTCCTTCTCCTCGGTGGATTTGCCGCTGACGCTTCCCTCCGACCCGAAGCGGACGAATTCAACTACGCTCCCCGTGTGCACATCCCGACGTTGATGCTTAACGGGAAGTACGACGTCATCTTTCCCTGCGAAATCGCTGTTGAGCCAATGTACGAACATCTGGGCACGGCGCCGGGGCAGAAGCGACTTCTCCTGTACGATACCGATCATTTCGTGCCGTTGAAAGAAGTGATCAAGGAAACACTTGCCTGGTACGATCTGTATCTGGGGCCGGTGAATTGAGAGCCTGGCGATGATCGGCAACGTCGTTTCCCATTACAAGATCCTCGAGCACCTGGGCGGCGGGGGCATGGGCGTTGTCTACAGGGCAGAGGACACAAAACTTAAGCGCACAGTAGCACTCAAGTTCCTCCCGCCTGACCTCACCCGCGACCCGGACGCCAAGGAACGGTTTGTTCGCGAAGCCCAGGCCGCGTCTGCCCTCCAGCATAACAACATCTGCAATGTCCATGACATTGACCAAGGCCCCGACGGCCAGATGTTCATCGTTATGGACCTGTACGAGGGTGAGACACTCAAGAAGAAGATCGAGCGGGGGCCGCTGAAGATCGAAGCTGCGATCGATGTCGCCATCCAGATTGCCCAGGGTCTGGCCAGGGCACACGAGCAGGGGATCGTTCACCGCGACATCAAGCCGGCCAATGTCATGATCACCTCGGATGGTGTGGCCAAGATCGTGGATTTCGGGCTGGCAAAGCTGCGCGGGCAATCGATGCGGACGCGGACAGGCTCCACGCTCGGCACAGCTGCCTATATGTCCCCGGAGCAAACGAAAGGTGAGTCTGTCGACCACCGAACGGACATCTGGTCGCTGGGAGTGACAATCTTTGAGATGGTCACCGGCCAGTTGCCGTTCAAGGGTGATTATGAGAATGCGGTGATGTATTCCATCTTGAACACGGACCCGGAACCACTCACTGCCCTGCGGACCGGTGTGCCGATGGAGTTGGAGCGCATTGTCTCGAAAGCGCTCGCAAAGAATAGGGACGAGCGATACCAGCACGTCGACGACATACTGGTTGATCTCCGGGTTCTCAGGACCAGCCCCTCCGACAGGACGACCTCTCCTGCGGACTCCGGACCGGGTCGGACTCCCCGTCGAGTCGGACGTTGGAGGCAGCTGAGCCCGTGGTTCGTGGCCCTCTTCATGGCAGTAGTGGCGGCTGCGGCATTCTGGAAACCGTGGTCCGGCCCGACGGTTGCGAACCAACGACCAGTGCGTTTCTCTGAAACCCTGCAGGAAGGAGATTCACTGGACGGGAATTCAAATTCGGGCCCGGCCATCGCAATCTCCCGCGATGGCCGGAAGTTGGTGTATGGCGTGGTGCAAAATGGAATCTCGCGTCTCTATCTCCGCGCACTGGATTCTCTGGAAGGCAGACCGATCTCCGGAACGGAAGGAGGGCGTGCTCCCTTCTTCTCGCCGGATGGGAACTGGGTCGGTTTCTGGGCCGATGGGTACTTGAAGAAGGTCTCGCTCCATGGTGGAGCACCCCAGAACATTTGTGAGGCTGCGACCGTCGGCGGAGCATGGGGGGCTGACAACACGATCGTCTTCGTCAGGTGGATAGCAGGCGATGGCCTCTTCAGGATTCAGGCGGACGGATCCAACCCTCAGAGGTTAGTAGAACTAACGGACATAGCACCGCTCAATTGGTACTGTTGGCCGCAGATCCTGCCTGATGGGAAGACAATCCTCATCACTGTCTCCGCCGGTTGGCGGACGACCCAGATTGCATTGGTGTCAACGGAAACCCGCACAATCCAGTACCTGATCAAAGGAGGCGGATACGCCAGGTACTCACCGACCGGCCATATTGTCTACGGCCGTCCCGGTGAAGGCGACGTATGGGCTGTGCCGTTCGATCTGAAGACCCTTACGATCAGCGGATCATCCTTTCCGGTTCTGGAAGGGGTGATGATGAAAAGAGATGCCTCCGCACAGTTCGCACTCTCCGAAACGGGAACGCTGGTGTACATTCACGGCAGTGGAGCCGTGGATAACGATACCATCGCGTTGGTGAACCGCGGGGGGGAAACCAGGTCTCTGCCGATACCACCCGGCGCATTTCACGGGTTTCGCTTTTCGCCTGATGGCAAGCGTTTGGTCTTCACCTGGCATCAGGCCATGCCGAATCTCTGGATCTACGAGCTGGACCGTGGTGTGTTGCGCCGCTTCACAGATGACCAGGGAGGAGACTGGACACCACTCTGGACTCCTGACGGCAAACGTATCTTGTTCCAGTCGGATCGCGCCGGTCGGGGATTCCGACTCTTCTGGAAGGCCCTGGATGGCGAGGGTCCAGCAGAAATGCTTACTGAGACTGACTACAAGCAGCAACCCGGGTGCTGGACAGCGGATGGGAAGTCGCTGATATTCCAGGAGGGTGTTTACGCTGAAACAGGGCATGATATCATGCTCCTGTCGCTTGAAGGAGACCGAAAACCGAGGCCTTTGCTGCAGACACGGTACAATGAACGTTATCCTGCGCTTTCGCCTGACGGGCGCTGGATGGCCTATGGCTCTGACGAATCCGGCCGGTGGGAGGTCTACGCGCGGCGCTACCCGGATCTCAAGGATATCGTCCGGATCTCCACCGACGGAGGATCTGCTCCCATGTGGAGCCCTGATGGACGCGAGCTATTCTTTTGGGACACCAACCGCAGGACGTTAGTCTCTGTGCCTGTGCGTACGGGCGGTACGCTGGAAGTCGGGAAGCCAACAGTCTTTGCCGGCGGAGAGTTCTCATTCGGCGGCAACTCGTGGTACCGAAACTACGACATCTCGCCGGACGGCAAGAAAGTCGTCATGATTCTTAGGGGGAAACCAGGACCGAACCCGAGACGGTTCAATGTTGTGCTCAACTGGTTCGAGGAACTGATAGCCAGGGAACACGGCGGCCAGTGAAGTCATCGGATGAGTCCGTCCTGCAACGTCACAGCTCGAATGCGAACCCGATCGCCCAGTGGTCGGTCCTGAGATCGTAGTATTGCGTGAACATCATCTGGCCCGCGTAGTACCCCGCGTACACGCGCATACCTCTCCCTTCCCAGGCCCCGAACTTGACGCCCGCTTCGACACTGTTCGTCCCGGTATACGTCGGGATGCCGGCCAGCGTGAGCGTATAGCCGCCGTACAGGAGCAGGGGGAATGGCCCGCCATCGGCGATCAGTGATGCGCTGTGCAAATCAAACCCGCCCAGGAACGCCCAGCGCTTGATGTTGTCGGGGCGGATCAACGTTGCGTAGGAAGTCCCGGCGAAGCCGCGGATCGTCACCGACGAAAGTAATGTGCTGACCGCGGCAGACAATTCGCCGAAGTCCCGCGTGAATGGAATCGGCTCCCGGCCGTCCTTCCAGGTGTCGGTCCCGTTGTCGAAGTGACCGTCCACCATGTGTCCGCTCAGGTGGAGGATCCTCAGCCGCACCGTGACCGATGCGTCCCGGACATCCCACCGGCTCGCAACGTGTCCGCCAAACCAGCCGTCCGCCGCGTCGATCTGAAGCCTTAACCCTTCGCTGCTGGTCGTCAGCGCCTGCATGAAGAAGTCGATGCCAACGCGCAGCCTGGCAGAGCCGTCGTCCGCCATGCGGAGTTCCCACACGTCGAGCGGTGCCGCGATCATGAGCCGCATCCGTGAGTTTCCGATCTCTTTCCGGAGTCCGGAGATCGGCTCGGGCATGTGCGCGACATACGGGACGACAAGCGTTCCGCCGGGGAAGAAATCTGAGGATTCGGGGCTTCCGGGAGCGTCCTGGCTTTGCGCAGTGAATGGTGCAGCCAACAGGAGAAACGCAAAGAGAATGGCACAGGCATCTGTGCGCGCCACGCGAGGGCCCCGGGCCCGAGAGCGTGCCAGGGCAAGGGTAGTCGTAATCATGCCGTAAATATAGATACGCAGGCGTGGAGTATCAACCTTGACCATCCGTATCGCCCGTCATTGAATATCGTCGGGCGAATCAGTACATTTATACGATGTGCCAACGTTGACCCTCTCCCGGAGAACTTCATGCGACGACTTCTCGGTATCTTCCTGATCATTGCCATGCTCGTCCCGCTCGCCAGCGCGCAGGAGGAGCCTATTCCGCCGCGCAGGACAAAGGCGCCCAAGGTTGGCCTCTTCGCCGGATACACTCCGGGCATGCTCTTCTTTGACGTCGCTCCCATCAACCAATTCCTGAGTGGCACCGGGGCCGCCCCGATGAACGATGAGGCGATGTTCATGCAGGGGGGCGCGGGCGCCCTCTACATCCTTGTGGTCCCGAACGTTCGCGTCGGCTTCATGGCAATGGGCGGCAGCAGGACGAGCACAACGGTCAATGCCGACACGAAGATCCGGCAGGACGTCGACGTCAACATCAGCTTCGGCGGATTCACGTTCGAATATGTCTGGACAATCGTGCCAAAGCTGGATGTCGCCGTCGGGACCATGATCGGCTGGGGAGGAATGGGTCTCACGCTTCGGAAGCAGCTTCCCGGCGAGGGACAGACGTGGGATCGCGAGAAGGATCTCTTTACTAACTGGAACGCCACGACCGGGAACGTACTCACCCGGAGTCTTACTGGGAGCTTCTTCACGCTCATCCCCGCGCTCAACGTCGAATACGCGCTCTCGGGGTGGATTGGTGTGCGGCTCGGTGCAAGCTACGTGGCGATGCTGGCGCCGTCGTGGTCACTGGACGGCGACTACGATCTTGCGGGCGTCCCGGGTTCCGTCAAAGGGAACGGGCTCATGCTGCAAGCCGGCATCTTCGTCGGTACGTTCTAAGCCGCCGCGTCGTCCGCGTCAAGATACTGCCCATTGATCCGCCCGGTGATGAAGAAGAACTGGCGGCCGGCCTCATCCGGAAGCCAGAACCCCTCGTCACCGCTCCTGAACCACCCGTGCGTGAACGCCTGTTCGTTCGCGGCGTCATCCCCGAGGTAGCCCCGCATCACGTTGTGCCCGCGGATCACGATCTCGCCCCGTTCGCCTTCGCCCAGCTCGTTCCCCTCCGCGTCGTGAATAGCCATCTGGTTCACCGGAAGCGGCACCCCGATCGACGGGAAGCCGTGTTTGGACAGCCACGCGCGGTGCTCCGCGGGGACGAGGTCCAGCGGCAGGAAACATGAGTAGCTTGTGGTCTCGGAAAGCCCGTACCCGTGCACGATCGGCATCTTGAATTTCTGCTCGAACTTCGTCGCGAGCTCCACCGTCAGCGGCCCCGCGCCACAGATGAAGTGGCGGAAGTATTGTAGCTTGTACGCCTCCATCGCGAGGTTTGAGTGCAGCAGGAACTGCAGGATGGTCGGGACGACACTGACGATCGACACGCGCTCCGCGCCGATGCGTTCGAAGAAGCGATCGGGGTGGAAACGCTGGTTGAGCACCACGCCCGCGCCCGCGTAGAGCGGGGCGATGAGCGTCACAACGATGCCGTTCACGTGGTGCAGCGGGAGCACGCACATCATCCGTTGATCGTCGGCCAGCTGATGCCACTCGGCGATGGCCATCCCGTCCGCGAGAAGGTTGTAGTGCGTCAGTGCGACGGCTTTCGGGTTGCCCGTGACTCCGGAGACGTATACGATAAGCGCGTCATCCTCCGGCCCCGGCTCTTCGTCGGGCACAAATCGCTCCGGCTGTCGCGCGAGCTCCGACTGATAGTGCGGAAGTTCGGCCGAGACGCGCTGACCGACCTGAACAACCGTTGCCAGGGCGGGGATTTCCTTCCGGATCTCCAGGAGCCGTTGTAGCTGATCGTCTCGCACGAAAATCAGCGAAGCCCCGGAGCTCGAGAGGACGTACGAAAGGCTCCGGTCATCCTCGTCGGCATTGACGGGAACAACGACGGCCCCTGTCAACCATACCGCGAAGTACTGGATGACCACCTCGGCCGCATTGAATGATAGGATGGCAATCCGGTCCCCGCGTCTCACCCCGTGGCTTTTGAGGACCCCCGCGGCCCGGCTGACCTGCTCGAAGAATTCCGCGTACGTGTACTCCCGCCGCTGGCCGTCCTCCGTGTAGGCGATCAGGAATGTCTGGTCCTCACGCTGGTCCGCGTGTTCGCGCAGGACTGCGCCGATGGACGGATAGGCCGTAAGCGGTTCCTCCGGGGAGACGCCGTTCAGCGTGCGCGCCTCCTGGATCCGCTCGGAGAGAGAAGAATTGCTGCCTGTCATGCGACGTCAGAACATTGTGGCGAGTGGTTCTTTGGTGCGAATGTTCGGGTTCCCGCGTCGAAGGTCAAGCATGGCGTGTGACGGGGCTTGCTCGATGTGAAGGATCATTCTTCCGTGTGACGGGTCCGTCGACAGTCAGGTGGTCTGGCCGGGCCGGGGCATGTCGAAACGGTCGGTGGTACGCGCGTAGATCGAGCCGCCCATGCGGCCGATCGGATGCCACAGGTCCGGATCGATGCGATAGTCGTTGATGATCGCGTCGCTCACGTGGAACCGCAGGACCTCTCCGATGACGAGGCTTCCGCCAAGGGGGAGCGTGCTGACAGTGACGATCTGGAGCAGGCGGCATTCCATCGCTGCCGGCGATTCGGCAACGCGTGGAGGCCTCACCAGATCGCTCGCCACCGGCGTGAGGCCGGAGGCCGTGAACTCATCCACCTCCGGTGGGAATTCTGTCGAGGCGATATTCATGCGGTCCGCGAACTCTTCGGAGACGATGTTGACGACGAACTCTCCTGTTGCGGTGATGTTGCGAAGCGTATCCTTCTGGGTCGCGGCGGCGCCCCGGGTCATGGGTGCGAAGCAGATCGCTGGAGGGTTGGCGCTGATGGCGGTGAAGAAGCTGAAGGGGGCGAGGTTCCTGGCGCCGGAGGCGTTCACGCTTGAGACGAAGGCAATCGGCCTCGGCACGATCAGACCGATCATCAACTTGTAGATGTTCCGCGGCACTACCCCGCCAGGGTCGATGATCATCGCTCTAGCAAGCTCCCTCGGGGAGGTCGATGTGGGCCCGGGTGTTGGAGCCCTTCTTCAGGGGATGCATGACGCCTGCAAGGAACAGTGGGTGTTCATCTGCTGCGTGCCAAAGCCATCTACATCGTGCCAAAGGAGGGACTTGAACCCTCACCTGGTGTGAGCCAGACTGGATTTTGAGTCCAGCGCGTCTGCCAATTCCGCCACTTTGGCCTGAGTTCCTGTCCGTCCGGTGTTAGCGAGCGTCAGCAACTTTTGTAGAACATACGGATTGACCGGCACACTTTCAAAGGGAAAACGGTCCGACATCTTTACTGATGAGGGGCATTCACGTATATTGGCATCGGATGGGCAGCCGAGAGAACATACGGCACAGGCGTCATTGTGCGGCGGCCCTGCTCCTTCCTCCCTTGGTCAGACTCTCTTTCCGTGGGCCCTTTTCGTCCAGGCGTCCCTTGTCCAGGCTCCCCCTACCCCCGCATCTTTGCTCCCTGCTTCTCGTGCTTCTCTTGCTCCCGGCCCGAACGCTTTCACAGGTTCCCCCGCAGCCGCCCGGCATCCCCGGGCGCGTGAGCGTCGATCTCATTGCCTCCCTGGCAGACAGCGCCATCCAGCTCCCGCACCAGTTCGTGGTCGAAGGGTCCGATTCGGTCTTCCTGGGCGATGCCCGTCTGCTCGTCCGCGACCGGGACTACACGATCGACTATCGGCTGGGGCGCGTCAGGCTGGATTCGGCCCTGGTGCGCAACCTGCTCCGGGAGAACGCGCAGCTGCATGACAGCACACACGTGCGGGACAGCGTGCAGCAGCGCACCGTGCCCGTGCCGGACAGCCTGCGGCAACGTGATGCTCCTGTGCAGATCGGCGTGAAGCTTACCATAGTCGTCTCGTATAGCTACCTCCCGTTCACGTTCCAGGAGTCGTACGCGCGGCGATCGCTCATTGTCGTCCCCGACACCACCATGCGCGACACGATCCGCATCGCGCAGAAGACCCAGCCCATTTCCACTGCTGACATCTTCGGTCCGAACCTTCAAAAAAGCGGAAGCCTCGTGCGCGGGTTCACCGTCGGGACGAACCGCGACCTCTCCCCGACGTCCGGATTGCGATTGCAGATGGCGGGCAAGCTCGCGACCGATCTGGAAATCTCGGCGGCTCTCACCGACGAGAACACTCCGATCCAGCCCGAGGGGACGACGCAATCGCTTCAGGAGTTCGACAAGGTGTTTGTCGAGATCCGAAGCAAGGACATCCAGGGGACGCTCGGCGACTTTGTGCTGGATGTCGAGGGGACGGAATTCGCCCGGCTGACGAGAAAGCTGCAGGGGGCGAAGGGGCTGGCCCAGTACCGGACCGATCCCGCCTCGGGATCGCTGCTTGCCACCGGCGCCGTGACGCGCGGGAAATACGCGACCAATCAGTTCACCGGCATCGAGGGCATGCAGGGTCCGTACCGCCTCGCCGGCCGCGAAGGCGAGACGTTCATAGTGGTGATTGCGGGGACCGAGCGCGTCTACGTCAACGGCGAGCTGCAGGCGCGCGGCGATGTGAACGACTATGTGATCGATTATTCGCTCGGCGAAATCACGTTCACGTCGCGCCGGCTCATCACCTCCGCGTCCCGCATCAACGTGGACTTCGAATACACCGACCAGTCGTACTCGCGGTCGTTGTTCGGCGGGCAGGCGACGGCGGGATTCTTCAACAACATCGCGTCGCTCTCCGTCACATACATGCGCGAAGCCGACGATCCGAACTCCCCGCTGGATTTCACCATGTCCGATTCCGCGCGGCAGGCGCTCGCCGGTGCGGGCGGCGACAGGTATGCGGCAACGCTCAGCGGAGTCGCACGGGTCGATTCGAACGGGCTCTACATCGGCGTGGATACCGTGCTCGCGGGAGGCGTACCGTACACGTTGTATCGCTATGCTCCCGGCGACCCTGCCGCTCTCTACCTTGTGTCGTTCTCATACGCGGGACCGGGCAAAGGCGACTACCGGCGTCAGCAGATCGGGGTCTTCGTCTGGCAGGGGGTTGGCGCCGGCGACTATCTTCCCGTCCGTTTCGTTCCGCTCCCGGAGTCTCACCAGATCTTCGACGTCGCCCTGAAAACAACCCCCGCGAGTGATGTCACCCTCTCCGCTGAATTCGGACGAAGCGAGTTCGATCCGAACCGGCTCTCGGCCGCGGATGTCTCGCAGGGGGGGAACGCGATATCGTTCCAGGGATCGTACACGCCGAAACGGATAACGATTGGGGATGCCGCACTGGGGGATATTGACCTGACCCTGCGGGGAAGAAACCTGGACCAAGGGTTCGTCCCGATCGACCGCGTCGAGGTCATCGAGTTCACCCGGAAATGGGGGATTGATTCGGTCCGGTCAGCCGGAGAACGTCAGATCGAGGGCCTGCTGCGCTATTCGCCGGCCACAGGGATTTCGGCCGGGGGAGGGTTCGGGAACATCAAGAAGGGCGACGACTTCAACGCGGACCGCCTGGAGGCGTTCGCCACGATGAATCGCGAGGGCCTTCCGCGGGTCAACTATACGATCGACCGGGTAAATTCCGACGATAGGATTGCGGGAACGCTGAGCAACTGGCTCCGGCAGAAGGGCTCGGCCGAGATGGGCGTGGCGTTCCTGACGCCTGCGATCGGGTATGAAGGGGAGTCCAGGACGCTGGAGTCGAGCCAGACCGGACTTGCGGGGGCGGGGAGCTTCCGGTTCGACCAGTGGAGCGCCGGAGTCCGGACCTCGGAGCTTGGGAACGTCACGCTGCTCGCCGAGTACGGGTGGCGAAACGACGACTCCTTCCTGGGCGGGGAGGTGGTGCCCGAGTCGAAGTCGTTCACGCAGCAGTACGGCGCGCGGCTGTCTGAGTGGAACGCGCTCAGCTCGGTGGCGGACCTCACGCTGAGAGAGACCCGTTACTCGGACGCTTTTCAGTCGGCGGGCAGGAGCGACATCAGCACCGTGCTGGTCCGCAACACGACCCGCTATGCGCCGCTGAAGCGCGGGGTGGAGACCGACCTGTTCTATGAGACCGTGACGGAACGCTCCTCGACCCTGCAGCGCGTGTTCGTGCGCGTCACGCCCGGCACGGGCAACTACCGGTACCGCGGAGACCTGAACGGGAACGGCCTGGCGGACGAGGAGGAGTTCGAGCAGACGCGCTTCGACGGAGACTACGTTGCCGTGACGCTTCCGAGCGACGCGCTCGTGCCGGTGATCAACCTGCGCGCGAGCGCGAGGCTGCGGATCACCCCCAGGAGATTCCTGGAGCAGCCGCACGGGTGGGTCGAGGATGCCCTCAGCGTGATCTCCACCGAGACGTACGCGCGCGTTGACGAGAAGAGCACCGAGTCGGACCTCTCGAAGATCTATCTCCTCAACTTCAACTACTTCCAGCAGGACAGCACGACGATCGCCGGGACGTCGCTCTTCAGTCAGGACATTCTCTTCTTCGATGGTCAGCCGGATTTCTCTGCGCGCCTCCGGTATCTGGAGCGGGGCGGGCTGACGTCGCTGAGCGGCGGGGCGGAGCGACTGTACGGACGGGAGCGCTCGGTGCGGCTTCGCTGGCAGCTGATTCCGGAGATCGCAAACGAGCTGGACCTGGTGAACAGGACCGACCGCGTCTCCCAGAGCCCGACGCCGTCCAGGATCCACGATGTCAACGGCACCGGCCTCTCGTTCGATATCTCATACCGGCCGGTGCAGAGCATCGAATACGGCATGCGGTTCGAGGTCGCGCATTCTGAGGACGGTGGTCAGACCCCGCCGCTGCAAGCCGACATCAACACGCAGACCGTGCGCGGGGTGTTCGGGTTCGAGCGCGCCGGTCAGCTTCGTGTCAGCATGGCGCGGGAGGAAGTGCACCTTGACAGGGACGTCATCGATTTTGCGTATGAACTTACGAACGGCCGAAGTGCAGGTATATCTTGGCTGTGGGGCGTTGCGTTCGAGTATCGCGTGACCAGTTTCATTCAAGCGTCCGCCAGCTACGACGGGCGTTCCGAGGGCGGCGCGCCCGTGGTCCACACGGGACGGGCGGAGGTGCGGGCGTTCTTCTGAGTTTCGTTTCCCGCCCTTGCGTTTCTCGGATGGTTGTCGTATGTTGGCCCCTGCCCACAGGATGCACCGACGGGGATGATCCTCTTCCCTCACCCCGATCAAGCCTACTAATCACACGCGCATGGTCTACTGCACATCCTTCGACTCTAAGATCGGTTTGATTTACGTTGCCTCGACCGACAAGGGAGTGTGCAAGGTGAGTCCTCCGCGTCAGACAAAGCGCGAATTCTTCCGCTGGCTCGGCGATCACTTCGATGACAACGAAGTCACCGACAACAAGTCGCGCAACCGCGAGGCGATCGAGCAGCTGTCGCGCTACTTCAACGGCAAACTCGCGAAATTCACGGTCCCCGTCGACCTCATCGGCACGCCGTTCCAGGTGCGGGTGTGGAAGGAGCTGACCCGCATCCCGTACGGGTCCACCATCAGCTACAAGCAGCTCGCCCGGCGCGTCGGGACCAGCCGCGGCTTCCAGGCGGTGGGCCGCGCGAACGCGGTGAACCCCGTCCCCATCATCATCCCGTGTCATCGCGTGCTCGGCACCGACGGCTCGCTCGTCGGCTACTCGAGCGGCGTGAAGACGAAGGAATTCCTCCTGAAGCTCGAAGGCGCGCTGATGATCTGACCCCGGTCCTCCCGGGTGCTCGGGTGCCTTCCCGCCTCCTCCTTGACCTGTCCCGACGATCGGCCAGCGCCGACCCGGGGGTTCTGCATGCCGTCGTGAAGCGCCGGATGCCGGCAAAGCGCGCCTTGCCTCGCGGGCCCTTTTTGCGTAGCTTGAACGCGTTATGTCCTTCCTGAACGACCTCAATCCCGTTCAACGAGAAGCAGTCACCTCGCTTGACGGCCCCGTCATGATTGTGGCGGGTGCGGGCAGCGGGAAGACGCGCGTCCTCACGTACCGCACCGCGTACCTGGTGCATCTCGGCGTTCCTCCGGGGTCTATCCTGGCGCTCACCTTCACGAACAAGGCGGCCGGAGAGATGAAGCACCGGATCGCCACCCTCGTCGGCGAGGGGAGCAAGCCGCTCTGGATGGGGACGTTCCATTCGTTCTGCGCCCGCCTCCTCAGGTTCGAGGCCGAGAAGCTCGGCTATACCCGCAACTTCACCATCTACGACACCGACGATTCCCAGGCGCTGGTGCGCGGCATCATGCAGTCCTTCGGGATCTCCCAGCAGCAGTTCAGCCCGTCGGGCATCCGGAGCCGCATCAGCGTCGCGAAGAACCAGATGCTTTCGCCCGCAAAGTACCGCGAGACGGGGAACGATCCCCTGGTCGAGCGCACCGGTCAGGTCTATGAGGAATACGAGCGCCGCCTGCGGCACTCGAATGCGCTGGACTTCGACGACCTTCTCCTGAAGCCGCTGGAACTCTTCTCCCGCCACCGCGACGTGCTGGAACGGTACCAGTACCGGTTCAAGTACATCCTCGTGGACGAGTACCAGGATACAAACCGCGTCCAGTATCTGCTGATACGCGAGCTGGCCGAACGCTTCAAGAACATCTGCGTGGTCGGCGACGATGCCCAGAGCATCTACGCGTTCCGCGGGGCGGATATCCGGAACATCCTGGACTTCGAGCGGGACTACCCCAACTGCAAGGTCTTCCGGCTCGAGCAGAACTACCGCTCCACGCAGACGATCCTGAACGTCGCCGGGTCGGTCATCAAGCACAACCTCGACCAGATCCCGAAGAATCTCTGGACGAAGAACGGGGAAGGGGAGCCGGTCGTTCTCAGGATCTGCGAGAACGAGGCCGACGAAGGGGCTTGGATCGCTGCGACCATTACGGAGGAGATCCGTCGGAACAAGCGGGACCTGAAGGACTTTGCCGTCCTGTACCGCACGAACGCCCAGTCCCGCTCGATCGAAGATGCGCTTCGCCGCAACGGCATGGCGTATATCCTGGTTGGCGGCGTGGCGTTCTATCGCCGGAAGGAGATCAAGGACGTCCTCGCGTACCTTCGCGTGCTCGTGAATCCCCGGGACGACGAGAGCCTCCTGCGGGTGGTGAACGTCCCCGGACGCGGGATCGGCGACACTTCAATAGAGAAGATCCGTCGCTTCGCCCAGCGGCACTCGCTGTCATTGTTCGACACGCTTGGCGCGTCCGATCTGGGGACGGTGCTCGCGGAACGCTCGCTCAAGCCTGTGCGCCAGTTTCACGCGCTGCTGACGAAGTATCTCGGCCTTCGCACGAGCATGTCCGCCTCCGAGCTCGCCCGGTCCCTGATCGACGAGCTGGGATTCCTGGTGGCGCTGAAGGATGAGAACACGCAGGAATCCCTCGCCCGCCGCGAGAATATCATCGAGCTTGTATCGGCGCTTTCGGAGTTCTCCGACAACCGTCCCGAGGCCACGCTGGAGGAGTTCTTGGAGGAAGTCTCGCTGGTGGCCGACATCGACATGGCGGATTTCGGCCGCAACGCGGTCACGCTCATGACGGTCCATGCGGCGAAAGGGCTCGAGTTTCCTGTGGTATTTGTGTCCGGGCTGGAAGAGGGGCTGTTCCCCATCGCCGGCGCGCTGGAGGACCGGAAAGAGCTTGAGGAAGAGCGGCGTCTGATGTACGTTGGGGTCACACGGGCGATGCAGAAAGTGTTCCTGTCGTACGCCACGGCCCGGTACCGCTTCGGGACGCTCGGGTACTCGACACGCTCGCGGTTCCTTGAGGAGATCGATCAGTCGTACTTGGTCGTGCACGGATCGGGCGCGGCCGCGGGCCCGCGGGCGTATCGGCGCCCGATGGACCAGTCCCAACAACGCCCCCGCCCGACGCCGAAGCGTCAGCTGCCCGTATTTGACGACACGATGCCGGATTACGAGAATGAATCACAGGAATTGCGCGGGCTGGCAGTGGGATCCAGGGTTTCGCACGAGACATTCGGCCCGGGAAAGGTCGTCGGCCTCTCGGGCCGCGGAGAGAACGCGCGGGCGATCGTCGATTTCGAGAGCGTCGGGAAGAAACACCTGCTTCTCAAATTTGCGCACCTCCGCATACAGTAGGCTCGGTCCATGAGCGCCCTGAATATTACCCGCATCCGCCGGCTCATCCCGATCTACATCCGGTATCTGAAGATCACGGAGTTCCCGTTCAAGCCGCTGATGCGCCGGATCGCGGGTGGCGACATCCTTCTGTTTGCCTCTGGCATCGCCTTCAGCGCCATCCTCACGATGGTCCCGCTGCTCCTCATCTCGGCGTCCGCGCTCGGCATCCTCTTGCGGTCGTCGGAACAGGGCCTGGGAAAGCTCGAAGCGGTCCTTGCGACAGTCTTTCCGGAGCAGCCGTTTGCCACCAGCATCAAGCAGTCGATTCTCCAGATGGTGACCGACATCGTCTCGTACCGGACGTCACTCGGGATCGTGGGCTTTGCCGTTCTGATCATGACGGCGACGTTTCTCTTCGACGTGGTGCGCACGGTGCTTCACCGGATCTACGGGATCCGCCGCACGAAGAACCTGGTCGAGAGTTTCTTCCACGACATCGGGTTCGTGGCAGTCGCGTGGGTCCTCCTGATTGTCTCGAACCTCACGCTCTGGGCGGGGGACCTGCTTGACCGGATGCTCACCAGGTTCCCGATATGGACCGAGCTTCACTCCATGAACTGGGTAGGCTCGCTCCCGTCGGCGGTGGTGTACGTGCTCATCGCCGTCATGTTCTATATTGTGTACCGCAACCTGACAGACGCCAAGCCGCCGCGCACCGCGGCCATCGTTTCGACCGTGACCATGACCGTGCTCTGGATCGTCTCTGCGAAGCTCTTTGCCCTCTACCTGTCGAACTTCTCGGCCATCAGCACCGTGTATGGCGGCTACGCGTTCATCCTTGTCCTGCTGGTGTGGGTCTACTATTCGTCGCTGGTCTTTGTGATTGGCGCGATGGCAGGGCAGGTGTACTGGGAGAGCAAGAAGCCGATGCTGAAGCAGAAGGCTGGCGGGATCCCGCCCGGCGTGTAGCGCCCTTCCGTCTTCCGCACCCGACGCTTGACCTCCTGGATTGCGAGCGCGATATTCGCAAGAGCACCAGGCACCCTATCCCGAGTCCTTTTCCTCACTTCATTCCGGAGACGGCATGAGTCGAGAATCCCGCGATCACCTTCGCGCCCTGCGCGAACAGGCCCTCCTCGGCGGCGGGCAGCAGCGCATCGACGACCAGCACAAGAAGGGAAAGCTCACCGCGCGCGAGCGGCTCACGATCCTCCTGGACGAGGGGTCGTTCGAGGAGCTCGACATGCTGGTGCAGCATCGCAGCACCGACTTCGGGCTCGACCGCCAGCGCTATCTCGGCGACGGCGTGGTGACGGGGACGGGGTTGATCCATGGCCGGACGGTCTGCGTCTTCAGCCAGGATTTCACGGTGTTTGGAGGCTCCCTCTCCGAAGCCCATGCCGAGAAGATCGTGAAGATCATGGACCTCGCCATGAAGATCGGCTGCCCGGTCATCGGGCTGAACGATTCGGGAGGGGCGCGCATCCAGGAGGGGGTGGTGAGCCTGGGCGGCTACGCAGAGATCTTCCTGCGGAATACGCTCGCCTCCGGAGTGATCCCCCAGATCTCCGCAATCCTCGGCCCCTGCGCCGGCGGGGCGGTCTACTCTCCGGCGATCACCGACTTCACCTTCATGGTGAAGGGGACGAGCTACATGTTCGTCACCGGACCCAACGTCGTGAAGACCGTGACGCACGAAGCGGTCTCATCAGAAGAGCTCGGCGGGGCATTGACGCACGCGGCCAAAAGCGGCGTGGCGCACCGGGCGTGTGACAACGAGGCGGCGTGCCTGCAGGAGGTCCGCGCGCTGATGCACTTCCTCCCCCTGAATGCGATGGACGATCCCCCGTTCATCCCAACGCTTGACCCTTCCGACCGCAGGGACCCGGAGCTCGATACGATCGTGCCCGACAACCCGTCGACCCCGTACGACATGAAGATCGTGATCGAGAAGGTTCTGGATCTGGGCAGCTTCTTCGAGATTCACCCGCAGTACGCGGAGAACATCATCGTCGGGTTTGGCAGACTGGCCGGGCGCGTGATCGGCGTGGTGGCGAACCAGCCGTCGGTGCTCGCGGGCGTGCTGGACATCGAGTCTTCGAGGAAGGCCGCCCGTTTCGTCAGGTTCTGTGACGCGTTCAATATTCCGCTCCTCGTGTTCGAGGATGTGCCCGGATTTCTGCCGGGGACCGATCAGGAGTGGAGAGGGATCATCACCAACGGCGCGAAGCTGCTGTACGCGTTCTGCGAGGCGACGGTCCCGCGCATCACGGTCATCACGAGGAAGGCGTACGGCGGCGCGTACGACGTCATGAACTCGAAGCACATCCGCGGCGACATGAATTTCGCCTGGCCCAGCGCGGAAATCGCGGTTATGGGTCCGAAGGGTGCGGCGGAGATCATCTTCAAGAAGGAGATCGAAGCCTCGGCCGACCGGGAGCGGGCGCTGGCGGACAAGGAGCGGGAGTTCCGGGAGAAGTTCGCGAATCCCTATCTTGCGGCGAGCAGGGGATATATCGACGCGGTCATCGAGCCGTCGGAGACCAGGCCGAAGCTCATTCGCGCGTTCAAGCTGCTCGACACGAAGGTGGATTCAAACCCGAAGAAGAAGCACGGGAATATTCCGTTGTAGGGGGCGCCGCGGGCTGCTGCGGGTGACGCCTCGACCTGCTGCGGGTGATGCCGCGGGCTGCTGCGGGTTTTGCCTCGGCATGCTGCGGGTGATGGCCAGACCTTCTGCAGGAGACGGCCCTACCTTCTGCGGCTGATGGCCCGACCTGCAGGAGGGCACATGACGGAGCGGGCGGGAACGACCTCACACTTCTTCATATCGGGAAAAAGGGCGGCCAAGGCCAACCGCACGCCTGTCACATGACCAAGCGTGGCGCCGCTTTTCCGCTCGTTGTGGCTGGCACGCATTGTGTGACCCATCTATCCGCGTGGCGGCCGGGGCCTATTTGGACTCGGAAACAGGGGAGAGCACCTCGACGAAATTTGCGAAAAATGGCAATTCTGCCCAGAAACGTCAATTCCGAGAATATGGTCAGAACTTGCTTGATTCTTCCTCCTGTGGCCCTTACCATATAAATCCTTTTGCCACTGAAACCAAGGAACGAGGGGAAACCGGCCTCATGAGAAGTCTGATTCACAAGACCATCGTCGCCGGCGTGCTGATCCTGTGGTCCGGGTGCGCGTCGCAAGAACCTGCACAACAGCCCGAAGCAGCCGAAACGCAAACAGTGGGAGAGGTCCTCAAGGCGTCCCTCGTGGATTCGACGGTCACGATGGAAGCCGGTCCCGGTCTGGTCGGGGCGGAGGCAGTCATGGACGACTCCCTCCTGCAGTACATGCTTGAGAGCGCCCGCCTGCACTACGTGTCCGCGATCTCCGCTGAGCAGAACGGCGACAGTGTCCGTTCGGCGATGCAGTTTGAATCGGCCATCGAGCTGCTCGACCGCCTCAGCACCGTCCCGGGTATCGAAGACAACCGCGACTTCAACGACCTGAGCCGCGCGGTGGTTCAGGATTACGAAACCTACATAGCCGCAATCGACAGCCTGGATCCCGGGAGCTCCATTTTTGCCCTCAGGGAGAAAATGAACCAGCTGCTCGACGTGGACGTGAGCGACTCCACGCTCACGGCCACGCCAACGACCGTTCTGCGCGGCACGACCGTTCCGCTGGCCATCAACGAGCTTGTCGAGCGCAACATCACCTTCTTCCAGACAAAGGGGCGGGAGCACATGGAGCGCTGGCTGTATCGTGCCGGCATCTACTTCCCCTTGATGCGACCGATCTTCCAGGAGGAGGGCGTCCCCGAAGAACTGATGTTCCTCGCGATGGCGGAGAGCGGGTTGAACCCGAACGCCAGGTCGTGGGCGAGGGCGGTGGGAATGTGGCAGTTCATGAAGGGGACCGGCCGGCTGTACGGACTGCGGACCGGGTTCTGGATGGATGAGCGCCGCGACTTCGAGAAGGCGACGCGCGCTGCGGCACGCCATCTGAACGACCTCCATCAGGAATTCGACGACTGGTACCTGGCGATCGCCGCGTACAACTCGGGTGCCGGGAGGATCTACCGCGGCATTCGCAGGAGCAGAACGACCGACTTCTGGACGATGCGGCGGTATCTCCCGCGCGAAACGCGCAACTACGTGCCGCAGTACATCGCGGTGACGGTGATCGGGCTGAATCCCGAGGCGTACGGCTTCTCCGGCATCACGCCCGGCGCGCCTCTCCAGTACGACCACGTGACGGTGGACGACTGCGTGGATCTCGCGACGCTGGCCGAGTGTGCCGGAACGGACGTCTGGACCTTGAAGGATCTGAACCCCGAGCTGGTGCAGTTCTGCACGCCGCCCGGAACGAGCTCGTACCGGTTGCGGGTCCCGCCGGGACGTTCCGCCGTCTTTGCCGAGAAGTACGCGGCCATCCCCGAGACCGAGAAGCGGGATTGGATTGTGCACCAGGTCAGGAAGGGCGAGACGCTCTCCACGATCGGCACACGCTACGGCATCCCGACAACCGTTATTGCAGAAGCGAACCAGCTGAAGTCTGCGCGCCTGCGCGTCAAGCAGACGCTCGTGATCCCTGTCCCGAAAGCATCGGAACGGTACAAGCCGCTCATTGCGCAATCGAGCAGCTACGACTATGACCGGCCGACCAAGCGAAAGGCACCCAACCGCTCGCGAGTAGACCGGGAACTGAAGCGGGCGCAGACCAGTCAACAGTCTGTGCCGAAGGACCGGGTCAGCGTGACATACAGGGTACGCAAGGGCGACACCCTGGGTCATATCGCCGAGTGGTACGCCTGCCGCGCGACGGACATCCGGAACTGGAACGATATCTCGTACGGGGAGCCGATCCGTGCGGGTCAGAAACTGACTCTCTGGGTGCGGGCCTCGCAAAAAGAGAGGTACGCTGCCGTCGACAAGATGAACGATGCGGACCGGGCGGAACTGGCGGCGTCGGAACGCCAGAGCAAGCCTTCGTCGCCGGACGAATCCGCGGACAGGTATGTGGTCCGGCCGGGCGACACCCTCGAGCGGATCGCCCAGGCGCACCAGGTCTCGGTGCAGCAGCTCAAGCTCTGGAACAACCTGAAGGGTTCGAAAATCTACGCCGGGCAGGAGCTCAACCTCATGACCGATGCACGCACTGTCAAGATCGTGAGCCAGCTTCCGAAAAGTCCGGAGCCAGCCGGGAAATCAGGCGGCCAGACGATCTATGTCGTGAAGAAGGGAGATACGCTCTGGGACATCGCCCGGGCGTACGCAGTGACGGCGAAGGATCTGCAGGCGTGGAATGACCTGAATGGCAGGCGGATCTATGCCGGACAGGAACTGGTGATTCGCACGAACGAAGGGACCAGGTAAAGAGTGGCGGGGCTCTGCACGAAACCCGCGGGCGGACGCAGGAGCCTGCGGGGCGTATCGTGCATTCGCTTTCAGATGGATGTCTGGTCCGGGTCGCTCGAGGCTCGATAGGGTACCGGGACGATCCTGGGCCAGTACTCGGGATGGATTTCGTGCGTTAGAATCCCCGTGAACTCCGCGAGCAGTTCTTCAGGGAAAATGACATAGACAGCGGCGGCCGAAGGGCCGCCGTCTTCGTTTCTGTCCAGGAACAGATGGTACTCTTCGAGCGAGTCCTCGCTCGCAAGCTCCTTCTTCGTCGTCCTCACCAACCCGAACACTTCCCGATTCAATGACGGATCGAACGCCACGACGGCAGGCCGCCGGGGGTTCATCTGTCCGAACGATTCGTTGGGGAAGTGCTGCGGCTGAGGGTAGCCTGTGACGCCGAGGGCCTGCTTGACGATGAAGCCTTCTGCGAGAAGGACGTCGACGAGTTGTCGAGCGAGAGAAGGGAAGGTCGGATTCAACGTGAATTAAGAATTAAGAACTGAGGATTCTTACTTCTTAATCCGTCTTGTCGGCGGAGAGGGAGAGATTCGAACTCTCGATACGAGTTTACCCCGTATGACGGTTTAGCAAACCGTTGGTTTCGGCCACTCACCCACCTCTCCAGGCGGATACGCGAGACGAACTCTTGCCGGATCATCAGCGCGGCCACGAACCCGGGCAGCCCTGCCTGACGGCGAAGATTAAGATACCAAGATTCGGCGACTGCTGCAAGACGCGTGAGCGATTGCCCGGCCTATAGCCCCTTGAACAACCGCGCGGCCAGGAACTCCGGCAGCCCCGCATCCCGGATCGCCCGCGCCGTCTTCGCGATATCGTACGGAACACGCACCAGCTCGAACAGGTCGGCGTCGGGGTCGTACAATCCGAACGAGGCGTACGGGTTGCCGTCCCTCGGCTGCCCCACGCTCCCCACATTGATGAGGTGCCGGTGGCCCGGGTGGTACTCGTTGATGTTCCCTTCCTCGGGGATCACGACGGGGACGTGGCTGTGTCCGATGAAGCAGAGCCTGGTCGAAAAGGCCTGGAAGTTCTCATGCGCTGCACGCAACGAGAGAACGTACCGCCAACGCTCGGGAGCGGACGGCGAGGCGTGCACGAACGTCGCGTCTCCCTTCTCATGAATGAAGGGCAACGTTCTGAGGTAATCATGGCCGTCAACGTTGACCCGCTCACGCGACCAGAGGATCGCCTGCACACCGTAATGATTGAAATCCTCGATGGAGGTTTCGCCGACCAGCCCGCTGTCATGGTTCCCCTGGAGCACCACGTCGCATCGCCGGCGAACGATCTCGAGGCACTCCTGGGGAAAAGGGCCGTACCCGACGGTGTCTCCCAGACACATGATGTCCCCCGCGTGCAGCTCGTCGGCCTTTTCCAGGACAGCCTCGAGGGCGGGCAGATTGCCGTGAATGTCTGAGATGACCGCTATGCGCATTGGGTCCTGGAGTCCTCTAACTTGCTATCATGTAAGGACTTCCGCCCTCAATTGCAATTGATTTTTCATAATCCGAACGTGATCTGTTGCAGGACCGAACGGGTTCCAATGTGTGGTAGGTCACATCGCGCGAAGGGACTTCTTCAGACCTTGCAGTCACTTTCACCGGCGTTCTTTCCAGCCCTCCGGTGCCATCAAGAGAAGAACGAACGCCCGGACCATCGGAACAACCTACAACCAGACTACCGGAATGCACATGCCAACAGCTGCCCAGTACAGCGCTGACCTCCTTTCCCGCATCAAATCCAAGCAGGCCGTGGTCGGGGTGATCGGCCTGGGATATGTCGGACTTCCCCTCGTCCTCACGTTCGTCGAGAAGGGGTTCCGTGTCATCGGCTTCGACATCGACACCAAGAAATCCGTTGCGCTCATGAAGGGGGAATCGTACATCAAGCACATCCCCGCCTCGCGCATCAAGAAGGCCGTCGACACAGGGAAGATGGCGGCGACCGACAAGTACGACCGCATGGGCGAGTGCGATGCGGTGCTGATCGCCGTGCCGACGCCGCTGAACAAGAACCGCGAACCGGATATGTCGTATATCGTCGACACGTGCGAAGCGATCGCGCCGTGGCTTCGCGCCGGACAGCTCATCGTCCTCGAGTCCACGACGTATCCCGGCACGACCGACGAGGTCATGATCCCGATTCTCGAGAAGAGCGGGCTGAAGGCTGACAGGGACTTCTTCGCGGCATTCTCTCCGGAGCGCGAGGATCCCAACCGGACAGACTACACCACCGAAACGATTCCCAAGGTCGTCGGCGCGACCTCGCCGGAGGGGCTGGCTGTTGCCGATGCGCTGTATAGCGCGGTGATCGTACGGACCGTTCCCGTCTCCTCGGCCCGTGCCGCGGAGGCGACAAAGATCGTGGAGAACACATTCCGCGCCGTGAACATCGCCCTCGTGAACGAGCTCAAGATGGCGTTCATGAAGATGGACATCGATGTGTGGGAAGTGATCGAGGCGGCAAAGACCAAGCCGTTCGGGTTCATGCCGTTCTATCCGGGCCCCGGCCTGGGCGGGCACTGCATCCCCATCGACCCGTTCTACCTGACATGGAAGGCGAGAGAGTACGGCGTTTCCACCCGGTTCATCGAGCTCGCCGGCGAGGTGAACACCGGGATGCCCGATTTCGTGGTGCAGCGCGTAATGGAAGTACTGAACGAGCAGGGCAAGTCCCTGAAGGGGTCGAAGATCCTCATGCTCGGGCTCGCGTACAAGGCGAACGTGGACGATGACCGCGAATCGCCGTCCTATCATCTCATTGAGAAGCTCGAGGCGAAGGGCGCGACGGTGGAGTACAACGATCCGTACATCCCGGAGATCCGGCCCTCGCGCGAATTCGCGAAGTACGCCGGCCGGAAGTCGGTGCCCATCACGGGCAAGTACGACCTGGTGCTGGTCGCTACGGCGCATGAAGAGTACAAGACCGTGAACTTCGCGGCGCTCGGCGTGCCCATCGTCGATTCGCGCAATGTTGTCCCGGCAGGGACGCCAAATCTGCACAAGGCGTAGTCGGGCTGACCGCACGCTGCAATCAGAGTGGTCTGTCTGGGCCATGATCTGACGGGTTGGCTTGACAATATCGGGCTGACCAGCCTGGAGCGTCCCGGGCTGGTCGGCCCGTTGCGTAATCGTTCCTGTCAACCCGCTCTTTCGCAGGTCTGGCGAATGCAGGTCGTTCTTCGTACCCTGTAGATCATCCGGTTCATTCTCAACCATCGGAGCATTCAGTGAAACTTAGCGTTGTCGGGACCGGCTACGTCGGACTCGTGGTCGGAACATGCTTTGCCGAGAGCGGCAATGACGTCATCTGCGTCGATAACGATGAGCGCAAGCTGCGCACGCTCAAGAAGGGCGAAAGCCCGATCTTCGAGCCTGGCCTCACCGACCTTCTGAAGAAGAACATCGCCGAGAAGCGACTCACGTTCACCAATGACCTCGAAGCGGCCGTGAAGAAGACGGACGTGATCTTCCTGGCCCTTCCGACCCCGCAGGCGGAGGACGGATCCGCAGACCTTCAGCATGTCCTGGCCGTGGCGAAAAGGCTCGGCAAGGCCATCAACAGCTACAAGATCGTCGTCAACAAGAGCACCGTGCCCGTCGGAACGGCGGACAAGGTCCGCGAGATCATCGCCGCGGAAACCAAGCACGAGTTTGACGTGGTCTCCAACCCCGAGTTCCTGAAGGAGGGGGCGGCGGTCAGCGACTTCATGAAGCCCGACCGGATCGTCGTCGGAAGCAGCAGCCAGAAGGCCATCGCCATTATGCAGGACCTGTATGCGCCGTTCGTGCGCACCGGGAACCCGATGATCCTGATGGACGAGCACAGCTCGGAGCTGACCAAGTACGCCGCGAATTCGTTCCTCGCCACGAAGGTGACGTTCATGAACGAGATCGCGAACCTGTGCGAGCGGGTCGGCGCGGACGTGGATATGGTGCGGAAAGGGATGGGGACAGACGCGCGCATCGGACAGCAGTTCCTCTTCGCCGGCGTCGGGTACGGAGGCTCCTGTTTCCCGAAGGACGTCTCGGCGCTCCTGAACACCTCGCGGGTTCACGACTACCCGTTCACGATCCTCGACGCGGTGGAGACCGTGAATCGCCGGCAGAAGCTGGTGATCGTCGAGAAGATCAAGAAGCATTACGGGGCCGGCCTGAAAGGAAAGACGCTCGCGCTGTGGGGGCTGTCGTTCAAGCCGAACACGGACGACGTGCGTGAAGCGCCTGCGCTCACGATCATCAGCGCGCTGCTGGAGCTGGGCGTCCACATCAAGGCGTTCGACCCTGTGGCGATGGAGGAGACGAAGAAGAAGGTCGGCGATTCGATCAAGTATGCGACCGGCAACTACGAGGCGCTGAAGGGCGCCAGCGGACTGATCGTGGTCACGGAGTGGAATGAGTTCCGCCGTCCTGATTTCGACCGCGTGAAGGCTGCGCTGAAGGAGCCGGTGATTTTCGACGGCCGCAACATCTACAACCCCGCGTTGATGCGCGAGAAGGGGTTTACCTACTACGGAATAGGAAGAGTCGGCGTGAACCCTGGCGCCGTTAAAGATCTTGTTGGAACCGGCACTGACAAGGAATCTCCCCACTTCGAGTTGAACCACCAATGGCATCTGCTCCCCATGCTGTCGTGACCGGCGGCGCCGGCTTCCTCGGGTCGCATCTCTGCGACCGTCTGCTGGCTGAAGGCTATCGCGTCACCGCCATCGACAACCTGATCACCGGTGACGTCCGGAACATCTCCCACCTGCTCGGCAACGAGCGGTTCAAGTTCCTCAAGCACGACGTCACCGAGTACATCTTCATCGACGGCCCGGTGGATGCCATCCTGCATTTCGCTTCTCCCGCAAGTCCCATCGACTACCTGAAGCTCCCGATCCAGACGCTGAAAGTCGGTTCGCTCGGCACGCACAAGGCGCTCGGGCTCGCGAAGGCGAAGAACGCACGCTTCCTCCTGGCCTCCACGTCGGAGGTGTACGGTGATCCGCTCGAGCATCCGCAAACCGAAACATACTGGGGGAACGTGAACCCGGTCGGGTCCCGCGGCGTGTACGACGAGGCGAAGCGGTTTGGCGAGGCCATGGTCATGGCCTATCACCGGTACCACGGCGTTGAGACCAGGATTGTCAGGATCTTCAATACGTACGGGCCACGGATGCGCATCCATGATGGCCGCGCGATCCCCGCGTTCATCTCGCAGTCGCTGCGCGGAGAAGATGTCACGGTGTTCGGAGAGGGGAACCAGACGCGAAGCGTCTGCTACGTGGACGACCTCATCGACGGCATCTACCGCCTGCTGAATTCGTCCGAGGTGGACCCGGTGAACATCGGCAACCCCGATGAAATCACCATGGATCAGCTGGCTCGCGAGATCATCCAGCTCACCGGCAGCTCCAGCAAGATCGTGCACAAGGCGCTTCCCGAGGACGACCCGAAAGTCCGTCAGCCCGACATCACCCGGGCCCGAACCATCCTCGGGTGGTCGCCCGGTGTGAACCGAAAGGAAGGGCTGGTGAAGACAATTGAGTACTTCCGGTCCGTCATCGGCTGATCCGCCCCCACTTTTTTCAATTTCCAGGTTCGTTTGCACCTCAAGGGCCGCCAGGACATCGCCGGGCGGCCCTTCGCTCTTCCTGCCCTTGCAATTTCGCTTCTTTTTGGGTACCTCCTCTTAGTTCGCCCTCAGAAACCGTCCAAATCGGAACCTCTCCGGTCATCCTGCTGTTCTGTAGAGCGTCACCACACGACACCCCATCAACCATTCTGGCAAAGGAATCCACCCATGGCACTGAAAGTCGGAGACAAGGCCCCGGCGTTCACCCTGTACGACACCGAGAAGAAGCAGCGCAGCCTCAGCGAATTTCTCGGAAAGAAGACCGTCCTGGCGTTCTACCCCGGCGCCTTCACGGGCGTCTGTACGAAAGAGATGTGCACGTTCCGCGATGCGATGGCGATGATGGGCTCGATCAACGCCCAGATCGTCGGGATCAGCGTCGACTCCCCGTTCGCCAACAAGGCCTTCGGCGAAGCGAACAAGATCACCTACCCGCTCCTGAGCGATTTCAATCGGGTGGTCGCCACCCAGTACACCGGAATCCAGAAGGACTTTGCCATGCTCTCCGGATACGAAACCGCCAAACGCTCGGTCTTCGTGCTCGACGCCACGGGAACGGTCCGCTACGCCTGGATCACGGACAATCCCGGGCAGGAGCCGCCGTATGAGGAAGTCAAAGCCGCACTCGCGTCATTCTAGTGCCCCTCCAATTGGAACGGCACTGGTGCCCCACCAACTAACTGGTTCTACACACGAAGTATTCGCACAAGCATACCCATGGCACAACTCAAGATCGGCGACAAAGCACCCGAGTTCGACCTTCCAACCGGAGATGGCAAGAAGCTCTCCCTGAAGGACCTGAAAGGGAAGAAGGTCGTCCTTTACTTCTATCCGAAGGACAACACCTCCGGCTGCACCAGGGAGGCGTGCTCGTTCCAGGACAACCTGAAGGCGATCGAGAAGAAAGGAGCCGTCGTCGTAGGCGTGAGCCCCGACGGAGCCGACTCCCACAGGAAGTTCGCGGAGAAGTACGAGCTGACGTTCCCGCTGGTGAGCGACGAGAAGAAAGAGATCGTCAAGAAGTACGGCGTGTGGAAGGAGAAGAGCCTGTACGGCAGGAAGTACATGGGCGTGGAACGGACGACGTTCATCATCGACGGGAAGGGAGTCGTGTCGCACATCTTCCCGAAGGTGAAAGTCGACGGCCACACCGAGGAGATCCTGGCCGCGCTGTGATCGTGGATGGAACAGTCCCCGGCCCCCGCACACACCAGGGAACCGTTCCGGACATATCCGCGACCGTCGCGGTCCATCAAACATCTATCGCCCCACGAGGCACTATGGTATACATCACGAGAAAATCGCACTTCAGCGCATCGCATCGTCTCTACAATCCGGCCTGGCCGGACGCGAAGAACGACCAGGTGTACGGGAAGTGCAACAATCCGCACGGGCACGGGCACAACTACGAGATCGAAGTGACCGTGGCCGGCAACCCTCCGGCGGAGACCGGCATGGTCATGGACCTGAAGCGGCTCGCCGAGGTCATGGAAGAGGAGATCGTCGAAAAAGTGGATCACAAGCACCTCAACCTTGACGTCGATTTTCTGCAGCGGAGTCATCCCGACGGCGGAGAATATGGCGATCGCCTTCTGGAATATCCTCCAGCCTAAGATCACCGAGGGGAAGCTTCACTCCATCAAGCTATATGAGTCCGACAACAACTTCGTCGAGTACCGGGGAGCATAACCGACGTGAAACAGATGAAGCAGGTGAAACCGGTGCGAGGGTCCGGCGAAACGCCGGATCGGACGGCGAAGCTGGAAGTGCTTGTCGAGCGCATGCTCGGCGAGCTGGGTGAGGATACGAAGCGTGAAGGGCTCGTGCGCACGCCGTATCGTGTCGCAAAGGCCCTCCAGTTTCTCACTGAAGGGTACTCGCAGGATATCCAGAAAGTCCTCAACAACGCCGTGTTCAAGGAGAAATACAGCGAGATGGTGCTGGTGAAGGACATCGACTTCTTTTCGATGTGCGAGCACCACATGCTTCCGTTCTACGGCCGGGCACATATCGCCTACATACCGAACGGCAAGATCGTAGGGCTGAGCAAGATCCCGCGCATCGTGGATGTCTTCGCCCGCCGCCTCCAGGTGCAGGAGCGGCTCACGCAGCAGATCGCGGAGACACTCAACGACGCCCTCACGCCGGCCGGCGTAGGGGTGGTCATCGAGGCGCGGCACATGTGCATGATGATGCGCGGCGTGGAGAAGCAGAATTCGGTCGCCACCACGAGCGCCATGCTTGGCGAGTTCCACGATGATCCTGAAACCCGTCAGGAGTTTCTCGACCTGATCGGCAAATCACTGCTGGCCTGAGACGGGGGGCACAACTGCTATGGGACGGCTTGAAGGGAAAGTGGGTATCGTGACGGGCGGCAGCCGCGGCATCGGCCGAGGGATTGCCGAAGCTCTCGCGCATGAGGGCGCCGCCGTGACGATTTGCGGTCGGAGCGAATCGGACGTGCGCTCCACCGTCGCTGCGTTGACGGCGAAGGGGTTGAAGGTCGAAGGCGTTGCAGCCGACGTGAGCCGCGAGGAGGATGTGAAGCGGCTGGTGGACTCGGTGCTCCATCGATTCCAGCGCGTCGACATCCTGGTGAACAACGCGGGGCTCGGGACATTCAAGCCCGTCGCCGAGATGAGCGTGCAGGAATTCGACACGATGTGGTCGGTGAATATGCGCGGCGTGTTTCTTGCGACGCGTGCCGTGCTCCCCTCCATGATCAAACAGAATGGGGGCGAGATCGTCAACATTGCATCGCTCGCCGGCAAGAACACGTTCAAGGGCGGGGCAGGGTACGCTGCGACGAAATGGGCATTGCGTGGATTCTCGGGCTGCCTGATGCTCGAGGTGAGGGATCACAACATTCGCGTCGTGACCGTCTGCCCGGGATCCGTCGACACCGAGTTCTCTTCCGGAGGAAAACGGGGCGACAACATCCCGCAGACCGTCTGACGTGGCTGACGCCGTGCTGTTTGCCGTGACGGCTCCGGGTCGCGCGATGTACAGCGAGATCGACCTGCGGCCGACTCGACCCTGAGCCTGTGGCCGACACGACCTCGAGGCGAAGCGCCCGCTGCCTCAGTGAGGCCGGGAGATGAGGTGGGCACAGAAACAGTTGCGGGTTACGTCTGCAGTACCTCTCATCTGCACATCGTAACCCGCACCTTCACATCGCCCGGCTACCTGCCTACCTCAAGATTCAATCGTCCGTCGTAGATCCTCGATCTTGAATCCTCGATCGTAGATCCTCGATCTTAGATCTTCGATCTCAAATCTTCCATCCTCAATCTTCGAGCTTCTCTCTCGCTATCTCCCGTCTTCAATTACTCTTCATCCTCGTTGATGAAGATGAGCACATCCTTCTCCTCGCCGGCTCCCGCACCCATCTCCTGATCGAAATCCGGTCCAAATCCCTGACCCATTGCCGGGCCGGATCCAAGGCCGCATCCGGAGCCACATCCAGAACCGCATCCGGGGCCGAACCCTGCTCCGCCGCCCATCCGGCGCATCACGCGCTGGCGGCCTTCCATCCGGCCTTCACCGCGGTGCTCCTTCCAGATCTTCTTCTGGTCCGGCGTGAGGAGCTTCTCGATATCTGCATGATGATCAAACATCGCCATCCGCTGCTTGATCTGGATGTCGCTGATCTCCTTGAACTTCTTTTCGATCGCGCCCCGGTCGGGCGTGTCGGCATCCATCAGCTCCCGCAGGTCGATCCGGGCAATCTGGATCTTGGAGCGGTTCTGCACCATCGTCCGCTGCATCTCCCCCCGGAGCTTCTCGATCTTGGCTTCCTGTTCGTCGGTGAGGTTCAGCATCTGCTCCATCTTCTCGGGTCCGCGGACCTTCTTCTCGACCATCACCCGCTGGCCGGTGCCCTGTTGGGCGAAAGCCAGGGTGCTGGCCGCGAGCGCGAGAACCGCCAATCCCATCAAGCGTGAACGCATAATCTAACTCCTTCTGTTGGTGGATGTCGTGTCTGTGAATGTTTCATATCTTAGACGCGCCCGGGGTGGAAAGGTTTAACGGCGTTGTGCGGCTTTCGCCGGGCGAATTGCATTTTCGGCCCAGAGTTGCTACGTTTATCCTTGAGGTGCATGTGACCGGTGACCCCAATCTGTGGAGAACGACCCGCCCGCTTCTCCCCGTTCTGTTAACACTCCTCCTGCTTTCCAGCTGTTCCACCTGGGACAACGTCTCCGCGTATTTCAACACCTACTACAATGCTGCCAAGGTGTACGAGGAGGCGGAAACGGAGGTCTGGGCCCTGCCCGAGCTGAAACCAGCCGGGGGAGACCCTCTCGTTCCGTTCACCGTCCCCGGCGGCGCGAAGACCAAGTTCACCTCGGTCATCGAGAAATGTTCCAAGCTCCTGCAGTACCACCCCGAATCCGGCCTCGTGGACAATTGCCTGATGATGATCGGGATGTCCTACTTCTATCAGGCCGACTACCAGCGCGCTGAACGGAAGTTTGTCGAGCTCATCGAGACGTATCCGGACGGCGAATACACCATGGAGGCCCGCCTCATGCTGGCCCGCACGGCCTTCAAGAAGAAGGAGCGCCAGCGCGCCAGGGAGCTTTCGACCGAGCTGCTCACGCTCGCGGAGGAAGAGGGTGAGGATGAGATCGTGGCGCACGCGGCGGGAATCCTCGGGCGCCTTGCCTACGAGGACGGTCAGTACGAGGCCGCGCGCTCGTACTTCGAGACAATGGCGGAAGGCGCAGGAAACGCGGACCTCCGCTCGTCGGCCTATCTCCGCGTGGCGACGATCGACAGCGTGCTGGCCGACTACGAGGCTGCGCTCAAGGCGTATACGCAAGCTGAGGAGAGTGCGGCGAATGTCGGTGCCGAGTACAAAGGAGCTATCGGTGCGGCTCGCATGGAGTCGTTCCTTGGTGATTACAGGGACGCGCTCGATCGGCTGGATGATATGGGCACCAATTCGAACTTCCGCGAATCGTTTGGCGAGATCGCCCTCGAGGTCGGCCACGTTCAGCGGCGGTCCGGCGAGCTCGACAGGGCGATCGAACAGTACCGCTTCGTGGATACGGCGTTCGTCCGGTCGGAAGCGTCCGGCTCCGCACTCTACGCGCTCGGTCAGATCTACGAGACGCAGCTGTACGATTTTGACTCGGCCCGGGTGATGTACAACAAAGCGAGGACCGCTCTCCCCGTAACCGCGATCCTCGCGCAGCCCGCGGCGCGTCGAGCCGATGCGATGAACAAGTGGTGGTCGTTCCGTGGGGAGATCGTACGCTACGACAGCATCCTCGTCTATATGGACAGCGTTGACGAGGCGCGGAAAAATGCGCCGCCGCCGGACACCACTTCCGCGAAGGACTCAACGGCCGCCAGCGACACCACCAGGACACGCGCCGACAGCCTCAAGGCGCCAACGCCTGTGCCCGTCCCCCCACCGCAGGGGCTGCCGAGGGACACGGTCGAAAGCCGGCTCGCCATGGCCATGACAGAGCTTGCGACGCTCCACTTCCTGACGCTCGAAACCCTTGATTCGGCCCGGGTCTGGTACTACCGGGTCCTGAATGAGTACCCCGAAAGCCGCGGCGCTCCGCGCTCGATGTTCGCGCTTGCCGAGATGAGTGCCCGCGACACTGCACATGGCGCCGAACGCGCCGACTCGCTGCGCCATGCCCTGATTGAACGGTACCCCGACTCCGAATTCGCTGCGGTTGCCCGGCGCATCCTCGGTCTTGCCCCGGTGGAATCCCGCAGCGACACGTCCGGACGGATGTACGCTCAGGCGGAAGCCCTCTATCTGTCCGGAAGGAACGAGGAGGCGATCGCGGGATTCCAGGAGATCATCGACCGCTTTCCAAATTCGAACGATGCGGCGCGGTCCCAGTTCGCAATCGGGTTTATCTATGAGAACTACGTGGGCCTGAATGACAGCGCCGAAGTCCACTATCGGACGCTGGTGAAGTCGTTCCCGCGGACGACTTACGCGACCACGATCCAGCCGAAACTTCTGGAGCTCGACCAGGCGCGCAAGGAAATGGAAGCGGCACGTCGCCGCGATTCGGTGGCGGCCGCGAAGACGGCTGACTCCCTGGCAGCGGCGCTGAAAGCCCAGGATTCGCTCGCGGCGCTCAAGGGAGCTCCGGCGGACACCATGAAAGCGGCTATAGACACCCTGAAGGCGGCTCAAGACACCCTGAAGGCTCCGCCGCCGACAACCGTCCCCACAAAGGAGACCCCGCCCGACACGACGGCACCACCGCCCGGCGAGCCTCCGCAAGGGGAACCACCGCAAGGCGAGCCGCCAAAGGATCAACCGCCGTCGGAGCCACCTCCGGATGAAGAACCTCCGCCGGCACCTCCAGACATCATCAGACCCGGATACCGATGACACAGGGCCTCTATCTCGTCGCGGGAGTCAGGGAAGTAGGGGAGAACATCTTCGTCATTCGATTCCTCGCCCCCGACCTCGCCGCTTCGATCAAAGCCGGACAGTTCCTCAACATCAAGGTCGCCGACGGGTACGACCCGCTGCTGCGGCGACCCTTCAGTGCCTATCGCACCGACGACGGGAACATGGAATTGATCTTCAATATCGTCGGAAAGGGGACGACGCTGCTGCGCAGGAAGGTCGCCGGGGATGTCCTCGACGTGCTCGGCCCGCTTGGGGTTCCATACTCGCTCAACGATCCCTCCTTTACGACCGGACTGCTTGTCGGCGGCGGCCTCGGCGTGGCCCCGCTTCCGATAGCGACTTCCGGCCTCAAGGCCGCGGGGAAGCGGGTGATGACGTTCCTCGGCGGACGCAACGCCAGGCAGGTCGTGCAGGAGCACCTGGAGAATCCCCTCATCGCGACTGACGACGGCAGCCTCGGATTCCGGGGAACGGTCGTGGATCTCCTGCGCGCGGAGCTCACGAAGCGGCAGGTCCCGGCCCCAAAAATCTTCGCCTGCGGCCCTACCCCCATGCTCCGTGCCGTGGCGGAGTTCGCCCGCACCAAAGGCATTCCATGTGAGGTCTCGCTGGAAGGTCCGATGGCCTGCGGTATCGGCATCTGCCAGGGCTGTCCAGTGGAGCTGACGGGCACGGAAAAGAAGTACGCGCTGATGTGCAAGGACGGACCGGTGTTCGATATCGAGAAGATCAGGATCTAGCCATGGTGAAAACCTCGTTCACGCTGGCGGGCGTCGAATTCAAGAACCGGGTCCTCGTGGCCTCCGGGACCTACGGGTACGGCGACGACGTGGTCGAGCTCGCGGACGTCAACAGGCTCGGCGGGATCCTCACGAAGTCGCTCTCGCTCAAGCCGCGCCCCGGCAATCCTCCGCCCCGCATCGTCGAGACGCCCTCCGGCATGCTCAACTCAATCGGCCTGGCGAACATCGGCGTGCACCGGTTCGTCAAGGAGAAGCTCCCGTTTCTTCGGGCGCTGAGCACTGCGGTCGTCGGGAACATCGCCGCGAGCTCGATCGACGAGTACTGTGAGGTGCTGGACATCCTCGAGGGAACCGGAGACATCGACGCCTACGAGATCAACGTCTCCTGCCCCAACGTGAGGGAGGGAGGGCTCAACTTCGGGACGAGCTGTCCGATGACGGGCGAGATCACCAGGCGCCTCCGCGCGCGGACGAAGAAGCCGCTCATCATCAAGCTGACGCCGAACGTCACGCACATCTCCGAGTTCGCCAGGGCGGTCGAGGCAGAGGGAGCCGACGCGGTCTCGGTCATCAACACGCTGATCGGCATGGCGATCGACATCAAGACCCGCCGCCCGCTGCTCGCGACCGTGACAGGGGGGCTCTCGGGTCCGGCCATTCGGCCTGTCGCGATCGCCAAGGTGTACGAGACGGCGCGGGCAGTGAAGATCCCGGTGATCGGCATCGGCGGGATCATGAACGCGCACGACGCGATCGAATTCTTCCTGGCCGGCGCAACGGCCGTGCAGGTCGGCACCGCGAACTTCATCGACCCCGCGGCGGGGATCAAGATCGCCCAGGGGATCGTCGAGTACTGCGAACAGGCCGGTGTGGCGGATGTCGGGGAGCTGGTCGGCGCCGTGGATGCGCAGGCCGGCGTCTCGGTACTGGATAGCTGGCTTTGATGTCCACGTACCACTCCACGCTCTCGTTTCTCTACTCCCTTCAGTACCGCGGGATGAAGCTGGGATTGCGAAACGTCCGCACGCTCGTTCGGGCCGCGGGCAATCCGGAACGCGGATTTTCCTCGATCCACATCGCCGGTACGAACGGCAAAGGCTCCACCTCCTCGTTCATCGCCTCCTGCTTCATGAGCGCGGGATACAGAACCGGGCTCTACACATCGCCGCATCTCGAGCGGTTCAACGAACGGATCCGGATCGACGGCCGGCAGATTCCGGATGCGGAGATCGTCCGCATTACGAAGATGCTCCGGCCGGCCATCCAGAAGACCAAGGCCACGTTCTTCGAAGCTACCACGGCGATAGCATTCTGTTGGTTCGCGGAGCAAGGCGTGGATGTCGCGGTGATCGAGACGGGCCTGGGCGGGAGACTCGATGCCACGAACGTCGTCCGGCCCATGATCAGCGTGATCACCAACGTGGCGCTCGACCACCAGGAGTACCTCGGCAACACCCTGCGCAAGATCGCCCGCGAGAAGGGCGGAATCATCAAGCCGCGCACGCCGGTTGTGACCGCCTCAGAGGACCGGAATGTGCTTCGCGTACTGAAGGCCATCGCCAGACGGCGGAAGGCCACGTTCTATCAGGCGCGGCGGGTCATCCGGCTGGATCAAAAATCCGCCCCCGGGCGAGTAACTATGAGGGGGGACAGCTCAAGGTTCACAACGTCCGACTCGGCCTCCCCGGACTGCATCAGCGGACCAACGCACGGCTGGCAATTGCGGCGCTCGATGTGCTCCTGAAGGATCCGCGGTTCCGCCGGCTGTTCCCGCGGCTGAAGAGCGCGGCTGCCGCAAGGGGGCTCGCGGGGGTCAGGTCATACACCGGTCTGCGGGGACGGCTCCAGCGGGTCGGACCCGGCGGAAAGTACCTGCTCGACGTCGCGCATAATCCCGACGGCGTACGTGCGCTTGTCGCGACGCTCCGCAAAACCGTGCATGAGCCTCTGACGGTGGTCTTCGGCGTCATGAAGGACAAGGACTATCGCGGGATGCTGAAAGAGTTGAAGCCGGTCACGGGTCGCCTGATCGCGGTGGCGCCGGCAAATGCCCGGGCCTTGTCGGCGCAGAGGCTCAAGCGGGTGGCTGAAGGCATGGGGATCGGAACCGTCCTCGGCGGCACGGTTGCCTCCGGCATCCGGAAGGCGGGGAAGGGGCGGGTGCTGATCGCGGGGTCCCATTACGTGGTCGGCGAGGCGTGCACCGCCCTTGGTGTTCGCTAGACTGTTCCTGCAAGATCCTCATAAGGTGCCGATGGGTTGTTGATGCCTGGAACGAGTCCCGCCGACGCGGGATGACCATTCGTCTGCATAACCAGCGAGTTGGTGGGGCACCAGGCTCCGGGTCTGCCCTCCCGGTGGACATATCCCGTCTCACGGGCCCGACATTGAAAAGCCTGCTGCTGCGTGCGAAACTGCTCGTAATGCAAGGGAATACCCTATTGACAAACGGGCGGCCCCGGTGTATCTTTATTCATGCTTTACGGCTTGGCAACAAGCCCAATCCGCAACGCCGGTAGGCCGGCACAGAACCCTCCGTACTAGTCGTGCGGGGGGTTCACTGTTTTCCTGGAGGCGCATATGGATGTTGCCATTCTTCTCGATGGCGATTTCACCAGAAGAGTGTTGAGGAGAAAGCTGGGACACTGGCCGAGCGTCCGCGATCTCGAACTGTTCTGCAAGTCAATCCCGCTCAAAGATGAGACCATCGTAGGGCAGGTGTTGTACTATGACTGTCCCCCCTTTGGCGGGAAGAGAGAGCTGCCGGTTTCGGAAGCGAGTTTTGATTTTGCGCGTACGCGAGTGTACGCGCAAGCCATGGCGTTCCAGGAGGAAATGCAGAACAGCTCATTCTTCAAGTATCGAAGAGGGCACCTGTCCTTTGACGGCTGGACGTTGAAGGGAACGGCCGTCACTCGCCTCCTCGCCGCCCCCAGGCCGATCGAGGATTCGGATTTTGAGCCCATTCTCTCGCAGAAGCAGGTGGATATGAAGATCGGACTCGACGTCGCCAAGCTTTCCATACGGAAGGCTGCAGGCAGAATACTGCTGGCGACATCAGACGCCGACTTCATCCCCGCCATAGACTTTGCCCGGGGCCTGGGCCTGGAAGCCGTCTTGCTGACGGATATCGCCGCGATTCGACGCACAAAGGGGGTGCTTGTACGCTCCTTCACGTCTCATCGCCTCATCTAGGGCCACCGCGGCAAGAGAGGCGGCCTGGCCCCCATTCGCAAGATTCGACTTACTGAAGAAATTCAGCGTGGTTTTGGGGAATCGAGGCCACGTCAGCCTGACGTCCTGCTATGCTGACGTCCTGGTATGCGTGAAAAAGGCTTGACATTTCCCCCAGTTACCTGTACATTTTAGCAACTATCCAACGTCCCCATCCTATTCGTTCCACATTTTCCAACCCTGTTAGGCCCATTCGGCCGCAAAAGTACCTCCCATCTCGAAAGGCGCGTTATCCATGCCAATGGACATCGCCGAGCTCAAATCCAAGAAGATTGTTGAGCTCAATCAGATCGCCAAAGATCTGAACATTGCAGGCTTCAGCGACCTGCGCAAACAAGAACTGATATTCAAGATCCTCGAAGCTCAAACGGAAGCAGGCGGTCTGACATTCAGCCGCGGCGTCCTCGAAGTCCTGCCCGACGGGTACGGCTTCTTGCGCTCTGTCGACTACAACTATCTGCCTTCACCCGACGACATCTACGTCTCGCCCTCGCAGATCAAGAAATTCAATCTGCGCACCGGCGACACGGTCAGCGGCCAGGTCCGCCCGCCGAAGGAAGGGGAGCGGTTCTTCGCCCTGCTTCGCGTGGAGGCGGTGAACGACGAAAACCCGGATATGATCCGCGAACGGGTGTTGTTCGACAACCTGACGCCCCTCTATCCGCAATCGCCTCTGAAGCTGGAGACCGCGCCCGGCGAGTACGCCATGCGCATCATGGACCTCCTCTCGCCGATCGGCAAGGGGCAGCGCGGAATGATCGTCTCCCCGCCGAAGGCCGGCAAGACAATCCTGCTGCAGAAGATCGCCAACAGCGTCACCCGCAATCATCCCGAGGTGAAGCTCATCGTGCTGCTCATCGACGAGCGTCCCGAAGAGGTGACCGACATGGAGCGCTCGGTGAACGCCGAGGTGGTCAGCTCCACGTTCGACGAGCCGCCGGAGCGTCACGTGCAGGTGGCGGACATGGTGCTGGAGAAGGCAAAGCGCCTCGTGGAAGCCGGGAAGGATGTCGTCGTGTTGCTTGACAGCATCACCCGTCTCGCCCGCGCACATAACACGGTCGTCCCGCACTCCGGCAAGATCCTGTCGGGCGGCGTGGACGCCAACGCTCTGCACAAGCCGAAGCGCTTCTTCGGCGCCGCTCGTAACATCGAAGAGGGCGGAAGCCTCACGATCGTGGCCACGGCCCTGGTCGAGACCGGCAGCCGCATGGATGAGGTCATCTTCGAAGAGTTCAAGGGCACCGGCAACATGGAGCTCGTGCTCGACCGGAAGCTGAGCGACCGCCGTATCTTCCCCGCGATCGACGTGAACCGATCCGGCACACGAAAGGAAGAGTTGCTGTTGGATCCCGACGACCTGAACCGCGTCTGGATCTTGCGCAAGATACTTGCGGAGTTCAACCCCGTCGATGCCATGGAGTTCGCGCTCGAGAAGATGCGCGGCACCAAGTCCAACCGGGAGTTCCTGCGCTCGATGAGCAGCTGATCCGGCTGATAGCGATCATACCTCACGGTCCGTGCCTGCACCCTTGCGAGCGCGGACCGTTGTTTTTTCGCCCCTTTTCCCTTACTATCAAACACTTCACTTTATCCCACCACTCCTAAGAGCCTGACAGCCATGAACGACGTTGTCATCGTCAGCGCATGCCGCACACCCGTAGGCAGCTTCAGGGGCTCTCTCAGTTCGTTCACCGCGACGCAGCTCGGCGCGATTGCCGTCAAAGAGGCGGTCAAACGGGCCGGACTCAAGCCGGAAGATGTGGACGAAGTCATCATGGGGAACGTCGTTGGCGCCGGCCTCGGCCAGGCTCCTGCCCGCCAGGCAGCGATTTTTGCGGGACTTCCACCGAGCGTCGAAACCATGACCGTCAACAAAGTGTGCGGGTCCGGCCTGAAGGCAGTCATGCTCGGCGCCCAGGCGATCCGCCTCGGGGATGCGCGGGTCGTTGTCAGCGGCGGCATGGAAAGCATGTCGAACATCCCGTACCTGCTCGAGAAGGCGCGGGAAGGGTACCGCATGGGGCACGGAGAGCTCGTAGACGCGATGATCAAGGACGGGCTCTACGACGTGTACAACAAGTACCTCATGGGGATGGCCGGAGAGCTGTGTGCGAAGGAGTGCGACGTACCGCGCGAGGCGCAGGATCATTTTGCGATCGAGAGCTACAAGCGCGCCCAGGCTGCGCAGAAAGAGGGGAAGTTCAAGACGGAGATCGTCGGCGTTGAAGTGAAGGGGCCGAAAGGCGAGTCACAGATGGTCGTCGACGACGAGGACGTCACCCGAACCAACTTCGAGAAGATCCCTCAGCTCAAACCCGCGTTCCAGAAAGATGGAACGATCACGGCCGCAAACGCGTCGAAGATCAGCGACGGAGCGGCGGCGCTGGTGCTGACTACCGCCGATCACGCGCGCTTGCTCGGACTGAAGCCGCTGGCCAGGATCGTCGCGCAGGCGTCGGCTGCGAAGAAGCCCGAATGGTTCACGACGGCCCCCGCGGACGTGATTCCGAAGATCCTGCAGAAGGCCGGCATGACCGTCGACGACATCGACCTGTTCGAGGTGAACGAGGCGTTCGCGGTTGTGGCGCTGATCACGAACCGGATGGCGGGTCTCGATCCTGCGAAGGTGAATGTGAACGGCGGCGCGATCGCGCTCGGACATCCGATCGGCGCAAGCGGAGCACGCATCCTTGTCACGCTCCTGCACGCGCTCCAGCAGCGTGGACTCAAGCGCGGCCTGGCGACGCTCTGCATCGGGGGTGGAGAGGCGAGCGCGGTGATCGTGGAAAGAATGAATTGAGAATTGGGAGTCCACAGTACTCGATCTGCGATGTCCAGGCTTCGACGTTCGGGCTTCGAACCCCTTAGAAGACTTCACAGGTGACGTATGGAAATTCGGCGAGTTGCGGTGATCGGCGGCGGGACGATGGGGAACGGCATCGCGCATGTCTTCGCCCAGCACGGCTTTGACGTGCGGCTGATCGATGTGCAGCAGGCATTCCTTGACAGGGCGGTCGCGACCATCACCTCGAACCTTGACCGCCAGGTCAAGAAAGGGACGCTGACCGAAGACGCGAAAGCCTCCACGCTCGCTCACATCAAAACGAGCACGGATCTGAAGGCAGGGGTTGCTGACGCTCAGATCGTCATCGAGGCGGTGACGGAGAACCGGGCGGTCAAGGAGAGCGTGATCAAGACGGTGGACGCCGCCGCGCCGGCGGACGCGGTGCTCGCCTCGAACACGTCGTCCATTTCGATCACCGAGCTGGCGGCTCTGACGGCGCGACCGGAGAAGTTCATCGGGATGCACTTCATGAATCCCGTGCCGATCATGAAGCTCGTGGAGGTGATCCGGGGCCTTGCGACGTCCGACGAGACGGTCGCAACGGTCATGCAGCTCTGTGCGGCGCTCGAGAAGACGCCCGTGGAGGTCAACGATTTCCCGGGATTCGTTGCGAACCGCGTGCTGATGCCGATGATCAACGAAGCCGTCTACTGCGTCATGGAGGGTGTCGCGACGCCCAGGGCGATCGATGACATCATGAAGCTCGGGATGGCGCATCCGATGGGACCGCTGACGCTGGCGGATTTCATCGGGCTGGACGTCTGCCTTGCGATCATGAACGTGCTGTACGAGGGGCTCGGCGACTCGAAGTATCGCCCCTGTCCGCTCCTGAAGAAGATGGTCGCCGCCGGCCACCTGGGCAAGAAGACCGGCCGGGGCTTCTACACCTATTGACCACAACCAGCGATCCCAGGTATCGAACGTCCGATATCTGATATCAGAAATCGACTTCTACCATGGACTTTTCCTTCAGCGAAACCCATCTCCTCATCCAGGAAACCGCCCGGAAGTTTGCGCAGGATCGCGTTGCGCCGGGCGCCGTCGAGCGGGATGAACACTCCGTCTTTCCCCACGACCTCGTGAAGGAGCTCGGCGAGCTCGGGTTCATGGGCATGATGGTCCCGGAAGAGTGGGGAGGAGCCGGACTGGACACGGTCAGCTACGTGCTGGCGATGATCGAGATTTCGAAAGCGGATGCCTCCCTCGGCGTGATCATGTCCGTGAACAACTCGCTCGTCTGCTACGGCATCAACAAGCACGGGACCGACGAGCAGAAAGAGCGGTTCCTTCGCGACCTGGCGTCCGGGAAGAAGCTCGGCGCGTTCGCGCTGTCCGAGCCCGAGGCCGGGAGCGATGCCTCCAACCAGCGCACGGTCGCGACCCGCGACGGCGACGCATACATCCTGAACGGAACCAAGAACTGGATCACAAACGGCTCGACCGCCGACGTGGTGCTGGTGATGGCTGCGACGGATCCGTCCAAAGGCTCGCACGGCATCAGCACGTTCATGGTGGAGAAGGGGACGCCCGGGTTCAACGTCGCCAGGAAAGAGAAGAAGCTCGGCATCCGGAGCTCCGACACGGTCTCGCTCTCGTTCACCGATTGCCGGGTCCCTGCCGCAAACAGGATCGGCGCGGAGGGCGACGGGTTCAGGTTTGCGATGAAGACGCTCGACGGCGGGCGGATCGGCATCGCGTCTCAGGCGCTCGGCATCGCGCAGGCGAGCGTGGATGCGTCGATAGCGTATTCGAAGCAGCGGAAGGCGTTCGACCGTCCGATCGCGGAGCTGCAGGCGATCCAGTTCAAGATTGCGGACATGGCCACGAACCTCGAGGCCGCGCGGCTCGTCACGTTCCAGGCCGCGGCCTTGAAGGATGCTGAGAAGCCGTACGGTCAGGCCGCGGCGATGGCAAAGCTGCTTGCGTCGAAGGTGGCCGTCCAGAATGCGCTCGAGGCGATCCAGATCCACGGCGGCTACGGGTATGTCCAGGAGTACCTCGTGGAGCGTTACCTTCGCGACGCGAAGATCACCGAGATCTACGAGGGCACCTCGGAGATCCAGCGGGTCGTCATCGCCCGGTCGCTGCTGAAGTAAGTGGACGCGGCGATGAAGATGGCGGAAATGAATGCCGGGGGATGGCTCAAATCGCGCGTGCTCCCGGAATGTTCCGGGCGGCTCGCAGTTCTCCTGGCGGCGCTCCTCGTGTGCGGAGCGGGCACGCAATCGCGCGCCCAGGATCGCCCGGTCGTGCTCCGGTTCGCGGGTGACCTTCTCCTGGCCGGCAACTACGAGATCGCGGCCGACACCAACGCCGGACTTGCGTTCAAGGACTTTGCCGTCCTGCGCGACGCCGACATCGCGATGGTGAACCTCGAATGCCCCATTACCGACCGGGGCACGAAGGTCGAGAAGCCGTACAATTTCCGGATGCGCCCCTCGTACGTCGGGGCAATCAAGGACGCCGGGATCGACATTGTCAACCTGGCGAACAATCACATCTTCGACTTCGGTGAGGTCGGGTTCTTTGACACGATCGCGAACCTGGATTCCGCTGGCATCATGCATGTGGGTGCCGGCCGGACCAGGCAGGAAGCCCACCGACCCGTCGTGATGGAACTGGGAGGGCGCAGGTTCGCGTTCCTTGGCTACTACGGGGGGGACGAAGCTCCCGTGGCGACCGCGGATTCGCCCGGCGTCGCGCAACGCGGGGTGCGTCTCATCGCGAAGGACATCGAGCGGGCCCGATCGAGGGAGAGAGCCGATTTCGTTATCGTGACGCTCCACTGGGGCGAGGAGAAGGCGGAGTATCCCGAGCCGAAGTACGTGAACTTCGGACACGCGGTCATCGGGGCGGGTGCCGACCTGATCATCGGGCATCATCCGCACGTGCTCCAGGGAGTCGAGCAGTACAATAACGGCGTGATCGTCTATTCGCTGGGCAACTTCATCTTCGGTGGAAATGCACGCCACACCTACGACACCGCGGTCTTCGAAGCCGCGTTCTCCGGTGACAGCGTGAGCTACAGATTCATCCCGATCGGCGTGCGGCAGTGGCAGGCGTCCACGCTCTCGGGGCAAGACTCGGCAAACGTCGCGGAGATTCTGCGCAAGCGTTCAGAAATGTTCAACGCTACCATCAAGTATACATCCAAGGAGCAAGAATGAAATCACGCGGTTGCTTGATCGCAGGGGTCGTCCTCGGAGGCGTTGCGGTTCTCGCCATCGGGCTGTTTCTCTGGGGGACGGGCGTGTACAACCGGCTTGTGAAGCTGGATGAGGGCGTCGCGGGCGCATGGAGCCAGGTGGAGTCACAGTATCAGCGCCGTGCCGACCTGATCCCGAACCTCGTCGAGACCGTCAAGGGCTTTGCCAAGCAGGAAAAAGATGTCCTCACCGCGGTGACCGAAGCGCGCGCAAAGGTCAGTCAGATCACCGTCACCAAGGAAGTGCTCGAAGATCCCGCGGCGTTCCAGAAGTTCCAGCAGGCGCAGGACCAGTTCTCCTCAGCCATCTCCCGGTTGCTGGCCGTTTCAGAAAACTACCCTGTGCTGAAGTCGAACGAAAACTTCCTCGCCCTGCAGACGCAGCTTGAGGGGACAGAGAACCGCATCGCGGTCGAGAGGCAGCGGTTCAACCAGGTCGTTCAGAGCTACAACACCGACATTCGCGTGTTCCCTGCGTCGCTCATTGCCGGGTTCACGGGGTTCAAGCAGAAGGCGTACTTCCAGGCGAAAGAAGGTGCGGACGTCACCCCGGCGGTGAAGTTCTGATATAGATCATGACCATCTCTCGCTTCCGGGCTCCAATTGCTTCTCCTGCTGTTGCTGGTCGCAGCACCGGCCATTCTCCTCTCTCAGGCGGATGTCACCGATGTGCCGGTCCCGGCGCTCACGCGGTACGCGACGGACATGACCGTGACGCTGACTGCCAACCAGGTCGTGCTGTTGAACCAGAAGCTGGAGAAGTTCGACAAGGAGACGTCGACGCAAATCGTGGTGCTGATGATCCCCACCATCGGATCGGCCGCGATCGAGGAGTATGCGCTGCGCGTTGCGGAGAAGAACAAGATCGGGCGGGAGGGGAAGAACAACGGGGCCCTGCTGCTGGTGGCGAAGGACGACCGGAAGATCAGAATCGAGGTCGGGTACGGACTCGAGGGCGCTCTTCCGGATGCCCTGTCGGGGACGATCATCAGGCGTGAAATCGGGCCGAAGTTCCGTGAAGGCGACTTCTTCGGCGGGTTGAACGCCGGCGTTGAGGCGATCATGCTCGCGACGAAGAACGAGTACAAAGCCGACCCAAAAGGCGATGGCAAGGGCTTCAACCTGACGACGATCATCTTTCTGATATTCATCATTTTCATCATCAGCCGGATGTTCATCAGCAGGCGGAAGTACTTCGGGGGAGGTCCCGGGAACAGGAACTTCCCCGGCCCGTGGATTGGATTCCCGCCATCGGGCGGCCTGGGCGGGGGCCGGAAGAGCGGCGGATTTTTTGGGGGAGGTGGTGGAGGTGGCGGTTTTGGCGGGTTCTCGGGAGGCGGGGGGTCGTTTGGCGGCGGCGGTGCATCCGGCGGCTGGTAATAGACCGACTCACGATTGTCAATCGCCAATTGTCAGGAGTGAGCCCCTACGGTGAGTCGACAACTGAATTAGCAGGTACACGTTTCTAATGCCGCGCAAGCAAACGCTTCAAATACCAGAAGACTTTCTCGAGCTCATCCCTCCCGGCGGTTTTGTCCTCTTCACGCTCCCCGATGCGTATGTTGCGCGGCGGTTTGTCCCGGCGTTCCTGGCGACATCCAGGAAGTCTTCGAAGCTTGCGCTCTTCACTTCACTGGCGACTTCTTCGTACCCCCCGGCTCAGATTTCGAACTCTTCCCCCAATGCGTCGGCCCTTTCCAGAGAGGGGGCGAACTCGACTGCCATCATCCCTCTGGATTCATTCAAGTCTTCCTCTGACTGCATCAAAGCGCTGGCGGCCGCAGGGAAGAGACGGGGCGTGTCCGTCATCCTGGATCTCGCCGGCGAAACCCCCGGGTGGCTGAGCTCGACAGATTCACGCGAGCGATTTGTCCGCGGTGCGGCTGAAGCACTGCGTGAGGCGCGTTGCAGGTCGCTCTTCCTCCTCACGGAGAATCTCCTGGAGGAATCTCACTGGGCGAGATTGAAAGGCGAGGCCTCCGCGATCGTCGTCCTGCGCCAGACGGGCGAAGAGTTCTATTGTCAGATGATCGCCGCTACCGGCGTGTACGACTCCGAGCAATTCCTCCCGAGGATGGTCCGGATCCAGGGTGGCGCGATTGTGTGGGGGAAGCCTCTGGTGCCGGCCCCCGACGCAGGCACGCCCGACGAGAGAATCGAGAGGCTGAAGGATAGGCTCCGTCGGACCGAGAGTTCGCAGGAGTATCGCTTCGAGCAGTCACCGTACCCGCAGGCGATCATGTCGCCCCGGCGCATACTCTCCGTCAACGCTGCATTCCGCTCCGCCATGCCCTGGAGCGTAGACGAAGCCGGCGAACCGAAGGTCACCCCTCACCAGCTGTTCGGACGGAAGAACTCGCACCTGCTCCAGGAGATTTTTGCGCAGGCAGAGGGAGGCCAGGCCGTAGCAGGAAAGGCGGAGACCTCTAGCGTGAATGCGGGTGGAGAAGGTGCCCAAGCTCTGCCGGGCAGTCCAACTTCCACTGACGCGACATCACCCGGGGCGGAGCAAGGCCCGGAGGCGCCAGGTGAGTTGAACGGAGCCAACAGCACGGATGCCGCGGGTGAATCCGAACCTACGACAGAGGGGGCGTCAGAGGTCGGGGGCATGCTTTCGGAAAGCGTACGGCTGCTCGTCCGCGACGTTACAATCCCCGTCAAGGATTCCACGCCCCTTGAGTTCGAGCTGTCCGTTCTCCCGCTTCCATCCGACGATCGCTCGGTCGTCCTCTGTACGTTGGTCCCATGTCCTCCGGTTGTATAACCCAAGGGAGGCGATACGCAAGAGTCCCGCAACGGTAGAATTGCCGCACATCATCAAGGAGGAAGGCAAATGAAAAAGTGGCTTTTATGGACTTCCCTGGGCACACTGGTTGTCGCAATGACTGTACACATCATCATAGTGATTGCTGTCCCCAGAATCATTATGAACGTAATCTTCGCCAGGGACCCTACGAACCAACTGCGGAAAGGATCAAGGGTCACCGCGCACAGTAGGGGGATAGTCAGGCCCAGCCCTGACCTCGTCTACTCCAGAGTCTCCTACGATGTGAGCAAAGGACCCATTCGGTTAACGGCGAAGGTGCCGACGGACGCTTACTGGTCGGTCTCCTGCTTTCAAGATAATACGGACAATTTTTTCGTTATTAATGACAGGCAGGTCAAGTCCAACCCTGTAGAAATCATTCTTGTCAGGCAGGGCATGCAGGTTCCTGAAACGGGCAATGCGATGGTTGTGGTTTCACCAACCAATAAGGGCATACTGCTGGTCCGCCATCTGCTTGTGAGCGATGATAAATACCAGGAACTCAAAATGATCCAGAACGAGTCTTATCTACAAATCGGTGATGCACCGGGCTCGCCAACTGTACCGACTAAAGAAAGAGAAAATTAGAACCTCCCTGTTACCCCTAACATGGACAATCATAATTGCATAGCAAACGGTAATCGTCAGTTTGTAGTCATGCTCACAAGCAAGAGTTATAGGTGAAAGCAGAGAATTCGAAGGTGAATTGTGTCTTAAGAATGGAAACGAATATCATAACTGAATGAAATGGACAATGTCCCGTTTTAGAGAAAATTTCTCACTGTATATTTATGGAGGATTCGACTGATGAGTGAAAATGATCTTTTGGGAATCGTAAAGAAACCGGCTTTTGAGGTAGTGATTGCCCGGGAAATAGAAACCACAAGCGAAAATGGGCAGAGCCTTTTTGACATCCTGCCGATGTGGGAAGAATTCAACTGGTCTGATGATTATTTCCCTTTAACGGAACTTGCGTCTGACGGAAGAGTACCGGTTATTGGAGCCAAAAACATGGGCATTGTTGTCTTTAAGGCAGGGACGCCCAAGTTCACCTACTCAATCGCGGTGGAAAAGGCGAAACAAAAACTCCTCCCGGCTGCAAAACCAGGCACATACCGTCTGCAACCTGGGCTGTGTTCTATGTTGACACCTGGAAGCAAATGGTCGCGGCCCATAACTACATCTTCACTCAATGGCTCCCGTCCACCGGTCATCGGATGGTCGCCGGGGCGGCCATAATGCAAGTTTATGCCCGACGCCACGGCGAATGCGGAATGTACTATCAGATGTGGGTGCCGATAGAGGGCGAGGTGGATGAGATTCCGCTTATCCTGAAGCAGGAAGACTGGGGAAAAAGCCAGGGATTCCCAATTGGTGGCTTAGGTAAAAAGATGCGTGTGGGCAATTTTTCCGGGGGGTTCGAAAGGTGGAAGCCGGACCGAGTGCACGTAATTAAGGCTCCACCTGAATCAAGTCCGCTGATGGTCAAATCCCGTGACGATTTGACATACGCTTGGGGGTCAACCACCAGGAATGTTTCAGACTACTTAAAGACCTGGCCGGTCACCGGGCTGCTCATTGCCCGGCACGGTGAAATATGGGTAGAAGAATATAAATACGGCCGTGCGCCCGATATGCGGTTTACAAGCATGTCCATGGCAAAAAGCGTTACCTCACTGCTATTAGGTATTTGCCTGGACAAAGAACTTATAAAAGAGACTGGATGACGCGGCGGAAATGTATGTCCCGAGCCTCAAAGGCACACTTCACGGCGGTATTAGTCTAGGGACCCTGTCCAAATGTCCAGCGGCGCGGCTATCCTTCATGACCGGGACAACATGGTCATATACCCGGAAGGATTCTGGAACCTGGAGCGCCGATCTTGAATCGATTGTCAAAGGGTGGAACAAGGCTCAAGAACCGCCGGGCACTCGCTTCAACTACAATGAGTTATGCGCATTCACTGTAGGCATGGTCATTCGTGAAGTCACCGGAATGGGCCTGGCCGAGTTCTGTCAGGAGACACTCTGGCAACCCATGGGGGCTGAAGACGATGCGGTCTGGCTGACTGATTCCAAGGGTAAGGAATTTAACTGCGTGTTCTTTTCCCGCAAGACTGGAGGGGACTGGGCCCGCCTGGGGCAGATGGTTGCCCAGAACGGCCTAATGAATGGCCGCCAGATCGTCAGTAAGGAGTGGATTGATCAGTGTTCGTCATGGTCTGACAAGGACCAGCAGGTGCGTTACGGCAAACCTAGTTTAGTTGCTGGGTATAAAACCTTTTTCTGGCACTACCGAAAAGATGGTTCATGGATGTCGATGGGGGGGGCACTCGGGCAACACGTTCTTGTTGACCGCAATACTCAGACTGTTCTTGTACAGACGGCATAGATGAAGCTGGGGTTTGATTGGATGAGGGAAATGCTTCAATTATTTGGCGCGGCTACGCAGCTGGAATAGTGGGGTTGCAGAATTATTATCCTAATTATAAATTTTAAGGGCTGACCGAATTTATCAACAATACCTTATGATTAGAATATATGAAATAGTAATAAAAAGGTCATATAACATGGCGTTTCAGGATAACGGTCACGGTTCAGGCATTTTCGAAAAGAATTCTTAAATCGATTTAACAATTATTATCTTGAGTTCATTGAATTCTTGGCCGTGCCCGAACTTCTCGCTATGCTCACTTTTAACCAGTAATCATTCGCTTCCAATCAAGTTCAAAAACAAGAGTAGTAGGTGCTATACGTAAGAAGACTATTTTAACACTGTCCGTCAACCCAACTGCTGTTCAGGATATTTAGATGGAGAATAAGACACCTTCCATCACGTTACCCTCCCCACCTGCTTTTCTCCTTGCCCCGGTCTTTTTCTTGCCTTATACTCTTCCCACCAAAAAAGAAATTTCCAGGATAAGTATAAAATGGGCAACCTGAAAATAATCAATGGCGTAGGGTTGTTTGGCCTATCATCAAAACCCCGGGGCCTGGAAAGGGAGTAACAAACGGTGACCGATAGCTGTAGGCCAACGAGGCGCTTGTTGCATACCTCCGATTTGCATTTGGAGTCGCTGGAGGATAGGGATTGCCAAGATTTCCATTCTTTGATTATTGCGGCCAGGCAGACGAAGGCCGACCTAGTGGTCATTGCTGGCGATCTGTTTGACAACCAGAGGGTGGGGGATGATCTGATCCGTTTTGTGGTTCAGGAGCTAGGGAACCTACCGGCCCAGGTCGTCATCCTGCCTGGAAATCATGACTGTTTAACCCCGGCATCGGCCTATGGCCGGCGACGATCTGGGAGGATTGTCCCAATATCAGAATTTTCAAATCACCGGAGGGCGAAACGGTGAAGTTTCCGGATCTGAAAATAAGCCTGTGGGGAAAACCGGTGATGTCCTACAATGACGAGATTTCTCCTCTGGCGGGCATCCCCCGGCCAGAGGGCAATGGGAACTGGAATGTCGCGGTAGCGCACGGTTTTTATATCGGTGACGATCCGCCCTATTCCCTGAGTTATCAAATCACACGCCGGGAGATCGTCGAGTCCGGGCCTGGGATCTTATATCGCCCTGGGCCATGTGCCGGTCTTTAAGGTCATCTGCGATGAACCGGTGCTGGCTTGTTACAGCGGCTTCACCGCAAGCGAGCGGCGGATTTTTAATCGTCGAATTAGGCCCAGAGACAGGAATAAAACTGCGCCGTATTCCATGGCGGCCTGGGTCGGGGTTCGGCCCAGGCCAAGGGATTGTTTTTGGGGGAAGAGGTGGAACCGTGAAGGCCTGGCGAATTTTTCTATTCTCTACGGCCTTCGCGTCGCTCCTTGCCGGAATTTCCTGGGCTCAATCGCCTATCCTGACTGTGGATGGATCACAGACCATCGGATCGATCGCTCTTTCCAGGGGTTAAACTGCGGCCCGGCCCCTTTATGCCCGGCTTGGCCCGATGTCAGCCGCCAGTATCGGGAACTGGGAGTCGATTCCGGTTCGGGTCCATGATTTTTTCGGACCGGGGGATATTGACGCCCGATGGGAGAACCCCTGATCCCATCTCCCGCTGGGTGAGGGCGGATGGAACAAAATCGATTTTCCCCAACTGGGAAGCTGATCCTGAAAAAGAATCGAGTTATAACTTCGGCCCCACGGACCGAATCATTGGCGCCATTTCGTGGCCAGTGGGGCCGAAGTTTATTTTCGTCTGGGACGAAGCTGGGGCGCCAAAAGGCTCTGCCGCCTTCCGATACGGCAAAATTTGCCAACCTATGCAAGCACGTCGTCATGCATTACAACGGAGAATGGGCCAACGGTTACCGGTACAATATCCGCTACTGGGAGGTTTGGAACGAACCTGATCTTAAATGGGAATGGGCCCCGAATTTCATCAGGCCCTTTTGGACCAATAACCCCGATGCAATTCTACGAACTGTATGAGCAGGTGGCCAGGGCCATTAAAGGGTATGACGGCAACCTGAAAGTGGGCGGTCCGGCCAAAGGCCCGACCTGAATTGGCCGATCCCTACCGGGAGGGATTTCTTCAATATTGTGCCGGACGAAAGGTTCCCTTGGATTTTTACTCCTGGCATCTTTATCAGACCGGATCATCACCCCAACCTTACCTGTTCATTCCGACGGCCCGGTCCATCCGTGCTTTGCTGGACGAGTCCACGGTTTCAATAAAGCGGAGAGTATTCTCAGTGAATGGAACATGACGGTTGATGTGGCCGGCCCAGAGTCCAGTCAACAAAATACTATGAAGAACGCCGCATTTATATCGGCGGCGATGACTTATTTTCAGGATGGGCCGATTGATCGCGCTTTATTTTATCGAGGAGACCCGACCGTCATGGGGCTGGTTCGAGCCCGGCGGGCAATACCGGAAAAAAGCCTATGTTTTTAAGTTCATGGGAGAGATGCAGAATTCGCCCCGAGAGGCTGGCGGTGAGCGGTGGGGATAAAGACGGGTTGGCCGTGTTGGCCGGCAAGTCGGCAGACGGCGGAGTCGTTCGGGTGTATTATCACCCAGTACAACGGTCGTACTCCGGCTGAATATAAGTTGTCGGTACTGCGTCTGCCCTGGGGAGAGGGCGAATTCGAAATCAGGCGTTATACTATCTCGGATGGGCCGTCATCAGCGGAGGAACCGCAAAGGGCCCGAGGTGGAAAATTTGAAGTCAATGGCCGACTTCCAGTGAACGGTGTGGAGAAGTTTGTTTTGCAGAAAAAATGAAGGCAAAACCAAAATTGACAAAGGGGTCGAATTAATTGTAATTAAAAAGGTGAACCGGGGTCGGGCCTACGAGATCCCATTGATCTTACTAACAGAGGCCAGGGGAACTGGTCTTGAAATACTAATTCAAGGATGGTTAATGATGACGGCGGATTCAGAAAAAAGGAAATTTAAGAGAGGGCCTTTTCTCCTTCCTATTATCTTTACCCTGGGGGCCGTACCGAAGGAAGGCTACATTACCGATTTAAGTGCGGGGGGGTGCCGCCTCTACTGCTACTCACCTGTTCCGGTAAAAGCAGATGAGCCGATTGAAATTTTCCTCAATCTTAAAAACGCGCAGGAAAATATCAGTTTGAAAGCTAGAATATTAAGAGCTAATCCCTTCAATTATAACCCGGACTTTAGAAGCAAAGAAGAAATTAATTATGAATTAGGTATTAAGTTTTTAAGTGTAAATGAAAGGCAGCGAGAAGCCATAGAGAACTATACCGGAATGGTCCTCGGAAGAATGAAGCAGG
>CAWABB010000005.1:0-56727 GCA_963780165.1 uncultured Ignavibacteria bacterium | reverse complement strand
TGGACAATGACATCACTCTTACAGGCGTGCACAGACCGTCGCTTGATCCGCGGCGCCGCTCTACTCTTCTTCTTTGCTGCGGCCGGGTGGTGCACCGCCCCCGCCCAGGTTGACGCGTCGTTTGGCGGCCGCCAGAGTCAATCATCGACGGCGTACTACTATATCTCCAAGGCAGGAGAGATCACCATGGCGGTGAATCTCTGGGGGAATGTGAAGAACCCCGGCAGGTACGAGATTCCCATTTCTACCGATCTCGTCGAGCTTCTCTCGTTCGCAGGCGGCCCGTCCGGGAGGGCCACCCTCGACGCCGTGAGGATCTTCCGCACGGTCCGGCGTGACAACCTTATGCGGAAGGTCGAGTTTGAGGTGAATCTCGACGAGATGCAGAAGCTCGATGAAAAGGCGCTGGACCTGGAGCCGGGCGACACGGTGATCATCGAGGGCGGGAACATGGACTTCCGCGACTATGCGTTGATCATCTCCACTGTCGCCGCTGTTACCGCGGCGATCGCAAGCATGGTCCGGATAACGCAGTAGACGCCGTCTGCAGCTGAGAGTCCAGAAAGACCGGGCATGCTTTTCAAGGCCATTCTCTTCTTCGGCATTCTTCTCTTCACCTCGCTCTCCGGCTACATCACCACACAGGTGCTGCCGGGAGCGGATGCCGCGTTCCGCATAGCCACCTCCGCTTGCGACGCCGTCTTGTTTGCGATGGCGCTTTCCGTCATGATTCGCCGGCGGGGGGCTGGCGTCGTACGTTGGTTGCTGTTCTTCCTCGCCGCGTCGGCCATCACGGTCATATTCAATCTCGACAAGCTCAGCCTTCCTGCCCAGCTGAACGGTCTGCGTCAGCCGCTATTCATGTTGTCATCCCTCGTGGTGGTGTATGACCTCCTCATGTCCGACCGATCGGAGCTCGTCATCGCCTGGATGGACAGGTTCCTGATCGCGTTCGTGCTGGCCCAGTTTCCCCTCTCACTGTACCAGTTCCTGAAGTATGGTGCGGGGGACGCTGTCGGGGGTACCTACGGTCTGTCCGGGGGGAGCGGGATGGTGACGCAGCTCCTGTTTATCATCACCTTCTACCTCTTGGTCCGCTACGGTTCGGTTGATGATGGTGAGAGTTTTGCCGTCCGTCGCATACTTCCCTTCTCTCTCCTCCTTGCCCCGGTCGCAATGAACGAAACGAAGATTTCCTTCGTCTTTCTTGCAGCGTACCTTGGATTTCTCGTGCTGAGCCGCCGGAAGTTCTACAAAGTAGTCCCGATCCTGGCGCTTGGATGTGTGCTGGCATACTTGCTCCTGGATATGTACACGGAGAACGTGAGGGACCCTTCACGATACCTGACGGACCAGGATTTCATGGAGCGGTATCTTGTCTATGATCCGCGACCCGGAATAGACATCCCACGATTCCAGAAGCTGATGATCATGTTCGATGGCATGGCCAAGCGCGTCAGCGCGCTTGTCCTTGGATACGGGTACGGTCTCTTCGTAGGCGAGAATATCCTTGGCAAATCGATGTACGTGAAATCGTTCTGGTACACGGCCGGCACCAGGCCTATGTTGTTCAGTCTCTGGATGCAGGGAGGGGCCCTTGCCGCGTTGGGAATGGCGGGAGCGGTCTTCTCGTTCCTGTTCCGTAGCTTGGCGGATGCGGCCTCGACAGTGAAGCGATTCCGATGGTTTCTGGCGTTGATCATGGGAGTCGCGCTCGTGTACAACGAGGCGTGGCTGAACCGACCCTTCGCGCTCATTTTCGCGTACCTCTCCACCTGGTTGATCCTCCAGGCATCCGAGTCCCAGGCGGAAGCCCTGGAGGAGGGAGAGAAGTCGCAGGACGAGTTCCCGCGTCCCTCCGAAGACACGGCAGGCGTACTCGCGGGAATCCCTGGGCCGTCATAAGACCATGGCCTCCCCACCCACCGCTACTGGAGCCCCCCCTCATCGCCACTTCCGACCGTATATTGACAAGTTTAGCTGATAGCGCGGAAAAAGAGAGCGCCCCTGCAGCGAACGCGCCGGGCGTATTGATCGGCGGGCTGGCCCCGAAATCTGGCGGCGCGGTCCACCTCGTCACCACGCAGTTCGTGGACGAACTTCGCGGCCGGGTCCGATTCATCCCGTTTGCCATCGACAGGACCACAGGCCTTGGAGGCCGCGCACATCTGAACCCCACGAATATCTGGTATTTGTGTGCGCATCTTGCCTCCTGGCTTTCTGCGCTGAGGCGCGAACGCCCTGCGATCGTCCATTACCCGGTGACTTCAGGATGGAACTTCCCGAAGAGCCTTCTCTTCCTGTGGCTTGGTCAGCGTGGGAGCGCGGGAGCCGTCGGACACGTACATGGCGGATCCATAGACACGTTCTGGGCGCACCTCCCCGGGTGGAAGAAGAAATTCTACAGACGCTGGATCGGGCAGATGGATGCTATGATCGTCCTGAGCGACCGGTGGCGGCTGTGGGCCATCTCCGAATGGGGGTTGCCAGAGTCGCGAGTTCATGTCGTTTTCAACCCTATCGAGGCCTGGTTTGAGCGTGAGGCGCTTGCACTTGAGCCCTCGCCCAACGCCAAGGCGTTCTTCCTCGGATCCATCGGCAAGAGGAAGGGCGTGCACGATATTGTCAGCCTTGGCGTCATGCTGCGTGACGAAGGGCCCCGGACCAGCATCTCGCTGATCGGGCCGCAGGAATGGACCGGAGACCTGGAGGCGATTAAGAGCCGGATCAGTGCCGAGCATCTCACAGAGGTCCAAGTTCGACCTCCTGTTGCAGGATCGGCAAAGCTGGACGCCTTCCGGGAGCACGGCATCTTCTTGTTCCCGAGCCATCGCGAGAACCTGCCGCTGGTCGTGCTTGAAGCCGCCGCGGCTGGGCGTGCCATCATCACGACGCGGGTGGGGGGTGTCCCCGAGTTCTTTGTGCACAACGAATCGGTCATCTTCGTCGAGCCGGGAAACATCCGCGAGATGCAGGAGGCTCTGCGCAGACTGCATGAAGATCCGGACCTGAGACGCCGGCTCGGGCTTGCGGCCAGGGAAGTGTTTCGGAGCAGGCTCGTCCGAGCATCGATCATGGATTCGCTCGAGGCAGTCTACCGTGATGTCCTTGAGGGCCGCACAACGGCAGGGGCCAGAGAGGTTCCTCGCCGTGCACCGTGAAGCGCGACAGCATGCGATCCGGTCCACTGGATCCCTCAGGGAATATTATGACCTGTTGAGAGAGTCCGACCAGTGGAACTCCTCTGGTACTGCTGCGCGGGATAGACAATATTCGGTTCGAGCACGCGTCCTTTCGGGTGCATGACCCGTGGGCTGCGTTCGGCGTTCCGGATCGAGCTAAGGGACAGCATTCTGCGCGAGTCGAACGGAAAGATGATGTCGGTGAAGAGCCTGATCAATGTTTGAGAGCATCAAAAGCGCGCAGTCGCTCGGGTGTCTGGCTGGGCAGTTGTCCGGGGGGGCACTATGAAGCTGTCCTGGATGGTCCGCCGTCTCCGGCGCATGTCGGTGGCCGAAATCGCACACCGCGCGTACCGTGGAGGACGCCACATGGTGGAGCGGAGAATTCCAGCCGTCGGTATTCCTCCTGTGCCCGGGCGAGCGGCCATTGCCGACCGTCGATGGCCGGTAGACCTCTCGGATCGGCATAAGGTCAGGGATATCGTGGCCCGTCAGCTGGGGTGGACCGACCGGGCCGCTCGTGAGTTGCTCGACCACCGATTCAGCTTCTTCGCGCTCGAGCGGCATCCGTTCGGCGACGTTATCCGGTGGAACCGGGACTATAAGAACGGCGTGGACGCTCCCAGGGGATTCGGGCCGCTGCTGGACTACCGGGATTCAGCTCGCTACGGGGATATCAAATACCTCTGGGAGCATAACAGGCACCATCATTTCGTGGAGCTCTCGAAGGCTTGGTATCTCACGGGAGAGGAACCCTATGCGGCGGATGTCGTCGCGCAAGTGCGCTCGTGGCTTGCCGAGTGCCCCTATCCGCAGGGCGTTCAGTGGGCAAGTTCCCTCGAAAGCGCGCTCCGGGTTATCAACTGGACGTTCGCGCTTCACTTCCTTCTCGCCGGCGAACGCATCCCGAACAGCCTGACCTTGGAGATTCGGCAATCCTGGCTGCACTCGCTGCATCAGCATCTCTGGTTCATCAACAGGAATCTTTCGAGATACTCTTCCGCGAACAACCACCTCATCGGAGAAGCGGCGGGTCTGTTCATCGGCGCGCTCATGGTAGACGTGCCGGAGTCCGCGCGCTGGATACGGCGCGCCCAGGCCATTCTGGAGCGGGAAGCGCTGGCGCAGGTCTGGTCTGACGGCGTCACCAAAGAGCAGACCACGGCATATCAGACCTTCGTCTTCGACTTCTTGTTCATAGCCGCTTCCATGGGGGAATTGAACGGCCGGCCGTTCTCCCCGGCTTACGTCCAGCGGCTCGAACGGATGGCCGAGTTCGTGCATGCCCTGATCGACGAACGCGGAGAGGTCCCTTCCATCGGCGACGATGATGAAGGGTATGTGGTTGTCCTGTGCCATGCCCCCGAATACAACAAGTTCCGATCATTGTCGGACACCGCGGCCGTGGCATTCAGGCGGCCGGAACTCGGTTCAGGGCTGGAGCGGGTTGACGAGAAAACCTTCTGGCTCACGGGGCATGCCGGGCTCCCCGCGAGGGCCGAACAGGTGAATGGTCTCCGAGGCGATTTCCCGGAAGGCGGATATTACATCCTGCGCGGAGCTGAGGCCCGTGTGGTCGCTGACTGCGGCCCGCTCGGCTTTCTTTCGATCGCAGCGCACGGTCACGCCGATGCGCTGAGTATCCTTCTGGACTACAAAGGGGTGCCGTTCCTGGTGGATCCGGGTACCTATGTGTACCACACGGACCGCGTCTGGCGCGACTACTTCCGGGGCACCCGGGCGCACAATACTGTTGTCGTGGACGGACAGGACCAGTCGGTGATCGGAGGAAGTTTCATGTGGTTGCGCCACGCCCGCGCAGCGTTGCTGGAGCGAAGCCCGGACCGAGTCCGGGGGATGCACGACGGGTACACGCGCTTGACTGACCCGGTCGTCCACGAGCGCGAGGTGAGGCTCGACGCAACAGCTCGCGCGATCGTTGTGACCGATCGGCTCGAATGTAGAGATGCACACACGGTCGACATCCTGTGGCACCTGCATCCCGCGTGCCGTTGGACGGTGGATGGCGGCAGGATCAGAGTCGAGCACGCGGGCGCGGCGATCTTGATCGAACCCGATGCGTCATCGGGGACTGTTTCGGTGCACAGCGGTGAGACCGATCCGCCGCTGGGTTGGTACTCGCCCGGTATCGACCGAAAGGAACCGGCGACGGCCGTGCGCATGTCGAAAGTGATCGAAGGTGCACACATGTGCACAACCCGGATTCAACTGCTATGATACCTCAGGAGATGTCATGAACCTTTCAGTGTTCGGGCTCGGATATGTCGGTGCGGTGACGTGCGGGTGCTTTGCCAGGGATGGCCATCAGGTCATCGGCGTGGATGTGTCGAGGGTGAAGATTGACATGATCAACGCAGGCCAATCGCCCGTGGTGGAGCCTGCGATCGAGAACCTGATCGGCGAGTCCGTGCGTGCGGGGCGGTTGCGTGCGACCATCGACGTGGCGGATGCCATCCGGAACAGCGATCTGACGTTTATCGCGGTCGGGACCCCATCCCGGCCGAACGGCAGCATTGAACTGAATTACCTGAAAACTGTCTGCGAGCAGATCGGGGCGGCGCTCAAGACAAAGAACGGCTTCCATGTGATCGTATGCCGCAGCACAATGCTGCCAGGGACTCTCCGCTCACTCGTGATGCCGACACTCGAGCAGCATTCCGGGAAGACGGCGGGGCGCGACTTCGGCGTCTGCTTCAATCCGGAGTTCCTGCGCGAGGGGACCTCGGTCTACGACTTCGACCATCCCCCCAAGACCGTCTTCGGCGGGACAGACGATCGTTCCACCGGGCTTCTGCAGAGCCTTTACGAGAAGCTCCCGGGAGAGCTGATTGTGACGTCGATCGAAGTTGCGGAAATGGTGAAGTACGCGGACAACTCGTTCCACGCCGTCAAGATCACGTTTGCCAATGAAATCGGCATGATCTGCAAGCGGCTGGGGATCGACAGCCACGCCGTCATGGATATCTTCTGCAAGGACACGAAACTCAACTTATCCCCTTATTATCTGAAGCCCGGCTTCGCGTTCGGCGGGTCCTGTCTGCCGAAGGACGTGAACGCGATCACGTACCAGGCGCGCAGTCTCGATCTGTCGACGCCGCTCCTGAATTCACTGCTGGAAAGCAACCGTGTGCAGGTGGCTGCGGTGGTGTCCTCCATTCTCCAGCTCGACAAGAAGAAGGTGGGTGTACTCGGATTCAGCTTCAAGGCCGGGACCGATGACCTCCGCGGCAGTCCGATCGTCGAAGTGATCGAGACGCTTATTGGGAAGGGGTGCTCGGTCCAATTGTACGACCGCAACGTTCAAATCGCCCGACTGATGGGTGCAAACCAGAGCTATATCGAGCAGCGCATCCCTCACCTGGCCGCACTCATGCGCGACTCCGCCGCGGACGTGGTGGCGTCCAGCGAAGTCATCATCATCGGCAACAAGGCTCCCGAGTTCGCCGAAGCCATCCGCATCATCCCCAAGGGAAAGGTCGTTTTCGATCTCGTGCGCATCCTGAAGGACCGGGTCTCGAACAACGAGTACGTCGGCATCGCCTGGTAATGGGTGCGCCTGCACCCATGTGTGGTCGGAGCTGACCCTCGTGGCTCCGACCATGTGATGCCGATATCCACCGCGGGGTGGCATTGTGTGACTTCGCGCACGACACCTCACCCGTCTCCCTCCGTAGATTACATCCACACAGCCACACCACCGTTCCGCCTGCACGAACATTCGGGGCAGCGGCGCACGTGGTTCTTCTATCGCTTCTCAATGCATACGAAATCACATCGCCATGGTCCATGACGACATAATCGAAGATCTCCACTCTCTTGCACCTCAGAGTATCACCTGCGGTCCGCGACGACTCGATCGGCCTGCGCGGCTACGTTGTGATCGACGCCAGCGTGGTCGGTCACGCTTGCGGCGGGTTGCGCATCACAAACGATCTCACCGTCGAGCAGATCTCAGCCTTGGCACATGGCATGACGCTGAAGTACGGCTTCAGCGGCATGGCGCAGGGCGGCGCGAAAGCGGGAATCTTCGAGGACTCCGATGTGCCCCGCGAACGAAAGTGGCAGTTGCTGCGTCGGTTTGGCGAGATCATTGCTCCGCTGCTTTGCACACGAGCGTACATCTCCGGACCCGACATGGGCACGACGAACGAGGATATCGGAGAGATGCTCGCGGCGGCGAGGAGTGAGATCCCGAAACCGCGCCGTCGTCGCGGCATCAAGTCGGGTCGTTACACCGCCATGGGGGTCATGGTCGGTGTCGAGGCGTGCAGCGAGGCACAGAGGATGCCACTGGTGGGCAGAACGGTCGCGATAGAAGGGTTTGGATCGGTGGGGAGTGCTCTCGCGGATCTCCTTGTGCGCCGTCACGGGATGCGCGTTGTCGCCGTGTCCACCTCCAGAGCGGCCATCTACAATCCGGCCGGGCTGGACGTCGAGCAATTGATGCGCCTTCGCGACCGGCTCGGGAACGATTGTGTGACGGCGTACGAGAGGGCGGATCGGTTACCGCATCATGCGCTGAAGGTGCTGGATGTAGACCTGTTTTCTCCCTGCGCGGGCCAGTTTTCGATCACCAAGGAGAACGCCGCTGACGTGAGGGCGAGGCTCGTCGTGCCGGGGGCGAATAACCCGGTGACGACGCAGGCGGATCGCATTCTCCATGAGCGGGGCATTCTCTCGATTCCGTACTTCGCCGCGAATTGCGGAGGCGTCCTAGGCAACAAAGCTGAAGTCCTGGGTATCTCGGAGGACGCGATCGAGGCTTTCCTGCGGCGGAAAAACCGCGGCCGGATCATCGGCCTCATCGCGGAGGCTCGCGCCCGCGGGACAGAAATGATGCCAATTGCGGAGGCATACGCCCTCGGCAGATTCAGGAGAGTGCAGGAAGCCGCAGCCAGCCAGAATCCCCGGCGTGGCCTCAGGAGCATTGCCCTGCGCACATTCAACGCCGGTCTGATTCCGGAGGCGGTGGTCAGACCGCTCGGGTCCGCTTACCTTAGCCGGTTTATGTCGAACGATCCACCCGTGGGGGGAGGGGAACGGTAATGGACAACCTTCGCACAGCACTCTCGTACGTCGCCCGAAGCGCGTACTTCTCCGCCAAGGGGTATGCCGTGTCCGCTTTGAAGAACGGGGCGGAGTTCCGCCGGACCCTTGCTGAGCTAGAGGCGAGCCAGTGGTTCTCCGCGGACCAGTTCCGGGACCTGCAGGACCAGAGGGTGCGCGAGCTGATCCGGCACGCATACGATACGGTGCCGTACTACCGGCGGCTCTTCGACGCGCGCGGACTGCGCCCCTCGGATGTCCGCTCGGTTGATGATCTGAAGAAGGTCCCCATCTTGACCAAGGACATGTTGCGGGCGAACGCGCGGGAGCTCGTCTCCACGGCGTTTCCGCGCAGGTTGCTGTTTTCAGGTTGGACGACAGGTTCGACGGGGACGCCGATCAACGCGCTGCGGACGCACACCTCGATCGCTTTCGAGCATGCGATGATCTGGCGTCAGCGCCGCTGGGCTGGTATCGAGATCAGAGCGCGGAAGGCTGCGGTGTGGGGAACGATCTGGAACAACGTCATCATCCCGTCCAACCTCCCGAAGCGCCCGCCGTACTGGCGGTACAATGCAGCTGACCGACAGCTGCTGTTCTCATACTACCATATGTCGGACGAAACGCTTCCAGAGTACTTCGACAAACTCGAGAAGTTCCGTCCGGCCTTCATTGAGGGATTCCCTTCAACGATTCTCGTGCTGGCCAACTTCCTGCGCCGCCGCGGACGTTTCTTCCCGGTGCGCGCAATCTTTACCTCGTCGGAGCCGCTGTATGAGATTCATCGCCGCGAGATCGAAGAGAGGTTCCGCACACGGGTGTTCGACCTCTACGGTCAGGCAGAACGCGTCACCGCGGCAACCGAGTGCGAGGTACATGCGGGGCTTCACATCAATCCCGAGTACGGTATTCTTGAGGTCCTCCGGGACGGGTCGGATGCCGCCCCCGGCGGGAGCGGGGAGCTGATTGGCACCGGGCTGAACAACCTGGGCATGCCGCTGATCCGCTACCAGACCGGCGACATCGGGCGCCTCGCGGCGCTGCCATGCTCGTGCGGTCGCGCGATGCCCCAGCTGGAGTCTGTGCAGGGGCGGCTGGTGGACTGTATCCAGACGCCGGACGGACGGAAGATTCCGGGAGACGGCATTATGGGGGCGTTCCACGGGATCGGCAATATTCGCCGTTCGCAGATTATTCAGGAGGACCTGGCCACGCTGGTTGTTCGCATCGAGAGGGACAATCCCGACGCGCAAGTCGATACCCGGACACTTCAGCGGAACCTCCATGCCTGTCTGGGGTTGGAGATGCGCATTGTGTTTGATGTGGTACGGTCGATAGACGTTCATATCGGCAGCAAGTTTCGCTGGGTCATCTCGCACGTCGCCCAGGAACCCGTGCCGGCAAGAGGGGAGAATGCATGAGAGATCCTGAAATCAGTGCTGCATCGATGCCACATCTCCGGTCCGACGCCCGTGAGACGAAGAGCGCGCCGGCGGGATTGACCGAGCCTGGTGGTGCAAGGCAAGCCGGTCCGACGGTCCGTGTGCTGATGGGTCTGGTAGATCAGGCGCAGGCCGGAGGCATCTTTGCCGCTGAGCGGAGCGTGATGCGTGGCCTGGAATCGATCGGCGGCGTGGAGGTCATCCCGTTTATGTTCGGAAGCCGCACAACAGCCGCGCCGTTCGGCAGGCGTCTGGCCAGGCTCCTTAGGGATCTGGTCGCGTTCACGCGCATGCTCCTGCACGAGCGGCCCGACGTCGTTCATCTTAACTCCGCCTACAACCGCGATGCGCTCGGGAGAGATGTGCTGTACCTCGTGATCGCGCGGTCGCTGGGCCACCGTGTATTCCTCAAATACCACGGCTCTGACGCCCGTGTTCTGGCCGAAGGTGGGGACTTCTGGCGGGCGTTGACGCGCATCGTGGTTGCCCTCTCGGCGTGCGTCGGTTTGCTCTCAAGGGAAGAGCTGGGCAACTTTGTCGCAGCAGGGTTTCCGCGGCGGCGATTCGTGGTGGTGAAGAACGCCGTTGACGTCGACCGGTTTGCCGGGCCGCCCGCGACGAACCACCGGGGCGGGCTGCTGTTTGTCGCGCGGTTCATTCCGCCGAAGGGGCTTGCCGATCTGCTAGACGCGGTGGCTCTTCTGAAGCAACGAGGGGTGCATGTCCCGTTGGTGTGCGTAGGGGACGGGCCCCAGATGAGCGATCTGCGAGAGCGTGCGGGACGACTGAAATTGGGCGACACCGTGGCGTTTACAGGCCAGATGACGGAAGATGATACCATTGCTCGGTATCGCGCCGCGTCCATCCTTGTGCTTCCGACATACCACCAGGAAGGTTTTCCGATGACGATCCTGCACGGGATGGCGGCCGGGATGGCCATGGTGACGACCCGAATTCGTGCGGCTGCGGACTACCTGCACGAGCCGGAGAACTGCCTCTGGGTGTTGCCCCGGAACCCGGCGTCCATTGCCGACACCCTCGAGCGCCTGTTGCGCGATCCCGAAGGGTGCCGCCGCATGGGGCATGCGAACATGATGAGGGCGCGCGATTTCCGCGGCGAGGTCGTTGCTCGTGAATACCTCGACTTGTATCAGTCCATTGCGAAAGGACGCTGACACCGATGTCCACCGTATCTCCTTCCAGGTCGAACTCACGCCAGCGGCGGATTCTCATTATCGTTGAGAATCTTCCCGTCCCGTTCGACAAGCGGGTGTGGAACGAGGCCACTGCCCTTGTGCGCGCGGGATACGCCGTAACGGTCATCTGTCCGGTGGGCAAGGGGTACGAGGCCCGCCGCGAGGTACTCGACGGCGTTACGATCTACCGGCATCCGCTTCCCCTTGAAGCAGACGGCGCTCTCGGGTACGCGCTCGAGTACGGGTCTGCTCTATTCTGGGAGCTGTTGCTCACTCTCCGCGTTGCGATGCGGGAAGGGTTTGACGTTCTTCAGGCCTGCAATCCGCCGGACACCATCTTCCTGATCGGAGGATTGTTCAAACTCTTCGGCAAACGTTTTGTGTTCGACCATCACGACATCGGTCCAGAGCTGTATGTCGCAAAGTTCGGGCGCAAGGACCTGGTGTACCGGTTGATTGTTGCACTTGAGCGGTGGACATTCCGCACCGCGGATATCTCGATCGCGACAAATGAATCGTACCGCGAAATTGCGCTCACGCGCGGCGGGATGAAGGAGGATCGCGTGTTCGTCGTCCGGAGCGGTCCGGATGTCTCGAAGATCCGTCCCGTGCCTCCTGTGGCTTCGCTGAAGAAGGGGCGGAAGTACCTGCTTGGGTACGTCGGCGTGATGGGGAAGCAAGAGGGGCTGAACTATCTGCTCGATGCCATGCGGCACATCGTGCATGTAAGGAAAAGACGCGACATTCATTGTGCGATGATCGGGTCGGGGACGGAGCTCGAGGACATCAAAGCGTACTGTGCTTCGCTGGGTCTTGGTGAGTATGTCGAGTTCACGGGTCGGATTCCGGATGACGAGCTTATGACGTATCTGTCAACTGCCGATCTCTGCGTGAATCCGGACGTGGCGAACGAGATGAACGACAAATCCACGATGAACAAGATTATGGAGTACATGGCGCTGGGGAAGCCAATCGTCCAGTTCGACCTCACGGAGGGTCGCCGCTCTGCGCTCGAAGCGTCGCTATACGCGCGGGGGAATGATGCGGGGGATCTTGCGGAGAAGATTCTTGGGCTACTTGCGGATCCAGACCGCATGACTGCCATGGGCGAATTTGGGAGGCGAAGGGTGGAGAGTGAGCTCGCCTGGAAGTTCTCTGAAACCCAGCTCCTGAGGGCCTATGACCGAGTGTTTTCTTTGCCTGTCCGGCGGACCGAATCAGCGAAAAGCGATAAGGAGGTTCAGTTTGCTGCAAATATCCCAAGTCATGCCCTTAGCGTGTCGATGTGGAATGAAGTGCGATCATAATGGGTGGCATCCTGCCCCGGAATCGAGAATTTCGACTGCATGGGGGGATATGTGAGCTGGGACACACCTTTTGTTATTGCTTTTTGTACATTTTGCCGTATACTTGGTCGGGGAGCACAGTAGTCCGTTCGGCGTGTCTTCCTGGATGCGCCGAGCATAGACTGGAGAGTATTCACTCCTCCGGGGTGTGAAAGGACGACCTTGCTCATTCGACCTGGATGATCCACGGGATCCAGTACCTGCCGGGCGGTACACAACGTCAACAGCGCTTGCCACCGGGAGCCTTGCTCGCGCAGAGCTTTCGAGGCCATCCAAATTCAGGTGATTGTGCGAATCAGTGGGGGGAGCTGGTCGCGTTCGCGCAATTCGTCATCACGGGGAAAGAGTCATGGCATTTCGCAAACATAGCCCACAGACGTTTCTGCTGGTAGCCCTCGACTGGGCCACCATTGTCGGCTCCATCATCGCCGCCATCATGCTACGTGGCCGCGAGTTTCACGGCGATGTGGCCATGCTTGATCTTCCCGTCATCGGAACTCCCTTTTACGCCGAGTATTTCTTCATCGCCGCCTACGGCATCGTCGTTACGGTCATCTTCCATTACTTCAGCCTGTATCGCGTCGACGTTTTCACGGGCGTCCTTGACCATACACTGCGTATCGCCAGAAGCCTTCTGATCGCTGTTCTTGGTATTGGCCTGCTCTCCTTCTTCATTCGATCGAGTATTATCCTTGATAGCCGACTGGCCATCCTCTATTTCATTGTGATTTCTTTCACGCTGATGGTGGGCGGGCGAGTTGTGGTTTTCCGAAGCTTCTACCTCCTCCTGGGCCGCAGGCGAATGTTTCGTAAGAGGGTCCTGGTGCTCGGCGCAGGTGAAACCGCAAAAGATGTGGCAGTGAATATCTTGATGAACCGCCGGCTGGGGCTGGATGTCATCGGATTCCTGGATGATGACGTCCAGGTGGGCTACCCGATCTTCGGCGGTGCCAAGGTTGTGGGAAGGCTCTCTGAAGTGGCGGAGTCCGTGAGGATTTTGGGCGCGGATGAGGTGGTGGTCTGCGTCGAGCATCTTGACCAGATCCAGTTCTTCCAGTTGCTTCGCGACTGTCTCGACTCAGGTGCGGGTGTCAAGGTTTCGTCCCCGCTGTACGCTGTGATTCCGGAGAATCTGGACATCGAGAAGTATGGCAATGTCGGCGTGGTGACGATTTCACAGACGGGGCCGAGCAAAGCGTACGAGATCTACAAACGCGCGTTTGATTCCTGTCTTGCAGCCATTGGATTGGTCCTCCTCGCGCCGGTCTATGCCGGGATCGCGCTCGCGATCAAGATCGACTCAAGAGGTCCTATCCTCTACACCCAAATACGGGTTGGGCGGAATGGTCGGCAGTTCAACTTCTATAAGTTCCGATCGATGCGTGTCGGCAGCGACACCGACCCGGGTCGCGAGCAGCAATACGCCAAGCTGATCAAGGGAGAGTGGAAGGGGCGCGATGCCGAGACTCCGACGAAGATCATCGACAGCTCGAGAGTGACTCCCATCGGGGCGTTCCTCCGGAAAACCAGCCTGGACGAGTTGCCGCAACTCTTGAACGTCCTGCGCGGCGAGATGAGTCTTGTTGGCCCCCGGCCATGTCTTCCGTATGAGTGGAAGCATTATCAGGAGTGGCACAAGCAACGGCTCAGCGTCATGCCCGGGTGCACTGGGGTTTGGCAGGTGTTTGGGAGGAGCCGGGTTGGATTCCAGGACATGGTGATCCTTGACCTCTATTACAGTCAGAACGCTTCATTCGGGCTTGATCTCTGGCTGCTCTTCAAGACTGTTCCAGTGATGGTGTTAGGAAGGGGAGGGAAGTAGAAGATTGTAGAATCCACCCCCCGGCCTTCCCGGGCAGGGGGCGGGAATGTGCTCGATTCGGGCCAGGTAAAGCACTCAGCGGATAACGGTGCCCCACCACCGGCCGTGAGGGTGATCCCAACACAGGGGTCAGCGTAGCACGGCCACTATTCCTCGTTATTGCCCAGTATTCAGGAGTCTTCCGCGGGACTAGCCTGCCCCCCTCAGGCATGTGATTTGTATCACTATCTGCGTACATTACGACGCCGTGGGAGCAATTGTGACGGCCGTCAACGGAGGTGGTGTGGTCCTGTGCTATTATGCGGCATGTTGGATGCAGCCCCCCGTGCGCGGACTACCATGTCACTACGGAGCAGGACCTGGCGCCGATGCCATGTCTCTGTCTGGCGCGTGGATCGCAAGGAATTTCTCTCAACACACAACACACTCAGGAGTACCAGCATGAACGCGTTCATGCGCATTTGTTCTCCACTGCTTTCCCGTGCGACCCTCACAATCGTCCTGGCGATTGTCGCCGGTTCCGCGGCCTTTGCCGATTCCACGTCGTTCGTCTCGGACGATTTCAACGCGCGGAATTTGAAACGGCCCCCGTGGTCGTTCGTGGACCCGCAGAATGATGCCACGCTCCGCGCCGTGAGCACGGGAACGGATTCAGCGAGTATAACGATCGCGGTCCCTGCAGGCCGTTCCCACGATATTTCAAGCAGCGGATACAAAGTTCCCCGCATCCTTCAGACCGCCACCGACACGGATTTCCGCCTTGAAGCGAAGTTCTTCTCAGGGGTCACGGGGGGATCGTCGGCCTCGTACCAGGTCCAAGGTATCGTCGTCGAACAGAACAACAGCAATGTCATCCGGTTCGATTTCACTACGACATCCTCGACTCCGAATATGCGCATCTACTCGGCGACCTACATTGGTGGCTTCTCGAGCGGAACTGTCCGGGTGAATCAGGAAATCGGACCCAATGGCCAGAGGCCCCTCTGGATGCGGGTCGAACGAGTCGGGAGTACCTGGACGCAGTCCTACTCCTTTGACGGGACGAGCTGGACGGTGGCGGGATCGTTCGTTCAGGCCCTTTCCGTCTCGCGCGTCGGCGTCTTTGCTGGCAATGCCGGAAGTTCGCCTGAGGCGTACACAGCGCAGGCCGACTACTTCATTAACCTTGACAATCCAGGCGCAGCAGAAGATTCGCTCACGAATCCTCCGGACGACGTCGCTCCACTGATCTACGGCATCAAAGTCAATCACGCGGCCACCAACGCCCTCGAGCTCACCTGGCGCACAGATGAACCTGCGACCGCTCTCCTCGATTACGGCGTCACGGCGTCGTACGGATCAAATGTGGTCCTGTCCACGCCTGCCCTCTCGCACACGGTCCTGCTGACCAATCTGCAGGCGAGCATATCCTACGACTTCCGCGTGACGGCTTCGGACGACAGCGCGAACTCGAATGCGAGCGGGAACAACATCGGCAGAACGGACGATGTGCGGACCGACGCCAGCAGCGTGTCGGACGAGTTCGGTGGCTCAGCGCTGGACCAGGTTCTCTGGACGCCGGTGAACCCTGTCGGCGACGGGACGTTCTCCGTGGCCGGCAGCGAACTGTCGATCGGTGTCCCGGCGGGAACCGCCCACGACATCTGGACGACCGGCGCGCGTGCTCCGCGCGTGATGCAGCCCGTGGCGGATCCCAACATCATCAGCGCCGAGGCGAAATTCCTCACCGGCGTAACCGGCAACGCGTCCTCGTTCCAGCTTCAAGGGATCCTATTCGAGGAAGATGCGAACAACGCAATTCGATTCGACTTCGTGAACAGCTCCACGGGGACGAGGGCGTTTGCGGCGGCCTTTACGGGTGGCTACACCAATTCGTCCATCAAGATCAACACGAACGTCCAGCCCCTCGGCAGTGCTCCCCTCTACCTTCGCGTCACGCGCGTAGGCGCCCAATGGACGATGGAGTACTCGATCGATGGGATTTCCTGGACGGTCGCGGGGTCGTTCTGGCACTTCATGCAGACGAACGCGGTGGGCCTGTACGCAGGCAACGCGGGGACGGTTGCGCCTGCCTTCACGGCGCGGGCCGAGTACTTCAAGGCGGCTCTCCCGGGGCGGATTGTGCTCGCATCTCCTGCCAATGGAGAAACCAATCTCCCGACCAGCCCGACGCTTTCCTGGCTGACGGGGCTGCAGGCAACGACGCATCAGTTACAGGTGGCAAGCGATACCACGTTCACCAACATTGTCCTGAGCGATACCAATGTCGTGGGTACGTCCCGTGCGGTGACAGGTCTCGCAAATCTCATCAAGTACTTCTGGCGCGTCCGCGGGAAGAACTCCGCGGGGTACGGCTCCTACTCCATTCCCTGGAGCTTCACGACCCAATCGTCGGCGCCCAACGCTCCCGCGCTCGTGTCGCCTGCGAATGGCGCGATTGGTCAGCCTCTGAGTCTTGCACTTGTGTGGAACCGCATTCAGGGCGCGACATCGTACCGCGCTCAGGTGTCGACCGAAGCAACATTCACGTCGGGCCTCATCGTGGATGATCCTGCGGTCATCGATACGACAAAAGCGCTGGCGGGATTGGCCGCGGGCACGAAGTACTTCTGGCGGGTCAACGCATCGTCGCCCGGAGGTATCAGCGGCTACTCGAACGTGTTTGATTTCACGACGGCCGCATCGATTCCGGGTGCCGTCACACTCCTGAGTCCGGACAATGGCGCCAATGCCAGCGCCTCCGGCGTGTCCTTCAGCTGGCAGGCGGCATCGGGAGCCACGAAGTACTGGCATGAGCTGGCTGTTGATCCGCTCTTCCAGTTCGTCGTGACCGATTCCACGCTCACGGGGACGACGAAGCTTGTGGGCGGGCTGGTCACCAATACCACCTACTACTGGCGCGTCCGCGCCGGGAACGCCGGTGGCTGGGGTCCCTTCAGCGAGGCGCGCAGCTTCGTGGCAATCATCGTCGGTGTCGATGACGAACGCGGGATACCGACGCAATATGGGCTGGCGCAGAACTTTCCGAACCCGTTCAATCCGTCCACGACGATCGAGTTTGCTCTTCCGCGGGAGAGTCATGTGACGCTGGACGTGTACAACACGATCGGCGAGCGGGTAGCATCGCTCCTGAATGAGACCCGGGGGGCGGGGTACCATACCGTCGCGTTTGACGCCTCGTCTTTACCGAGCGGCGTGTACCTCTATCGGATCTCAGCACAGGAATACGTCTCCGTCCGAAAGATGCTTTTGACGAAGTAGAACCACCGCGCACACATTCAGACGGTCACCTCGGGCTCCCGGCAGCGCGACGCCGGGAGCCTTAGGGTTTCCGTCCCTAACGAAGGATTCTTGAGGCTATCGAAGGACAAGTGAGTTGAGCATGAGACCAATAGTATGGCGCCCGTTCGTTGCCGTATGCCTGTTGATGGGATCACTATTCCCTGTCACCGCGTCATCGCAAGGGTTGCTCCGTCATCCCCAGCCCGGGGACATCTACCGCGAGTACTCCCGCACGATGATGACCTATGCTGACTGGCGCGTAACGGATCCGAACGCAACGGAGCCTGGCGCGATCGCCAATCTGCCGAACAAGGTTCATTCCATCAACATCGGTGATCTTCAGAATGCGATACGCGCCGAAGCGGTGATCGACCTGTGGCAGGGTCACGCCGGGACGACCGGAAAGAAGATTCGGTTCAATGCGAACGCCTGGATTTCGATCCCCAATCTGAGCTCGCCCCCTACGAGCGGGGAGTGCTATCTCGGGCAGTACAACCCTGTGATCGATATTCCGCTCGCCCATCTCGTGCAGGGGACAAATTTGTTTGAGGGCACCAATGATGGGCAGACGTGCTGGGATTTTGGATGGGGTCAGCACGGGATGAACGGGATCGTCATTCGTATCTACTACGATGCCGCGAAGGCGCATCCGACCGGGTCGATTACCGTGCCTGCTGCCGGGGCTGTGCTGACCGAGGACCCTGTGCTTGAGGCGGCAGCCTCGGGGCCGAGCGCGATAAAGCAGGTCGACTTTTTCGCCTACTATGAGGGGGTTGACACCGACGGCGATGGCGTGTACAAGGACTGGCACTACCGCTACCACCGGGCCAAGACCGAAAACACCATGGTCCTGAAAGGGCACGCCGGCACCGCCAGCGCGGCTCCATACAGCCTCACCTGGAACACCAGCCTTGTCCCGGACCAGCCTGCGGCAAGCATGCGGCTCATGGCGCGCATCCAGGACGTCAACGGGCTGAACTACATGACGGATGCCGTGTCCGGGCTCTCGCTCGCACGGGTGGGCAAGGCGGTCAGACTGTACAAGGCTTTGGGAGTCAGCGAGCGGTTCTCTGTACGGTTGGGGCGGGCGACCAAGACATGCACGTTCACCATCCCCACGGCCGACAAGGTCTCGGACGCCACAGCGGCCACGATGGCGATGTCGACGTTCAACGGCATCGATGGTGGCGCGTCGGTTGGCGCCGTTAGTTACACCAAGGTTAACAATTGGACCGCGCCGGACTACGGGGCAGACCATTTCTATTCACTCGACTTTCTGACGGTACCAACGTCGGCACTTCGGAGTGGATCCAACACGTATACATTCTTCTGCGATGATTCGGTGACCGGCGTGATGATGCACTGGCCTGGCCCTCAGATGGTCGTCACCTACGTCGGAAATTATGCGTCCCCCGCACCGGGCGCTCCGTCGTTGCTGTCTCCTGCGAATGCTATCTCCAATGTCGAGACCTCAACGACGCTGCGATGGGCACCATCCGTGGCAACGACCTCGTATCGAGTTCAGGTCGGGCTGGACGCTGGATTCACGTCGGTTGTGGTCGACGACTCAACGGTGACCGACACGCTGAAGGCGTTGACCGGCCTCTCCTTCGAAACGGTCTATTACTGGCGGGTCCGATCCAAGAACTCGGCAGGGGTGAGTGCGTTCTCCCCGGCCTGGTCATTCACGACGAGTGCCGGATCGCCCGCGCTTCTGCTGCCGACGGACGGCGCTCTGAATCAGCCCGTCCCCCTGACGCTCCAGTGGCGCTCGCAGACCGGCGCGCTGGCCTACTGGCTCCAGGTTTCCATCGACTCCGGCTTCGGATCGCTCGCCCTCAACGACTCGACAGTGCTCGACACCGCGCGCAGCATCAGCGGTCTTCAGGGGAGTCAAACGTATTACTGGCGTGTGCGGAATCGTACGATCTCCGGGCCTGGCGTGTTCTCCGCCGCCTGGTCGTTCACGACCTTCCTCCAGCTGCCATCGGCAGTGGCGTTGGTTGTACCCGCTGACCAGGAAGTCATCGCGGCGGACAGCGTCCGATTCATCTGGCACCGAGGCGAATCCTCGGTGGCAAGATACTGGCTCGAAATCGGGTTCGACCCCGGATTCCAGTTCAAGACGATCGATTCATCGCTGACGGACACGACAAAGCTGGTGCACGGTCTCATCAGCAACGACCTGTACTCCTGGCGCATGCGCGCACACAATGCCTCGGGATGGGGGCCGTACAGCGAGGTAAGGCAGTTCAGACCGCTCTACACTGGCGTCGTCAATGAGGCTGAAGTTCCGGCTGACTACAGTCTGTCCCAGAACTATCCAAATCCGTTCAATCCGTCGACGCAGGTGACGTTCGGCCTTCCGCGAGAATCTCGCGTGAGGCTGGAGGTCTACAACATGCTCGGGGAGCGGGTCATGACCGTGCTCGACGCGGCTCGTGCTGCGGGGTACCATACGGTGACAGTCGATGCTGCCGCGCTTTCCGCGGGCGTGTATCTTTACCGGTTGATTGCCGGTGAGACCGTAATGACCAGAAAAATGCTTCTTCTGAAATAGGACAAAGCGACCCACATGAACGGACTTCGATATTCGGTGCGGACCGGACTCCTTCTCGCCGTTATCCTTGCAGGATGGACCCAGCCAGTGGTCGCAGCGGCACCCTGGTGGAATGCCAACTGGCGGTTTCGCGTCGCTGTTACCGTTGATCCCGCCGGCATAAGCCGTACGATGAAACCTGCCGACATCCAGCTCAATTTCACACAGATCCTCGCGACGCTCGGGCAATCCGGCTCGTTTTCCGAAGCCTCGCTCCGGGTCGTCGAGGTCAATCCAGCGGGCGTGGTCATCAACGACACCGTGCAGTTCCAGTTTGACAAGGATGCCGACTTCCAGGCCGCCACGAAGGCGTCGGGCACACTGGTGATCCTGATGGACGGAACGACAATGCCCGGCAGCCAGAGGGTGTACAACGTGTACTTCGATCTCACGACGCGGTCGTTCACACCCGCCGCGGTGACGCCGCGCGTCAGCTACACGGACGATATTCTCGACGAAGGCCAGCTCAGCTACCGCGTGCAGACGGAGATCGGCACGTACTTCTATCACAAGCTGGGCGGAGGTTTCTCGAGCATACTCGACGTGAACGGAAACGACTGGATCGGGTATCATCCCAGCTATCCGGGGAGCACTGCGGGTGGACCGAGTCGCGGCCTGCCGAATCCGGTCTATCCCCGAGGGTATTTCCATCCAGGGTTCACGTCGTCGGCCAGCACGATCTCGAACAGTGGACCGCTCAAGATCACCATCAACACGGCGACCGTCGCGGACGATTGGTCGTGCCGGTGGGAAATCTATCCGCGCTACGCGCGTCTGACCATGCTGTCGGGTGACAGCACGTACTGGCTCCTCTACGAGGGGACACCGGGAGGAGTGCTCGAGGTCAACAAGGATATCGTGGTCACCTCGACCGGTTCGCAGGCGCTGGCCTCGCAGTCCTGGATCGGGGATATCCCCGGGGATGAATGGGCGTATTTTGGGGACCCCACGGTGAATCGGTCCTTCTTCATGGCCCACCACAACGCTGATGGTATCTTCGATTCCTATCGTCCGATGGACAGCCTGATGACCGTATTCGGATTCGGGCGTGAGCGGGCATTTTCGTACCTGACGGACTTCCCGTCGCAGCTGACCGTCGGGCTCGTCGACGGAATTGATTTCATCACGATGTCGGCTGCAATTAACGCTGCATATAAGGATCTTGTGGTAGCGCAAGGTGCGGCGGAGGTCAACACGCTCCCCGGCACGCCGGCTCAACTGGAGCCGCCCGATGGGTCCACGGACCTCACCTCGCAGGTCATGTTCCGCTGGAGTTCGAGCCCGATGTCCATTCTCTATGGACTTCAGATTTCGACGGACTCGACGTTTGCGGGCGGCTTTGTCGCGAACGACTCGACGATTGCCGACACGGTCCGGAACGTATCTGCCCTGGCTTCGTCGCGCACGTATTACTGGCGCGTGTTCGGAAGGAACGCGAGCGGAAAGGGTCCGATGTCGCCCACCTGGCGGCTTTCGACGGCTGGATCGTTGCCCGGCGCCGTTCTTCTTCTGAGTCCGGAGGACATGGCGGCCGTGGTCAGCGACAGCGTCAGCTTCACATGGGAGTCCGGCCGGCCTGACGCGGACAGATACTGGTTCGAGCTCGGATTCGATGAGGCTTTCGCATTCAAAGTCGTGGATTCTGCGCTGACGGATACAACGACTGTGTCCCGGGGCCTGGTCAAGAACCACACTTACTACTGGCGGGTAAGAGCGCGGAACGGCATGGGATGGGGACCGTTCAGCGAGACCCACCGGGTTCAAACCATTCTTACGGCGGTGGCTGACGGAGCCCAGTTGCCTGCAGCCGTTGCGTTAATGCAGAACTATCCCAACCCCTTTAACCCTGAGACGACCATCGGGTATGACATCGCGGGTGCGCAGAGCGCTACGGGGGGAGTGAGCAAGGTGACCCTTACAGTGTTCGATCTGCTTGGACGTGAGGTTGCGCGACTGGTGGACGGATTTCAGGCGCCGGGGTCGTACCGGGTGAGATTTGCCCCGACCGGCCTTGCCGGCGGGGTGTACCTCTACCGTCTCGATGTACGTGCTCTTGATGGAGCGCCATCCGGGATCGTTCTCGGCGGTGCGGACGCTGGTACTTCTGAAATAGGCAGATTCTTGGGTCAGATCTGGCGGTTTGGCCGCCTGTGAGATTCTTTGTGACCGGGGCTTTCGTTCCAGGCATCTGGAATGTGAGCCCCGTTACATGGCGCCAATCGGCCGGAGTGTACATTGGAGGGTTAGTCCGGCCCTCCGGACACTATATGGAGTGACTGGAGGGGTGCCGTCCAGCCTCAGACTTCGATGTTTTGAATGTGCTTTTCAATCAACTTACTACGATAGGTAGCGTCGTATGAACAGTGCTCGACGAATGACAGGCGCCGCCCGCCTTGCGGCGTTTATGGTGCTGATGACAATCCCTGGCGTTGCGCTGGGGCAGGCCCGGCTGGCGATTTCGGGGCCGTCCACGGCGGTTGTAGGAGCGCTGACCGACCTGACCATCGAGGCATACGATGGTTCGGGGAGCATCGACGCCTCCTACAACGGCGACAAACAACTGACATTCTCCGGGGCGACACCGTCACCCAATCCCCCTACAACCCCAACCGTGAGCGACAAGAACGGTTTTGGGATCCCATTTGGAGCAGCGACGACAGTCACGTTCGTCAGCGGCGTCGCGACGGTATCCGGAAACGCAAACGGTGTCATGATACTCTACCGTGCCAAGAAGGATACGATCGGCGTCACCGACGGAACCCTGAGCACATTGACGCTAGGCGACAAACTGGTCATTACGGCCACTCCGGGCGCGCTAAACAAATTCACGCTTGTTCTGAGCTCGCCTCAGCTCAACGGACAATCGTTCACGGGTGCGAACACACTCACGGCGCAGGACCTTTACGGTAATACTGTGACGAACTTTGACGCATCAGCGGACAATGTAACGCTGAGCGCCAATTCGCCGCTTTCCGGCACGATCACCGGCCTCGGTACCGGAAGTAACAACACGCTCAATCGTGCATCGGACTTCATCCAGGGCGTCGCGACATTGAATGCGCTCGGGATGCGTTACACCGGCACGATTGGCACGGGAACGTTCACGGCGATTTCTTCGGGCGGCAAATCCGGCACATCGGGCAACGTGACCATCAGCGCCGGTAGTGCGACCCGCCTGGTCATCACAGGCTCGAGCACGCAAACGGCCGGAGCCTCTCAGAACCTCACCATCACGGCCAAGGACGCGACAAACAATACCGTGCTCGGCTACTCCGGCGACAAGAGCCTCACATTTTCGGGTGCGGGCTCATCTCCGAATCCCGTCACGCCGCCGACGGTCAACGACAAAACCGGGACCGCACAGACCTTCGGAACGGCCACCACGATCACGTTTGTCAACGGCATCGCAAACGTCTCAGGATCGAACAACGGCGTTTTGAAGCTGTATCGCGTTGGCACAGACACTCTTGCGGTCACCGATGGCACCGTGTCCGCGGCGGGAGCCGACCGCCTTGTCGTCACGGTTGGTGCAGGCGCCCAGGCGCAGTTTGGCATCACGCTGGCGTCGCCCCAGACAAACGGATTAACGTTCACCGGGACGAACCAGATTCTCGCACAAGATGCGTACGGCAATGCCGTGGGCTCGTACGACGCCTCCGCGAACAACGTGACGGTTGTGGCGGACGCGCCGCTGAGCGGTTCCATTGCCGGGCTCGGCTCCGGGGGCTTGAACGTGCTGAACCGGGCGAACGACTTCACCGGAGGCGTGGCGAATCTGACTGCCCTCGGAATGAAGTACCTCGGATCGACGGGCACCGGAACCATCTCCGTATCGTCGGGCTCCGGCGGCACTGGAACATCCAACGCAATTACGATTACACCCGGAGCGGCGGTGAAGCTGGTGTTCGTCCAGCAGCCCTCGACAGCTGACCCGAACACGAGTATTGCTCCGCCCGTGACCGTTCAGCTCCGCGACACGAGCAACAACAACGTCGCGCAGGCAGGTGTATCAGTGGTCATGTCGCTCTCGAGCGGGACAGGAATCATGAGCGGAACACTGACGCGTGCAACAAACGCTTCCGGGTTGGCGACGTTTGACGATCTGACGAATCAACCAGTCCGGCACAAAGCGACTGACTGCCTCGTCAGCCGGGCTAGCGCCGGCGGCGAGCAGCAATTTCACGATTGCAGCCACGTCGGCTCCGGTCATCACTCTGTGGTACGGGAAGCGGCTCACATTCCGCCAGATAGGGGTAAGCCAGCGTTGGGCGGACATTTTCGGCAACGTATCAGACCCCGACGGCATTCTCTCTCTCAAATACTCCCTCAACGGTGGCCCGCAGGTCAATCTTTCGGTTGGGCCTGATACCCGGCGCCTGGCACGTAAGGGCGACTTCGTGGCCGATATTGCATGGTCGCAGATGAGCCCGCTGCCGGACAGCAACCGTGTCGTGATCTTCGCAACCGATAGCCTGTCCAACGAGTCGCGCGACACAGTCATTCTGCGTTACCATACGGGCCGGACATGGCCGATCCCCACCCGCGTTGCCTGGGCCGGGCCTTCCTCACTCTCGGATTCGGCGCAGGTGGTGGATGGGCTCTGGAGCGTGGACGGGAATGGTCTGTTGACCATTGAACCCGGGTACGACCGCCTTGTGGCGATGGGGGACACCACATGGACGAATTATGAGGTCACGGTTCCGATCACGGTTCATGAGGTTGATTCATCCGGCTACAATACGGTCAGCGGCAGCCCGGTGGTGGGTCTGTTTTTGCGCTGGCGCGGCCACACGGACAACCCGAAGGCGGGGTGGCAGCCGAAGACAGGGTGGATCCCGTTCGGTGCGGGCGGCTTCTTCACGTTCGAGAAGCCACGCGGAAGGCTGGAGATTTACACGGAACCGAGAAACTTTCTGCCCGACCCGGGTAAGCGCATTCAGCTGGGGATAACATATTTCTTCAAGATGCGGTGTGAGACAACTCCGACCGGAAACCTCTACAATTTCAAGGTCTGGGCTGTGGGGACAACGGAACCGGCAAGCTACGATATGTCATACCTGGGTCCTTTGTCGGGTCCCACCGACGGCTCCTTCCTCCTCCTTGCCCATCACGTGCGCGCAACGTTTGGAGCGGTCGTCGTCACGAATATTTCCGGAGATGTGGTCCCACCAGTCATTTCCGATGCTAGTACGATCATCGGTCGCACAAGCGCCGAAATCCGCTGGGCCACGAGCGAGCAGGCGTTTGCTCGTGTGGACTACGGCCTGACCACGTCGTACGGCAGCTTTGTCACAAAGGATTCTCTCGCAAGCGGCCAGAGCGTTTTGCTCTCCGGTCTTACTGAGAACACGCTGTATCACTACCGCATCACGGCGACAGACCCGTCGGGGAATTCGAGCTCAACGACCGACCAGTTCTTCGTGACGAAAGGTTCTTCATCGATCTCTTCGGATGATTTCAACGCTCCCACGCTCAACACCGAGCTCTGGACATACGTCGATCCGCTCAATGACGGATCTCACGGTGTGACGGGCACACAGCTGTCCCTGGGGGTTCCCGCCGGAGTTGTTCACGACGCATACACGGGGCCAAACAATACACCGCGCGTGCTCCAGTCGACAAATGACACAGATTTCGACATCGAGTTCAAGCTGGATTCTCCCATGCCATCCACGCAGGGGGGTGGGATCCTGGTGCAGGCGGACCTGGCAAACTATCTCCGCTTTGACTTTTATTCTGATGGCACCAACACGAGCGCCTTTGTCGGGATCATCACAAACAACGCTGGATCAAACAAATCCAACGTGATTGTTGGGTCTGCCGGGACCGCGCCTCTCTACATGCGTGTCCGGCGTGAACGGAACGTATGGACGCAATGGTGGTCGGATAACGGAACCACGTGGACCCGGCTCGTCACGTTCACGCACACCCTGCAGATGTCGGCAATCGGGCTCTTCGCCGTGAATTACGGCTCCTCGCCGCCGGCCTTTACGGCACTCTTCGACTATTTCGGAAACAACCAGACGCCCAGAGTGCGCGCGTCCGCAAGGGTTCTGCTGCAGGGTCCCTACGACGCAGGGACGGGGCTGATGAGCAATGCCCTCCGGACCAGTGGCGCTCTCGCCACGCGTTATCCGATCCGGGCCATCCCCGTCAATGCGGTGGACAGCATCAACATCGAGATCCGGAACGGTTTCAGCGCTGATGGGTCGACAATCAGGAAATTCGCCCCCGCCTGGGTGCTGCGGGATGGAAGTATCCGCGATATGGCGGACACCACCAAAACGTATTTGGAGTATGACACGCCGGAAGGCCAGTATTTCATGGTTGTCAGGCAGGCAAATCACCTTCCGGTGATGTCGGCCCAGGCGCAGCCGCTGGTCGTTTCGTCGTCTGTTCCCTATGATTTCTCGCTCGCGCTGACTCAGGCCTATGGGCCAGAAGCAATGGAGCAGGTGACGACGTCCGGACCGCCCCGCTTCGGGCTGATCGCCGGGAACGCTTCCGGCGGGCCAGCCCGTGTGAATGCCGCGGACCGGCAGCTGGTGAAGTCCCAGTCGGGCCAGACAGGGTATCGAGCGGGCGACGTCACCCTGAACGGGGTGGTCGACGCACAGGACCAGTCATTGACCCGGACGAACACGGGCAGGGAGACAGACATACCATGACGCACTCAACGGAATTTGGAGCATTCATGCGAACACGATTCGCTTCATTGGGAGCCCTTCTGGCGCTCTGCTTCGCTGCCCTGGCGCCCGCCAGGCCCGCCTTTGCACAGACGGGCGAGGTGATCGTGACGGACAACCTGTCCGGGAGCACCTATGATCTGATCATTTCCATCAAACAGACGAGCTCGACGAACTGGAAGCTCGGGATGGCGACGTTCGCTTTCACCTATGATCCTTTCGCGATCCAGTTCGAATCAGAGCTTGAGGAAGGGAACTGGGACAACAACAGGTTCCCGGGGTCTTATGGCGATCAGTTCTCCAGCCGGTATACCGTTACAGGTGCCCGGTCGGTGGAAATTGATTTCACGGGCAGCAACGGAAGCGGAGTGTTCCTGTCGCTCCTCTCCACCGTCGTGGGTAAACTCCGGTTCACAGTGCTTGATCCGATACGAACCCCGTACGTGCACTGGCTTCCGGAGGCGACAGTTGTGTTCGACGACCTGGGCATCGACCGAACGGCCGCGCTGACCTTTGACCTTGCGACGGCAATTGGCGACGAGCCTGAAGCGCTCCCTTCGGCTTTTGAGCTGGAACAGAATTATCCGAACCCGTTCAATCCGTCGACGACGATTCGATACGCCCTCCCCCGGGAGGCACATGTCAAGCTCGCGGTATACAACATTGTGGGCGAGCAGGTCGCCTTGTTGGTTGACGAGCGGCAGGAGGCGGGATACCATAACGCGACCTTTTCGGCGACAGCGCTGCCGAGCGGAATGTACGTCTACTGGCTTTCCGCCGGCGGGACGACCTTGTCGCGCAAAATGCTTCTTGTGAAGTAGTCCGCGCGGTGGCGGAAGCAGGCTCCAGAAACTCCAATACAGCGCCTGTGTGGGGGGGTTCATGGCCCTCGTAACCATCGGCGTCCCCGTGTACAACGGCGAGCGATACCTGGAGGAAGCACTCCGCTCGATCATCGCGCAGGCGTCTGTCGATCTTGAGGTGATCATTTCGGATAACGCCTCGACCGACCGGACGCCCGAGCTGTGCAGATCATTTGCGGCGTTGGACCGCCGTATCCAGTATGTCCGCAACGAGTCGAACCTGGGCGCGGCAGCGAACTACAACCGTGTTGTCCATCTGGCCCGCGGCGAGTACTTCAAATGGTCGGCGCACGACGATGTCCTTGCCCCGACGTTTGTCCGCGACTGCCTGGCGGACCTCGAGGGCGACAGCGGTGCCGTGCTGTGCTTCCCCCGTGCGGTGGTCATCGACGCACTGGGCGCTGAGGTCGGCCCCGAATCCATGGACGAGCTCGTTGTTCAGGCTGAGACACCCCATGGGCGGCTGAAGGAATACCTTGACTCCTCCTGGGAGAATCCGAGGTGTACCGCGATACTGGGAGTGATTCGGACTGCGGCGTTGCGCCGCACGAGACTCGTCGAACCATACATTTCCGCCGATCGGGTTCTCCTTGCGGAGCTGGCCCTACAGGGGAAGTTTCGGCGCATCGCCGGGGTCCTGCTGCAGCGACGAAGGCACGAGGGTTCTTCCATGCGCTCGCACGCGGCGCTGCAGGACAGAATGCTATGGTTCGGTGGCCCCGATGTCAGATCGGCGCGCTCGCCTCATCTTCTGTGGTTGAGAAAATACGTGACGGCGATCCCGGCGGCCCGGCTGACACCGATGGAGTCCCTCCGGTGTCTGGTGGCGATGCGCGAGTATGCCCGGCGGGTTCGTCCGCGCATCGTCCGGGAATTGCGGAGGGGCGCGGTTCGGCCGACGTGAACACATGAGCGATATCGCTGTCGTCATTCCAACATACAATCGGGCCCAGCAAACATGCACGGCCGTGCGCAGCGTCTTCTCGCAAAACCTCCCTCCGCAAGAGATCATTGTCGTCGATGATGGTTCAACGGACGATCTTGAGTCACGGTTGGAGGAGTTTGGGGGCGCAATCCGGCTTCTTCGGCAGACGAACAGCGGTGGAGGAGCCGCAAGAAATCGAGGGGTTGCGGCAGCGGGCTTTTCGTGGATTGCGTTTCTGGATTCAGACGATACCTGGGCGCCTGACCATCTCGAGCGGCTGTGGCGTGCGGTGCAGGCAACGGGAGGTGCTGCGGACCTGTACTTCGATGACCTCCGCAAACCGGCGGGGGACGGTGGCCGAACAAAATGGGAACGTGCGGGATTCTCGCCTGAAGTTCCTCATGAACTTGTGAACGATGGAACCGGGTGGGTGTTGCTCGAAGAGCATCCCATGATGCTGCAGACGAGTCTCGTTCGCGCGACAGCCTTTCGATCTGTCGGTGGTTTCTGGGAGGACCTCAGGACCGCGCACGACACGCATTTCTTCATGAAGCTGTGCATCGGACGACCTGTCTGTGCGGTGCAGGGGGTGGGTGCCTTTCAGGGAGTGGCAGGGACCGGGGCAGATCGATTGACTGCCCGGACGGGCCCCGTTCAGGATGACCGCCGGCGCAACATCGCTCGCCTCCATGCGGACGTCCTTCAGCGATATCCGCATCTCGCGCCGCAGTACAAGGCTGCACTCCGCAGGCGTCTGGCCGAAGCGCACTGGAAACTCTCACGGTTATCCTGGGCGAGGCATGCTTATGGACGCTGGTTTGGCGAAGCTGTCGCGGCCCTGTGCGCGGACCCGCGCGTGCTGGACCGAAGAAGGCTAGTCCCAAGACATTGAATCGGGAGAGACGTGGGGTCTACCCTGAACCTGGACAAATCCGAAGGACGCAGTTGGATGGACCTGAGTGTCATTGTCGTCACGAAGAATGAAGCCGCCAATATCGGACGTTGCATCGAATCGATTCTTGCCGACACGCAAAGTCTGACCGCCGAGATTATCGTTGTTGACTCCAGGTCCGACGATGGGACCGTGGAGATAGCGCAAACGTACCCTGTCACGGTGGCTCAATTCACGGCCGACGCCCTCATCACATCGCATGCGGGACGCTATGTGGGAACGCTCCTGAGCACGGGACGATACCTCTGCTATCTGGACGGGGACATGATCGTCATCCCGGGCTGGATACCCGCCGCGCTTGCGATCTTGAAGAAGGGTGAGGTGCAGGGCGTGGCCGGACGCCTCTTCCGCGTGCGTCCGGGCGAAGTCCCGTCCATGTCTCATATCGACGACTACACGATGGGCCTGACCCACGGCTTCGGGGGTGCGGGTGTGTATCGCGGAGATTTGATACGCGCGGTGGGTCCGTACAACCCGCATATGCGGGGCGAAGGGGAGCGCGAGATGGGGTTTCGCCTTCGACGCGCCGGGGGCAAACTGCTGAGGGTAGATATCCCGATGGTCTATCACATGGACAAACCGCGGACGGTCGGGGAGGTCGACGAGAAAGCTGGCATGTTCGCAGGCATAGGGCAGATCTTTCGGCGATACCCGACCGAGGAAATTACGCTCTCTCTGCTGAAAGCGCACAGACTCATATTCTTCGAGATCGCTTTCGTGTGGTTCCTCCTCGTTTCACCAATCGTCCTGCTGATCCTGGGATATCCCATGTCCGCGTCTGTCGTAGCAACCCTCACACTCATGGCCTTCATTGGTCTGACCCTCTGGAAGGGTGCCGGCAAGACAGCGCTCTACATCAGATCTCGCATCATGAACTCCATCCATATCATGCGAGGGCTGTTCCTTGGGTTGCGCGACGCGAAGGAATATGTGCCCTCGTATGATATCATTCGCAAAGCATCCTGAATGCCTCCGTCATCACTAAAACGGAGCACCTTTCGAGGAGCAGTCTCTTTGGGGGGCGCAACCGTCGTTGTTCGTGTCGTTGGCATCGTCGGGGTTGTCTTTCTCGCGCGTCTGGTTGACCCTCAGGCTTTTGGACTGGTTGCTCTCTGCTACCTCGTTCTGAGTGTTGTATCACTCCTGGCACCGCTTGGCCTTGGTGGAGCACTGATCCAGCATCGAGGCGATCCGGATCAAGCGTCATTTCAGGTCCTTGCGGTCACGCTCGCGACAGGAGTAATTGCCTTCCTGGCTGTGAATCTGATGCAGGGCCCCATCGCGTCCCTCCTCGGAGATCCGACAGTGACGGGGATCCTCCCCTCGGTGTCAGTCCTGATCCTTCTCGAGGCGGTGGCTCGTGTTCCGGAGGCTCTCATGGAGAGAGAGCTGAAGTTCGACCGCCTGGGGGCCATCATGATCGCTACGGACGTCGCGTACTACGTCGTGGCCATCCCCTTTGCGGCAGCTGGCTACGGCGTGTGGAGCCTCGTCTATGGCATTCTGGCAAAAGCCGCCGTCGGTTCATCGCTCAGCTGGATTCTCGTTGGGTCCTGGCGTTGGGTTCGATTGCGGCCCTGGAATGCCCCGTTGATGCGAGACCTCTTCCGCTACGGGTTCCAGTCTCTTGGCAGCAGGACCGCGTACTACTTTTACCTCAACGCAGACAACTTCGTGGTTGGAAGGGAACTGGGTGCGGTTGCCTTAGGGTATTACAGCAAAGCCTTCGATTTCACAAAGAAGACTGTCGACAACATCAACAAAGTGCTTGGCACGGTTCTCTTCCCGACATACGCCAGAATTCAGGATGACATCCCTAGACTGTCGAGAGCCTATCTCAACAGCCTGCAGGTCATTTCCTCGATCACCGTGCCAGCTTCGATCGCCCTCTTTCTGTTGTCGGACAGGATCGTGCCGGTTCTCCTCGGGCCTCGGTGGCTCCCCATGATTCCGATCCTTCAGGTGCTGGCGTTCATGAGCCTGGTCAAACCGATCTCCTCGACCACGGCTGCTGTGTTCAACGCGGTCGGTCGTCCGCAATACAACATGCACGCAGGAATCGTTGTCAGTGTCGTGCTGGTTGCTGGGGATGATCCTTCTGTTGCCGTATGGCACAGTGGGGATTGCCACCGCCGTGGTCATTTCGCACGTTGTTGGGCTTGTCGTTCAACGTGTACCAGATCAATTCCATCCTCCCGCGCACTATCGGGCCGATGCTGTTAGCTGTCAAGCCTACAGCGATTGCGACAGCGTGCATGACCGCAGCCATCGTCCTCGTGCAGAGGCTGCCTGTCTTCAGTGGGGAACAATTGCCATCCGTCGTGAGCCTGATCATTCTGATTGCCGTTGGCGGAGGTTCATACCTTCTTTCGATGTACTTCGTCGGGAGATCGGTCCTCGCCGGCGTGGTCGAGCTTCTGCCCTCGAGGAAAAGCGCGGCGGCCTGATGGGCACCGGAGCGAATATGCCCACCAGAAAGCTCTGTCCCGGCTGTGCGGGAGTGCTCGACGATCCCTTCTATGTCGTCCGCGGGATCCCTGTCCATAGCACGCTGCTATTCTCGACACGACAAGAGGCGTTGGATTTTCCCCGGGGCGATCTTACCCTTGCGCTGTGCCGATCGTGCGGCTTCATCACTAACACTTCGTTCTCGACTGCGCATCAGGAATACTCGTCCCGGTATGAAGAGACGCAAGGTTTCTCGAAGGTATTCCAGCAGTTCCACAGCGACCTGGCCCAACGCCTCATCGAGCGATTCGATCTGCGAGGCAAGCGAATTCTTGAGATCGGATGCGGCAAAGGGGAATTCCTGAACCTGCTGTGCGCGGCCGGGGATAACAGGGGGATCGGGTTTGATCCGGCCTACGTCCCGGAACGCAACACGGCCGGCCTGGGCGACAGGGTCATCTTTATGCAGGAGCTGTACTCAGAGGCGTACGCCGGCGAGCGCGCGGATTTCGTCTGCTGTAAGATGACGCTCGAGCACATACCCGAAACGCATGCGTTCGTCAGCATGGTCCGCCGGGCGCTGGAGGGTTCTCCCGAGACCGTCGTGTTCTTCCAGGTTCCCGCGACGGAACGGATTCTTCGCGAGCGGGCGTTTTGGGATGTCTATTACGAGCATTGTTCGTACTTCACGGCAGGATCCCTGCGGGAGCTCTTCCGGCTGAGCGGGTTCGAGGTTCTTGAGGTGTGGCACGAATACAGCGGTCAGGTGCTCATGATCGCCTGCCGGACGGGGGCGACGGGTGCATTGGCGAGCGACCGAGAGCATCTGGATCTTCTTCAAGCCCAGGTCCAGGCATTCGGCGGTGCGGTCCGGCAGACAATTTCCGGTTGGCGCACACGGCTCCTTGAGAAGCAACAGGCCGGACGCTCGATCGTGATATGGGGTGCGGGCTCAAAAGGGGTTGCGTTCCTCACGAAAATCGGGAGCGACGTTGATGTGCGCTATGCCGTCGACGTCAACCCATACAAGCGCGGCACGTTCCTGGCTGGGACTGGACAGGAAATCGTTGCGCCGGCGTTCCTTCGAGATTACCAACCCGGCGTTGTTGTCGTTATGAACCCCGTATACGTCGGAGAAATCACAGACGAACTCAAGAGCCTTGGTGTCGAGACCGAAATCGTTGCGCTCACCTGAACTCCTGCGTCCATGATCACGCGAGATTATTCAATAGGATCCAGCAGTATGTCGGCGTCGGTTGCCTGCGTCGTGTGCGGCTCACAGGAGACATCGGTGTTCGCCGAAGTCCGGGGGGTTCCCGTGCACACGACCGTCCTCTGGCAGACAAGGGAGGAGGCCCAGGCGGCGCCCGTCGGCGACATTAACCTCACCTTTTGTGCGTCGTGCGGGCACATCTTCAACCCACTCTTCGACGTTGCGAAAACGGAATATACCCAGTCGTACGAGAACTCCTTGCACTTTTCTCCCCTCTTCCAGAAGTACGCCGAAGAACTCGCTGACAGGCTGATTGCACGGTATGACCTCAAGGGGAAGGAAGTGCTTGAGATCGGGTCCGGCAAGGGAGACTTCCTCGCGTTGCTGGTCGAGCGGGGAATCCGCCGGGGCGTCGGCTACGATCCGACCTATGTGCCCGGGCCCCTCCATCGGGAACTTGTCGACCGCGGCGCCATGGTATTCAGGCGCGAGTTGTACGATCCGCAGTCGTCACGTTACGATGCGGACCTGTTGGTGTGCCGACAGGTCCTCGAGCATATCGAACAGCCACGGCCCTTCCTGGAGAAGATCGCGCGTGGCATGGGCACGGAACGTGACGGAGTTGTCTTCTTTGAGGTGCCGAATGCAATGTGCCCGCTGCGGGATCTGGATGTCTGGACGCTGATCTATGAGCACTGTGGGTTCTATACTCCCCAGTCCCTCGGGAGGCTCTTTGCTGAAAGCGGATTTGAAATCCTTTCGCTGGACGAGCTGTACCAGGGGATCTTTTTGGGCGTCGAGGCACGGGTTCGACACGGGCAACGCAGTGGAGTGGCCGCAGCCTGGGATCTCCGATCGCTGGTATCACTTGTCGAGCTGTTCCGCGCCCGCTTTCAGGAAAAGGTTTCGCACTGGCAACGCACACTACGTTTGTTCGGGGATGCGGGCAAGCGCGTAGTGGTATGGGGAGGAGGCGCCCGGGGCGTGACATTCTTGAATCTCGCCGATCCCGACAAGGTGATCCAGCATGTCGTCGATGTCAACCCCAGGAAAGCTGGTACCTTTGTCGCCGGAACCGGGCAACAGCTTGTCCCTCCGTCATTTCTGCAGTCTTTCCAGCCGGACGTGGTGATACTGATGAACCCGATCTACGAAGGGGAGATCATCGCCACGCTGCGCAGTCTCGAATTGAATCCGAAGGTCACAGTTGCCTGACGTTCCGTCCCTCACCACATCAGACGCGGACCCCATCGATGTTCACACAATCAGCTGAATTCTACGACTCCATCTACGAAGCAAAGGGAAAGAACTACGAGGAGGAAGTCCGGCAGCTCCTGGGCATTCTTTCGCGCCACGGTGTCAGTACGGGGGGCACGCTGCTGGAGCTGGCCTGCGGGACCGGGAATCACACGCGGTATCTGAAAGAACACTTCAAGGTTCAAGGACTCGATCTGGATCCGGCGATGCTGGAACTGGCACGCGAACGGTTTCCAGAAGTGTCGTTCCACTGTCAGGACATGACGACATTTCAGGTTAATGACCACTTCGATGTCATCCTCTGCCTCTTCAGTGCGATCGGATACGCGAGCACACCCGGAACACCTCCGTCACGCCTTCGGAACCATGGCGGCCCACCTCACCACGAATGGCGTTCTCATTGTCGAGCCGTGGATAAGTCCGGCTGAATATAAACCTGGCGGGGTATTTTCTGTCTTTGTCGACAAACCCTCACTCAAGATCGCACGAATGAATGTGAACGCGGTTCGGGGGAACATCTCCGTGATAAATTTCCACTATCTCGTTGCGACCCCCGAAGGTGTTCAGCATTTCACGGAGGAACACGAGCTCGGGCTGTACACCAGGGAGGAGTATCTGACGGCTTTCCGGGTAGCGGGTCTCCAGACCGTGTTTGAGCCTGAAGGGCTCATCGGCCGTGGAATGTACATTGCCCGAAAGGTCTAATCAGCGTCTGGAGGAGTCGCTACTCGCACCTGCGATTTTCGCTGCGAGCGTCCGTCGAGCGTTCTCGAACTTGAATCCGCGCTGGGCGAAGGTAGCCTGGTTGCGCTGGGACGTATAGTCGCCCGTATAGTCGTCGAAGGCAGCGGGGACGATGCCGTCGACGAGAGATCGGACGTCGATGCCTGCTTGCTGTGCCAGGTGGAGGTATTCGTAGTCCTGCTGCCCGCGCCTCCAGTTCTTGATGCGGATGGAGGCAATCGGTCCGTCAATGCCGCGGCTCTCGTCGGGGAAGAGGTTGTCGTTGCCGGTGTAGAAGACGGAACCCAGTCCCCAGATGACCTTGCCGCCGCTGTAGGCCTGATAGGGCGTGACCCAGGGGTTTCGTTTGGTGGCTATGTTCATGGTGTAGACATAGCCGGTTTCCCAGAGGAAGTACTGATCGACGTCGTACTTCCGGGAGACCCAGGGGATGACCCTGGGGTCGGTGGCGACGTTGTCGATCCACTCGAAGATACCGTACGAGGGTCGATTGCTGTTGTAGATACCGACTTTCTGGCCGCGGGCGCGGCGCTCTCTGGCAGCGGTCGAGACATATCCCTGCAGGATGCCGTCGCCGGGATCATATGCCGATTGACCGGTCAGACTCCAGAAGTCGACGAAGCCATCAAGCCGGGGATCCATCTTGACGGTACAGTAGACCATGAGGTCTTTGCCGATGCCGGGGTTGGCCTTGAGCCAGCCGGCCCGTTCACGGATGACGGGATAGAAGGCGGCGGTGTCACGGTCAGGCTCATCGATCATATACTTGAATCGCACGACATCCGGGGCGTTGTTGCGGAACCAGCCTTCCCAGGCATCGGCGGCAGCCCACCAGGCCTCACGGGTGGCAGGATCGAAGTCCGAGACGCGCCCGTTGTTGGGTTGGTCATAGGTGCCGATGGAGTAGGTGGTGTTGCCGACGCCCCTGCCGGGTCCGTCATAGCCGAAGGCGGGACTGTAGCGTGTGCCGGTGTAATACCCTTTGAGCTGCGCATCGAAGTCGGCGACCGTTTGTTGGCCATCGGTTAAATCCATGCGGTGGCGGTGAGCCAGGTGCATGTATTTCTGGAAGAGTTGCCAGTAGGCCTGTGACCCGAGTGTGATGCCGGGGTGGCGTGTCAGGAGAGGTTTCTTGACAACGAACATGTTGTGGAAGTGGGTAGAGTCCGGGAGCGTGAAGCTGTAGACCTGAAGTTCCAGGGGGACGGCGAAGGTCTGTCGTCCGTTCTCAGTGACACGCACGGTGGAGCGATACGTCCCCGGAGGAGCGTCACGGGGAATGGTGATGTCCACCCAGACGCCCTGGTTGCGGCCAGCTCCGATGGCAAAGGGGGCGCCGCCGATCCAGTCGGCCGTACCTGGTGTTGCCTGGAAGGGGATGAGGGCATCAGGGATCCATCCCAGGTGGTCGCTATCGGGCAGGGGACGGGCAGAGGACCAGGCGTGCGCCAACCCGGTGAGACTTCGCTGGGTGACGTTGATGTACTGCTCGAGAAACAGCTCGATGTGGCGGCCGACAAAGTCAAAGGGATCGTCGTTGGTGGAGCGGTTAGCGATCGTGTACCCGGGGCCGTTCAGGGAGTCCAGGAGCACGTTCACATCACCGGCGCCGGAGCCGCGGGCCTCGAGGATAAGCTGGAAGGCAACGATCTCGTTGCGCGCGCCGAAGAGGCGAATGGTAGTGCCATCCCAGACGGCGTTGTCGGAACTCGCGGCGGCCCAGTGCGCCAGATCGTCACGCTTCACCTTCTCTCCGTCATCCACTGCCCACACTCGGGTGATGCCGGGTCTCTGGGTATTTGCAGGAATCTCCTGGCCACCGCAGCCGATGAAGGGGGTCAAGAGAAGGCAAAGCAGCCAGGCCTGACGGCGGTAGTCAGGATATTCTCACGACTGGGTTCCTTGATTGATCTCGGTCGCAATCTATCGGATTCGGCGTGGAAAGGCAAGGTTGAAAGGATGCTCCAGTCGGTTCTCCTGATGGCATACACGTTGGCGGCCGGCGTCACCACGTGGTTGTTCACGAACCTTCTCTTCCGCGACCGCCCTGGCTGGTGGCGTGGAGTTGTGGCGGTGGCGTTCTTCCCTGTCCCTATTGTCATCAGCCTCACGGCACTCGGAATGGCTGGTGTGCTGACTCCGCATTCCGGAGGCATACTGATGCTCGTCATTGGCGGTGTGCTGCTGGTGGTGACACGGCACATGCAGCGGGCACGGCGTCCGGGCAAAGAGCTTCTTCTCGGTGATGTCCATCGAGAAGCCGTGATTGCCTTTTCAGTGTTGGTTGGTGTAGCCCTGCCGCCCATAGCACGAGCGCTCCTGAAGGGACCGCAGTTTGGCTATGATGATCTCTCGTATCATGCTCCCTTCGTTGCCCAATGGATGATCGATGGTAGGCTTTCATTCCCGTCCTTCAACTACCATGCATACTTTCCCTTTGGTCCCGAGCTCTTTTCCCTCTGGTTCATGTTGCCTGTGGGGTCCGACACATTTGTCGGGCTTGCAGGGGTCTACTGGATCATAGCTGCCGCCACCTCTACAAGCGGGCTTGCGTACGCTCTTGGCAGGCGGGTGGAGGTAGCACTGACTTCGGGAGCGTTAATGGCTGCATCGTCAGTCGTGACGATGACCGCCCTCCGCTTCTCGGCGAACGATCTTGCGCTTGCTGTGATGACTGCCTCGGGGCTCACGGTGCTCAGCGGGCGTGAGAACGGTGTCGGGGTCGGATCCCGTGAGGGGTTCGTGGCGGGTCTTCTCCTGGGTCTCGGGTTGGCATCGAAAGTCACACTGCTACCGGCAGTGGTCATCATCATCATCTGGTTGTTCCTTGGGGACCGCAACAACGCGTCGGTCCGAGGTCGTCTTGGAAGAACTGGTGCCTTCGTGTTTGGCATCGGCGTGACCGGCGCATACTGGTATGCCAGAACCTGGATCACGACGGGGAATCCTTTCTTTCCGGGAGCCATTGGTCCTTTCCCGGGTCCGTTTGGTGTTGAGGAACAGGCAGGAACGAAGCTCATCACGCATCTATTGCGCGATCCTTCTGGCACACTCAGCGTCGCACTACCGCCTCTCACCGACTGGCCGTTTGTCCTCTGGCTGATTGCTGCAGCGGGATATGCGGGGGTTGGGGCTCTGATGGTTTCTCGATTGTTCCGGGGCGTCAGACAAGTCTCGGGAGGTGAGTCGCTCCTGTTCATCGTGGGCCTGTGCCTACTCGTGAGCTATCCCTTCCAGCCTTTTTCGGCCGCAATCAACCGACCCGATGCACCCATTACACCAGAAGCTCGCTTCGTCATCACCTCGTTCATGGCTGGCGTTGTCCTGGTGTCACGGTGGAATGCCCGGGGCTGGCGCGCCGTATTGTTCTGGGTCATTGTGGCAGGGGCGGCGTGGACAAGTGGGCTTCAATCAGGCCTGCTATGCACAGCGATGGGGCTCGGGACATGGGTCTGTATTCGGATGGTCCAGCGCGTGCCGCGAACTGCCCGGACCGGGGTGCGTCCGACTGCAGTCGTTGCGATCATGGCGGGTGGAATACTCGTTGGATCGCCATTCCTGCAAAAGCACCTCGAAATGCAGATCGAAAGGCGTTTGTTCTCCTATACGGTGGCGGGTCAGGAACTCGGGGCTCTCTGGAAGGAAGTCAACAAACTTCCCCCGGGAAGCAGGGTCGCCTCGTTTGGGCTTGCCGAGAACCTGACCTATCCACTGTTTGGGCGCTCATTCGCGGTGCGCCCGGTGGTCGTTGATCCATTCGGGCGAATACTCCAGCCGCTGCACGAGCGGTGGGTAGTCGAGGGGAACAGGTTCGAGTGGTGGCCTTCCGATTCAAGCGATAGGGCAGATATGGCGGTGCTACCGGACGCGCTTCTATCAAGTGGTGTCACCCATGTTGCTGTTTCGCGGACGCGCGGCGGGGACTGGCCGATTCAGGCGAGGGCCTTCCTCCCTCCTAGGTTTACTGTGCTGCACAGTGCCCCAGGAGTGGCCCTTTTCTCTGTGAATCGGTAGCTAAAGAGGGGTTGGGGTTGACGCAGGTCACGTTTTTGCATACCATAATGTGCTATCGTTGTACCTGACCACTTGAAGTCTCTTACCACGTTGGAGATTCATCATGCGAGTTCTCGTCACCGGGAGTAGCGGATACATCGGTTCTGTCATGGTGCCTATGCTAGGCAAGGCAGGGCACGACGTCGTTGGCATGGACACTGATTTCTACGCGCAGTGCACATTCGGCGACTGGCGCCCGACCGTGCAGACCATTGCGAGGGACGTCCGCGACGTCGAACCGGAAGACCTGCGCGGATTTGACGCAGTGATCCATCTTGCGGCGCTTTCGAACGATCCGCTTGGTGACCTGAACCCGTCACTAACCTTTGATATCAATCATCTCGCCTCTGTCCGGCTGGCGCGGGCGGCCAAGGCCGCGGGAGTGAAACGGTTCGTCTTCGCCTCATCCTGCAGCAACTACGGGGCTGCGGGGGACGCCCCTGTGGACGAGACCTCGGAGTTGAATCCTGTGACGCCCTATGGCGTGTCGAAGGTCCGGACCGAGCAGGACGTTTCTCCGTTGGCCGACAGCTCGTTCTCGCCGACGTTCCTGCGATGTGCGACCGCGTACGGCCTCTCACCGCGCATGCGCTTCGACGTGGTGCTTAACAACCTGGTCGCCTGGGCCGTCACCTCCGGCAAAGTGTACCTAAAGAGCGATGGGACGCCATGGCGTCCTATTGTACACATCGAGGACATCTCCCGCGCTTTCATTGCGGTCCTCGGGGCTCCGGCCGATGTGGTCCATAACCAGGCCTTCAACGTTGGTCAGTCCAAAGAGAACTACAGAATTCGAGAGATCGCAGAGATCGTCAGGGACACCGTGCCGAACACCCGGCTAGATTTCGCCCCCGACGCCAGTCCCGACAAACGGAACTACCGGGCAGACTTTTCAAAGATCAACCGCATGCTGCCGGCCTTTCGGCCCGAGTGGGATGCGCGGCTTGGTGCACGGCAGCTGTACGAGGCATACACGAGAGTTGGCATCAAGGTCGAGGACTTCGAAGGGCCGAGGTACAAGCGGATCGACCATATCAAGATGCTGCTGTCCAGCGGAAAGCTGACCACCGACCTCCGCTGGACCGCATCTGCGCGCACGGCCGGCCGTGCACCGGTTACTGCCTGAGCGAAAGGAACCCGATCGTGCATCATCACACTCATGCTGCCGGCGCAGATACCGCGGCGACTCATGCATCGACAGCGGCGGACCAACGGCAGTGCCGTTTCTGCGGCGCCCCACTCACCACGTCGGTGGTGGATCTGGGCATGTCCCCGCTGTGCGAGAGCTACGTTAGCAAGGACCACCTCAATCATATGGAGCCGTTCTACCCGCTCCATATCTTCGTCTGCGAATCGTGCTACCTCGTCCAGCTTGACGAATATGTCTCGCCGGACCATATCTTCACGGAGTACGCATACTTTTCGTCGTACGCCGACAGTTGGGTGCAGCATGCGAAGAAGTATGTGGATGCGGTGACCGACCGGTTCGGACTGAACCATTCCAGTTTCGTCGTGGAGCTTGCCAGTAACGATGGGTATCTGCTGAAGCATTTCCTGCCGATGGGCATACCGGTCCTTGGCATCGAGCCCGCCGCGAACGTCGCGAAGGTGGCGGTGGACCTGGGGGTTCCGACACTCGTGAAGTTCTTTGGCGTTGAAACGGCCAAGGCGCTTGCCGCCGAAGGGCGTCACGCAGACCTGATCGCCGGGAATAATGTGCTCGCGCAGGTCCCCGACGTGAATGACTTTGTCGGAGGCATCCGGATTCTGCTGAAGCCGGAAGGCGTCGTGACGATCGAATTCCCTCACCTCATGCGGTTGATCGAAGAGAACCAGTTCGACACGATTTACCATGAACACTTCTCCTACTTTTCGTTCGTCACGGCCGAAAAGATCTTCGAGGCACACGGGATGCGGTTGTTCGACGTCGAGGAGATTCCGACGCATGGTGGTTCGCTCCGGATCTACGGCTGCCTGCAGGGTGCGAAGCATGCGCTCTCTGACCGTGCCCGGGAACTCAAGGCGAGGGAAATCGCAGCAGGTATGATGGATCCCGAGTACTATCGGACTTTTACGCGGCAGGTCGAAGAGACCAAGTGGCGGCTGCTTGAATTCCTGATTGAGCAGCGACGTCATGGGAAGCGGATCGTAGGCTACGGCGCGCCGGGGAAGGGGAATACCCTGCTGAACTACTGCGGCATCCGGACGGATCTGCTCGAGTTCACGGTCGACCGAAACGTTTACAAGCAGGGGAAGTTTCTGCCTGGCACGCATATTCCCATCCTGCACCCGGACGCCATTCGCGACGCACGGCCCGATTTCGTCCTGATCCTTCCATGGAACTTTAGGGATGAAATCATGCAGCAGCTCGCGTTCATCCGTGAGTGGGGTGGGGCGTTTGTCGTCCCGATCCCCCGTGTCACCGTGTTTCCATGACGATAGCCTGCACGGTCCAGATCGGAGTGAATCGATGAAGGTCGTTCTCTTTTGCGGAGGTCTCGGAACCCGGCTGCGGGAGTATTCCGAAGCGCTGCCCAAGCCGATGGTGGAAGTCGGTAACCGGCCCATCCTCTGGCATGTGATGAAGTACTACGCTCACTACGGGCATAAGGACTTCATCCTGTGCCTTGGTTACAAGGGTGATGTCATCAAGAACTACTTCCTCAATTATAACGAAGCGGTCTCGAATGACTTCGTGCTTCGAGGATCGCGCGAGAACCTCCAGCTCATCGCCAGCGACATCCACGACTGGACGATCACATTCGCCGATACGGGCCTCGCGTCGAATATTGGCATGAGGCTGCGCGCTGCGGAGAAGTACCTCGGGGAGGACGACGTCTTCCTTGCCAACTACTCGGACGGCCTGTCTGACATCCCGCTGGACGCCGTGATCGATCAGTTCCGGAAGAGCGGTAAGATTGCGATGTTTGTCTCCGTGAAGCCGAGCCAGAGCTTCGATCTCGTCGTCACGGACGGGGAAGGTGTGGTGAAGGAGATCCAGCATGTCGCAAAGTCCGGTATCTGGATCAACGGCGGGTATTTTGTCTTTCGGCGGGAGATCTTCCGCTACATGCAGAACGGCGAAGAGCTGGTGTATGAGCCGTTCCGTCGCCTGATCAAAGACGGACAGCTGGTGGCCTATCGCCATGAGGGGTTCTTTATGTGCATGGACACCTTCAAGGAAAAGATGACCATCGACGACATGTACGCCCGTGGCGAGACCCCCTGGGTGGTCTGGAAAAACGGCGGACGCCGGAGCTAAACGAGGCGCGATGCAGACCCTGATTTTTGACCGGACGCTTGGGCGGGGAGGGACCCTGCTGGCTCTCGGAGCGCACAGCGATGATATCGAGATCGGCTGCGGGGGGACCATCCTCACCCTGCTCCGCCGACATCCGAAGATGAGGGTTTGGTGGGTGGTGCTGGGAGCGGCAGGCCGGCGTGTGGCTGAGGCTGAAGCGAGCGCGCGGGATTTCCTGCGCGGCACGGATCGCGGGCGGGTCATTGTGAAAGGCTTCCGGGACGGCTTCCTCCCGTATACCGGCGCTGAGGTCAAAGAGTTTTTCGAGGAACTGAAGGGGGAGGTCTCTCCTGATCTCATTCTGACCCACCAGTTGAACGACCGTCATCAGGATCACAGGCTGACCTGCGACCTCACCTGGAACACATTTCGTGATCACTTGATCTTCGAGTACGAAGTGCCGAAATACGACGGCGACATGGGCGCGCCGAACATGTTCGTCCATGTCGATAAGCGCACCGCGGAAAAGAAAGTGGCCCTTCTGATGAAGCATTTTGGGAGCCAGCGTTCGAAGCACTGGTTCGACAGGGAGACGTTTATGGGGTTGATGCGGCTGCGGGGTGTTGAGGCCGGCGGGCGCGGTCTGTACGCGGAGGCGTTCTACGCGAGAAAAGTTGTACTATTGTAGGTGTGCGACACAGGAAGGGCCGTGTGCGGCCCCGTCCGGATCCCGGGCGGGGCCGATCGCTTTTTGTGGAGGGCTACCGCAATACAACCATCTTGCGGACGTCCCGGAAATCGCCTGCGCGGAAGACATAGAAGTACGTCCCGGAGGAGATCGTCTGCGACGAGAATGAAACGCTATGGATCCCTGCCGGTTGGACGCCATCCACCAGGCGTGCCACTTCCTGCCCGAGGATATCATACACGCAAATGGATATATGGCTTGGCGTTCGGACCGAGTATCGAATCTCTGTCCCTGCGTTGAAGGGGTTTGGATAGTTCTGTTCGACCACAAACTCCGGCGGCGGGAGAAGGGATGGCTCGGTCGCAAAGAGGTATATCGGGCCGAACTGCCCGTGCGCCGCGTCGCTGTCCCCGCGGACCCGGAGAAAATACCTCCGACCGGATTCCAGGGGGCCGAGGAGCGCTGCGGTGTCGACAATCGTGGAGTCCTCCATGAGGAGTTCCGCAAAGGTCGAATCGTGAGAGAGCTGCAGGTGGTAGTGTGTCGCGCCTGCAATACTGTTCCACGTGACCGTCATCGTTGTGGGAAGGTAGGCGCCTCCAGTTGAGGGAAATGAAACGACCGGGATTCCGACAGGAAGGGCCGCGTCCCGCAATTTCGCGAGCACGACGTTGTCGATGCCGTATTCATCGCCGGCGCTGTCGTACGGTCCGAGCCAGAACCGGAGCCGCGCGTCTGAGACCGGGACATCAAAATTCTCGGCAACGAAATCAAAGGCAAAGTTCCGCCATTCGTTTTCCAGATTGACATTGCGAATCGAGAGCCCGTACGGGGTGAAAGGGGCCCAGTGCTTGTGGACGGCGATGTCGAGACTGCGGCTATTCCTTGAACGGGCGTCGAACTGCAGACGGTACGTCGCGCCCGGCTCCAGCACCAGACCCGATTGGTAGAACTGTACGACATCGCCGGGTTGCTCGATGGCGAGTTTGGCCGCCCTGGGGCTGCCGGCGCCGGGAGAGTCAACGACAAAGGCCGCAAGCCCGTCAGTCTGGAAATTCCAGTGGTCTCGTCCCAACTCGAAGTCGAAATTCCGCACAAGATTGGGTCGGCCGTCCACCGTTGATGACGCAACGGACACACCAGCTGTGCTGGTCACGGATCCTGCGCCGTTGTCGATTGTCAGCGTGAACTGCGTTGTGCTTCCGACATAGGCACGCAACGAACCGTTGAGACCCACCTGGCCGATCCCGTTGTCGATGCTCACGCGCGTAGCGCTTTCAGTGCTCCAGAGCAGCGTTACCTCTCCGCCGCCCTCAGGGAGGTATGAGGGAACGGCCGCGAGCAGGCCGGCGGGAGGAGTGATGACCTGTTCCACAAGGACGTCGCGGCTGATGACAAGTGTATCGGTGGGGCTCTTCAGTGTCAGCGAGAACGTCGTCGACCGGTCCACCCGGGCAGAGCGCGAGCCGGAGAGATCGACCGATCCAATTCCGTTATCAAGCACAGCTTCCGTGGCATTTTGCGACGACCAGTTCAGGACCACATCCCCACCGCCGGAGGGTAGAGAGGTGGGTGCGACCGTGAAGGAACCCGTGATTTCCGGGGGAATCGGGTCGACGGTCACCCGGACCGAAATCGGGACCGATCGCTTGCCGTTGCTTAGCATCAAGGTAAACACGGTGGGCGAAGTGACCCGGACCGTGCGAGAGCCACTCAGAGGTACGTCTCCGACGTTCTGGTCGATGGTCGCGGACAGTGCGTTTGCTGACGTCCAGTGCAGGACGACATCCCCTCCGCCATAGGGCAGAGAGGAAGGCGTCGCCGTGAACGTGCCTTCGGGCAGGGGCGGCAGTGTATCGACCCGGACGGAGGCCTGCAGCATGGTCGTGACAGGTCCGTTGATCAGTGAGAGGCTGAAAGTCGTTGACTGTGACACGTTGAGCGTGTACGACCCTGAGACAGGTACGTTTCCAATGCCATTGTCCAGGAGCGCAGTGGATGCGTATTGGGACGTCCATGCCAGTGTCACGCTGCCACCTCCATATGGGAGGGAGGCTGGCGACACAGTGAACGTTCCTTTCGGCGTCAGCGGGGAACGATCCACGATGATGCTGTCCTGCACCGTGGCAGTTGTGGGCCCGCCCAGGATTGTCATGGTAAACACGGTCGAGCGTGTGACCGAAATGCTCTTTGACCCGGTCGCCTGCACGGGGCCGATGCCATTGTCGAGCGAGACCTCTGTGGCGTTGGAAGTGGCCCATGTCAGAGTGACGGATCCCCCTCCATACGGCAGGGTTCGTGGTTCCACGCGCAGGGTGCCGGTCGGCTCCGGCGGTGGAGGCGGTGGAGGCATACTGATCGGGGCTGTGAGGGCGATCGAACCGGCTTCGTTGACGAGTACCAGAGTGAATGTCGTGGGTGCGAGGATGGTGATCGTCGTCGACCCGGTCGTGGCGACGGGGCCGATCCCCTGGTCGATGCTTGCGCTTGTTGCCGCCGTCGAGGTCCAGGACAGCGTCACTGCCCCGCCGCCGGCTGGCAACTGTGTCGGCGTTGCCGTGAACGTGCCTGTCGGCAATACGCCTGTCTTCGTTGTCTGCTCGACGAGATCGGCGAGCGTCCGTCGAGCGTTCTCGAACTTGAATCCGCGCTGGGCGAAGGTGGCCTGGTTGCGCTGGGACGTATAGTCGCCCGTGTAGTCGTCGAAGGCAGCGGGGACGATGCCGTCGACGAGAGATCGGGCGTCGATGCCTGCCTGCTGTGCCAGGTGGAGGTATTCGTAGTCCTGCTGGCCGCGCCTCCAGTTCTTGATGCGGATGGAGGCAATCGGTCCGTCAATGCCGCGGCTCTCGTCGGGGAAGAGGTTGTCGTTGCCGGTGTAGAAGACGGAACCCAGTCCCCAGATGACCTTGCCGCCGCTGTAGGCCTGATAGGGCGTGACCCAGGGGTTTCGTTTGGTGGCTATGTTCATGGTGTAGACATAGCCGGTTTCCCAGAGGAAGTACTGATCGACGTCGTACTTCCGGGAGACCCAGGGGATGACCCTGGGGTCGGTGGCGACGTTGTCGATCCACTCGAAGATACCGTACGAGGGTCGATTGCTGTTGTAGATACCGACTTTCTGGCCGCGGGCGCGGCGCTCTCTGGCAGCGGTCGAGACATATCCCTGCAGGATGCCGTCGCCGGGATCATATGCCGATTGACCGGTCAGACTCCAGAAGTCGACGAAGCCATCAAGCCGGGGATCCATCTTGACGGTACAGTAGACCATGAGGTCTTTGCCGATGCCGGGGTTGGCCTTGAGCCAGCCGGCCCGTTCACGGATGACGGGATAGAAGGCGGCGGTGTCACGGTCAGGCTCATCGATCATATACTTGAATCGCACGACATCCGGGGCGTTGTTGCGGAACCAGCCTTCCCAGGCATCGGCAGCAGCCCACCAGGCCTCACGGGTGGCAGGATCGAAGTCCGAGACCCGCCCGTTGTTGGGTTGGTCATAGGTGCCGATGGAGTAGGTGGTGTTGCCGACGCCCCTGCCAGGCCCGTCATAGCCGAAGGCGGGACTGTAGCGTGTGCCGGTGTAATAACCCTTGAGCTGCGCATCGAAGTCGGCAATCTTGCGGCGGCCATCGGACAAATCCATGCGGTGGCGGTGGGCCAGGAGCATGTATTTTTGGAAGAGTTGCCAGTAGGCCTGCGACCCGAGTGTGATGCCGGGGTGACGCGTCAGGAGCGCCTGCTCCAGGAAGAACATGTTGTGGAAGTGGGTAGAGTCCGGGAGCGTGAAGCTGTAGACCTGAAGTTCCAGGGGGACGGCGAAGGTCTGTCGTCCGTTCTCAGTGACACGCACGGTGGAGCGATACGTTCCCGGAGGAGCGTCACGGGGAATGGTGATGTCCACCCAGACGCCCTGGTTGCGGCCAGCTCCGATGACAAAGGGGGCGCCGCCAATCCAGTCGGCCGTACCTGGTGTTGCCTGGAAGGGGATGAGGGCATCAGGGATCCATCCCAGGTGGTCGCTATCGGGCAGGGGACGGGCAGAGGACCAGGCGTGCGCCAACCCGGTGAGACTTCGCTGGGTGACGTTGATGTACTGCTCGAGAAACAGCTCGATGTGGCGGCCGACAAAGTCAAAGGGATCGTCATTGGTGGAGCGGTTAGCGATCATGTACCCGGGGCCGTTCAGGGAGTCCAGGAGCACGTTCACATCACTGGCGCCGGAGCCGCGGGCCTCGAGGATAAGCTGGAAGGCAACGATCTCGTTGCGCGCGCCGAAGAGGCGAATGGTAGCGCCATCCCAGACGGCGTTGTCGGAACTCGCGGCGGCCCAGTGCGCCAGATCGTCACGCTTCACCTTCTCTCCGTCATCCACTGCCCATACTCGGGTGACACCTGATTGAGAGAGCGCCAGTTGCGAGGAGAATAGGACGAAGAGAAGCGCAGGTATGAGCCTGTGTCTGGCCATGGATAAGATTTGTACGCGCGACTGACTGACGTTGCGGCGTGATAAACGTCAACACGTGTGCCACAGGCCAAAGTCCGAAAATCAGGTGAGAGGCGTAGTTGCGGGCTGGGGAGTTCAGGCGAACTTCACTGCTTGGGCGGTGTACTTGGAGAAAATACAATGGTCCTGGAGGAGATGTCACCGATGTCAAGGACTAGATGAAGCGAACATGAATAGGATTTAATCTCGTAGCGGAGTCTCCCACGCTTTCTTGCGTTAAGGTGTCGCATACCACGATCGTATCCCTTCGCCAATCTTCGCCGTCGCATGCCAGAATGACACGCGTGAAGGTTCCACGTGTGTCCTGTCGCAAGCGCCCCGAACTCTCTCGTGCGTTGAGTCACAACCTCTGTGACGTGCCACACAAATCCGTTGAAGGGTGTTGCGTGAAGGCGCACAAGGTGTGTATATTGAATTGTTCAACTCGCACTACCTCTTAGCTGCAATCCTCCACGGACGTTCTCCTCCCCTCAGTTGGGTTTTGTTGGGGCGGTCGGCACAGTGTGATCAAACTCATTTGTTAATCTCTCATCGATGTGAGGTCCTTTCATGAACACTCGCATGAGGTCCGCGTTATTGATGCGATTCCACGCAGTCGCCGTGTTGACCCTCGTGTCTCTCAGCACTGTGCTTTCTCAAACGCCGCTCTTTCGTCACCCCCAGCCCGGCGATATATACAAGGAATACTCACGGGCGATGATGTCGTTCTCCGACTGGCGAGTCATAGATCCAAATGCCCCCAACGCGACCGCGCGGACATACCTACCCAATCCGGTGCTCTCGATCTCGATCGACGATCTTGCGGGCGCTGTTCGGGCGGAAGCTCTCATTGCCATAGATATGTGGCACACGGGTACCTACGGGAAGGCGATACGGTTCAATAGCAATGCGTGGATACCAATCTCTGATTTGCAGACAACGCCCGGGCCCGAATCTCCTGAGTGCTATTTGGGGGGCATGATTGCCGGGGTCAACATCCCTCTCAGTAATCTCAAACAGGGCACGAACACTTTTGAAGGCAAGAACGCAGGTCAGACCTGCTACGACTTCGGCTGGGGACAGTACGGCCAGTTCGGAATTGTCATCAGGATATACTATGGGTCCAGCAAATCGCATCCGACCGGGTCCATCAGCTCACCGACGGCCGGGGGAACTCTTGGCGAGAATCCGACGATCAACGTTGCCACTTCAGGGTCGGTGAATCGCGTCGACCTGGTCGGCTACTACGAAGGTTACGATACAGATGGGGATGGGGTCTATCGCGACTGGCATTATGATTACCATCGGAACAAATCGGAGACTTCCGTTGATATCAAGAACCACATCGGAACGTCAACGAGTGCTCCGTATCATGTTACATGGAATACAAGCCTCGTGCCCGACCAGAGTGGAATGAAACTCGTGGCACGGATCCGTGGAACCAACGGCGTGTGGTTTGTAACTGACGAGGTCACAAACGTCACTCTTCGGCGGTCGAATGCTTCGGTGAAGCTCTACAAGGCGAGCAATGTGCCTGCCCGTTTCTCTGCTCGAAAGACAAGAGAATCAAAGACGTGCAGCATCGTCATTCCGACGACAGACAACCTCTCCGGGGCAACGTCCGTCAAGATGCTCATTACCACCTGGAATGGAACGAACAAGCAGGCGCTCGCTGGCGAAACCGGGTACACCAAGATCAACAGTTACCAGTTCCCTCTATTCGGGCAGGACGAACACTGGTCTTACAACGTCCGGGATTTCCCCGTGAGTGCCATCAGGAATGGCACGAACACCTTCACCGTGTACTCGAATTCATCGGGCTTTGGGATTTCGATTTCATGGCCAGGCCCGGCGCTGCTCGTTCGGTATGGATCGCCTGCTCCGCCTGTTGGACCGGCGACGAAACTGTCGATTGGCACTCAGCCGTCCAACACCCAGGCGGGCAACTCGATCAATCCCCCGGTGACGGTCTTGATTCAGGACGCGAATGGCAACCTGGTGACGACTGAAACGAGAAGCGTCACCATTGCGCTCGGGGCCAACCCCGCGGGCGGCACACTTGCCGGGACCAAGACGGTCTCCGCCGTGGGGGGAATAGCGACATTCAGCAACCTCTCGATCGACAAATCCGGCACGGGCTACACGCTCGTGGCGTCAGCGTCGGGCCTGACGGGTGCTACGACGAACTCTTTCAACGTCACCAGCGTCACTCCTCCGCAGACCGCAACGAAGCTTTCGTTTGGCACGCAGCCTTCGGGCGCACAGCCGGGTGCGACGATCACACCGTCGGTCACCGTCCGCATTGAGGACGCAGCGGGCACACTCGTGACAACTGATACGCGCAGCGTGACGGTCGCTCTGGGAAGCAATCCCGGAGGAGGAACCCTGAACGGAACAAAGACGGTGAACGCGGTAGGTGGCGTCGCGACGTTCAGCACCCTCTCTATTTCCAACGTCGGGAACGGTTATACGCTGGTGGCATCCGCGACCGGGCTGACCGGGGCAACATCGAATGCCTTCAACATTACGACCACACCTCCCCCGCCCACGGGAAATATCCTCCTGAATGGAGGATTTGAGGAAGGGACGGTGGAATGGAGACACTATTCCAACGGCGGCACCGGAAACGGATTCTCAGTCGTCACCGACGCGCCCGTTGCGGAGGGAGCCCGCAAGGCCAAGGTCACTCTTGGATCGACGATCGGAAGCAACAACCAGCTTTACCAGACCGCGTTGCCGCTGGAAGCGGGCAAGCAGTATCACCTGACATTCCAGGCCTACGCCTCGAAAGCAACGACGATCCAGGCGCGGGTGATCGAACAGAATGATGACTATACCACGTACGGGTTCCCGTTCCAGACATTCAATCTGACCACCGGTTGGCAAACGTTCAGCGTGGATTTCACAGCGCAGAACTTCGCCGGTGCCGTGAATGACGGAATGCTGCAGTTCTACTTTGTGAAATCTTCTCCGTCGACGTCGATCTACTTCGACAATATCGTCCTCGGCACGGAAACCACTCCCCCGCCACCGGCAGGCAACATCGTGACAAACGGTGGGTTTGAAGCAGGAGTCGCGCCCTGGCGGTTCTTCCACAACGGGACCGGGAATGCATTTGACGTTGTGAACACCGCGCCGGTTGCGGAAGGGACCCAGAAAGGCCGGGTGGTCCTGGGGAGCGTCATCGGAACGAACAACCAGTTGTACCAGACGGGCTTGACCCTGGTCTCGGGCACACCCTATCGTTTGACCTTCTCAGCCTACGCGTCGAAAGCCACAACGTTCCGCGTGCGCGTCATCGAGCAGGATGAGGACTACACAACGTACGGGTTCCCGTTCCGGACAATCTCGCTTGGAACGTCTTTCCAGACCTTCACCATCGACTTCACAACAGGGAACTTCGCCGGCACCGTGAAGGACGCGATGCTACAGTTCTACTTTGTGAGCTCAACGGCTTCGACCACGATCTTCCTGGACAACGTTGCGCTCGCGCCAACGTCCACGGCTGCCAGTCCTGAGGTCGCGACTGGAAGCGGTGACGGTGAAGCGGTAGTTGTAGAGAAGGAAGCCAGCGAGCTCGAGGTCCTACCCACCGAGCTCTCGCTGACCCAGAACTACCCGAATCCATTCAATCCTTCGACCAACATCGACTATGCACTTCCGGAACCGTCGCATGTTACGCTGGAAGTCTACAACGTCTTGGGTGAACGGGTGGCAGTGCTGGTGGATCAGGTTCAGCGAGCAGGGCGTCACACTGCCCGCTTCGAGGCAGCATCACTGCCGACAGGTCTGTACCTGTATCGCCTGACGACAGGCACGGGGATGCTTGTCAAGAAGATGATGTTCGTGAAGTAATCTTAGCAGAAGCAGTATCGTGGCTGGGAGGCCCACCCGTTGGGGTGGGTCTCCTTTTTTTTTCGCAATGCCGTTTCGGGTAGATGCCGTCCGCATGCGTGCTCGCCGCTTTCCCCACAGGGTTCGGCATCGCTGTGTTGAGCTGGCCGTCGAGCCATTCGGCCGAGCCTCTCCCGGTTGGCATGCATATTGTACTACAGTATACTCTGTGTTGGGGGATACGACCCCCGGTTGCATCTTCACCCGGACTGCTGTAACTATTGCTTCATGTTCCACGTTCCCTCGACGGGCCCGGAACACCACGCGTGAAACGAAAAATCCTCATCATCGCACGTTCACAATTCGGCTCCCTGGTGGATCCCTACCAGTATTGTCGGCATCTCAGGGATCTGGTTGACTTCACGTATGTCTGCTGGGACTACGGGCACGAGACCCCCGATCCGGAGGGTACCCGAGTCATCCTTGTCAGTCGCTCCGGGGGGAAAGTGGCCCGGCTGGCGCGACTCATTCGCAGGGCACGCGCGGAACTCGCCCGTCCCGAGTACGATCTCCACGCTGTCGTATACTTCGCGGGATGCAGCCTTCTCAGCATTGGTTCGCGCTCCGCGCCAACGGTTTTGGACATTCGGACCGGGTACGTCAGAGGAGGAACGATCCAAACGTTCTTCCACAACAAGCTTCTCGCCATCGAATCGTTGTTCTTCGGAAATATCTCAATCATTGCCGACGGACTTCGCAAGCAGCTTGGGCTTCCGGAAACGAAGTGTAAGGTAATCCCGCTCGGGGCAGACCCTGTTGAGACTGGCAACAAGGGTTTCGATCCTTTAAGGCTCCTCTATGTCGGGACTCTGCAGCACCGAAGGATTCACGAGACAGTCCAGGGATTCTGCCGTTTCTATCAGGGCTCTCCCGATCGTAGGCACGCCACGTATGAAATCGTCGGCGGAGGCTCGCCTTCCGACGAGGAGGCTCTCCGGACTGCCATCGCGACGTACGATACCGACTCGAAGGTGGAGTATATCGGCCGGGTTCCTCATGCGGCTTTGAGGCCCTTCCTGGTGCGCAACAACGTGGGCGTGGCCTACATCCCGATTGTCCCTGAATTCGACAATCAACCGTCAACCAAGATCTTTGAGTACCTCCTCGCGGGCATGGTAGTGGTGGCCACGGAGACTTCCGAGAATCGCCACCTCGTGGGGTCGAGCAACGGCGTGCTCTGCCAAGACACTCCCGAGGCATTTCAACGTGCGCTCGAGCAGCTGCACGACCGGCGATGCCAATTTGATTCAACGGTGATTCGAAAGGACACCGACCGGTTCACATGGGCCCACATTACGCACAATCAGCTTCTCCCGTATTGGGAATCATTGATGGTGCGTAGGAGGGATGCGCAGTGATGGGCAACGATTCAAGCACACCGGGACAGGCGAAACGTGAGCTGCCCTTCGTTTCAGTTATTGTGCCGGTCCTCAATATGCCGGGTATGATCAAGCGATGCCTCGACGCGCTAGGCACACAAACGTATCCTCGTGACCGCTTCGAGATTCTCGTTGTTGACAACGGCTCCCATGACAACACCCTGGACGTGGTGAAGCGGTACGCCGTCAATGCGCTTGCTGAAGAGGGTGTGCGCAGTCCCTATGCTGCCCGTAACCTCGCTCTTCAGTGGGCAAAGGGGTCCGTGATCGCCCTGACGGACGCGGACTGTGCTCCTATTCCGGAGTGGCTCGAGCGTGGCGTGGCGAGCTTGGTGCGCGAGGAGGCAGCCCTTGTCGGGGGAGAGGTGAAGTTCTTCTTCTCTCCTAGGAAAACATATGCGGAGATGTTTGATTCTATCGCCAATCTTGAAATGAAGCGCAGTATCACGCGCCGGGGTGTGGCCAAGACCGGGAACCTGATGGTCCGGCGGGAGGTGTTTGATGCGATCGGGCCGTTTCAGGCCGAGATCCGTTCCGGCGGTGACGTTCTGTGGACAGGCGCCGCAACGCGACGCGGATTCAAGCTGGTGTACGACCCTCAGATGATTGTATACAAGCAAGCCCGCATGCTCAGGTCGCTGCTGAAGAAGCAATACAGGATTGGCCAGGGGCACCCAAGAGTGTGGAAGGCGGAGGGGCGGCCGCGTTCCCGACAGGTTCGACAACTTGTTACCGAAGCTCTGCCGCCATCACCGCTGGGGATCCTTGGTCTCATTCGCGAACGAGGGACTCCCGATATGAAGCGGATGGTGATCCCCCTGTGGGCTGTTGCGTGGGCGTGTGCATTGGCGAGCACGCTGGGGAGAATGAGATACTACGTGCGGCGCGCTGCGGGAGAGACAGATGACGCTGCATGACGTCATTACCCAGAGCGCCAGCGCAGCTATCGGCCAGATGGATCCCGCGACGGGTCGCATGCATGCTGGCCACAATGGTCCATACCATGATCCGGAAACGCCGGTACGTACTACCTCACATTGGCTGATCACCTTCGTTGCTGCCTACCGGATATCCGGGGATCGCTCGTTCCTGGAAGCAGGCCGCCGTGCTGCGGCGTATCTGTCCAGCGAAGAAGCGCGGCCACAGCGGAAGACCTTCTATCACCGACTGAACCCAAAGAAGGACCGCTGTAACGGATTGGTAGGCCAGGCGTGGACGATCGAAGCGCTTCTCGAGTCCTATGAGATATTGGATCGTCCGGAACTTCGAGATCTTGCACAGCAAGTCTTCGAGCTGCACATCCTCGAGCCGGCCCTTGGGGTGTGGCACCCCGTCGAGATCGACGGGACTGTCCTGGACCTGGATATGACCTTCAACCACCAGCTATGGTTTGCGGCCTCCGCCGCCCTTATGGCACATCACGGTTGCACCCGCGCCGGAACCGAACTGGATCGGTTCATGGAATGCGTGGACGATCGGCTTACAATAGCGCGATCCGGATTGATCGAGCATGCCCTGACGATGCCATCCTCACTGCTCCAGCGGGGTCGTCAGAAAGTTGACCGGCTCCGTCGATCCGTGTCGAAGAAGCGATCGGACTTCCTGAGGGCCGTGGGGTATCATGCGTTCAACCTGTACGCCTTTGCGATGATCTATCCGCATCGCCCAATGCACCCCTTCTGGCGGACGGGAAAGTTCAGGAAGCTCCTTCACTATGTGGATTCGCGAGAGTACCACGCGCATATCTCAGCATCGAAGTATGGTTTTCCCTATAATCCCCCGGGCTTCGAGGTGGCGATGGCCCTCGAAACGTTCAAAGGGATGCACTCATCCGGACGGCGGGACTGGTGGGTGAACGAGCAACTGCGGCAGTGCTATGATGCCGCGACGCATCTTATGTCCCGCAATACCGAGGACCCGGTCACGCACGCCTCCCGTGTGTACGAGGCCACGCGGCTCCCCAATATCCATCTCAACTTCTGAGCCCAATTGCGCCCGGAGCGGATTTCGAGGGCCCGCGACTGCCCGGGTGCTCCGTGCCCACCCGGGGTGCCTACTCCACGAATTGCCTGAACGCCTCTGCCAGAGTGGCCAATGCGCTGACTTGACGGTAGAGGTTCTTCGCACCAGAGAGGTGGGTTGCCAGCAGGGATTCGACTTCAGACTTGCTGACTAAGTCCGGCAGGACCCGTGAGTCTCCCAGGAGATGCGTGACGTACTCCCGCGACCCTGCTCTAAAATTCGCTCCGTAGTCGAAGCATGTCCGGGACAGAGCGGTGCTCTCACCGTGCAAGCCGAGCGCCCGCCGGGTCTTCAGTCATCCTCTTGCGCATCCTGTTTTGGAAAAAGGAGAGTTCCCTGCGTGGCCGCGAGGCTGTCAATGGGAGACCATCGGAGCTTCGAGGCAAGCGGGCGAGCTCCGGGAGGAACCGCTTGATCATAGAGACATAGAGATCCTGCCGCAATCTGCTTTTCAGAGGCAGCCGCATGAAGAAATCCACAACATCGACGTCGGTGAAGGGATCCCGGACAGGGGCAACCGGTTGGTGGAGCGCAATGTGGGTGCAGATGAACCGGCGCTGCCGCTGAACCAGGTCGACGTAGTCGCATCGGTGTAATGGCGACTCGGCTTTGGCCTCCCTGAAGGTCCGCGCAATGGTTTCGTGAGCGGAGCCCTCAATGCGAGAAACGAGCTCCGGCCGCAGAAGTCTCTTCAATGCTTCGGCGGAGAACACAGTCTCGTAGCTGTGTGCATAGAGATGATTCAGCACTTCGTCGTCTCTGGTGCTGTCGGCCATCGCCACCGGAAGATGTCCCCCCGAGAGACAGTCTCCGAGAAATCCGGTCATTACCACGGGTCTGCCAAAGTCGAGAAGAATCTGGTTCTGGGCGAGGACCCACCCGGTGTAACAGCCTGCACTGCCGCCAAGGATGCGCACAATCTCTGGCCCATACCGGGAGATGTAGTCGGAGTCCAGTTCCTCATGCCTGTGGGGAAACCCCAGTCGATGTGCAATACGTCTGCCGTATTGAACGTCAATACAACTGGGCGGACCGATCGTGTCCGTAAGAACGCTTGTGCCTGGGGTGAAACGCTGAAGCGCGCCTGCCACGGTTCGCGAGTCGAGGCCACCGGTGATCGGAACGCAGACGCGTGGTGATGTTCGAACGACCACGGAACGGCCAATGGCATCCCATGCTTTCTGGGAGAGGTCCCGAACGTCGACGGGTCCCGAGTCCGAGCTGAACTCGTAGTCCCAGTATTTCTGCAGCGACATCGATCCGCGGTGAAAGGTAAGCACCGTTGCTGCGGGCAGCAGCGAGATCGCAGCGAAGAGCGTGCGGTCGGAGAGCGGATATCCGACCGTCAAGATATCCCCGACCGTTTGCAGGTTGATGTCGCGGGAGATCTTTGGATGGGCAAGAAGGGAAGGGAGTTCGTCCGCAAAGACAAGCACCTCTCCATGGTGCCAGTAATAGAGGTGGCTGAAACCGCCGCGGTCACTGATAAGGCTCAACGTCTCACTTGTCTCGTCAAAGACGGCGACGACGTACGTGCCGTTGAGGCCACACAGTCCGGGCGCGCCACGGGACAGGTACAGTGACATCAATGAATCGACAGAGGCTGGACTGTCGCCTGCTGTCACGTCCGGCGCGGTTGGAGTAGATATCCCAAATACCTCACCCTGGATTGCCAAGATCCGGCCCGAGTTCCTGGCAATTGAGATGCGTTCGTCCGCACAGTGGGCCATCAGACTGCATGTCCGGGTGTCCACCCTGCGCGATTTCACCCATGATCCGTGTTTCGCGGCGCGTGCAAGGCACTCGATGATCGTCGCCGGAGTATCATCGGATGGGGTCGACACAGCACCGAATAGTCCAGCCATTAAGTCTCCATGGTCCTAGCAACACCCACCGAATCGCGGCGGAGTCCTCCGATGGTCGTGCATCGGCATTTCAATCGG
>CAWABB010000004.1:0-473562 GCA_963780165.1 uncultured Ignavibacteria bacterium | reverse complement strand
AGGTCCACGATATTCCCCAGGGAGGTTCATAACTATTCCCCACCTGTTGTCGTGATTGAGCGTTAGTATACAACCCTGGTTTCGGGTTGTCAAGCGTTTGGAGTTGGAGGCGATCGGGGCATGTGATCGGTTGTGATGTGGTCGTGTTCACTCGTCGATTTTTGGTGCAAGCTTCTTCCGGTAGGACTGCCCTTTGATGATGATCTGGTGAGATGTGTGAGCCAGCCGGTCCATGATAGCGTTGGCGATGACAGGATCGGGGAAGAGCTTGACCCAGTCGGTCATGGCGCGGTTGGAGGTGAGGATGATGGACTTCTGTCCGAAGCGTTCGTCGACGATGGCGTAGAAGCGTTCGGCTGACTGCTGGTCGATGGACTTGAAGCCGAAGTCGTCGATGACCAGGAGATCGAGACGGAGGAGTTTCTTCATCATGAGATGCAGGCGGTTTGTGGAGATCGGCCACGGCAAGATCGGCAAAGAGTTGGTGGAAGCTGTAGAAGCCGACGGCAAAGAGCTTTCGGCAGGCGGCATGGGCGAGGGCCTTGGCCAGATGGGTTTTGCCGGTGCCGGTGGGACCCAGCAGAAAAGACTCCCTCGCCCCGCTCGATGAAGCGGCAGCTGGCCAAGGATTGATAAGCTTGGCGTTGACTGAGGGGTTGACGGCGAAGTCGGTGTCGACCGTTTTCTCGGCCCCGAGGGCGGCATGGTGGAGGAGCCGCAGGATGCGGCGATTGGTCCGGAGCTCGAGTTCGTCGGTGAGGATCATGGAGAGGAACTCGGCGTAGGAGAGGTCAGTGCCTTCGGCCTCGCGGAGGCGGGCTTCCAGGTTCTCGCGCATGCCGGGGAGCTTCAGGACTCGGAGTTGATGGATGATCTGATCGTTCATGAGAAGGAAGCGTCCTTTCGGATGAAGTAGGTGATGTCGCGGACGAAGGAAAGGGTCTCCTCGGACAGTGGAAGTGGTTCACTCGCCTGCGCTTGAAGGCGGAGTTTTCCGAGGAGCTCACGGAAGAGCCGCGGGTGCAGGTTGAGGTGGTGTTCCAGGGCAAAGGCCGCAGCGCGGTCAACCAGGGAGGCGTCCTCCTTCTCTGCGATTGCCACAAGTCCGAGCGCCCGGCGCAGGTTGATGAAGGCGTGGACTTCGAGCAGATCGCGGATGATTCGGTGGAAGTGAGGACTGATCCTCTGGGCTCGTTCCAGGAGCCCCTTCTGGAGTCCTGAGTCCAGTGCCGCACGAACGTTTTCGGGGAAGTGGGTGTAGTCGGTGTGGCGGTAGTGCCGGTCGATGACGTGTTGGGCGACGAGTTCCTCGTTGTAGAAGACTTTCAGGAGATGTTCGCTGGCCCGGACCCAGACTTTCCGGCCGACGTAGGGATGGGGCACCGAGTAGGCCTTCCCGTTGTACTGGATGTAGTGGTCGGCGTGGACGGTGGCTATTTTCCACTCGACGGGTTCGAACGCTTGCTGGGGTAGGGCCTTCAGTGCAGGCCGTTCTTTCTCACAAAAGACGACAAAGGGCTGCTCACGCGTCGTGCCGTGTTTTCTCTGGCCGTATTCGTCACGGCACCAGTGAGAGGCCAGACCGTTGAGTTCACCGAGACTGGCCGTGGGGTTGAGCACCATGATTTTACGGACAGCCTGACGAACGGTACGGACATCGCGTTCGACTTTCCCTTTGTCCTTCGGAGCCTTGATGCGGGCTGGATCGACGAAGATGTCGTAGTGCTCGGCGAGCTCCTGGTAGGAGCGGTTCAATCGGGGATCATAGAGATCTGGCTTGATGACGCCCGCCTTCAAGTTATCGAGGACGATGCGTTTCGGGACACCCCCGAAGTACTCGAACATCCGGGCGTGGGAGGAGGCAAAGCTCTTCTGATCCTGGGTGAAGACGAGCTCGATGTACTTGTGCCGGCTGTGGGAGAGCGTCCCGATGAAGGCGTACAGGACTCGGCGGTGTTCCCGCAACCGGTCGTACCAGAGTCCGATCCGGCAGTAATCGATCTGGATCTCTGTGCCGGGTTCGACTTCGATGCGGCAGGTCGTGGTCCTGCCGCCAGGCGTGATCTGGTGGGCGAGGGCAAAACGCTTGAATGAGCTGTAGCTGACCCGTCCCCGGAGGCCATGGCGTTCCAGGAGGATGTCGAAGGCGTCTTTGGGTGTCACGGGTAGATCTCGGTCGCCCACCAGGGTCTCGAGTTCTTCCCGGTACTGTTCCAGAAGGGTTTGGGCTCCGGGCGTTCGGCCGCCACAGCCGTCCATCTCGCCAAGGAGGCAGAGGACATCCTCTCTGGCCGGCAACGGGCTGTCCAGTGAGAGACCTTTACGTACTGCAAAGTGGATATAGGCCTGACTGTCTTACGGTCATAGCCCAGAGCCTGAGCGATCTTTGAGATGCTGTGCCGGTCGTGCCAGCGACGGAGTACTTCCCATACGTCCATGGTGCTGATCTCGCGAAAAGCCACTGTGTGCCCTCCTCGTCGGGTGATGGAGACTCGATCTGAGCACAAAATGGCACTGCTGAGCGGATCTGCAACAGGTGGGGAAAGGTTTTGGACCTGGGTGGGGAAAGGTTCTGACCCTGCCTGGGGAAAGGTTTTGACCCTGGCTTGGGGAATCCTTTTGACCCTACCCTGGGGAAAGGTTTTGGACCTGACTGGGGAAAGCTATTGGACCTCTACAGAGGAATCAATGGTTCTGCCGTTGTTCACCATCATCACGTAGTTCGTTCCCTTCCCCCCTTCTGCCGTCGCGTCGACGGCCCTGGCCGCACCGGTCCTTAGTCCATTCCTGCCGCGTCCTTCTCCCTGACCAGTTGGATGCCATACGCCGCGCCCGCCGTACTGCCGGGCTGCGCCTGAAATTTCACTCGAACATTCCGCTTCCCCCTGACTATCGAGTCTGGAATCTCATACTCAACATCCTGGAACGTCGACCGACACCATCTGCCCGTGTTGTCTTCCGTAAGGAGCTTTTCCTCGTCGACATAGATGTCAAAGATCCTCCTTCCCCATTCCTGCCCCCAGTATCGCACCCTCAAACGCAAATCCGTCTCGCCGTTCGTCGACAAGGAGTAGCTGAAATAGCCTCCGTTGCCGGCATCCCGCCAGAATGCATCGAGATACGTGCCGGAATGTGATTCTGCGCTCTGCAGCGCGTGATCAGCTTCCGGTTGCTGCTCGCCGGGCGCAACAGCATCGACGGTGCGTCGTTGCAGCTCCAACGACTCACGATCGGCTGCTGCGATCGAGTCGCGATACGATTGATACTGTGCACGGGTCAACGCCATCCAGTACATCATGTACCGTGCGTCGTGGATTTGAAAGAACGGTTCCAGCAACGCTTGAACAGGATTGATCATCGACACCGCGGGGAATGCAAACGTCAGGGGAGTCCCTTCGACCGGCACCAACGATTCCGCAAGTCTGGCGATGTCATCCTCGATCAGGAGAGGAGCTTCGTCGAGTGGGAGTCTCTTGCCGCCCGCCATATGTCCCCATCTGCTTCCATCTGCAACGAGCCCTGCCAGGTCCTCCGTGCCGGCCTTTGCCGCGAGCAGTATCGGGCCCCGCATGAACGCAACATAGGTCGGAACGTGAGGCAGATACTCAACGGTCGTCCGCATGGGCAGGGTGACCCGCAGCGTATCGCCGGCGGTCCACAGCCGGTCGATGGCGATATACGACGATGGATGCGACGTGTATGATTCATGCTCGCCATTGACAGTGATCCTGAGCGCTCCCTCCGCCACCCATGATGGATAGCGCACCAACACGCATACTCGTGAAGCTCCTTCAGTGACCACCAGAGTCGTCTGCTCTTCATATGGGAATGTGGTTTCCTGTCTGATCGTCACTCCCTTTTCTCTCCAGTGGAGCTCTGATGCAATAAAGAGGTTGAGGAACAGGGAATCATTCCGATGAGTATAGATGAACTGATTGTACTTCGCATGGTTTTCCATGCCGGTACCCACGCAGCACCACATCGCCTCATTCGGGGCGGAATACACTCTATAGTGGCGGGGGCGCGCAGGCGTGAAATACACAAAGCCGCCGTGCGCCGGATGCTGGGTTGAGAGTATATGATTGAACAGCGTTCGTTCATAGTAGTCTGTGAATCGTGCCGACGGGTCCGCTCGGAAGAGGCCCTCAGTCAACTTCAGCATGTTGTAGGAATTGCACGACTCGGGGCCTTCCACATCAATGACGAAGTCGCCGCATGCGGCGTCGGCGGGGAAGAATTCCCTTCTGCTGTTTCCCCCAAACGCGAGACTGCGAGTCCGTGTTACCGTGTCCCAGAAGAACCTGCCTGCTCGACCATATTCTTCGTCCCGGGTAAGTTCCGCGATTCGCTGGAACCCGACTGCCTTGGGGATCTGAGTATTGGCGTGCTTATTGTCGAGATTGTCTCTTCCTGATGCCATTGCCTCCAGCAATGGTCGATCCGCGAATCGTCTGGCGGCAGTCAGGTACTTGACGTCGCCTGTCATGCGATGAGCATCTGCATAGATCTCAGCGATGCCGCCATGTTCCGTCTCGAGCATCGCCTGCATCTGGGAGTCTGGCAGCGCATCGGTAATGGTCAGACCCCAGTTGCAGAAGTCCAGAAATACGCGCTTCGCATCTTCGTTCCCGGCGTAGAGCCATGCGTCCCTCAATCCGGCAAACATCTTATGCACGTTGTACCATGGCGCCCATGCTGAGCGATATGCGGTCACATCCCCGTGTTTCAACCCGAACCAGATGTCCTTGCTCTTCGGGACTCCCCCGGCATATCCGATTCCCCACTCCGGATTGTTCGCGGTGTTTGCATTCTGACACGCCCTGATTTCCGACACAATGTATTCCAGGCGTCGCTTGCACTCCGGGTTCCGGGTCGCCGCGTAGGTGAGTGCCAGCGCCGACAGGTAGTGGCCAGCGATGTGCCCGTCAAGTCCTTCCCAGTTTGGATAGCTCTCCGCCTTTGGGGTCAAGCCGGCCTCCCTACGGTAAGGAGCCAGCAGGCGATCAACATCAAACTGAAGGAGGACGTGCGTGTTCAGATCGCGCGCGTGCTTGAATGGGCCATCCAGCAGGACAACGTCGGCCAGGGGAAAGGTATTCTGATAGAGTCTCTCCTGAGCGCACGCCTCAGCGCTCAGGACAGCGCTGACTACGACCAGACTGAACAGGATAGCTCTCATTTCGGGGATCTCGCTTTGTTCCTCTGATACTTCGCCTACTTGAACAGTAACGCGGCCATGCTGTAGAGGTTATCCCTCCACACCGGCCATGTGTGCCCACCCGGATATTCAGAATAGGTATACTTGATCTTCATCTCATCGAACTTCGCGAGCATCGTATGACAATTCTTGTATGCGATATCCTCTTTGCCTCCCATCGCGATCCAGAAGAGTCTGAGATCCTGGTTGATCCTATCAGCATTCTTCTTCATGAAGGCGTATTGCGCATCGGCAAGCGCATTCTGCATGGGCTGTATCCAACCGGAGCTAAACACGCCGAGAGCGGAGAACAAATCTGTGTTGTTGAGTCCAACATACAGCGTCTGCAGCCCTCCCATGGAGAGACCCGCAAGCGCCCTGTTCTTGGCCTCACTCTCCGCACGATACGTCTTCTCGACATATGGAATGACGCTCCGTTTCAGCTCCGCCTCAAACATCTTCAGTGTGTTCTCCCCGAAGCCGAACATGCCGACATTCCCGTCGGGCATGACGACGAGCATCGGTTTTGCTTTTCCTTCTGCGATGAGGTTATCGAGAATCAGATTCGTTTTTCCCTGGGTGGCCCACCCCCGTTCATCCTCGCCCCCGCCATGCAGGATGTAGAGCACGGGGTACTTTTCCTTGAGATCGGTATCATAGCCCGGAGGCGTGTACACATAGCATTGACGCCACCTGTCAAAAACGGCGGAGTAGTAGGTGTGAATCCGTATCTGGCCATGGGGCACGTCTTTGCAGGCGCAGTAGTCTTCTCCTTCATACGGTATCTCGATCCCGCTTGCCATCCGTCCCATACCATAGAAGGCCTCGCTGGCAGGATCAGCCACCGCCAGTCCATCTACAACCAGGGAATAGTAATGGAATCCGGAACCCTGAGGTTCCGTGGTCACGCTCCAGACCCCTGCTGTATCCCGTTGCATATCGTACAACTTACCAAGATCGATCTGAACCTTCTCTGCGTCGGGCGCCGTCGTTTGGAAGATCACGCGGTGGTCTGGCAGGATCCGGGGATACTTCGCGTTGCGCACGTTGGTCGAAGCGGGAACTCCCACAACGCTGTACTGAGGAAAGGCCGACTCGTCAACCGGTTTGAAGATGAGCCGGGCAAACATGTACAGCCCGTTCTTCCAGACCTTGAAATCGTGGACGCCGGGCTCGATGTAGTAGATGTGGGGCACCTTCTTCTGTTCGAGGTAATCGTGCGTGCGTTGACTGAATATGATCAGACCGTCATCAGCGCCGCAGGATATCCAGAGCAGTTTCAGCTTCTTCCTGGCTAGTTCGGGATCGGGCACAAGCAATTCAGGTTTCCTCGTGTTTGGCGCAGATGAGAAGCCCCCGATCCACGCAAACACATCAAGATTTGCCAGACCGAAATTCAACGACTGTCCCCCTCCCATTGACAATCCTGCGATCGCACGATGTTCCCGATCCGTGTACACCGGGTATGTCTTTTCTATGAAAGGAATCAGGTCGTCAAGCAGGTCTCGCTCGAATGTCGCGAATGCCTGCACCCTGGCGCTATCGAAAATGTTCCCCTCCACCCGATCGTTCTTCATTGCCCGGCCATTCGGCATCACGACGATCATAGGCTCGATGCTCTTATTGGCATAGAGATTATCCAGGATCACCTGGGGTTGCCCGCCATTGAGCCACTCCTTTTCATCACCACCGATACCATGCAAGAGATAGAGCAAGGAGTATTTCCTGTCCTTCGAGAACCCCGGAGGAGTATAGATGAGAGCTTTTCGGGTGACTCCAACAGTCTTCGACGCGTATTGAATTGTGTCTATTCTTCCGTGGGGAATATCAGTTCGCAACGAGTCAAAGCCCTTAGGTGCTTGCCTGACAATGTTCTGAGAATTGACACAAACGCTGAACGCAAACAAGACAACGACGAACAGGAATACTCGATTCACAGCTGCACCTTCTTATGGTGGACGTTCTGCTATCCGTTCTGCTTAGGCATGAGGTTAACAATGACTCGCTTGTAGCGAGAGAGGGGTGGGCTCCCCTTGTCCGTCACTTTCAGAATGAAGTGGGCTGTTTCTTTCTTCTTGACCTCTGGTGCTGTGATGTTCAATCTGGCCAGATTCTCCGCTCCATTGATTCTGATGAGCTCTCTGTACGTGCCGGCCTCCGGATACTGGAACCAGACATAGCTGAGGTTGTCCCCATCAGGGTCAGTGCTCCTGCTGCCATCCAGCCAGAACGGTTCGCCAGCTTGCAGGGATATCTCGCCGGGATGGGCCAGGATAGGCGCCGGCGGGTGGTTGGCCTCATTGTACGACTTCGTGCACCAGTCCATTCTTGCCGCAAAATCGTTCTGGAAGTCCTCCCTCCACCTCCACAGTGTGACTTTGTTGCCCGATCGAACAGTCGAGTCCACACGAATCGCCCTGCCATATTCGTTGTCGAGATACTCTGCCCAACGATCGGCGGCATTAGTCCAGATCGCCCTGGTCTCCGGGTCTGTGGGTACACCGCCTGTAAATCCATTGACATCCAACTCCGCAAGAGCCGGCTTGTACAGCTCATACCGGCCACCCCAAGCTCCCCAGTTTGGATGCTCCGGAGTGCTGAGGCCATTCGGAACCAGCGACAACCAGGATGGCGTATCTCCTTCCATACCATACGCGACATCGGGATAGACGGCGCCCAACGCTCCATGTCCCTGCTGGATGTTTTCGGCCAGCCACTTGTTGCTGATGACCTCACTGTTGAACCCAGGCGCATATTCTGTAATCGCGCTCCAGGTTGAACCGCCATATCCGCCCGGGCTTACGACATAAAAGAGGTCGGGAAAAGCATTCCGCATCCAGATTCCGGTATCATCCTGATCGGAAATCGTGTATACACGGAGTTGCGCGATCAGCTTGCGGGCGTCCGCTTCATTTCTCGTCTTGCTGATCTTGAAGAGCGCCTGTGCAAGAGTATTTGCTCCTCCCCAGACAGATATCCACAATGGGCGCGCATCATTTTCGTTCAAGACTTTGAGAATCCATTCTGAACCCTGCGAATCTTTCCCTCCCCCAATTCCCTTCATCCCATACTCTGGAAGACCCCGCTTCACCAGCTTCAGGAGCGTCTCGGCGTCGGGATATCCCGCTTCGTGCCTTGCTAGATTCGGCTTAACCTTTCCATAGGCTCGAATCACCCTCTCGATCGACTCCGGGTGAATCTGGTCTCTCATGTGTGTGGACGTGGTGGCAATAAGACCCTTGATGTCAATGACGTTCGAGTAGAGCAGCAACCGGACCATCGATTGTGTGTCATCAGGATCCGCTTCAATATCCGTCAGGACGATAACCCGGTGCTTCCCGGTCGGTTCGGAAGAGGACGCCTGGCAAAGCGGCATGAGCAAGCCAACGAGAACCAACAGTGCTGTTCTATGAGACATAGCGCTCCTCATCACGTTCAGAGATCCGAGACTCCCGTGCTGCAATGCTCATCCGCCTCAGCCTCATTACCGCCGTGGTCGACCACCGGGAGAATAGTCGGTTGTGCCTATTTCCCTGATGCCTCAGTGCGGGGCTCAACGCTCACCCGCACCTGCGTGAACGAATGCGGCGGGAATGAGCAGGTGATCTTGTTACCGTCGACCTTTGCTTCCTTGATCACTGGCTTGTACTGCTCCTGCTTGTCAGGGGTGAATGGCTCCTCAAGTGAAGAAGCGGTCACCAGGCTCATCTCCGCTTTCCCGGTAAGCTTGCCGGACGTGCTGTTGATCTCGGCGGTGATCATCTTATCTTTATGTCTGTTGACGACATTCACATAGACTGTCTTCGATTCTTCTGAATACACCGAGGTCACATCGAGATACGGAATGCCCTTGTACTTGTCGACATTAAAGGTGTCGCACTCGACGTACGTATCAATGGAATTGCCGCGGCAGTTGTTTGAGAACAATTTGAACGTGTGAAACAAAGGCGACTTGAATGTCTTCCGTTCTTTGTCACTCGCCAGCAGAGAGGTAAACATGGTGAAGTTGGCCATCTTCACAACGTCCGCATGCCGGAGGAACGAGTTGAGGCATTGAGCAATTGGCAGAACGGAGCGGAAATCCCTGCCAAACGTCCCCCATTCATCGAAGGAAATATAGATTGGGTTCTTGAGACCGTTCATCGCCATGACGGCTTCAATCCCGGCGGCTGTCACATTGATCTTTTCCTCAAAATCCATCGCGCTCGCCCCCATGAACGAGTAATAGTTGGGCGAGGGCTCCCAGTAGCGATGAATTGAGAGATAGTCGATCATATCTCCCAGCCCTGCCAGCACTTTCCGGTTCCATTCAACCCACTGGCCGGTGCTTTCGTAATATGATGATCCGGAGGCAACGAACTTGATCTTGTTATCAACCGAGCGCATGGCCTTGGCAGCTTCCCTGGCAATCCTGACGTATTCTTCGGCGGTCTTATGCCCCAGCTCCCACGGCGAACCGTCGACCTCATTGCCAAGGTCCCAGATCGCGACACCGTACGGTTGTGGATTGCCCATTGTGGCCCTCAGATCGGACCACGTGGTGCCTTTGGGATAGTTGCAGTATTCTACCCAGCCGCACGCGTCGTTGATCGTGGCGAGGCCCAGGTTGACGCAGACAATGTTCTCGCTTCCCATCGCCTTGTTCAGCGCCATCCACTCATCCGTGCCCACGTGGTTGTTGTCCAGTCCCCCCCAGGCGAGGTTGATGCGAACCGGCCTCTGCGCCTTCGGTCCAACACCATCCTGCCAGTTGTAGCCCATCACGAAATTCCCGCCTGGCCAGCGCATGTTGGTGATCTTCAGTTCTCGTGCCGCTTCGATGTAGTCCTTCCGGAAGCCGTTCTCGTCTGCAAGCGGAGAGGACGGGTCGTAGAGGTTTCCATACATGGTGTTGAAGTCGACCGTATCGGGCAGATCCATGAATCTCCCGGTAAAATGGATGGGCTCCATGAACACGCCGTAGATCTTCGGATCGATCTCTCCGATTGTCCTGTCAACGTCGATCTTGATCTTCGCGGTCTGCGCTGAGAGCGAAAGCGGAAGAGCACACAGTAGGAGGAGAGGGAGCCTTTTCATGATAGTTGCCACAGTGTTGGTGTTAGTGAAGGTCAAGCGTTCATTAATGATTCAGCAAACTTTTGTCGTGGTACCAACGGAGGCGAGCGTATCGGAATAGAAAGCGACAATCCTCGCATGCAATAGGACAAGCAATGTGACGGGGGTTCTCACCGCGGCTTCCTACCGAATGGTTCAATCGTTGAACAGAAGCGGTGCGAGTTCATGAAGGCTCCGTCTCCAGGACAGAAACTCATGAGCCGTTTCCGGAGAGACATAGAAGACACTGTTGATACCGGCCTGTTTCAGTGCCTCGGCATTCGCCTTCGGGTCGCTGCCAAAGAAGTTCGGTCTGGTGCCGTCGATCTCGCGGCTGCCGAAGCTCACGAAAACCAGCTTCACCTTCTCCTTGAAGCCGGGTGCTTTGTTGACATCGTCCATCGAAAAGGTTCCGCCGCTGAGCAGGCCGATATGCGAGAATGTGTCGAGGTTGCCCATCGTGATCAGCTTGGTTTCCATCCCGCCCATGGAGAGGCCTGCCATGGCACGATGGGGTTGATCAGAGAGCGTTCGGAAGTTTGCGTCGATGTACGGGATCAACTCATCAACAAGAACCGTTTGGAACGGTTTGATGCTGAAATCTCTGATTCCGCCGAACCGGATTTCATTCGTCATGCCGTAGGTCATCACAATGAGGAAGGGCTTGCATGTCGCTCCGGCGATCAGGTTGTCCATGATCAGATTGGCATGCCCCTGGTTGCTCCAGGCAGTCTCGTCCTCGCCCCAGCCGTGCTGCAGATACAGAACCGGATAGCGCTTCGTCTGATCTTTGTCGTAATCGGGCGGGGTGTAAACAAACGCCCGTCGCGAACTGTTTGTGCTTTTCGAGGGAAAAAGAATCTGCTGGACTCTTCCATGGGGCACATCCTTGAGGGCATAGAAGTCCTGGTCCGGAGCAGGGACTTCGACGCCGCTTTCCCAACGAACGGAACCATAGAAGTTCAATGTCCCCGGATCGTTAAACACTCCCCCGTCAATAGTGAGATGGTAGTAGTGAAACCCTCTGTCCTCCGGTTTTGCCGTCGTGCCAGCCCACGTGGAGTCGGCAGCCTTCGTGAGCTTGGTGCCTACTCCTCCACCAAGGCTGACGCTTACGCTTTGAGCCAGCGGTGCCACAATGCGAAGTCGTACATAGCCCTGTGAGTTGACCATCGGGTACTGCTGGCCGGGCTGATTGAGGCTCGAGGGCACGAAGTCTTCTTTCACCGTCGGCTGGTCTGTTTGCGCCAAACAAAACGAACCACAGAAAGCCAGGACGACAACCAAGGCGATGAAATCGCGCTTCATGATGCTTCTCCTTTAGTCTTTGAATACCAGTTGGGCAAATTCATGAAGGCTGCGTCTCCAACTCTGCCACTCGTGCGCCGTTAGCGGAGAGACATAAAACCGACTATTGATGCCGGCTTGTTTGAGCGAATCTGTGATCGCCCTATGGTCTCCGCCAAAGAGACCGTCGGGTCTTCGAGTCTCCAATTCGCGACTGCCAAAGCTGACGAACACGAGTTTGACCTTTTCTCTGAAACCCGGCGATTTGACAACATCTTCCATACTAATGCTGCCGCCGCTGAATATGCCGACATATGAAAACATGTCGGGTTTGGCGAGAGTGATGATCCTGGTTTCCATACCGCCCATGGAGAGTCCGGCCATAGCCCGATGGGGTTGATCTGCAAGGGTGCGAAAGTCAACATCGATCATGGGAATGATGTCTTCCAGGAGGGTATTCTTAAATCCATCCGCCCATCCAACCGGTGGCCAGGGGCCGCTGGGACGCTCGCCTTGCCGCGGTGGGCGAGCTCCACCCGGCATGCGCCAGCTGCCATTGTCCATGACAATGATAAAGGGCGTGGCCTTCCCCTCGGCAATCAAATTGTCCATGATGAGATTGGCCTTTCCCTGATTGGACCAACCGGTCTCATCTTCGCCGCCTCCGTGCTGCAAGTACAGTACGGGGTAGCGTTTTGTAGTCTCCTTTTCATATCCGGGAGGCGTGTACACGAAACAACGACGCATGCTATTGTTGCTCTTGGAGAAGTAGGGAAGCTCGCGAATCTGGCCATGCGGCACGTTCCTGAGGGAATAGAAATCCTGATCCTTAGCAGGTATTTCAACTCCACTACCCCAGCGACCGGCACCGTAGAAATAGAGACTTCCCGGATCCGGAACTGCGGCCCCGTCAATCCAGAGCTGGTAGTAGTGGAACCCTTCGTCTTGTGGATTCGAGTCACCGGTCCAGACACCACTCGTGTCCTTCGACAGATCGTATTTGACCGCGCCAATATCGAGCTGGACTTTCAAAGCCGCAGGTGCCGAGATACTGGCGCGGACACGACCTTCAGAGTTGACTTGAGGGTACAGCCTGCCTGGTTGATTGGCAGATGATGGTTTGAAATCTTCAACGGTAGTCTGTTCCGTTTGAGCCAGAGTAATTCCACCTGCCAGGTGGATTGCCAGGACAATACCTGCAACCGTGTTTTTCACGTGAGGACCTCCGTTGAACATATGTGACACTCGTGCCGGTTCCATGTGATCCGCCGCTGTTTCCTGCAAGTCTTTGCCACCGAGAACACCGAGGGGGAAGAACGGATGAACACAGATGGGAGCAAGCTTGAAAAGAGAATTGTCCCGTAGGAATGCCTCCGGCAGGAATTGCGGATACACAGGCAGATCATTTAGTTTCCGCAAAGACCATCTTGTCAAGGTTAAAGAAGTCACCGTCGACAACCAGTCTCAGGACATGCCGACCAGCATCCAGTGTTACTGTCTTTTTTACGACTTCCCAGTTTTGAAATCCTGACGTATTGGGAACTTCGATAGTGCCCGTTTTGTCTACGCCGTCACATTCGAGATGGAGCTTCCCACTATCGTACGAGGAGGCGACAGCGAAAGACACCTGGTACGTCGCAGTTGTGGCTACGGTGACTGTATATGCCATCCATTCTCCGGCGTGGGTCCAACCTACGCTGGAGCCACCGGCGCTACATTGTTCAATGTCCACTCCCTGGTTCTGACGATATTCCCCTCCTTCGTTCACATCGTCTCTGTCGTAGTAAGCATCACCCGGACAACCGGTATCAAAGTCCTCTACTTCTATCGTTCCCGGAACAGAATGCGGTTTGAAGGCTTCCTGCTTCATCTCGCAGACCTCGACAAATCTCCAACCGAAAGAAGAACCATTGTCCGAGTTGAGCAATCCTGCTTTCTTCCCTTCCGTGAGAGCACTATTCATGGACAACATGACATTGGGAAATTGCTTGTTGGAGATCGTGAGCAGCCCGTTGTGTGCGCTGTTAATTTTCCAGATCTGGTTCTCCTTCCCTGCAACATCTGACATAACCAAATTACCGCCGGAAATATCGCACGCGATAACTCTTTTGCCGTTATCACCGGCCAGAATTTCATAAAACCCTTTGCTTGTAGATTGTAACTCCCAGTGGTTCGAAGGAACTTTTCTGTTGCCGGTCAGCGTCAGATCCGAGCCAAGCACCAGGCTCCCCGTGTTATCGCCCGGGATGATGTAATAGTGCGGAGCACAATCAAGGTCAGCGTACCTGTCGAGTGTTGGGATTGTGCCGTCGAAGCTGAGTTTCATGACATAAGCGAGTGCTTCAAAAGAGTGTTCCGGCAAATGAATGACCAAACCTGTTGTGTCCTGCTTGAAGGTGAGCGGCAGGTATTTTCCAGCGTCGCCATTGATAAGAGCAACAGATTTCAGCCTTCTGAGATCGATCCTGCTGGAAGACAATGACGTGAGTGCTACATCTTGCTGCCCCGTTTCCCAGCCCAGGAAAAGTGCGTACAGCGTCGTGCTGTCTTTCGACCTGGTATAGCGGACGTCGTTGGCCGTACCCTGGGCCGGAGCCGACATGACTCCGTGGGCGGCCCCCATTTTCGTCGGTCCTTCACCGTATTGAACCCACGCACGCGTGCCATATATCGCCTCGCCATATTTCTTGAGCCAGGCACCCATGGCGAGCAGAACATCCTTCTGCTCCTGAGGTATTGTGCCATCTGCCTTTGGGGAGACATTGAGAAGCACATTCCCATTTTTGCTTATCCTGTCGATGAAGCTGTGGAGTATCTGTCTCGCGGAATAGTATCCAATTCCTTCGGTGTAGCACCAACTCGAGGAACTGATCGCATCGTCGGTAAGCCAATAATTGTCCGTAAGATCGGCCGGACCGCCGCGTTCGTAGTCCAGCACAGCGCATTTGGCATTCAGACCATCCTTGTATGTAGCGACCACCTCTTTGTTCCATTCCGCGGCCCTGTTGTAGTAGTACGCCATGAATTCCAGAAGAACATGTCCCGAGATGATGTGCAGGTTGAAATCCTGCCAGATAATGTCCGGCCTATAGCTGTCGATGATTTCCTTATGCTTGCCCAGCCAGAACGCTTCGTTCTTATCTTTTCCCTGCTGCCCGTAGAGCATTTGAAGCTTCGGATCACTGATCTGAGGCGCCGGTTGAAAGTAGCCGGTGATGTTGTATGCGTGATGCATAGAGAGGATGACTCTCATGTCTTTCTTGCGGATCGCATCCGTTAACAGGCCCACCAGGTCAAGGTTCGGACCCATGTCCTTCGCATTCCAGGGATTGACCTTGCTTGCCCACATCGAAAAGCCGTCGTGGTGTTCGGCTACAGGTCCGGCGAATTTCGCCCCTGCATCGGCAAAGAGCTGTGCCCATTCCGCAGGGTCGAATTTTCCCCCTTCCGACTTGAGTCTCGGGGCAAACTGCACAAAATCCCCTTGCTTGTTCTTTGCTCCCGTTATGAAATTGCTGTACGGCCACTGCACCGGGTCCCCATAGATCTCCGTATGGTGTTTATACTCCGGAGACCCCTTTATGTACATGCTGCGAGGGTACCATTCGTTGCCAAATGCCGGGACAGAGTAAACTCCCCAGTGGAAATAGATGCCGAACTTGGCGTCCTTGAACCACTCGGGGACGGGAGTCGAACTCTCCAACGAGGCAAAGGTCGGCTGAAAACCTGGCTTTTCAGTCTGGGCTGAGATTCTGCCCATTGTTTCCGCAGTGAATAGAAGTAGAAAGAAAACAACCCGTAGGTTCACGACCGTATGCCTTTTCGAGGATTCATTTTCACTTCTTCATGGATTTAGGGTTGTAGCAACATCCCATGGGATGACGCTGCGACCAATTTTCACGGGGGTCAACCTATTCGGAATACTACTACACGTCCCTCCGTAGTTCCAGTCACTTGTCCGGGCCTGCTTTTACCTTCGACGAATGGCCACCCGGTACAGGGGTTGCAGAACCAGCGAATCGCGTTGATCGACCACAAATGTATAGTCATCACCTGTCAGGCCTTAACATTCCGCATGGATCCAGTGGCGGCACATGCATCTGCAGAGGTGTGCGGCCGGCGCGAGCTGCCTATTTGCCCAGTTTGTGATATAGAGCAGGGTCGAATTCCTCCAGACCGGTGATGCTGTACAGATGATTGGCTGAAACCCAGGGCAGCCAGAAGCGGTGACCGCTCATGCCTCGGCCGGGACCGCCTGCCCCCATACGCCACCCCTCCTGCTGCCATCCAATGCCTTTCATATCATACTGGCGTCCCGGAAGAGCCACCATGGATTTGGTGTCGTGGAGCAGCAGCCGGGCGACATCGAGGTAATGCTGGTCCTTCGTGTACTTGTACAGCTTCGCGTATGAGGCCACGGCCCAATCCAGGTACTCATCCACGCTGCCGGCGACACGTGCCGTTATCCCCTGGACGCCGACGGTCGACACGCCTTTCTTCCAGTGGAGATTGGCGTCGTCGGCGTCACGTGGCATCGGCAGGTTCCATATCCATATCCAACTCTCGGTAAAGTCCGCTGCGGCCTTTGCGCGTTCCAGCCACCCGGGTTCCCTGGTCGATTCATAGAGGCTCAGGTACGCCTCCATGCTCAACATCCCGGCTTCTTTGTCGGTGATATTGGGATTATCGCTGGCGCCGCCGACGAACAGTCCTCGTGTTCCCCAATTCGTCCAAACGTATTCAGCCGCGCGGATGGCAGCCTGCTCGTACTTCGGATTGCCCGTCTCTTCGGTCATCATGACCAGCAGCGGAACAGGACAGTAGCTGGTCGTTCCCGTCGTCTCGGCAACCTCACTGCTTCCGGGTTTCCACCGTCGTGGGAATGATCCGTCGTCCCTTTGCTGCATGATGAGCCAGTCCACATAGGACTTGGTCCAGTTGAACCATTCCGGATGCTGGCGGCCTAGAGCACGCTCCCGCCGGTATGCCCGCATCAGCACGCGCATATCTTCCGTGGCATTTCTGAGCCACGGGGCGAGCCAGATGTGGTCCCAGGGTTTTCCGGTTGCCAGGTCATACCCTGTCGCCTGGAGCGGCACCGTCGGAAGCGCCCGGATCATGGAGGAGATGATTGCCAGGCCGGTCTCACGCATTCTCTGCCCGCGCCCACTACTGTCGCGATCGCCTTCGCGCAAGAGTTGATCCGCACATTCGATATTCTTGCTTACGAACCCCATCGCCGCCATCGTCCAATTCCATTGAGGACGGTTTGTATCAAACGTGGCGACCGCAAAAGGAATGGCGGTGCGTCCGTCGATCGTGGCAGCCTGAGCGACAAGGTGGTCTGTCAGAACGCGCCGCACCAGTTCAAGATCGATGGTCGTGACGGCAGGATCCAACGCATTCCAAGCCCAGCGCCAGCTGTTTCGTATGACGTCCCGAAACGATTCGCCGATCCCGAATCGAAAACTCACGGCATAGCCGTGAGCGACGCCCTGAGCGATCGGATGGAAACGCCGGATCCATCGAGGTTCCGTCGATGCGTTTGGGCCGAAGGCGTAGACGGCTGCCGTACCAGGGAACTGGAAACCGAACTCGATGGGTCTCCCGGGTGCCTGCCACGCTCCGAGCGTTCCGAATTGGAATCTCTCGTCGGTCATCACGTCGCTCGAAAGCTTCGTCTCTTCGACGGTCGATTCACCCCGCGGTGCAGGATCCAGCATCGCCACCGATGTGCCATTGCTGAACGAGAGGGCAAACAGAGGAGCCGGAAGCATATCCTCGCGCATGAGGAAACGTCGCGCCGAGTAGTTCAGCGTGCCCCCCGGCGAGCGCTCGCCGTTGTAGGCGGAATCTCCGTACAGCGCCCCCGGAGCCAGGTAACTCACGTCGTGCCATTGGACGGAAGGATCTAACGTAAACACAAGAGAAGAGTTAAACCCCCCGGGAGCGTTTCCTCGTACTTCCACTTTCCTGCTGACTGCGACCACGGCACCGTTCAGACTCCAACGGTCCTGCACACGAAACACAGCGCCTGCTCCATAGGCGATTTCGGCGAGTGCGTCGATTCCGGAGTCAGAGCGCTCGACAGTCCTGTAGCCAGCCGCAAACTCGCGCCGTTCCCTCCCGGCCTGTACGATTTCGATCCGTGCCGGCTTCTCTTGAGCGACCTCCGGGGCCGTGCCTTCCGAGATGTGGATGCCCCACTCTCCTCCGTCGACACGGACGAACGAGACCGTTGCCCCGGTCTGCAACCTTCCAAGATCTACCCGATCACCGCGCTGGGCGGAGAATGCCAATGCAGTCAGACATAACTCCAGTATCACGCAGGTGCCCGACATCGCACATTCCCACGCCATGAAGTGGATCCTATTGGACCATGATCCTAGTCTGCTTCAAGTCTCTTGTGTCGGAACTGTTCCCATACCACATTTCGTATTCTCCCGCAGTGACCGCCATTGTGCCGCTCGCCCGGTCAAAGAACTCGAATGCGGATGGAGGGAGGTCGATCCTTGCCTGGCCGGTCTCGCCGGCGGGAACGCTCACCCGTTGAAAGCCCCGCAAGGTTTTCAACGGCCCATCCGTGTCGTTGACCTTTCGCACATATACCTGAACGATTTCCGTGCCGTCGCGCTTGCCCGTGTTTGTCACAGGTACTGTAAGTTGAACGCCCTCGTCTTTCTTTATCGCGGTCTTGCTGAGCGTAGCGCCGCCAATCGAGAAGGTCGTATAGCTCAATCCGAAACCAAAGGGGAAAAGCGGATCCGACATGAAACGGTATGTGCGCCCTTTCATGGAGTAATTCTCAAAATCGGGCAACGCTTGCGTGCTCTTGTAGAACGTGATGGGGAGTTTCCCGGACGGTGTATAGTCCCCGAAGATCACGTCGGCGATTGCCCGGCCGCCGGATTCTCCGGCATACCAGGCCTGAAGGATCGCATCGCAGCTCTCCGTCTCCGGCAGCAGCCCGATGGCAGAACCCGAGCAATTGATGAAGACGATCTTCTTCCCGGCTTGCTTGAGTGCTTTGAGGCAATTGCGCTGCACCTCCGGGAGCTCAATATCGGTCCGGTCGCCCCCCTTAAAGCCGGGCAGCTCGATGGGCATTTCCTCCCCCTCCAATTGCGCAGAAATACCTCCAGCAAAAATGACTGCGTCAAAGCCATCCAGCTTCTCGATCAGGTCGTCGTACTTTACCGGCACCTCCTTGCCGAAATCGATGCTCAGACTGGCCGTCCAGTTTTGCACCTGCCGGAAATGGGCTTCGATCCTGTACTCTTTCCCCTTCTCCACCTTGAGTAGAACGCGCTTGGGAAGCGGCCTCCACATCCAGATTCGCGATAGCGTATCACCATTGACCTTCAGCACAAATGACCCGCAGGCTTCAAGCTTGAACGCGATTTCGCCTGACTGCGAGGGCCGGTAGACAGTTACAAATGTGCCGGAAAAATCCTCAAGATGAACACCCTTGCTGAATTCGTGTTGCCCGAACGTGGTCAGTCTGATCGGGTGCACGATCTGTTCCGTGGCCGCGATGTCGCCTTTGAGATCACGGTTGTTCCAGTATGTAGCTTTGATGCCGGCCTTCCCTTCGAAAGCACATTCACCCATCGCGCTCACGGTGATCATGTTCTCGGCCAGGTTACACCCTTTGTCATATACGATTGTCGTAGAAGGGAGCTTGGTTCTGATGCCATCCAGAATGGTGATGGTATTGAAGGGGGTGCCATTGTAGTTCCCCCACATAAGAGGGATGTCGTCAGCGTTCGGTCCTATGACGGCAATCCTTTTCAGCGACCTGGAGAGAGGCAGGATCGTGCCTTTGTTTTGCAGAAGCGTCATTGTCTCGCGGGCCATCTCCAGGGCCAGTTTCTTGTGTGCATCGGAATTGACCACGGACATGGGTATTGTCGCCCAGGGGACCAGTGCATCATCATCCATCTCTCCCAGATCAAAGCGACCAATCAAGACACGCAATAGGTGCTTGTCTATCTCCGTTTCGGTGATGAGACCCCTGGCCACGGCAACTGGCAGCTGCTTGAACGGATAGTCATATCCGCATTCGACATCGGTCCCTGCCAGGACTCCCTTCGCGGCTGCATGGACCGGATCCGACGAGACGTTATGGCCGCGATAGAAGTCGGATATTGCGCCACAATCGGAGACGACCAGGTATTTGAAGCCCCACTGGTCGCGGAGAATGGTCTGCAGCAAGCGGGTGCTTCCACAACAGGGCTCATCGTCGAGGCGCTGGTAGGCACACATGATTTCGCGGACGTCGGCGTCTTTGACGAGCGCTTTGAACGCAGGAAGGTAGGTTTCATACAGATCACGCAGATCGACATTGTTCAGGTTGAGCGTATGGCGACTCCATTCCGGGCCCGAATGGACCGCATAGTGTTTGCCGCAGGCCAACAGCTTCCGGTATTTTGCATCGGTGGGACCCTGGAGTCCCTTCACGACAGCAACCCCCATGCGTGATGTCAGATAGGGATCCTCCCCGTACGTTTCCTGGCCTCTCCCCCAGCGTGGGTCGCGGAAGATGTTCACGTTCGGGGTCCACACCGACAGGCTCAAGAAACGTCTGTTCTCCAGTCCTCTTCGCCGGGCTTCGTTGTACTTGGCGCGTGTTTCGTCCGAAGTCGCGTTGAAGATCCGGGACACCAGCGCATCGTCAAACGAGGCCGCCATCCCGATCGGCTCCGGGAATACCGTAACGCTGTCGGTATTGGCAAGGCCATGAAGCGCCTCGCTCCACCAGTTGAACTTCTTGATGCCGAGACGCGTGATGGCAGGCGATTCATCGAGCATCAACAACGCCTTTTCATCAAGTGTGAGCCGGGAGATCAGGTCCTTCGCTCGTTCTTCGGAGCTTAACCTGTGGTCCTGGTACGGCACTTGCCCCCACAGAGACGTCGGCAACAGCATGCATAGGGCGAGAAGTATGTTCTTTTTCATGTTCGGGCCATTTCGAAAAGGTTATTCCCGGATGGTCGTGTCATCGTTACGCATGGATGCGTTTATTGGCGTTCCCGGATCCTCAGCAGTGAGGCACCATGGTTCCTCACCCTCACGGATAACCCGCTCCCTACCGGTCCCAGGTCCTTCCTCTCCCAGAGATCGCGAGCGGTCCAGCTGCCTTTCACACCAAGCTGCTCTGGTTTCAGGGAAATGGTGACTGCAACTTCCGGGGGTGTGCCGGTTGGGTGTTGGGTAAAGACGTGGAATCTGACCGTTGCGCCTTCGGTGTGGGTGACACATTCCTTGTCGAGCCCCACCATCGAAGAAAATGTGTCGTACCCTTCAGGCACGTTGAATTCGATGATCGATGTGGCGTGTGTGCCGATTCCTTCAGAATACACTCTGTCGTCGACAATCAGCGCATTTCCCCCGACACTCTGATTGGCTTTTGCGGTGCTCCATCCCGAAGTCGCGCCCACCCATTTCGTGCCGGCAAGATGCAGGGTATCTCCATTCCCGGTAAGCCTTGGCTCAATCCAGTCGGCGTGATCCCATTCTTTGTTGTCTTCACCGGGTGTGACGACCAGATACAGCTTGTTCGCTCCTCCAATGCTCACCCGGACTGTGTCACTCTGTTCTCCGGTTCTGTACGTGAGAAGCCTGCTGTTCCACTGTGCCTTCTCCACAGCAATCGGTTTTCGGTCGACATAAAAAGCGGCCACGTACTTGTCGCTGGACTCCGCGTCATCGGCGATCCATGCCAGCCGTTCTCCGTCATCAAAGAGCAGTCTGTTCTCCCTGCTTCGCCGGTGAACGGCGAGCACTTCTCTGTTCGTAATCAGATCCAATGTGAACTGATCATTGTCGGGAAGATTGCCGCCGAACATGAGCGGCGAGCGGCACATGACGAAGAGCGACATCAGCGTCTTCTGCTCATCCTCCGTGAAGGTGGTCATCCTCGGATCTCCCTGTTCCGCACGTATGCCGATCTTCCCCAGCGGCAGCATATCACCGTCGGGCCAATGGCCAGGCCGCATATGCGGAACCCATTGCTTGAATAGGGAGAAATGCTCTTCCAGTTGCGTCCAAGTATCCCAGAAATCCCCGGTGATGCGCCACATGTTGGCGTTGGAGCTGACATGCGCGGCCTCGCCCAGCGGCGTCGGGCCCGGTGACAGGCTCAGGACGATGGGCCGTCCGCAGCGATCGATCGACTTGCGTATCATGGCAATTTCGTCGCCATGATATGGCGAGGAGATATCGTCCACTTTCACAAAATCAACTCCCCACGACGCGTACAGTTCGAAGAGGGAATTGTAGTACTCCTGTGCGCCGGCCTTGCTCGCATCCACCGTGTACATATCATGCAGCCAGACGCATGTGTTCATCGCGCTGGAGATGTCTCCAGCAGTCCGATTGGTCCCGAGAACCGGCGTATGTCGTTCAACCGCCAGCTTCGGGACGCCACGCATGATGTGAATGCCAAAATTCAATCCCAGGCGATGCACATAATCGGCGAGCGGCTCGAACCCCTTGCCCCCCGCGGAGGAAGGGAATCGGTTGACTGCTGGAATGAGCCTGCCATACTCATCAATGCTCATGACAGGGTCCTTCTCGTTATAGCCACGCGCCTTGTCGTTCTCCACATACCAGCGTATGTCAACCACGATATACTGCCATCCGGCCGCCTTCAGATGCGCCGCCATGTAGTCCGCATTTGCCCTGACCTCCTGTTCGGTGACTGTCGGCCCGAAGCAATCCCAGCTGTTCCATCCCATGGGCGGCGTCGATGCCCAGCTCTCATGCGTCTGGGCGTGAAGACGCGCCGGGACACAGAGCAGCAGTCCAAAGACGAGGCACGTCTTCATGATCGATCCTGTGCTCCCTGGAGGCCGAAAGGAATGACGCGGGCGCGATGCTCCGGGACGCCCGATGCGCCCGGATGGTCCTCCCCACGAAGTGGCTCTCGCCCTCATCGCCGGGTCACTTCACCTCAAGCGTCACGACGGATTTAGCGGGGAGCGACACGACGAGAACCCCGTTTCGCAGTTCTGCGCCAGTGAACGGACGGATATTCACCGCTTCCGGCTTGCCGAAATCGTTGTACGCGTTCATCGCCGCCGCCGTGATGATCTCGCCGGTCACCCGGGCGCCGGTTCTCCCCTTCAGTTCGCAGCGCAGGCTCTGCGCCTTCGAGGGGTGGAGGTTTGCGGCCGAAATATGGATTCTCCCTTCACTGTCCCTCGATGCGGATGCGCTCAGCGCGGGTATCGACCCCGCCGAGTCGGTGTATGCTTCGCTCTGCAACTCCACCGGGAGCATGGCGGCGCCCTGATGCACCGAATACATCTTGAAGACATAGTATGTCGGAGTCAGCACCATGTCCCTGTCCCTGGTAAGGATCACCGCCTGCAGGACATTTACCATTTGAGCGATGTTGGTCATCTTCACGCGGGCACAGTACTTGTGAAAGATGTTCAGGTTCACCGCAGCCACCATGGCATCACGGAGGGTGTTTTGCTGGTAGAGAAAGCCTGGATTCGTCCCCGGCTCAACGTCGAACCAGTTTCCCCATTCATCGACGACGAGGCCGATTCTCTTCTGCTCATCATACTTGTCCATAACCGCTGAATGCCCTGCGATGAGCTCATCCATCCGCAAGGTTCGTGACAGGGTGGCGAACCATTCCTTTTCGCCAAACTCCGTCGCGGAACCTTTCTTGGTCCAATCGGGCACCGTATAGTAGTGCAGAGAGTACCCGCCCAGATATCCCTGAAGCCATCCGTCCGTGCCCTTCCATTTCTTCATGATGGTTTCGGTCCAGCTGTAGTCCTGCTCGAGTCCTCCGGAAGAGATCTTGTAGAGCGAATTCCCGCCGTAGTTCTTCAAGAAAAAGGAGTATCGCGCCAGTTCATTGGCATAGTGATCGGCCGACATGATGCCGCCGCATCCCCATGTCTCGTTCCCCACGCACCAGAATTTCACCTTCCAGGGCTTCTCCCGGCCGTTCTTCCTGCGAAGCGCGGTCATGGGATTGTCGCCGTCGGAGGTAAGGTACTGGACCCAGTCCGACATTTCCTTCACGGTGCCGCTCCCGATGTTTCCGCAAATGACAGGCTCGCACCCCACCTGTTCACACAGGTCCATGAATTCATGCGTCCCGAAACTGTTGTCTTCCGTGACGCCTCCCCAGTTCGTGTTCACCATCTTGGGGCGATCGGCACGCGGACCGATGCCGTCCCTCCAGTGATACTCGTCGGCAAAGCATCCTCCGGGCCAGCGGATGCAGGAGACTTTTATCGCCCTCAGAGCGGCAACGATATCGTTGCGTATGCCCCGTGTATTGGGAATCGGGCTGTTCTCTCCGACCCAGATACCCCCGTAGATGCAGCGTCCGAGGTGTTCCGCAAATTGCCCGTAGATGTATCTGCTGATGGTGTCCTTCGCGGCATCGGCGTGCACCACAAGCGTATTGGTCCCCGACTGTGCGGGCAGGATCTGTCGAAGGCACAGAACCAGGACGACGATCAACATGCATTGTCTGGTCATTAGTTTGCTCCTGAAAAATGCGAGGGATCGGATGCCCTCCGGTTCGTGAAAAGACCGCGGACTTGAAACGAACCACGAAACGCCGTTCTGGGCGGCCAGAAGTCACCTACTTCTGATACAACAACTTGATGGTTGAGGAGGAATTCTTCGTCGTCATTCGGCACAGATAGACCCCGCTCGCGAGACCTTCGGCACTCCATTGCAGCCGGTGCTCTCCCGCCGGCACATCCCCCTCGACGAGGGTCTCGATTGCCCGGCCCGTGATGTCATGGACGGTGAGCGTCATACGTTCATTGTGCGGCATATAGAATACGATCATGGTTGAAGGATTGAACGGGTTGGGATAGTTCGCGCACAGCCGGAACTCCACAGGCTGCCCCACTCCTGCGTCCGGCCGAACGGAGACGAGCGAACCGTCGCCGACGATCTGAATCTGCGACAGCTGGTTTGTCCCCACCCCCCTCGTGTTGAGGAGATCGAGGTGGTTATCGCATTCCGTGTCGCCGTAACTGCTCCGCGCGGGCAACGCCAGTTTGCTGGCCTGGCAATCCAACCCCACCAGCGTCGCACCGACACTGTCGGTCGCGACCGGGTCAAGACCGGCGAGCAACACATGGCTCCGGGAGGGCGCGAATGACGGGTTCCAGACACCCTCTCCGCCAGTGGCGTTTCTGATTCCGTCCACCACTGCAAAATGGACTGGCCGCGCCGCATTGAGGTCGCAGACCGATCTCGGCAGGAACACCGCCGACGAACCATTGGTCGGGCTGTGAAGCGCCTGCCGGCGGTAGCGGATGCCGGCCGTCTCATAGAGTGCCTGCGGGACCGACCCAACCTGATTCTTGAGAGAGCCTGTGAAACCCGCCTCCGCGTGGTGCTTGAGCTTTGGCACCGAGACGTACACATCGGTGTCCTTCAGGACCTGGTTCATCGTCAGCGATGCGTAGTTGAAGTAACCGGTGCCGGTCGAGACGTCGACAAACGTCCCCTTGCTGAGATCCACCAGGTTGCAGCCGAATGCCGTTTGAATGTCCACATACCCCTGAAATGGGGCATTGGTGAACGAATCGCCGCTTCCAAGACTCTCCGCAATCGTGATGTCCGCCGCATTCACCCCTGCATCAATGATCGATTCCACGACCGCCCGGACAACCGCGGGATGTGACCACATGGCTTCCTGAATCGGAACGCCCTGCAGTGCCGGATTTCCTGCAGAGCCCGACCCTCCCGTAAGGTTTATCTTCACCACAACCTTCTTGCCCCTGGCAAAGAGCGACGAGAGCTCCCCGCTCTGATTCAGAAGGCCGAAGAGATATTGAACCTTCTGCCGTACTCCACCCACCGGATCATCATACACGTAACTGTCCGCCGGAGTATCCATCGTATTCGTAATGGCCACTGTCGCGAGGTAGGAATTCAGAACGTGGTCGTACGCGAACACGCCCGATGGTTTCAGAAATGGCACTAGAAACAACCCGGCGGCCGAGGCCCCGACCTTCCCGATGAAGTCCCTCCGCGACACATCCCTGTCACGACCATTCTCGATGTCACCTGATCTCATGAAAGCGCCTTTCGAGCGGTATGAATATGCACAGCCTCCCGTGGGGAATCCCCGGGTGTGAGACGGTCCTTCTGTCCTGTGTACTGTCGTTGTCCATTCCCTTCGATTCGCACGTGCGGAGAGATCGATTCACCTGAAATCGGTGACAACCTCGCCTCCGGTGTATGTGATCGCCTTGTCGGGCGCTCCGGAAACATCGACGCCCACACCCTTCTTCTCCCGCACCAGGACAACATTGAACGTGCGCGTCTGAAGCATTCCGGTGAACCGGCCTTTCCTCTCCCCGATTGTCAGAGTCTTCCTCTCGTCATCCCAGGTGAAGGTGATGGTCGAATAGGCACCCTTTTCATAATTGTAGTTGTCGTTCTCGTCCTCGTAGAGCGCGAACACTCCATCAGCTCCCGGGTACACGCGGAGTTCAAGCCTGTCCCACCGCTGTTCGGTGGCATACTGCACCCTGGGTCCGATGGGAAGTATCGCACCTGCTCTGACATGCAGCGGGATGATGTCTATCGGGGTTCCCATGATGAGAGTCTGCCCGCCGGCATGCTTCTCACCTGTCCAGAAATCGTACCAGGCAGTGCCTGCAGGAAGGTAGACCGGAGTTGTCTTGATGTTCCCGAAATTCGTAGTCCAGGAGGTGTCACGTCCGCGCATGACTGTGTCAACATACATGGGTTGTGTAACCGGACACACCAGGATCGACTTGCCAAACATGTATTCGTTGTTGATGTTTAGCGTCATTCGATCATCGGCAAAGTCCATCATGAGAGCGCGCATCATGGTGGATTGATGGGCCGTGACATCCCAGGATGTCGAATACACGTACGGCAACAATGAGTAACGCAACGTGATCGCCTTTTCGATCGCATCGTAGATCTTCTCGCCCTTCTTGCCGAATTGGTAGATCTCGCGAGGGGCGTCAGTGCCATGGGAGCGCATCATCGGGCAGAACCCGCCGAACTGCATCCACCGTACGTAGAGCTCGCGGTAGTGTGCGTCCCGCAATCCTTCAGGGAAATTCCAGAGGAAGAATCCGCCGATATCGGAGTTCCAGTGCGGCAATCCGCAGAGTGACCAGTTCAGCCCGGCAGCAATCTGATTTCGCAGCGCACTCCATGACGCGACAACGTCTCCCGACCAGACATTCGATCCGTACCGTTGTTGCCCGGCAAATGCGGAACGGGTGAGGATGAACACGCGCTTGTCGGACGTCACCGACCGCTGATGGTCGTACACGCCGCCGACGTGCATCAGCGGAAACGCGTTCCGGACTTTGCGGAAAGACCCCAGAGAAGTCCTGGTGTCGAAATCGGATGGCTGGACCGCCAGATGATCAGGCTCTGACGAGTCGAGCCACCACCCGTCCATTCCCAGCGAGAAGATCCCTGTATTCAGGAAGTCCCAGAAAATCCCACGCGCCTCCGGGCTGTACGCATCATACACACGCACACCCGAGGGGAACTCGGGGTCGGGCGGCCACCCATCTTTGGAGGACAATGGCCACGTTTTGAAATCGAACATCAATCCCTTCTTATTCATGATCTCAAACTGTTTGGTCTGGGGGCCAAATGAAGCCCAGACCGAAATGATAATGTGTGCATTCAGGGCATGTACGTCCTCGATCATTCTCTTCGGATCGGGAAATCGGGGATTCAGGAATTCCATTGCATTCCAGTGGACGTTGTCCCCCCAGTACTGCCAGTCCTGAATAATGCCGTCCAGTGGGACGCCCAGCTCACGGTATCTCTTCACCACGTTGACAGGTTCAAACTGAGTCTTATAGCGCTCCCGGCTTTGCCAGTAGCCGTACGTCCACAGCGGGAACATTGGGACTTGCCCCGTGAGACCGCGCATCTGCGAGATGACGCCGTCAGCGCTGCCCCCGTACATGAAATAGTAGTCGACACAATCGCCTACGTCCGACGTGAATGAGGTGCCTGTCGAGTCGTCGACAAAGAGCGTGGGCGAATAGTTGTCCCAGAACAGCCCGTATCCTTTTGCCGACTGGAAAAACGGGATATAGTCATCGGTGTTTCCCTGGATCATGGTGAGGGTCTGGTTCCGTTGCACCATCTTGCCGCTCTGTTGCTGTCCCAAACCGTAGATGGCTTCGTCACCGTCCAGGACAAACGACTGACGGACACGGAGGGATCTCACGCCGGCATCGTCGCAGTCCGTAAACTCGACAGCGGAGTCTTTCTCGCAGAACAACGGCTGGCCCGATGGTGCTGTGTACGATATCTTCCCGGTCTTCAGGTTCAGCGTCACACGCAGGCTCTCGCTCGTCATGAGCAGGTCATCACCGATCTGCCGGATGTCAACGGCCACGTTCTGAGGGGCCTGAACGACCGAAAGGCTCGCTTTCGTGAAGGCCGTGCTTCCAGGATTCTTCAGCACCCTGACCAGAGACGGGCTGAAGAACTGGGTCTCTATGGTCAGAGAATCCACTGTCGCCCTTATCCCGTGCTCGGTCTTCTCGTACGGTTGAGCGCAGCCGACAACTACCATGGCGCACACAGGCATCACGTGGGCGAGAAGGAGTCTGTTCATGGCACTCATTCCCTGGCGTACTCGTCGATCGGGGTCAGCATATGATAGCCCCCGGCAGCCCTACTCAAAGCGCATCCAATCGATTTCAACTTCGGCGTCATTCTGCAGACGTACGATCAGGTTATGTACTCCCACGTGTACTCCGGATACCCGCGAATTGACGATCGTCCATGCATCACATCTGGGAATCTCCACGCGGGCTAGAGCGGGCCCGTCAACCTTATCCAACCGCACTTCCAGCGTGCCTCCCGTCCTCGATGCCATCCTGACACTGACCGATCTGATCGCGCTGCTGTCGAAATCAACGCTGTTGTACTGTATCCATGCATTCGCTGCATCGAATGTTGTCTTCCATCCCTCAAACCTGTTGAGGGTGTCAAGGAACGCAATGGATGTACCGCGATCGCCGATGAGACTGTATCTGTCGATCTGGATTGTCCGGGTCGCATCCGTCACCCCCACTCCGCGCAACGTGGGGACCACCGGTCGAATTGTACCGTCGGGGTTAAAGAACATGCTGTCGATCCTGACGGACCTGTTCTTGTCGAAGTGCGGAGACAGATCATTATGGTGATAGAAGAGGTACCACTGACCCTTGAACTCAATGATAGATTGCTGGTTGGTCCAGCATCCGGGGGATTCATCCATGATGACCCCCGTTACCTTGAAGGGACCCATGGGGCTGTCGCCGATCGCGTATTCGAGGCGCTCAGTCTTGTTCTGTACATGCGGATAGGTCAGGTAATAGACGCCCCTCCGCTCAAACATCCAGGGGCCTTCCTTGAGTCCCTGATCGGGCAGTCCCTGGATCACCTGGGGCTCCGAGGCCAGTTCCAGCATGTCGTCCTTCAGCTTTGCCACGTAGATGTTCCTCGCCGCCCAGTACAAATACGCCTGCCCGTCTCTGTCGAGAAACGGCTGAGGGTCGATTCCACGGACGGCCTTCATCGGAAGGGGCCTCGGGACAAAGGGCCCGTACGGCTCGTGGGAGACGGCGACCCCGATTGAGAAACCTCTTCCAGAGACAGTGTCTCTCGGGGGAGCCGGAAAATAGAAGTAGCACGCTCCGTTCCGGCGGATGCAATCCGGAGCCCACAAGGCGTACGCGTCGGGATTCGCCCAGGGGATCCTGTCCTGGCTGAGAATCGCGCCATGGTCCGTCCAATCGACAAGATTGTCAGAAGAGAAGACGTGATAGTCCTCCATGCAGAACCACCCGATCCTCCCCCGCCCTTCGCCGGCGGGAATATCGTGGGACGGATACACGTACACCCTGTCCTCGAATACCCTTGCGGAGGGATCCGCGGTGAACTGATCCGTGATGATCGGATTCTGCGCGAGCGCGTCGGATCCGAGAGTGGCCGTCAGGACAAAGAGCATCGCCAGATATCCGCCACGGTCCAGCATCACCGGGGGCCCGGAACGCTGTTCTGAGGAACCGGTCGCCTCATTCCGTCTATTCATGGTTGGTATCACCTGAGACTACTTCACCATCACAAACTTCCTGGTCTCACTGAAGCTGCCTGACGTCAGCCGGTAGAAGTAGACCCCGCTGGCAAGGTCGCGCCCATCGAACGTCACAGTGTACTGGCCAGGCGATTGGACCTCGTTCACCAATGTCCGTATCTGGCTCCCCACAATATCGAAGACGGTCAATGCTACGTGTGATGACCGGGGCACGCTATAGCGAATCGACGTTGTCGGGTTGAAGGGGTTGGGGAAGTTTTGCTCGAGCGTGAACGCCGCCGGCACCGTCGGGGCTGCCTCGTCAACGCCGGAGGGATTGCTCTGGACATACTGGGCCAGCCAGACGAGTGCAGGTCTCATTGTTCCGGTGTACCGAACCAGGTAACACGATGACTGCCACATCTGGCCCTCAAGGTACCCCCACAACGTGATTCCTTTGACACCTGGATGCATCCAGAGGACCGGAAAGATCCTCTGGTACAATTGGAGCTGCTGGGCGTCGTTCGGAGTGCCCGCGTTACCCGGGTTCCCCAGGTCAAATTCGGAAATATGGATGGGCAGTCCCGTCGCAGCAAGTCTCGTCAGATTGCCCTTGACAATATTCGTATCGGCCCCTTCCAGCTCGAAGCGATGCCCTTGCACACCAATACCGTCGATCAATCCCCGGTCCTTCAACAAATTGATGATCCCGAGGTACGACGTCGTGGCTAGATTGTCATTGATGATGCCATAGTCATTCAAGAATAGCTTTGCGTTGGGCAAATACTGCCTCGCCAGCGTGAAGGCTCGTATGACCCAGTCCCAGCCCGTCGTGCCGTTGCCACCCAGGGCGTTTTTGTAATTCGCGCGCCCCGAGCCTCCGTCGGGCGGGTTATGTCCAGCGAGAGCCTCATTGACAACATCGACCATGTCAATGTTGGGATATCTCTGTCCGACCATTCTGATCCATGTCTCGATATAACCGGCCTGCGTCGCGGAATCAAGGCCGGAAATCCAGGAAGGCTGCTGCTGGCCCCAGATCAGGGTATGGTCTTTGAAAATCAAGTGGTTGGTTCTGGCATAACTGTAAGCCGCGTCAAGTCCCGACCAATTCCACTGTGCTGTATCTGATGTGATCCCGACAGATCCCCATTTGCCTTCATTCCCTGGTGTGAGCTGGGTCCAGTACTTGACGAAGTTGGTATCAGTGCCGCCCCACGCACAACCGAGGAACTTCGACTGGCCTGAGGCAAACGCCGGTCCTCTCCAGACCATGCCGCTGTCTGCCGTGGCAGGTGTACCGGCCTGCACGCTGTCGAGGTTAGCGACAGTGAAGTTCAGTGAGGTCTTGCCAAACGCGAGTTTGTCGATGTCCAATCCGTCTTCACGGCCACCGATCTGAAATGTCTGTTCAAGACTGTCGATGTTCAGAACAAATGGCTGCCCCACCGTGCTTTGATACCCGTTCTTCAGATTGACCCATTTCCAGACCCCGGTGCCAAGGCTGCCCGGGCCGTCGACAACAGCCGTTGCATCAGAGAAGCCGGCAGAGGCAAGGCCGTTCACAATGATCCAATCAACGGCGCCTGTGTCTCGCTTGGAGCCGAACCCGTTGCCATAGAAGAAGCTGTCATCATCGAATCCGGCCGCCCCTACGCGGACGCGGGCGAAGAGATTATATTGCCCGGAATCGGCAAATGGGACCTGATACGTAATCATGCGACTCGTATCGCCAGGGAAGCCGCCGCTGATGAAGTTCGTTGCGACGGCGACATACGTGACATTCCCAGCCTGGAGAACGGGAAAATTGCCGCCGCGAACGCCGGACTCTGCCTCCACAATAACGGGCAGCTTGCCTGCATTGACGTCGACGATTTGCAGATGATCAACGTAGATTGCGTTGCCCGTGTCCGCGGCGAAATTGAAGTGGATGGGCGCTCGAATAGTCGTTTGATTGTCGGTCACGGTGAAACGCATTGTGTACTTCTGCCACTGAGTCGTGAGTGTCGCCGGCCGTATGGCTCTGTACTCGGAATAGGAATAGTTGCCAACCGTGAAATTGACCTGGGCACCCGCCCTCGCCGCCTTTGCCCATACAGTGTAGTTATAGCTGGCCCCCGGTTTCACGGGAATGCTATCTGCAACGGCCTGGATATCCCATTGATTGGTCCCCAGACCGTGAACCGTGACCTTTAGCGCGCGGCTTCCTTGTCGCACCGTATCACTCACTATCTCGAACACAGGGGGCGGAGCGATGGTGTTTACGATTTGAATGACCCAGCCCCTGGTTCCCGTTGTCGACACATCACCAACGCTGGAACTTTCGAATCCCCCGTTGGTGACAAGCTGCGCATGCAGCGGAATGAACGTGGAAATCATCAGGAACGCCGTTAGAAGGATCATGCGGCTGAGCGGTTGCGCTGGACGCCTCTTCATATCTGCCTCTCTCGTTTCGTTGGCGAATACTCACTTCTTGCCATTCGAGGATCAGCTGCTTAGTCAGAATTCGGACTTGTTGTGCGCATGCGGATAGGTCCGGTAATAGACGCCTCGCCGCTCAAACATGCAGACTCCTTCCTTGAGTCCCTTACCCGGTCGCCTCATCGCTGGTCCGCCACCAGGGTGTATCCTGCTCCCGGAGTGGTCTCAAGGTCATAGAGGAACGTCTCCTTCAGCTTCAGCGTATCCAGCTTCGCCTTCGGGGACACCACGGGGTGTTTTGGCAGCGGCGGCTGGTAAAACGGATTGCCGTTCTCTCCCGTGGCTCGAGCGAGTGTGGCATTCCCCCGAATCTTCAACGGCGAGTAAGAACGGATGCGACAGGTGCCTCCCAGGGAGGATTTGATCGCCAACGTGGAAATCGCTCCGCTTCGCCACTCCATATTCTCGATCTCAAACCCGCCGCGGGCACGAAGCCCCCTGACGCTGCCGTCCTTCCAGACATCCGGCAATGCTGGAAGGACGAAGATCGCGCCGTCATGACTCTGCATCAGCATTTCAGCCACGCCGGCGGTCAGGCCGAAATTCCCGTCAATCTGAAAGGGAGGGTGAGCATCAAACATGTTCGGATACGTGCCGCCGCCGGCGGCATAGTCGACATGTCTGTAGTCCAACCGGTCGACGAGCGTCAGTTGATCTCTGAGTAATCTGTATGCGTGATTCCCATCCAGGAACCGCGCCCAGAGATTGATCTTCCAGTTCATCGACCAGCCTGTCGAAGGATCGCCCCGGAAGATGAGGGAGGTGCGCGCTGCATCAAACAGTTCCGGTGTTCGGAACGGAGAAATCTGATTCGACGGGTACACGCCGTACAGGTGCGACACATGCCGGTGGTGGTCATCGGGATTGTCCCAGTCTTCAATCCATTCCTGCAATTGGCCGTGCTGCCCGACCTGCATCGGAGGCAATCGGTTCCGCGTCCCTTCGACTTTAGCGACAAACTCACTGTCCACATCCAGAATGCGCGCCGCTCGTGCGGTCTTCGTGAAGAGATCGAACAGCAGCTGGTTATCCATCGTTGTGCCGGCGGCGATGGATGATTCGAGATGAGATGACGGCGAGTTTTCGGGAGAAACGGATGGACACACCACCAGCCAATCGTGCCCTGGATACTCCACCAGGAAGCTCAGGTAGAACTCAACCGCTCCCTTCAGAACCGGGTAGACGGATTCGAGATATTTCCTGTCGCCGTCGTATTCATACTTCTCCCATAGATGCTGGCAAAGCCATGCACCTCCCATGGGCCACATTCCCCAGAAGGCGCCATCCACGGGTCCGCTGATGCGCCAGATATCCGTATTGTGGTGCAGCACCCAGCCATTCGCACCGTACATAGTCCTTGCTGTGGGTGTCCCCGTGACAGAGAGCTCTCGTATCATCTGGATCAGAGGCTCATTCATGTCACTGAGGTTGGTGACTTCGGAGGGCCAGTAATTCATTTCCGTGTTGATATTCACGGTGTACTTGCTGTCCCAGGGGGGGAACAACTGATTGTTCCACAATCCCTGCAATGTTGCGGGTTGCCCGCCCGGCTGGGAACTGGAGATGAGAAGATAACGGCCGAACTGGAACTGAAGTGCTGCCAGGTGCGGGTCGTTGCCCCCGGCAAACCTGGCAATCCGAACGTCGGTGGGATTCTTCGCGGAATCGGTGATTCCCAGATCGATGCTGACGCGATTGAAAACTCTCTGATACGCCGCGATGTGATCACGCAGGGCCTGCTCATACGGTTTCGTCACGGCACGCCGCAGGTAGTGATCCGCCATGGCACCCGCATCCGCACTGATGTCGGAATAGCTCTTGAAGCTGGAAGCGATGGAGACATAGATGGTGGCAACGTTCGCATTCGTCACTGACAGCGCTGTATCCGCAGCACCCAGAGATCCTCCATCGGCCAGGATCTGGATCTGGGCGTGAAACTGGACCTTGCCCTCGATGGAATCGCAGTCGCCCGTAACGCCCGACATGATGAGCTCGCTGTTGCCCCTTGTCGAACACTTCACAGGAGCCGGTCTCTCCATTGCAGCGGAGAACGTGATTGAGCCTGGCTGGTCCGCAGTGATTCGTACAACGATCACCTGGTCCGGAACCGAGGCGAATACCTTGCACTCATAGTGGACTCCATCAACAGTGTAGCGAGTCGTTTCCACCGCCTGCCCGATATCGAGTTCCCTGTAATACTCAGCATAGTGCACATGCGCGGGAAAGGTCAGTGTGAGGTCTCCGACTGTCTGGTACGGCATCCCGTGGGAGATCCTGCTGATGAACTTCCTGTTCACCAGGTCCTGTGCCTCTGAGTATCTGCCGGCGAAGACCAGCCTTCTCACTTCCGGCAGTGCCGCCCTGGCGTCGGGATTGTCATTGCGGTGGGGCTGGCCACCCCACACGCTGATCTCATTGAGCTGAATTCTCTCCGTGCTTGGGTCACCATATACCATGGCCCCCAGGCGGCCATTCCCGATCGGCAACGCTTCGACCCACTGTCTGGCCGGATGGTCATACCAGAGTTTCAGAAGCGAATTGTCCTGGGCGCCGGCGCCATGCAGAGCCGCAAGACTGAGCATGCAAAGCAGCAGACCTCTATTCATTCTCGCCCCTGCCAGAAGTGCCCCTCGATGCTGGACAGCCACAGACCCCGCGTGAGAAGTGCCGATCAGGCAATACATCGCCTCCTGCATGGGTCCGAGAGTACCCGAGTTCCCATGAACAGAATAAACGTGCCAGGCGAGCTATCCTCGTCACGAGTTTCGGCTTCAGGCATCCCGGGTGGAACGGTCTTAGGTTCGGGCAGTGACGGAACCGAGTGCGCCTTTCCCCGACGAGGCGAACGAAATGAGAAAGACGCCCAGGTAGAATGCAAGCCCCGTGAAGAATGCCGGCGTGAAGCCGACCAGCATTGACACGATGACCGCGAGGACCGAACCCAGGACAGACATTGAACCGTTGACGCCATACATCCACGGGATGTACCGCTCCCCGTGACCCTGCGCCACCAGCTGGATGCACGACGGGAAGGGGACTCCCAGCAGGAAGGCGAATGGCAGAAGCATCAGAAACGTCGTCGAGGCGCGCAGGGGCAATCCGAATTCCATGTTCATTTCCAGGAGGCCGGGAGCAGCCGCGAACAGGAGGGAGCCGGCAACGACGATCGCGATGCTGACGACATGCAGCCGCCTCCTGACGTCTTCCCTGAACATGCTCCTGCCGAAGTAACTCCCGCTCCCCATCCCGACCAGGAGCGAGCTCAGGAGAATTGCCAACGAGATCGTCGGTGAGCCAAGATACAGGACAAGTTTCTGGAACAGCGACACTTCTACCATCATGAATCCTATGCCGATACACGCGAAGAGCGCCAGCGGAAGAGCAACCCGTGGGAGGTGTGAGCCCGTGGACCGGCGCCGCATCACTCTGAATGGCAGCCACACAACGAGGGCATTGATGCCGATGGTCCCGGAAAGAAGCCAGAGGTATTCACCGGGGACGCCCCTGCTTTTCTTGTAGAAATATGGCCTGTCATCCGTGCACGGCGAGATATCGTCCTTGGATCGACGAATGATCTCACGCACCCGGTCAGGTGATTGGGTCACCCGCGCGAGAAACTGGCTTATCGCCGATCGATTGCTGATGATCTTCCCGTATGGAAGATATGTAACGGCGGGGAGATCCCGGGCCACCGTCGCGCCGATGTTCTCCCAGCGCATCGTCTCGTCGCGCGTAAAGGCCCTCTTCTTGACGACGACCGTCGGCGCATACTCTGCTTCGAGAACCGCGAAATGATTCTTGATGTCGTCGCCGGCGACTCCCAGGCCCTGGAAGACAACAACAGTCGTGGCGACGAGACGCATCAGTTCCCAATCGTTGTGGACGGTCAAGATCAATCGCCCCTCCGGGGTCAGCCTCTCCAGATAGTCTTCGATCGCTTCCCTCGTGAGGAGGTAGTTCTCGCTTGTGGCGAACGGTTCGATGTTCTGCATTTGTTCCGTGGAAGGAAGCGCCATGACGATCAGGTCGAAGGCCTCACGTGACTTTCGCACGAAGTGTCTTCCCTCCTCCACGACAACCTTCACGTTGGGGAAGTCCGAATAGATGCCGCCGTCAAACTCCCTGTGGTCATTCACGATCTCCACCAGATCGGGATTTATCTCCACAGCCGTTATCGCTTCAGCCTCTCCGAACAGGCCCAGCAATACCTCCTTTCCGCCCCCGGGGCCGATGACGAGCATCGAGCGCTTTTCATGCTTCTGCATGCACAGAAAGGGAATGGCATTTGTGTGACGGAGCAGCAACTCCTGCAGGATCGACTGAGTATTCTGCACGTTGCCGTTGAATCGGTACACCTGAGTCCCTCCCGCGCCGTCCACGAACAGCTGTCGAACCATGTCCTGGTGACTGTATCGCACCAGGTCCGACCTCCCGTAGACGCTCCAGCGGCTATCGATGATGAGTGGCGTCGTTGAGACGTTCGAGTAGACGTGATAGAAGTCCTTCTCGGGAAACTCGCCGATCGGGACCGTCCCGAGGAACTCATGACGGCCGTTGATGATCAACGCGGCAAACGAAAGGATGAGAATCGAATACGCGACGATCCGTTTGCGCAGACTCGACTTCGAGTGCAGGAACATCCCTGACACGGCAAAGACCACGAGGGCAGCGACGACGATGCTGTTGGGCGCGCCGAAGGCGCCGATCAACCAGAGCGAACCCACGGCGCCAACTGCAGCCCCCGACAGGTCCGATGCATAGAGTCTGAAGCTTGACGTGGCATAAGCCCTGTAGAGCTGCGCATAGACCATGCCGCTCAAGAGGAAAGGAAGGATTACGAGCAGGAAGAAGACAACCGGATGCGTGATGGAGAGCGCGATAGTGGCGGTGATGAAGAGGCAAAGCGAGACGCCCAGAACAAACAGGAGACGATGCACCGTCCGGGAGGTATCCGTGCCGCCGCTGAAGCCGAAGTATGACACAACGCCTCCGCCACCGATGCCCAACAGGGCGAGAGCGAGGATGATGAAGGCGTAATTCTGTACGAACACTACAGACGTGATGCGCGTGACGACGATTTCAAAGGAAAGGACTGCCGCAGACAGAAGGAAGACCGATACATACACCAGCGTCCTGTTGTTCATTCGCCAGACCATGAATCGCAGTGTCGTGCACGCATGAAGGGAATCCCCCGAGAGGTTCGGACGCCTTCGAGGGCCCGTCAGATCCGCTTAACCGCCGTCGGTAACGGTCACCCCGCGCCTCAGGGTGCGGCCCGTCCGCTTCCAGTCGTCAGGCGACATCGTGCGGGGATGTCGCTCGACTTCCGAAAGAGGTCCGCAACTGCTGTTCACCGCTGTTTTTCGCTCCTCAGCAGATCATTGACCGCATTCGCGAGGAAGATATATTCGGCGCAGATATCGATGACACACTCGTTTTCGCCCCAAAGAAAGGGCCAATCCTCCTTGTTCTCCGGGAAGTCGGGTTTCAGGAGCAGCACGCCAGGGACCACTCCTCCCGCGATGAATGAAAAATCCGCCCTGTTATTCCCGTATGTTCTCATTTTCGAGTTCGTTCCTACGCCCGAGACAAACGAGATATTCGAATACGGATGGCAGCCAAACAGGAAGTCGAGGGCTTTGAAGACCAGCTCGCGCCCGATGAGCGTCGGGTAACTCTTGTGCAAGTAATAGTTTGCGGTAGCCCAGCCGATCAGCTCATGATTTCCAGCCCAACCCCTTGTCCCGATGGGAACCCCGTACGGATTGTCCTGATTGAGTTTGCCGATCTCATCCCTGTATTTCAGAACGTATCGTTCAAGTTTGGATCGATAGTCTGGAGGCATGTACGGTACGGCCTGTGCGGCGGTCGCGATATTCCATACCAGGGCCGAATCCAGTTGAGGCCAGATGAGCTCCGCGAATCGCCTGGAGTACTGTTCATCTTTCGTTGTGACGAACAGTTGCAGCGCTGCTACGCATTCCGCACCATTGAGAAACCACGGCATCATCCTGAACTGCGCGGGCGGAGGTTCCTTGCGCTCTTTCTCCCAGGCGCCCTCTGCTGTTGAGAGCGCATCGGCCGCGAGCTGCGTGTCATACTCCCTCAATGCGCGGCTTGCGGCTGCCAGCGCCGCGATCGCGGAATAGTTGAGCGATGGAATCCTTGGCGTGAAAACCCATCGGTCATCCAGGGTTCCGCTCGTACGTCCATCCCGCTCATAGGGCCGCAGGGCAGGATTGTACGGGAGATTGTCGGTGATGGTTGCCGCGTCTCCCAGGTGATGATAGGCATACAGGTGGGGGAAATTGATCCCGCGTACTGCAAAGCCGACATTCTTGAATTGCGCCACGAGCTGGAGAGTCCCGTGCTCAATTTGTTCCAGAAGATCAGGTTTGCCGTCGGGGCGATGGATTTCGACGAACCGTGTCTTCTGATCCACAAACGTCTCGTCGCGTCTGAGGTCGAAGTGCTCCCATGAATCCACGAAACTCAGGATGGTCGAACAGTGGTGCCAGGTCTCTATGTCAAAATCGCCTGCATCAAACCATCCTCCGACATCCAATCCCGGAATTCGTTCCAGCGGCTTGTACTTCGTGTGGGTTGTAGAATCCATCCAGTAGCCGTCAAAATGCCTGATATTCACAGGAGCCTGGAGCGCGTCGTCGAGGAAGGGAGTTCCGTGCCATACACGGTATGCTTCTCTCACGAACATATGATCCATCTGAACAGGGAACCAGACGTCAAGCGTCGGGTGCCAGACATCGCTGTACACCTGCGCCCCGATCGGGAACGCATCCGTCCGTTGTTCGCCATACTGAATGACATACACGCCGCTGTCCTTCACCGATGAGAAATCAAACCGCACGTACTCATATCTGAGAAATCTTCCCCACGGCACTGCGGCGCCTGTGAGCTTCTCCACCAATGTGCCTTCCGGCGTTACGCGATACAATGTTGCGGTTGGCCGTGGTGTGTCATTCTTGTCCAGTTCGATGACCGCGATCTTGCTTTGAGAGGGATGATATCCGGCCTGCGAGAATCCGATGACGGGCGCTCGAGTCCAGTTAGGGACCGTCTTCGGCTCAATGTACCATTCGGCCACGGTGCCTGTTTTGTTCGCCGGAAGAACGCTCCGCACCACAAACCACCCGTTCTGTGCAAGGAGACGACCATCGTAGAGCATCACATCCCCGGTCACGGATCGTATCCTGACGCACCGTTCCGGGTCTTCCGGCGCCAGAACCAACGTCGTGCACGTGGCGAGTGGTGTGGGGACACGAAATTCGCCTCTGCCCCTGTCGTCAAACGTCGAATATCCGTTGAACTGAGGGATCTTGTCAGCGTTCGGCCGGACGTTGACGCTGCTCGATGGGTAGAGTGGAAAGATACCGGGCCGCCCGTCGGCCAGGAATGTTTTCTCAAAATACGCGGACGGAAGGAATTCAAGATTGAAGCCTGCGGCTCCGACCAGTCGTTCAGGGAGAGGTGTGTCGAGGCTGACACGAATCATCACTCCATCGTCCTTCGCCGTCACAGTCACCCTGGAGTCAAACGCGTAGTCCTCGTACCGCAGCTTCAGCTCGATGGAATTGTTCTTCTTGTCCAGCGTGCGTTCCGTCATGACGGGGATCTTGTCCCATTGTTCGGGCGTCGGCTGCAGCCGGACCGCGCCGCCCGTTGCCGTTCGCACGCCATGATGGATGAGCTCAATGCCCGAGGTCTTTTCGTCAAAAAAGAAACCGTTGTACTGGTTACTGAACACCAGCACATTGAGGCCGCGCGTCTCCAGGTAGCCAAGATCGTTCAGCTGCAGTTTCTGACACAACGCCGTGCCGGACAGCAACACCAGCGACAGAAGTGTGCCGATACCTCCGAGCTTCGCGTGTATTCGTTGCATGATCGTCTCCTTCGGTCCAGGAAGGGGTCCAGGTCGGGATGCGCCCGGGAACAGCTTATTCTTTGATTTCAGAAATGTACTTCGCTCCGCATCGGTGACACACCGCGAGCGCGTGCGTTCGCCTGTGCTCGCGAAACCGCTGTGCCCTTTCGCTGTTCCACACCTCGCTGATGCTTGCGCCTTTCACGTTGCCGATAGAATAATCAGGGAAGTCGACGCAGAAATTGGCTTCACCGCTAGGCTGGATGTCGATCAGGTGTTCGACATTCATGCAGGCGGCGGATTTCACCTGCGTCGATTGATCATGAAACCACATCCTGTATTCATCGTCGGTGAGAGGCATGTAGGGAAAATCCTGGATACCGTCGAGGCTCGCCCGGTATCTGTGCAATTCTTCCTGGAATCTGCCGAATTCAACCCCTGACTCCTCGTGATGGAATCCCTTCCAGGAAAAGGCCGGGGTCTGGAAGTTCTCTTTCAGCTCCCTGTCGTACGCCATTCCGACCGTTGCCGAGAAGTGATAGTAGGGAACGATATTGACGGACGGTATTGAGAGACTGCGGGCCACGTCAGCCATGCTTCCCAGCGACGTGTAATTGTACTTGCTGATGGTGAAGCAGATACTCTTGCTTATCGTATTGCCACATTCCTTTTCCAGATCCGTGAGCAATGCGATATTCTCCTTGATCTTCCGAAAGCTGCCCTTCATCTTGCGAACAGCGTCGTGGACGTCTTCGGGTCCGTCGACCGAAAACGTGATGTGCATGTTCCCTATCCGGCTCAGCTCCTTTGCGTACCGGTCCAGGATCGTGCCATTGGTGTCGACTGACAGAAAGAGCTCGTGCGCGTTGATATACCGCAGAAGCTCCATAATCCCGTTGAACAGAAACGGTTCGCCGCCCCGCACAAGGACGAATCGGATCTTCTGATGAGCGATTTCATCCACAAGGCGCTTCCAGTCTCCCAGGCTCATTCGCGACCGCGTGTCAACGGTGCGGTTGAGAACATACCCTTCCTCGCTCCATTGCCCGCACATCCTGCATCGCAGGTTGCAGGCATTTGTGACTGTGAAAGAGATGAACTGCGGAAAGTCCATGGTGGCCCCAACGCGTGTCATTACGGATTGATGCCGGCGGACAACATGTTTTTGCGCAAGACGTCCCTGTAGATCGTGACGCTATACTTCTTCTTGAGTCGATCGCGCACCGCCAGAGTGATCTGCTGTCGATGGAATGTCGCGAAGTCATCCGCAATCGACGGCTGCACGTCACTCCACGACAGCTGCTTTGCTTCCTGCACTCCCACACATTTGATCAGTGCGTATTGCTTCCCCTTTGCCGGGTCGTCGAATTCGACGGGTCCGGCGACCTCGTTGAGCTTCAGAGCGAAGGCGGCTTCCGCCAGATATGGCGGCTCATTGCCGAAATACGTTGCCAGAGTCCCGTCCCGTCTCCTGATGTATGTCTTGACCAGGACTTCCGTCGCAAGCTTTTCAAACGGGATATTGCGCGCCAGCGTTTCTTTCAGTCCCTCGACAGCGCTCTTCCGTGCATCAACGATTGCATACACATTCACCTTCGCCATCTGGTAATACAGGGATTCCTGGTTGGCCCGATAGAATTCTTTGAGCGCCGGTTCCGTCGCTGCCGGAATACGATCTTCTATCTCGTGGCGATTGTACATCCTGACAATCCCGCTTTTCAGGACAGGGCTCGTTGGTGCCGGTGTGAGCACCTCCTTCCCAAGGCCCAGCGCGATGGCTTTGTCCACGATCATGCTGGTCCGTACGGCTTCAAGAATGAACTTCTTCAGTTCGTCTTGATCCACCGAATCATATGCTCCCGGGACGAGCACATTGTTCACCAGGCGGAGATACTCCTTGAGATCGACGCGCGTCGTCGGAGACGTGAGAATGACGATGTTGCGTCCCCGCGCAAGCGCGTTGCGGAACGTGTCCGCGTAGGATGTCTGATAGAACCTCGGTACGTTCGACCATCGGACCAGTTGTCGAAGCGATTGTGAATTCCACTTTGCCGTTCTTTCATCGAGAAGATTCTGCTTCGCCTGTTCAAATTCCTCATAGCTGACATCTGCATATCGCCCCTCAAGAGCCTGTCGTATTTCGTCCTTCACCGATGCGTATGGTCCGACGTCTCTGGTATCGACTTTGACGACCTTCACAATTTGGAATGACTCACTGCCCTCGAACAGCCGGGATTCATCGACTGGAAGGTCAAACACAGCGTAGGACGCGTTGTCAGAAAAACTCATCTTCCAGTTAACTTGCTGCACCGGTCCCGTGGTGACGGAAGTGGAACCTCTGGAATATTCCCTGGCGAGCGTGCCCGCGTCTTCACCCTTGTCCATCCTCTTCCTGATCGTCTTCGCGAGCGCTTTCAGCGAATCCATGACCATCCGCGAGGCGTTCCTGGGCTTTCCAATGATCACCTGCTGATACGACACCTCCCTCCCCATCTTCCTATATGCCTGCTGCATGGACTCTTCGTTGATGTATTTTCCATAGAACTGGGTCTGATAATAGCGAACCACGAGTTCCTCATTGATCGAGCGCGTTATCTGCCGGGTCAATTCCGTGTTCCCGTCGAGGCCCAGGGCAAAGAAGTCGATTCTCTTCATCTGGTTGAGCGTCATGTCCTCAAGGGCGTCTGCGTACGCCTTCGCGGGATTCGGCCTGTTCTTGAGATCATAGCCATAGTCCCTCACGTATTGCGCCAGGTCCGAGAACGTGGTGATGTACTGCTCCTCGACTCTCGCGACAACATTCTGAGGAGGCGCGTCCTGTGCGTCGCAGCGCACGAAAACACCAAACGGAAGGCAGAGTGGAAGGAGAAAACGAAAAACGAGGTGTGCTCGCTGTGCCATAGATGAGTCTCGTGCAGTTGTTCAATGAGACGTCGGACGAAAGATCCCTGCGAGAATGGGGCCCGGGTGGAAGAGAAGACGAAACACAAGACCCTGATACGCTTCTATCAGGGTCTCGAAACATGCACAGAACGACGAAGCTGCATCGCTGCTTGCTCTGAGTGTGTTTGGCCGGCTACGTTCCCCTTTCGTAGGGCGCCCAGGAGAAACCGGTGTACTTGTCTGGCTGGCTGTCGGCCAGCGACGGGGACTTCGTGTTCGGCATGGTGCGCATTCACCAACCGAAGACATTGCTGCATTGACCGATCGATCGGCGGCTCGGCATATGCCCATGGCACGATGCTGCCTTCCGAGAGGACCGGCGACTGACTGTGTCCATCTCCACGCCACCGGGGTGTCACTTGATGGCGTCGATCATGCGAGGGCCCACGAGGCCTCCCGCAGCGGTCCCGGCGCTAAACCTCATGCAGCGTGCCGGGCCCTTCCGCCCCGCGTTGGGTTGGAGTTGAAGGTGACACCCTCAACTCCAACCCTGAAGCCTCACCCCCGGATCCGCGGTACGCCGGAGGACGAATGCCGCTACTTCACCAGCACCATTCTCTTCATCTGCGTCTGGTCACCGCTCGTCAGCCGGTAGAAATACATCCCGGTGGCAAGTCCTGTCGCGTCAAATGTGACGACGTGCGAGCCTGCAGTGACGGTTCCATTGACCAGCGTTCCCACTTCCTGGCCGAGTGCGTTGAATACCTTCAACGTCACAGTGGCTGTGTGTGGGAGCGTGAAGGAGATCGTCGTGGTCGGGTTGAACGGGTTCGGGTAGTTCTGTTGCAGCCTGAACTCTCCGGGCACGCCCTCGGCGGTTTCAACACCCGTTAAGGTGGATCCGCCGGTCTCCAGCGCGTGCTGAATCGCAGCGTACTCAGCACTCCTCTGGGCGAGCCAGTCGGCCTTCCGGGCAGGGAACCAGTTCAAGTCGCCGACCGGGAACCCACCCGTCGCGCCGTTCAGGAGGGTCGCGTTGCTGTATGAGAGATCGACGGGGATCGGCCAGTCGGAATAGATGTAGAAATCGGGGCCGATATTGACGACGCGCCAATCAGGCAAAAGAGCCGGGCTGGCGACAGGGGCTGTGTCGATGGTAAAGGTCTTCAGGTTGTCAACCTGGGTCGTGAGAAGGTCTTTGGGATCCGTGAAACTGGGAACTTCCGTGTAGTTCGGGCCCAGCGCCAGGAACGGATACGCTGTATTGTCGTTGAACATCCCCTCGGTCCGACTATTCATGATGATCATCTGGTCCAGCCAGTTGCTTGTCCCATTCACATTGGCTGCACTCAATGTGGATGTGATATCTGCCAGCCTCGGATCCCAATAGACGACATTCCCTTCGAACAGGTATTGCCGCGGCAAATTCCTCCACTGGTCCCACGATACGCCAGTATCTGGAAAAGCACGGACATTTACCAGACCCATCGGCAGCATGTCCAGATCCTGTTCGCCAGGATTGACTGTATCACTCACACAGTATGACTGGAGATTGCAGTTCACGAAAATATTGTTCGTCGTGCTCATGGAGACCTGGTATCCCAGATCGAGGAAATTGATACCGGAAATGTTGACGAAGGTGTTGTGGTTGAACACAATCCTCTCGAAGGGATACTCTCTCAATTTGTACATGTAGCCCTGGGCCATGACGTGGGTGCAATTCTCAACCCACATCGTGTCCTGGACGGAAAATCCGTCATACACCCCACCGTTGCGACAGCACGGCTGGCCGTTCATGTTGACAAAGTAGCAATCCTTGAAGAACCACGACAATCCAGGATTGAAGGCCGACGTGAACACCCACCGCGTGCGCTCGAACATGTCGTTCTCGAGGGTCACTCTGCTGTCGCCAGCATTGGTCGCGAAGAAAGTCCAACCCAGGTCACCGGCCGCATCCGCCGGAACAATGGCGCAGTTCTTCACCGTCAGATCGTGTCCAACGTTCATGCCGCCCGTGTTGCTCCCCCCTTCAAATGTGGAACCGCATATGACTGGCGGAGCCGAGGCCGCATTGTCATTGTTGACAAGGATCGTAGGGTCCGCACCGATAATGACAGTCGGTCGCTGGGTCGTCGGGTTGTTGACCGCCGGATAGGTCCCGTTTACTCGCAGCTCATAGACACGACCTGCGGGAACAGCTACAGTGTCCAGGAGCATGGCATTGGTCAGCGAGTTTGCCTGCCCGCCCATGTCACTGTAGTCTTTGATAACAAGCGTGTCCCCTCGTACTGCCAACACGTAGTCCATCAGCGTCTGGGAGGACGCCGGGACCGACACCAGAAGGACCGCCATGATTACTAGCAGCTTCTTCATACAAACCTCCATGAATAAGAGCTGGTTGATGATGAACTCTTGACAGACGAACCCGTAGTCTTGAAGCCCTCAACCTCCTTTCTCTTCACTTATTGGTTTCATGTGACCTACCTCACGATGTGACTCGCAATGGCTCTCCCGTGGATGTGGATCTCACCGTGTGAACATCAGAACCCGTATCGCAGGCTGAGTTGGTACATCGTGGGAGCGTAGGCGGTCGATGCCAGATTCTCAAGAATCGTCCCGCCTGAGGATCTTCTGAAGTTCCGAAAAGTCTCAGTCGGGTTGTGGAATATATTCACGCCGTCAAAGGAGATCTTCAATCCTTCCAGCGGTAGTTCCTGCTGAAGCGTGAGGTCCCACCGGATAATATTCCCCGTGAACTGATCTTCCTCGGGTCTTGCTCCCACGGTTGTGATCACGTTCCCCCGCAAATTGAAGGAAAGGCGTCCGGAGAAACCCTTGTAATCGATGCCGAGCGCGACATTCACGACGTCGTTCGACTGGTACAGGAGCCTTGCATTTCGGACTGTATCTGATGTGATATACTTGTGTCGAATGATTCGGGGATTGACGGGGTCGGGATATGTTGAGTCAATATTCCGAATCTGTTGATAGTCCATGTCGGACCAGGCTTTTGTGTAGTTGGCAGTCAGAACCAGTGAACTGAGGAACCCCGGCAGATACCAGAAATTCGTCTGCCATTCCACTTCAAAGCCCGATACATGCGCCGGATCGGGATTATTGACATAGGTACTGATGGTTTGTGAGGGGCTGGGCATGCCAGCGGGTACGATTCCAAGCGCCGCCCAGGTGACGGAATCCGGAAATGACACATCATAGTATTCGAGGTTCTGATAGAAGATGCTCGTCTGGAAGAACGTGTTTTCGATATTCTTATAGAACCCGCCGACCGTGATGAGACCTATGTCATTGTTGTATAAGGAGACATATGCGTCATAGTTCGTCGATATCGACGGCTTGAGTTGCGTGTTTCCCGCCTGTGCTGATGCGCCAGGCTCAAAATAGGTGTTTGGCAGAATCGCGCGAAAATCAGGACGTGAGATACCTTGTGTATACGCAAGTCTGACATCCGACCAATCATTCACCTTGTAGCGAACCTGGACATTTGGAAATACGTTGTCGTCGCTGCGATCAACCGTGTTCAGGGTATCATAGATGTTCGCATACCCATACACCGAATGTGTGACATAGACGAACTTCGCACGATAGTCCATATTGTAGTGCTCGAAGCGCGCGCCGGCAATCAATGACAGCTGGGGGCCGAAATCAAATGTCCCCATCAAGTAGGCTGCTCCAAATTCTTCCGCCCCCTTGAAATCATCTCGTTCGGACGAAGGCGTATGCCGTGACACCAGCCAGCCGTCAATGGATGTCTCCATATAGTCATCCATCAAGTCTCTTTGATAGGCGTATTCGAACGGGTAGGTGCTCTCCAGGAAGTAGTCCCCCCTGCTGTAACCCTGATCCCAGAGGTCCGTGAACATGACCGGATTGGTTGTGGAGAGACCTGTGTGGCCCGGGAAATAGTTCGTCGTCCCCAAGTAGTAGTCGGGGTCGTTCGACCCTTTGAACGTCGCCTCCACATCGTTCATGCGCGTTGATCGCGCGAATTTGCCGCCCAGTTTTATCTTTGTTGAAACATCTTCAGAGAATGTCAGCGGGACGGTGACATCGAGCGCGGAATGGTAGACGTGCTGATCGAAGGTCTCCGCACGGGAGATCACCCAGCCCGACACCTGCGCGTTGTAGGCGTCTGTAGGATCGATTGGTATGCCATAGACATCCGCGGGGGTAAAATACTGTCTTTCATTCAGGTACTGGATGGCGCGGCCGGCGGAGTCCACCCCGAATGGATGGACATCTCTTTGATTCTGGAAACCAAAGAAATTGCCCGGATCCCCGTACCGGGTACGGGTGTATTTGTCTGTATATGAATGAGATACGGTGAGCTCGGTCTTGATATCCCCGAAAGTATATTCTCCCTGGAGAGCGTTGATCATGAGGTCTTTGCCATACTTGTCCCGGAATATCGAATAATCTATCCGGGTTACATCGAAGTTCAGCGTATTCCGGAACGTCGTATTGTCGCTCAGCGTGCTCGCGTACGTGTTCTGAAAGACTATCTTGCCATGAGGAAGGCGATAATCCAGAATAAGGCTGGCACCGCCATTGCTCACCACATTCCATTGATCCTGGAACGTGAAACTGTTCATCTGGTATGGCGCTTCTCCATACGGGATGGATCCGGTTCCGTTAATTCCAAATGTTGCTTGACCAATGTCTTCTCCGATGTCAAAGCGGTCCGCATTCCCTTGGATGAAGACTCCCAGGTTGTCATCAAAGAACCGGTTGCTGACGCTTGCCCAGAACTTATAGTGATCGTAGACCTTGTCCTGGTTGTTATAGGCACCCTGGAGGAAGACATCAGAGTGCCAGTCGGCACTTGCCTCTCGTATCTTCAGGTTCACAACACCGCCGATCGCATTTGCATCCATATCGGGAGTGAGCGCCTTTGTGACTTCAATCCCGGAGAGGAGGTTTGATGATATGAAGCCAAGGTTTGTTGAACGATCGTTCATATCCGTCGAGGGAATCTGAACGCCGTTGATGAGGACCGTATTCAGCTTCGCCTGCATGCCGCGAATAACAACCTGATCTCCGTTCATAAGCGAGACACCGGGCAGTCGGCTGAGCGCGGTTGCGGCATTGGCATCAGGAAGTTCGTGGATCTTCTCCGCTGAGACAACGTTCGTTATTGTATTGGACGATAGTTGCAGGTTGATTGCCTCCTTCTGACCGCGGGCCTGGGCGGTTACAACGATCGTTTCCCCTTCCAGGACTTCCGGAGTAAGAGAGAAATTCCTCGTAATGTCTTCACCGGCCTTTACCTCAATTGCGATGTGCTTTGAAACGTATCCGATATACTTGACACTCAGCGTATATGTCCCGGGAGGAATCCTGGTGATCACATATTTCCCTTCGGGAGTAGTGGACGCACCAAGCCCAGTCCCCTCGAGCCGGACATTTGCTCCAGCCAATGCCTCTCCGGACGCTGAGTCTGACACAACACCCTGGACTTGTCCTGAGGAAGATTGGGCACGGAGTGGTGATGGACCAAGTAGCGCGAGGACAACAACTGCGAAGAGAATGCTGGCAAGTCGCATGATGAGTCCTATCAGTTGATTGTGGAATGAGGAAATCGTGAGACACGTATCCTGAATATCCCCGCTATCATGCTTGTCGCGGATGGACTGCACGGACGATCGACTGACGGCCCTCGTCCGTATCCGGCAGGATCACACTCTCTTCGCCCCAGGCACCGCCTGCGGCGATCGTGCATCCGTCACTGGAGAGCACACTGGCATCATCTCCCATGCGCCACTGGATTCCGTGCGGCACCATGGTCTCATGAGCCAGACCACGCGAATGCTCAGCGTCGTTCAACATGCGCCTCAGAGACGGTCAATCTCACCGTCTTCAAGTCCTGATCCCGCGATGATTGGCCGACCATGATCTCGAATTCCCCCGGCTCAACAGCCCACTCCCCGCGAATACCCGTGAACGACAATTGGTCGGGCCCGATGGACAGCACTACTGTTTCCGATGCGTTCGATTCCAGATGAATCTTTCTGAAACCCTTCAATTCTTTGACTGGCCGCGTCGCCGAGCTCACGACATCGCGAATGTAGAGCTGGACAACCTCCTGGCCGGCCCGGTCGCCGGTATTCCGCACGTCGACCAAGACGCGCGTCGACTCATCCGCAGTGATCACCGACTTCTCGAGACGGATATTGGAGAGCTCGAATGATGTGTAGCTCAGCCCGTATCCAAAGGGATAGAGGGGTGTAACGTCGTCGAAGAGATACCCGCGGCGGCCAGATGGCTTATAATTGTAGTAGCACGGGATGTGGCCAACGCTTCGTGGCAGCGATATCGGCAGCCTCCCGGATGGATTCCAGTCCCCGAACAAAACATCTGCGACGGCCCTCCCCGTTTCCTGCCCGAGATACCAGCATTCCAGAATCGCCGGTACATGGTCGCTGATGTAGGCAATGGAATTAGGCCGCCCATTGAAGAGGAGGACAACAACCGGTTTCCCTGTCCTGAGCACCGCCCGTACCAGCGCGTTCTGAGCACCAATCAAATCGAGGCTGGCCCGGTCGCCGAGATGGGTTTTGCTCCACGCCTCCCGTGACGTTTGTTCGTTCTCACCGATCGCCAGAATCACGATGTCGGACTGTTCAGCCGTGGCGACCGCTTCCGCAATCCCTCGTCGGTCGGCTTCCGGATCGGATGGCGTTACAGTATCTTCCTTCCACGACCCGCCGCGGGTAATCTGACACCCTTCGCTGAACAGTACTGTCCCGCGGTCGCCCACCTTCTCCCTGATGCCCTGCAGCACGGAGGAGCAGTACTTCGGAACCCCGCTGTATCCTCCCAGCATCTTGCGGTCGGCATTGGGTCCGATCACCGCAATTGTGCGACGCTTCGTGACATCAAGTGGCAACAGGGAGTCCTCGTTTTTCAGGAGCACAATCGTCTCGTGGGCCGTGCGCAACGCCAGCCCGCGATCCCGATCGAGCAAGCGCTCGTGATGGACGGGATTGACGTCGACATATGGATCCTCAAAGAGCCCGAGCCGGAATTTGAGTGCTAACAAGGGGGCTATGAGTCGATCCAGAGCCCGTTCGTCCAGGACGCCCCGCTGGACGAGCTGGACCAGATGTGGATAGCAGTCCGGATCCGGAAACTCAATACTCACTCCGGCCTCGACCGCCAGCAGTGCGGCATCCAGCTTGTCCTTTGCCACGCCGTGACTGACAGCCTCATCCCGCCTGTGCAATTCAGCGATTGCATAGTAGTCCGAGACGACAACTCCGTCGAAGCCCCACTCACCCCGGAGGACGTCCTGAAGCAGCCATCGGTTCGCGTGCGACGGGACCCCATCGATCTCATTGTACGACGCCATGACGCTGAGCGCCCTGGCCTTCTGGATTGCCTCTCTGAAGGGATACAGGAATATGTCGCGCAACTCTCGTTCACCGACGGAGATCGGGCCGCAGTTCATCCCGGATTCAGGTTGACTGTGCGCTGCGAAGTGCTTCAGCGTTGCGACCACCCGGCGTTTATCGGTGAAGGTCCTATCCCCCTGAAATCCTGAGACTGCGGCGATTGCCATGCGGCTAACGAGGAAGGGGTCCTCCCCGAATGTTTCCTCAACGCGTCCCCAGCGTGGGTCCCGGGCCACATCAGCAACGGGGGTCAACGCCTGATGAGCGCCTCGTAACCGTGTATCCTCGGCAATCGCGGCGTACATCTCTTCTACGAGCTCTGGATTGAATGTGGACGCAAGGCCGATCGGCTGGGGATAGCTCGTCGCCTGAGGGCCGGCGAGACCATGCAGGCATTCCTCGTGGAAGATGACCGGGATCCCGAGGCGGGTTTCTTCGACAAAGAAACGCTGAAGCGTGTTCGCCATGAGGGCCATGTCCGCGGGAGTCTGACCCCCCGCGGTATCGCTCAGACGAGCAATCTGTCCGAGGCCGTATCTGCAATGCTCCCGGAGTTTCTGAACGTCCACGGAGCCCTTCTCCTCCAGCAACAAACTTGTCTTCTGATTCCAGACGCAGAGCATCTGCGCGACCTTCTCTTCGAGCGTCATGAGGCTCAGGAGATCGGCTACGCGGCACTCAATTGCCAGACTTGCATTCCTGTAGTCTGGCAGAACTTCCGGTTCCAATGATGATGGTACTGATGGATTGTCAGTCATGGGTAGCCTGCCATTCGAAAACAGCGTCGGAAAAGCAGAGCAGTTGGGACGGTCGGTGATCCGAGTGCAGCCCGGATCCAACGTCAGACGAAATACGAATTCAGAATATTCTCAAGCATTTCCTGGCGCCCGCTGTGCAGCGCGGGCCTGTCGTGAGTCATGGTCCAGGCATTCAAGCTCTCGAGGTCTGCCGCCTCTGACATGATGCTGGCGCCGACCCCCGTGTTGAAACTGCTGTATCGCTCCGCGATAAACGAACTGAAGCTCCCGTCATCCCGAAGCCTCTGCGCTATCAGGAGTCCCCGCGCGAAAGCGTCCATCCCACCGATGTGGGCGTGAAAGAGGTCGAGGGGATCGGTCGAACTTCTCCGCACCTTGGCGTCGAAATTCAATCCGCCGGTGGCGAGGCCATCCTGGGCAAGAATGATCATCATGGCCAGCGTGGTGCTGTAGATATCGGTCGGAAACTGATCGGTATCCCACCCCAGGAGCAGATCGCCGCGATTGGCGTCCACGCTTCCGAGCTTCCCCGCCGCCGAGGCCACGGCGAGTTCATGTTCGAATGTGTGCCCCGCGAGTGTCGCATGGTTCGCTTCGATGTTCAGCTTGAAATGGTCGAGGAGATCGAAGCGCTGCAGGAAGTAAAGCGTGGTCGCGGCTGTCGCATCGTACTGGTGCTTTGTCGGTTCCGCAGGTTTGGGTTCGATGAGGAATTGACCTTTGAACCCGATCTTCCGTTTGTAGTCGACAGCCATGTCGAGGAATCGCGCCATCTGCTCCTGTTCACGCTTCAGATCGGTATTCAGGAGTGTCTCGTAGCCTTCGCGGCCGCCCCAGAACACGTAGTTCTCGCCGCCGAGGACCTGGGTGGCGTCGATCGCATGCTTGACTTGAGCGGCGGCATGTGCCATCACGTGCGCGTTCGGGCTGGTGGCGGCACCCTGCGAGTAGATGGAATTGCTGAAAAGGTTGGCGGTCCCCCAGAGCGGCTTGATGCCGGTCGACTTCTGCAAACCCGCCGCGTACTGGACGATCGTCTCCAGGTTTCTGGACGTCTCAGAGAAGTTACCTCCCTCGGGGGCAATGTCACGATCGTGGAAACAGTAGAAGTCGACTCCCAGCTTCTGGACGAACTCAAACGCCGCGTCCATCGTCTGCCTCGCGCGGTCCATCGGATCCGACGCTCTGTGCCACTCCCGTTGAAAACTCGGGCCGCCGAACATGTCGGAGCCTGTCCCCATCAGCGTATGCCAGTAGGCGACCGAAAATCGTAAGTGCTCACCCATGGTCTTGTTGCCGACACGGCGCGCTTTATCATAGTACTTGAAAGCAAGCGGGGTTCTCGAATCCTTTCCCTCGAAAGGAATGGTCTCCTTGACGTGCGGAAAGAAGGTGTGAGTCATCGAGAACCCTCGCTTTTGTACCTACGCAGAGTCTCTGATATGCCGGCGGGGAAAGATAGTCCAATCATCGGTTGCAGAGTTAATTGACTGTTGTATCAATTCAATGTCCTCTGAACCGATTCAATACTAGTGAGATTTTTCCCTTCTGTCAATAGAAAAGTGGATTCGGCCCTAAAAAAACCGGGGAATGCGCCTGTCACCCCAGGTGCGTCTTTCCTCGGCATCGGGGCGATGAAGACCAGGCCTGCCTAGGGCCGGTCGCCTCTTCCGGACCGAGCAACCCACGCCGAGTACCCGGCAAGGATCGCCTGAGGCGCCCCCGAATACCAGGCGTACCCCGTCCGACGCTCCCTGTCGACTTCCTCAAGAGAGTACACCATGCGGCCATCCCGGTTGCAGAACAGCGGTCTGTTGGTTCCAAGCTCGTAGTATCTTGCCCAGAGAGGGCCCGCTTCGGGATCCGCGACGACAACAACATCTTCGCTGGACGTGTGGTGCTGGTACTGGACGGTCGGCGCCTTGACGGTTTCCACCCTGATCCCGCGAATCGCCGATCCGTCAAGCCACTCAGCGGCATCCCTGATGGCAGCAGCTACACCTGCGTCCGGCCTCTCGATGCGCATCAGGAAGCCTACAATCTCAGCGCTCTCCACGCTGGCAAGCGCCGCCGGCTCGTACGTGCGAGCCCCGCGAGGGCGATAGTCCCGATCGTCATGTTGCTGGCACCAGACGGTCGGCCGTCCGTCCTGCACCACCTGGCATCGAAGAATACAATCTACGCCGCGAGCCAGCGACGCACGCACGCGGTCCCTCCGCTCTTCGTCAACAAAGGCGAACGCGGAATCCCCGTGCTCAATGCGGAGCAACACCGCCATGACACCGATCATCGCGCCGTCATTGAACGTGATGAACCGCCTGTACCCCCCCGTATCCGGATAGAACTGGGGCCATCCTCCGTTCCTGTTCTGAGCGGCCAGCATGAAATCGATGCCGCGCAGACACGCGTCCCGGAAGCGCGATTCCCCCGTCCGAAGTTGCGCTTCCGCAAGAAAGCTCACGTGTGAATATGTCGCCCCATTGTCGAATGTCGTGTTCACGGCGGACCTGGATGCCGCCACCGACTTTCGCTGGTCCTCTGTCAGCACCGCACGCATATCGTGGTTCTTCGGCCACCCTCCGTTCTCCTTCTGAAAGAGAAGAACGTTGTCCGCGATCGCAACTCCGTCCGACAGGTCGTACCGGGCCTGTGATGGGAGCGGCCTGATGATCTTCTCCTCTTCCTCATCCCCGTACCAGTGGCGCGCGCTGGTCCGAAATTGAGTGTCGTCGACCGTCCAGGCTCCGGAGGATTGCCCCGGGAGATTCCCGGAACATCCCGGGCCACCGACCGCAACAGCGGCGGCGAGCAAACCCGCCAGAAAAAGGGATCGAAAAGACGACCGCTTACCGGAGGTGCTCCATGGCCACCCAGTCCATATCCTCGAATTCCTGATTCTCACCGCCCATCGCCCATATAAAAGAGTAGTTCTTCGTTCCGACACCCGAGTGGATCGACCAGCTGGGAGATATCACGGCCTGGCCTCCACGGACGATGATGTGCTTCGTGCCGGCGGGACGCCCGAGGAGGTGCATGACAAGAGCGTCGTCACGGACGTTAAAGTACATGTAGATTTCGGACCGGCGCTGATGCGTATGGACAGGCATCGTGTTCCACACAGAGCCTTCCTCCAGTTCGGTCAGGCCCATCACCAGCTGGCAGGTCCGCACGGCGGGCGGACGGAAATACTTGAAGATGGTTCTCAGGTTTGCGTCCGCTGAAGCGCCCAGCCTCTTAGGCTCGGCTTCGGAGTGGGTTACCCGAATGGTGGGATACGCCGCGTGAGCGGGATAGCTTACAAAGTAGAATCGTGCCGGGGAGTTGGGATCCCGGCTCGCAAAGCGGACCTCTTTCGTGCCCCGGCCGACGTATAGCCCATCCTTTGGGCCGAGCAAGTGCACATGCTCGTCGGTCGTGACGGTCCCTTCCCCCCCGATGTTGATGATTCCCAGCTCTCGTCGCTCAAGGAAGTACTCCGCGGCCAGTTCTTTCTTGTTCCCGGCCAGCCTCAGCTCGCCGCTCACCGGGACGGCAGAGCCTGTGATGGACCTGTCGACGTCGGAGTATACCATGGGCAGGGCGTCGCGGGCAAACAGTGAGTCAACCAGAAAATGTGCCCGCAGCTCATCCGTCGTCATACGCTCGAATGTCACGGGGTCAGGCGAGTATCGAATCTCCATTGATCCTCCGGTATTCCTCGATCCACTTCCGTAGGGTCGCCCGGTCGGCCTCGCGCTACGCGACGGCTACCTTCCGGCAGTGACCCTCACTCCCAACGGCTCCTGACGGCGGGCCGCAAACCGGGAGAGGTATTCTTGCCAATCCTGTTCCGAGGCGAAGTCCCCGCTGCGGGTCCATCCCGCGCCCGCATAGTAGGTGTGCGGGACGCCGGTCGTTCCCTTGCCGATCAGCAGGTACTGGGTACTGTCCTCCGCAAACCCCACGAATGCATCAGGGGGAATCATGACCGCCGTTCCAAGTTCGCCATTCGCGGGGTCGGCATTCGTCGGTCCCCAGAGACTCATCCGGTGAGTTCCCGCGTCCTTCGTGAGCTTCGTGTCCCTCCGCTTCACGAGCCCCAGGGCAAACTGGAGAGGTCCTCCGGACCGCGGTCCCTCATACGTCACAGAAATCGAACAGAGGTTTTCCCCGGCATCCAGCGTGATGCGCCTTGTTTCCCTGTACACCGTACCCTCCACCCGGACACTGTCATAGGTGAGCTCAAAGCTGGCGCGGAGCGGACCGTTGGAGAGCGTTTTCCAGGACGAGAACACCCCGGGCTGGTACAGCCTCTCGTTATGCCAGAGACCCGATCCCCCGGCTCCGAGCGATCGGCCGACGCTGAAGAAATCAGCGCCCTCGCCCCGATCGATGTGGTAGGTGTCCTTCCCCGGCGGGCTCCCTTCGCTCTCCCGGTACCATTTCTCCACAATGAGCGAGCGAACGCGCTTGGTCCACACATCGATCCCGTTGCGAACGTCTCCGGCCAGCAGAGACCCGTACATCCTGAATGCAATCCGGTCGTTCTCCCACGCATAGTCGCACCGCGGGAGCACATACCGGCCGTCGACCGCGCTCTGGCCCGGCTTCGCAGTGTCCACCTCCTGACGGATGACGTACGTGCGCACGCCGTTTGCTTCACAATCCGCCGAGAAAAGGATCTCCGTGTCGGTGAGTTGAGACGTAGCCCGGGTGACGCCGTCACGCTGCAGGATCAGAATTCGAGCGGGATCCAGTGACGGGAGCAGCTGCTTCAGGTTATCGAGCCGGATGGCGACAACTTCCCCGCGCCGCGGGATGGGCGAGAGGTTGGCCACCTGAAGGTCGAGTGACTGGCCGGGGAGTTCGCTCACCATCACTGCAAACAGCAGCAGTACTGCAGGAATTCTCGGGCTCATATGGTTCTCCTCTCCTGTTCTCCGTAATCCACTTCGACCTACTCCCACCCCGTGGACCCGGCCGGACGGCATGGAGTCATGTCGCCGGACGGTTTCTCGCAGCCTCGATGGCGGATATGAACTGCCGGGCGCGATCCTCCAATCCCCCGTAGTCCTCGTTCTGGATCAGGGTCTTGTCGAGAAGGTCTGTGCCGACCCCCACTGCAAACGCGCCATCCTTGATCCAGTGGCCTACGTTTTCCAGTGACACCCCCCCCGTGGGCATCAGCCGGAGATCCGGGAACGGACCGTGCAGGTCTTTGATGTAGCGGGGTCCCAGTGATGTCGCGGGGAAGATCTTCACGATATCCGCTCCCGCGTTCCAGGCGGTCAGTATCTCGGTTGGAGAAAAGCACCCGGGGATCGCCACGCATCCCCGCCTCTTCACGGCCTCAACGACAGGGCGGCTAAATACCGGACCCACCACGAACCGGGCGCCGGCATCCATCACCGCCTCCGCCGTCGCGGCATCGGTGACAGTTCCTGCCCCCACGATGACACCCGGGGGAGCCGAAGCTGCCACTTCTTCGATGACCTTCACCGCCCCGGGGACTGTCATCGTAATCTCGAGGCAGCGGACCCCGCCCGAGCTGATTGCAGCGAGAATATTCCGGAGCCGGCGCACATCCGAAAGCCGGATGACCGCGACCACGCCGCTCGTGGAGATCTGGTGCAGGATTGCGTCCCGGTGAATCACGGCATTGTCCATCGCGTGCTCTTCGCTATCCTTCTCTGCTGTTCGCTGTTCTACGATATTCTGTTCTGCTGCAATCTATTCTGCTGTTCTCTGTTCTACTGTACTGTACTGTACTGTACTGTACTGTACTCGATTCTATTCTATTCAACTCTACCCTACTCTTCTCCGCTTCTCGACCCCTGCCCCGGCGGACGAGATCATATCTCATCGCTTTATTCGTGCGCTTCCACCCTTCATGACGTGGAGAGTCTCCTCCATCGTGACCATGCTCGTGTCGCCTCTGGTCGTCTGCAGCAAGGCCCCGTGGGCCGCGCCGAGGTCGACGCATTCCTGGGGTTTCATCCCGTGCAGCAGGCCGTAGATGAAGCCGCTGCAGAAACCGTCTCCTCCGCCCACGCGGTCCTCCACCTCCATCCGTTCGTACCGCCTGGACTGGTAGTAGGCCCTCTCGAAATACATGATCGCCGACCAGTGGTTCACAAGCCCGCTGACAACTTCGCGAAGCGTTGTGCCGACCGCATGGAGATTCGGATGGGCGGTTACCACCCGCCCGACCATGGCTTTGTAGCCCTCAACCGGGAGCTCGCTCAGGTGCTCGTCCGTCCCCTCAACCCCAAATCCCAGCACTTTGGTGAAGTCCTCCTCGTTCCCGATGAGAACATCAATATACGGAACAAGCTTCTGTGTGACCTCGATGGCACGTTCGCTCGACCAGAGCTTGCTCCGGAAATTCAAATCGTAACTGACAACCGTTCCGGCATCGTGTGCGGCCCGCATCGCCTCCATCGCGACGTCCGCGCACGAATCGCTCAGGGCTGAGTAGATGCCCCCGGTATGAAACCAGCGGACACCGCGGCGCGAGAAGAGCTTTTTCCAGTCCACATCGCCGCGCTTCATATGGGCGACCGCCGTATGGCCCCGATCATAGAGCGACACGCTGGCGCGCACACCCATGCCCACTTCTGTGAAATTCAGCCCGATCCGGTCCGTCCGGCCTGACCCGTCGTACGGAACCCAGAGGACCTCGCTCAGGTCCATCCCGCTCGCGCGCGCGTGATTCCGGATGAAATGTCCGAGCGGGTTGTCAACAAGCCTTGACACCCAGCTTGTGCGCATGCCGTATCTGGCCAGGGCATAGGCAACATTGTATTCGCCGCCTCCCGCATAAGCCTCAAACACGGGGGTCAACTCGATCCGCTGGTGCCCCGGAGGGCTCAGCCGGATCATGCATTCCCCCAGCGAGACCAGGTCGAACTCGCATTCACTCTCAGGACGGATTTTCAGAGCCATACCGGATACCCCTTTCAGTTCAGATGACCGCGTGGGTCCGGAATCGCTGCGTGTCCGGAATTGCCGCTCGGCCGAGGTGAGCCGTTACCGTTGAATGCGGGCGGATCCGCCCTTCGCGAACGCACGTACCTGGTCCAGCGTGGCCATCGTGGTGTCCCCAGGATAGGTGGTCATGAGCGCCCCGTGCGCCCAGCCGAGCTTCAAGGCTTCTTCCGGCAGCTCACCGCTCAACAGCCCGAAGAAGAACCCGCTTGCGAATCCGTCTCCCCCGCCGACGCGATCCAGCACTTCCGGCTCGCATGTCGGCGCCCGATGGATGGATCCGTTGACCCACGCCACCGCACTCCAGCCGTGTCGGTTGGTGGAGTGGACATCGCGCAGCGTTGTCGCAACGACCTTGACCCTCGGGTATCTGGCTACGACGCTGTCGATCATGGCGACGAAGGCTGCCGGATCGAGCTTGGACGTCCCGTGTACATCCGGTCCCGGGATGCCGAGCCCCTTCTGCAGATCCTCTTCGTTCCCGACAAGAACATCTACATGCTCCACAATCTGTCGGATCACTTCGACGGCACGGTTCTGCCCGCCCCAGATGCTCCAGAGCTTCTCGCGAAAGTTGAGGTCAAAGCTCGTGACGGCGCCGGCCGCTCTTGCGGTTGCCATAGCTTCGGCGATGAGCCGGCCGGTGGTCTCGGACAGCGAGGCAAAGATGCCGCCACTGTGAAACCACCGGACGCCCTGTGCAAAGATGGTGTTCCAGTCCACGTCGCCTGGTTTGAGAAGCGCCGCAGCCTCGTTCGCCCGGTTGTAGAATACAACGGGAGCGCGCAGCCCGAAGCCCCGGTCGCTGTACACCGTCGCCATGTTCGGTCCGTTTACGCCGTTGTGCTTGAAGCGCTTGTAGAAGGGTTTGACTCCCATGGCCTTCACGCGCTCGGCAATAAGATCGCCGATGGGATAGTCGACCATCGCTGTCACGATGCCGGTAGAAAGCCCGAAACAGTCTGCAAGATTCGCGGCAACGTTGAATTCGCCTCCGCTGACGTGGATCTGACAGGAGGACGCCTTCCGAAAGGGAACGATTCCGGGATCGAGACGGTGCACAAGGGCGCCAAGGGAAAGGAGATCGAGTGCTCCTGAAGGCCGGATGGTCAGGCCGCTGCTCATGGGGTGTGCATCCTTACAATTGGTGATTGTGTGTGGTCAACGCCTGAGGACGGAAGAAGCTTCAGGCGTTGTACGCCGAAGACGTCGTTTCGCCGCCCCGCCCGGTCCAATTTGTGTGAAAGGATTGCCCCCGGGGCGCGTCGATGCGTTCGTACCGGTGAGCCCCGAAATAATCGCGCTGCGCCTGAAGAAGATTCGCCGGCAGGCGCTCGGTCCGCAACCCGTCATAGTACTGGAGGGCCGTCGATAGCGCCGGCGCCCAGATGCCGTTCTGTGCGGCGGTGGCGACGACAGTGCGCCAGGCAGCCTGTGACTGCTCGATGCGCCCCGCAAAGAACGGGTCCAGGAGCAGATTACTCAGTTGCGGATTGAGGTCGAAAGCCTCCTTGATCCTCCCGAGGAACGCTGATCGAATGATGCAGCCGGCCCGCCACAGGAGCGAAATGCTCCCATACTTCAGCTCCCAGCCGAATTCGCCGGCCGCTTCCCTCAGCAGGGAGAAGCCCTGTGCATACGATACGATCTTCGAAGCGTACAGGGCCTTGCCGAGGTCGGCGATGAATGCCCGGGCATCGCCCTGAAACGATGGCACAGGACCGCGGAGCACCCGGGACGCGTTCACGCGTTCGTCCTTCATGGCGGTGAGACATCGCGCGTAGACAGCCTCGCTGATGAGCGTCAGCGGGACCCCCAGGTCGAGCGACACGACGCTCGCCCACTTCCCGGTCCCTTTCTGTCCGGCGGCATCAAGAATGGAATCTACAAGCGGCTTCCCGGCCTCGTCCTTGAAGCCCAGGATGTCCGCCGTGATGCCGATAAGATAGCTGTCCAGATCACTCCTGTTCCACTCCGCGAACACAGCCTGCATCGCATCGGCGGACATACCCATCAGATCGCGCATGATCAGGTACGCCTCGCAGATCAACTGCATGTCCCCGTACTCGATCCCGTTGTGCACCATCTTCACGAAGTGACCGGCCCCATCACTACCGACCCATTCGCAGCACGGGGTGCCGTCCGGAGCCCTCGCGGCAATAGCCTGAAGAATCGGTCTGACGTGAGTCCAGGCGGACTGTGAGCCGCCGGGCATGATGGAAGGCCCGTGCAGGGCCCCCTCTTCACCGCCCGATACACCGGTTCCAATGTAGCGCATACCCTTTGACTCGAGGTACTTCGTCCGCCTGATGGTCTCGGTGAAGTGGGAATTCCCTCCGTCGATGAGAATGTCACCCGGCTCCAGAAGAGGGAGGACCTGCTCGATCAATTCGTCGACCGGTTTCCCGGCTTTGACCATCATCATGATGATCCGGGGCTTCTTCAGCGCCCCCACGAATTCCCGGAGCGTTTCGGCCCCGACGAACTTTTTTCCCCTCCCGCGCCCATCGACAAACCGTGACACAACGCCTTCTTCGACACCCGGCACAGTCCGGTTGTACACGGCAACGGTGTACCCCTTGTCTTCAATGTTCAGCGAGAGGTTCTCCCCCATCACTGCCAGCCCGATCATCCCAATATCAGCGCGCGCAGCCATGGTCACGTTCAGATCACTCCTTTCCCTTGATGTCAAACCGTTCCCGCAGCGACCACAATCCAAGCGCAGGGTTCGAGATGAAGTAGACCCTCTCCCCGTCAGGCAGAGTGTTCATCCCGTCCCGCAGAGTCTTCGGATCGTAGCGCTTCATCATGTCGGAAGGCGGGGCATAGCGGAACCCGGCACGCTCGATCTCCTCACGGCTCAGTCCCCCGGGACAATACGTGATCGAAAAACGCCCTTCCGATGAGCCGTGGATGAGGTGCGCCGCCGCGCTCAGGTTGTCCCGCAACTCACGGCGTTCTTTGACCAGTTCCAGAATCTTCGGGGTCCCGACGTACCCGTACTCCCGGATCAGCCTGTCGATGGCCTGGTCCTCTCCGAATTGACTGACACCGGGTGCGAGAACGACCAGCTCGCCGCCATCGGCCAGCGCCATGCGGGTGCGATAGATGCTCTTGTTTCCCAACCATGTGCTCCGGTATTCGGTCGGGTCGAGATAGACGACGACCTTCTCGAGCGGCTCGTCAAGAAGATCGAAGTTGACGCGCAGGGAGAGCTCCGCAGCCCGCCGGAAGCACTCGGCATCATCCCCGGCAAACATACCCCGGACGACAAGCCGGCCTTCCCCATCCAGACCAACAACGGTGAGCACGTACACGATGGGAAGACTCCGGGCGAAATGTTCCGAACCGTAGTCGAGGACGCGTCGTACGGGGGTCTCCGCTCTCCCCATGATCCGCTCCATGCCGTACGCGGCCCCGAGAAAGTGGGTTTTGTTGATCGCTTCGGCCCCACCGATTCCGACAAACAGGTTCTTGGCGTGATTGGCCATGCCCACGACTTCGTGAGGAACGACCTGCCCGACCGAGAGGATGAGGTCATGGACACCGTCAGCGAGTAGCCGGTCAATCTGGATAGGGATGTCGTACGCCACGCAGCCTTCCGACACTTGACCGACGAACTCGGCGGGGACCGTCCCCAGCGTCACACAACCCTCCCGCCAGTCGTGCACCCGGAAGAGGTGTGCCGGAACCCGCCCGAACATTCTGTGGATCTCCTCCGGGCTCATCGGGGAGTGCGTGCCGATGGCAGGAAGGACGTCTGTAAGCCTGTCTCCCAGGTATTCCCAGGCTGCTGCAGTCAGCGTGCCTGCCTGCGAGTGGAACCTTGTGATATCGGGTGGGACAACGGCAACACGATGTCGCGGGCCGATCGCGTCAAGCACAGCATGCATCCCGGCCCTGACATCCTCCGGGCCGAGCACATCGTGACGCGATCCCCTGCTGTACAGCATCATGGGTCACTACACTCCGGCATATGCAGAAAATCCACCATCGATGGGAACGACGACGCCCGTCACGAACTTGGACGCGGGTGACAGAAGCCACAAGACGGTCCCGAGGAGATCCTCCGGTTGGCCAAATCGTCCCATGGGCGTGTGGTCGAGGATCTGCCTTCCCCGTTCCGTCAGATTCCCGGTATGCCTGTCGGTCAGGAGGAACCTGTTCTGGTCCGTGAGAAAGAACCCCGGGGCGATGGCATTCACTCGAATGTCGGGCGAGTACTGGCGCGCCATGTGAACGGCAAGCCACTGCGTGAAGTTGCTCACTGCGGCTTTCGCTGCCGAATATGCCGGGATCCGCGTCAGCGGGCGGAAGGCGTTCATCGAAGAGATGTTCAGTATGATTCCTTCCTTCCGTTCAGCCATATGCCGCCCGAATACCTGGCTGGGGAGGATCGTCCCGAGGAGGTTCAGCTCGGTGACGAATCTGAGCGCATCTTCGGGGAGGTCAAAGAATTCCTGTTCCGCTGTGGTCGTTGCGCGCGGGTTGTTTCCACCTGCTCCATTGATCAGGAAATCCACGCGGCCGAATTCCCCGAGGATCGTGCGGGCGGTCTCCTCCATTGTCGCCTTCTTCAGGACGTCTCCCGCGAAGGCCCGGTGTCTCCCTCCGCCCGCGTCAAACCGGGAGATCACTTTGTCCCCAAGGTCTGTATCGCGGTCCAGGATCGCGACGTTTGCATTGCACGCGGCCAGCGTCCGGGCAATTTCCCCGCCCAGGACTCCCGCCCCGCCCGTGATCACAACCGTGCGCCCGGTGAAGTCGAAGAGCCGCGCGACGTCGTCTCGTGTCATAAGGAAACCCCCAGAAGGCACTTACATCTGCACCGGCTGCAGCTTCGGGACCAGGAACTGGAAGATCCCCAGCGCCAGCACATACGCGATCCCTGCGATGATGAAAAGGGTCATATAGCTGTCCGTCCACTCCAGGAGCAGCCCGGCGGACGTGGACAACAACATGCCTCCGATCGACCCGGCCATGCCTCCGAACCCCACGATCGAACCGATGGCTTTCCGCGGAAACATGTCGGATGCCGTGGTGAACAGATTCGCTGACCAGCCCTGGTGCGCAGCAGTCGCCAGGCTCAGGAGCGCAACCGCCATCCACATCTCCTCGGCCTGCGAAACGAACACGATCGGGATCACCGCCAGCGCGCAGATCAGCATGGCCATCTTCCTCCCCTTATTGACCTCCCATCCCCGCTTGATGAACGCGGAAGAAAGCCACCCCCCTCCGACGCTGCCGACGTCCGCCATAAGATAGATGATGACGAGCGGAATACCAATCTTGTCGAGCGTCAATCCGTAGGTCTTGTACAGGAATTTCGGGACCCAGTAGAGATAGAACCACCAGATCGGGTCCGTCAGGAATTTCCCGATGGCAAACGCCCAGGCCTGCCTGTAGGACAGGAGTTTGGCCAGTGGAATCTTCTCCGGGGGATCCGGAGGGTCACTCTGGATGTAGGCAAGCTCTCCCTTCGATACCCGCGCACTCCGCTGCGGGACTTCATAGAAGAACCACCAGAAGCCAAGCCATGCAAACCCGATGGCGCCGGTCACAATGAACGCTTCCTGCCAGCCATACACGAGGGTAATCCACGGAACGATCAGCGGTGCGGCGACGGCCCCGACGTTCGACCCGGCATTGAAGATCCCTGTGGCCAGAGCGCGCTCCCTTTTCGGAAACCACTCTGCGACGGTCTTGATGGCCGCGGGAAAGTTGCCAGCCTCTCCCAGGCCGAGGGCAAACCTGGCGGCGCCAAACCCGAAAGCCGAACGGGCGAGGGCATGCGCCATCGCGGAGAAGCTCCAGAATACCATGGCGAGACTGTAGCCGATCTTGGTCCCCAGGAGGTCCATCACCCGGCCGACCAGGAGTAGTCCAATCGCGTATGCCGCCTGGAACGCCGTCACGATGTACCCGTATTGCGATTCGCTCCAGCCGATCTCCTTCTCCAGAACCGGCGCCAGAATTCCCAGCACCTGCCGGTCGATGTAATTCACCGTAGTCGCAAAGAACAGCAGGGCACAGATTGTCCAGCGGTAATAGCCGGCTTTCGATGAGGGAGCGGAGGCCTGGGCGGGAACTTCAGGTGCCATGGTTGGTGCTCGCGGTTGTTGCGTGGGGCATGGAAGGAGCGGTCTCGCCGAGGAACAGCGGGGTCACGTGCCTGCGAAAGATATTATCGGTGACATGCCGCTCGACGACAGCTCTGTGCTCTTTCAGGAGCGAGGTGAACCCTGGCCCCATTTCTGCCGCGATCTTGAACCCCACGTGCATGAGCTGCCGGAAGTGAGGGTTGAATTCCTCACGCGACGGCTCATGCTCCAGAGCCCTGGCAAACGTCCGGGAGTCCCAGGCTTCCACGTCGCCCGGCTGCGGAAGGCGGGAGCGGTCGATGGCGACGACAGTGCGATACGGCGCCGTCAGTTCGTCAAACCGCCCAAAGGCGGCAGCGTAGATGTCCTTTGCTGCCTGAAGTCCGGGTCCGCCGGCAATCGCGAGGCCAATGATCTCTTCAAGCCACGTCGTGCCGGCTGTCTTCAGGTGGAATCCGGCCCCCGTGACATCTGCCGTCTTTCGGATCAGAGGATAGAGGCTGAACTTGTCGCTTCCGGAGTGTATGCTCAGTTTGAGGTCCGGGGGGAGCCCAAACGCTCGGCGCGCAAAGTCGATGACCCCGATATCGTCGGCAAATTCCGCAGCGAACGCGCGTGGATCCCCAACGTACTCGACCCCTTTCAGGAAGTCACCGCTGAATTTCGGGGCAATCGTCTGGACAGGGACACCCTCCCGGGCAAGCGCCCCGAGCACGAGCAGCAGCTCCGCAGCGGTCTGGGGCTCGGCGACCTCGTCAAGCGAAACCTCGGTGATGAAGTTTCCCTTCCCCTTTGCCCCCTCGATGCGACGGTAGACCCGCCCCGCTTCCTCGATCGCCGAGAGATATCTGGCGGCAACCGCTCTGAGGAGACCGTCGGTCACTGTCACGGGGCCCCGCGCCCCATCGATGTCAAGGTCGCCCCGAACGGGAGCCATCGCTTTCAGAAATGCCTCGACGCGTGCGCTGTCCGATGGACGACCGAGGGACTCTGCAAGATCGATCGTAAAGTAGTCGCTCGGCCGGATGAAGCGGTCGACCGTTTCGAGCGTGATGTGGTCCGCATCGACAAGGTGTGGGCCGGTCCAGCCCGCAGCCGCGACGGTGGCATCCGCAGCCCGCCGGGTGTCATCCGGATTCGTCCCGATGAGGATGTGTTCGCGGTTCGATTTGTTCCATACCGGCGTGATCGTCACACCCTTCTCGAGGGCCAGCTGGACGGCGCGAAGCTGCGCTACGCCCTCCAAACCGAACCGGTCACCAAGACCCAGGGAGAATCGAGTTAGTTGCATGTTGTGCCAGTTGTCGGAAACCTCGTGCCCATCCAGCGGCTCGACCTGCACTCAGCGTGCAAGCCATCCTCCATCCACGACCAGAACATGTCCGTTCACATAATCCGATGCAGGTGATGCCAGGAAGATGACGACGCCGGCCAGATCCTCCGGCAGGCCCCAGCGCCCGGCCGGGATCCGCTCCAGGATTGCGCGAGACCGAACTGGGTCCTCCCGGAGGGCCTTCGTATTGTTGGTCGCCATGTATCCCGGGGCAATCGCGTTCACATTGATTCCATGCTGAGCCCATTCGTTCGCTAGGGCCTTCGTCACCTGGGCCACCGCACCCTTGCTTGCCGCGTAGGAGGGCACCAGGATCCCTCCCTGAAAGGCCAGGAGTGAAGCCGTGTTGATGATCTTCCCCCGCTTTCGCTGTACCATGTCGCGAGCGGCCGCCTGGGCAAGGAAGAAGACCGCCTTCGCGTTCACCGCCATCACCTCGTCCCAGTCCTGCTCGCTGAACTCGATCGCCGGAGTGCGGCGGATAATCCCCGCATTGTTGACGAGGATGTCGACCTTGCCAAACTCCCGCACCGCCGCCTGAACGACGACGTCCACGGACCGCATATGAGAGAGGTCAGCGGTCAACGCCAGGGCACGGCGGCCAAGCCCCCGGACATTCTCCGCCACAGCGTCTGAAGGAGCCCGATCGACAAGGACAAGATCGGCCCCGGCGGAGGCGAGAGCGAGCGCCATTCCCCGGCCGAGTCCGGTACCCGCCCCTGTGACAATCGCTGTGCTTCCCGTAAGGTCAAAAAGGTTGTGCATGTGTGTGCCTCTTACTGGGCCCGGTCAGGAAGACCGGGAAAATCGAAATACCGGCGCGCGTTATGGTAGCTGACGTCCCGGACCATGCTCCCGACCAGCCCGATGTCGTCCGGAATCAAGCCCCGCTCCATCTCCCCGCCCAGAATCGAGCACAGCAACCTGCGGAAGTACTCGTGTCGGGGGTACGAGAGGAAGCTCCTGGAATCAGTCACCATTCCAACGAACTGGCTCAGTAACCCCATCGCGGAAAGCGCATCGATCTGCCGGGTCATCCCGTCCAGCTGGTCAAGGAACCACCAGGCCGCGCCGTACTGCAGCTTCCCGGCGACGGAACCGTCCTGGAAATTGCCGATTATGGTGGCCATGAGCTCATTGTCGCGCGGGTTCAGGTTGTAAAGGATCGTCCGGGCAAGCTTGTTGGTACCGTCCAGGCGGTTCAGAAACCGGGCCAGAGGACGGGCGATCTCAACGTCTCCGATCGAGTCAAAGCCCGTGTCCGGACCGAGGACGCGCATCATCCGCGAGTTCGTGTTGCGCAAGGCTCCCAGGTGATACTGTTGCGTCCAACCCTTCTCCCAGTGCATGAGTGCGAGCTCTTCCATCAACGCGGATTGGAACTTCCGCCGGTCCTCCGGGGCAACCTCTGACCCGCGGATCAGCTTCGCGAAGACCTGACGCACTTCTGCATCCGTGTAGTCCTCTGCGTACACAGTCTCGAGGCCGCAATCCGAGAGCCTGCATCCGCGCACATGGAAGTAATCGTGTCGTGCGCGCAGGGCATCCACCAACGTACGATAATCAATGATTTCAATTCCAGCTGCCTGCCCGAGTTGCGCGACGTAGGCTGCGAACCCCGCCGCATCCTCAACCTTGAGGATGCGGTCAGCCCTGAACGCCGGATAGACGCGCGCCGGACAGGTGCCGGTCTGCAGTATCCGGGCATGCCACTCAAGCGTGTCAACCGGATCATCAGTGGTGCAGACGACTTCGACGTTCATCTGCCGGAGAATCCCCTGTGTGGAGAACTCGGGCCGGGCAAGCTTCTCGTTGCAGGCCTCCCAGATCGCGCTCGCCGTTTCGGGGGACAGCAGGTGATCGGAGATGCCGAACGGCTTTTTCAGTTCAAGGTGCGTCCAGTGGTAGAGGGGGTTCCGGAGCGTCTTGGGGACGGTCTCGGCCCATTTGTCGAACTTCTCCCGGTCACCCGCGTCCCCCGTGATGAACCGTTCCGGCACCCCGCAGGTCCTCATCGCCCGCCACTTGTAGTGGTCTCCTGCCAGCCAGATCCGGGTCAGGTTTTCGAAGCGGCGGTCTTCCGCAATTTCGCGGACGGGGAGGTGGCAGTGATAATCGATGATCGGCAATGGCTCGGCGTAGCCGTGATACAGCTCCCGGGCTCGCTTGCTGTCAAGCAGAAACTCTTCATTGAGAAATGGCATTGCCATGACCGTCACTGTGTCGAATCCTGTTTCGCGCCGGGGAGTGGTCTCGTGGAGAAACCCCATGTCTTCCCTCGAGTCGTTCCGGCATCTGACTGTTCGTCGATTCTCCAGGTGTACAGCGTGCCAGCTCGCAAGGGGCCCGGGTGGAAGTGTGCTTCCCTCAGGGTAGCTACGAGGGGGAGCGAATCTCCTTCCCCGAGGTACACCAGGTGGGCCAGCGCGGTCCTCCCCGGAATCCACGAAAGCGTGAGGGAGTCGGGATCGATGTCCTTCGCATCGCGCCCGGGCTTTGGCCTGCTCGCAAACGGGAGCACGGGCCTCATCGTCCCTTCGGGATCCCACTGCCCGTCAAATGTCCATCGTGCGTCGATCGTGGACGGATCCGGATCCCCCTCCGCTTCGTGAATGTTGTCGCGGAACCAGGGAAAGTCTCCCCCGTCACGATGGCAATCATGGAAATAGTGCCGCGCACCCCACTGCCATTCGCGCGGGCTTGATCGCGGCCTGTAGAACGGACGGTCGGCCATGTTCGCGGAAAATCGGCAGCCGATGAGGTAGAACTGCCCGTCGAGATGGTTCCGACCGAGCGGAAATCCTGCGACGCCGTCGAAGGACGAGTTCGCGATAACGAACTTCTGCCTCCGGTCGGCGCTCCCATCGTGCCAGATGCTGGCGCTGGGGGTGTTGTACCCGAAGAACCGCGAGTCGGTCACGTAGCACCATCCCCGGGGGCACACATAGTCGACCCACCCCGAGAAAAAGCAATCCGCATGATAGTACATGCCCGACTCCCGATTCCACAGGCTGAGAGCATCGCCGCCGTCCGACGAGATTGTGCAGTGAAGAATCATGATGCGCGTCCCTGCGCCCCGCACCGCGAACTGGTGCTTCCCGTGCGTCCCGTACAGCGCTCCGTGGTTGTTGTGCACCGTAAGGTTCGCAAGCGTGACATCCGTGGTGCCCGTGTCTATGTTGACGACGCCTGCACCCCAGTCACTTCCGCCATGGGTCCGGTTCCAGTCTTCGCGGAGTACCGGGAAGACGATCCGTGTGCTGTCTCGGTCTTCCCCCACCAATGTAATGTGACTCCGCCGGACGAACACCTGCTCCATGTACAGTCCGTTCCGAAGGAGGATCACAAACGGCCGCGCGGGCAACACCTCAAGCGAGTCCAACACATGCTGGATGGATCCAGCGTGGCCGTCTCCCCGCGATGACACGATCACGTCCGCATTCTCACCGGTCCCGCCCAAGGCGGGACCGGTGAGAAGCAGGAACAGCAGCCCTCTGACGTTCCAGCAGAGAGCCATGCGACTACTTCAGGAGCATCATCTTACGCGTCATGACCCGATCGGGAGTCACGAGCGTGTAGAAATAGACTCCGGACGAAAAGCGGGCAGCGTCGAACTCGACAGCATGTGCGCCCGCATCCAGATCGCCATCGATGAGGGTCGCGATTTTTCTGCCCACGAGGTCATAGACTTCCATTCGGACGCGCGATGCCTGGGGCACCGCGAATGCGATCCGTGTCGCCGGGTTGAACGGATTGGGGTAGTTCTGCTCCAGCGCATAGTCGAGCGGGACGAGATCGCCGGCGGGGCCGACAGAGACGGCCGGGTCGTTCTTCCACGCCGTGTACCGGTCCGGGAACCAGTTCAGGTCACCGACCGGATAGCCACCCGTCGCAGCCGTATATGCTGGAGAACCGGTGGGATAGGCACAATCGAGCGTATCATGGAAGTACTGCCATCCACGACGATCGTAGTCAAATCCCAGGTTCCAGATCAGGGCATTCGGCGTGTTCTTGGTCTTGTTGCCGCCGGCCGGCGACCTGTACCACCGATTCAACGTCGTCATCACTTTGGGAATGTTGTTGAGCGCGACGCTCATCTTCGTGAACGCGTTCACGGAATCAGCACCAAGACGGCCGTTGATGTGATATGTCAGCGGCGACCCTTCACCCGTGACGCCGGCAGACGCGAACTCATCGTAGAATGCCTGCCCGGAGTCGGAGATAGAGTAGTGGTTGTTCCCGATGACCCACTCGGTGCCACCGAGAGTGTCCGGCGTTGTGAAGATCCATGTCATGCGCGCCCCGCCGTACAGATCCTTCTCAAGGTTGTTGACGAATTCCGCCTGGCGTGTTGCATCCGAGTCGTTGCCGAGCGAGAACGGATCGATGAGCAGGTTGTTCGTGATGAACGCCTTTCCGCCGCAGGTCCCGAGCGAGAGCATCCCGTGGTAGGACATGCCGTTCACCAGCGTATTGTGGTCGAACTTTAGATACCGCAGCGGTGACGTTGCGGTGCCGCTGAGGCTGTAGTGACGGATGAGCCGATCCTGCCAGTTCACAAACGTGTTGTTCTGGATGATTGCCGTGTCGATTGAGACGTCGCGCAGGTCGAACGCCTTCCCGGCTCCGAGGTTGGATCTTCCCAGGAAGCCCATGTTAGAGAAGATGCAGTCCTTGACGGTGAGCTTGGCAATCGCCCCTTCGGTGCGCACATGATTGCCGTTGCTGTTTGTAAGGATGCAGCGCTCCAGGCGGATCGACGCCCCCGCTCCCGAAGAGGGGACGGTGATCAGGGCCCCCTGGAGATTGTTGAGATTCGTGTCGATCGGCTCGAAGTAGCCGCTGATGACGATATCCGTGAGCTCCAGCAGGCTCCCGCGCATCTCAAAGAGGTTTCCGGGCGGGTTCTGTGGAGTCGTGCCCGAGCCCCTGGGGTAGAGGAAGATAACGGGGCGAGTAACGCCGGCGCTGTCTCTGGCCCTCATGCGGAGCGTTTGTCCGGGGTAGATCCGGAAATTGTTGTTTGCGAGGTACGGCGCTCCCCGTTGCAGCTCGTACACCCGGCCGGCCGGGATAATGCCGCCCGCCGAGGTATCGGCAGCCAGCTGTTCGTTCAGGAATGAAGCCGCCGTGCCATCGTACGGACGGAGAGGCAGAATCGATTCCTGCGCCGACACCAACGCGGGTACGACGAGCAGGAGCAACAGGAACGCCAGCCTGGAGTGGCCTGTGACCATGACGACCTCCGTGAATGGGTGAATACCACAGTTGACTAGGTGAATCTGGGCACTGCAAGTGCATATGACAATATGACCGCCCGGCGGCGCTACAGGTTCAGGCGCACGCCCAGGTCGGCAGTGAAGCCGTACTGCTCACTCGTATTGAGAAGCTTCCACCCGGTGGATCTGTTGTAGATCGAATTCCTATCGTCAATGTTTGTGAGATTGCTCAGATTCAGCATCACCGCGATGTTCCGGGTGATCTGATACTTGAACGCCAGGTCCAGCCGGGTGAAGCTGTTGATGATCTGATCGCTCAGACCGCTGGCCGAGAACGATTGATTATATTCGCCCTGGTAGAAAAGCGAGAGGCGCGCCGAAAACTCACCCATGTCATACCCCAGGATGATGTTCGCGAACACCTCCGGCTGCCCCTCCAGCCTTTGTTTCCGCTCCACGATCTTGTTGTTGGTAATCGGGATGGTGATGGAGTCGTACGGAGGCGGAAATCCGGTCGGCTGCTTCACGTATACCGTGAACGTGTCGGTCGCCAGGATATACGTTTCCGAGCGCACCAGGGAGGCGTTGTACGTGAGGATGAAGTTCTCAAGGAACCCCGGGAGGAAATTCAAATTCACCTGATGTTCGAATTCAAGCCCCCACACCTTCGTGGTCCGGGGAGCATTGTACGGCACAGTGAGAGAGTAGGAGCCCAGGTGCGGCGTCCGCCATGCGATTCCCAGCATGTCCAGGACCGAGTTGCCGATCGTGGATGCGTTCCTCAACACATGTGCGACGTTGTCGATCTCCTTGTAGAACACCGAGGCCGAGATCAGCCCGAACGTGTTCCCGAAGAAGGAGGTCTGGGCTTCGTAGTTCCAAGCCGTGGCCGTCTTGAGCTGGGAGTTGCCAAGGAGAAGGCTGACTGCTCCGCCGCCCCCCTGCGACATGAATTTCTCAAGGCGGAGGTTGTAATCCGGCCGGGACACCGCCCGGTACGCCGCAAGCCGGATCTTCATGTACTCGGTCGGGCTCGCGGCAAGGTGGAAGTTGGGCAGCCAGTTCGTCTCGGAGTGCGTTGCGGTTGTATCGCTGATCCCACCGCTGGGAATTGGAAAGCCGCCGAGCCCTGACGGCGTGAACTTGGATCCGTAGTCGTTGTTCTCCTGCTCGACGCGGATACCGGCGATAAACGTCACAAGCGGACCCCAGGTGAACGTGTTCATGAGAAACGCGGAAGACACGCGCTCGACCACGTCGTAGAAGTCCGTCTGCACGGAGGGGTCATCATAGTACTCCAGACTCCGCCCGAGACTGTCTCTGCCGTTCTGGTTCAGCGTATACCACAGCCGCAACGCGTCCCTGTTCACGATCGGGCTCAGGTCGTACAGGTCGTAGAGCTTGCGTGATCCCGGGTTGGCGTCCAGGAAGTCAGCAGAGAACGGATTCCGCGAGCTCGGATCAAGGAGAAACCGCTGGTAGAACGGCTCGAACCACGTCCCGGTGAAGTCTTTTCGCGACGATGCCCCGCCTGGCTCCCCCGTGAACTCTCTCCAGTATCCGAGGTAGTACGGCGCATAGCGCTGACTGCTGGCCTTTTCCCTGTCCTTGTGTCTGTATTTCGCTCCGCCACGGATCTCGCCGGACAGGAGCTCCGACAGCGTGTAGGTGCGGGCGAGATCCAGGAACGCCGTCTTCTCCCTGTCGATATTTCTTTCGTACCGGAAGTATGCCTCGTTTGCGTACGCGGCCTGGTAGTTGTTCAGCGCGTAGGGGATCAGCTGTTCGGGATTCGACTTGATCGACGGGACGCCGGGGCTCATCCCCGACACGACGACGGAATCCACGATGATGGATGGCTCGATGAAGTCTATCGCGTAGTCGTAGGGGAATTCGGCGTCAGACTCCGCGAATGACAGACCCCAGCGGGCCTTGAGCCCGAGGAGATTGTTGTCCCCCTGCAGGGCGGAATTGAATGTCTTGATTTCCTGCTCCCTGTCCCGGGCGGAATACGTGACGCGCAGACCGGAGGCGTACGGATAGTTGCGCGTCGAGAGCAGATAGCTGCGATCGGTCCTGCTGAAGTTCGTGTTGAACCGGATGACTCCCTCGTCGGGAGTGTTGACATCCAGAAGGAGGCTTGCTCCGTACCTGTTGCGGATCTCGTCGCTAAACTGCAGGGTCGCCTCGTTGATCTCGTAGTCGTTCCCCCCGGCGAGCGTCTGGTTGTAGTCAAGGTCGATCCGCTCGCTGCTCCTGTTGCGCCGCTCCAGATTGCCTCCCACCTGGACGCCCAGGACACCGTCAAAGTAGCGCTCGCCGTATCGGGCGACAAGATCGTACTGGTCGTAGGCCGCCATGAGGTGATTGTAGATCACCTTCGCGTCCACCCAGAACAGGCGCTCGGCAGGCGCACGCTTCGTGACAAGGTTGATGGAACCGCCGAGCGCGTCCGCATCCTTGTCGGGCGTGAGCGCTTTGAAGAGCTCGACGCCGGCGAGCGTTCCCTGCGAGATCGTGCTCAGATCGACCCCCCGCGAATCCGCATCCGTCGGTGGAATCCTGATGCCGTCCACGGTGACGGCCGTGTATCTGTCGCTGAGCCCGCGCAGGACGACCTTGTTCGCCTCGCCTCCCGATCGCTGGATGGAAACGCCCGGCAATCGTCCGATCGCTTCTGCGGCGTTCGCATCGGGAAGTTCGTGGATCTTCTCTTCCGAGATGACGTTCACGATCGTGTTGGACGTGAGCTGCTGGTTGATGGCCGCAACCTGGCCCCGCATCTGGGCGGTGACGACGACTTCCTCGGCTTCCACCACGTCGGCCAGCAGCCGGATGGCAACAGTCACCACCTCATTGTCCGCCACTCGGATCTCGAGCTCTCGTGTGCGGTATCCGACGTACGACACTTTGAGCCTGTACGACCCTGCCGGAATGGCGGTCACTCTGAATTTCCCTTCCCGGTCCGAAACGCCCCCGAGCCCCGTTCGTATGAAGAAGACATTCGCGCCGATGAGAGGCTCGCCCGACACGGAGTCGGCCACCGTTCCCTGCACGATCCCCGCTCCGAACGCATCGGTCTGAAACATCGCGATGAGACAGAAGGGAGCGAGGCATGTGGCGACCCGACCGAAGAAACCACGGGAGCGACGTTCGCGTCCTCCTGAGACCGTGATATCCTTGCTGATGATCATAGCAGTCCTCGGTGTTGAGTTCGGCTGCGCGCTGGACTGTCTTCCACCCCCGGGGCATCCGCACCAGGGCAGGGTCAAGACCGACGCGATCCGTGTCCTTGCCATCGTTCTCCCCCAGCCTTCACCTGCTCCTTTGAGGTGCGAGGCTGAGGAGCCATCTGAAGAGGTTCGCTCCCGCCAGGGCGTTGTCATACCCCTCGGGGAGACGCCTGGTATCCATGTACTCGTTGTACAACCACGGGTCGCCGACCGCCACCACTGTCCCGCGTCCGAACGGGGACGCGGCCATGATGACATCCTGGCCGTCGGTCAGGAATGCCGCGGCCGGATGCGAGAGGATCAGTGTGCATACTTCCTTCAGGAAGATGCGGCGGACACCCTCGAACACCGGGTGTACAGGCAGGTCCGCGAAGGTCCCGGTCTCGTACGCTCTGCCAGAAACCTTGTTCCTGCTGTCTTCATTGAATCGGATCCCAAACCGTCCCGCAAGGACGTTGAGGCTTTGCAGATCCGCATTCCCCGAATCGTTCCCCAGAAGGAGAAGGACGCCGCCGTCGCGGACCCAGGCGACGATCTCATCCGCGGCCTGCGCATCAAGGACGTGCAGAGCTTGAGTCTCGCGGGGAGTATCCGGGTCAACAATGATGTAGACGGCGGCGCGTCGCAGAGCGGAGGAGGTCGGCGGTCCGGCCAGGGTCTCAGGTGGGGCGCCCAACCCGGTGACGATGGTAGCAAGCTGCGAGAAGCCCGAGTTGGCGGTATCGTCCCACACGTAGTGATACCGGGTGGGCTTCCCGCTCGAGTCCGGTTTCCACTCATTATTATAGTAGCAGTCCAGGAGGACGGACCCTCCGGGCCCCGGCGGAAGAGCAGCCCCCGCGGCGCCAACAGACGCCGCCAGAATACCGACCAGAGTGCCGACAGTGCGGAGCATGGGAATGTCCGTCAGGCTGCGCCTCGTGATGGATCGTGTCCAAGCCGTGACCCGGCGACGACCGAATTCTTCCCCGTGCAGGTCTCGCGCAGGAGCAGGTCAGTAGGCAGGACGAGTCTCTGGTCGCCCGCCGCTCCGGGGTGGGCGATGATCTTCAGGAGAAGTTCGACACCCTTCGTGCCGAGCTCGTAGCTCGGCTGCTGCACACAGCTCAACGCAGGGGAGATGACCCTGCCGACATCGCTGTCGCCGAACGAGAGGACGTCAACGTCGGCCGGGATTGTGAGGCCCACCTCTTTGGCCGCCTCGTACACCCCGAGTGCGATGGGGTAGGTCATGGCGAAGATGAGTTCCGGCATGCTGTCTTGCGCGTGCAACTGGAGAAAGCCATCATGACCGGCCTGTTTTCCGAAACCTCCCGTGATAATCCAGTTCTCAGGGATCGGGATCCCGTGTTTATTCAAGGCGCTTCTAAATCCGTTCAGGCGGTGCTTCCCGATATTGATGAAGGTGTTGCCTCCAATGCAGGCGATCTTCCTGTAGCCGAGCGAGATTGCGTGCTCGATGGCACGGAAGGACCCGCCGAAGTCGTCGACGAGCACGCTGCTGAACCCGGGGATCGCCGGGTCCGGGCACCGGTCCAGGAACAGGAGCGGAACCCCGGTCTTTCTGATCCACGAGAACACCTCCAGATCGCTGGTCGTCTGGGATATCGAGATGAGGATCCCATCGACTCGCATGGAGACCAGTGCCTGCAGGTGCTTCCGCTCCCGGTCCGGATTCTCCTGAGAGACGGTGAGGATAGTTTCGTAGTTGGCCTTGAAGGCCGCATCATAGACTCCCTCGATCACGGACCCGAAGAAGAAGTGGGCAATCTTCGGAACGACGAGCCCGATCATGTGCGAGCGCCGGGCGGAGAGGCTGCGGGCGATGATGTTGGGGCTGTAGTGCATCTCTTCGGCGGTCTTTCGGACCCGCGCCGTGGTTTCTTCCCCGATATCGGGGTGCCCGCGCAGCGCTTTCGAGACGGTCACGCGGGAGACATTGAGTCGCCTCGCAATATCATCGAGGGTCACATGCGAGATCCTCTTCATAGTTTGCCTTTCTCGCTCGCTTGTCCGCTCCGCTCCAGTTCAATGGCTGCACGGAGGAAGGGACCGTAGCCCTTCAAGTCGTTTGTGCGGCGGGGTTCCCCGACATAGTACTCGAAACTTCCATCGCGATACGGATTTCCCCCGAGCCCGGCACCGCGGCACGTCCCGTGCAGATTCACAGAACCGTCCGCGTCGATCGTGACCAGGGAATCAAGGACACCGCGGAACGCGTGCCGCGCCCGATCCAGATACCCCCCGTCGAGATACCCTCTGGCGGCACCCTTCGCGAAGCTGTACGCGAACATCAGTGACGCCGACGCTTCGCGGTAGTTGCCATCGCGCCCTGCCTGGTCGACGACCTGAAACCAGAGGCCGGACGATTGTTCCTGGTACGAGGCCACGCCGCGGGCAAGCCGCTGAAAGATGCCAACCAGCTCTGCCCGTCGCGGGTGGGCCGCCGGGAAATCATCGAGGACATCGACGAGTGCCATCGCGTACCACCCCATCGCTCTCCCCCAGAAGTTCGGGGAGCGGCCCGTGACGGGGTCGGCCCATCGCTGCTGCCTGCTTTCGTCCCACGCATGATAGAACAGGCCCGTCTTCTGGTCATACGTGTGCCTGTCGATCCAGATGAACTGGTCTGCAATATCGTCGAACGCCGCGGAGCTATCGAACACCACGGCGTAACGCGCAAGGAACGGCTGCGCCATGAACAGGCCGTCCAGCCACATCTGGTAAGGGTAGATCTTCTTATGCCAGAACCCTCCTTCGTTCGTCCGCGGCTGTCCATGCAGCTGTCGGATCAGCGAATCGGCAGCGCGGCGGTATTTCTGCTCGTGTGTCGCCTCGTACGTCGCGAGGAGCGCTTTCCCGGGACCGATGTTGTCAAGATTGTAATCCGCCAGCTTGTACGTCCGGATCGACCCCGTGCTATCCACGTACAGCTCAAGGTTGGCACGAACGAAATCGGAGTATGTCCGCTCCCCGGAACGCCGGCCGTATTCCAGAAGCGCGACGAGCATCAGGCCCTGCTCGTAATTCCATTTCTGGTCCGGGGAGAGAGAGTCGTATGTCACTCCGCCAGGGTGGCGCCGGAGGAACGATTCCGCGATCCTGCGCGACCAGGGCAGGGAATCAGCACGCGACCGTTGCACCGGTCCGACCGTCACGGCATTGGGGGGGACATCGGATCCTATCGTCAGCATCCCCGCGGTCAGGGGGATGCTGGTTGCGATACTGATGTTGCCCGAACGGGATCCGGACACATCAGCAAGCACGGTCACACTACCCTCTGTGCGGATATCATCGAAACGCAGATCGGCACCATCGGTGATCGTGATAACAGGGGTCGACGGCGTCGACAGTGTAACCTCACTCATGCGGATGCCGTTCACATCCGCCAGATTGATCCCCTTCGCCGTCGATGCCGTAATGCGGCTGAACCAGACGTTCTCGACCGGTTGCTCCGGAAGGCCGAGCAGTTCGATCGCGTACCCGGCTCCTGACGTGCAGGAGATGTCCGCATAGTAGACATTCCGCACCGAGGGTGTGGCGATCGAGACCGGCTGTGCGGGAAGACGCGTGCCGGTGTAGAGCATGTTGATATGGATTGCCTCTCTGGCAATCGCTTCCCCGGTGAGACGGGAGAACCAGAGGTTCTCGACGGCGCCACCGCGTCCACGGGTGGTCTTGATGCGGACGATTCGATCGGTCCCTTTGAACGTGCAATCGGTGGCCTGCACGTTCCGCACGCCTCCGGAGGTCTCGCTCCCGATCACGATCCCGCCGTGCCCTCTCAGCCCGCGACAATCACGGATGACGACGTTCTCGGTCGGCCTGTTCACCCGTAGCCCGTCGTTGTCCCGTCCCGCTTTGATCGCGATGCAATCATCCCCCGTGTCGAACACGCAGTTCTCGATCAGGACATTCTGCGACGACGAGGGATTGATGCCGTCGCCGTTTGGCGTGTGCCCGTACTCTCCCTCCGTGACGATATGGACGTTTCTCACGATCACGTCTTTGCAGTAGGTTGGCGTGATCGTCCAGAACGCCCCGTACAGAAACGTCACGCCTTCCACAAGCACCGACGAGCATTCCACGGGTTGGAAGAATGCCGGTCGAAGTTCTCTGCCGCCGGAACCGTCGAACACGCGTTCTTCCACTGGAGTGCCGCCCTGTCCCATCTGGTTGAGCAGCGCCTCGGCGTGCTGCTTCGAAACCTTCCACTCCCACCACGGCTTGCCCTGTCCGTTGAGCGTCCCCGGTCCGGTGATAGCAATATTGGTTTTCCCTCGTGCGTATATGAAGGCCGAGTACTTGTAGCACTCCAGATCTTCGTGCCGCGAGAACACTGCCGGGAGATAATCCTTCGGGTTCTGGCTGAACAGGAGTTCGGCGCCCTCGCCGAGGTGCAGGTTGATGTTGCTTTCGAGATGAATTGCGCCGGTCAGCCACCGCCCCTCCGGGATCAGGACGTTACCTCCGCCTTGTTGCGCGGCTGTTGTGATTGCGCGACGAAGCGCGTCGGTATTGAGTGCCTGCCCTCCTTCAATCGCGCCGAACTCCCGGATGTCGAAGGTTCTGTTCGGGATGACAGGTCGCAGGGGTTGCGGCATTGGAAACGGAGTGTTCATCGGCCGGATCGGTTCGGCCGGCATAAGCGGGTTGATGCCTCCGGATAAGGCGAACAGTTGTCCGGAAAGTGCGACGGAAAGGAGAAGAAGCCAGACCGATCGGGGCAGCCGGGTCATGGAACGCGGAGGGTCACAAAAATGAATAAATCGCGATTACTTTATCGGTTACTGTATCGTTAACGGGAGAATACAAAAGCAGAATGAAATTGTCAAGTCCGGAGGCGGGGAAAATTAAGGGGAAAATTAAGGGGAAAATTAGGGGAAAATTCAAGGGAAAATTCGGGCTAGCAGGCAGCGCGAACTTCTTCTGCTCACGAACTGTCCGCCCGGGTGGGGTTGCCGTCTGCGAGGGAGCAATCTGGCCCTGATGCTGCGGTAGCCGAGTAGCCTCAATCGGCTCATCTGGCCACGGAATTTGGCCACGGAGAGGGGCTCCTGGCTCGGTTCGCCCTCCTTTGCCACCAGTTGATGCCCGATGCCGGCGAGCACAGTGCTCGCCATTCTTCTGGCATCACGATACTCTCCTGCCTCTATCCCGCGTACCGCGTCTGGCATCTGAGTCCAATCGAGGGCATGCGGCACGGATGAGCACGGCGATCCTGCGGTTGGCGCCAACGCGGGATGTGTAGCCTCACTCCCGAGGCCTTACCTGCGTCGCGTGATCCGGAGAAACTCAAAAGCCCCGCCGAACGTCGGCGGGGCTTTTGGTGTGCGCGGCATCCGTGTCCGTTTATCGGACCAACAGAAGCCTGCGCGTCTGGACGAAGTCGCCCCCGCGGCTTCCGTCCTCTCGTTTGGCCTGCAGCCTGTAGAGATACACGCCGCTCGCCAGAGACCTCGCATCAAACTTCACTTCGTGATACCCGGCCTCCCGATCGCCTTCGATCAGCGTCGCCACCTGCTGGCCGAGCATGTTGTAGACCGTGAGGGTCACGAACGACCGCACCGGGAGTCCGTACCGAATGGAGGTCGACGGGTTGAACGGGTTCGGGTAGTTCTGCCCGAGCGAGTACTCGTCCGGAATGACGTTCATCTCGTCGGCGGACGTGATCATCAGCACGGCCTTCCACGCGTCGCTGTATGGGCCCCACCCTGCTACGTTGTGCGCGCGGGCGCGCCACCAGTAGGTGCCCGAAACCGACGGGACGGTCACGGATTTCGAGGTGTCGACGATTGTCGAATCCATCACGGGATTGCTGAAGAGCGAATCGGCCGCCACTTCTACGGCGTACTTGTCGATGGCGGGCGAACCTGGATGCCAGCTGAGCGTGATGAAGTTGCTGGTCAGGACTGCGCCGTCGGCAGGCGAAGCAAGCTGTAGCTTTTCAGGACCCGCCACGATCGTCGTGAAGCTCCGGACAACCGAGTAGCTGCCGCTTCCGTCCCCGTTCTTCGCCGCCACCCGCCAGAAGTACTTCGTGTCGTTCGCGAGGCCTGCAGTCGTCCGCGCCGTGTCGGCCACGTTCTGGTCATCAAGGACAAGGCCGGATCCGAAGAGCGAATCGGGGCTCACCTGGACGTGATACGCGGTAGCACCGGCTGTCGAATACCACAACAATTCCACCGAAACAGGCTGATGGACGGCCCCGTCAGCGGGGGACACCAGCGCGACCTGGTCGAGGCCCGTCGCGAAGCTCCAGGTCGAGGAGAACAGTCCGATGCCGCCGACGTTCTTCGCGCCGACACGCCAGAAGTACCGAGTGCTGTGGTCGAAACCGCTCACGGTCTTGAATGTGTCTGCCACGGTAGAGTCAGCGTAGAGAATGCCTCCCGCAAATGTCGAGTCTGTCCCAACCTGCAGGATGTATGCCGTTGCGCCTTCGGTCGTTGCCCAGCGGAAATCAACGACGACGGGCTGGTTGACTGCCAGGGCCTGCGGCGACAGCAGGACGGGCTGGCCGGGGATCGCAACAATCGTCGTGAACTGAGAGGTCACCGAGTACTCACTTACGCCTCCTTCGTTCCCCGCACGGACGCGCCAGTAGAACACGGCCGCATTCTCAAGCGGTCCGACGACGCGCGACGTATCCGTCAATCCCGACTCGTTCACCACGAACTCCGTGAACAACGAGTCACGGGAGAGCTGCACCTGATACCACCCGGCCCGTGCAGACGAATGCCAGACCAGTGTAGGCTGCACGTCCTGGTCCGACGCCTCGTTGACTGGGCTTGCCAGCTGCGGGACCTCAGGCTGGGCGATGGTCGTCGTGAACAGGCGGAACGCGGAGTAGTCGCTCACGCCACCAGCATTCACAGCCCTGACATGCCAGTAGTATTCGGTCAAGGACGTCAGCGGTCCGACCTGCCGCGATGTGTCGGTCAGTGCCGAATCATTCGCCACGACATTCGCGAAGAGAGAGTCGGTCGCAATCTGGAGCTGGTAGGATGCCGCACGACCCGCCGGATTCCATTCGAACGTCGCGTCAAGTGGCACGCTCGTGGCGCCGGCGAGCGGAGCGGACAGCACCGGCACTTCCGGAGGATCCACCAGCGTCGCGAACGACCAGACCGGCGACATGTCGCCGTATCCCACGCCGTTGCCCGCCTGCACTCTCCAGTAGTACGTTGTGCCGCTGGACAATCCTGTGATCGACCGCAGCGTGTCCGGCCACAGCGAATCACTCACAACCGGGGCCACGCCGAAGAGCGAATCGGTGCTCACCATCACGAAGTAGACTGTTGCCCCCGCAACTGCACCCCATCGAATCTCGACAGGCATCGGATGGTCCGCGCTCGCGTTCGCAGGAGCCAGAAGCGTCGGCACAGCCAGCGTCGTGGTGAACCCGCTCAATGTCGAGTAGTCGCTCACGACATCTTTGCTCCGCCCGCGGACGTGCCAGTAGTACACGGACGAATACTGGAGGCCGCTGACGGACACGCTGGTGCCCCGCACCCCGGAGTCCTCAAACACGATGGACGTGAAGAGGCTGTCGGTGGCGAGTTGAATATCGTAGGAGGTGGAGTTCGGTGCAGCGCTCCATTCCAGAACCGGGTTGACGCCCACCATGATTGCGCCGTCGACAGGCGTGGAGAGTGCGGGCGCTGTCGGGAGAGGGATCGAGCCTGAGATCTGCGCACTCTGCTGGCCTTCGAACCCGGACTGGTCCACCGCGCTGATCGTGTAGTAATACATCACTCCGGGAATCGCATTCGTGTCGCTGTACGACGTAGCCGTCGTGGAATCGAACAGCACAAGCGAATCGGGGTCGGTGCCCCGGTAGATGTAGTACTGCTGCAGGGGTGCGGACCCTCCGCCATTCGCCCAGCTGAAGTTGATCGTTGTATCGCTTGTGGCGGCCTGCACATCCGCCGGGGGAAGCTGCAACGGGAATTCGGTGGCCGGCGCAGGGTAGTTCGTGATGCGCAAACCATCGATGGCCCCGGCAAAGACGGAACCGCCATTATACGCCCCGATCATGATATTCTCCGCCTGCGGCGAGTTGCCAACGACGCCAGAGGCAGTCCGGGAGGTATCGAGCACGCCGTTGATATAGATCGACTCGGACGTCCCGCTGTACACCAGGGCGATATGATACCACTGCCCTGCGGTGATCGTTGACGAGCTCAGGAACACTCCCCCGCTGGCTCCATCAACGCCGAAGAGTTCAACCTTCAGGTGTCCATCGGCAAGCAGCGACACCGCAAAGTCGTTCTGATTACCGGAGCTGATGATGTACCCTCCGTTAAGAGCGGACGCATTGATCCACGCCTCGATCGAGATCTGGCTCTTTGGTTCGACCAGAGAAGTGGATTCCGGCAAATCGACGTAGCTGCCGGTGCCGTCAAAGAGAAGCGCGGTTCCGGCCGTCCCGGACCGATCAGCCGTCGGCACCGCTCCGACGAGAACTCCGTTGAGTCCGTTGCCGCTCTGGTCGACTGCGTTTCCATCGAGCGGATAGGATGCGAGCGTCTGGGGAGTCACGGAGATATCCGAGATGAGATATAGCCCGGAATCTGTGCCCGCATACACCAGCCCCTGGTGCTCGGTCAGCCTCGACACGTTGAGCGTCGGGAGGCCGGCATTCCACTGCGTCCAGGTCGCCCCGAAGTCAGTGGAATAGTAGACTCCCGCCGTCGCGCTCGATGCGAACAGATGGGTCGAGCCCGCAAACTGAATGTCGGTTGTGGCTCCGCCGGGGAAGGTTCCGATCTGGGTCCAGCTCGTTCCAAGGGTGGTGCTCAGAAAGACCTTCCCATTTCTGGCGACGTAAACAAGAGAATCATTTCTGCACGCGATGTGCGCCGGATTGTTCGCCCCATTGGTCGAGTGGATCTTTGTCCACGTCTCGCCGTTGTCAGTGGATTTGTGGATGCCTCCGTTCTGGGTTCCGCCCTCCGCCTGCGTGGCGTAGAAGTTGCCGAAGCTGTCCGTCTCGATATCCCAGAACTCAGTCACAGATGTGAACTTCTGAGTCCAGCTGTTCGTCCCGGAATTGTACTTGTAGATGCCTCTCAGCGATCCGGCATATGTCATCACGGCGGCCGTGCTGTTCGCCGAGATTTCGTACGCCTTCGTGTTCACTCCCGTGGAGAACGAATTGGCCCAGGTGGATCCTGCATCTGAAGAGACCCATACGCCTTGTCCGGCAGATCCGACAAACAACAGGTTGTTCCAGGAGAGCGCCGCGCCCGACGTATTGGTCCCGCCCGCAGTGGGGGGAGCATATGGCGTTTGCGTCCAGTTCAATCCCTGATCGGTGCTCTTGTAGACGCCGACATTCCGGACCAGATAGAAGTTGCCCGCACTGTCGACGATGAGCTTCCTTGCGGCGCCGCTCGTGATGCGCTGCCATGGGGCGGGTGCCCCCTGCTGGGCCTGGACGTTCGCGGGAAGAGAAAAACCTCCGATCAGCAGGCATGCGATGGTTGCACGAATCCTCATGGGCGATGCTCTCCTTTAGCGGCTGAAATCAAGTCAGTCATAAGCCGGCGTCCCGAAGGCACTGTGAAAAGATGTGATACTGCCAATCGGCAGAGTAATTACAAACAGAGTACCACTGGAAAATTGCCGGAAAAGAGCTAATATCGAGACCTCGGCCCATGGGAAGGATGTCATTACTACATTTTCACCGTCCCGGCGCAATGGTTTGCGATTCTCGTAAACTTGGAGTACTATCCCCCCAAGTCCGTCCTTTGTGCATCCCTCCCGCTCCGTACCTTGCCCATGGAGATCCAGGGAGAGGCTCTGCGTTTGGGCTTACGCCCCGCTCAAAAACAACCGGCGTGATCGTCATGTCTGCAACAGCAGCAACGCATCACGGCACTTCCTCATGCAACCGCCCTTGGCCTCGACCCGCACTTTCGGCCAGCGTCACCCTATTGCTTCTTCTTGTCGCCTCCGCAATTCACGCACAGACTCCACAGCTGCACTTTGAGCATATCACGCTGGGAGACGATCTAGCGGACTACCGAGCTTTTGACGTGGCCCAGGACAGCATCGGCTTTCTCTGGTTCGCCACGTCAGAGGGGATGTACCGGTATGACGGGCTCACCACAACGGTCTACAAGCCTCGATTGAACGACACATCGGGGATTTCCAGCATGACTGCCTGGTGCTTGCTGACCGACCGGAGCGGGAAGGTTTGGCTCGGGACGTTTGACAGCGGTCTCGACTGCCTCGATCCGTACAACCGGCGTGGTCACGCACTTCACGCATGACCCCGACGACCATTCGTCGATCAGCAAAGGACCCATTGCAGCGATTGTCGAAGACCGGCAGGCACCCTCTGGATTGGGACTGCGCTCGAGGGGCTCACCACCCTCGATCCGTCGCGTCGGCGAGTTCACGCGGTTTCGTCATGACCCCGACAACCCGCACAGCCTGAGCAACAACAACGTCAAGGCCCTCTGTCGTGGACCAGAAGGGGCAACTCTGGGTGGGAACTGCAGATGGTCTCAATGTACTCCAGCCAGGGGAGAATGAGTTCCGCATACCAGGCACCATCCGAGACGACGCAACCATCTACCGACAACCACATCACCAGTCTCTGTTGTGATCGCGTCGGGTCGGTCTGGGTCGGCACGAATCGTCAGGACTGGAACCGCATCGAGGGCCGAGCCGGGCAATCACCCGGCTTTCGAGCGCACGCAGTGGGACGTGGGCCGCCTCTGTGACTCGATCACCGCGCTGTTCCAGAACCACCCGGGCCTCTGGGTCGGGACGGTCGCCGGGTCTGTTTCCGATTTGAGCCCCACTCCGGGCGGACTCAGCGTTACACGCACGATCCTCTTAACGGCGTGAGCCTGGGGGCAACTACATTCGCGCACTCAAGGGGACGAACCGGAACCGCTCTGGATCGCGAGTTCAGTCGTTGGACCGAGCCTCATAGGCAGTGCGTCAATAAGCTGGTCCAGAAATCAGAACAGTTCGGCTACTGGCGGATCGAGCGGCGTGGCGGCGGCGCGCTCCCGGCGTTGGACTCTGGCACGATCCCGACCGGGACAACATCCTGGATCGCCCCCGAGCGGCCTAAGAGCCTTCCATCGCCGAGCGGACGCATCGTGGAATACCTCCACGTCCTGGCGACTCGGGAAGCCTAAGTAATAACATGACGCGTCCTCTGCTGATCGACCGACCCGGCGATATCTGGGTTGGAACCTGGGGCGGAGGGCTGAATCGATTCCCCCGGCCCCTTCGTCATTTGCCCGGTACCAGTGGCGGACCGAGGCGGGGAAGATCGGCGGAACGGCGTTGAGCCTTTGTGAAGACCTCCCCGGAGGGTCTGTACAGCGGGATGCCCCTGCATCGGGTCCTTTGGATCGGAACATTTCGGGGAAGGTGTTCTTCTTTTTTCGCCACCCAAGGGCATCCTGCGAACGCTACAGTCATGTCTCCCCGGAGCCCGCTCTCGCTTGGGAACGACCGTGCCCTCGCCGTTCTGGTGGACAGGGCGGGGACTCTCTGGGTTGGCACCGATGGCGGAGGGCTCAACAGAGTTCGACCGAGCCGACCGGCAATTCACGATCTTCACTCACGATCCCAGGGATCCATACAGCCTCAGGAGTCCCAGGATCTCAAAGATCCTTGAAGACACCTCCCTGGGCGCACCGGCCGGGACTGCTCTGTGGGTCGGGACTGCAACGGGGCTGGATCGGTTTCGAGGTCGGCTCAGGCCAGAGCAACACACATCACGCTGCGAGACTCAGCTGAGGCCATGGGGATAGCTGCCCTCACATACGCGGGAGGACCTCTGGATCGGCACCGCGGAGGATGGGCTATTCAAGCGCTCGCTTATGACCGGGGCAACCCGTGAGTATCGGGAAGAAAACGGTCTGCCTTCCAACGTCTTCTCGGGCGCAGCGTTCACGACACAGGATGGCGAGTTGTTGCTCGGTCTGTATGAGGGCTTCCTCGCATTTCACCCCGAGAACGTGCGCGACAATCCCGTGCCGCCTCCGATCGCCCTAACCGCCCTGAGCATTTTTGATACGCTCTATCAGACGCCGGCACCACTCTGGTCCATCCCGCTGATCGATCTCGACTATGATCAGGACTTTTTCTCGTTCCGGTTTGCGGCGCTTGACTACGCGGATCCCCAGAGGAACTCGTTCGCATACAAGCTTGAAGGCATTGACGAGGAATGGCGGCGGCCCGGGACAAGGAATTTTGCAGGATACACCAAAGTGGACCCTGGCGAGTACACATTTCGGGTCAAAGCCGCCAACAGCGACGGTGTCTGGAATGAGTCGGGGGTTTCGATCGGACTCAGGATTGCTCCACCCTACTGGCGCACCTGGTGGTTCCGTGCCTTGATCGCGCTGACCTTGCTTGCACTACTGACAGGCGCGTACCGCTATCGTGTGGCGAAGCTGCTGGAGATGGAGCGAATGAGAGTACGAATCGCCAGCGACCTTCACGACGACATCGGGAGCAGCCTGAGCGGGATCGCCCTGCTGACCGACTCACTCAAGTCCCGGCGGGAGCTCGAGGAGAAGGACCGGCAACACCTCGCAGACGTCACGCGCACTGCGCGTCACACCGCGGATGCCCTGAGAGATATCGTCTGGCTCGTGAACCCGGAGCACGACACCGTGGACGATCTGTTCCTGCGCATGAAGGATGCGGCTGGCATGATCCTGAGTGGACTTGAGTACTCAATCACCACTTCGGGCGAATCCTTGGCCCACCGGATGTCACTCGAGTTTCGGCATAACCTCATCCTCATCTACAAGGAGATTCTCAACAACATCGCCAAACACGCTCACGCGCGCCATGTGAAGATTGCCATCCGGCAGGAAGGAGATACGTTCTCTCTCCAGGTTGCTGACGATGGAGCGGGATTTGACCCCGCGACGGTTCGTCGCGGGAACGGCCTTGGCAACTTGCGCGATCGCGCAGTCCAGCTTGGCGGCGTTTTGACGCTGGATAGCACCCCGGGACACGGGACGGTCATTTCATTGTCTGCGCGAGTTGCATAAGGCCAGGCAGCGCAGTGCACAGTGCCGTGGGACCCAACAACCCCCAATTAACCAGGAGATATGAAGATGACACCCATAAAGCACAATGGCAACGCGGCCGCCACCGCAGTTGGCGTCTCGTCAGGCGCGTCAAAAGGGATCACGCGTCAATATTCCATCTCCATCAACGGCAGGTTCCGCGCACCCTATGGGATCCCGGATTTGCTGGACCCTGAAAGCTTTGTTCTTGTCTTCAAGAATGTCGACCGCCGTGGACGGGGCGAAGTTCTGAGATTTCCGCAGCCCACTGGAAAGCTAAGACCCTCGTGCTGGCTTCAGCCTATAGGCTGTCCCCTTACCGTACGGGCGCTGCTGGATCCAGGCGAATACATCGTCTACGTCCAGGCAACAATGAGGGGCGTGGGTCCCGTTATCCTCTGCTATTTCACCGACCGAAATCCGCTCGGAACTCACGAGCCAAGCCTGGCCACAATCGTGACCGTCGATGGATCACTGACTCAGCTTACGCTAAATCCCACAATCCAGATGAATTTCGACCAGGTGCCGTGATCAGCATCTCTCACGTGCACATGAACCGCGGTCTGTCGGGGTATTCGATTCCACAATCACCCCCATCAACCCTGTAACCATATCGTGAGGTGAGATAATGCATAATTCATTCCGATACACCATCGCAGCGTGCACCACAGTCCTCCTCCTCTTCAGCGGCTGTCAGTCAGAGAAAGAGAAGGTCCCCCCGAGCCCGACACCCGGCACTGAGGCGCCACAAACTCCGGACCATGGGTCGGTCGATTTTGACGGGTGCTTGCCCCCCGAGATCTGCGATCTGATCGGCAGGGACAACTGCAACCTTGCCGTTGTAGCCCGCTCGAGGTCTTCGAACAAGATTGTCGCAAAGGCCTATCTCTCCTCACGCGACACCTGCTGGTTGAAGCCAAATGGGTGCGAGGCGAAAGGCTCTTTTAGCTCGCTCCCAGTTGACAACTACATGCTCATTCTTGAAAACCATGACGCCGAGTACAGGGCTAGTGCAGGTATGCGGGGGACGATGCAGACACTCGGCTACCTGGGCGGACCGCTCGACTCCGTCGGTCGCGGCGGGATTGTTCGCGACCGGGAGCAGGCTGCCCCGATCGTGATCGATGCTGCGCACCTGAGACGCGCCGTTGAGTTTCGACCACGATAGGCGACCGCACACACACTCAGGAGATAACCCCGATGCCAGCCCACAAAGCGCACGACATAACGAAAGAGGACATCAACCTCATCACCCTCTGGATCGTCGAGGACGATGACCTTTACAGAACTGCCATCGCGGATATCCTGAACCAAACGGAGGGCATGCGCTGCGAGCATGCCCTCCGTTCGTGTGAGGAGATGCTGACTGTGATGGAGAAGGAGTGCGCCCCTGAGGTGGTCCTCATGGATATCGGCCTGCCGGGCCTGAACGGGATCGAGGGGGTCAAGCGGATTAAGGCTGTCTCGCCGGCCACCGACGTTCTGATGCTCACCATCCACGAGGAAGACGACAAGGTCTTCGAGGCCATCTGCGCCGGGGCGAACGGCTACCTCCTGAAGAGCCTTGGGCAGGACGAACTCCTGCAGGCCATCAGAGGCGTTCTTGCGGGCGGCGCCCCGATGAACGCCCAGATCGCGAGCAAGGTCCTCCACATGTTCGCCAACCTCGCGACACCTCATAGCGACTACGGCCTCACGGCCCGGGAGAAGGAGATCCTGGGCCTCATGACGGAAGGGATGACCAAGAAGGCCATCGCAGACAAGCTTTTTCTGAGCTTTTTCACGATCGACACCCACTTCAAAAACATCTACGAAAAGCTCCACGTCCACAGTGGGACCGGTGCCGTCGCTAAAGTGATGCGCGAAAAGATTCTGTAAGCGTTCCTGGCCAACACACCTGCTCCCCCGCCAGGCTCAGTGCATCCTGCCGTACGTCAGTGTCCTCCATGCTGTGTTCTCAGCCTTCCATCGCAAACGCGTAACCGCAGCATCCTCCACTCCCGTATTCATAATCAAGACCGGTTTGCGTGGCCGCCCCAATATTCAAGGGTCGGTGCGAAATACCGTGAGCGCGGTATGGTCACGGAGACGTGCACCCGCTATATTGGCGCCCAGCGGTCAGTGAGACCACAACCCCAACCAACCTCGTGGAGGACATCATGAAACGCTTGCCGTTGTTCCTGTGTGCGATCCTGCTGGTGTGCAGCGCCGACCTCTTCGCGCAAGCCAGCCAGACGGCCCCGAGCAAGACCCCTGGTCAGCAATTCATCGCAGACCCCGGAGCCACCTCTGAAAAGGTGAATGTCGCGTCGCTCCCGCGTGCACGCCGCGACCCCGAGGAGACTTTCCAGAGCTACGTGATGCGGTTCGTTCTTCACTACAAGCGGATTGCGCCGGACGATAACCCCGGTAACCTTCCGGTCCTCAATCTGAAGCATCGCTCCCGCCCTCTGTGAGCTGACGCATAAGATGCACTTCGTAACGGCCCGGCCCCCATCGCCGGGCCGTTTGATTTTCCGGCCAACTCCTCCCGATCCCGCTGTGCCCTCGAGTTAGCACCCCCGTTACGAGTACCGTGATCACGGTATTCTGAGCCCGCCGCCGGGAATACCGTGACCGCGGGATGTTGGCGCGTCATGTCCGAAGCCATATTCGCCTCGCAAGCTCGCCACTGCAATGTCGAGACCAGGCTCCGGAGACCAGACCATGACACGCTCACTGTTCGCTGCACGCGCAGTTGTAACCGGGATGCTCGTGCTCCCGCTCTTCGGCTCTGCACAGGTCACAAACGGCGTCACCAACCATGCGGCCGATCGCGATACGGACATGTATTGTGTGGCACCGGCGCCTGTGACCGGCGCCTCCTCTTTCCCCGGCGAGATCCATGTCAAGATCCTGCTCGTCGAATTCTCGGACGTTCAATGTGCGAAGAGCGACGACGGCCAGACCCCGCGCTATACTGCACAAGATTTTGAGAACCTCCTGGGCTCGGAGGGGACATACGCTTCGCCACGCATGTTCTCCCCCGACGGCGATGAAGTTCATGGAAGCATGAACGACTACTTCAGGGCGATGTCAGGAGGGAAACTCCGACTCCGCGCCTCGGTAGTGAATCGATTATACCCTGGTGGGACGACGCCGGTGTGGTTGCGACTGGCCCGGACCAAGACCTTCTATCACGCCTTCTCGTGGGACAACAGCCCCTTCTTCGCGGAGGCGAAGAAGGCAGCCGCCGATTCCGGGCTTGACGTTTCCACGCCGGTCGACGTGCGCCTCGTGATTATCTACTCGGGAAACCTCTACCACTGCGGAGGAGGGCTCAACCCGAATGCCGGCGAACGGGTGTATATTATGAGCGAGCTCCAGGGGATACCGTACGGGCAGGAGGTCGCCACTGCAACGTTCTCACGCATCGGCACCCACTGCCATGAGTTCGCCCACACAATCGGCGTTGGACACACCTCCGGGAGCAGGGCCGATCTTATGGAAAGCGGCACCAGAAACGGTTCCGTGACGGGGAACGCTCCCGCCCCCCTCAATCCAATCGCCAGGGTGGGATTGGGCTGGGCCATATGCACAGATGTCGCGGCCGAAGACACCGGAGCGATCGACCTCGAATACTCTCTGACCTCCCCTACAGTCTACCGCTGGAAGAACAGCAACGGCGACGAGTTCTATGTGGAGAATAGGAGATTTGACCGGACGATGCGCCTCGGTGACAGTGACGTACCCGATTACAATCACGCGGCGTTCTTCCCGCCTGCCTGGCCGCACGGGACGTTGCGACAGGGAATCCTCGTATGGAGGAAGAACACAAAGGGCGATTCGAAGGATCCCGGATACTCCCGGGAGGGACTCATCTACGCGAGCGGTCGGTATGGATCTACCTATCCGGAAAGTACCCCCTCGGAGACCGACGACGGAGTCCCGTTCCCCGGAGTTTGCGGCGTAATGTCCCTCTCCCCCTGGTCTGATCCAAGAAACCCGTACGTCCGCGAGCCCAATTCGTGTGACTCCTCCCGGTCCCACTACACGCTGTACGTCCCGAACACCAAGGGTGGGACTCTCGGTGGATTCGACATCATATCCGAGGACCGCGAGCGGGGCACATTCCGGGTCGTCTTCCGGATCGCCGCTCCTCCAAACCCTGCTGTGCACAACCAGTCCACAGTCCCGACAGCCACCGCGGGTAACAGCCAGCGCAAACTGTTCCGCGAGCCCGGCGGAAGGCTTCACGTGGTCTTCGAGAGCGGAGGAGAAATATTCTATCGCGTTTCGCCGAATGAGGGTCGGACATGGGAGGCTGTCAGGCAGGTATCCAATGGCAACGGAGGGAACGCTGCCCCGTCGATCGCGGTTGCCGGCAGCACAACCCTGGTCGTGTGGCAGGTGAAGGCGAGCGGTGCCATGTGCTATGCCATCCATTACACACGGAGCACTGACGGAGGCACATCCTGGTCACAAGTTGCCTCCTTCGGCCTGATCACGAATTGCTCGGTTCCAGGTCCGGTGCCAGCCGTCGCAGGCGCTCAGAGCGGACACGCAACCGTTCTCTGTCGTAACGGGCGCGAAGTCTCCGGGATGACGTCGAGCGACGAAGGGAAGACCTGGACGGCAATGCCTGCATTTCCCGGAAGCCTGGATAGCTGGGGCGCTCCTTCGGTCGCGATGTCGCGCTCAGCTGCCGGGACACCGCAGGTACATGTTGTTGTGGCAGACGATGCCGGCAATGGGGCATCCGGAATTCACTACAACATGTTCGATTGTGGGACGCGGAGCTGGAACGCACAGGCGGTGCTTTCGGAGATTCTCCCAGCCTCGTATGCCGATTCCCGCAATCCGTGTGTCGCCGCAACCGACGGCGGTCCGTCGGGTTCGGGAACCGTTCACGTGGTATGGGATGCCCTGGATGTCAGGAGCGATGCGGAGCGGGTTGTTGTGCACCGCGTCTCCCGGGGCGGAGTCTTCGTGCCCTCGTACAGCATCATTGTCAACGGCTCGACGAGCTCCCCTTCGGTGACCTGCACCGGCGGTCACTCTGCGATACTGCTCTGCGAGCGCAGCCCCGAACGGGACCTCTGGAAGCTTCACTATGATGGACGCACCTGGCGCGGGGAAGCGGAGGCGTATGCGACCGGGGGAGCGGGTCCGCAGACGTCCGTCGGGTCAGATACCGTGGTCTCCCTCTGGACGGACGGCAATACGGCCCCCTTCACGCTCAACACGCGCGTTGAGCCCCCCATCGCTGCGTCGTCACATCCGTCCTGGCGCTACGCACGATCGCTCGCGCTTGCCAGGTCCGAGCCTTCAGCAGGACTGCAGGTGTCCTTCGGCCCGTGTGCGACGATCCAGAGGTCAGGGGTCGTTAGAAACGTGCAGCTGTGCGGCACCCAGGTGATCGACTCAGTCTGCGGGGCGACATCCCTCATCTCGCTCATGCAAACACAGCCATTCAGGCTGGACGACAGGACCGACAGCATCCAGATCGAATTCAGACTCGCGGGACGGACACTCGAGGCGTTGTTCCCTTCGGGCAATGGATCCGTTGCGTTTGAACTGGTGGGGCTGCGCAGCGGATGCGTCCTGGGGACATTCGCCCGGCGGGATGGTTCCGAGATCACGGAGAAATGCTCCGGAATCACCCGCATGTCCGTCTCGCTGGCTCCCGTATACGATTCGGAGGAGGAAGATTCGTGTCTGATTCGCCTGAATCTGACTGGCTTGTTCACAGAAGGAGCTGGCGCCACGCTCGGGCACATCTATTCGATGGGGTGCAACTGCCCGGTGACGATGTGCTGCGGATCTTTCGAAGAGGAGCTGACAGCCGTGGCGGGTACGGATGCTCAAATACAGAGACTGACTCTGCACCAGAACTACCCCAACCCTTTCAACGCAACAACGACGATCCGCTACGAGCTACCGGTCGACGGGGACGTCCTGATCGAGGTCTACAACGCAATCGGCCAGCGCGTGGCCACTCCTGTCAACGGCACGATGAAGCAGGGGCGCCACGAGGCCGTCGTCGACGGCTCGGGACTGGCCAGCGGCGTGTATATCTATCGCATCTCTCTCAAGCCGGTAACACATAGTGGCAAATCAAACGGGTCAGGTCAGATAGACGAATCCGAAGTGAAGCGCCTGATCTTGCTGAAATAGCGACGACCCTGCTCAGAACTTGCGTTTCTGGGTTCCCGCGAGGGTCCCCGTGGACTCCGGGTAGCTTCTGTACACCGGGACACACCAGGAACGATACTTTGTGACCCGGCCGCGGACGACATTGAAGAAGATCTCGCGGAGCTGCTTCACGACGGGGCCGAGGTTACCCGTCCCGATCGGGCGATGATCGATCTTCGTGACCGCGCTGATTTGGACGCCGGTCCCGCAGAGGAACACTTCGTCGGCGAGGAAAAGCTCGGTACGATCCACGGGCCGCTCCACCACCTCAACCCCCATCTCGTCGCGGAGCAGAATCATCATGGTCCGGCGGACAATCCCCTCCAGCACGTTGTCGGTGACAGGCGGAGTGATCGCGGTGCCGTTCCGCAACAGGAAGATGTTCTCGGCCGAGCCTTCGGCCACATGGCCGTCCTGGTTAAGGACGATCGCTTCGTCGAACCCGGAAAGCTGCGCGTCGCTCTTCGCGAACGCGGAGTTCACGTACGCTCCCGCGATCTTACCGCGGGCAGGGATCATGTTGTCGTCCACGCGGCGCCACGAAGACACCGTGCAGTGCGCATTCTGGTCGTTCTCGACGTACCGGCCGAACGGCACCGAAACGATCGCCATTCTCGGCGTCAGGTTATGCAGCCGGACACCGATGATCTCGTCCCCGTAGAATGCCAGGGGCCGGATATAGCAGTCACACTTGTGACCCTCGATTCTGAGGAGGTCCATCGTAGCCTGCACGAGGTCCTGCTCGGCATACGGCAGCTTCATGCGGAGCAGGCTGGCCGACTGCAGGAACCGGTGATAATGATCGTACGGACGGAAGACGAACAGCTCTCCCTCGTCATCGTTCCAGTATCCCCGAATGCCTCCGAAGATCGCCGTCCCGTAGTTGAGGCCGTGCGTCATGACACCGACACGCGCCTCGGAATACGGAATGATCTTTCCGTCAAGAAATGCGTAATTCGGTTGTGTCATCGATCGGCCCTTCTTCACTGACCTACAAGACGTTATTCACTCTGACACTGCCACGCCCCGGGCCTCACCGCTCGCTCCTGGCCCACCGTTCGGCCGGGGGTTAAACGTCAGACCGGAGTTCAAATCACGTGCCACCGGTTTGCCGGCCCGGATGCGAAGATCCCTGCATTTGGGGCGGCATGCCTGGAGGAACCGCGCGGAGGGAACCGGGGGTTCCCATTTCTAAGAAGAGGATACCAAGAAAAAGCATCTCTTCAAAGCGTGGCCCGGACTTTTTCCGTTTGAATTCTGGCCGTTCTCAGATACATTAGAAGGCTACGATCGCCGCACGAAAGGACGCGTGATGATAAGCACCCGCACGCCGGCAGCCACCGCTCTCCTCCTGGTCGCCACTTTGTTGACCCCTCCCGCCGCCCTCTGCGGAGACCCTCCGACGTATGTCCGCAAAGGGACCTGGCAGGAGACAGTACGCGCATCGCGCGAGGCAATGGCAGCCGAATACGCCACGGGGGTTGCCCGCATGGGCCTGACGCCAGGGCCGTGGCAGGTCCTGGGGCCGTTCACGTCTGACTCCCCTTTCACGACCGCCTTCCCGCCCGAACTGCAACTCCGTTCGAAGAAAGAGTCCAAGTCTGACCGCGCCCGGTGGAAAGAGGAGCGCGGGTGGATCGACGGATCCATCATCCAGTTCGATCCTGTGCCGCTCTCCGCCCGCTACGTCCGGAGAACTATCGCCGCAAAGCGCGACACATCGGTCACGGTGCATCTGGGCAGCGACGACGGCATCAGGGTCTGGCTGAACGACTCGCTCCTCTTCGAACACGACGTCACCAGAGGAGCGGAGCGGAATCAGGAACAGGTCACGCTCCCTCTGCGGCGGGGGAGCAACACGCTGCTCATGAAGATCTCCAATGGCGGCGGTCCGACAGGATTCGTCTTCTCCTTCTCTGCCGACGATCCGGAAGCGCTCTGGAGCCTGCTCGAGCGCGATTTCACGACCCAGGATGAGCGCCAGCAGATGGCCTGGGAACGCGAGGACGGCATCTGGTCCGCCGAATGGACACCCGGGGACTACACGTCCCTCATTACGCGGTACGTGGATGCCTATGCCCGCATCGCGACCTACGCATCGCCGGGCGACAGTTCGCGTCCGATCGGATACCAGACCGAGGCCGCTCTCGTTCGCGCGCAACGGGCGTACACCAACATCCGCATGATGGAACTGAGCATGGTGACGCGCGAAACTGCCGATCTTGTCCGGGAGATCACCCCCAGCCCCTCCCCTGTCCCGCGCATCAACGGTCCAAAAGTCCTTGGTGTCAGGCCGGGATCTCCGGTGACCCACAGGATCTCCGCCACCGGTGCGCGGCCCATGACATTCACCGCTGACCGCCTCCCGCCAGGGCTCACGCTCGACGGGGAGCGCGGCCTGATCACCGGAGCGATTTCGCAGCGCGGGAAGTATGCCGTTACGCTTCTCGCGAAGAACGAACTGGGCGAGTCGGCACGCGGCTTCACGATCATCGTCGGCGATCGCATCGCGCTCACACCCCCACTCGGGTGGAACAGCTGGAACTGTTTCGGGAACGACGTCAACGACGCAAAGATCCGGGCCGCCGCCGACGCCATGGTGTCGAGCGGCCTCGCGGATCACGGCTGGTCGTATATCAATATCGACGATTGCTGGATGGTCCGGCCCGACTCGAAGGACCCGGCCCTTGGCGGCACACCGCGGGATGTCAGCGGCGCCATTCTGACGAACAAACGCTTTCCCGATATGGGCTCGCTGAGCGCCTCCGTGCACGAGAAGGGGCTCAAACTCGGCATCTACTCCTCCCCCGGCCCCCTCACCTGCGCGGGGTTCACCGGCAGTTACGGGTACGAAGCCCAGGACGCCCGGCAATTCGCCGCGTGGGGAATCGATTACCTGAAGTACGATTGGTGCTCGTACGGAGACATCGCGAAGGACCAGAGCCTCCGGGAACTCAAGAAGCCCTATGCAATCATGCGCGCGGCGCTGGATGGCGTGGAACGGGACATCGTCTATAGTCTCTGCCAGTACGGAATGGGAAACGTGTGGGAGTGGGGAGCCGATGTGGGCGGCAATCTGTGGCGGACTACGGGCGACATCACCGACACCTGGCAGAGCATGTCCGGCATCGGCTTCCATCAGGCCGGTCTGGAGAAACACGCCGGCCCGGGGACGTGGAACGACCCCGATATGCTCGTGGTGGGATGGGTCGGATGGGGAAGTCAGCTTCGCCCGACGCGGCTGAAGCCGTTCGAGCAGATCACCCACATCACGCTCTGGTCCCTCCTTGCATCACCCCTTCTGATCGGCTGCGACCTGACCAGGCTTGACGAGTATACGATGAAGCTCCTGACCAACGACGAGGTGCTTGAGGTCAACCAGGATCCGCTGGGACGTCAGGGCCGCAGGGTCTCTCAGGATTCAACTCTCGAGGTATGGGCAAAGGAGCTCGAAGACGGATCGCTGGCCGTCGGCCTCTTCAACCGCGGAGAGACTGCTGCGAATGTGACGGCCAGGTGGGGGGCTCTCGGGATCGACGGACGGCGGGCCGTCAGGGATCTCTGGCGACAGAAGGATCTCGGAACGGTCACGAGCGAACTCACGGCGACGGTCGCCCGGCACGGCGCCGTGCTCGTGAAACTGACCGCTGTGGAGTAGCGGTTTCGATCTCTGGCGGACCAGATCGAGCGGTCAGCCGGACAATGGAAGTATGAAGTCGATCTGAACGAAGGGGTAGACCCCGGGCGCACCCGAGGTAATCGTCCCTGACATATCCCACCAGACCCTTGCTCCGGCAACCAGCCGCAGATTATCTGTCAGTTGTGTGAAGAGTCCCGGAGTGAGCGAGAAAAGTGTGACCCCCGATGTCGCTTCCCCCCCCGACGACGCAACCGTGAAGATCGGGAAGGGCATCCACACAGTCGTCACCTGTTGGCTGGGCTCGAAATTGAAGAGGGATTGCCTCGCAACCGAGGCCTGAAGAAATCCGTTCACCGGCCAATCCGAATTGCCAGTATTGAACGTCAGAGCGAGGTAGTACCCGAAGCGTGCGTCGTCCCCCGTATCGCTGTACCAGGCGGTGTCCGTGTAGGTTTCGCCCCAGTGTTCCCACGATTCCTTCACGACGACTACAGAGCGCACGTCGTACGTGACTGTCTGCCACCCGAGCCCAAGATCCAGCCGTACGCCCACGTTTCCCTTTGTCTGGCCCTGAAAGCCGATGCCTCCCCGCCATCCCCACAATTCAACGCCGGCCGAGCTTGAATAATTGGCGCCCAGCGCGAGCGCCACAACATCGCCGGTAAAATCCAGGTCGAGCCCGATCGAATAGTTCGGGTGCGTCCAGTAGAGATTGTCCTCGGGGACCTGTCGGACGTATTGCGGCTGTCCTCCCGGCCCCCTCACCGTGTCAACCGGATAGAAGTCTCTGTTGCGCGACGGTGAGGATCCGCCGACATCTCCGCTGTACACTCCACCCATCCCGAACGAAACCGACGGAGAGATCGTCACGGCCCGCCGCGACTCCGTGGTCGTCACGTGGAGCGGCACATCCCTTGGCGGGGCGATCACGTCGGCATTGAGGACATATGTCTGCACCTCAACTGTCTGTGCGCACCCGCCAAGAAGAAGCGGTAACGCGGTTGCCATAAGTCCGGAAATCAGCCATCGTCTCATGCGCACCTCCCAGGAGGCGCTGCAGTCCGGCAGCGGGATCGTCTTCATCCAGTGAAGGTCTCTGCGGAGAGTGTAGCGAGCGTCCGCCTGACAAGTGTCATAGACTTGTCATAACGGGGATCCCGCATCACATCAGGAGGTTCGTGGAGCCGCTCGCCCGACACGCCCGCCCGTGGCCTACCTCAGACCGAGAGCCCTCAGGTAGCCCTCGTTCGCTCTTGTCCGATCGAACCGGCAGTTCTTCAGGAATCCCGCCAGAGCTTTCCGGACCTTTTCCGCATCAGGGCGCGCCTTGCGCTTCGCCTCGAACGTCGAGCGGTCTGCGTTCGCGTACTCCACGATCAGGCCGTACCCCTCGGGCCTGTCGAATGTCACCATGCAGCTCTTCGCGTCCATCTTCTTGTAGGGCCAGAAGCACCAGCCGATGTTCTGAGTTTCGAACAGCCGCCGGAATGCATCGATCCACCCATCCGTGTTCTCGCCGGATTCTCCCATCCACATCGGCACCGAATACTTCGCGCGGAAATCGAGGAAATCCTGGATAGCCTGCTGCGTCGTATCAGACCAGTACCGGTGGCACGTATAGACCAACCTGTCGTCGAACGGCGGTCCGAACACCGTGAAGTTACCGTTCCACTGCGCACCGGCGAGGAAGACGATGTGGTTTGGGTCCACTTCTCTGATTGCCTTGACGGCACGCTTGTACAGCGGTTCCAGCAGCGCGTTGAGCCGCTCGACATCGAAATACGGAGCGATCGGCTCATTCAACAGATCGTATCCGATGACGACGGTTTCGTTCGCGTACCTGCGGGCGATTGCAGCCCACGTTTCCACAAATCTTCGCTGGCTTTCCTCGCTCTCGAATAGAAACGGATAGCCCCAGCTGTCGTCGATGTTGTCGCCCGTCTGGCCCCCGGGAGCGCAGTGCATATCCAGGACAACCCAGAGCCCCGCATCACGACACCATCCGATCACGCGATCGAGCATCTCGAACCCCGGCCCCTTCCAGAGTCCAGGGAACTCCTCGGGGGTGAAGAGGCGATAATTGAACGGAACCCGGATCGAATTGAGCCCGGTCTTCTTGATGAACTGGATGTCCTCCGCCGTGATGTACGCGTCCCTGTACTCCGTCCAGAATCGCGCAGCCTCGTCCGGCCCGACGAGTTCGGCGATGACTTCATGGACAAGGCGCGGCGAGGTGGCCTTCTCGAACTTGAACATGTACCCTTCCGGCACAAGCCAGTTCCCAAGGTTGATGCCGCGGAGCAGCACAGGCTTGCCGGCGGGGTCGAGAATCTCTGTGCCGCGAGTCGAGAAGAAGCCTTCCGGTTCGGCGGATCCCCTGGCACCGGTGAGGAGCATGAGAGCGAGCACCACAAACCGCATAAGGGGGCCAATGTGGAGTGGCACCGGAGATGGCAATAAGGATGAGGCCCGCGCCGGCGCCGCTGGCTGCATGGGAGGGGCAGGGCTATTGGCGGCCGCTGGACGAATGGAGACCGCGGGGCGGCTTGGAACCTCCTGCATGAGAAGAGATGCGCGCGGGAACATGGAGTCGCCTCAGAAGGTGAGCTGTGATGTCACGTGACGCTCCGGCAAAGCGGCCGGGATCAGTATGAGAGGCCGAACCCGTATGGAAATAGCGGATCGTAGGAACCGTCGCCGTCGTTGATCGGGATCTGGGACATCCCTCTCGGCCATGAGTGCGACAGCTTGCCGGTGGGCTGGTAATCTCCGAAGAGGACGTCGGCGATCCCGAGGGCCTCCGTTCCGGGGAGCCAGGCAGCGATCAGGGCATCGCAATCGTCGAGGATATCTTCCAGGATCATCGGTCTCCCCGAAAGCAGGATCACGACCGTAGGGGCGCCGGCAGCTCTGACTCTTCTCACGATCGCCATATCCTCCGCGCTGATCGATAGATCTGTTTGATCGCCCCTCCCTTCGGCGTAGGGCGACTCCCCGATGACGACAACGCCGAGTGTCGCGCCCTCCGCGCCGCTCCCGTCCGGCTCATATGTCACGATTCCAGGCGCGGCCACCGATGCGGTGATCGCCTCGAGGATCGTGGTGCCCGCCGTGATGGGTCCGGTGCTGCCCTGCCACGAGATGGTCCACCCTCCGCACTGCATGCCGATGTCGAGCGCCCCCTGGCCGGCTACATGCACGCGCCTGACGTCGTGAGGGATCGGCAGCAATCCCGAGCGGTTCTTGAGCAGCACCAGCGAGCGACGAACAGCCTCCCGCGCCAGGGCGCGATGCGAGGGAGACCCGACCGTCCCGGTGAGAGACCGGTCGGTCAGCGGCTTCTCAAAAAGGCCCAGCTCCACTTTCTTCGTGAGGATCCTCCTCACTGCATCGTCGATGCGGCTCTGGGACACCCGGCCCTGCTGGACGAGCTGCTTCAGGGTCGCCATGAACGTCTTGTATTTCTGCGGGACCATGATCATGTCGAGCCCGGCATTGATCGCGCTCTCAACCTGCTGGTCGTAGGGCCCCGGAAGCTGATCCACTGCGCCCCAGTCGGAGATCAGGAACCCTTTGAATCCGAGTTCCCCTTTCAGCACGGTCGTAAGCAGATACGAATGTCCGTGCATCTTCTGACCGTTCCAGCTGCTGAAGGAGACCATGATGGACCCGACACCCGCCTGGATCGCGGCCTGATAGCCGGGCAGATGGATGGCGCGAAGCTGCGATTCGTCCATCACCGCGTTCCCCTGATCGACGCCCCCCTGCGTCCCGCCATCGGCAAGGTAGTGCTTCGCGCACGCCAGGATGCGCGTTTGGTACCCTCGCGTCGCTGCCGGGGCCATCTGGACTGCAAGCTCGGGCGTCTCGCCGAAGCTTTCGTATGTACGACCCCAGCGTTCGTCGCGTGCGACCGCGATGCACGGCGAAAATGTCCAGTCGATCCCCGTCCCGGCCACCTCGTCAGCGGTGATCCGGGCGATCCGTTCCACCAGGTCGGGATCGCGCGTGCATCCGAGGCCGATATTGTGGGGGAAGATGACCGCTCCCACCACGTTGTTATGGCCGTGAACGGCATCGATGCCGTACAGGATGGGGATCTTGAGCCTGGTCTGAAGGGCGTACCGCTGGTACCGGTCGTACATATCCGCCCAGCCCGAGGGAGAGCTGTTGGACGGAGCCGAGCCGCCGCCACTAAGGATAGAACCGAGCGCGTAGTCCCGGATGTCGGATTCCCTCTCGAGGTAGCTGCGGTCAGCCTGGGTCATCTGGCCGATCTTCTCGTCCAGGGTCATCTGGGCAAGGAGCGCCTCCACCCGCCCTGCGACGTCGCCGGGGGCGGTGGTGGTGGAATTCGCCGGGTCATCCTTGCACGCCGGGGAGAGCGCGCCAAGGAGAAGCACTGCCGATATGCGGGTCATCGCGTTCATCGCTGATACGGTCAGCGTTGTCGATTCAGGCGGACACAGTCCACTCTGTCAATGGGGAGACGCCGTCGACCTTTTCGACCGGGAACACAGTCAGACTTGCGTCGCAGGTTACTTCACAACCGTCATCCTCCGGGTCTGAATCTCGGATCCTGATGTCAGCCGGTAGAGGTACACGCCGCTTGCGACCTGGGCGGCATTCCATCGCACCTCATGGTTTCCGGGACCCTTCACCTCATCGACGAGTACGGCGACCTGTCTGCCGAGCATGTCAAACACCGTGAGCGTCGTCTGGCTTCGCTCCGCCAGCGTGAACCGGATCTGAGTCTCCGGGTTAAAGGGATTCGGATAGTTCTGCAGCAATGCGAAGGTCCCGGGCACCTCGCCGTCGGCGCGCACATCGCTCGCGGTCCCGATCGTGAAGGTCCCTGCGCTCATGTCGGATACCGTCGTGTCTCCGAAGGCGGACACGCGGATGCGATACGTGGCGCCGTCCGGGACCGAATTCGGAACCTTCCACCGGAATCCGTTGCTGCTGCGGACGGAATCCGCGATGCGCAGGACGTGCCCGACGTCGTCGTTGAAGAGGTCGATCGTCACGAACTGTGGCAGATTGTCGGACCAGCGGACGACATAGGAGCTGTCTTTGAGCCACTGCTCGCCGCCATCCGGAGTCGACAGATCCACGAAGGGTGCGGTCGACACAAACCGCGAGGGGGCGGACCATGCGGTCGTGCCCGCTTCGTTGGTGGCGTTGGCGCGCCAGTAGTACGTCGTTCCTTCGACCCCCGACGCGAACTCATACATGGAGGACGGCAGCCCTGACACATCGACGACTCTGGAGGCGAACGCCGAGTCCGTGGCGATCTGAAGGCTGTATGTCTGGACGAACCCGCGGGTGCTCCAGCGGACCGGCACGGGCAGGTTTACGTTGACGGGCTCCAGGTCCAGGGGCGCCGCAGGAGCCGGCGTCAGGATCTGCGATGGGACGTCCGGCGTGCAGACGATGAACTCACCGAATTTCGAGACTGTGGCGGTCAGCGTTCCCTCTGCGGCATTATAGGTCGTCGCCTTCGGAGTGAAGAGGCCGTACCCCTCGAATTCCCGCCAGTAGATCATCGCCTGTGACGGATCCCCCAGTCCCGTGAATGCCGAGGTCTTGATCGAGAGGTCTCCCACATACGACGTGAATCCGGTCTGCCCGATGACAATTCGTCCGAGCGGGGTGATCGGCGCGCGCAGTTCGGGGAATTCCGGGGCGAGCGGGGAAGTCTCGAATCGCTGCACGGTGATGCTGTTGTAGTTGGCCGTCGCCGACGTGAGCGTCAGCAAAACCCCGGTTGCGATGGTATCTCCGGAAGAGAATTCCACCGGGACGCCGATCGGAATGTCGTATTTCGTGACGTTCGCGGCCGGCGAGGGATCGCGCCAGACATATCGGAACGCGGCATAGCTCACCACGCCCTGCGGGAACGACATCTCGAAGACGATCCGCCCGTCGGGCGTCACTTCGGTGGCGGCAAGCTGTTGGGCGATCGACGCGCTACCCCAGCCGATGAACGTGTTGCCGTTGGGAAGTCGCTGCGCTGAGCCCTGAGTCGCGGCGACAGCGTCAGGCGTTCGCCGGTACTCCCAGACCATCGTGGCGGTCTTTGCGGTCTGGTCAAGCGCGTATTCCACCACCCGCGAGTATTGCGGGTTCTTCTTGAACCCATTGTCGAACAGGAGCAGGTTCCCGTTGGGGAGCAGGGTTGGAGAATGCGGGAACGAGAAGTAGTGCGGAGCGTTCTCCGCATGGTCGTTGATGAACGTGAACTGGTTGTGCTTCCCCCCCAGCCTCCAGATGATGTCACCGGTCTGCCGGTCGATCTTGATGACTTCCGACGTGAGGCGCGTGCACGCGACGATATTCCCGTCGGTATCCTGAAGAATGCCGTTCACGTGAATGTAGTCGAACGCGGCCCCGAGAGTGTTCTGGTATGTGTCCAGGACGGGTATGTAGTCCCAACTTCTCCACTGGAAGATGACGTTTTTCTGGACATCCAGCTCCTGAATGATCGATCCACATATCATCGCGGCCGGATTGCCGCCCGGCACGAGGAGGCTCATGTCAACCGGCTGGAGATCGTAGGCGAAGATCAACGCATGGCCGTTCGGGAGCAGCGTGAAATCGTGGTTGTCCGCGATGTAGCCGTTCCCGCACTGGAATGAATCCACGACCGCGAAGCTTGTGTCCAGCAGCTTGTGCTGACAGTATCCACCGCCGGCAAACCAGTATTCCTCCCTGACGTCCGCAAACGACATCAGCCCGTTGTACTGGCGTTTGAAGGCGGTCGGATAATGCTGGACCGTCTTCAAATAGCGGACGGGCTGGCCGGCGTTATCGATAATCATCAGGTAGTAGCCGACATCCGGCAGGTCCCTTGAAACGGTCAGGAAGATATCTCCCGGAGCAGGGTTGTCCACCGAGTCGATCCGGATCTGCGGGAAGTCTGGCGGCACCGAATCGCGCCGCGCAAGGGGAGCAGCCGACGCAACGGGAGGCATCAGCCGGACGCCATCGGGAGCGTCGAAATCCTCGACGCGCTGCATGCGGATGGGCTCGCGCAGCGGGGTCACGGTGAAGGAGAACGAAAACGGCGGGACAGAACGCCCATCCGCCGTCGCGATCCTGCCGCCAACCTCGACGGCAACCGTTTCGCCCGGCTCGAACTGACGTGCCGGCCGCGCAATCATCGTGTGCCCATCAGCGGCGAGCACGAGCTCCGTCTCGATGGAGCCGCTTCGCTCACCGGTCACGCGGACGCTCGCGGTCCGAAGAACGCTCGCATCCAGCCGGCCGCCCGGACGAATGATGACGGTCGAGGCGCGCGACACCAGGCTGGATCCGGGGCGCGGGGAGAGGTACTGCACGCCGCCAGGATTGGCCCCGAAGAGCGCGAGGGGAAACATGGCGAGCACGCCCGCCAGCAGTATCGAGAGACGCTTCATGGAACGGTTCTCCAGGTTCATTTGAGATACAAAAGCTTGATCGTCGCTTGGCGGACCTCCCCCGTGGCCGCGGAAGCCGCTTCCACCCTACCGATGTACACGCCGGACGCCACGGCTCCCGGCGAAAATGGCAGATCGTGCAGGCCAGCCGCCGTGCGTCCGAGATCGAGGTCGACGACCCGCTCACCCAGCAGATTCACGACGGTCAGCCGCACATCCGCCGGCTCCGGAAGCTCAAAGCGGAGCGTCGTCGATGGATTGAACGGGTTGGGGAACGGTTCGTGCACTGTGAATGCGCTAGGAACCGTGGGATCCTGACCGGCGTCGGCCGTGACAGCCTCCCTGACTTCGACGTTGTCGATGGTGACGTCTTTGTCGGACTGCCCCATGTTGAACACAAGCTGGGCGCTTCCGTCCGATGGGTCGATCATCTGGAACGAGAACGTAAATCGCTTCGTCGGGCGCGTAAGCTGCAGGAGCCCGCGCCTGCTATAATTCGTGTAGGGATCCGTCGACTTCTCAAGCCGGACGTCCATGTACCTGGCATCACTCGCGCTCGCATCGAAGGCGACGATATATCGTTTCCCTAACGTCAGATCGAACGGAATCTGGCGGAGCTGGACGCTCCACGTTTCGGCTCCCGGGTTTCCGATGGCGACAAAGTAGCGGCCATCGGTCGTTACGACGCCCAGGGCCGAGGCCCCGCTTTGCTTCACCAGCTCCCAGCCCGTCATGCCCTGCGAGAAGTCGCCGTTGAAAACCATCGATTCGCCGGGCAGAACATACCGGACCAACACCTTCTCTTCGTTTGAGAATCCGCTCTCCCATCCGGTGGAGTCGGCTGCGGTCACCCGTATGTAGTACATCTGGTCGTTGCCCAGCGCCCTCAGATCGATCCGCGGGACTGTGCTCGAGTCGATGCGCGTGGTCGGATGAGGAGAAGTTCCCGCATACACGTAGTACCTGTTGACGGGTCGTTCGCCGAAGAGATTGTACAGGAGCGTGAGCCGGTCATTGTGCCGCTCAACGACCAGGTAGGGGGCGTTGGCCTGCCCTTTCCACGGGAACCGGAAGGTCCGGTAGCAGTGGGCCTTCGATACGAAATCGGCCTGATATACGATCGTGCCGTCAGGTTGGACCTCCATGATCTTCGGCAGTGACGCATCCCCCCACCCGATGAACGTATTCCCGCCAGCGAGGCGCTGGACGTTGCCCATCCAGGGTGTATACAGGTCGGGCGAGTGCCGGTATTGCCACACCCGCTCCACGGTCTTCGCCACCGAATCCACAAGGAATTCCACCGCGCGGCTGAATTGAGGGATACGGAAGTTGCCGTTGTCGAAGATCGTGTAGTGCTCGCCGGGCAGGCACCGGACATCGTGCTGATAGGAGATCTGATATGTATCGTTCAGGAACGTGAACTGGTTGTTCTTTCCGCCCAGGCGCCAGATGATCCCGCCTGTCCTCCGGTTGATCTTCGTGACCTCGGAAAGATGCCGGGAGGAGACCAGCACGTTCCCGTCTTCGTCTACGTCAACGGCATTCATATGAACGTAGTCGATGATGTCAGCGCGCAACTCTACGCCGATGGCGTCGGCAAAGGTGAAGTGGTCCCAGCTGCGCCATTCAAAGACGACGTCCCCCCGCGTGTCGAGTTCCTGGATGTGATTCCCCACCACCGTGGCGTTCGGTTTCCCGCCGGTGACGATCTGGCTCATGTCCATAATCTGCCAGTCGAGCGCGATCATCAGGACATGGCCGTTCGGCAGCATCTGCAGCTCGTGCTCGTCCGTCCCGTACCCGTGTTTGCACCGGAATGTGTCGACAACCGTGTAGGTCGAATCCATCCCGTAGAATGTGGACAGCTGGGGGACCAAATACGTCAGCAGACCGGTAGGTTGCACCTTGAAGTCCCGGGCCGGGTACGACATCTTCTTGTAGTAACGGGGGGTTCCCAGGTTGTCCAGGATCATCAGGTATGGACTGCCGCCCCAGTTGTTCAGGAAGATCAGACCGTCGCCCGGCGCGGTGTTCACGTCGACACGGACATAGGGGAAATCCGATGGGATTGCGACGCCGTTCATAAGCGAGTCAGGGCCATCAGAGGCCTCGGCGGATTTCAGGGGTACTGGCGAGCACGGATCGGGGAGGACAATGACGCTGACCTGATCGCGGACAAAGCCCCGGAGGGATACCGTGAATGTGAACCTGTACGGCTCGGCCCCCGGACGGAGGACCTGGACGTCAACCTGCTCGCCTCGTTGAAAGAACTCCTCGGGAACGAATATGACCGTCCGGTCGTCGTCCGCAACGCGCACCGTGCCGGGGCAGACCCCCGAGATGTTCCCTTCGACGATGAACCAGTCCGCCGCCGCAGACTGCACGAGGGATGCGGCATCGTTGTAGCGGACGACCACAGTGGTCTTCGCAGATACCAGCTCTGCTCCCGCCATGGGGATCGTGTACTCGACAGACGGGAGCGTCCCCGGCACAGCCGCGGCGGATGGAACCACCATGCACGTCAACAGGAGCAAAGACGCTTGCAGCATCCAATTCATCGAAGGATCACCATCCGCCGGGTCTCGACATGGCCGTTGATTGCGAGTCTATAATAGTAGGGTCCGGAAGAATACCGGGAAGCATCGAAGTGGATCGTGTAGACGCCCGGAGCGCGGTGCTCGTCCACGAGAGTCGCGACCTCACGCCCCAACAGATCGAACACCTTCAGGGATACCTGGCCCGCCTCCGCGATCTGGAATGGAATCGACGTCTCCGGGTTGAACGGGTTGGGGTAGTTCTGATCGAGGCGCGTCCGGGCGGGGATGGTACCCCCCTCCCCCCCGTGGGCACTACTAATATCGCCTCCAAAGGACTCGATTCCAAACCAGGGCGTCGGTGAAGTGTACTGACTGAAGATCAGGAGGAAGGTGTTGGTGTCCGCGGGGGTGTACACGGTCCCGGGGCCCGCAATCTCGCCAGTCGGCCCAAGGGGGAAAACCCGCACGGAATCAGCCACAATACGAGCCCGGAGCGTGAGCGTGGCGCGCTCCATCGTTGTCGGTGGCGTCCCCCAATCATCATGAACCGTGCTTGTTCCGTCCCAGGTCATTCCCGTATTCTGCGTCCGTGTGGAGAGCGTCATGAGCGACAGGCGTGACCGGGGGAGGGGCTCGCCGTCCAGCGGCACCCAGGTGAATGTCGCAAACCTGTCGGCGCCCGCGATCACCGCCGATCCGATTCTCCGCCCGAGGAAATTCTGGAGAAAGCCTGTTGCCGCGACGCACCGCTCGGCTCCCACCGCCAGCAGGCCCGATGTGTTCCAGGTGACCTCTCCGGTCTCTGTCACGTAGGGGTTGGTCGGCGGCGCCGGCAGTGAGGCGACGTTCGACCCTGACGGGTCGGCAAAGGACTCGTTCCTCATGGCGTATCGCAGCGCCAGCGTCTGGCTGAACGGGAAGCCGAATCTCCAGCCGCCGGGATCGCTCTTCGGCGACAGCAGCACGTCATCGATCCCCCACCGCAGCGAAAGGGGCTCGCGGGCGGGAGCCACGAACGCATTCCGGTACGCCATGGCGAGCGAAGGCATGAGAGACATCAGGGCGGTGTTCCGGTGGATGTCGAAGAAACCGCTGACCATGTCGGTCTCCCAGTCCGTCCCGCCATTGTAGTCGAAGATCATGATCCCGTCGACATCGTGGAACGACGAATACGCCGCGAGAAAGAGCATGCCCTCGGTCTGGTACCGGTTCGGGAACGGATGGTTGTACTCGCTGATCGTGAATGGCTTTCCCTTCGAGGGGACCGACGCCATCAATCCCGGGATCGTCCCTCCTTCCGTTGTCTGCACCATGGGGGTGTTGTTGATCAGCCAGTCGGTGGACGACCACGGAATCCCCGGAAAGCTCGGATGGTCCCAGTAGGAGTGGTTGTCGAGGTAGTCTGTCCGCGACTGTGCCGAAAGGTCCGGGACGCCGGTATTCCAGTTCGTGCCGACGATCGGGACGCGCACACCGAGGTCGTTCTTCAGGTACGCCATCATGTCGTCGTAGTACTCGCCCTGGATGGCCAGGTAGAACGCTGTCATGTCGCGGACCCGCTGGTCTGTGAAGAGCGGGCACTCGGAGAAGTCAATCCGCTGTACGGTCCGGGCGGAGAGCGATTCCCCGGGCCGAAGGCCCGACGGACTGACCGACACGAACGAGACATCGTCGAACCACGTCATGCCGGTCTGCTGACCCACATTGAACGTGAGCCGGATACCTCCGCTGACGGTGACCGGCGATGGGAAGCTGAACGAAAACCGTTTCCACGAATCGGAGAGGGCGGCGCCCAGCCACGCGTACGATGTCCAGGGACTCGCGTCGAGCATGACTCCGACGCCGACCGTGCGGTTCAATTCTGCGCGGGCCCAGAAGCTGACGGTGTAGACGGTGTCCTTCTTGACGCTCACAGCCACGTGCTTCCACTGCACGTGCCAGTCGGTCCCGTCGGAGCTGGAAACGTCCACCAGGGCGCTGAAGAGGCCGGAAGCCGGGTTGAAGAAGGACCGCGACATCGTCCCGGTGGCCGGTGCGTGGAGCTCGAGCGACCAGGGAGCGGCCGGGTCCTGTTCCTCGAACGTGCTGTTGGCAATCTGGTTGGCTCCGGCTCCCCCCTCCGCATCCCCCCATGCCGAGGCCAGAGCCGCGTCGGAGCCATATTTCGTGCCCAGAAATGCGTTCCAGAGCGTGTCCAGGAGGGCCGTGTGCCTCACCATGAGCTCCCCTCCTGCGGCAAATGTCTTCAACTTCCCGTCGCGCCAGTTCCGATAGAGCGAGTTTTCGTTGGTGATCTCCACCATGGCCACGACCGGATCTGCGGCCAGCGAGAGCCCGGTGTACGGATTGACGGTTGCGAGAAGCTGCCGGGCATACTCTTTCTGAAGCTCCCTGAGCTGAGGGTCAAAGTACGTGACGCCCTTCCCCATCTCCGGGAGCGAGTCGGCTCCCGCCACGCCGTCGGCCTCTCTGAACGTGCGTCCCACATGAAGGTTTATGTTGACAAAGACGCCGTTCCGTTTCAGCTCGGCGATGAAGGCGTGCAGCCGGTCCAGCGTCGCGGGGTTCAGGTGCCTGGTATCGGATCCCTGTACAAACAGGCTGCCGGCGCTCCAGGAGTTATCCAGGTGGTGGAACCGTACGAGATTGAACCCCATCTTCCGGAGACGGCCGGCGATGAACCACGATTTCGCCTTGTCGGGGAACGCCCCGTCGGCGACGGCATTGGTTCCGAAGAATCTGACGGGGGAGCCGTTGACCGCGAAGTGCCCGTCCGGACTGGCGGACACGAAATCGGCGGAGCCGATGGGGGCGGCGGGGAACGCGGGCAGAAACCGCTGTGTGCTCGTGTCGCGAGCCGGAAGCGCGAACGGATAGCCGCCCTGGAACGACTGAGCCAGGGAGACGGCGGGCAGCAGACAGGCAAACACAGCTGATCGACAGCGCACGCGACACCCCCTCACTTGGTGGGCACTAGCTGCTGAACCTGGCCCTATTGAGAAACCGTGAACTCTCCGGTCAGCGTCTGTACCGAATTCCCTCCGACGAATACCTTGAAGAGTCCTGGCTCAACGATCTTCTTCATCTCGGGCCCGTAGAACGCCAGCGCATCGCGCGTGAGCGGGAACGTTACCGTCGTCGATTCGCCCGCGCCGAGCGTGACGCGCCTGAAGCCGCGCAGCTCCTTCACGGGCCGGGTGATACTCGCGACCACATCCTGGATGTACATCTGCGCGACCTCGTCGCCCTGCCGGGCACCCGCGTTCTTGACCGTCACGCTCACCATGAGTGTATCGTTAGCGGAAAACGTCGTGCTGCTCACCCTCAGGTTCGAATAGGCAAAGTTGGTGTAGCTCAGCCCGTACCCGAAGGGGTAGAGTGGCGTCGTCGGAAGATCGATGTACTTGGAGGTCCAGAGCACGGAGTCCAGAGAAGGCCGTCCGGTCTGTTTGTGATTGTAATGGATCGGGATCTGCCCTGTGGCGCGCGGGACGGACACGGGGAGCTTTCCTCCGGGCGTCACATCGCCAAAAAGCACATCCGCGACTGCGTTCCCCATCTCCACCCCGAGAAACCAGGTTTCCAGGATGGCATCCACGCGCTCCGCAGCCCAGGGGATCGCCAGTGGCCGGCCGTTCATTAACACCAGGACCATCGGCTTTCCGAGAGCCTGGACGGCTTCAAGCAGCTGCTGCTGGACTCCCGGCAGCTCGATTGATGACCGGCTACGTGCCTCCCCGCTCATGTTTGCTGATTCGCCCAGAACAAGGACGACTGCGTTCGCGGTCCGCGCGGCGTCGAGGGCGGCAGCGAATCCCGCTGTCGACGTCCCTCGAACCTCGCACCCCTTTTCATAGACGACCTTTGTCTGCGGCGGCACTGCGGCCTTGATTCCCGCGAGGATCGTGACCGCGTCAGCTCCCCTGCCGGCGCCCGCCCACGGCCCAAGGCACGACTCGCCTGAATCGGCCAGCGCTCCGATCACCGCAATCGACCCCAGATTCTTGGCAAGCGGCAGGACCGACCGTTCGTTCCTGAGGAGGACGATCGACTTCCGGGCAACCTCGCGCGCGCTTGAACGATGAGCCGGAGCGAGAATGGCGGCCTTCTCGCGGGCAGCGTTACAGTACCGGTACGGATCATCGAAGAGCCCCGCCCGGGCCTTGATCCTGAGGATCCGACGGACCGCTTCGTCGACCACGGCCATCGAGAGCTTCCCATTATTCACAAGCCGGGGAATCTCCTGATAGCATCTCCCCTCCATGTCCATGTCCGTTCCGGCGACGATCCCGCGGAGAGCGGCGTCAGCCGGGGTATCCGCAACGCCGTGCGGGAGGAGTTCGCCCACCGAATTCCAGTCGCTCACGACGAACCCGTCGAACTTCCATTCGCCGCGAAGGATGTCCGTCAGCAGAAAGCGGTTGGCCGTGCTGGGCACCCCGCCGATTTCATTGAACGAAGACATCAGCGTTCCGGCCCCCGCCCGCACAGCCGCCTCGAACGGCGGAAGGTATGTCTCACGGAGCGTGCGCTCGGAGATATCCACCGTGTTATAGTCTCTCCCGCCCTCCGCCCCGCCGTACGCCGCAAAATGCTTCGCGCAGGCGACCACCGTCGTCGGAGTCCCCGGTCCGTCCCCCTGAAATCCGCGCACCCGCGCGGCAGCCATGACGGACCCGAGGTACGGATCCTCGCCCGAACCCTCCGCGATCCGGCCCCACCGGGGATCGCGGGCGATATCCACCATCGGGGCAAACGTCCAGTGGATCCCGGATGCCGCCGCCTCGGTGGCGGCCACCCGCGTCGAGAGCTCCACCGCGGCGGGATCCCAGCTGCTGGCTTCCGCCAGCGGAATCGGGAAGATCGTCCTGTACCCGTGGATGACGTCGTACCCGAAGATCAGCGGGATCTTGAGCCGCGACTCTTCGACGGCGATCTTTTGTGCGGAACGGGTCGGTTCTGCGCCGAGAAGATTCAGAAGGCTCCCCAGTCTCCCCTTCCGGATCAGGTCTGCCTGCGCGGGGCTCAGCGCCTCGCCTGTCGGAGTCGACACCCGCTCGGCGCTGAACTGCGTCAGCTGCCCGGCCTTCTCCTCGAGCGTCATGACCGCGAGGAGGGAATCGATGAACTTCTCGGTCCCTTTCACCCCGGCAAGCGCAGAGGAGACGATGAACGGGACGAAGAGCGTAAGCGTCAACACACAGGTACGTGGTATGCGCATGCGATGATTCCCTGAGTGAGCAGTGTCAGCAACATTTATGCATGGGGCACGGGAAACTACGGTTCAAGAACAAGCTTCCCCCCTTTCACCAGGTCGGCGTGCGACACGCGGAACCCTGCAGAGGTGTTCTGGTTCAACCGCACGCTCCCGACCGGACGCGCGCGATCGCCTGTCCGCTCGATCACCAGGTGGGTGATGCGCCCATCCTTTCCCGGGAGATGAAGCGTCGCGGCAGCGAACAGAGGGTCGCTGATGGTAAAGAGTGGATCTCCGGGACAGTCGGGATACAGGCCGAGCGCGGAGAAGACAAACCAGCCCGAGATCGTCCCGCAATCGTCGTTGCCCGGGAGCCCGTCGGGCGCATCACTGAACGCGGTCGCCAGGAGATGCCGGACTTCCTTCTGCGTCCTCCAGGCCTCCCCCGGAATGCGCGTAAACAGATACGGATAGGCGATGTCGGGCTCGTTGGTGATGTTGAACCAGCGGTCGTCGAAGCACCGTTGCAACCGCTCGACGAATCTTCCGCGGAACAGGCGCTGCAGGCCGGGCACATCATGCGGGACGAACCAGGTGTAATTCCACGCGGTGCCCTCGACAAATCCCGCACCGCCGGAACCTGTCCACGGCATCGACCCTTCCAGTGATGCGGGATCAAATGGCGAGTACCACGAGCCGTTCCGGTTGCGAGGGCGCATGAAGCCCGTCGACGTGTCGAACAGGTTCACGTACCAGGAGGAGCGGCGCTGGAATTCCCGGGCAGTCTCGTGGTCGCCCGCAAGCCCCGCGAGGCGCGCGACGGACCAGTCCGCCAGACAGTATTCGAGCGATGTCGACACCGGCCCCCACACCTGCTCACCCTCGCTGCTGTCGATGTCCATCGGGATATAGCCGAACGCAACGTGCCGGTTGTAGCCGAAGCGTCCCGGAGGCTCGGTCGCGCCCGGGCCGAGGCGCGCGCCCCGCGTGACCAGCGAGCTCGCGCTGTCGACCGGGAGCGGGCGGATACCCCGCACGTAGGAGTCTGCCACCACAATCGCCGCCGGATCGCCCACCATCATGTCGGTCTCGTTGCCGACCAGCTCCCACTTTGGCGCACGTTTCCCTTCGGCGTACATCCCGAGGAGCGACCACACCATGTCCGCCTGCCGCTCGGGATAGACAAGCGAGAGGAACGGGTGGACGGTCCGGTAGGTATCCCAGAGCGAGAAGATGGAGTATCGCACATGGTCGACCGAGCGTCCGGTTCCAGCCGCCCCGCTGCCGGGCGCAATCCTGGGGTACTCGCCGTTGACGTCCGAAATGACGCTGGGGTGGATGAGCATGTGGTACAACGCTGTATAGAAGACCACGCTGTCCCTTCTGCTGCCTCCCTGGATCTCGACCCTCGAGAGCTCCTCGCGCCACCGCTGCACGGCAGCCCCGCGCACCGCCTCGAAGTCACCGGCGGCCGATTCGGCTGTCAGGTTAGTGGCCGCGTTTGCGACGCTCACGTACGACACGCCGACCCGGAGCAGGATTCCTTCAGGCGGGATCTCGCGGAGCGTGAAATATCCGCCGACAGAACCGGACGCGGCGGACATCTCGCGGACCATCGGCCTGACCCCGCTGCCCCAGACGCCGTAGGACGATGCCGGAACGCTGAGTTGCGCGGAGAAGAAGACATCTTTCCTGATCGGATCGCCGCAGAATCCACCCGCCCGGCATGTTCCCGCCATAGCGTCAGGAGGCTGCAGCTCGACCGCGCCGCCACTCACTCCGCCCAGGTTGCGGCCTGCATCCACCAGGATATGGAGCGGCCCCGACAGGCCGGAGGAGGTGATCCGCAGCAGACCTGTGCGAAGCGTTGCCGTCGCCTCAACGACGACGCCAACCTCAGGGAGCCGCGCCCCGTAGTATCCCGGCGAGGCGCGCTCCTCCGCAATGCGGGTCCGAAATGACTCGGGGGACCGGACCGAATCCCCCCGCATCAGCACCACCATAATGTTCCCCAGCTCGCCGCAGCCCGTGCCGCTCAGATGTAGATGCGTGAAGCCGATGACGGAGTCTGCACCGTAACGGTAGCCGGAGGGTACGCTGAAGTCATTGGTCGGGCCCGGGGAAACCATCCCCCATGGCAGGAGGGCGGAAGGAGAGGTGTTCCCCCCGCCCTTGGTACCGATGAAAGGATCTACAAGGCTGGTGACATCCTGTGCCGCCAGCCGAAGCGTGAGGCAGACACAGAAGAGGAAGCAGAGGACAATGCGACGCACGAGTCTCCGAACATTCCGCAGGTTATTCCAGGATGAATCCCTTCTTGAGCCCGGCTACCGAAACCGTGAACTCTCCGGGCTCGATGATCCTTCTGTTCTCGGGGCCGACATACGAGAGATCTGACGGCGCGAGGGTCCAACTCACCGTGCGGGATTCCCCCGGCTTGAGGCCGACCCGCTCAAATCGCCGGAGCTGCCGCACGGGGCGCGACACTGATCCGTACTGATCGGTCAGATATAGTTGGACGACCTCCGTCCCTTCGCGCGCGCCGGTATTCTTGACCGTGACGCTGACATCCATCGTACCGCGGACGTTCATCGTCTCTTTGGCGAGTTTCAAATCGCTGTACGCGAACGTGGTGTAGCTGAGGCCGAACCCGAACGGCCACTGCGGGTCGTAGCGGTTGGTGTCGAACTCCTCGAGGGGCTTATGGTCGTACGGGACGACCAGATTCGGATACCGGGGGTACGAAAACGGAAGCTTGCCCGACGGGTTGGCGACGCCGTACAGAACGTCGGCCACCGCGGCGCCGCCCTGCATGCCGGGAAGACCGGCAAAGAGGACCGCGCGCATGCGGCCTGCGATCCGGCTGACGCATCGCGGTCTGCCCTCCGCGAGGACGAGCACCACCGGCTTCCCTGCACCAGCCACTGCTTCGGCAAGCTGCAGCTGCGCTTCGTTGAGCGTAAGGTTGTTGATGTTCCCGGGGGTCTCGCAATAGGCCGGTTCGCCGAGGCACAACACGACGGCGTCCGCCTTCTTTGCGGCGGCCAGGGTCGCCTTCACGTCCAGGAGCGAATCAAACGTCGACCCCGGAACATATGTGACGTTCGTCTCGCCCCCCGCGGCCTTCAGCGCGTCAAGGATTGTCGGGGCGTCCTTCGGATAGAGGGCTTCGTTGTCCCCCTGCCACGTGATGGTCCATCCCGAGTTCAGCACAGAGAGCATGTCTGCGGTCGGTCCGGTCACCAGGATCTTTGAACCTTTCGAGAGCGGCAGGACATTTCCATCGTTCTTCAACAGAGTCAGGCACTCGCGCGCAGCGCGCAGATTCAGCTCCCTGGACGAAGCAGACGCGAATTTCGCCTCGAGCGCCGGATCGGCGTACGGCCGCTCAAAGATCCCCGTGTTCATCTTCACCGTCAGGATCCGGCGTACCGCGTCATCGATGCGCGCAACCGGCACGAGCCCTTCGTTCACGCACTCGATGAGGAGATCGTAGAAGGTGTAGTCGAACGGGACCATGCTCATATCCACCCCTGCCATGACGGAGAGGCGCACGGCGTCCTTGGGCGTGGGCGCAACACGGTCACGCGTGTGCAGCCGCTTGATATCCTCCCAGTCGGACACGACAAATCCTTTGAACTCCCACTCCCCTTTCAGCACTTCGGTCAGGAGGTGGTGATTCGCGTGTCCCGGAATGCCGTTGATCTCGCCCGAGTTCACCATCACGGAGGGGGCCCCTGCCCGGACGCACGCCTCGAACCCCGGCAGGAAGTACTCGCGCATGGTCCGTTCATCGATCCACGCGGGCGTCCTGTCCTGTCCATTCAAGGGATAGCTGTACCCGGCATAGTGTTTCAGGCACGCGGCGGCCCTGGTCGGATCCCCGTACGAACTCCCCTGGTGCCCCTTCACGTACGCTTCGCCCATCGAGGTCCCCAGGTACACATCCTCACCGTAGGTCTCCCAGAAGCGCGGCCAGACCGGCTGGCGCCCGATGTCCATCACGGGGTAGAAATTCCACGGGATGCCCGAGGCGCGGATTTCGAGCGCAGTGACTTCGCCGACGCTCTGCATGAGCGCAGGATCCCACGTGGCTGCTGCGCTGATGGCCTGCGGGAACAGCGTGGCCCCGAGCGTGTACGTAGCGCCGTGGATGGCGTCGATACCGTACAGCACCGGGATCTTCAGGCGCGTCTCCTTCGTGGCGACGTCCTGGATCTGGCGGATGATCTCCTGCCAGTGCTTGAGCGAATGCGCCTGAGGCCCGACATTGATGATGGAGCCGACGCGGTGGTCCACAAGGGCATTCCGGAGCTTCGCCATGTCGAGTGCGTGAGGTTCCTGACGCCCATTGGCGCCCGCAGACACGACGTCGATCGTCACCTGCGTCATCTGACCCACCTTTTCTTCCAGGGTCATTTGCTGAAGGAGCTTTTCAACGCGTTGCTCGGTGGTTTCCATAGGCTGGCTGAACCCCATCGACGTGAAGAACACCGTCACGATACAGACAGAGAAAACGGATGCATACAGGCGACGCATGGGATCCTCGTCGTGTTGAAAGGAGGCCGGGGAATCGCGCCTGACTCCCCGGCAATCATGTGTCATGCGGGCGAAACGACGCCGTTCAAGAATTTCGTTGGAATGGCACTAGAACGTCATTCCGACGGAAATCTTCTGGACATTCGCCAACCGGCCGAAATCCTGGTAGGCGTAGTCCACGCGGATCCCCAGGTTTCCGACGAACCGGTGCTGCACTCCCGCACCCAGCGTAAAGGATTCCTCCGACTCGTCCAGAAAGAGCGACTTGTAGCCCGCGCGGACCGCGAAGATGTCGTTGAACACGTACTCCGCGCCCATGTTCACGCTCTGGTAGTTGTCGCTCGGGACCACGGCATCCACTTCGACGTTCAGCTTATGCATGTCCCCGAGCAACGGCGTCCATGCCACACCGACCCGGAAGTAGAGCGGGAGCGCCCACTCGTCGGTCTCCAGGTTGGCGGGGATACGTCCGTTGTTTCCCGTACTCTCGAGGTTGGCGTCATACAGCACCAGCATCGTCTGCCCGCCCATCTTCATCTTGGGGCCGAAATTCTGGATTGCCATGCCGAGCGTGAAGCCTTCAAACGGAGTGCGGTACAGGATCCCCATGTCGATGGCAATCGCCGAGGCGCTGGCCTCCCAGATTGACTGGTTGATGAACTTCGGGTTGAAGCCGATCGAGAAGTTGTCGGTCAGGTTCAACGCGATCGCGAGGCTTGCCGCGACGTCCTGCACCTTGAAGATCTGGCCGGTGCCGTTCGGTTCCGCCACGGTGGTCACGTTCATCTCATCGATCGCCGAGGCCGTCACGCTGGCCCCGACGGAGCCGATGTCCCCGATGCTGAACGAGGCCGCGAAGTAGTTATAATTGATGTCTGCGATCCACATCGTGTGGTCGAACATCACCTGGATCCCGTCCAGCCGGGCGATGCCGGCCGGGTTCCAGAAGAGTGCGCTGGGGTCGGACGCGAGGGCCACAAACGCGCTCCCCATGGCGGTCGCGCGCGCGCCCTGCTGGATGGACAGGAAGGGGGCAGCAGAGGTGCCCCTCTTTGAAACGTTCACTGCCTGCTCCTGGGCTGTTCCAGCGACGGTGCACAGGAGGAGGGCGGCGATCAGGAATCGAATCGATCTCATGGTGTGCTCCCTCCTCATTTGATAACCGCGAACTTGCCGGTGTACTCACCGACGCCCGGGGATTCGACGTAGTAGATGTAGAGGCCGTAGGCGATATCCATGCCGTCCTCCGTCACGAGGTTCCAGGGGAGCGAACCGTTCATCGGGTCCCCTGTGGGAGCGCCCCCGCCGGCCGTGTTGCCCTTGTACAGCGTCTTGACCAGAGCGCCCGAGATCGTGTAGATCCTCACGGTGCAGTTGGCCGGAAGATTGATGAAGTCAATCCTCCGGTCGCCCCTCCCTGTCGTGTAGAGCGTTCTGCGCTCCCACGTCGCGGAGGCGATGTAGGGATTCGGGACGACCCCGATCTGACCCATCTCGGACTGGGCGATCCCGTTGTCCGTGCGGGGAGCGGTCGTCGAGTAACTGAAGGCGTCACCGGTATTGAAGGGTTTGGCGATCCTTATGAAAAATCTGTCGCCGGGCACGGGCAACGCCGGCTCCTCCGGTCCGAAGCCTCTGCTGTACGTCACCTTCCAGCAGATCTTGAAGTTCGAGGGGCTCACGAATCCGTCCAGGATGCGAAGGGTGTCGCCGAACGTCCAGGTTCCGGACGCGTCCACGTCATGAATGATGAACTTCGTCTTGTAGCCCTGTGTGACGTTCATGACCTTGAAGTTCACGGGCATGCGCGGATAGATGGGCGGCAGGTTGAACGCCGTCGTGTCCACGAACCCTTCCCCGTACTGGATCTCGTAGTCCGCCGGCCAGGCCACGTTGACCGCCTTGTTGGAATTGTCGGGCTCGACCCACAACCACACCCTGCTCTCCCCGACCAGCCAGCCGGTGGTGTCGACCTGAACCAGCGTGTCGTTGATGAAAGAGACCACCATGCCGTCAAAGGGCGGGCTCGGCCGGTTCGGGCCGAATTCGACGGCCTCCAGCCCCTTCTGGAGCGTGTCGGTGGACGTGGCAGTCGTGCGGACGATATCGTATGTCTCCGTCTTGTACGAAGGGAGCGTCCCCGACGCATTGAAGCGCACCTTGTAGGTCGTCCCGCTCTGCACGGCCGACTCGTCCACGATGGTGAGGCTGAGCCTGCCGGTCCCTGCCCCCGTGGCCACGTGATTGAGGTCCCCCGTCCATCCCGCAGGGATGTATCCTGCGGCAGGAGCGTTCGGGGTGACGACCGCGCAGTTGACGTCGATGAACGTGATCGTCCCCGCATAGTCCTCGGAGATGATCTTGGTGCACTCCGCCGGCTGGAGGCCGGTGGTCCCCTTGTTTGGATCGCCCTGATCGTACGAGACGACCGCATAGTAGTAGCGGACGCCGTTCACGACGTTCGTATCCGTGAACGAATGCTGCAGCCCGGTGTCATCCCCGCGCCAGAAGTGCGCTCCGTTGATGCCCACCGGATCCGGGCCCTTGATGCTGTCCACCTTGTCGAACTGCGCGATCGGCTTCCAGTACTTCGGGTCTCCCTTGGAGTCGGTGATGACCTTGATGTCCTGGAATTCGGCTTCCTCGCTGCGGTAGATCAGGTAGCCCTCGAAGTCCTTCTTGAATCCCTGCGTCGGGTCGTTGTTCTCGAACCCGAGGAACGGATCGCGCGACTCTTCGGCCAGGGCATCCCAGAAGAGGAACACCTTCCTGTCGCCGGCGACGGCCTTGACAATCGGGGTCCGGGGCGGCTTCGAGAAGTTATAGTTGGCGTTATAGATCTGCTGGACGGTCTCCTTGTTGAAGAGAACGTCGCCCAGGTTGTCCCCGTACACCAGGCACATCGAGAAGCGCTCGCGCCTGTCCTTGATCAGCGGGAAGGGACCCGAGGAGAAGACGATGCCGATGTTCGTGTTTTGAATGACGGTGTCGCGGAAGCCGCTGTTCATCCGTCCCCACATTACCTCATCGTTTTTCGGCCAGACGCCGGTCGGGCCTTTGTCGGAGAGGATGTTCAGCGCCACAGCCTGCAGACCGATCTGGTCAGACTCGTCCTTGTCCGTCTGGTCGAAGTTCGGCTCGCCGGGAGTCGGCACGCCATCGCCCTCGCCCTGATCGGGTCCGGCGTACTGAAGATCGAAAGGCCCCACGCCATCGCGACCGACGTCCATGCCGAGCGGCTCGGTGGGATCCCAGACGCCGTTGCCGTTGAGGTCCGTGAACCCAGCCCAGTCCCGGTCGTTGTCGATGCCGTCGTCGCGCCGCTCATCCACAAGGCCGTCCTCGTCGTCGTCGACGCCATTGACGGCGTTCCCGGGGCTTTCGAGGTACGCATAGCCGTAGTATCCGGTCTTCCAGTTGCCCGGGTTGCCGATCCCGCTGGGAGCCCAGGCGTAGCAGAGGTCGAGCCGGGTGTCGAAGAGCGCGCTGTTCCCGTTGTTGTTCGTCCCGCCGACGCCCGGGTCAGTATAGAATCCGAAACACGTGCTGTCGTAGGTTCGGTCCGAGATATTGACGATGTCGTAGTGCCAGAAGATGATGTCTTCGGCAAGCACGTGGGACCACTGGAACCCGCGGACCTCCACCCGGATCCCGAGCCCTCCCCGCGCCGAATCGGCCGCGATCGGATAGTATCCGTACGGGGGACGGTTGAACTCTTTGTCCTTCGAGTCGTCAACCACGAAGAACGTCTCGAAGTCGGCATTGGTGACCCCGCGGCCGAAGTACCCGTACCAGTACCCGTTCCACTCGGGGGTGAGTCCGAGCGCCACGGGCCAGGTGTCCGGGAATGTCGTCGTGTCCTTGTTGATCGCGGGCTTGGTCGACGATGGATTGACGTAGCCGGGCACGGGATTCAGCGTCCACAATTCGCGCGTCACGGGGTCGAAGTCCACCTCTTCCCGGTACGCAGCCTCGATCGGGTGAACCACGCGGCCGTTGGTTTCCACCCTCGCACCGACCAGGACGGTGACGCCGTCGAGATAGGAATGGCCGGACCCCTTGGGCCATTCGCCAGAGGGCTGATAGGGATACTGCGCGACCTCGCTGGTGTTATAGAAGATGGTCCGCACGAGGTTGCCGTCCATGACGCCTTCCTTGCGGTACCGGTATTCCCCCTTCGGCTCGTCGCGATAGAGCTGGGTCTGGGGGTCCACCTGAGCACGCGCCGGCAGGAACGCCGCCACGCATACCCCGATCAATGCCAGTGATTTTACGGTCATGAGTGGTGCCCTTTCAAAAATCAACGGTCACACCGAACCGGACCTGCCGCGGCGCCGAAAACGACGTCGGATCGTTCAGGTACTGGTCGATGGTGTTCAGACCGTAAATGGTGCCGGCAAACTCTGTATAGAGGTCTACGTTCGCCCGCCCGCTGGCGGAATTCACGTTCACCTCGTTCTTGATATCGAGCAGGTTGTACACCAGCAGGAACACGTTGAAGTTGAACATCCCGACGGCAAACCGCTTTTCCGCCCGGAGGTCGACGTTGAACGTCGGGGGCCTGGTGCCGTCGTTCTCGAAGCGGATGCCCTGCGACACCCTGGTGTCCTGCGTGTACGGGAAGCCCGAGCCGTACTGGAAGATGACGCCGGCGGTCCAGTCCATCGGGTCTCCGACGGTGAGGGACGCGTTCACCGTGTTGCGCTGATCCCAGTCGAGCGGCACGGTCTGTTTGTTCGTCTCGATCGGCGGGTCGGTCTGGTTATTATTGTAGACCGAGTACGGGTCGGACGCATTACCTTCCGCGAACTGGTATGTGTAGTCGATCTTTACCGCAAACCAGTCTGCCATCCGCTTGTCGAGCGAGAGGATGATGCCGCGGACGTTGCCGTAATCGCGGTTCGTGAACCGTGCGTACTTGACCCCCTCGTACGTGTTGATGATCTCCATGCCGAGAAGGTTCCGGATGTCGCGGTAGTAAGCTGTCACGTCCAGGGCGACGTTCGGGAAGATGACCTGCTGCAGCCCGATCTCGTACATGATGGTGCGCTGGGCCTCGAGGTCGGGGTTGCCCATGGTCGAGGTGAGCGCCGCGCCCTGCTCCACGAGGTAATCAGAGTTCTGGTAGAGATACTGGAACGAGGGCATCTGGAAGAAGTGACCGTAGGAGAAGTGGATGATCCCCCGGTCGGTGATGGGGAACGAGATGCCGAGGCGCGGGGAAGCCTGAACTTTGGGGTCCGCCTCCACCATCATCGTCACGCTGTCCGGGTTCGCCGGGCTCGGGTAGAACAGCGAGTTACGCATTGGGTTCTTCGGATCGGCCAAATACGACGAGTTCGGATCGAAGTAATCGATCCGCACGCCCGCATTGATGATCATGATGTCGTATTCCATCTTGTCCTGCACGTACGCGGACCACTCCACCGGATGCTTCGTGTACTGCTGGTTGCCGATGGTCCCCAGACCCCGGTACCCGGGCGTATAGACCAGCTCCCCTGTCTCGAGATCCGTAAGGCCCGGCGTGAGGTTCACCACGGAGTAGCCGTGGTCGAAGATCGTGTGGAACCGCCCCTCGAGCCCGGCTCCGATCTTGTGCTGTTTCGATACCTGCGATGACATCTGGGCCTGGACTATGTCCGCCTGACTGGCGCGCTCATACCGTCCGGCCTGATTTCCGCCTGAGCGGAATGTGTAGCCCGAGAGCGGGGTCCCCTGGTCGGGATCCAGGTAGTGCGAATTGACCGTCTCCGTTGGATCCCAGATACCGTTGCCGTTCAGGTCATCGATCAAGACGACGGCGGGCGCATCGCCAATGAGGGTGTCAACAGCGACCGCATCCCGGTAGAGGTATCCCTGATAGGAAAAATCGTTGTACGAGTATTTCAATGTCAGAAACGTGCTCTGGGACGGCACGTATGTCAATTGCAGATTGTGGACGCGATTGGTCCGGTAGTGGTTCATGACGCCGTCAGGCGTCCATGAGAACGAGTGGTCGTAGTACTTGTTCCAGTTCTCGTCATAGAAGAAGCTGTAGCTGGCTTTGAACGCTTCGATGCCGTACGCAATCTTAATGTTGGCGGACTTCTTTTCGTAGGGGTTCATTTTCACGGCCGACGAGTCGCCCGTGTTATGGTTGATCCAGAAACTACGATCAGGCTCCAGCGGGAACGTCGGGACGTTGTCCGTCACGTTGTAGACCTTTGTCCCGTACAGGTAGCCCTCGTCGTAGTAGTATCGGGCAGTGCCGAAGAACGAGAGGTTCTCGACAAGCGGCACGGGTCCGCTGAAGCTCATCTGCACGTTGCGTATGTCGCCCGGCGTGAACGAGTTCAGGTTGCGGAATGTCTCCGTGTGCTGCGTCCAGTAGTCTCCGATGTCAGCAGTAACGTTTGCGTGATATTCCTGAGCCCCCTCCATGGTGACGATGTTCACGATCCCGGACATGGCCTGGCCGTACTCGGCGTTGAACGTTCCGCTGATCACCTCCATCTCGCGCACGGAGCTGTTTTCGACCTGGAGGCTGATGCCGCCGTTATAGGGGTCGGTGACCGTGACGCCGTCGATGAGGTAGGCGACCTCGTTGCTCCGGCCGCCGCGGAAGTGCCCGCCGACGACGCCTGCCTGCAGATTCACGACTGCCAGCGGATTATCGACGGGGATCATCTTGATGTCTTCGGCTGAGACCGTGACAGAGGAGGACGTGAGGTCTTTCGTGACCAGTGGTCGCTCCGCCTCGATCACGACCTCCCCGGCCTCCACCAGCGCCGGTTCGAGCTTGACATCAAGCGCGGTCGTGAGATCGATCTTCACGATGACGTTCCGGATCACGGCCCGCTGGTAGCCGACGATGCTGACGACCACGCTGTAGGTCCCCGGGGTGACGTTGTTGACGTAGTAGTCGCCCTCCGGATCCGTCGCCGCGCCGCGCGTGGTCCCCTGCAGGATCACGGTGGCGCCGATGATGGGTTCGCGGGTTCTGGAATCGATCACCTTCCCCGCAATCTTTCCTGTCGTGCCGGCGAACACCGGGATGGTGGTCAGCCCCGACAGAAACGTAAGGAGAACCGCAGCGCGGATCGCCCTGGTAAGCAATGCAGTCGTCATGGCCGTGTGGTCGCGGATGTGGGAAGCAAGGAGACTCCTGTAGAGAGGACAAACCGTCCCGCCGGAGGGGGTTCGTACGCTCCCTCCGGCGGGAAAAACCGGTTACTTCAGCAGCATCATCTTCTTGATGTCACGGTAACTCCCCGACTCGATGCGGTAGAAATACGCACCGGTCGAGAGTCCCCTTGACGCCGACGCGGTATTGAAGCTGACCGTGTAATTGCCAGGCTGCTGATCCTGATTGACCAGCGTGGCCACTTCGCGTCCGAGGAGGTCATACACCTTTACGGTCGTGAAACCGGCCTTGGCGAGGCTGTACTTGATCTCGGTGGACGGGTTGAACGGGTTCGGGTAGTTCTGGCGCAACGCATACTCCAGAGGAATACCCTGTTCCTGCTCGACGCCGACGGTCCACGCCGAGCCGATCCACGTGTAGGTCCAGCGCCACATGGCGGCCCAGGAATTGTCGTTGTTCCACGGGGAATAGCACATGATGCCTTCACGGCTGTTTCCGTCGTTATCATTGACGGAGAAGTCGATCGGGATGCGCATCCCTTCCTGCGGGACGAACAGCGAGTCAGTCCGCGGGGTGTCATCGGCAGCGTTGAGTGCCACGACATCTGCCCAACTTATCCGGAACTCCACAGTGTAACCCGGCGTGAGGATCTTCTTCACCCACGCGTAGTCTTCGCCGGGACGCTTCAGGATGATACCATTGTTATCCTGGAACGCGCGGTTCTCGGAGAACCGCCAGTGGTAGTCGGGATTCTCGCCGCCACGGTATGCACCGTGCTTCTTCCCGCGCCAGTCGTACAGCCCGATGAAGAGATCCGGGCCGTCCTGCAGGTAATCGGTGCCCAGCGTATCGACGACCACGAGATCGTCATCGATATCGAAGGCGACATACAGATAGGTATTGTCGACCGCGACGTATGCCCTGACCAGGAGATCGGCGTCGCCGTCGATCCTCGTGTTCGGGGCAAGATAGGCGGTTGGGTTGGAGGTATTCACCGAGAGAACGATCGGGTCGATGCCGGTCCACTCGGTCAGGTCGCCGTCGGCCGTAAAGGTCGGCGCGCTGAGAGAAATGGTCGGCACGCCCTTCGCAAGGTTCGTGGTGGATCCTCCGGTCACCGCTGGCTGGTTCACGTTACCGGCCTTGTCGGTCGCCGTGACGCCGTAATACAGCGTGATGTTCTGGTCGGTCACCGGGGCGCGCAGCTGGTGTGTCTGCAGCTGCGTGCCGGTGGCGACGTTGTATTCCGGCAGATCCTCGACGCCCGGATCGTCCGTGGTCGTGAAGGGAGTCTCGCTCAGGAAGACGTTGTATTTGGCATCGGCTTCGCCGGGCACGTCGTTCCAGGTGATCAGGTTGACATAGGTGGACGGCGTCACCGCCACGCCCGTGACGGCAGCCGGAGGCGTCACGTCGGTTTCACGGAACCCGGCCGGGGTCATGAGGCTGACGAGGATCTTGCCAGAATAGACCAGGTCAGGAGCGTTCGGCTCGCCAGCGTCCTTACTGGCGGAGAACTCCAGCTTGAATCCACCGATCTTGTCCAGACTGAAGATGCCATCAGCATCGCCATTGACTGCATAGAAACCCTTCGAGCTGAGCTCGCCCCAGCTCCCTGGGAGGCCCTCAAGGTAGACCGTCACCTTCTGCCAGCCGAGCGGGACGCCGGAGGTATCGATCTTGACCGGCGCAACCGTGAACCAGTCACTCCTCCCTCCCGTTCCGAACTCGAACAGCACGAAGCGCATGGTGATCTTGTTGGCGATCGTGCCGGTGCTGGAGCTCAGCGGCTCGACCACCTTCACGAAGAACACCAGCGACGTGTGTGTCGACTGGTCGGGCCACAGGATATTGCCCGGCGTAGTTTTGTCGAAGACGTAGTCGAAGTTACAGTACCCGCCCCAGGATTCGGAGCAGTTCACCTTGTATTCGATCCCGAGTGCCGTCGGCGCGATGAACGTATCCACCGGCTCCTCGAAGAACGTCATCCCTCCCAGCGCGCCCCAGAAGCCGCGGACAGAATTGAAGTTCGAGGTGTCCGCCTGGAAATCGTTGAACGTGTAGAGAGGCTCATATTGTGTGCCGAGGAGCTGCATCTGGTCGAAGTACACCAGACCGCTCGCCGTAGAATCCCCGCCGAGCAGGGGGCAGCTCCACTGGATGTCCCACCCCACGATCTTGTCCAGGTCCAGTTTCCCGTTGTTCTGAATACCGCTCCAGCCGGGAAGCCCGAAACCCTGATCGTTCACCGCCGCGCCGTTTTCCGTCAACGGCAGCAGCAGCTGATTCCATCCGGGTGCTGCGTCGAAGACCGCCGAGCTCTGGAAGTACCAGTCCTCGTGGTCGTTCTGGTTCGCCATATAGTCCGCCTCGCCGCCTGACTCATGAAGCTGCAAGCGGAACACGACGGTCCCGGGCGCGGCGGTGGACGGCGTCTCGGTGTAGTACCAGAGCGACAAGTACTTGGCGTAGCCGAGGTCGATGAACTTGAACGTCGAATCGTTTGGCACGAGATACTGCAGCCCGAGGTATCCACCCCAGCTGTAGCTCGACCAGATGGTCCAATCGCACTTCATCGACCCTGCACCTTCGTGCACGATGGTGGTCTCGTCGCTGTAGTTCAACTTCGCCCTCGGATCGAAGCCATCCCGGAGTCCCGTTCCATTGATCTGGAACGTGGAATCTGCGAGGGCCGTATCCATATGGTCGACGTACCACTGACCGTAGGATGTCCCTGCGAATGCCAGCAGGAGCATTACGGAAGCAAAGAGAAGTCTCTTCATTTCGAAGACTCCCTTCGTATGGGTTGTTGATGGATATGGTTGGTTATGGGTGAGACCTGGTTCACTGGAACAACTCCCGCACAACAAATGGTGTTGGATCGCTGCCGATTCGCTCCTTCGGTTGTGGGATCATGGTGAGTAATGCAGTCGTGTCAATCTCGGGGCTGTACTGATGGCGGAGGCGATCGAGCATCCCCGGGATCGCCGCCCCAAACTTCTGCCGTTTGATCTCATCCATCTCGGACTGCGCGTCGGGCGCCTTTCCGCCCGCCTGCCGGAAGGCTTCGACGTCGGCCGTCGTAACCGGGATCGCCCCCATCTCCCGGAGCAGCCAGGCGCGAGCGAGCGCTTCGTCCACCTGCTCCTCAACATCCCGCTGCACTTCCGGGTCGCCGTCCAGGCCTTTCTCACGCGCCGCCTCAGCCAGATATCTGTTGCGCACGACGATTGCGACGGCGTCCTTCACGTGTTGGGGCGACTGGAGCGGCGGCCGGAGGCCGGGCGACATCGCCCCCACAGCCGCCAGGAACCCGCCTGCTGTCAGGGCCCCGTCCCTGTAGGTCGCAAGGATCTCGCGCGCGAGGGTCCCCAGATCGCCCTCGGCCCGCGCCAGGTCCCCATCGGTCACGTTCACAGGCGCCAGGCGGAAGGGATCGGCCTGTACGGGCCGGACTTGCCGGGCGAGTACCGGGGCCAGCGCCCAGAACGTTGTCGCATTCAACGTCAGGCTCTTGTCCCGCATCAGCCGGCTGATGTACTCCCGCGAGAGCGAGTCGGCCTTACGGTTGCCGATGACCACCGTGATCTTGTTCTTCTGCGTCGCGAGGTCCATCTCCGACATGAACCTGTCCACCTGCCCGCCCAGCAGCTTCACGACCATGTACCCATCGCGGATTGCGACCGGCCCGGCCACGTCACCGGGGCGGCCGTCGAACAACGGCCGCTCCAGCTCGGCAGCAAGCTCCCCGTACTTCACGTCACGCCTGATGCCCTTGACGTCCGCGACCGGGTCGAGCATCGTGACGGCGGGAAGAGAGTCCGTCTGCAACAACCGGCCGTACCGCACTGCACGGGCCGAATCGGGCGAGTAGATGAAGCCGAACGTCACGGCGCGCTTCAGCCAGCGGTACCCGTCTGCAAATTCGGCGTCGCTGATCTTCACGGCGCCACGGATGTCGCGTTCGTACAGGGCCTTGATCATTTCTTTGTCGCGCAGAAATGCGATATGGGCCGCCAGATTGGAATCCCTGTCCAGCCCCGTGCGGCGCGCCTCCTGCGCGTACATGGCATTGACCACCATGTAGTCAAGCTGCCTGAAGTGTGCTTCCTCGTGCGTCATCCCCTTTCGCCACTGCGGCGACAGCTCATAGCTCCGCTTGAGATGGCGAACGTCGATCTCTCGTTCACCCACCGCCGCCACTACCCGCAGATCGTCCGGAGTCCGTGAACAGCCGGCCCCGTAAACCCAGGCTGCGAACACGACGGCAACGGCGACCCAGGCGTGCCGCATCATCGCGATATCACCGCGTCGGCATGTCCGGACTCCACGCCTTCATCCACCGGCGCGTGCACGGGCTTCGGCGCCGGGCCGATCGCCAGAAAACTGAAGACGAGCAAAGCGGTCATCGAGAGCGCAAAGGAGATGACCGCGAATGTCATTTCCGGCAAATTCCACTCGGGAGGGAGGCCCATGAAGGCGAGCCCCAGCACCGCGCCGACGAGCAGTGCCGCAACACCGGCCCGCGGGGTCATGCGCCGGACAAACAGAACCCCGACGAACAGCGCGGCGGTCGGCGGAGCAACCGCGAGATGAGCGTCCAGAAATCGCAACAGACCGTCGGGGTTCAGCGGACCCAGCGCCGAAACGAGCAGGAGCACAACAACGGCAACGCCGGTTGTCGACAGGCGTCCGACAAGGACGAGAGACAAATCAGTGGCCGTTCGCTGAAACGGCCGAACGACGTCCAGCGTGATCATCGCCGCCGCACTCTGCAGCATCCCCGCCACTGCCGGAAGGGTCAGCGACAGGACGAGCACCGATCCCATCATCGCCGCGAATGGGTACACAGGGGGCGGGCCATCCAGAATCGTTCCCGCTCCGATGATGCTGAGACCAAGGAGTGCAACGGCCGAGACAAGCGCCACCGACAGCAGGACTCCCCTCCGCGCATCATCCTGGCCCCGGGCGCTCAGAACCCTCTGCACGACAAACTGATCCGCCCAGAAGTGCCACAAGGCAACGATCGCGAGAGAGATCGCAAAAAAGGCGACCGACAGGGGGGACGGGCCCGAAGCCTTTACTGCCGAAAGATCGATGACCAGCGGCTGGCCTGCGAGACTGAGGACGAGCAGGACGAGGACCGAGAGAATGACCGCCACGCCCTGTAGCGCCTGCGTGAAGACCACCGATGGGAATCCGCCCGCCGTCGTGTACAATCCGGCGATGACCAGAATCAGCATCGCTGTCGTGAGCGGCTCCCAGCCCGACAACTTTGACAGCACCCAGCTTCCACCCAGGAGGATCATCGGAAGCCGGACGAGGACGATCAGCAACACATGTACCACGCCGAGGGAGAAACCCGCACCCCGCCCGAATCGCTGGGCGATCAGATCCGGAGTGGTCATCACACGGGCCGCGAGGTACCTGGGAGCCACAACCGTTCCGAGGATGACGAGGAGTGACAACAGAACCGCAAGGGCAAGGAGTGCGGGACCCTGGCTGTGGATCTCAGGGCTGATCAGCAAGACGAGTCCGACTGCTCCGAGCGTGGTGACGCCGAGAGAGAGGGCGAGAACGATCGATCCTATCCCTCTCCCCGCAAGAAAGTACTCGAGCACGCCTCTTTCGCGCCCCTGCAACGCCACGACCAGACCCACGGCCGTAACCAGAGCCAGATACAATAGACAGATATATGTGGTGGGGTCCGAAAGCACTCCATCCTCTGTGGCGAGGTTGGCTGCCGAGCCTGATGCGAGAGAGGCGAAGGGGTGAAAAACGCTTCAATAACTGTCAGAAGCGAAGCAATACATATGCCACCCCGAAGGTGGCCTTTCGGCTCCAGAAAACGAAAGGAAGTGGTGGGTCGCTCCCTGAAAGTATCAAACCGATAACGCAAAAATTATCGGTCGGATAACTCCAGGGATCTATTCAAAGTGCTCGCTGTGGGCCAGCGGTCACTATCTCAGGTAGAGCATCTTGCGGGACTGTAGAGCCCCGCCGACATTCAGTCGATAGAAATAGACCCCGGAAGCGAGTCCAATGGGCGAAAAGCGCGCCTCATAGGAACCCTGGGCAAGCGGACCGTCGATGAGCGTCATCACGTCACGGCCCAGGATGTCGTACACCCTGAGGCTGACCTGCAGTCGACCCCCGGGCCCGGTGCCGGCGGACCCGACCGCGTACCTGATGAGTGTTTCCCCATTGAACGGATTCGGGTAATTCTGGTCGAGCCGGAAGGTTGCAGGCTGCACTTCTTCGCCCGCGCTCGTGGTTGCAGTGGTGAACTCATACACGTCCTCCGACGTCAAAGGCTTGAGTGTCTTCAGGACGAATTGATCTCCCGGAACGGGAAGCGTGTCGCCGGATTCGGCCACGAAGAACGCTGCCCACGAGAGGCGATACTCCCCAAGCGAATCGCGCTCCAGGAAATCGACCTCGTCCATCGAGGAAATGGTCCCATCCCCGTCACCGTCGTAGAAGGCCACGTCGGACGGAACCCCGCGCGTCAGGTTGATCGCCGAAAACTTGATCGGCACAGCATCCAGTCCAAACCCCGCAACCGAGGTGCCGACCACCGATCCGGCGAGCGTGATCAGGTAGTCATACGGATAGGCGAACCCCGTGTATTGAGTCCCGCCGATGGTGCGCGAAGGGACGAAGATGTTCGTGGCTATTGTCGCCTGTCCGGTTATCCATCGGGAACTGTCAAGGTCGGCCGCGCTGACCGCATAATCCCTGACAACCAGCCTTACCCCATCGAACTCTGGCCCCTCGGTTGTCCCATCGAGGCCGGCAACATCTCTGAGGAGTGCCGAGGAGGTGGTCACATCGGTCACGTCGTACACCGCCGTTGTCGGCGGGCTGGTCTTGAATTGAACGCGATAGGTGTGCCCGGTCAGTTTCGAAGGATCAACGACAATCACCCTGACATCCGCACCCGCGATTCCTGCCACGTGTCCCGCCTCGGAACCTGGTGCGCGGGGCGATCGCTTTGCGAAGGGCGATGAGCTGGCAACACCGACCGATGTGCCGTCGGAAGCGAATACTCTCAGAACCGCCCCGGTGGAGTTGGCAAGCCCCGCGATACCGATGCGCCGCACCTGCTCCACGGTATCCGCAGTCGTCGAGAACGAGGCAACCCCTTCGAGCGGCCCGCCCACACCCGCGTCATAGGCAACGGTCACATCCACCGGTCCCCATTCCGGATCGCCGACGAGAAGCCGGAGATCAAGACTGTCCTGATCGAACAACGGATCCTGATAGAATTCGGGATTCAGAATCCTGACTGACGGAGGCCCATTCACGGCGTTGTTCACCGAGAAACGCGCGCTCCGGCTTGCTCCGCCGATCATCCCGCCATTCTTCAGCAGCACCGCGCGCACATAGCCGAAGGCACAGTCTCCCACGCTGTCCGTGTGCCAGAGGAACGACCCGGTATTCGGCACCGGATCCGACAATGTGCGCCAGCTATCCCCGGCGTCACTGCTGTACCAGAATTCGACGCTGTCTCCCGGAACCGCGGTCGTCCAGGTGAGGTTCACATCGCCCGAGATAACAGCGGGAGATGTCAACGAGGTCAGGCGGATTGCGTCAGGAACCCGGCGGGTGAATCCAAATACCCAGGGCGGAAGGTACGGATAGTCGTAGGCTTCGTTCCATATGTTGTGTCCGCCGTCTGCGTACTCTGTGTAGAGCAGGTCCGCGCGAGTGGCGATCGCCCCGGCAACCACCGAGTCGGAAATCCCCCGGCAATCGAGATACTTGCAGTGTGTGTACAGGACGTTGCGCCCTTGCCCTTCCAGCGCCGTCATGAGCGAACGCGGGTATGACACCGGCACAGCATCGTCCTTTGCTCCTTGAAAGTCCCAGATGGGAGTTTCAAGAATCGGGATCGTCCAGCCGTCGTCAAGCCCCCCGGACATCGGAACCGCGGCGGCAAACCTGGCGGGATCAAGGGAGAGCATTTCCCAGATCGCAAACGCGCCACCGGACAGCCCTGTCACGTACTGGCGATTGGTGTCGATGGGGAATTCGCGGATGAGGGAATCCAGCATGTCCAAGGCTGCCACGGTGGGCGTGGTCAGGACGCCGGGGGTGGTGCTCCACCAATAGTCATCCAGGGGGCACTGCGGCGCGACAACGAAGCAAGGGTATTTCGCCTGATTCACGGGATCTGCCCAGACGGTGGCAATGCGGTACCACTCAATCTGGATACGATTGTCCGTGCCGCGCTCGCCGTCGCCGTGAAGCGCCACCACAACAGGATAGCGGACACCCGGGACAAGGGTGTCGGGCACAAAGAGTCGGTACGGAAGGGTGATCCCCGGGGCTGGATGGGAACGGAACAGGAACTTCGCGGTGATGGAGGGCTGGGCGCCTCCGAACGATACCACACATGTGGCCAACAGCATTACACTCCACACGCGACGGATCATAACCTTCCCCTTTCGAAGAAATGATCAGAGTCGCCCCCTACCGCCAGGGCCGATGTCAACGAGCAGCGCAATCCCCAGGATGAGAGTCTTCATCCCGGAGGTCGATCGTGAACATTGTAGCGAGATTCCCCCCCCTTATCAAGTTTTCCCCGATTTTGGGGAAAACCTCACGTGTGGCAACCAGGTCGTCCTCCCCGGGGAGACTTGGGAGCCGGCCTGGATCCTGAACATCCGCCTGATCCCAACCCCCGGGAACCAGAGGTCCTATGGCAAGGGGTAGGAAAGCGGGCTTCGCCGGTTAGCGGATCAGCATGGCCCGTGTGAGGACGGTCTGGCCGGCCGATCGCAGGGCAAGGACGTAGAGACCACTCGAAAGCGCGCGGGGAGCGAACGCGGCGTCATGCGTGCCCGGAACCTGCTCCCCGTCCACGAGCGTGGCCACTTCTCGCCCAAGAAGGTCATAGACACGGAGCGTCGCCCAGCCGGGCTCATCGATCTGGTACCTGCACACCGCCTGTCCGTTGAACGGGTTTGGATAGACGCTGATTCCTGTCATTCCTGCCCCTTCTTTCTCTTTCAGCCGTTCACCGATTCCCGTCGTGAGCCGTTCGATTCGAAGGCCGTGCAGAATCGGCTGGCCCGCAGAGGCCGAAAAGTACAGGTCGAGCGTCCCGTCGTTCACCGTCAAGTTCCGGATTGTCCGCTCCACCGCAGTGTTCGATCCCGCCGACGCAAAGAGGTCAAGGCTGCTGACGACCTCGACACCTTCGGCCTTCACGCTGAACACCCGTTGCCCTGCCTGTGTGTGCTCGGTTTCCGCAAACATGAGCGTGACATCGTACGTACCGTCGGGGACGCGCACGTGGTAGTTCACCAATCCATCCCTGCCATCAGCGTAGATGGCCGGATCCGACGTGCCGCCGACGGCGGTTCCGGTTGCCACGACGTGCCCTCCGGTCACACCGTACTCCTTCGTCTCAGCCCAGACGGAGTCGGCCAGGTACCCTGCCGCCACACTTCCTCCAACATTGATGCGAACCGGGAACGCAAGCGGCATAATGACCCGCGTGTATTGCAGGCTCATCGTGTTCGGCGGCTGCGCGCGGTCCTTGAGGTTGTTGACAAACAGGATGAACGGAGTGCCGAGGTCCATTCCGGCCACTCCAAGCTCTACGGTCTTGCCGTCGGGGAGGAGCGTCGCGCTGTTGACCGTCACGTTAGCCGAGTAGTTCGAGGCCGTCTCTGCTGTGACCTCATCCAGAAGCTCCGACATGCTGACGCGCACAGTCGCATCATACGCACGAGCCGAGACCAGATACGGAGCCTGGACATCAGCAGCCTGCACTGCCCCACCCCCGTATCCGCTGTGGGCGCTGTCGGTCATACACAGGATCATGTACCCGTCCCGGAACACGATATTCTCGCGCACGAACTGGCAGTTGTTACCGTCCCATGTATGGGTCCCCATGTCCCAGCGCACCGCGTCGTAGTTGTTCAGATCGTCCTGCCACTGAAACGTGAAGTTGTCGCCAACCCCCGGCGTGTACGAGGAGTATCGAATCCAGTCGTAGTACGCATAGACGGGGAGGCTGCCGCGATTGAAGCTGCCGGCCCAATTCACGTCGGCCGGCTGCCAGATGTTCATCATGAGCTTCTGCGCCCGCGTGAGCGTCGCGATGTGATCGCCGGTCTGCCGGTGAACTTCATACCCGTCGATCCCCCAGGCCACGTAGTCGGGCGTCCACTCGATGAAGTAGTCGTGAAAACCGGCATGGGGGTTGAACCGGACGACCTGGCGCTGGACGTGATTCACCTGGCCCGGGGTGATCGTGTTGAACTGCGATTCGTTGGTGTAGCGGCCCATGTTCTCGATGTCGATCTCATTCCACTCGGAGAGTGAGCTGATCTCGGCATAGGTGAAGAAGGATGCGAGCATGCCGCTGGCCGCGGCCGATTTCATCCGGACCTCGAACCGGCCGTAGGTGAACGCCTGCCGGGCCCGGTACTCGGCGCCGCGGTACGGTTTCGCGGCGGCGCTGTGGCCGGACAGGCCAGGCGCCAGCAACGCGCAGATCACCAGCGGTACTGCGGCACTCCACACGCGCTTCGCGCACGTCGTCATCATCATTCCTCCGATCCTTGGGGTGGTGCTTCAGAAACCATTTCCAATCTGGGCAAGGAACTGCTGCGCCGGGCGAAACTTCGGGTCTTCGGACAGGATCGAGCGGAGGCTCTGCCGGGCACGGACCGTGTCGCCCGACTCGACAAGGAACCCGGCCCGGTAGAACAGGGCGTTGAAACGCTGATCGCGCGTCAACTCGGGTGCCGAGGCCGCCTTCTCCATCGTAGCCGCCGCGTCGGCACGCCGGCCCTGCGTGTGCTGCGCCTGGGCCAGCTGATACAGCAGCAGTCCCTTCTCAGCCGCGCGATCCACCGCCTCGACGATCGCCCTCTCGCACAGGACCCAGTCGCCGCTCTTTTCGTACGTCCGGGCAATCTGGGCAAGCGGATACGGATCATCGTTGGCGAACAGCGCAACCGCCCGGTATCGATCCCGAGCCGCTTCAAGGTCGCCACGCCGCACATATTCATCCGCCATCGCGTATTGAGCACGCGACCACACATTCTCCTCGTACAGATATCTGCGCGCGATGCGCGCGGAGACAGGATCGTTCCGGGGCACAAAGTCGCGGACGGTCACCGGCGATTCAGGGAACGGCCAGCGGTGCGTCATCTCGAAGATCTTCATCAGACCGATATCCCAATCGAGATCACCCACGGCGTACGCAGAATCGCCGGGAACGAACGTTGAGTCGCCCCCCGGGATCCACCCGGCGGCACAGATGGCATCGTAGAAGGTCTTCGCCATCAGGTAGTAGCCGTCCGGCGTCGGGTGAAGATGATCGCAGGTCATCGCCCTTCCAGGGACGCCTCCCGGGGAGGCCTTCCGAAATGCGCCAAGTACATCCACGAGGACAACCCCCTCCCGCACCGCCAGTTCCCGGATTACCCCGTTGAACTCTTCAGGGGCCCGGAAGGGAATCAGGTCCCGGTCTTTCGCTTCGGCGAACAGAGAGGCCGCACGAAGGGTATCGCCGGCCGCGAAGGCACGCGTCCCCTCGCGGAACAGCGAATCGGCTCCTCCGGGACCGCTGCCGCTGAACGGCGGCATATCGCGAAGGTTGGAGACCAGCGTTCCGACAAAGACTGGAACGCCCCGTTCGCGGCACTGCGCCATGATTTCGCCGAGATTACGACGGTACACTTCCAGCGTGTGGCGACGGAGGGGCGAGTCGATCGCAATCCGCGTCTCGCGGACGACCTCGGCCATGAGCGTGCGGGCCGGCGGCGGCCCCTTGATCAGCCGGCCCGCCGCTGAGAGCGCCTCACGCACGAACTGGACAGCGTGGAACCGCTGCAGCCGCAGGTAGAGACGCACGAGCCAGTCCTGCTGACCCATCGACACGGTCGAGGCCGCTCCGAAGGCGCCGTAGAATTCGTTGTGCCCGAGATAGACAAGCACAAGGTCGGGCTGGAGGTCCAGCAGTTCGGGCAGGATATCCAGAACGGAGAAACTGTTGATGGCGGAGATGCCCGCGTTCAGAACTTCGATGGTGCGTTCGGGGTAGCGCTCCTGAAGGAGGTGCTCGAGCTGCTTCGGGAAGGTCACGTGACCGTCGAACGGAAAACCCTGAGTCGTCGACTCGCCCAGACAGACGATGCGGACATGGCGAACGGTTTTGACGACGTCGAAATGTTCGGGGCTGAGCGCCGGGACAGAGACCTGCCTGGCGTCGAAGTAGCGATGCGGCAGCCGCGTATTGAACTGGAGGACGCTCCGGCCCATCCGCTCGGCCTTCACCACGAGCGGTTCCGGCGCGCACAGCCCCGCAACGCGCAGGACGATTTCCAGGAGGCCGAGCGCGAGGAACGGCAGCGACAGCGTGAAGGCCCAGAACAGAGTCGTCCTGCCCGGGCGCGTCACTTAATCCCCAGCTCCTTGCACATCCGGTGGTAGTTCGGCGGGGCAAGGCCCAGCTTCTTTGCGGCGTCCGCGTCCGAGGTCGACCGTGCACGGACATACAGGACGTATTCCTCCCGTAATCGCCGCTCGATGAGCCTCAGCGGAGTCGATTCGCCGCCGGCGGCGAACGTGAACCCATCTCCCGCGGGCTGACCGGCGTCCGCCCGCCGGCTGCCGAGGGCAAGCCCGACTCTCTCGGCGGTAATGACTTGATCGGGATCGAAGAGCAGTCGCTGTGTCACGTTCTTCAATTCCCGCACGTTGCCCGGCCACGGATGCGACTGCAGACGAAGCATGGCATCCGGCTGAACGCCCGGAACATCCCGGTTCATGTCCGCGCTGAACTCCTTCAGGTAATGATCGACGTAGAGCGGGATGTCCTCGGGGTGATCCCGCAGCGCGGGGACGGCGAGCTGCAGGACATTCAGACGATAGAAGAGATCCTCGCGGAACTTTCCGGATTCGACCTCCCGCGCCAGATCCTTGTTGGTGGCCGCGATCACCCGCACGTTCACCTTCAACTTCTCCGTTCGCCCGATCTTCTCGATCTCCCCATCCTGAAGGACGCGAAGCAACTTGACCTGCGCCCCGGGAGGGAGCTCCGCCACCTCATCCAGGAAGACCGTCCCGCGATCCGCCACCTCAAACAGCCCCAGCTTCCGCGCGCTCGCGCCCGTGAACGCCCCCTTCTCGTATCCGAACAGCTCGCTCTCGACCAGATCGTGCGGCAGGCTCCCGCAGTTGATCGGGATGAAGTTCTCGAGCCGGCGCTGGCTGTGGTAATGGACGTTGTGGGCGACGAGCTCCTTGCCGGAACCGGAGGGACCCGTGATCAGGACGGGCGCGATGTTGTCCGCGCATTTGCGGATCTGGTGCCGCAGCTCTTCCATCCTCGCCGACCCGCCGAGGATCTGCTTCTGAGACAGGAGCCCTTCCACGGTGCGCGTCATCCGGCTGGCCGACCGCAGCCGCTCCCGCTCCAGCACCCGCTTCTGATGGGCGTTATACAGAGAGAGAATGAAATCGGTCGGCTGATAGATGCTCGTGTCGATGTCGCCGGGATATTTCGTGCAGTACCAGTACGCCCCCGCCTGCAGGAGCCTGTTCGCAAAGTCGAAGTCCATGACGTTGACGGTCATCTTCGTCACGATGATGATCTGCAGGGATGGATCGATCGTCTTGATGGCCCGGATGAGCTCCTCCCCCATGAGCCCGCCGGCGATCTGGAAATCCATGACAACGACGTCATACCTGTCGCTCCCCGCCTTCAGAAGTTCGAGCGCATGGGAGCCGGTGGACGCGACATCCCGAATCACGATCTGATCCCGGAACGGCGCGATCGTGCTGCGCACGCGACCGACGTCGTATTCTTCGTCTTCGATCAGCAGGATATGGATGATCTCGGTGCCGAGCATGACAGCCTCATCCGTGGTTCGGGATAGTAAACGTGAACATGGCCCCGCCGTCGGGCGTGGTTCCCGCGTCGAGCCCCCAGCCGAGCCGCTGCGTTGCTATCTCGTGGGCGATGTACGCTCCGTAGCCCGAGTGGTCGCTCCCCCCCGGGCTCGTGGTCACGTGTTCCAGGAAGATCCTCTTCACCCCGCGTTCGCTCGGCGCCAGCAGCTCCGGTGCGATCCCCTTGCCGTTATCCGAAATCACGACCCTGCTCACCCGCGTGCCCGGGTCATGCTCCGTCCGGATCGATACCACCAGCCTGTCCACTCCGGCGTGAATGATGCTGTTCTGAATGATCGGCTCGAAGACCTCCCAGACCACGAACTCGTTCACGTGCACGGGAGGAAGCCGGTCGTCGAGATCCCATGCAAACTGCACTTCCCCGAGGTCCGTGGATACGCGCTGGAACACGTTGGCGACAAGGAACCTGAGCACCTCGTTCAGGTCGGTCGTAAACAGCGGCCCGCGAATAGTCTGCAGCGGCGGGTCGTACCACTTCATATCATAGATTACGCGCGCGATGAAATTGGCGTATTTGTTCACGCGCGCCTTGATCTCCTCGATATTCCCGTCGCTCAGCTCCCGGAGGTCCTCCTTGATGAAACCCATCACCTTCTCCGCCTTGTGATGGGTGTGGTAGATCCGTTTCGTAAAGAGAGCTTCTTTCTGATGATTGATCTGCTCGGCCAGCCGTTCCTTCTCCTTTTCGAAGAGGAGCCGCTGGGCCTCGTTTCGTTCGCGCAGCGTGTACGACGAGATATAGAACATGGCCAGCAGGCCGAACAGGATAAGCGCCGAAAACGTGATGGACGTCTCATCGTATCCCGAGACGATTTCGCGCGTTATCGCCGAAAAGTCAGGGGTGTTCTTCATGTACACGACGCCCACGAACTCGCCGCGCGGCACGAAGGGCACGAAGACATGGAAGGTCTGCCTCCCTTCGAGCACCGTCCGGATTTCTTCCGACGCGACAACATCATCCCGTATCCGCTCGAAGCGCTCGATCGCTTCGGTATGTTCCGTGGTCGGGGGCGGCAGCGCGCTCACTCCCTCGAACATATAGCGGTACAGCGCCCCTCCGTCGTCGATCGCCCCGATACCGTCCGCCGTGGGGATCAGGACGCACAGCTCCTCGACCGTCTGGCTCAGCGTCTGCTGGCTCAGAATGATATTGAAGCTCTGCACCGTCTTCTCGACGTCCGCCGGCGCGAGCGGGCGGTCGCTGTGCACCGCCTCGAGGAGAAGCTCGAGCGACGTGGTGGTGAGGTTGGCCAGGCGCTCGGCGGAGTCCTGCTGATACAGCTCCTGCGTGCTGGTAAGCGATTTCTGAAGGGATGTCTTGTGGAGGAAGGAGACGACGATCTGGAAGATCAGGATGACGATGAACAGGACCGTCACGTGCCTGATCTCCAGGTGATAGGTGCCCAGGCCCTCGATCAGCCGGGCACGGCCGCGTGCGGTGCGGCTCATTCCCCGAATGTCCGATTGGCGCGGATCGCCTCCGCGGCGAGCTCACCGGCCTGCGCGGGAGGGATTTCGCCGCGCAGGGCGCGATTGATGTACAGAGACACGATGTCGGACACCCGGGTATAATCCTCGATTGCGGGGCGATGCACGCCGCGCTCGATCAGTCCGCTGCTAAACTGCAGCGTCGGATGTGCCGCCATATATCCGGCATCCTGGTAGATGCGCGTGTTGACGGGGATGTAGCCCCCGATCTCCAGCAGGAGCTTCTGCGCCTCGACACTCTGGGTGAAGCGGACGAACGCGAGCGCGGCATCCTTGTTCGTCGACGAATTGGCTATCATCAGGTTCCAGCCCCCGAATACGGGAGACGGCGAGCCGCCCCGCTCATGCGGGAGGGCCGCGATGCGCACCAGATTCAGCTTGGCGGTGTCCGGATACATCGACCGGAAGCTCTCGAGGAAGTTCGGCCATCCACGGACGAACACCGCATCGCTGTCCAGCATGGCCGTGTAGCTGCGGATCTCGTCATAGTCGACGACTTCGGGCGGGGACACGCGATCCACGCGGACGAGTCTGACGAGGCGATCGAGGGCCGCCCGGGCGGCGGCCGTTTGCAGCGGGAACGAGTCCCTCGGCACAGCCCGCCGATCCTGCGAAGCGACATGCTCGAAGTAGTTACAGATCAACCCTTCGTACGCTTTCCCCTGGAAAACATAGAACGGCCGGCCCCGGTAGTTCAGGCGGTCGCGAAGAACCGTCAGCTCATCCCATGTGATGGAGCGCCGGAGGGCCTCCTCGATCGCGGGGGCGTCGGGAAGGCGGCGGATAATATCGGACCGATAGTACAGAAGTCCGACATCAATATAGAGGGGGACCGCCATGAGGGCGCCGTCGACCGTGCATGACTCGAGAGCCTGCGGCAGGGTGGTGGCAAGGCTTTCGCGCGGGAAATGACGGCCCAGCGGCTCCGCCCACTTCGAGAAGCGCGTCACCCAGATCAGGTCGACCGCAAAGACATCGATACGGTCGCTCCTGCTCCTGAGCGAGCGGGCCAGGAGCTCTTTCCGCTCGTTGGTGCTGAACTTCGTGAACGGAAGGTTGACCGGGACCACCTCGATCTGCCCCTTGTGCAGCTCGTTGAAGCGGGCGATGATCGCGGCGTGTGCGGTCGAGATGTTGTCGGCAAAGAAGACGCGGCGGGGGCCCGAGCGCTCACTCCACAGGTTCGGGATCCTGTCGAAGAAAAGCACGCCCAGGATCAGCATGCTGATCACGACGATGGCAAGCGCAAGGAGGATGCGTCGTATCATAGAGAAAAAAAGGGTAAGCGTTTTCAGCTTACCCAAAACCCCCGAAAGAGTCAAACGGGGGGAACTCGAGCCATCGACGGGAATGCCGCTGGTGCGCGGGGCCTCAGAAGCTCAATTTGATCGTTGTCATGATGTCGTGCAACTCGATATGCTGGACCACGCCTGCAAACGTCGTTCCGTATCCTCTGTAGGGCTCGTCCCACCAGGCGTACCCGTAGGCGACGTCGAAGGCCAGCCGGCCGCCGGAGTTGACGCCAAAGCCGAGCGTAATGCTCTTCCGGTCGTTCGCCTGTTGGTCACCCTGATACGGCGACGGGCGGTACTGGAATCCGGCCCGGGCGATCAGCCCAGTGAAGGGGAGCCGTAGCTCGGCGCCTCCATTCAGGTTAAGCACGCGCCGGTACTGTCCGAGGACCTCCTTGTTCCGAAGACCCACTTCGTCAAGCGCGAAACCGCGCCGGAATTTCATCGTCGTATAGTCGATAAACGTCGCTTCGGCCGTCGCGGTCAGAAACCAAAGGTTGACCGCCGCACCAACCGTTGCGTTGTACGCCGGAGTGACCGTGTAGGCCACTTCCCTGTCTACCCCGCGCACCTCCTTCGTGCCGGAGGCAAACACGCTCCTCCCCCCCACATTCTGGATCTCGGAAACTTTGTGATTGGTCGGAACCAGGAACGACCCGCCAATCGAGATAAAATTTTCCCACTTGTAGAGGGCTCCGAACTTGAAATCCCATCCTGTGACGACGATGTCCCTGACGTCGTGGATGTACATGCTCTGGAAGTCGGCCGTTGTCGGGTCGCCAGGCACCGTCAGGACGGACGCGTCGTACACATTCTGGACGTCCGTCTCGGTGAACTCCCTGTCGGCGAGATAGCTACCGGTATTATAACTCGCGCTGACACCGACGAACACGTTCGGCATCATTTCGAACGATCCACCGGTTGAAATCTGCAGGAAGTTGCCGGACTGGAGAATGAAGCCGTTCTCCTGGAGACTGCCGTTAATGACGGTCTCACGCCCGAGCGTCTGTCCGGTCACTGGGTCAACCAGTGGGTAGTTCACCAAAAGCGACGCAGCGACAGGGCTCCCCAGCGACGTGAGATCCTGAATCAACGAGGAAGCGGAGCTATTGAATCCCTCGAACTTCGTATTGCGGTTGAAATCCTTGGACTGGGAGAAACCCGAGAGCGAACACAGAACGGCGCTCCCCGAAGTGCACCGGGAACGTCATCCCAAACTGCCCCAGGCTCGTGCTTGTGGTCGTAAAGGGCGTCTGGGCATTCTGGTACGCGGCGGAGTTGGGGGAGGCCAGGAAATTCACCGACATCGCGAATGTGGTCGAATCCAGCACGGCCATGGTCGCAGGATTGAACCGTGTCCCCGAAAAATCATAGCCGATCGTGGAATAGGCGTTCCCCATCCCGAGCGCCCGGGCGCTGAAGATCGTCCCCGGTTCAGACAGTCTGAGCAGGATGTCTGTCGTCTGCGCCGGAGCCGCGGATACGCCGACCATGGTTCCAGTGACCACCGCCCACACCATTCTCATTGTCGATTGACCCATACAACTCCATCTCCGCTGCATTGCATGCCTCTCTATGAAATGTTCCGTGACCGAAGCACGCGCCCGGGCAGCGCGTCCTGCTGCCGGCCGTCGCGCACGACGTCCACTCCGTTGACAATCACGTACGGCATCCCCGATGGAAACCTGTGCGGGTCCGTGTATGTCGCTTCATCCCGCACGGTCGCGGGGTCGAACAGAACGAGATCCGCCGCCTTCCCCTCCGCGATCACGCCCCTGTCGGACAGGCCGATCTTCTCCGCCGGGAGCGAGGTCATCTTCCTGATCATCTCGGGGAGCGGGATCGTCCGCCTCTCAAGTGCGTAGACACGGATCGCACGCGGAAAGGTTCCGTATGCCCTGGGATGCGGACGCGTCTGCGACGCCGGCGAATACGCACCGCCATCGGACGCAACCATGGAGTTCCTCCATCGCAGGACCAGTTCCGTCCCCGCCTCGTCCATTCCGAATCCAACCATCCCGACCCCTGCATTCTCCCTCACGAGAAGGTCGACGACAAACTCGAACGGGTCGACACCCTCCTGCTCGGAGATCTCTTTCACTGTCTTCCCGAGATACTTCTTGGATTCCTCGCCCCTGACGCTCGAGATCATCACGGACTCCCACGACCCGAGGCCATCGACTTTCTTCAGCACCGCCGGACGCAGTGTCGCCAGCGTCGCCGGATCCTTCAGGCGGCCCACGAACCGTTCGTTCCCTCCGTCCCTGGATGCGATCGGAAAGAGGTTCTGCAGCCCTGTGCTGAAGGCGATATAGGGGTACCTGTCGGCGTGCACCTCGAGCCCGGATGCGATTGCGGTGTCAAGCAGGTCCAGCGCCTGCTGTTGCTTCGGCCAGTTCACCCGGTTCTGAGCTTTCAGGTGCGACACCTGAAGACGCGCGCCCGATCCTTTGCAGATGGCAATCGCTTCTTCGATCGCTTCAATGAGGCGATTGTCTTCGTTCCGCATGTGCGTCGCGTACAACCGGCTGCGGCCCGGAATCGCCTTCATGACCTCGGCGAGCTCTTCTTGTGATGCAAAGCTCCCCGGCGTGTATTCCAGCCCGGTCGAGGCGCCCCAGCACCCCTGCTCGACCGCCAGCGCAACCGCGCGTTGCATCGCGCGAATCTCATCGCCCGTCGCAGGGCGGTTATCCATCCCCACTACGGCGCCACGAACGGTCCCGAGGCCGACCATCATAACAATATTCTGGGCGGTCCTGTTCCTCTCCAGGACGCCAAAAAAGCCATCCATGTCCCTGTACGGGCACTCGTACCCGACATCATCCTTAAACGCCTCAAGGCGCTCCGCGAGTGTAGGGCCGCCCAGCGGGGCCGGCGAATCGCCATCCTGCCCGCCGACTTCGGTTGTGACGCCCTGCATCACTTTGCTTTCGGCGCGGGGGAATCGGAGGAGAGATTCGTCGGTATGCGAGTGAATATCAACGAAGCCGGGAACGACGGTGAGCCCGCGAGCGTCAATGACACGCGCTGCGCTTGCGTCGGAAAGTCTTCCCACCGCGACAATTCTGTCTCCCCGGATGCCGACGTCCGCCAGTACCGAATCCGCGCCCGTTCCATCAATAACGCTGCCATTGCGGATCAGGAGATCCAGCGAGGGGCGCGCGTCCACGGAAGATTGAGCGCTGCCGCAGCCGGCAACAAGAGCACCGGCGCCCGCCGTCGCAAGGGCTGCAAGAAAACTGCGACGGGGAATCCGGGATGAATCCTGCGAAACTTCCATAAATCCAATCTACGAAAAAACCGAAAGACTCACAAAGGGCATTTCTAGCGCATCAGGAGCATTTTTCGGGACTGCACCGTCCCTCCTGCTCTCAGTTGGAATATATACACTCCGCTGGCGGCCTCCCGCGCATTCCAAGTCACCTCGTACGAGCCCGGCCCCATTCTCTCGTTCACCAGCACCGCCACCTCCCGGCCGAGCAGGTCGTACACAGTGAGCGTGGTGGGCTGTTCCTGCCCCCCGGACGGTGCTCCGCGTGATAGCAGGGGATCAACGATCGTGAACCGGATCTTCGTCTCCGGGTTGAACGGATTTGGATAGTTCTGTTCCAGCCGGAACTCCGCGGGAAGTCCGCGCTCACCATCGATGCCCGTCGTGATGTTCCTGACCGTATATGCAGCCACCAGCGAACCGAATTCATCCACGATCGCGAGCTGCACGGAATCCTCCCCGAACACGGTGACGCGCCCGAACGCATTGTTAAACTCGGAGGAGGTCAATCCCTGCCCCCCCTGATTCCAGATCTTGATCCCGAAACTGTCCAGCAGGGCGACGGTCTGAGAGTTGGTGATGTCCAGCCCTCCGGCCATGATCTCCGGCAGCCCCGCGTTCGCTCCGTCGTCGATCGCCGCGGTGTGCGAGTCGCCGCTCAGCACGATCACGTTGGTGATACCGTTCTGTCGGATAAAGTTGAGGAGCGTATCGGTATCCTCCAGAAAGCCACACCACTTGTCGGCGAATTCGAACGCGACGAAGATGCCCGTGGTCCCCGGAGGCAGCAGTGGTGACTGGACGGGAAAGGTCTGAAAAAACAACCCCGCTTCAATTCCCTGCACCTGTGCGCGGTTGAACGGCACGGAGCTCATCAGGAACTTCCACGTCGCCGTTGAACTCCTCAGCTCCTCAAGCAGCCAGGTGAGCTGGTTGGGCCCGCTGCCCGGAGCGTCGTCCCGCCCGAGTATGGAGTGCCCTGCCGGCGGCGAGTTGCGCCAGACGCCGGAGGCGTTGTCCTTGTAGAAGCCGGCCAGGTTCGGGGTTCGCTGGGAACGCAGGTCGAGCGCAAACACGTCAACGTTACCGTAGGTGAACCTGTGATGGATACCGCGAGACTCGTTCACAAGCGGATAGGTCGGCATGTTCTCCTTGTACCCGCGAATCACATTCTCGCGCGCGCCGGGAGGGTTCGTCAGCTCGCGCACAACAAAATCGTCACTGAGCGGATTCGGACGGAAGGGGACGTAGAAACTCGAGGTCAGCGCCGACGCGTTGTTGTTCATGAAGTCGTGGTCGTCGTACACGTAGTCGACCGGAGCGGTGCTCAACAGGGTGTCCATCAGATAGTCGGTGCGGAACCGCGACAGATATGCCGCCTGAACCTTCGCGAAGTCAGCGCTGAAGAAGGCACTGTCGAGAGGCGGCGGATCACTGTCGGTCGAATCGGGGTATCCCCAATCGCCCAGTTGAAGAAAGAACCGGGGCCGCGCGCCGACCACCTGACGGTAGACGTTTCCCGGGGGTGTCGCCGACGGGAGGAGCGATCCGCTCTGCTGGCAGGAACCGAACCCGAACGTGAACGTGGAGACGGTACCGGGGACAGGAAAGGTCTGGAAGGACTGCACGCGCGGCTGCGGGACGGACCGGACGACCGCCCTGTAGTAGTAGCGGGTATCCGGCTGAAGTCCGGACACATCGACGAGGGTGGCGAAGTTCCCTTCGGCGGTCGTGAAGCGCGGCACGCCGGCGATCGACGATCCGAAGGCGGGATCGGTGGAGAGCTCAACGGTGACCGTGTCGGATTCCGAGAGGCGAACCCAGAACCGGGCCGCGTTGTGGGTGACCCCGCCCACGGCCATGGTGTGGGTGACTTCTGCGCCGGGCGCAGGAAGAGAACACAGGAGTGTCACGAGGGCCCCAACCCCCCAGTGTCGGTAGCAACGACGTCGCATGCACAGGTCCCCCGTATGAGTATACACGCAGAATAGAAGAACAGTACCTCAAAATGCTACTGAAACGAGCGATGGCATGCAACCCTCGGGAGGCCGGATCGACGTTCAGTTATGGCCCACCGGCCCGATCCGATGAACATGCACGGGGCGCCTCCCCTCGGTGTCGGGCGGCTCGAGAATGAAGACGAGGAATTCGGTCGCAGTGTCGATCTGGCCCTCCAGCTCCCTGTACCCATCCTCCGTACTTCCTTGATCGCGCAGATACGCTCCGAGCCGGGAGCCCGGCCAGAACTCAAAGCGGACCTCCTTCATGTCATCGCTCGACACGTAGGAATCCGGAGGGAATACGAACGCCCCCGTTTCGCCGGCAAGCTCAACCGAACGCTTCCAAACGTCCAGGAGCAGCCCGTGCTCCTTGTACAGAGACGTCAGGAGTTCAGGATAGGTCATCGCTTCGCACCCACCACCGCCGACGGACGGTCCTTGAAGCTCTCGATGACGGCCACTCCCCCGGCGGATTCCCGCGTCAGAGCTCCGCCGGCCGTGCGGACCGCCAGCGGGTTCGTATTGCATTCCTGGCTGATGTGCGCGAGGACCACCGTGGTCGGAAGCACGGTGCTGTGCCGCAGCACAGCGGTCAGCAGCTCTGCGCACTGGTCGTTCGAGAGGTGGCCGCGCTCCCGGATCCGCCGCTTGAGCCACTCGGGCCGACCCGACCGCTCCAGCATCTCCGGATCGTGATTCGATTCGATGACAATTGTCTGGGCGCCGGCGAAATGGCGCACGAGGCGCTCCAGAGGAAAGCCGACGTCAGTGGCAAACGCGACTTTTGCATCGCCTTCTACGAGCGAGTATCCGAAGCATCCGCCGGGGGAATCGTGCGGCACCTCGAATGCCTCGACACCGAACGAGCCGATCGTCGGATCGCCAGACCCGAGGGTCCGGAGCAACCCCATCCTCATGGCCACAGCCCCGGCGTGGTACTGACGCGTGAGGGGGCCGCGGATGGGAGCCGGGCAGTAGATGGGCACGCCGGCTTCGGTCAGGGCGGTAATCGCCTCGTCGTTCAGATGGTCGCCGTGGGTGTGCGTGATGAGAACCCCCGCCAGGTCCGCCAGCTCGAGCCCGTGCGCGCTCAGCCCGCGGGCAATATACCTGGGGCTGAACCCGCAGTCGATCAGCACGGCGTGGCGCGACCCGCGCACAAGCGTACAGTTTCCGGCGCTCGAGCTGCCCAGGACCTGCACGGTGATCCCTCCCGCAGGGTCAAAAGGTATGCTGAGCTGGTGAGTCATCTCGATTGGCTGGGACGCGTGTGGCCTCATACTTCTCAATCTACCGCCTCCGGGACATCGAAGCAACGAGAAATGCGGAGCGCCCGGAGACCGGGTGACCGGTCGCCGGGCGCAGCATGCAGACCATGACTGGAGTCGCCTACGGGCGACTGGCAGCAATCAATGTTTGGGCGGAATCGGATCGGGGACCTTGTTCTGAACCGGCTTGAGTGACATGAGATATGCGTACACGTCCTTCAGGTCCTGATCAGTCTTCTGTGCATACACGTGCCATGGCATAGGCGGGAGAATCGGCCGCCCGGCGCCGAGGTGCTTCCCTTTCCTGATGGCGTCCATGAACATCTGCTCCGTCCATGCGCCGATTCCCGTCCCGGGATCGGGGGTCAGGTTCGCTGCAAACGAAACGCCCCACGGGCCTGCCCATGCAGTCAGGTCGGGCGACCCGAGGGCCCCCCATTTCCCCTGGCCCAGCACGCCTTCTGGGACGTCAGGAACCTTCGTGCTCGCTTGATGACCCGAGAGAGCCAGGGTGGGGTGCTCGACCGGGCCTTGCGGTCCCATCACTTTGGGTGAATGGCAGTCGCCGCACCCTCCGGTCTGGACGATGTATTTCCCTCGGTCAATACTCGCCTTTGAGGCCTTCGGTGCCTGCGCATGAGCGGGCGATGATGCGATGAGCAGACAGCATGCCACTGCAGCGAGAGTGAACCATGCAAACGATCGTGAGAGCGTCATTGCGACCTCCTTGTGATGGTGGTGAGATGTGAGAACGGCAAACCATAGTGAGAAAAGGATAGCGTAAATGCGATGTCGGGGATCGGGGGATACACCGCTGGAACGGGAAAGGACCAGGCCGCGACAATCCGGGTGCGGCGGCATGGATGGAGCGAGGTGATGAGCTGGAGGACGGGGAAGCCATCCCGCACCGCAGCGGCGGGGAGCCGATCCGGAGCGACGGCCGCTTCGGGCTTCGGCGAAAATGCGGGCACACTCACACGCGAGATCGCGTGTGCGGGCGCCCGCACGGCGAGCGCGGGTGGACGCATCAGTCCTCCATCTCAGAGTTGAAAAGAACAGACGGTACGTTTGCTACTGTACGACCTGCCGCCCGGGAAGTCGCACGACCTCAGACGTCGGCACCCGGCTCCCCGGGTTTGGGGGCGGGTGGAGCGTACCACTTCTCCTTCGGGACCACCGTCACCGCTTCCCTGTCCGCCTCGTAATTCGGAGACATGATCTGGACGCCATACTCGTTGAATGCGTCCTGGATGTTCTTGTGCAGATCCGAATAGACCCGCAACATCCGATCAGGACGGCGGGTGTACACGTTCAGCTCATACGTCACATAGAAGTCGTCGAGCGATCTCTGGAGCACAAACGGCTCAGGCTCCTGAAGCACGTCGGGAGTTCGCGCGGCGGCCTGCCGGAGCATTGCGTGCACTTGCCGCCATGGCGCATCGTAGCCGATCGTCACCGATGTCGGCAGGATCAGCTTCCCCTCCGCGGCCTCGGACGAGTAGTTTGTGACATAGCCTCCCAACACTGTGGCGTTGGGAATCGTAACTTCAACGTTTTTCGGTGTCCGCACCCTGGTAACAAGGAGCGTCGTGTCCATCACCCTTCCGGCAATGTCACCGATCTTCACAATATCACCAACCTTGAACCCGCGCATGTACGTGAGAATGACGCCGGCCACAACGTTCGCCACCGCGGATGTCGACCCGAGTGAGAACAGGATGCCCGCAAAAATGGAGATCCCCTGGAATGCCGGCGAACTGGATCCGGGAATGTACGGGAATGCGACCACAGCCGCAAAGGCGATCACGAGCACGCGGACGATCTTGTACGTCGGGCCAGCCCAGTCCTGGTAGAAGCCCGGGAGCGTGACTCTTCCGATTCCGATTTCTCGGAAGAACAGGGCCAGTCCCCGAAGGATATACCGGACGATGACAACCAGAACTGCGAGGAAGAAGAGGTTGGGGAGATACGCAACAAACCCTTCCCACAACACCGTGAGCGGCGCAATTATCAGATCGAGAAGTCGTACGGCGATCCCCCGGGTCCACGGGAATCTCGTGAGAACGAAGCCGACGTACATGTATGCAGTGATCGCCGCGAGCGCCCACCTGACCAGCCCGACGATGGTGATGAGCCCCGCTTGAAGCCACTCCAGGCGGATGACCTTCTTCGCCCCGCTCTCCACTGCCGCCTCTCCCCCCGCAATCCATCTCTGCATCCGACGCCTGCTGCGCGCCAGCAGCCACAGGAGCAAGATGAATACCGCGGTCGCCCCGAGGGTCTCGAGCGCACCTGTCAGGAGCGACGTCGACGACCGCGCCTCGCGATAGGCATCGACCGCGACACGCATTGAAGCAATATACCGGCTCGCAAGAGAGTCCCGGCTGACCCCCGCGAGCATCGCGTCCACGTCGTAGACCCCCATGACAAACCGATCCGTCGCGAGAATTTCGGTCGCGTCAGGCCGGGAGTCCGCGACGATATCTTCGGTCTGGATCGTATAGGATTCAGCGAGAGCGATGATTCTGTCTGTGATACCATCGGCGCGTTGCTCCACCGACATGCCGCGAGCCGTAGCCCGGATGACGAACAACGTGTCTCCCTCGACGACCACGGGCGCAGCGCCAGAGGTATCGACGGCAACTGTCTGGACAACTCCGTCCTGGGCGAGCGCGGAGATAGACCATATCGCAAGAATGATCGGAACGACAAGCAATCGAAGCATGGGATACTTTCGTCCTTGTCTTACGTCACCGACGTCATCGGTCGGGCTCACATCAATTGGACTTGACATCGCTCTGCGGCTGGGGCACCGAGGAAACCTCTTCCCGCTTCACCGGGGGCGGCATATATCCTACGACCGAGCCCGACCGAATCCTGGCGAGATACGGCGAAAGCGTCGTCCCGGGCAGCGTCCGGACGTTGTCCTCCATCAGGATCGGCCCGATCCCCGTGCCGGCCCCGATCGTGCAGTGCGAGCCGATCTCGATCAGACCGTACCGGAACGTCCCGCACCCGTCGTACGCGTGCACGGTCGCCCGCGTGAATGCGCCGAGCAGCGTGTAATCCCCTATGAAAATGAGCTCGGGCCGGAAATGGTCCAGCCAGGCCATCTGCATGATTTCGGTGTTCTTGCCGATGTGGACGCCCATCACCCGGTACAGCCTGTTCTTCAGCGGTGAACCCCTCATAAAGAAGGAGATAGCCACCAGGACAAGCAGCAGCATCTTACGCCCAACGGGGAGATTGAGATCCCTCCAGTTGATGGCGTTGGGCTCTTCGGGAGCTCCGAGGCCGGATATCGTATAGTGCCGGGCGCCCCCGGCCAGAAACGCGTCAAGCCGCGTGCGACCTTCGGGCGTATCCGGATCGAGATCCGCCACCGGGAACCCCTTCCCTCTCGCAGTCTTGCTGATTCTGATCTCGCGGCCATTCCGTCGGCCGAGCTTGATGGCCCGCCTGACGATTTGCGTGGTCACGTCGCGCATCACCGTTTCAGGCGTGGGCGGCTGAGGGAGGGATGTCATCGTGGTGTCATGACCGCCCGCGCCGGGGTGGCACCCGGAGGGTCACGTCCTGGTCTGTGCAGAATGGGAGATCGAAAACCGACGCGCAACACAGAAGGGCGCGTCCCAGAAGTCCAATTTGTTGACATCCTCTCAGTCGATGTACTGAATCGCTGCAGAGTCCCATGTGGTGTTGAGACCTGTACCGCAGCGCTTGAACCGATGTCAGCCTGACAGCGACTTCTGGGACGGCCCCGTACACGCTACTTCATCAGGATCATCCGTTTCACCGACACATCCGCCCCGGCGCTGAGTCGGTAGAGATACACCCCCGACGGCAGCGCTGACGCATCGAACCTGGAGCGGTATGTTCCGGCATCCTGTCTCGCGTCGATGAGCGTGGCAACGCGCTCGCCGATCGCATTGAAAACCTCCAGGCGCACCTGTCTCGCCTCGGGCAGCGCGTACTCGATTGTGGTGGACGGGTTGAACGGATTCGGGTAGTTCTGATTCAGGGCGAACACCGCAGGGACGTTCTTGTCGCCAGGGACCGATGTAGGCGCGTCAGAGAACACGAGATCGTCAACGATGAACGTCGTGCCGACGGTAGCGTCGCCCGATGTCCCGTTGTTAATGACTGAGATGGTAATCTGGCAGGAGGTAGGCGTCCCCGGAAGGACCGTCTCCAGCGGAAGGTCCAGAAATGTAAAGGCGCCGGCTGGAGCAACAATTTCTGTGTCCGCTACAGCGATGGGCGAGGACCCATTATAAAAGAACACGGTGGCGGCCAACACATCCCCGCCGAGTGGCGCAAATTGATAGTAGAGCTGTAAGCGCAGCGGAAGCTGCGTTTGATCGAAGACGCACCAGAGAGCCGGCGCCAATACTCCTAGAGACGTAGAGAGAACTTCCCCCCTTGCCGCAAGGAGACCGCCGTGACGCGTGTCCGACGCCGTCAGCGGCGCACCTATCCCCGGGAAATTGGTCGTCACCCAACCGTCTGGTATACCTCCATTCCATGATTCGAAACCGGAATTCGGGATCTGGGCCGTACCCTGGCTTGGTGCCACCACGGAGACCACCATCCCCAACAACGCCACACCCGCACATTTCAACAAGATTCGCATACCCAGCCCTCCAATTGGTGTTCCGCAGGCCCCGCGGCCAGGGTTTAGATTTTGAATACTACCGGAAATGCCGGTCCGATGCAAGCGACCGACCGGGAATTGTACGGCGGTCCGGACGAGGGGTTGCGCGGCGGGATTCCCGAAAGGGCCTGGAGGGACCCCGGCGAAAGGCCGGAGCTCAGGCGCGGCGTGCGGCTTCGGCCATGGCCCCGACATTTGCCGGAGGCACGTCGGGAAGGAGGGCTTCGTGGCTGGGGCTCACGATCCATCGCGGTCCGAACACCTTCTTGAGCCGCTGGATTTCCGAGGCGATGGCCTCCGGGGTCCCGTGCACCAGGAGGTCCTGCGTGTCCACCCCACCGAGGAACGCAACCCTGTCGCCGAAGTTGCCCGCGAGCGATACGGCATCCATGCCCGCCGCCCGGGCCTGTAAAGGATGGAGACACTCGACACCCGCATCGATCAGGCGGCCGATGATCCTGTGTATCGACCCGCACGAATGGAGGATGACCTGCAGCCTAAACTCCCGTGCCTGCGCGGCAAACCGCCTGACCCAGGGGAGAATGAACTCGTCGAATTGCGCGGGGGCGATCAGAAGATCCCGCTGCGTGCCGAAGTCGTTGCCGAAAAAGAACCCGTCCACCTGGTCATCCGCCAGCGCGAAGAACCGCGCGTTGGCCTCGAGATAGAAGCCGCACACTCTGTTGAACGTCGCATGAATGAGATCGGGACGCGTGTGAAGCCTGACCAGAAACTCCTCGACGCCGTAGAGATCCATGACGTCGTGGAAGAACGGCATCCAGAACCCGCTGGCCCGGTACACAGGACCGGTGTCACGCAGGACGGCGAGACACTCCGTGTAATCAAGATACGCCGGGTCGGGCCAGGCATACTGCTCGATGTCGCTGACGCTCTCCGCCTCTGCGAGCGGCCCCGCTGCTCCCAGCGACTTCTTCCGTTTCCAGACGTCAAAGATGCCCTGACCTTCGGGATGCCGGTATGTCGTGTCCATGTACTGTGGAGTGATCCAGCGGAAATCGCTGCCAAGGAGGAGGTGAAGCTCCTCAAGACTCGATGTCCCGAAGTACCGGTGGAACGCGGGGAGGGAATCGGGATGGGGGTTGCCAAGCCAGAAGCCGTGCCTGTCAGCCGGGCGGCCTGCGATGATGGCCCGTATGCGATCGCGGCTTGTCATGCTTGTGCGGGCTTTCCCTTCATGTCAGCAGACCTGGCGGATATGCCGAATGCCGTCTCAGCCTGGACTCCCGACGGCTCCGATGTCTGTCGAAAGCGGGCACGCGCACCATGCCCCGTTCCGCCCAGGCACGAGTGATGATGGCGCACTAGTCTTCCGGGATGGTGAACGTTCCGGTGAGGCGGATGTCCGCCGACGAGCTGCCCACCATCGCCGACACCTCCCCCGGCTCGAGGGCCGGCCGGAGCTCCTCGTCAAGGTACTGCAGGTCGCGCCGCGACAACGTGAAGCGGACCGTTGTGGCTTCCCCGGGAGCGAGCGTGATGCGGCGGAACCCCCGCAACTCTTTCACGGGCCGCGTAAGCCAGCTGACGACATCGCGCAGATAGAGCTGGACGACCTCATCCCCCGGACGCGCTCCGGTGTTGGTGACGCGGACGCTGACGCCAATCGTCCCGTCACTGCCGAGCGATCCGTTCGGAGTGATCTGGAGGTCGTCGTATGCAAAGCTCGTATAGCTGAGGCCGTGGCCGAACGCGAAGAGCGGGTCGCCGCTCATGTCGGCATACACATCGGAGCGACCCGTCGGCTTATGATTATAATAGAGTGGCACCTGGCCCACGGATTGCGGAAACGTGAGCGGGAGTTTCCCTCCCGGATTCACGTCGCCGAAGAGCACGTCGGCAATTGCAGCCCCACCCTCCTCCCCTGCGTACCAGGACTGCACCACCCCCGCGACCCTGTCGAGCCACGGCGACATCGTCACCGCACTGCCGGTCATGAGCACCACCACCGTCGGCGTCCCCGTCGCGGCCACAGCCGAAATTAGCTCCTCCTGCGCCCCCGGAAGGGCGAGCGATGACCGGTCGTACCCTTCTCCCTCATCGATCCCCACGGCGACGATCGCCACGTCGGACTCCCGCGCAAGTTCGGCGGCCTCCGTGATCCTCGGGTCGACGCCTGAACGCAGTTGCCACACCAGGGCGGCGTACGACCATCCGTTGTTTTCGTAGTACTCGATCTTCACATCGTACGACTTTCCCGCCTGCAGCGTCGCCGTCGCCCGGTCCAGCAGGGCTCCCCGGTCATACCAGCTGTCGATCAACAGCTTCCCGTCGAGCCAGAGCCGGACACCGTCATCCGTCGCAGCCCCCAGGGTGTACTCGCCGCTCACATCCGGCCGCAGCGCACCCGTCCACCGGATGGAGAAGCTGTCGCGCGGGAGCGACGCGTCCGGTGACCCCATCGCCCATTCAAACATGACGCTCGTATCGCGCCTGACGAACGCCGGCGTGCCGGCCAGCGAACGGTTCGCGAAGTACTCGCCCCGCAGGCCCTGTTCGCCCGGCGTCGCGCCGGGCGGGAGCAGATTCCTGGACGGCACCGGAGGGAGTGCCGTAAAGCCAAGCGCGCATCCGCGGTGATCCCGCACCTCCACTGTCGGCGGGAGCGCCGATCGCACGCCTTCCAGCAGCGTGACCACTTTTGTTCCGTACCCGCTGTAGTCACCCAGCGCGACCGTATCGATCATCGGTCCCAGGACGGCGACGGAACGGATGCTCTTCTGAAGCGGAAGTAGCCCGTCCGCGTTCTTCAGGAGCACGATCGCCTTCTGTGCGGCCTCCCGCGCCAGCGCGCGATGCTCCGCGCAGTCGCTCACCTGCGCCGCCGCCAGCGTGTCAACGAACGGATTCTCGAAGAGCCCGAGCTGAAACTTGGCCCGCAACACCCGCGCCACGGCGCTGTCGATCGTCGCGCCCGACACCACTCCTTCGCGGACTGCCTGCACCAGTGGAGCTCCGAAAGCATCCGCCTCCGGAAGCTCGACGTCCAGCCCGCTCATGACCGCGCGCGCGGCGGCTTCCTTCCAGTTCGCTGCGGCCGAATGCCTGTCGGCAATCCATTCAACGGACTCGTAGTCCGACACGACGAACCCCGTAAACCCCCACTCTCCCCTCAGCACATCCGTAAGGAGCCACCGGTTGGCAGACGCCGGAATCCCATCGAGGGAGTTGTACGACGCCATGATCGAGCGAGCGCCCGCCTCACGAATACACGCCTCAAAGGGGGGGAAGTAGATCTCTCGCAGCTCCCTCTGCGAGCTGGAAACGGGATAGCTGTCCCTCCCCCCCTCGCCGGAGTTCGCCACGAAATGCTTCGGCGTTGCAATCACGCCCTCATGCTCCACCGCCGCGCAGAACGCCACGCCGAGGCGCGACTGCAGGTACGGATCCTCGCCGTACGTTTCTTCCACCCGACCCCAGCGAACGTCATGGACGACATTCACGACGGGCGAGAGAAGCTGTCCGATCCCCCGGCTTTTCGCCTCGCGGGCTGTCGCGCGAGCGACCTTCCCGACCAGCCCCGGGTCCCACGTCGCGGCCAAGCCGATGGCCTGCGGAAAACTCGTGGCGCCGTTGCCGACAAGTCCGTGGAGCCCTTCGTCGTGAATCAGCACGGGGATGCCGAGCCGGGTTCGTGTCCGCGCAAGCTCCTGAATTGCATTCGCCTTTGCAGCCGCGGCAGAGGCGGTCGATGAACGGAGGACGGGTCCCGCCCCACCCAGGCCGTCCTCGTTGATGTTCGCGCCCCACTCGACTCTTCTGATCGTGCAGCGCAGCTGGGCGACCTTCTCCTCGAGCGTCATCTTCTTCAGCAGGTCGCTCACCCTCTTCTCGACGGATGTCGCGGGCGGATGAAACGAAGGGATGCCGGGTCTCGTTTGCGATCCGACGTGCTCGGGATGGATCAGGAGCACTGCTGCCGCGACAATACCAGCTACTGCCACCCGCAGCACTCGTCGGTGCGCAATCATCGCGTGTTCTCCAGGGCTTCCAGAAGCGGCACTGCCGCAATGGCACCGCTCTTCCCAATCCTGAGCGTCTTGATCTCAAATGGCGCGAGCGGTATTCGCTTCCTGATCCGGGGCCTGACGGCAGACACAGTCGCTGTCGTGGGAGTCCCGGCGGTCTCCTGCAGCCGGATCACCAGCCCCTTCCCGTCGGCGGAGGCAATACATGCGGTCAGACGAACATTGTCTGGAGCAATGTCCAGCAGCTCTTCGCTTGCGCGCCCGGCCTGCTCTCGCGACGTGGCCCCCGCTCCGATCGGGAGATGAGCGTAGACAGCCGGCGGGGCGTTCAGCCAGTCCGCAAGCCCGCCGATCTTCGCCCGGACCTCGTCCGGATCCCCCGGCATGACGGCAAGGCGAATCTCGTGCACGCCCTGATCCATGTGCTTCCTGTACGGCCCGTCGTCGATCTGGAGCCCACGCTCGTGGCAGTACGCCGCTCCGCGCAGCACCGACAGCCGGAGTTCTCCGTCGAGGCAGTCAAGTCCATGCAATCCCGTGTGAGCAACGCCAAGCACGGTTGCGGCTCCTGCCGCGGCTCCCTCGAGCACGCACCACCGCCCGTGGACATGTTCCTGGCCGTCGCACGGCCGTTCGATGGCGCCGCCCGGCACTTCGACCAGGAGGCGCGGGTTTGCGAGCGCCGTGGGAATCGCAAGCTTCATCCGTTTGTGCGATTCGTTCCACACGATACGGATGCGGTATTCGACGACCGGCCAGCCGGGGTACATGATCGTCCTGATGACCGCGAGCGTTCCGCCCCATGCCAGCTGCGTCTCCCTCACGGTGCGGATGCGGCCCGCATGCAGGACGCGCTGTGCTCCCGGGACGGGCGAGCAGCGTCCGACGATGTCTCTGAACGACCAGCACTCCGAGCCCCAGGCGTCTCCGCGATCCTCTACGATGATCGGCTCCATGAGCGCGCCGCGCAGGCATTCGTGGCCGGACGGAGTCCTGAGCGATCGAAGCAGTCCGGTCTTCTCGTCCGTCTCGTGCCGCAATCGGGGGATCGCAGCTGCAGACTCGGGGCTGCCTTCCTCGATGCGGATCTCGTACCTCGCGACCCCGACCGCCGGAAGATCGCCGAAGAACACGACCTTCCTTCTCCAGCCGTTGAACGGCAATAGCGATTCCGGCTGCTCCTCCTGACACTCGATTTCGCGCCCGTCGAGCATCCTCATCGAAAGATGCCACGCGCCGGTCCATTTCGGCCGGAGGTCCAGCATGCACTCCGCCTCGACGGGGACACGCCTGCACGACGTGTTCGTATTGAACACCGACACGGGGACATAGAGGCGCGACGGCCGTCCCCGGTTGAACGCCGCGGCCGCTCCGAACCGGAGCCGCCGCGCGCTTACAGAGGCTCTGCCGTACTGATCGAGCGCATCGGATTCGGCGGGCTCGGTACACGAACCGGGGAGGATGTCATGGAAGTCGTTGAAGAGATGGTCTTCCCACGCCTCCGTCAGCTGTGCCCGGGGGAACGCTCCTCTCCCCGTCCACCACGCCCCGCTGCACAGCGCTTCGGTCTGGACCAGCTCGCCGAGCCCCGCCTGGGCCCGACGCTTGACGCGCGCAAGCGACGTGTAGCACCCCGTGAACACGCGCTGCAAGTCGCCCTCGACGACAGGGGCAGCTGCCGCGTGCCGCCGCACCGCGCGGAAGAACTCCTCGGGCGTGCTGTGCCTGATTGCGACCCGGCGTTCCTTCGAGGAGAACTCATCGATCCGCTCGAGATCATCTCGTGTCGCACCGCCCCCGTGATTGCCGATGCCCCAGAACACGGGAACGTCCCTGCCCAGCTTCAGCGCAAGCTCCGTACCTTCCGCCAGCCTCGCCGTGATGTTGTCGCGCTCGGTGTGGTACAGGCCGACCGCAATACGATAGACGAGAATCTCCGACCCGTCCACGCCCTTCCACCTGTACAGATCGGCGGGGAGGCGCAGGTCGGGGTCCTGCGGGCGCATGTGGATGTACATCGAATACCCGGCCTGCCTGAGGATCTGAGGAAGCCCACCGCTGTGCCCGAAGGAGTCGAAGTTGTAGGCAACGGTCGGCCTCGCGCCAAAGTGCTTGAGGAAGAAGTTCCGCCCGTGCCCGATCTGCCTGATGATGGATTCGGTCCCCGGGAGGTTCGCGTCCGGCTGCAGAAACCACCCTCCGCCGATATGCCAGCGGCCGGATTTCACGAACTTCTGGATCTCCCTGAAAAGCGAGGGTTCATACAGGCGTACCCACTCGTACAGGATCGCCTCATTGTGGCAGAAAACGAGGCCCGTGTGCTCGCGCAGAATCCTGACCGCTTCGCCGAATGTCGAGAGCGCCTCGCCGCATCCCTCTTCCCAGCGCCACTGCCAGACCGGATCGAGATGGGCGTTGCAGATCAAATGAAGGGCGGGCGTGCGCACGGTTCACGTCTCCGACGGAGATGGGAGGTTCTTGTACCAGGTATAATAGAGAACGACTCCCAGCGCGCCGGTCATCAGGAGCGCCAGAAGGAATGATGTCCACATCTGCAGGAAGAAATAGAACGGCATCAGCGCAAGTCCGAACTGAAACACGACCGTGATCCCTCCGTTCAACATATCGATCCTCGGCATCGGATCGCCGACCGGCACCAGGCCTCTCCGCTCCGCCTCGCGGCGTACCGGGCCCCAGACCCCGAACGGTCGGACCTTTGTGTAGAATGCCACCAGGACATCCATCGACGCCGACGGCATGACAAACCCGAGCGCAAGCGTGATGGCGAGAGACCCGATCGTGTCGACAGCGAGCGTTGTCAGGACATCCCAATCCGGGAAGAACACCTTCTGCCCGATGATCAGCAGCGCCGAACCGATCATACCCCAGACGAACGCCCGCGCCCCGAAACGCCACCAGTGCCACCGGAACGTCGAGGGAACCAGGATCATCGTGACGACAATGAAGATCATCGTCTCCCAGGCGGAGACGATGTCCGTGAACGAGAGGCTGAACACGAATCCGAGAATGATCGCGCCAAGCGAGGCCAGCTGCCCGAGCCGCACCAGGCCATGAGGCGACGGCTTCACCTTCAAATAGCGCCCCAGAAAATCGTTGGTCACGACCGAACTGGTCACATTGATCATCGCGCTCAGCGTGGACATCAGCGCGGCCAGCAACACCGCCATGAAGATGCCCTGCAGTCCCACGGGCAGGGTCTTCAGCACAAGAGGCATGATCTTCTCGGCATCGAACCCCGCCTGCGCTCCCAGGTGGTGGATTCCGAGCACCAGAAACGCACAGGCGATGATCCATCGCAGCGTGTATCCCACCGTCCAGGTCCCCGCCGCAAGAGAGGCGTCGCGCGCGGTTTTGGTCGTCAGGAAGAACTGGAAGTCCCACACGTTCGGTCCCGCCAGCACGCGAAAGATCAGCCACGAAAACCCTGCGAACAGCATCGGACCGAAGAAGTAATAGTGCTGATACGCAGCAGGTGTCGATGCGGCATAATCGGGCCACAACGTCCAGACGGGATCCAGCGAGCTCCAGCCGGGATCCTTGGCCGCAAGGAACGACACTCCTCCGGGATCCTGGAACGCCATGACTCCCAGGACGATGGCTCCTATCGCGATCAGGATCGTCTGGAAGACGTCTGTGACGATGACGCCGGTGAACCCGCCGAGCGTGACGTACACACCCACCACGCCGAACACGATCAGGGCCGACTGCCAGCGGGCGAACGGGAGGAACTCCTCGGCGAACTTCCCCGTCCCCACGGCCATGAACATGAGGTTGAACACCATGAGCACCAGGAGGAAACTCGCCGCGGCGAGCCGCGCATGATCCGTGTCCCTCGTTTGCCCGAACCGGGTCACGTTCCACTCGGCGAATGTCAGCACCCCTGAACGCCTGATGTACTTCCCCTGGAACGCCATGTAGAAGCAGATGATCAGCCACCCCCAGAAGATGTGCGTCAGCCAGATGCTCTTCAGGCCGAGATAGAACATCGCCCCCACCAGCGCCATCGTCCCGCCTATGTCGATGTAGCTGGAGCAGCCCGCCAGGCCGAGCATCCACCAGGGGACGTTCCGGTCAGCCAGGAAGTACGCGTCGACGTTCTTCGTTGCCTTCTTCTGAACGTAGACGCCGATGAGGCCATTGAGGACCAGATACGCCCCGATAATGGTCAGGTCAATCCAGTGGAGTTGCATGGAGATCCTTCGGAGAAGTGGTCAATCCCATTCGTTGGCGTCGGGGCTTTCGCTGATCCATGGGAACGCCGACACCCTCAGCCGCGCACAGCCCATCGGGATGAGCGTCACGGTCTCTGCCGGGGACGACGACCGCACCGGACTCGCCTGGATCTCCTCGATGAGTCCGTTCGATTCCAGCCCCCATGAAGGGATCTTCTTCCCGGTCACGGTGAGCTGGATGGGGGCCTGGTCGAACGTGAAGGGTTGTGTGCCGGGGGCATAGTTCCCGCGGACGATTGTGATCGATTTCTCCGGGCGATCCCGGTCGATTACGAGTCCGTAGTTCCAGGGCGTCGTCGGGAACACTTCGAACTGAGGCCACGGTTCGGTTCCACCGACCCGCTCCCATCGCTCGCCAATCTTGAGCGAGTAGGTCAGCGGACCGAGGTCGACCGACACAGAATTCATATTCTTCTTCCACCGCCGGACGGACAGCTGCTGGGGAAGCTCCAGGACGACGAGATCGCCCGATTTCCATTCCCTATCAATCACGAGCCAGCCCTTCGACGAACCGGCGGACTTCACGTTGCTGCCGTTGACGGTGACGCGCGGCGCGGAACACCACCCCGGAATGCGGAGCGCCAGCGGGAATCTCACCGGCGACGCAGCCTCGAGTCGAAGCTCGACCTTTTCTTCGAACGGGTATCCGGTCTTTTCGGTGATCGTCACCGTGGTCCCCGTCCCCACCTTCGCCGTGACGGTGCTCGCCGCATACAACACGGCGGCAAGTCCGTTACCCGCCGAGGCCATCCAGAGGTACTCGGTATAGTATGGCCAGCCGAACGCAACGTTGTGCTGACAGCACCGGTACGCATGCGGGTTGTAGCTGAGCATGTCGCCGTCATTGTCGAAGAACGGCGCCTTTCCGGCCCTGTCGAGCTGCACCATGTTGGCAGCGGTCAGGTAGTGCAGCCCCTTCAGGTCGGGCGTCATCGCCGCGGGGAACGAGTTCAACGCGATCTCTTCGCACCGGTCGGCCCAGACGGGCTCGCCCGTCCAGCTGACCAGAAGCTCGTCGCTGAACATCATTTCGGCCATGGAGCACGATTCCGCCCCTTGCCGCGGACCGGAGTACCCTGGCCGCGCATTTTCATCGGCCCCGAACAGCCCTCCCGGAACCTGACCGTACGTCTCCATCACTGTCCGGTAGTTCCTCTCCGCGGCCTGGAGGTGCCGGCGGTCTCCGGACTGCTGGTAGTACCCCGCGGGCTCCCGGAACGACTGGCAGATGTTCACCCCGTGCCAGCTCGCGATTCCTCCGGTCCAGTCGGCGGTCCGTTCATGATTCAGCCGACCGAGCTCGAGGAGCCAGGGCTCGCCCGTCTGATTGTACAGCCAGTAGATATGGTCAAGATTGTCGCCGCCGCGGATCTTCTGCCAGCTCCCCGGGAGGTACTCCTCCAGCGGAACCGTGGTAAGCCACCGGAAGTACTTGAGCATGAACGGAATGACGCGCGGATCGGCCGTCGCTTCGTAATGCGTCCGGACCGCATACAGCATGACCATGTTGGGCCAGATGTCGTGCTCGAGCAGATTCCGCCTCGGGCCGAAGTATCCGGACGAATCCTGGCTTGCCAGGACGCCTTCCACCCATCGCGTGGCCTCGGCGGTCATCCGGGGATCCTTCATGACGTGGGCGAGGTCGACGTAGCCGCGGAGCCAGTACGGCACCTCCTCCCAGCCGGAGTTGCCCTGTCCAACCGGACTCACCCACGCATTCCCGTTGAAAGCGCAGAACCTGCTGATGTCTGTGAGCCGGCCGCTGAAGCCGTCCCCCTCCAGCTCGAGCTGCTTCCGAAGCCAGCCCTCGGGCCGAACGGCGCCCACAGGCAGCTTCACCAGCGGACTCGCGATCAGGGGAGCCCGATTCCCCCGATACCATTCGTTGCGCGGCTCTCCCGCCAGCGCGGGGGTTGACCGGGCCTGATCAGACTGCGGCGCGGTTGTGGCATGCGGGACCAGCACGGCCGTCATGACGACCAGATATCCCGCGACACACATGTGATTCTTCATGGAATAGGCTCCGATCACGTTGAGTAACGGTTCAGCTCTTCCAGCACTTCACGGACGGCGATCATCTTCCGGCTCCTCGCGGACCTGCGGATCGCTTCCATGACACACAGGGTCTCGATCGCTTCCTCGAGGCCGGGGGAATACTCCTTCCCCTCGATCAGCGCGGCGGCGAAGTACTCGGCGTAATTCGCAAACTCGCCATAGTGCATCCCGTGAATCTCGCTGTTGAAATAGTAATGCCGCATTTCGTACAGGGGATCTTCCAGGACCTCGCTTCCGTCATCCTGCGTGTAGCGATAGCGCATATCGTGATACTGTGCGAGGCTCGAGTTCTTCGAGCCGTAGAGCAGCAGCTCGATGCAGTTGCGCGCCGACGGCAGCTCTTTCAGGCCGTAGTGTCCCATGACCCTCCCCGGGCGTCCGTCGCGCGACATGAGGTTCACGACGTACACGTCGAACCCGGCGACGCCGTACTTCTTTCCGAGAGCGCTCGTGTACCCGAACGCCTGGACGGTTTCGATGGAGCCAAGATACCACCGGACCAGGTCCACCGGGTGGCTCAGCCCCAGGAACACCCAGTCGGTATCGGTCGCGACCCAGGGGCTTTTCTCATAGTACCAGTCCATACGATGCACATAGTGCGCGTCCACCAGCTCGAGCTCTCCAAAGTGCCCACGCTCGAAGGCCGCCCGCTGCCTCCGGAACGGCTCGAAGAACCGCGTGCTCTGACCGACCAGGAGCTTGCGCCCGGTGCGCTTGCCCGCCGCCAGCACGGCCGCGGCATCCTTGAGCGAATTCACCACCGGCTTGGTGCAGATGACGTCTTTGCCGGCCTCGAAGGCCTGGATGATCTGCCCGGCGTGAACAGAGTCCGGGGTGTAGATCGCGACAATGTCCACATCCGGCCGCGCCAGGAGCTCCGTGTATTCCCGCGTGTAGAAGATCCCGGGGACGTCGCGCCGGGCTTCGTCGATCTTGCGCGGCTCTGTGTCGCACCCGGCCGCGGGAACCGCCCGCGCAGTACGCCCGAGCGCGACCAGCAACGTTCTCCCTTCGTGGAGGCCCACGACGCCGACCCGCTTCGGGGTCCCGGTGAACTGCACGTGCGACTTCCGTTCCTCCAGCCGTGCATCAAGAAACTCACGCATGTCGGACTCTCCGCGCGGACGTCAGAACACGACGCCTGCAAGCATCATGATGATTGAGTATGTGACGGTTGTGTGTCGTGAAACTGTGGCTTCGGGTGTTCGAGAGATCACTCCGGACATCCGCCAGGACTGCCCGGAGTCCTGAGGTACCGCCCGTGATCTTCAAGGGCCCGCCGTGCCTACCCGGCGGCAAGCACGAACGGTTCTGGCGGCCGCGGGATGTTCGCCCAGTGGCCGGACGGATCGGCGCCCCTGCAGATGATGCTGTAGTTGTTCCAATCCCAGTATGCGTGAACGTCGGGCGGGCAGTAGCGCAGCGTCAATCCGGTCCGGCGTCGCTTCGACTGATTGGGCAGGGAGCCATGGATCAGCAGATCGGAATGGAGCGAGAACTCCCCCGCCTTGAGCTCGACATCCACCGGCCGGCCGAACCGCGTCGCCCGTTCGATCGTCTGCGTGAGGACGTTGTGCTCTTCCTCCGCGCTCTCCCTGAACGGGAGATGCCCGTTGAGGTGCGTGCCGGGGATGACCTGCATACATCCGTTGTCGCGATCGGCGTCGTCGATCGCAAGCCAGACGGTTACCGTTTTGGACGGGGTGAGCGGCCAGTACGAGCAGTCCTGGTGCCAGGAGACCCCCTTATCGTCCCCGGGCATCTTGCAGAAGAAGTGCGTGGCCCAGCAGACGACGTTCGGGCCGAGGATATCCTCGACGACGTCGAGGATGGCGGGCGTTTGTGCAAGGTCATGGATGAGGGCGATCCGGTCTTGATACCGGTCGATCGCGTAGCTCCCCTTTCCAGCCCGGAGGAATTGATCCAGAAGCTCGTCGAAGGCCTTGCGGTTCGAGGAGACCACCGGCTCGGCAAACGCCCGGATTCCGGCAAGGTAACCGCGGGCGTTGTACCAGGTGAGCTGTTCGTTGTCCAGCGCGCGCGGTCTCCGCGTCGCTACCGGGAAGAACCGCAGGTCACGGTCGAGCTGCGACACGCGTCGGTCATGTTCAGCCATGGTCGTCTCCTACCCTCCTGCCTCATGGTGATCATACGTGCACTGTCGTGCCTCATCAGCAAACGCGTGAAGCAGCGCCAGATCGGCTTCGAAGAAATGGTCGGACGGGGCGAGGATAAACCCTCCACCGTCGCCCGCATCGCGGAACGCCTGTCGAACTGCCGCACGGGTCTCTTCCGTCGTGCAGCCCTTGAAATAGTGGAACTGGTCAAACCCGCCGATCATGCATACCCGCTGTCCCACCCGCCGCTTCGCCTCTCCAAGCCTCGAGTCGCCTCCCATCGCCGCGGGAGTGAACGTCTCCATGGCGTCGGGCTGCATGTCCGCGATCCGCTCCAGGAACGGCATCATGCCGCCGCACGTGTGGTACACCACGCGCTGGCCGGCATCATGGGAGTGGCGGATGAGCTCCGCATCATACGGCGCGACAAAGCGGTCAAAGATCCCGGGAGAGATGACGGTGGATGAAGCGTCGCCGCCGCCATGCTCGATGACGTCGAATCTCGCTCCCGCCATGGACTTCAGATACCGAACCTTGCGATCAAAGAGGATCTTGAGGAATGCATGGACCCATTCAGGGTCGTCGTACGTTGCCATGATGAGGTTTTCGATCCCGTACAGGACGGAAGCATCCTGCCAGCAGCCCGACTGGCCATACACGTCAAAGAACGGGATGAATCCCCTGAGGATCCCGTTCTCCCCGACGCCGGCCGCCTGACGGTTGACCTCATCCACATCGCATTCGGGCGCGGTCGCATACAGGCCGATGAGATCGATGTCGCGTTTCTCCTTGATCAGCCTCTCGGTGACCCAGGACGTGTGCTCGTTGCTCTGGAGGACCGTCGAGAGCGTCCCGCCCGGCGTGACGAAATGGTATCGGACGGTCGGATACTCCTGTCCGGGGACAGGCTCTTCGACAATTTTCCACTGCGGGGATACCACGCGTCGTGCCTCGAGAAAACCGGGCACGTGATCCGGGTCGTGATACTCGCCGGCCGCGGCGTTCGGCCGGTAGGCCATCAGCCATCGGATGGGATCCAGTCCGAAGCGCTCGAAGAATTCCTCATTGGAAATCCCGCCGAGATACCGGCGGAGGAAGGACGTCATGACATGATGGGTCGTGACCGGCAGCCTGTCCGGAATCTTCCGGTCAAGCGCGGCGACGAGTCGTTGCCTGGGAGTCATCACGTTGCGTGCTCCATGCTCTACACTTCCCTTCGCCCGTACAGCTCGGAAGCTTCCATCATCGCGTTGATGTTCTCGAGGGGGGAGCCCGGCGGGATGTTGCTCCCGTCCTGGATAATGAGCCCCCGGTGCGGTCCCAGCACCTCGATGACGCGGCGGGTCGCTTCACGCACCTGATCTGGAGTCCCGCCGTAGACCAGCATGGGATCCACGTTGCCGATCAGGACGACGCGCCCGCCCATGATTCGCGCAATGAGCTCGAGGTCCACCTGGTAGCCGAACCCCTGGTATTCGTGAATGTCCAGCTCCCGCTGAAACGTCTCGAGCAGATGGTTGGTCGCCCCGCACATGTGAAAGCTGAGCCGGCCGTCGAAATTGAACCGGAGCTGCTGCTCAAACGGCAGCACGAGCTCACGGTATGTCTCCGCAGAGAGTCCGGCAGCGAGATCGTCGGTCCAGGCGAAATCCCGCGGAGTCGGAAGCCCCTCCTCGTCCCAGCAGAAATCCAGGTACTCGATCAACTTCCGGGTCACGATCCCGAGGAGCTCGCGCACGAAGTCCGGCCGCTCGCGGACGGCTACGAACAGCTCGGTCTGCCCCATCAGGTCCCCCGCCACCCCGAACGGCCCGTCGGAGGTATGCGTCAGCGACGCCGACGCTCCGGGGTAGAAGACCGGGCCACCCTGGAACCGGACGGGATATCGTTCGGCAACCTCCAGCATCCGTGTGCGGTAGTTGATCTGGCGCCCGTTCAAACCGCTGTGGACGAAGTCCATCGCCTCCAGCCGCCGGAGGTCCGCTTCCGTCGACACCCATCCAGGACCCACCCACGGAATGTCGTCGTCGGGAAAGACGATGTCGCAGCCGAGGCTGCCCGCCTCGAACGTGTTCTGAAAATCGGTCCACGCGCCAACCCATGGGCCGGTGATGCTGTGCGCGTCGGTGCGCACGTGCTCCATGAGCCACTTTTGCGCGAGGATCTGGGTCCGAAGCATCGCTTCCGGGTCGGCATAGTAGTCCCGGAATCGGGTTCCTGTCATGGGCACCATGAACCTGTGGCCGATGGCGGGCACGACCGGGATCCGGTCCGGCTCCTCGAACCGGCGCACCGCTTCGATCCGCTTCCTGCGGGCCTCGATCTCCTCGATTGAAACCGCTATTTCTATCGTCTTCACGCTGCGTGGTAGCGTGTCTGCTCTGGTCTGCCTGACGCAACAAGGAAGCTCCCCCCGGGGGGGCCGGAGGGCTCTCATGACGCCAGGAGGCCCCGGAATCCCTGCAGCCTTCAAAACCTACGGAATCTTCACCCTGACAGTCCGCTGCACGAACGGCTGGCCGTCGGGCTCGAACGTCACGCGCAACGTGGCGAACCCTTTCCGCGAAGCCGGAGCGATCTCTGCCCCCTCCGCCACCAGCGGAGGGTTGTCATACGTCGCCAGCAGGAAATCGTGGGTCGTGCCAGGGTTCCCTTCCAGCGTGACCACATAATCCGATGCGACCATGTCCGCGGTGATGATCCGGTATCCGAGCGCGCTGTCGCCGGGCGCGGGGCGCGGGACTTCGGGAACCATCGCCAGTCCCCCGGTGTGCTCCAGCCGTACCGAGCTCCGTCCCCGGAGGTTCACAACGATCGGATCCTTCAGCACGCCACGCCGGACGGACACCCCGCCGGTCCGTGCCGTTCCATCCACGACGATACGGCGGATATCCATCCCGGCCGCGATCTCGGGGGCCAGGGCAATCGAGACGGCCGGTCCCGCAGTCAGCTCCAGGTCGTACGTGGTCGTCCCGGGGTCGCGCTGCATTCTCATCGTCAAGCGAGAACTCCCCACGGCAAGATTCGACACCGTGGCGGTGTCCCAATCCGCCGGGAACCGGGGACTCAGTGCCGCCGTCCCGGCCGGCGCATCGGGCTTCCACCCGATCATCCCTTCGACGAGGGGATGGATGATGTTCGTCTCCGACCAGCATTGATGAGGGCAGACACCCTGGGGCCGGTTGACCACGCCATTCATCACTTCCTGGACGAACCCCAGCGTCCAGAGATTCTTGATCCGCATGACGTTCATGGCATGCATGAACCCCTGCGCAGACTTCCCGTAGGTGTACTCACCGAGCGCGGTCCATCCGGTCATCAACGGCCACACGCTCCCCTCCTGGTAGCTGCGGGGGTTGAAGATGCGGGATGTCCCGCTGACGACCCGCACGCCCCAGTTCGTCGAGAACCCGTTGCCGGCAAGGCGCTCGAGCATGGGCCGGGCCTTCTCGTCATCCACCAGGCCATAGAGCGCGGCGGCCGCGGCGAGCGCCGTCGGCTCCCCCCGGTACGCGCCGTCCTTCAGTTTGCCGTAGCTGAAATACTGCGTCCGTGAATTCCAGAAGTCGCGGTTGAGTATGCCGCGCACCCTCTCCGCATCGGTCGCGTACTTCGCGCCGAGCTCCTTCTCCCCGACGAGCGCGGCGAGCGATCCCGCCTCGCGCAGCGCCTGCGACCAGAGCGCGGTCAGGTGCATCTCCGAGTGGACCCCGAACAGGGATCCCCCGGGTTCCATCCACCCGTGCCCGACGTCGGTGTTTTCGATGAGCCCGTCCCCATCCGTGTCGGTGGAGTACATGAAATCCATCGCGCGCTTCAGAGACGGCCAGCTCTTTCTGATAAAGGCGACATCGCCGCTTGCGCGCGCATAGTGCCCCGCAAGGATGACAAACAGCGGCGTCGAGTCGGACGCGTCAAAATGAACGACGCCGCTCGTCATCAACTCGTGATAGATCTTGCCGGTGTGGTCCTGAAATTTTTGATACAGCTCGAGCTGTTTCCGCACGGTCTCGAAATCGCCGTACCCGTCGACGGCGAACGACGACCAGGCCGCATCCCTCCCGAAGTACCAGGCGTACCCCGGCCTTCCCGAAATCTTGTGCTCGCCATTCCACCCGCGCCTCACGGTGGAGAATCCGGCGGTGAGCCCCGTGCCGAGGCCGGGAGTGCGGGTCACAAAGCGGTCCACGCCCACGATCGCCCACGGCCACAGGCGGTTGAACTCGGCATCGGGCGAGGTGATGGACAGACTCTTCGTGAGGAGCTCCCGGTAGTGCTGGACCAGCTCCTTGTGCGCCTGTTCGGGGTGTTCGAGCAGACTTCGGTAGTCCCCCTCCGCAACCCGCCACCCCTCGTTCGTTCCGGTGAAGCAGAAATTGAGAACCCCCTGCGTCTCAGGCCCAAGGGCGTACTCGGCCCCGAACGCCACCTGATTGGCATCGGTGGGCGTCCCTTTCAGGCCCGCCGGACCAGGGTCAACGGTCGCAAAGTGGCCCGCGAGCTGGCTGCGGGGAGGAACATCCGCACCGAAGACGCACGCGAACGACCCGCTGCTGTCCCGGACCTGCAGCGCGCCCAACGGTTTGTCGTAGCCGTAATGGAGATTCCCCAGAGCGTTCACGTCGTACGGCCACATGAGCCTCATGTCCACGCGGAAGCGGAGAACGAGCCGGAGCGGCCTGGTGGCCTCGTAGTGCACGATTCCCCCGGCCCGGTCAAAGGCCGGATAGACGATCTCCGTGAGCTGGCCGTCCGGCAACGTGTAGATGCGTGTGAACGATTCGGGTCTGGTCTCGAGCGACACCGCCATATTCTGAAGCCATGCGACGGAATCACCTGACACGACGCCCGCCTGAAAGTCGCGCATGACGCGCATCGGGTGAATCCACGCCTCGTCAATCCCGCCATTCTCGAACCCCATCACCAGGGCCCGCCGTCCGGCGACGTCGAAGAAATCGTTCTCCGAACGCTCGCGCGCAAGCATCGGTCCGCTCTCCGAACGGCGCCGGAGAGTCCGCTCGTCTGACAGGCGGAGCGGGCTGGACGCGACGGCCAGCGGCCGCGGCACACCGTCACAGGGTTCCCACGCGGTCACGGGACCGGCCGTGTTCCGGCCGGCAAGGTACAGCAACGTGTTCTCCAGAAACTTCTCCATCGTGCTGCGCATGTTGTTGGGCCGCGCGAAGTAGATGAGCCCGCCGACGAAGATGATCCGACCCTTCTGCGCGCGCAGCTCCATGATCGTCTTGCGATCAGCGTACATGAACACGTACGACTTGTCGACTGCGAGCACTCTGCTCCGGCCGGGCCATGCCGAACCGTAATAGCCGACGATGGGAAGCACCTGGTCTTCCCTCCCATCCAGCACGTAATCCCCGCCGTAGAGGCCCGCGAACATCGGATGCCCCATGTGGCTCTGGAATCCCTTCTTGTCCCAGAGCCAATCGTCCGTGAGCGTATCGTATCGGACCGTCGGGCGGATCTTCTCCAACCCGAGATCGTTAGGGAGGAATGAAGCGTATCCCGTGAGGAGCGCCTGCCCGCCTCTCTCGACGTATTTCTTCAGGGCGTTCAGGGCGTCCTGCCGGGCACGGAAGGCGTTGTACCCGACGGAGTCGGGGAGGTGGATCCACAGAACTCTCGCCTTTCCGAGGTCCGGGAGACCGCGGTCAGCCCGGGTGGTCACGACCTGCCAGCCGGCATGGGTTCCGAGCCAGTGGAGGGCAAGACTGTCTTCAGCCGTGTGAGGTGTTGCTGTCACCGCGTACGCCACGCGGAGCGCCGGGGCTCCGGCACGCAATGGCACAGGCGCACACAGGGTGCACAGCACGGCAAGACACAGAAATCTCATCATCATGCTCTCCCGTAACAGTCGGCTGAGCGTCGCACTAGCGGAGGATCATCATCTTCTTCGTCATCGACCTGTCAGCGGTCGTGAGCCTGTAGAAGAACACCCCGGCGGCCAGGCGGGATGCGTCGACCACCGTCCGATGGCTCCCGGCCTCGAGGGTGCCATCCACCAGCGTCATCACCCGCCGCCCGAGCACGTCGTACAGCTCCAGGGATACATGCGCGCGCTGAGGCAGTGTGAATTCAATGACGGTCGACGGGTTGAACGGGTTTGGGTAGTTCTGTTCAAGCCGGAATTCCTTCGGAACCGTACGACCCCGGGTTCCCGGATCAACAGCGGTGAGCGTCTTTGCAAGTTCCTCCGCAGCCTCGAAGTCGAGGATGTAATGCCACCAGTTGTTCAGAACGCTGTCCGTCACTCCCTGATATCGCGGCAAATGCCCGTACCACCAGCGCATGTATCCGAGGTGATCGTTCCCCTCCGCGAGCGGGTCGCCCGGCTGCAAGAGCCACGTCGCGACGTTGACCGAGTCGACGTCATCGTACAGGTACGGATAGTGCAGCCAGTTCTCGGCCCGGGACTGCACCACCCTGGTGTTCCCATAGTCATAGTCGCGCACCCCGTTCGGCGGGAAGTGGACGTTGCCGACATGTGCCAGACCCGGGAAGTCCTTGTCGATGCGCGTGAAGAGATCCCAGTGCGAAGGGTTCGGCCGCCCCGTATTCCACGGCTTCCCCTGGGCGCGGCGGAACGCCTCGCTCATGGCGCTCTCGGAACGATGGCCGAAGCTGTGGAACGCCTGGTCGACGCCGCGCTCGTAGTTGAGCCCCATGACCGAGAGGAGCTTCGTCAACGCCGTCCCATCGTTGATCGGGGGCGAGTTCCACCAGAACGCCCCCGGCCCCAGCAGTTGCGACTCGTACATGGCGAGATACGGGGCGGCGAACACCCAGACTTCGTCGATCTCGCCCGCATTGCGCTTCAGATCGTACCCGTAGTACTTCACCATGGCCCGGTAGTCGAACTTGAGCGAGTCCTTGTCCGAAGCCGCCTTCAACGTCACCCATCCGGGTTCGCGGAGGAGTGCGGCGTATTCCTCCACTCCCAGGTAATGATCGTAGTACTTCGTAAAGAGCGTGTCCGCGTCCTGAATTTCCACAAACTGAAAATTCACCACGCTGTCGGTCGCTTCACGGAAGTGGCGGACCAGGTCGTTCGACAGCACCAGCGGGTCCCTCCAGTGGAACTCCTCGTGAATCCTCATGTCCGTCGCGAGCCTCGGGTCCTCAATGACGAGCGCCACTTTTACGGTCATCGGGTCCGCTTTGGGCGCTACGACCTCCGGTTCGACCGTGGCGATGGCGCTCCCTGAGAGCGGAACACCGCTGACGGAGGCATTGATCGTGGCCGACCCCAGCGCAATGCCGGTAGCCAGACCGTCTTCGTCCATCGACACCTTCGACCCATCGGAGGTACCCCAGAGCACCGGCGCGCTCAGGAAATACGGATGAATGTTCCCCCGGTCGTCTGCCACCTTCACGCTCAGCTGCAGGCTCCTCCCGACCATCAGACGAATGGGCACGGGGTAGATCACCAGATTCGTGAAGGTGACCGAGGAGAGCAGCCTCCATTCACCCAGGATGACGTTCTGCGCCGATGCGTTCCTGATGGTCAGGCGGACGACACGGACATCCTGCGCGGCGAACGCCACCGAATCCCACGCAAACGCGGGTCCCGGATGAGCGACGGCCAGCAGGGAGTACGTCCCGGCCTTCGCGTCCAGGTCTGACATCGACTCCGCCGACTCGAGCGTCCACGTCATGTCGCTCCAGACGAAGACGTTGCTCTGCTGGATGTTCGTCAGCGAATCGAACGCCAGCGTGACCGCAAGCGAGTCCGTATTGAACACCGCAACCTCGGTGAACGGGCTGCCATCGAACGGCTTCAACGGATCGCCCGTGAATTCCGGAACGTACGTGACCTGCGCGGTCCCGGCGGTTATTTCCGCCCCAAGATCCAGGATCCTCACGTCGGTGACCTGCCCGAACGCACCGGGGGCCGCCATCTGCACCACGCCCACCGTCGCGAGCGCGCATGCCATCATGCACCATCGTCGTTTCATCGCTTCACTCCCTCTCTGACCGAACGAACCTCTCTTTATTTTCGCGCGCCGTACATGTCGAGCAGGACGCGCGCCATGATCGAATCCCAGATGTAATTGGACGGGCTCTCCTGGACCGGGAAATCCGGACTGTATGACTCCCAGAACCGGTGATTCAGGGAGAGCTGCGTCGTTACCGCAAGCATCATCTTGTCGCCGACCTTCCGGGCGAGATCGTTGTATCCGTAGTTGCTCAGCCCCTTCATCACCATGTAATCCCAGAGCAGCCACACCGCGCCATTCCAGCGGCAGCAACCGTCTACGAACGCTGTGAAGTGCGGATCGTCAGCTGCCAGCGTCGGGACGCCATAGCGCCGCCAGAAAGAGTCTGTGTCAGTCAGGTGCGCCACGAGCCTCCGGGCCTGCTCCCTGGTAGCCACGCGGGCCCAGAGCGGCAGGAAACCGATCAACTCCTTGCGCTTCAGGCTCGCCCCCTCGAAAACGAAGCTGTTGTCCTCCTTCGACACATTGTAATAGAAGCCGTCCTGTGGGTCCCACATGGTGCGGTTGATGAGCCCGGAGACCCGCGAGAATTTCTGAGACCATTCGCGCACGCCGGCGGTGTCGCCCAGCTCCTTCGCCATGAGCCCGAGGTAGTGCATCTCGTTGGCCACCTCGCACGTCAGGTCGAGCACGTCCAGCTCGTGCGATATATCCCGTCCCTCGTCGGTCCCCTCTGAAAAGAGCTGGAACACGACGTTCCAGCCGTCGCGGACGTTCTCGATGATGCCGTATGGACCCCACTCGAACATCCCGTCCTGATCCGTGTCGCGTTCACGCTCCAGATACCTGACGAAGTCGGCCCCCGCGCGATATGCGTCGCGGAGAAAGTCCCTGTTCTTCCCTGCCGCATACACTTCCCAGCTGGTCCAGGCAAAGAACGGCGCCGACGTGGTCGGCACCCCCTCATGCGGATAGACCTGCGGCCCCCGCGGCCCGTGCCGGTATGCGATCAGTCCGTCCTCGTACTGCTGCTCGATGTAGACCCGCTGCGACTCCTCGGCCGAGCGGGCATCGAGCAGGGCATACGGGATCATGGAGAGAGACTCGTGCATCACCTGGTGCCCGTGGCCCCACCCCCAGACGGGATTGCGGGAAAACACATAGAAATTGTACGCGGTCTGGCCGGACGGCGGAAGCATGCACTGCCGCACCAGATTCAGGGCGCCGATGTAGACAAGCTTCTCGGCGGCGGTTGTGAACGCCGGCCTGGGGACCTTCGCGTAGAGGGCAACATTGTCATCGACGCATCGCTGCAGGTCGGCATCGAGCGCCGCGCGGGAGTCCGCGGCGAGCTCCTCGATCGGGCGCCGCACATCCTGGACGCTCCGCACGAACCGCACCGATGTCTGCTCCCCCGGGGCAAGGCGGACGTCTTTCTGCAACGCGATCAGCTCGGCCCCCCCTTCTTTCCGAACGTTCAGCGCCGTCACATTGTCGTGCACCTTGCTCAGCCGCTTGGCCGCGAAATAGAAATCCTCGATCGAACAGGCCGCGTACGCGCCGTAGCTGTCGGGAGCCCCGCTGGACGAGAGGAGGTTCCTGAAGTTCTCAGGATAGCCCCGGTCCCGGTACAGATTGCTGTGAAGCCGAATCAGCGATTCGTGGTGCGTGGCGACGTACCCATGCAGCGACGAATCGTACCCTACAACCTGCAAGGAGTCGCCCGGGCGATGCAGCACCGGATACAGCATCAGGGCAATCGGGACCGCGCCGGCGTTCGTGATCGTCAGATCGACGATCGCCGAACCGGAACTGTACACGCAGAACACCTCCTGAACCTTGAGCCCCGCAAATGGCTCGTATTCAAGCACCGCCATGTCCGGGAAGGATGCTGTCACGACCGGCCGCACGGCGAACTCGCGGGTCTTCGAGATCACCATGTTGTTGCATTTCCAGACGACGGTCAGGTCGCCGGCGTACTGGCTCGAATACGTGACGGGGCGCTCCGGGCTGAAATAATCCATGAAGTACGCCTTGTCGGCGAAGAAGCGCGACCGGCTCATGGGCGCCGCGTACGTCGTGAAGAGGGGGTCATCGCCGGCAGCCCGAAGTCGTAGGAATGCGTCGCTGACGGTCACGCCGGCCGGCGCCTGTGCGGTCAGGGCAACCGCGTAAGCAATCGCGGCAAGCGTTCGACGCACGCATGCTCCTGCCACCTCGCACCTCCTCCTTGTGATTCTTCTCATCCCGTCCCTCCACCTACCGCTTCTGCGTCGCGCTGATGACAAGCTGCTTCTCCCGGTCGATGATGCGAGCATAGAAATTGTACCCGCCATAATTGTTCTCAATCTTCAGGAGCAGCGCATTCCAGCCTTCCTTGAGCGCCAGCGGGATGCGGTCCTGATCCGGCGCGGCAACACGCACGGCGAGGAAGCGGTGGATCTCCTTTCCGTTCAGGAAGACCTTCGAGCCATCGTCACTCCCCAGCAGGAACGGCACTGTCGCGGCCCGGGGCGAATAGATGTAGGTGAGCGCGTACACCACCACCATCTCGTACGGATCGAAATCGTAGAGATCGAACCGGCCCCTGGAAGGAGTCTGCTTCAGCACCCACGACACCTTCTGCCCGCTGACACCCTCGTAGCGCGCATCCAGCTTGATCTCACGCTCCGGCGGAAACGGCGTGTCGAGACCCAGCCGCTGGAGCTTCTCGTTGCGCGTATTCGGGAACGGTCCGATGACATACCACTCCGGGATGTATACCCGCTTCGGCTCCGCGACGAACGCGTCGACCCCCACCGCGTAGCCGGATGCCTTTTCGTCCTTCCCGGTCACCGTGCATTCGAGAGGGATGACGCCGTTGGTCGCGCCGAGGTCCTTCAGCACCACTTTCCCTCCGGGTACGACGTCGGGGGCATATCCCTTGATCGATCCGACGACCGCCCCACCATGGCTGATATCGACGTTTCCGTATCCGGGACCCATCGAGTAGTAGACAGAAAGATCATACCGTTCCTCTGCGACAGGGACCGAAACCGAGAACTTCGAGCCTGCTTCCGCCCCCTCCAGCACCAGCTGCCGATTTCCGCTCCAGTCTGCACCGTACTGCTTCATGTCCTCCGGTTTCGCGGTCAGCCCCTTTCCCGACACCGTCAGTGATTCCGCTTCGATCGCGCCGTTGGGCACCGCTACCCGGAGCGGGATGCGGAACCCCGCCGGGGGCATCGCCGGAAACGCCTGATGGGGTTCGAGCTGATACCAGTATGCCGTGCTGCTGTAGTCCGCGATTTCCTCGTTGCCGTGGCCGTGCTCGATCGTGAACCGGAGCGAGCGCGTGAACGGAATGGCATCCTGAATATGGAATCGATAGGCGGCAATCCGGGACAGCGAGTCGTCCTTGAGGATGAGGCCGTGATACGGCGCAGCGTACTCCCCGCGGTTGAAGTACCATCCGCTGGTGAAGTAGTCCTCTGTCCCGGTCCCGTAGATGGAGGGCTCCTTCTCCCCGTCCACGTACACCATTTCGTCGCCCTCGAGATACTGCATCCCGTTGCCGTAGCTCTGCATGTTCATGTTCACGCCGACCAGGTGGCCGCGGCCTGTCGCTTCGAGGATGGTGTAGTTCGCATCGCGCCCGGCCCTCGTGTCACGCCGCCACTGGGCATGAAAGTACGCTGCAGTGGCGGGCAGCGGCTTCTCGAGCTTCCGGTAGTCGATGTGATAGTAGAACGAGTTGATCTCCTCCCCCGTCTCGTTCACCACCTCGACCCGGGCCGACTTCCCGAACGGCATCGGAAAGAATGAGTAGTAGCCGCCGCTGGACATCCCCAGATATGCCGTCACGTACTGCTTGTACTGGAAACCCGTCCCGAAGAAGTCCCCGACCGGAACCTCGACGGACGGCGTCGCCTCCCCGTCCCAGAACATCCTCAGGACGATCCGGCGCAGGAAATACTTGTCGGGGGACGCGATCGTCACCCAGATTCTCACGATGACGCCCGGACCGGTGATGTCCGCGAGCGTCGCGGTCTCGCCGCTCTTGATCGCTATGAAGTCGCTGTTCCCTCCCGTGCGATCATAGCTCGAAACCTGAAGCAGCCTGCCCTCCTTCAGAAATGGGAGAGCATCGATGTCGGGTGCGGCAACCGGCTGGGCGATCGCCGGGACGGCAGAGAACGCCGTGATGATCAGCGCCCACGTGATGCATTTCATGATGACCCAGCCTTCACAATAGAATGTGATCATGTACTTCGCCGGATGCGCAGGCAGGGCTGTCGGCGTCCTTGACCGACGGCCAGCTCACTCATCAGGCTTGATGTCCCGCATCCCAGCCATCGTGTCCGAAGCCAAGAACGTCACCCGGGATCCGTGACGCACCAACTCCTCACCCTGCATCCTTCACGCATCGGAATCCCACGGTCGCGCAACGGTTCAACGCCGGCGACACCATCAGCAGGATCTGCGGATTGTCTGCGGGCTGCGGACCGCCCGGGATGTACCACCAGCTCGACGTTGGGTTGTAGTAACTCCCTCCCCGCAGCATGCAGAACACAAACGTCCCGTTGTCGTACACGTCGTTCGTGAGCTGCCAGACGTTGCCGATGAGATCCATAACGCCGAACGGGCTCGCTCCTCCGGGGTATGCCGTCACAGAAGAAGTGTGTTCGAGCTTCCAGTTGCAGCGTGTCGAATCCATCGCCGGACCCCAGGGGTACTTCCTTCCGTCTGTCCCCTGCGCCGCGTACTGCCACTCGATCTCGGTCGGAAGCCGCTTGCCGGCCCACCGGGCATACGCCTGCGCATCCGTTGCGTCCACGTATACGACCGGATGGTCTTCCATGCCCGCCGGCGGGTTCCCCTTTGCCCAGTGCTTCAGGAAGTTCGCGGGATCCTTCGGTCTGTACTTCTCGGCGGCCAAAAAAGCAGCAAAATCGCTGTTTGTGACCGGATAGGTGTCGATAAAAAACCGCTGCATGGCGAGCGTGTCGGGCTTTCCCGAACCGGGGTACGGAATGACTTCGTTGGGGCTCAGGAAGCTCCGGGTCGTGTTGTAGACAATCGTTCCGGCCGGGACCTCCGTCATCCCCTTTGGTGCGTTGGCCGCAGGCCTCGTTCGGGTCACACCCGAGATCATCCGCGGCGTGGCGAGGGGCACGTTCACGATCCGTTCGTCGAGGAGCTCACGGCCGTCGAACAGCTGCACGACGAACTTCTCCTCGTGGCGGCCGACCGTTGCCAGAAGAGACACGGCATGCGTGCCCGGGGAGAGCTCCGCGCTGCGCGTCGAGTAGGACGGGTTTCCCGCCGAGAACACGATCCGGGTGCCGCGGCGTCCCGAGACGAACAGTGAGTCTCCTTCCACCGAAACGTCAAGAAGCCGCGGAAGCCTCGCGATGCAATCGACGCTCCCTTCGCGCCGCGTCCAGAGCCAATCGCGGCTGAACCCTTCCACAGTCGCCTGCACGTAGCTCGTGTCCTGAAGCCGGACGGGATCAAGCTCCTCGTGGTGCCAGAGGCTGACATAATGGAAGTCGGGCGCCGGGGGCGCGGCGAAGAGCGGACCTCTGTATCCTTCAGGGCGCAGGCTGTATACGGTGTACACCGTCTTCTCAGCGGCCGGCCAGCAGTTGACCCAGACACTGTCCACGGTAGTCGGGAGCAGCGGGATCCAGTCCTTCACGGTGAATGCCGACGCGTTCTCGCGCAACACCTTCGTCGCGAGACCGAGATACGCCAGCTCCTCCTCGATCCAGTCCGGGCGCCCGGGCCGCATGATGTTCAGCTCGTTCCCGTAGCCGTTGAACAGGGAGACGCCGATTTCGCGATGAATCCGTCCTTCCGCAAGCTGGATGACCCGGAAGATGGCGAAGTCCGGCTTGATCAGCTTGTTGAGGTTGAGCGGTGGCGGCATGTAGATCGCGTCGTGCACTCTCCCCGCGACGATGCCCGGCATGTCGGCGGGGACTGCCATCCCTTCGCTGTACATGATCACGCCCGGCTTGACCCTGTCGGCCGCCGCCTGGAAATCGCGGCTCGACTGGCCCCACGTATCAAGCACGACGCCGTCTGCATCGAGCGTGCGGAGCATGCTCTCCATGCCCGCGAGGTGATCCTCTTTCCGGGTGCTTTCGTCCCACGGATTGTATGCAATGAAGAACTTCGTCCCGCGCGTGCGCGCGAAGGCAACCTGGCTCTTCAGCTCCGCAATCCCGCCCGGAAGATCACGATACATATCCCACTGGTTGCGCTGATCCAGCCCGAGGCGCGGCCATGTAGGCCAGAGCATATATGCTTCATATCCTCCCACGAGCGAGTCCATGGACGGGAGGAATGTCTTGAATTTCGACGTCCCTGTCAGCGCGTCATAGTACTCCCGGTCCCACGCGAACTGGAGCATCAACAGATAGCTCTCCCTGATCCACGCGAGGTCCGGACGTTTGAACAGCGTGTCATCGAACGACTCCAGGTCGTAGAGCCAACGGCCCTGGAACATGAGGCGCAGCCCGTCCCGCCAGTCGCCCCCGTGATCATCGACGTAGATGTCGTACTGCACCCATCCGCCAGGCTTGAGCTCGGTCCTGAACCGCCGCACATCCGAGCCGTCCGAGTTGGTGCGGCGCACAATCGCCACAAGCGATCTGCCGTTGCCCGCCGTCGCGTCGCAGAACCCGAGTTCCCAGGCGTTGTCAGGCAAGACGACCCCGATAGGGCCCACCCCCGGGCGGAAGAGCGTGGAGCGGCTCAGGCGGAACTGATGGCCGGACGGGCCGGAAGCGCGGATGAACGCGCGTTCCGGGGACTCGCCCAGCGGAACGATCTCGGCGAGGCGAAGCGTCGAATCCGATGCGTTTTTGAAGGTGATCGTGCCCTTCCACCCCCTCGGTCCGCCTGGCGTCCAGCGAACTGACCCCGCAAGCCCGAACGGGCTCGTCCATGCCAGCGAATCGCCCTGTTTCATAACCGAACAGTCGGCGGCGCTTTTCAGCGCGTCATTGACCGTGCACGTGAAGAGCGGCAGAGCCACAGAAAGTCGGACGGTCTTCCCGGAGCCGTCCCTATACCCTGCAACCGTTAGCCCACCCTTCGACGCAAATTCCACGCCCTGGATCCCTTCGGCGCGGGCGAGGGTCCCGCACCCGAGCGCGAGCAGGATAAAGACAACGATATGTCTCGACTTCATTACCACCCTTTCAGTGACTGGCGTCGGCCATCATCCGCGCGATCAATCCGGCCCAGATGTACGTCTTGTGATATCCGGCCCAGGGCTCGTCCGGACTGTAGAACTCCCAGAAGTTGTGGTCCTTCTTCAACTGCGCGATCATCCCGGCTGCCACCCTGCGCACGAGCTCCTTCGCCTGTGCGTGGTATCCGTACTGCTGGAGCCCGCGCTGAATCAGATAGTCCCACTCAACCCAGACCGGCCCGTTCCAGTACCCCTTCGGGTTGTAGTAGGAATCCGACGCGGAGAGTGACGGCACACCATACGGCCGCCAGAACATGCTCGAGTCGAGCAGCGAACGCACAAGCGTCGCGGCCTGCATCGAGTCCGCCAGTCCTGCCCAGAGCGGCAGGAAGCCGATGATCTCGCGACGCTTCAGGTCGTTCGGCGCCTTGAACGAGAAATCGTTGTCCGACCGATCGACATTGTAGTAGAAGCCAGTCGACGCGTCCCACATCGTCCTGTTGATCAGGTCTGTCCGCACCCGCGCGCGCTCATCCCACGATGTCGCGTCGCCTTTTTTTCCGAGCTCGCGCGCCATCGCCGCAAGCGCCTTCTCCTCGCTGACAAGCATGGCGTTCAGGTCGACCCCTTCGAAATTGGAGGGCCATCCCACCTCATCCCACACCGCCACGCGCGCGTCGCGCACGGATTCCAGTACGGCGTGCCCTCCCCATTCGCAGAGGCCGTCACCATCCTGATCGCGCCGCGACACGTAGTAATCGTAGAGCTTCGTGCTGGACGCATACATCTCTTCCAGGAAGCTTCGATCCTTCGTGAGGCGATACACCTCCCAGTTCTGCCAGGCGTACCATGGTGCGGACGTCGTGTACTGTCCCTCGTGAATGATGGATTCGTCCAGGTACGGCCCGGTCCGGTACAGAATGTACCCGTCCTTCCACTGCCGCTCCCGGTAGACGCGCTGGGAATTCATCGCGCTCACTGGATCCATCAGCGCGTAGGCGAGCATCGTGAGGCTTTCGTGAAACACCTGTCCGCCGTGCCCCCACCCCCACTGCGGCTCGCGCGAGAAGACGTAGTAGTTGTACGAACACTTCCCCTCGGGCGGCAGCATGACCTGCCGCATCAGCGAGTACGCGCTCCAGTACAGGAGCTGGTGGTCAGGGTCGGCTCCGGGGAGAGGCGGGATCGCGCTGTAGAGCTTCTCGTCCGCCGTCTGATAGGCGTCCAGGTCGGCCGTGAGGAGCCGGCGCGCATGAGCCAGCAACGTGTCCTGGCTGGCCTCCGGCCGGCGCACCGCACGGACGACGCGGAACGACTTCGACTGCCCGGGCGCGAGGTCCACGCGCTTCCACGCCCCGAGCACCTTCACGAGATCCCGCGCGTCGGCCTTGACCTGCCCCGGGTACTTCACATCGGTGAGGAAGTCGCTCCCCTCGATATTGTTGACCTCATTCGAATGGCCGCTCCTGCGGTCGCTGGCATCCACCGACACTACCACAAACCCGTAGATTTTGTCGTCACCGATGTTCTTTTCCGTGTAAAACGGCTGTTCCGAAGGTCCCGCGACACGCTCGTATGTGCCGCCCGCGCGATAGTCGCGGCGGTACACCGCATAGCGCAGCCCGGGAGCCGGCTTCCAGTACAGGCGGAGCTCCGTGCCGCTCCCCCAGATGTCGCGTCGCACGCCGGCCGGAGGCACGGGGCCGGAAGTCGGACTGAACTGTGCATCGATGCGGCGGTCGTGCTCCTTCGAGGTGTCGCCGACAGCCGTGGCAATGGTCGCAGTCTCACCGGTGGCGTTGCAGCGGAGCATCACCGTAATGGAGTCGCCTGCGTGAACGGGGCCGAAGTTCGCAACGTCGGTTCCGTAGAGGGCTGACGAAGAGGAGAACCCAACAGTGTATCCCCAGCGGGGAGCCGTCTCGGTCAGAATTCGCCCGGGGTCATTCTTGTATACGACCGTCATCCCCACCCCCGCGGCGGTGTGCAGGCACCGCTCGCCGTTTCCATGCGTCATCCGCCCCCACACGACGAACACCGGAGCGCGATTCAACTCGATGGAGGGCGGGATATCCACGGCGCCCCACCGGTAACTCATGAAGCTGACCAGCCTGTCGACCGGTTCCGAGAACGTAAGAAGATCGTGCACGAGCGGAACGTACGGGACGCCGTGCTCCAGCACCCAGGAATCCGGGAATTCCTCGTGCGTGAACGCGAGAGCGTTCAGGTCTTTCTGAAGACTCACATTGTTGAACGCTCGCCCGCGGTTCTGCAGGAACGGAATCAGGTCGAGCTGGACGCTGGAGCGTCCCGTGTTCGTCAGGGTCACTTCGTGCACCGCCATGTGCGAGCTGGCGACCACGAACGTCGCCTTCGCCTCGACGTCGTCGAACGGCGCATACGAGTACCGCACCATGTCCGAGTACGACGCGGTCACGACAGGCTGACGTGCGAGCCCGTTCAAGCCGACGACGAAGCGCGAGCCCCTCCGGAATGCGAGCCCCCAATCGCCGGCATTGTCGGTTGTGAATTCGATCCCGCGCGAGGTGTCGTAGTACGACAGATGATATCCTTCGTCGAGTGTGAACTCCGAGCGCTCCATCGCCGCGGCGTAGGTGGTGAACAGGGGTGCATCCTTTGTCGCCTGCAGCGACGAGAGAAACGGGCGCTGGGCCGACAGGGGGATCGCTGTGACAAGCGCGAGGGCTGAGATGACCAACAGTCGCATCCTGCTTCTCCTCACCTGATGACCACGATGAAGGCTTCCCCGGCGCGCGCGGAGAACACCGCTGGCTCACCCGCGGAGGAGCGCGCCACGACCCGGTCCGACGTGCGGTCCATCACCTCGAATCGCGCGACAGCCCGGCCGACCGGAGAGACCTTGACCTCGACAGACCTCCCGGCGCCTGCCGTGTACAGCACATCGAACCGCCGGTCCAGATATCGAAATCCCGTGAGACCGAGGCTCATCCCCGGCTTCCGGAACTTGCCGGGCAGCGCGGGCGCGACCGTGAATCCAGTCCTCCGCCCATCGTCGTATTCACGGAGGCCCATGATGGTCCGGATAATGTGGGTCGGGAGCGTCGCTCCCCAGCCGTAGTTCTCGCCGCCGGCCGGGCGGTCCTTCAGCGGCCAGAACTCGTTTGCCACACCGGGGATCCTGTACGAGAACTGGTCCGTTGAATCGACAGTCCGGATCTGCCGGGCGTCGGTGCGGGCATAGACCCGGTCTGCGATGCGCGCGATCTCTTCCGCAGCCTCCGCCTGGAAGCCGCCGTTCCACGCCGCCTCGGTAAACGTTTGCAGGGCCGGCGGCCATTGGATCCACCCCGGCTTGTTCTGAAGAGTGGCTCGCACTGTCGGCAGGACTCCGCGGATCTGGTCGGGTGCGGCAACTCCGCATGTCAACGGAGTCAGCATCATCACGTCCACGTGGTCGGGCAGGATGATAGGACGCCCGGAGCGCGCATCCCAGTCGCGAAACCAGCCGTCGACGTACATCGATCTCGTGTTGGCAACCCGGCGCGACGCGAGCTCCTCCCATCGCTGCCGGTCCTCGGGATGCCCCGCAACCCCGGCAAACGTGCTCATGACGGTCATGGCCTGCGCCATGCTTGCCTCGACATCCACAGTGCGGACGAAGTCGGCAACCGCCGCCTCGTTCCCCTCGGCCACAAGAAACCGGCGCGAACCATCCTGCCCGGATTCCCAGCTGTTGTTGCAGTGCAGCCATCCCTCCTTGTCGGTCCGGTTCGCCAGCCACCATTCGAGATATGCAGAGAGCCGGGGGTACAACTCCTTCACCCACTGGCTGTCGCGCGTGGACTGGAACAGCGATGCGATGACATGGAACGGATAGCCCCACATCGGAGCGGTGCCGCACTCCGACCCGTCGGAAGAAACCATGTTGACGCTTGCATCCTCGCGCGCGCAGGGGATGTTGGGGGCTGGGGCATCCGCAAACGTTCCGAGAATGACCTCCCGCGCAAGGTCCGGGTCCGCATAACCCAGCGCCTGCATGTCGAGCGCAGTCTCCCCCAGCACCAGGCGCGGCGAATGCACCTGCATCCCGTCCCACGGGTGGCGAAAGATGCCGAGCGGCGGCCGAACGGTCATGCGGAGGGTCTCGAAATCGTACACCCACCCACGCTTCCAGGACACCGGCCAGTCTCCGGACAGGCGCGGCGCGCCCGACCAGAATCGCTCGTCCCGCTCAAGCTGCCGCGCGAGACTGTCGGCCGAGGAGCCCAGTCCGTTCCGCAACTCCTTCAGCGCCTCCTCCTCACTGGGACCCCGACTGAGGCACACCAGCAACGTGGTGGATGCCCGGGGCGGGACCGTCACCGCATAGCTAAGGCTCGTGCGCAACGGCCCCCGGCCACGCAACGATGCGACCCCTCCGGACTGACGGCCACCTGACCGAACCCATCCCTCCCATTCCGCGGCGGAGGCGAACCCGTGGTGCGCGACAGCAGTGGCGGTCGCACCCATCGCGAATGCGTCGCCGTACGCCCAGACCTTGGCCACTGCTCCTCCGGCCTCGGGGACATACCGTGAGACCATCCCGTCCCTGCCCCACCATTTCAGGGGCCCGGTCGCGTACACGTGTGTCGCGTGAATCACGACCTCTTCCGAAGTGGACGAAGCGTTCTTGAGCGTCACCAGGCAGGCCAGCGTGTGCTCGCGCGGGAGGAAATAGAGCACGCTGGTCGTGATCGACCGGAATGTCCAATCGTAGCTCAACGCATGCTTGGTGTGGTACGACGACGCGAGCTCACAGCCGGCCCGGGCGAAGTCTTCGCTCCCCAGGAATGTCTCGCCGCGTGCGTGCAGGGACACCTGCATCAGCGAAACGTAGTTCAGATAGTTTCGCGGGCCGTCGCCGTAGGCGCCCTCGAAATCGGTGCGCCACCAGCCCATCCCGAGCGGAGGATACGATCGGATCACTCCGCTCCGGTTGAACACCATTGAATGGTACGGGTTGTCGATATACCCGTGGGGAGTGTAGGAATCGAGGGGAAACGAAGAAGGGAGCGTCGGGACGGGGGCCGTTCCCGATTCCGGCCCCTGCCCCGCTGTCGCCTGCGCCGCAAGCGCGGTCAGCGCGGCCGCAAGCGCGATGGGAGCCAGAAAGTGAGCCGGCCAGCCGCCGCGCCGCCGATCAGAACGAAAGCCCGATCCCGATGCGATGACTTCCTCCCAGGGTCTGGTAGTCGTTGTAGGCATAATCCATCCGGACCCCGAAGCCACTGATGTCCAGCGCAACGCCGGCTCCGACAGAGTATGTTGCCGCGGAGTAATTGAAGCGGTAGCCGCCTCGGAGAAACAGGAGATTCTGGAATGCGTACTCTCCGCCAATCTGAGCAAGCGGCTCGCCCTCGTTCGGCTTGATCGCTGCGGCGCTCACCAGAAGGATGTGATCGTCCCATTCGATCGCGTTCATCGCAAGACCGAACTGGAAGTTCGTCGGGAGGGGGTACGACTCATTGACGTACTTGACGTTCGACCCGAAGTTGGCGATCTCAAGCGCGAACCGGAAGCCTCGGAAGTCAGAGCGGTACATGACAGCAATATCAGCGGAGAAGGCGTCAGCCGTGAAGTCGCTGTACAGCTTCATGTTGATGTAGCTGACTGTTGCCCCGATCGTCACGCGGTCGGTCAGGAAGCGCGCATAGCTCAGGCCGAACCGGTAGTTGCCGACGTAGAACGTCTCTCCCGTCCCTTCGGGCTGCAGCGGCGTCCTGACCTTCATCTCGTCGGTATACAGTGCTGTCACCGAGAGGCCGAAGGCGCCAATATCGCCGAACGACATGGCGACCGCGGCAAACTCGTGCTTGACCCCCGCGAACCATTCGGTGTGGGTGAACACGACGTCGGTCCGTTCCAGCCACGGCAGCACCGCCGGGTTGTAGTACGTCGCCTCGGCGCCGTTCGCCACGGCAAGGTAGGCATCGCTCATACCTGCACCGCGGGCGCTCACCCCCAGCTTCAGAAACTGTGCGTCAGTGCTGCCCGGACGGTTGTACTGAGCCGCCGCGATCCCGGGAAGGAGCACCACCAGTGCTATCCACGTCTTGGTCTTCATGCGTCACCTTCGCAATGCCGCGCTACTTGATGATCACAAATTTGCCGACCTGCACATTGCCGTTCTTCTTGTCTTCCACGGTGAACAAATACAGCCCGCTGGAGATCGCCTGCCCCACGGACGACGTCAGATTCCAGTCCTCGTACCCTCGAGAAGGGTCGTTGTGCTGCAGCGTGTTCACCAGGTCGCCGGCAAGCGAATAAATCTTGATCTCGCACAGCTCCGGAAGATTGATGAACTGGATCCGGCGGTCCTGCTCCATCCACCAGGGGCGATCCCCTGTGGGGCGTTCCCAGGGCGGATTGTAGGAGCTGTAGGGGATATCCCCCCGGTACGGGTTGGGTACCGCAGCTACCTCGCCCACCGTCGCGGGCGGAGAAGTTCCAGGGACGACCTCCTTCACGTTGGCCGAGAGTCCGGATTCCTGCGACGGGAAGTGGATGACTTCGTCCGGGAGGGAGAACGATGTCACCGTATAATAGTACTCGACGTTGTTCAGCAGGCCCGGGTCCTTGTACGTGTAGTTCAGGCCGGTCTCGTACCCGTAACCGTTTCCGGGGACATCGTACTCCGCAAGCAGCGTCCACGGCCCGTCAGAGCTCTTCGTGCTTCGGTAGACACGGTACCCTTCAAACGGATGCGTGACGGTGTCGCCCCGGTTGGCGTCCGTATACGTCTCAGGATTGGAGCCGCCAGGCTGCGGCGTCCAGTCGAGGTTGACTTCGTGGCTCGTTGTCGTCACTTTCAACGGCGGCTTGGGAGGGGGCGCCGGAACGCGGAAGTTCTTGCTCTTCAGGAAATTCAGGTAGTCCGCGTTGGCCAGGGCATCCTTCAACCCGAACCCGAACACCTCACCCATCTCGACGACGAGCGTATCCCCGACGCCAAGGGAAAACGGCCCGAACGCGAAAATGATGTGCGCGCGCGCGCGCTCGATGCGGTCAGGCATGATCGTGCCGCTCGCCATTTCCCTGTAGCATGCCGGATCGCGGCTTGGCAACTCCTCGTGCTCATAATACTTGAATGACCACTTCTCGACGCCGGCCACGGGGGCCAGAACGCTGAAGCCGACAGGGCTGATCGCCGTCCCATCAGTCCACCCGGGCGAATCCTCGGCAAGAGCCATGTGGTACTGCGGGTAGTAGTGCGTGTACTCGTCGATGAAGTTGTCCGACGCCCCGACGTTCCCGATCGCGCTGTGCATCCAGAATCCGAGGTAGGCATTCGAGATCGGGAACTGCTTGGCCGTGACGTAGTACTTGTAGAGAAGGAATTCGTCCAGCTGGCCGGAACTCCAGGAGTAGACCGTCTGGACCACGTCCAGGTGCATCGGCGTATGGTCGTCGATATTCAGGAGGTTATCGTCGCTATACCGGCACACGAAATCCTGGTCGGATATGCATTCATAGTTCGGCCAGTACGGAATCTGAAGGGTGTCGCCCTTGGAGCCGGTCCAGATCGTATCCCAGGACGCCGCTGAGGGGTAGAACTCATGCGGCGTGAAGTGCGCTTGCGTCATGGACACGAGCGTATCGCCCGTGGGAGTGATGCCGCCCACCCAGAATCCGCCCTGGTACAAATGTTCTTCGTCGCTGCCCGGCGGGAACTCGGCGTTGATCAACCCGGGGAAATCGGTGCGGGCCTTGTCCATGGCCCCCATGTTCGTGATCACCTGTCGGATCTTCCCCGCCGTGGTCATCCGCCAGTCCAGATTTGTGTACTGGGCAAAGAGGGGAACATCGATCGCCCCACTGAGGACGAGCGCCAGCATGGCGCCGCACGCCAGGCGTGACGCAAGGCCGGCGCATCGCGTCGGTGTTCGTCGGGTGACTGTTCGATCAAGCATTGCGTGCATTCCTTCGTGGTCCGTCCGGCGATGACCCAAATCAGAAATCGACCCTGAAACCGAGCTTTGTCGTGCGTCCCGTGGAGAATACGCGCGGGTCGCGCAACGCGTACATCGTATAGTAATCGTACAGGTTGTTCTGCGGCTGCTCCTGGTCGCCGTAGACGTATGGCTTCCCGGTCCATCTGTTGAAGCCCACGTTGCTTTGAGTCGTTTGGACGTTGCGCTGATCAAAGAGATTGAAGATGTCGAGTGTGAAGGCCAGCCGAACCCCTTCAATAATGAACCCCTTCTCCAGCTTGAGGTCGGTCGACATGGTGGAGGGGCCGTACACAGTGTTCTCCTGTTTCTGCAGCTCCACGGGGTTGAGCGTCGCCTGCCCCGGAGTGTACGGCGTGCCGGTCGAGAACCGGTAGAGAAGCGTCAGATTCCAGTCGTCCGGCATTGGGATCCCGAACACCTCGGGATGGATGCGCGGCGGGACACCCAGGGACGCCTGGACGATCACCTGGTTCCGGACATCCCAGTCCAGCGCGCGCTCGCGGATGGGGTACGGAAGATTGGTCGTCGACCGGACATAGTCGTCGAACGCCGACGAGGAGTACCCGTTTGCCCACTGGATGGTGTACGTTGCCCGGCCGGAGATCAGCCCCGAGTAATTTTTCACAACCTCGAACTCCAGGCCCCTCGTCCGCCCGTAGGCCTTGTTGTCGTACAGTTCGATCGGCGTTCCTGCCTCCCCGTACACCGTGGTCGATCCAATCTGGTCCGAGATGTCTTTGCCGTAACTCTTGATGTCGATGGCCCAGAAGTCGCTCAATTGGTGCGTGAACCCGAATTCGTACAGGATTGTCTGCTCATAGGTGAGCCCCGGATTCCCGGTGTACGTGCTGCTGTACGGATCCCGGTAGTAGAACTGAAGCTCGGGGAGCTGGTTGAAGTGACCGTACGAAAAGAACACCACCGTCATCTCTGATATCGGGAACGACACGCCGAACCGCGGGCTGAATTTGAACTTGCGCTGCGACCAATCCGCTTTCAGGCCCGTTGCAAGCTCCCACCGGTTGCGCCACCCTTCCTCCATGACCGTGCTTCCGAGATCGAAATAGTCGACCCGCACGCCGGCGTTGATGACGAGATACTCCAGCTCGAATTTGTCCTGGATGAAGAGCGAGCCGATGATCGGCTTGACGTCGAACACCCACCTGTTCTGGCCGAATTGAGGGTAGGGCCCGGGCGGAGGGATCGAATCGATGCCCTGTCCGTAGTTGGACAGCTTCGTCCCGCCATCCTGGATATCGATGTAGCTGATGTCGTTGTACTGAAGTTCGAAGCCCGTCTTGATCATATGCGCCGGATGGACCTGCGAGGTAAGATCTCCCTTGAGCGTATATGTGCCGGTCTTGTCGTCGCGCCAGTACGACTCGACGCCGTTCGCGTCGAAGAAGCCGTTGCTCGGATCGATGGCCGGAGTCGCGTACAGGGGCGAGAGCTGGCCGCTGGAGTCAGCAGTCCAGAAATTCGGCGGCGCCATGCCATTGAGCGATCCGCTGTACTGCACACCCAGGTACCCTGCCATGATGTTATAGTATGTCGACTTGGACAGCACGTGGTTGAACGAGGCCATCAGCGAGGTGTTATTTCGCCGCCACGCCGCCCGGTGGTCGGGATAATAGATCCACTGCCACTCGTAGCCGGTCCAGTTCATCCTCGTGTTGTGATAGCTCAATGCGAACTTGTGTTCGCCGGTGATATCCCAGTTGATCTTGGCGTTGAAGTTCGTGGTGTTGCTCTGCCGCTCGGTGATGTCCCACAGGAAGAACGGAATCGTTCCTCGGGTCCGTCCGTTATCGTACTCGGTGTTTGTCAGGTTTGCGTTCGTCGATATGAAGAACGAAAGTCCCCGTCCGACATCGAGCCCGAGCGCAGGAAGGAGTGCCTGCGTGATGGGCTCTGGGCCACCGATGTAGAGTGAACCGTAGTCGGTGTTGTACGAATCGCCGAAGAACCCGAGCCGGTCGGTCTTGTACTCGATCCCACCCGAGTACCGCTCGCCGCCGCTCCGGGTCACGATATTCACCACCCCCGACTGCGCCTGGCCGTATTCGGCGTTGAACGCACCGGTCAGGAGCTCCACGCTCTGCACGTCCGAAAGGTTCAGGTCCATGACACTTCTGCCGCCGTAGATGGGATGCGTCATCGGCATGCCGTCCACCATGTACAGAATCTCGCCTCCCCGGCCCCCGCGGATATGCACGTCCTGCAGGCTCTCATCCCGGACCTGAAGCTGCGTCCCATTCGCGAGCAGCAAGGGCGTGGACACGGCTGTCATCGATGTCCCTGCCTGAAGCTTGAACACGTCGGACATGGCATCCAGCCCGGGGGTCTCGCGCATGGTTTCCTGCGTGACCGTCCGCCGGGTCGAGGTGATGTCTTTCTGCACCATCTTCTGCTCCGCCAGCACGGTCACCCCTTCGACCTCGATGGCCGTCGGCTCGAGCTTCACGTTCAATTCTGCCGTCAGATCCACCTGGACCTTCAGCCCTTTGACCGTGACGGACTGGTACCCGACCGACGAGACCTGCACGTCGTGGACTCCAGGTGGAACGCGGAGGATGAAGAAATGTCCGTCGACGTCCGAGGATGCTCCAAGGGTCGTCCCCTTCACCGAGACATTGGCGCCCACCAGCGCCTCGCCGGTTTGCTTGTCCTTGACGGTCCCAGCAATCTTGCCCGTATTCTGAGCTGACAGCGGAGCGGCGCACAGCAGTACGAGCGCCCCGGCGAGCCAGGCAATGTCGCGTCCACGAAGAATGAGTTTGCGCATACCACACTCCTCACTGAACATGCAGACTCTGGAGGATTTCACGTGCCATGATCTTCGCATCCTCCCGCTTCACGAAGTACATCGGGAACCCGAGCACGACCGCGTCGTAGACAGTCCCGTAGTACCGCAGCGCGATGGCCCTTCCGCGGTATGAGACGTTCGGACTGTTGTCCGCGTTGACATAGGAATAGAGAATATCGGTGAACCCGGCCATCGTGGTGATAATGTTGACCTGGGAAAGTTTGCCATCGTACGGGAAGAACGCCAGGCGCGCGGAGTCGACCGCAAAACTGGTGAAGTCTCCGGTCTTGCCCTTCCCTCCGGTCATGTCGCCCAGTATGTCCGTCTCGTTCACCGTGCGGATGTGCAGATAGTCGTAGACGAATGTCCCCGGCTGGAAGGCAAACGGGAAGTTGTTGTAGTAGGCGAACGACTTGAGGATGCGCCAGCCGCTCATCAGGAACTTCCCGCCGACCTTCATGTAGTCGGTCAGGATCTCGATGTTCGCGGGGTCAGAAATCTTGTGCGGCCGGGATGCCGGAACGTCGTCTGCATGCCACAACACGAGCTGGTAGTCAGCCAGCACTTCCCGCGGCGGCATACCGCGCTGTTTGTAGTCCCACATGGTTGCGCCCGGAAACACCTCGGCGTAGAATGCGTCTGTGACGGAATCCTTAATGCTGAGCGTAATGAAGGGGTTGTTGAACTCGTCGGTTTCGTCGATGATGAAGACGCTCTGCGTGAACGAGGGCTTCAGGAGATTGACGCGTACGGTGTCCCCCTTCGGATCCACCAGATTGGTGTTGTTCCTCGCAGTCACCACGATCGTATGCTGGCCGCTGAGCGTTCCCGCAAACTCATGCGGGGAGATAAAGACCGAGGTGTCCTCCTGCCACGTCCAGGCACCACCGTCCACCTGCCACGCATACTCCTCGATCTTCCCCTCCTTGGAGATGTCGACGGCCTTGAAGGTGAGCAGGACACCCTCCCACCAGTCGGTAATCTCGTCGTCCACAAGCATCGTCATCCCGTCGCGCGGATAGGTAATCGTCGTGACGGGTGCGGCGATCCTGCGCGTATAGATGATCTTCTCGGCAGGCTGGGGGTCCACGTTCCCGTCGTTGTCGTAGGCACGGACGAGGAAACGCTGCCTGTTCAGCTCCTCCGTGGAGTTGAAAGCGATCACGGCGCCGGTACCCACGGTGTCCGTCCAGTCCGTGGAGTCAAACGCCAGCCACAGCGCCGTCGAACCTGGCGCGAGGTGCTCCGTGAAATACCTGTACTGGTAGTTCGTGATGAAGCCGTCATAGTCGCCCGCACTCCAGTTCAACGTCACAAGCGCAAACAACGTGTCATTGTCGGCCGGGACGTTCGCCAGACGCGTGTCGGGCGGACCGTTGACGTTCGGAGGGGACGTGGGCCGATCGCACGACAGGGCCAGAAGCCCGGCCGCCAGCACCGGCAGAAGAAGTCGAAACACTCTGTTCATGGCAGGTCTCACTGCACGGTCACCACGTGACATTGCTCACCACCATCTGGCGGTCAAAATAGAATGCGTCTCTGTACCGCGAGAGGGACTGGTACGGGTAAATTTCAAGAAAGACTTCCGTCACTCCGCCCTCCACTACCGTGAACGGGATGTCGAATCCCATCCCGGGCTCGACCCCCGGAGGCAGCTGGACAGGGTTCAGATAGTGCTTTGGGATAAAGATCTCCATTTCCGTAGCCGTCAGCGCGAAGTACAGCCGGTCGTAATTGCCGGGCGGCACGTAGGATTCGAATATGACATGATTGATCCACCTGCTGTTCTGAGGCGTGATGCGCGCCGTATCCCGCGGGGTAATCGGCGATCCGTCAAGCCATTCGCGCGCAAGGATATTGACGGTGTCCGAACCTTTGCGGTCGTCGCTCGGGTTGTTGTAAATCGTAGAGTAGATATCGCCCTGATAGATCCTCCCCGTCGAAAGGTAGAGATCGAAGAGGTCCCACCGCGAGAACTCGGACGAATCGCTCTGGATCACGATCATCGTATCGGTTTCGACGCCCTTGATCATGACCCGGATGGTCCCGGGTCCCGGGGAAGGCTCCACGCCGGTGGTGCATTGCACTGCCGCGAACGCGAACAGGGCGACTCCCGCGAACTGTACGAGCCGGTTGCGCATAACACCCTCGCTGTCTGATCGTAACACGGGGCTTCGCCGCCGCCCCGCCATGAGGCGGGGCAGCGGCTCGCGCCCGTTCACATTACCGCACCAGCATCATCTTCTCGACCTTTGTGAACGACCCCGCGGTCAGCCTGTAGAAGTACGTGCCGCTGGATACGCTGCGGCCGACGCTGTTCGTGCCGTCCCACTGGACGAAGTGCTTGCCCGCATGCGTTTCCTCGTTCATCAGCGTCTTCACGCGACGCCCGGTGAGATCGTACACCACGAGCTCCGCCTTCAGCGCCTTCGGCAGCGTGAATTCAATGCGCGTCGTCGGGTTGAAGGGGTTCGGGTAGTTCTGACGGAGCGAGAATTCCAGCGGAATCTGATCATCCGGGTCCGTCACACCGGAGATCCCGCTCGAGGGATAGTTGAAGATCTGGACGTTGTCCAGGTAGCCGCGGAACGGCGGGATATACCACCAGTTGCCCGGATCCGTGTCCGCACGCCCGACCTTTACCGTGGTCGCCGACACCGAGCCGCCCATGATCGGCGGCTCGACCATGTCCTTCATTTCGTAAAAGACACGGCTGTCGTTTTCGTCGCGGACTTCGAGCGCCAGCTTGCCGGTGGCGCTGCTCCGCTCAAAGATGACGTGGAACCACTTCCCGAGACTCACGAGATTGGTGTCCTGAATGGTGACCGCGCTCAGGTTGGAAGCCCTCCAGGAACGCCCGGTGATCCAGGGCACGCCTTTGGAGTTGTTCCTGAAGCTGATCTCGTAGTTGTTGTTGTTCCAGTCGTTCTTTGCCATCGCGTAGTTGACGATGCGCGAGGCATGCTCCGTCGTGTCCGCCTTCAGCCAGAAGTCGACGCAGAACTCCTCGGCGGCCAGGAACGGCGACTCGGCCTCGACCCATCCGCTGTCGATGTTCGGACGATCATAGGACAGGTACATCGAGGCGGCGCCTTCCTTGGCGTCGGTCGAATACGTCGGAACGCGCTTCGTCAGGATCGTCGAGTTGTTCTGAGAGTGGTCGACCGGATTGTTCCCGGCGCCTTCCTCGAATGTCAGCCACAGCGTCTGCACGTTGGGCGTGAACACGTAGAAGGCGTAGTACTGGGGATTGGTGGCGGCTTCCGCCGTCAACGGCACGAGCGAGGACAGGTTGTTGTTGTCCGTCGCCTTGACGTAGTACTCGATCTTCGAGCCGCCCGCCTGCCCGGGGATCGCACCGGTGTAATCCACGCCTGATCCGCTCAAGGCAACCGTTTGCCACCCCCCGCCGTTCACGCGATAGTAGAGGCTCGCGACGGTGATCGAGCCGCCGGAGTTGAACGGCTGCATCTTCGCAGTCACCGTGTAGTTCGGCAGCGTTGCCGCCTGGTTCGCCAACCGCGCCACGTTCGTCACGAGCGGCGGCCCGGCGAAGTTGCGGACCACGTTGCTGATCCGGATCTCGTCCACAAACCCGTCAAGCCAGGAATCCACGCTCGGTTCGGCGTTCACTTTGGCTCCGGCCCAGCCGATGTGAATCGGGTTGATGTTCGTCTTCGGAACGTCCACGGCAGGATCGAAACCGGCCGAGGTGAACGACAGCAGGTTCTTGTTCACATCGTGCACCATCTGCGCGATGATCCCGCGTTCCACGTCGCGGATGAACGTCAGGTGCACCCACTGCCCCGGGGTGAACATGTTGTTCTCCGACGTCACGGCGATGAACGCGTCGTTCGGGGTATAGTACCCGGCGTGGAACAGCCTGTTGTCACCCCACATCTCCAGCCAGTAGTTCGGGTGCCAGAATACGTCGACGCCCGGCTTCATCACCACGCGCGGGACCCAGCGGTAATCCTGGCTGTTGTCGCCGAACGAGAAGATGTTCGCCCACGCCTCGATCGTCCAGCTGCCCGTCAGATCGAACGCATCGTTGTCCTCGACTGTCAGATAGGTCGAGTCCACGGACGCGCCGTTGTCCAGACGGACGCACTGCCCGAGCGCCGGAACACCGGTATTGGTCAGGAAGTAGATCTTGTCCGGGTTGGTCCCGTTCTTAACCGCGGCCGCCGGCGTGCCGGCAATCGAGGAAGCCGCGTTGGTCAGGTCCCCGTCGAAGTGGAGCAGCAGGACCGTGTTGGCGTCGGCCGTGTACGGGCCTCCCACCGGATCCAGCGGCGCGCCCCCGCCCGTGATGCCGCGCGCGGGATAGTTGAAGATCTGGACGTTGTCCAGGTAGCCGCGGAACGGCGGGATATACCACCAGTTGCCCGGATCCGTGTCCGCACGCCCGACCTTTACCGTGGTCGCCGACACCGAGCCGCCCATGATCGGCGGCTCGACCATGTCCTTGATCTCGTAGTAGACCCGGACGTCACTCTGGTTGCGGACTTCGAGCGCCACTTTGCCGGTGGTGCTGCTACGCTCGAAGATGACATGGAACCACTCTCCGAGCGTGACAAGATTGGTGTCCTGCAGGGTCACGGCGCTCAGGTTTGAGGCCCTCCAGGAACGCGCGGTGATCCAGGGCACGCCCTTGGAGTTGTTCCTGAAGCTGATCTCGTAGTTGTTGTTGTTCCAGTCGTTCTTCGCCATCGAGTAGTTGATGATGCGCGAGGCATGTTCCGTCGTGTCCGCCTTCAGCCAGAAGTCGATGCAGAACTCCTCGGCGGCCAGGAACGGCGACTCGGCCTCGACCCATCCGCTGTCGATGTTCGGACGATCATAGGACAGGTACATCGAGGCAGCGCCTTCCTTGGCATCAGTCGAGTACGTCGGAACGCGCTTCGTGATGATCGTCGAATGGTTCGGCGAGTGGTCGATCGGATTGTTCCCGGCGCCTTCCTCGAACGTCAGGTGCAAAACCTGTACGTTGGGCGTGAACACGTAGAAGGCGTAGTACTGTGGATTGGTGGGGGCTTCCGCCGTCAACGGCACGAGCGAGGACAGGTTGTTGTTGTCCGTCGCCTTGACGTAGTACTCGATCTTCGAGCCGCCCGCCTGCCCGGGGATCGTGGCAGTGTAATCGACCCCCGCCCCGCTCATAGCGACGGTCAACCATCCGCCGCCATTCACGCGATAGTGAAGTTCAGCCGCGGTGATCGAGCCGCCAGCGTTGAAGGGCTGGATCTTCGCGGTCACCGTGTAGTTCGGGAGCGTTGCCGCCTGGTTCGCCAACCGCGCCACGTTCGTCACGAGCGGCGGCCCGGCGAAGTTGCGGACTACGTTGCTGATGCGGATCTCGTCCACGAACCCGTCAAGCCAGGAATCCACGCTCGGTTCGGCAAGCCCGACCGCGCCGGCCCAGCCGATGTGAATCGGGTTGATGTTCGTCTTCGGAACGTCCACGGCAGGATCGAAACCGGCCGAGGTGAACGACAGCAGGTTCTTGTTCACATCGTGCACCATCTGCGCGATGATCCCGCGTTCCACGTCGCGGATGAACGTCAGGTGCACCCACTGCCCCGGGGTGAACATGTTGTTCTCCGACGTCACGGCGATGAACGCGTCGTTCGGGGTATAGTACCCGGCGTGGAACAGCCTGTTGTCACCCCACATCTCCAGCCAGTAGTTCGGGTGCCAGAATACGTCGACGCCCGGCTTCATCACCACGCGCGGGACCCAGCGGTAATCCTGGCTGTTGTCGCCGAACGAGAAGATGTTCGCCCACGCCTCGATCGTCCAGCTGCCCGTCAGATCGAACGCATCGTTGTCCTCGACTGTCAGATAGGTCGAGTCCACGGACGCGCCGTTGTCCAGACGGACACACGGCCCGAGCCCCGGAACACCGGTGCCGGGAAAGGACACCTTCCCCGGAGTGGTCGTGTGGGCTACCGCCGCCGCAGGGGTGCCGGCGCCGGCCGCGTTGGTCAGGTCCCCGTCGAAGTGGAGCAAAAGGACCGTGTTGGCGTCAGGCGTGTACGGGCCTCCCACCGGATCCAATTGCGCGTAGGCCCCTCCGCCGCCGAATACCACCAACACGGCGATGACACACAGAGAGATGAAAGACTTCATACGTACCTCCATGGTGTGGATGGGTGAATAAACTCACGGCTGGCGCGCCCGACTGACCCATGCCGCGCGGGAACGCCCACAACAACAATCGTTTCAAACGCCGAAACGGTCACCTCCTTTCGGTTCGTATCGCCTGCATGGATTAGTGCTGCGCTCATAGCGTTGCTCGACTCAGCTAGCGGACGAGAATGGACGGCTGCGGATAGACCTTTCCGCCGATTGTGACGTCGATCGTGGGCCATGCCCCCGTCTTCGTCACCACTTCAATGCTGTCCTTGTAGGCAATGATGGTGTCCTCCACCTTCGCCCCCGTGATGGTCGGGTTCCAGGCAAACGCCTGCCTCTCCTGAACCGTCTGACGAACACCGGGGTAGATCACCCATTCGCGGTCATCATACCCGATGGCCCCGCCCTGATGATGCAGCTTCCACTCATCGGGCACCCCGGCTTCCGCGTACCACCCCTTCGCCTTTTCGAAGATCTCCGCGGCCGGTGTCCCCGGCACGGTGGCCGCCTGATATTGCGCCATGACCTTCGCGGTCTTCTGAAGCCTGTCGCTCAGGTCGGCAGGCAACGGGCCGAAATGGACGAAGCGTGTCATGGACATCGGCATCCCCCATTTCTCGGCCACCACGTTGACCATGGCGTACGACTTCACCTTTGCCCCGCCGGGGAGAGCGTGGCGGTACTTTGCGATCCGTTCGTCCGCGGCGATCAGCAGCACTGTCGGAAGGATCCCCCGCGCATGCAACGCGTTCGCAGTCATCGCCTCGATCTGATATTCATCCATGCCCGGGGCGATGTCCCTGCACACCTGCTCGATGGCCTCGGTCACATTGCGACCGAGCCAGCGGTAGCGCTTGATCTCCGTGTCGGTGAGGCTGTAGCGCAACGGCGCAAACCTGTCCGCCACCAGGGTCGTCCCGGGGAACGGCGCGTCGCTCCCGACCTTCCCACTACCCATGACCTTCTTCAGAACGTCCGCACGGACGTCCTTTACGGGATTGGCCTCGTACCAGTCGAAGAACGCCAGCGTGTAACCGAGCTTCCCCAGCGTCTCGTCCATCAGCCGCGGCGCCTCGGCGCCGTTGCACACCAGATACCTGGATCCGTCCTTCCTGATCAGGAGCGATGCGGCACCGACGTCCTTGTTGAGGACGATCTGCGTGTTCGCCATCCCCGCCGTGATCCAGTTGACGTTCCGCACCTGCGTCAGCAGGATGGCGTCCAGCTTCTCGGCCTCCAGAAAGGTCTTCACCTTCTCGATCTTCCCGGCAATCTCCGATTGAATCTCCGCATCGCTGAGGACCGTGTGCGGCGGGAATTTCCACGTGCCGGCTGTGTCGGGCGCAGGCCCGGGGGACGTGCACGCCGCAATGCCCAGGGTAAGGAGTGCTATCATGAGGACTCTCATCGATGTGTCCATGCGTTCGTGAATGAATGCACCCGCCTGTCCGTTCAGGTGGACCCGCGGACGATCAGGCGTGTTTTGAGCACTTCCGTGCGCGGCCGCATGCCGTTTCTCCCGCTGATCTGATCCAGCAACACCTCGGCCGCCTTCTTTCCAAGCTCATACGATGGCTGGTCCACGGTCGTCAGAGGCGGATCGACCAGCTCGGTCGTTTTGTTGTTCGAGAAGCCGACGATCGCGACGTCCTCCGGAATCCGCTTCTTGTGCTCGCGGAGCCGCTTGAACGCCCCGAGCGCCACGGGATCGTTCACCGCGAAAATCGCATCCGGCTTCACGACAAGCTTCATCAGCTTGTCGACGCCCACCAGGCCGTCCTCCTCGTTCATCCCTCCATGCACCACGATCTCCCCTCCCACCTGTCCGCCGTTCTCTTTCAGCGCCATCCTGTAGCCGCGGAGCCGCTCCGTGCTGATCGACAGGTGCTCCGGTCCCGCCAGATGCGCAATGGTCGTATAGCCCGCCTTTAGAAGGTACTGGACCGCCGCGTACGCCCCTCCGAAGTCGTCCACCACCACCTTGCTCGCCTTGAAGGCGTCCATGACCCGGTCGAAGAACACGAACGGGACGTTGAAGTCCTGCAGCACCTTGAAGTGCGCGGACGACGTCGTCCCCTGCGATATGGAGATGATCGCGCCGGCCACGTGGTTCATGGCGAGCGTGCGGACGTTCACGGCCTCGCGCGCAGGGTCTTCGTTCGACTGGCAGACGATGATCGTGTACCCCGCCGCATACGCTATGTCCTCGATGCCGCTGATGGCCGACGAGAAGAAGTCGTGCCGGATTTCCGGGACGATCACGCCAATGGTCGAGCTTGTCTTGTTCCGAAGGCTCCGTGCAACCGGGTTCGGCAGGTAGTTCAGCTCCTTCGCCGCCGCGAGGATACGTTTCTTCGTCTTCTCGCTGATATCCGGATGATCCCGGAGGGCGCGCGATACGGTCGCGGGCGAGAGCTTCAACTTGCTGGCGATATCAAAAATGGTCGACCGTTTCATGGCTGTGCGCTTAATCCTCGAGCACGTGAATCGCCTCCACTCCCTGCGTCCGGATCCTCAACCGCGTGACTGCGGACGGGCCAAACCATCGGGACATGTACGTCCGGTAGGCCTCAACGTCGGACTCCCTCACATACGCCTGAATTGTCCCGGCGAAGCCGCCTCCGTGCAGACGGCAGATAGCCCCGTCGACCCCCAGACGAAACCGTTCGGTGAGCGTCAGCGCGACCATCAACCCCTGGCTCGCAGGTGTCGCGGGCGCATAGCCGTTCTGCAGCAGGGTGATCGAGGAATCCCCGGAGGCCTGGACAAGTCCGAGAAAATCCTGGAATCTCCCGTCCACGAGCGCAGAGGTCATCATCTCGACCCGGTCGTTTTCGCTGAAGAAGTGCATGCACCGGAGCAGGGCCCGGTCTCCGCAGGTCTCCCGAATGCGCGTGAGATTCTCCATCACCGCCTCGTGGCTCACATCGCGGCAGGTCTCCCCCCCGAGCAGGTTCGCAACCGCGCGCATCTCTCCGGGGATCGCCGCATAGTCGGACGTGAGGTCGGCGTGATTCCCTCCCGTATTGACGACGAGCAGAGCGTACCCCTGGGCCTCAGGATCGAACGGGACAGACGCGACAACCGGGTGAGAGGGTTCCTTGAAATCGATCCTGAGCGCCCCTCCCGTCGCCGCACACAGCTGGTCCATCAACCCGCATGGCTTCCCGAAGTACTCGTTCTCCGCCTCCTGCCCTGCCAGAGCCATCTCCGTCGGCGGAATGCTCCTGTCATTATAGAGGGCGTTGAAAATGCCCCCTACCATCACCTCGAATGCGGCGGAAGAGCTGAGTCCCGATCCAACGCCCACATCGCTCGATGCCACGGCCTCGAATCCACCGATGCTGTACCCCCGTGATCGGAGCCGGGCCGCGACACCCCGGATCAGTGCGGCACTCGTCGACCGTTCATCAGCCCTGGGCGAGAGGCCCTTCAGGTCCACACGAACGGTCGCGGGAAATCCCTCGGAAAGAAGCGTCACCGTCTCACCCGAAACCGGTCGAACGGCCGCCACGGCATCCAGGTCGACCGCCGAGGCGAGAACGCGCCCATGATTATGGTCCGTATGGTTCCCCCCGAGCTCGGTCCGGCCCGGGGCGCTCACAAATCCGGAGGCGAGATGGCCGAAGACATCCTGGTGCCAGCGGCTCAGGCGCGTGTAGCGCTCCCGCGCCCGCTCGGCGTTCTCCGGGTACAGCGATCGGAGCGATTCCAGGATATTGTCGGCTAGCTGCATCGCGCTCAGAAGATCCTGATGCCGCACCGCACCCTGGCGGATTCGCCGGGGCGCAGAACGATCAGCCCGTGCTGATTGTTGAACGCGTTCGCCCAGCAGGTCATCGGCTCGACCGCGACCGACTTCCGGTCAGGCGACGTGTACACGTGCACATACCGGAACTGATCCCGGTGGCATTCCTGCCAGACCTGCACCGTGATTCCCTCCTCCGGATCCACCAGATCAGTCCCCACGGTCCCGTTCGACACGTCGACCTCGAACGTGTCGTCGAGCATCTGCTCGCCGAGCTCGACGGGATCGAGGAAGCGACTGAACGGCGCAACGGCTCCGGTCGGTATCATGTCGGGGCCTACGACGACTTTGCGCGCGCCGGGGACCCGTAGCCGGAGGCCGTTGATCGACTTCCCCAGAGCGAGGTACGGATGCCAGCCGATGCCGAGGGGCATGGGACCGTCCCCCGCGTTGACCACTTCGGCCGTGCAGGTCAGGCCGGTCCCGTTGTTGAGCTTGTAGCAGATCTTCGCGTCGAAGAAGAACGGGAAGCCTTCACGGTCCCCGCGGTATGCGTGGGCCAGCGTGACCGACGCCGAATCCCGGGTGACGGACGTTCCGGTTCTCTGGAACGGTTGGTCGTGGAGGAGGCCGTGGATCGCATGACCCTCGTGCGGGTAGTTCAATGGAAGAGAAAATGCTTGTCCGCCGAAGGTGAACTTGCCTCCGCCGATGCGGTTGGGGAACGGCATCAGCCAGGCGCTCCGGAAAGCGCGGTCGGCATGGACAAGTGATCGTGAAGGAAAGCCCTCAAGAACAGAATGCGGCTCTCCGCCCTTGGCCAGTACCAGCTTGCTGAGAACCGCGCCGTGCGCGCCGATGACCTCGGCTTCCTCGTGGGAGCCGTGGTTGGTCAAACGCGCGACGTCGAGTCCGTCGCCGGCGTCGAATTCAACGTCGAATGCCGTGGCCTGAACTACGTCGCCTGTCATGTATGTAATAGATGAGGTGCGTGAACCAGAGACCTGAGCCGCTCGGCGGCGGCCTCCGGCGTAAGGTCGCGCTGCGGTTCCGCCAGCATTTCGTAGCCGACCAGGAATTTCTTCACCGAGGCTGACCGCAGGAGCGGCGGATAGAAGTGAGCGTGCAGCAGCCAATGCTCATGTCGCCCGCCGAGCTCCGGCGCGCCGTGCCAGCCCATGGAATACGGGAAGTCGGCGTCAAACAGTCCGTCGTATGCGCGCAACAGCGTCCGGAGAATGTCGGCGAGGTTGTCGCGCTCGGTTGCGCTGAGGTCCGGAAGGCGTAATCTGTGCGCTCGCGGGATCAGCAGCGTTTCGAAAGGCCACACGGCCCAGAACGGCACCACCACGACCCAGTCGTCGTTCTGCGCGACCACGCGCTCCTGCGCGACGAGCTCGTTCGTCAGGTAATCTGCAAGCAGGGGGCGTCCGTGGGTGGCGAGGTACTCGCGCTGACAGACGTCTTCCTTCCCCGGCTCATGAGGAATCTCCGAGGTGGCCCAGATCTGTCCGTGCGGATGAGGGTTCGAGCATCCCATCATCGCCCCGTTGTTCTCGAAGATCTGAATCCATCGGTAGCGCGCTCCGAGCCTGTCCACCTCTTCCCCCCACACGTCGACCACAGACCTGATGTCGGGGATACTCATTCCGGACATCCGGAGATCATGCCTCGGCGAGAAGCAGACCACCCGACAGGCCCCCTGCACGGGAGCCGCGGCAAGGAGCGGAGAAGATCCGTTCAGCCGCGAGACGGTGCTATCGGTGAGCGCGGGGAAGTCGTTGCTGAAAACAAAGGTCGATGCATATTTCGGGTTCCCGGCTCCGCCGGCGCGGCGGTTGCCCGGGCACAGGTAGCAGTCGGGATCATACGACGGGCGCGCGGACGTCTGGCGCGGCTCCGTGTGGCCGTGCCACGGACGCTGTGTGCGGTGCGGCGAGACCAGAAGCCAGTCGCCGGTGAGCGCATTCCTGCGCCGATGTGGTACCTCGCGGAGAGCCCGCGCAACGCTCTCGCCGTCGCGATCGGGTTCCCCGGTGCGATGCTGCGTTCGAGCAGACATGCCTTGGAGGGGAGTGGGGTGGACTGTCCCGCCATGGCGGGACGAGATCAATCGATGCCGTAATCGATTGCGAAACCGATTGCAATATAATACACGGAAAAAACCGTGTCAAGCGGAAAATCGAGGAAAGCTTAAAAACTGTTAGAACTTGATAACACAGGAAAGCTTGATGACAGGAGGGCTTGATGACCCTTGTGGAGCAGGGGGCCCCGGGGCGGCATCCCCGGGAGACGGGCACCCCGGGCGGTCCCGGAACCGCCCCTCAAACGCCGACGGCTCGCTTGATGGCGCTCCAGCGGTCCGACTGAAGCGCCTTCTCCGCAATCCCCGCAATGTTCCGGAGGACCTTACTCAAGCACTTCGACGAGTCTCTCTGCCTGCGCCACACGGTTGCGCTTTGTATCTGTCACCCGGACGATCAGCCTGTACGATCCTTCATCCACCGCGTGAAGATCTAGCATCCTGAACCGCGCTTCGAATGCCGACGTCCCGCTAAGCGTCTCCTCCAGGAGCAGCTCCTCGTCCTCCCCCGGATCCGCATCCGGGGGAGCGAGCAGGTACCGGACAGTGTAGAGAGTCTTCCCCCACACGTCTTGCGTCAGGTTGTACAGATGTATGTAGGTCATCAGCGGATTCCCGCGCGGGACCCGGTGGAAGGGGCTCTGCATCACCTTCACGCCTTCAATTTCGATCGCCGGCTCGCGGGAGGAAGGCAACAGCAACTGAAGGTCGCTCAGCATGAGACCCGCCCCGGTGAAGTCCCGGACCCGGAGGGGCTGCCGCCACCCTCCGATCATCGCGCTCCCGATGACGCGAACGTGCACTGCTACGATCAGCGATTCCGGAATGACCACAGACCGGAACAACCCGGAATACGCCCCGCGGAAATCTGAGTTGACGGCAAGCCGCAGCGTGTCGATCCGCGCCGACTGACGTACACCCTGCGGAGTGCTGACGTCCACGCCGACTTCGATCAACGCTTCGGATGTGCCCCCCGGCAGCTTCTCCGCGATCTGGTCGAGCGGGATGCCGTAGGTGATGTCCAGCAATGTCTTTCCGCCATCGCTCCGGAAAGCGTCGACGGATCCTGGGACGACCAGCGGGATGGTCTCCTCCCGCCACGTGTGCCTGTCCGTGGCAAGAGCCTCCTCCACGTTTTCTCTGGATTGATCGATGACAGCCCCTTCGCGCCCGAGCCTCGCCAGGGGATCGGCGGTCAACAGGTCCCGGTATCGCTTGTCGTACACCGCGAGTTCCTCGATCAGTTCCGGGGCATCAGGAATGCTGATCAGCCTCCAGTTGTTTGCCACCGAATTGCGCATGGAGAATGAGAAGATACGCTGCGGATCCTCCCCCCGCTGAAAGTAGACCCAGACCTCGGTGTCGTTGATCGAACGCCTGATGACATCGGCCTTCCCGTGCCGTATCCAGATCAGCCCCTTGTCGTTGTACTCCTTGTTCAGGGCGAAGGAGCGGGGGAAATGAAACGTGCGGAAGTGTTCGGGATCATTGAACGCGTTGCGGAACCCGTAGTATTCGAACTCGGACTCGGCAAGAAGCAGCCGACGGTAATGTTCAAGCAGCCGGGGATTCGAGGGGGCAGAGGGCGTGGGATTGCGGCGAGCCCAGAAGGAGCGGAAGAACGCCTGCTTCCGCCTGTCGGAGGAGAGCGAAGCGTATGTATCGAGCTCGGCGTCCGTGACAATGTACTTGAGATCCTCGAACAGCAACGCGGAGCCAAGGCCGGTGCTTACCCGGTCGACTGCCTCCCAGTATGCGTGCTCGGCGGAGTCTGCACGTCCGCGCTTCACGTCGATGCGGGTCAGCGACAAAAGCGCCGCCTGGACGGGAACCCCGCCCGGGTTCAAGAGCAGCTGCCGAAGAAGCTTCTCCGCATCATCCAGCTGGTTCACACGCCTGAGGAGCTCGGCGGTGAAGAAGAGCGATTCATGGGTCGGCCGCAGTTTCAGCATCCGGAGCGCATCCTGCGCCGACAGGTCATACAGGAGGAAGCGATAGATCCGATACAGCCCGATCTCCGCCTCGGGCAAGCCGGGCTTCAGTGCGATCTGACGGTAGGCCAGGTCGAGTGCCCTCTCCAGCTCCCCTCTGTAACGCTCCAGAATTGCGAGCTGGAGGACAACGTCCCGGTACAGCGAATCCCGGGCGAGGACGAATTCGAAGTGCTCTTCGGCGGTGTTCCAGCGCATCGTCCTCAGGATCATCGCCAGCTGCGTGCCTGCCTCCCGCGCGGCAATGCCTGCATAGTAGTGGGCCTCCAGGTTGCCGGCATCGACCTCAAGAGCGTCCTCGAACCACGACTGGGCGTCCGACCCGTCCTCCCGGGCAAGCTCCACGCGTCCCAATCCGATCAGCGCCTGAAGCGACCGCGAGTCGACCTCGAGCGCCGCCCGAAACAACGTTTCCGCGCTGTCCGCCTGGTTGTGCGAGAGCGCAGTCCTGGCCTGGCGAAGGATGGAATCGACGGCAGCCGACCGGGGCTGCGGCTGGGCGTGTACCGCTGCGGCGGCCCAGGCGAAGGAAACCCCGAGCGCAATCGCCGCCCGGAGGCAAGGAAGGATCTGTGAGACGTATCGCGCGCGCACTGGCGTACTGGACGTGCCTGCAGGTTTCGGGAGAACGAGCCCCCGGTGGCGATGGTGGGACCTCGCCAAAACATACACAGGCGAACCGGCATAAACAAGGCTTGACATTTCCCCCGCAAAGGATTATCAATACCCCGAGTATTTTCTCTGTTCTTTCCCAGAACATCACCTGTGTCCGGGAGGACTCGCCATGCGCGTATCCACCTGTCGCTTCCGCTTTGCGGCTTCCATCCATCCGCTTCCGTCGGCGATCGCGCGCAGTGCGCCCCTGCGGGCAGGTATGCTGCGGAAATCCCCGATATCCTTCCACCGTGGTTGTCCGTCCCCTGCTGCTCACTCTCCCCTCGGGGACGTCTTTTTTGTACGCACCTTCCCTTTGATCCGCGTCGCTTCCGTCATTCTACTCCTCCTTGTTATTGCTGCGGGCTGCACGGGTCCGTCCGCTGATCGCGTAACGCCGCTCAGGTCCGATCTCGCCGTCATGCATCGGGAGATCACGACCGACTCTCCAGAGGCGCAGCAATACTTCGACCAGGGCCTCGTTCTTTACTACGGTTTCAATCACGACGCCGCGATAGCATCGTTCAAGCAGGCGGCCGCGATTGACCCCGGGTGCGCGATGGCCTACTGGGGGCAGGCGATTTCCGCCGGACCGAACATCAACAATACGTTCATGGACAGCTCCGCCGCCCGTCTTGCGTGGGAGAACGTCAGGAAAGCGCGGGAGCTGGCGCCCCGGACTACGCCCTTCGAGCAAGCCCTCATTGGCGCGCTCGGTGCCCGATACACCTGGCCCCGGCCGGAGGACCGGAAAGCGCTCGACATCGCCTATGCCGATTCGATGCGGACGGTCTGGCAGCGGCTTCCCGGGGACCCGGACGCCGGAGCACTCTTCGCCGACGCCATGCTCAACCTTCGGCCGTGGGATCTCTGGCTCCCTACCGGGGAGCCGCAGCCGGGAACCCCGGAGATCGTGGCCACCCTAGAGCATGTGCTCTCGTTTGCACCATCGCATATCGGGGCCTGCCACTTCTATATCCACACGATGGAAGCCTCGCACGAACCCGGGAAAGCCCTTGCGGCCGCGGACAGCCTGCGCGGCCGGGTGCCCGGCGCCGGACATCTCCTGCATATGCCATCCCACATTGACGTGCGGCTCGGACACTATGAGGACGTCATACAGGCCAACCTCCGGGGCATTGCATCCGACAGCGCTTGGCTATCGCAGCCTGGATTCTATGCCTTCTACCGTGCGCACAACTTCCACTTCCTCGCCTACGGAGCGATGTACGAGGGGCGGAAGCAGGTCGCCTTGAAAGCCGCGCGCGACATGGCGAGCACCATCCCGATCGAGGTTGTGCGCGAGTATGCCGATTTCCTGGACGGCTTTATCGCCGCCCCGATCCACGTCATGGTGCGCTTCGGGATGTGGGAAGAGATTCTTGCCGAGCCCGCGCCGCCGGCTGACCTGGTCGGCACGACAGCATTCTGGCGATACGGCCGCACCGTGGCGTTCTCTGCTCTGGGTCGAGTCAAGGAAGCGGGCAAGGAGCTCAAGGCGTTCAGGGAGACGTATGCAACGGTACCCGAGAGCCGGCTGATCGGAAACAACCCGGTTCGCAAGGTGCTTGAGGTGGGGCTCCCGATGGCGGAGGGTGAATACGAGTACCGCCGTGGAAACCACGCGAAGGCGTTCAAGCTGCTCGCCCTGGCGGTCCAGCGGGACGACAGCCTCCGGTACGACGAGCCGTGGGGGTGGATGATGCCGATCCGGCACTCACTCGGAGCCCTTCTGCTGGAGCAGGGCAAGATCGCTGAAGCTGAACGGGTGTATCGCGAAGATCTTGCGATCCATCCGAACAATGGATGGGCGTTAAAAGGGCTCGCGGAATGCCTGCATAGAACCGGCCGGCACGAAGAGGCCGGGGAGACCGACGAGAGGTTCCGGGCCGCCTGGGCACGCTCGGACATCACACTGAAGGCCTCGTGCTTCTGCAGGACGTCCCACGTGATGTGAGACGAGCTTGATGAACCGCGGGCAAGAGCCGAACGCTCGCCAGGCTCCGCGCATGAATGGCGCCACCCGAACGGTTCACCCATTCACACTTTCAGGCAGGAGGATGCGACATGAGAACGCTCGCCATGCTCATGATGGCTGCGCTCATCGGATTGGGTGCCGCAGGGGCGCAAGACAAAGCAGGGAGGCCGGCAGAGGCCAAACCGGTCCTCAAGTCCGTCTCGTGTACGCCGGATTGCGGCTTCATGGTTCGAAGCCATGACGAGAAGGAGCTCACCGCGATCGTCACTGAACACGCCAAGAAGGCCCACAACAAGATGATCACGGAGAAAGAGGTGAAAGCGATGATGAAGACCGAGGCTGACTTGCCAGCGAAGCCTCAGGAGAAGAAGTACTAGGGGTCGACTCCCCCTCCACACGCTCCCTCTCCCATGCAGTGGAGAGGGAGCGGCTTTCTGTAGGCGGCTTTCCGCATTCGGCTTGTTGTCTCCACCGCACTTGTATCTTTATTCTCACTCTCCTATTATTCGCCTCGCCTCCTGGGCGCTCCATGGACCCCGCACCCGTCCCGACCATCCAGCTCAATCTTGTTCAAACCCTCGGCATGGGCGCGTTCATGTACGCCATCGGCGTTGCCCTCCGTGCAAGGGTCCAGTTCTTCAATCGCCTGAACATCCCCTCCGCCGTCCTCGGCGGACTCCTCTTTGCCCTGACCGTGCTTGTGTGCCACGATCGGCTCCTGAATGTCACGCTCGACCTGACCGCCCAACCGCTCTTCATGATTACGTTCTTCACGACGATTGGAATGGGGGCAAGCCTGCCCCTGCTGACGAAGGGGGGGCCTCAGGTTCTGACGTTTCTTGCCATCGCAGCAGCGTTCTGTTTCCTCCAAAACTTTCTCGGGATGGGGATCGGCTGGTTATTCGGGGCTCACCCCCTGCTGGGAGTCATGGCGGGATCAGTGACTCTGGTGGGGGGACCAGCAACGGGCCTGGCGTTCGCACCGTTGTTCGAACAGGCGGGACTTCAGGGCGCCGCAGCCGTCGCCATCGCGTCGGCGACATTCGGGATCACGCTTGGCGGATTGGTTGCAGGTCCGGTTGGCACATGGGTCATTGAGCGGCACAAGTTGCGTGGCCGTGGCGAGCACAACGGTGACGCCCGCGCCCCGGAAGAGGATGCGAGCGCGCCCGATCTCCTGGTCCCGGAGAGCGGACGCGAAATCTCGCCGATGATCGTGAATCTGGTGGTGCTGGGGATGGTGATGGGGGTTGGATCGGTCGTGAGCCTCGGGATCGAGTCTCTCGGCATCACACTCCCTGCCTACATCGGTGCGATGATTGTAGCGGCGGTGATCCGCAATGTGAACGATCGCACAAACTGGTTCGGCCTCGATGAAAAGGCAGCCGATTTCATCGGGGACGTATCGCTCAACATCTTTCTGGTGGTCGCGCTGATGAGTCTCCGTCTGTGGGAGCTTGCCGCGATCGCGCTTCCCCTTCTCGCCATCCTGGTCGGACAGGTCGTCCTCACCGCCGTGGGCAGCGCGCTGCTGATCTATCGGCTGATGGGCCGCGACTACGACGCCGCAGTCATGAGCACCGGGTTTGTGGGATTCGTCCTCGGAACCACGGCAAATGCGCTCGTCAACATGCGCGTGCTCGTGCAGCACTACGGGCCGGCGCCGCGCGCCTTCCTGGTTGTCCCGCTGGTCGGCGCGATGTTCATCGACTTCGTCAACGCCCTCATCATCACCCTCTTCCTCAACTGGCTCGGCTGAGCCGGCCCCGGCACACCGCAGGCGTCAGGTCATCCCAACCCGCTCCCGACGTGGGGGCCGACGCGCCCTCCCCACTCCGCGGCCGTCAGTGCATCCCGCCCGCACTCGAAAGGTGCTTCGAGAGCTCTCCGACGACAGCCTTCGCGTCGCCGAAGAGCATGAACGTCTTGTTCTGGAAGTACAGCTCGTTGTCGATGCCCGCAAATCCGGGATTCTTGCTCCGCTTGATCGCGAAGACCGCCCGGGCCTTGTCGGCGTCGATGATCGGCATGCCGTAGATCGGCGTGGACTTGTCGTACCGCGCCGCCGGGTTCACGACGTCGTTCGCCCCGATGACCAGGGCGACGTCGCACTGCGGCATGTCGCTGTTGATGTCGTCCATCTCCACCAGGTCGTCGTACGGGATATCGGCCTCCGCGAGCAGCACGTTCATGTGGCCCGGCATGCGCCCCGCGACAGGGTGGATGGCGAATTTCACGTTGATCCCGCGCTTCTTGAGCTGATCGTACAACTCCCGGACGCGGTGCTGCGCCTGCGCGACGGCCATCCCGTAGCCAGGGATGATGACCACCAGCGACGCCTGCTCCAGAACCTGCGCCGCCCCTTCGATGGTCTCCGCCTTGTAGCGCCGCTCCTCCTGCCCCTTCGCCGAGGCCTGCACCTGGCCGAATGCGCCGAACAGCACGTTCGCGAACGAGCGGTTCATCGCCTTGCACATGATGACGGACAGTATCAGACCGCTGGACCCGTCAAGCGCGCCCGCAACGATCAGCAGCGGGTTGTCGAGCACGAAGCCCATGGCCACCGCCGACAGTCCGGCGTAGGCATTCAGGATGGAGATCACGGTCGGCATATCCGCACCCCCGATCGGGATGATGAGCAGAACGCCGAACGTCAGCGCCATCACGATGATCGCAGGGAAGATGAACGGGGCCCACGGCCCGACAGGATCGACGACCAGCCAGACGCCGAGCAGCACCGCCAGGGCGAGCAAACCGATGTTGGAGACATTCTGGAGCGGATATGTCACAGGGCGCTGCGGAATCCACTTGATCTCCTGGAGCTTGCCGGCCGCCATGAGACTGCCTGTGAACGTCAGGAACCCGAGCAAAATCTCCGCCACGATGGCTGCGATCCGGAACGGGGTCAACATCTCGGGGCTTTCTCCCACCCAGAGATAATACTTCGCCACACCCACCAGGCCCGCGGCGAGGCCGCCGAAAGCGTGCGAGAGAGCCGTTCGCTGCGGGACGGCCGTCAGCGCCACACGCGAGAGGGGCACACCGACAACGAACGCCGCAATGATGGCGACGATGATCCATCCGTGATTGACCACCTGCGGCTGCAGCCACGTCGCAATCACTGCGAGCAACATCGCGACCATGCCCGCACGGACACTCTTGCGCGCCGTGCGCGGATCGTTCATCCAGTACAGCGACAGAATGAACAGCGCCATCGCCGCGAGATAGGAGAGCTGCGTCAGAGCGTAGATCATTTCGCGGCCTCCTTCTTCTCCTGCTTGAACATCTTCAGCATCCTCTCGGTGATGAGAAAACCGCTGACGATGTTCGTCATCGAGGCGAAGACCGCCACGGCACCGAGGATGCGAATCTCGACCGGATACTCGGGACCGGTCACCAGAATCGCGCCCACGACCGCGATCGCCGAGATCGCGTTCGTGAGGGACATGAGCGGCGTGTGGAGGAGTCGCGACACTCTGGCGATCACCCCGAGCCCGATGAAGCTCGCGAGCAGGAACACCGTCAGCAGCGGCCAGTAGTTCACGTCCGCCTGTCCGTGCGGACCGCCCGCGGGCGTCGATGGATCGGCCACGGCCGATAGGCCGAGCGGGACGAGTGTCCACAGGAGTAGCAGTCCATACCGGACGCGCGTTGAGATGCGTGGGAGGGTCATGGATGGGATTCCAACGTTGTGCTTGGGGTCGAGCCTGACTGATCCGGCTCCGGGGGCAGCGGTCTCGTCGAGACGTGCAGGCCAAATATACGTGAAACCGGACACTTTTTCACCCGCCGGCCGGCCACACACGCCGAGGCAGCAGAAAGCCCTGCCAACGTGAGCGTCACCTAGGTGACGCACATGGGCATCCGTGACGCACATGGGCATCGATGCGGGGAAAGCCCCCTCTTTCGCATCAGTTGGCCGGTGGCGCGGTTGCGGTGGCAGAAAGGCCAACCGGCGTGAGCGTCACCTAGGTGACGCACATGGGCATCCGTGACGCACATGGGCATCCGTGGGCATCGATGCCGGGAAAGCCCCCCTCTTGCACACCAGTTGGCCGGTGGCGCGGCTGCGGTGGCAGAAAGGCCAACCGGCGTGAGCGTCACCTAGGTGACGCACGTGTTCGTTTGCGGGGGGGCCTGGCAGAAGGGGCAAAAAAAAGCCCCGTCCCGCCTGATGGCGGGACGGGGCAGAATGGGCACGGAAGCCGTTAGACCTTCGTGACGCCGGTGGCCTGGAGGCCCTTGGGACCGCGGGTCACCTCAAAGCTGACCTTATCGCCTTCGTTCAGGGTTTTGTACCCGTCGCCGACGATCTCTCGGAAGTGCACAAACACGTCCTCGCCAGATCCGCGTGAGATGAAACCGAAGCCCTTAGCTCCGTTGAACCACTTCACTGTTCCTTGTTCCATGGAACAGCTCCTTTCAGTTGAGTAAGTATCCGCAGCCGGCGGACTCGGCCAACTTCATCCAGAGTGTGCCCTTGAAACGAAAATCGCAACCACGGATTCACCACGGTTGCGATCTCTGATGTTCGGCTACGGGTATATACTACAACCTCGGCGAACACGGTTCCGGGTGACCGGAACCTCAAAAAGCCCAACACGGTGTACAGTTGAATAACACTAGAGTATACACAACTCCGATGTCAGTTGCAAGCGAAATCGACCGCCGCGCCAGGATGAAGGCGTCGCCCTTCCCCGCTCCCGGCGGCGCCTACCACACAACGGTTACAGTACGAGCCTCCGCTACTTCCCGGCCTGGAATGGCTTCAGCGATGTCTCCTCGTCCGAGTCTGCCTCCCGGATGCTCACGGCGGCTCCTCCTCCGGGCGCGAGTTTCAACACGAGCGTCGTCCCCTTCGTCACGAGCCACCGGTCAATCCTGTACGCCATCGGATTCTTTTGATAATGCGCCGACGCGTCGTCCGCGTACACGGTCGCGACATACGATTCGCCTTCCGGGAGAAAGTCCAGCTTCGATGTCGACGTCCGCGCGTTCTCGTCGGTGATTGCGCCCAGGTACCACTCGTCCTTCCCTTTCGCTTTCCGTGCGATGGTCAGGTAATCGCCCGGCTCGGCCTCGAGGATCCGCGTGTCGTCCCAGTCCACGGCGACGTCCTTGATGAACTGGAACGCATCCAGATGCTTCTCGTAGTTCTCCGGGAAGTCCGCCGCCATCTGGAGCGGACTGTACATCGTCACGTACAGCGCGAGCTGCTTTGCGAGGGTGGTGTGGACCTGCTCTTTCTTTTTCGGGTCGTAGTAGCTCATCGCGATCTGAAAGATCCCGGGCGTGTAGTCCATCGGCCCGCCCATCAGACGTGTGAACGGCAGGATCGTCTCGTGCGCCGGAGGATTGCCGATGCTCCACGCATTGTACTCGTTGCCGCGCGCCGCCTCACACGCAAGCCAGTTTGGGTACGTCCGGTGGAGACCGGTCGGACGCACTGGCTCGTGGGCGTCGACCATGATCTTGTACGATGCAGCCTTCTCGGCCACCCGCACGTAATGGTTCACCATCCATTGCCCATCGTGGTGCTCGCCGCGCGGGATGATGCGCCCGACATACCCCGTCTTCACGGCGTCGTAGCCGTTCTCCTTCATGAAGCGGAAGGCCCCGTCCATGCGCCGCTCGTAATTCGTCACCGATGCGGAGGTCTCGTGGTGCATGATCAGCTTCACGCCCTTGTCCTCCGCATATTCCTTCAGCTCCTCGACATCAAAGTCCGGGTACGGAGTAACGAAGTCGAACACCTCCTCCTTCCAGTTACCGAACCAGTCCTCCCACCCCACGTTCCACCCTTCCACCAGCACCCCCTGAATGCCGTGCTTCGCGGCGAAATCGATGTACACTTTCGTCCGCTCGGTCGTGGCACCGTGGCGGCCGTTGGGCGTGAGGGACTTCCAGTCCATCCCCTTCAGCCGCACGTTGTTGACGTCCGCATAGTTCCAGGTTGCGGTGCCAACGTGCATGTCCCACCAGACCCCGACGAACTTCATCGGGCGGATCCAGTCGGTATCCCCGATGACCGGGGGGTCATTCAGGTTCAGGACAATCCTGGACCGGAGAATATCCGCCGCCGACTCGCTGACGATGACCGTTCTCCACGGCGTCACGCACGGCGTCTGCAAATACGCTTTGTTGCCCACGGCGTCCGGCACGAGCGTGGAGGTGAGGATCGATTTCTTCTTGTCGACCTCCAGGTTCATGGCGGGGTAGTTCACCAGGGCCGCTTCGAAAATGTTGATGTACAGCCCGTCGGCCGATTTCATCATCAGCGGCGTTTGAACGAAGTTGGGGCCGATAATCTCCCGGACCGCAATCTCCACGAACGCGCGCCCTTTCTCGGCGTTCACCTCGCTGAGCTTGCTCTCCGTATAGGTATACTCGTTCGTGTCGTAATCTCCGGGAATCCAGAAAGCGCGATGATCGCCCGTGAGGCGGAACTCGGTCTTCTCGTCCGAGACGATGAAATACCGGAGCTTGTCCTGTGCGGGGAACACATACCGGAACCCGAGGCCGTCGTCGAACAGGCGGAAGACGATGCCGATCTCCCGTTTGTCGCCTGACGTCTGGCGCAGCTTCACGTTCAACTCGCGGTAGACGTTCCGGATCGATTTCTCCTCACCCCACACGGGCTCCCATGAATCGTCGACCGAACTCGTGTCAGCGGAGAGCACCGTGAACCCGTCCAGGAACGATGGCTGGTCCTTCAGGGCGAGCCCGAGCCTGCTCGGGAGGATGACGCGCTTCCTGGCACGGCGGAGCTCGTAGGTGGGCTCACCTTTCGGGGAGAGGGAGAACGTGAGGCTCAGCGTGCCGCCCGGGGACTGGATGGTCAGCGGGGATGCGGCCGGAGCGGGAGCGGTGAACGAAAGAACGAGCGCACACACGAGGACGCACGGAAGCAGGCGCACACACACGACCGAGCGGGCCACCACCGGCGGGGTGGCGGTGGCAGGCGAGCGGACGATGGAATGTCTCATGGGATGACCTCTTGTGCAATGTCTTTCACAGCAGGATCGTCATGATGGAGTGCGCGGGGCTGGTGGATTTGACCGCCCGCCCTTCCATCCAGGTCTGAAAGTCGATCGACACATCCGACGTGTTCATCACGACCGCGGCAACCGAACCGTCGGGATTCACGAAGGCCGTCGCGAGGAGCGGATCCCAGTTGGAGGATGCGATGATGCGGCGCGCCCCCGGCCGGATGAACCTGGAGAAATGACCGATGTAGTAAAACGAATTCATATAGGTGAGCGCCCCCGTCCGCGTGTCGGCGATGATCGGCGCCGTGCAGAAGTTCCCCACATGATTCGGTCCGCCGCGCTCATCCAGAAGCACGTTCCACACAACCCATCCGGCCGCCCCGTTGTTCAGGTCCATGATCATCGATTGGCCGAACGTCTCTCCCCACTTCCACTCGAGGAGGCTGTCCGGATGGAACGTTGCCTCGGTCCCCTCGGTGAACACGAGCTCCTTGTCAGGAAATGCGTCGCGCACCAGTCGGACGTTGTCGAAGTGGTCTCCGACGTACCAGTGAAAGCCTGTCCCCCAGACGTACTTCGCCGCCTCAGGATCGTTGTAGACCGCCGCGGCGCGCTGGTACATGATGCCGCGGTTATGGTCCCAGATCATGAGCTTCAGCCGTGAAAGGCCGGACCGTGCGAGCGTAGGCCCCAGGTGGAATTTCACAAAGTCGCGCTCTTCGTCGGCCGTAAAGATGCAGGATTCCCATGGCTGGACCGCCATCGGCTCGTTCTGGACGGTGAGGCCCCAGATCGGGATCCCGGCGCGCTCGTATTCGCGCACGAAGCGGACGACGTAGTCGGCCCATGCCTGCCCGTACTCAGGGCGCAGGGATCCCCCCTGCAGCATGCTGCCGTTGGTCTTCATCCACGCCGGGGGGCTCCAGGGAGACGCGAAGAGCCGGAATCCGGACCCGGCCCGCGTTGCCGCGGCCTTGATGAACGGTATCTTGTACTTCAAATCCCGTTCGATGGTAAAGTGCTTCAGGGCCGTATCGCCGGGCACTTCCGTGTAGCTGTAGCTTTCGCTTGAGAAATCGCAGCTATGGATGTGCGTACGGCAGAGCGTGAATCCGTCGCCGCGCGTCGAATCGAACAGAGCGGTGAGGATTTCCTCCCTTCGTACTGCAGGGAGCTTATAGAATGTCTCGGCCGAGGCGTCGGTCAGCGCGCCCCCGATCCCGACGATGGTCTGGAAGCGCTTGGTGCGATCGAGGATGACGGCCGGCGTGTGTTCGTCCGGCTGCGCCACAGATTCGGACGCGAGCTCCGTCTTGCGGGTCACGCGATCGCCCGTCCCTTTCGCGGTGAGGAAGACTTCGGCCACGCCCCAGGCGGTTGCTGGTGGCGCAGGAGTGTCCGGGAGATGGGCCGACGTCGCCGGCGACAGAGGGGGAGCGGCCAGCGTAGAGGCCGCGGGATGTTCCCCGGACTGGCTCGGGCCGCCGGAAATGGGGAGCAGCAGAATCGCCAGGATCGGAATCCACGCTCGAGGACCGCGAACGGGTCTCTTCCACATATACCGTTGATTCATCATATCGGCAGGGTTGTTGGGATTTCAGGGACGCTGGTGGGGCCGGATGAGGGTCAATACGGTTTTTTGTTCAGGGAAGCAAGGCTGACTGTTTTCTGGATGCGGCTCAGCCGGGTTTGTGGGCGCTTCGCGCTTGTGATCCACCGGATGATGAGCTTGCGGGCAGAGTCTGAGAACTCCTCGAAGTACTGCCGCGCCTGAGTGTTCGCCGCAAGGGCCCGCATTAGGTCGGCTGGCATGCGCTGGTCCTCGACCCCGTCGAGCGATTTCCAGGACCCGTCCTTTCGGGCGGCGGTGATCTTCGCCATCCCGGCCGCGGTCATGCGTTTGCCCCTGATCAGTACCGCGACGCGGCGTTTGTTCAGTCTGGACCACGTGCTCCCGGGCTTCCGCGGGGTGAAGATCTGCCGGTAGCGCAGTGAGTCAACCGGGTGGATCTTGCTGTCGATCCACCCGAAGCAGAGCGCCTCCTCCACCGCCTCGGCATAGGACACTGAGGGGACCCCGCTGCCCTTCTTGTAGTACACCAGCCAGACGCCGGGGGAGGTCATGTAGTGATGGCGCAACCAGACCCTCCAGGCGGTCCGATCGCGGGCCTCGATGTTGGGGAAGTCTGCCATGGACGTACCTTTTGAGGCTCTCATGGAAGCCTCCGTTCGAATGTGCGCACCAGATCGTTGCGGGGCCCCTGTTCGCGCGAGTGGCACGGAACGCATCCGTCCCCCCGACTCCGGATGGAAAAGACCACGGTACCATCGGGTATATACTCCGCCCACAGCCAGCCCCCGGCAGCATCAGCACTCGCGGGTTCCTTCATCATGACGGCCAGATGGGTCGTCGCTCCCTGTTCTCGGATCTCCTTCACGATGACGGATCCGTGCGCGAACACGCTTCCTGCCGGCAGGGTGTCGGCTGTCAGGGATTCGAGCGCGATCGGATTCATGGAGACCCGGACCAGAGGCTGATGTGCGCCTGAGCCGTTCAGGGTCCCTGACGCCACAGAATCCACGCCCGGGAACAGCGGGTATCCGGTGTACGGGGGTGTCCCCGTGATGAGCGCGAAGAGTTGGGCGTCGGTGGCGATGATTGCTTCGGCGTCCCCTGCGGGCGGGACGCCGGCATCAGAGCAGCGGAAGGCGCTGAGCGACGCCACCACCGCCGCTGCCAGCGCCCCCGCAGTCCCGGCCGTTCGAAAGAGGACCTTGACTCTCAATAGAATTATTTCTATATTTATAGAAATAGTTTGACTGGAGAAGACAATGACAGACGACACACAGGTCAACCAGCTGGTCCGGTTCTTCAAGGTTCTCGGACAGCCGCAGAGGCTCTCGATCGTCGGCCTCCTCGCGCGCCGCCACCACACCGTTGAACAGCTCGGGAAAGAGCTGGGGATCGGCGTCTCGACGGTATCGCACCACCTCTCCCGCCTCTCGGACGCGGGCCTGGTGTCCGCGCGGGCGGAGAGCTACTACAGCGTGTACCGGCTCAACACCGAGGTCCTCAGCCAGATGGCTCGCGAGCTCCTCCACCACGCCCAGCCCGACGTTCCCGCAGCCGCGGCTGCGGCCGACGAGTTCGACCGCAAGGTGCTCAGCACTTTCACGGCTCCCGACGGCCGCATCAAGGCGTTTCCGGTCCAGGAGAAGAAGTTCCTCGTCCTGGTCCGCCATGTCCTCACGGCATTCGAGCCCGGGGTGCGCTACACGGAGAAGCGCGTGAACCAGATTCTGGAGAACTTCAACGAGGACACCGCCCGCCTCAGGCGCGCGCTGGTAGACCACAAGTTCATGGCCCGGGAGGGCGGCGGCGGAAAGTACTGGAGAATCGACTGATCCGGACGTTCAGAACCCCGGCATCACATCCTTCTTCACAAACTTTCCGGTCTTCCCGTCGAGGGTCACCGACACATCCCCCTTGTCAAATCCGCCGTTGACCGACCAGTAGAGCCTGGCGTCCTTTCCGATACCCCCCATGTTCAGTCCGACTGAAATGCTGCTCCCTTTCATCCCGTTCTTCGTGGCTTCCGTCACTGCCTTATCGCTGTCCAGAAACTCGCCGACGATCGGCAGGCTCATCCCGGAGTTCACCTCCAGGTCCTCACAGGAGCTCCCCTTAACCGTCACGATGTTGTATTTCTTCGACGCGGGCGAATAGAACATATACAGCCAGGTTTTCGCCGTGCCATCCGTCTGCACCTCAAGCGATGAAATGCTCGTGAGGACCGCATCGGCCTTCCATTTCTTTGCGAGCTCCATCGACTTGCCGAGGCCGGCTTTCGCAGTCGGTCCCCCGGCGAGAGCTACACCCAACCCCCCTGCGAACACAACGGCCGCAACGAGGAGCGCAAGCACACAGAGCGTGCGATGTGTCATGGCTTTCCCTTTCCGCGATGATGATTGATCATCCGATCGACGCCCGCACCTCATCCCATCACGCGAAGCTCTGGAGCCTGAAGACCGAACACTGTATGCCCCGAGTCCACCCGGAACGCCGCATTACTCTTGATCGGACCTGCCCATCGGAAAGACGAACTCGACCAACCCAGGGTCCTCCTGAGCGTGAAGTGTCGACGAATGCTGAAACTCCGCCCACGTCATGCGGCCGGAAGCAGTATAGGGAATGATGCGGAGCCGATTGTGCGATGGCTCGACACTCACGACGACAAAACTCTGGAAGAACGGCGAGACATTGTAGTCGAACGCCGCCGACAGCCACTCCACAGAGTATGGCCAGGCGCGATACTTCTTCACCCACACCCATGCGGGCCACTTGTACCACGGCGTCAACCGGTCCGTTTTCGCAAGCAACTCCTGTCGCGAAGGGTAGAACCCCCAATCATCCACGGGGGGACGATCAGGCCAGGAGAGCGCCGTACCCATGCTCAGATACGCACCTCCCCCGCCGTTCACGAAATGGTGCATGGTCCTGTCCTTCCCGTCGCGCTGATACCGTTCCCTGTAGTATTCGAAGTCGTGGGTGTCGCCGCCCATCGCGATCGTCACGCCGTATGACTTCAAGAGCTCGTGAATCTCCCGGAACGCCGGCCGCTCCTCTGCATCATAGCCGCCAAGCGCGTAGAGCGGATGCCCGAGAACGACCATCGTCGTCTTGCCCCGGGACTTCTCCAGCGCCGACCGGAGCCATTCGAATTCCAGGGAATCCACGCGGCGCAGGACGCCCGTATCGACGGTGATCAACCCGAAGTGCGGCGTCTGGATCTGAAAGAACGGCGCTCGCTGGAAACCTGTCGGGACCCCATACCAGCTCCTCAATCGGGCGGCGCCCGCGAGGAGCTCTTCAATCCTCCCTTCCGTTGTCCCCGAAATACGGCTGTCGGCAACCAGCCGGGCCTTCATGGCCGATCGGGCAGCGCCAGCCTCGAAGAAGGTAGCCGCAAAACCTTCCAGCGCGTCATACCAATCGTGGTTTCCCGGAATCGCGTACACGGGCTTCTGAATGCCATGAAACGGAAGCCAGAAGTTTGCCTCATAATCCTTCATCGCGCCGGTCGGATAGACGACGTCGGACGAGATGAGAACGAACTTCACATCCACCTGGTTCGCGACCTGCACCAGCTGGTGACGGAGGATGTGCTGCGAGGCATCCCCCTCACCGGGATCGCCGATAACAATGAAGCTGAAATCCCCCTCCCCCGTGGGCGCGTTGATCACGAAGTCCTCAGACGCCGGGCCCGGCATGGCGGCGCGCACTTCCTGAATCATGGCCATGCGCCATGTGTCGGTCCGGTTCTCTGCCCAGGAATTGTAGATGCCCGCAGCCCAGTTTTCAGTGTCAAAGTACCAGCTCATTCCCCAGATCGGAACGGTGGCGGTCAGCATTGCCGCAACGGGCAAACCGGTCGTCAGCCCCCTCACGAGCGCGGCACCGATCGAATAGCGCGCCTGGCGCATGCGCACGGCATATCGTATCCGCCGATTGAGCCACCATTGCACTCCCCGTCGCGCAAAACCCCGGGACCCTGTCCGGGAAGGATTCGCCATCATCCACGCCCACAGTCTTCGCGCAAGTCCTCGTGTGGCTTTTGCAATGAACAGGTGCAGAGGGACGATGATCAGGAAAGCCGCCACGAGCGCCACGAACAGATCCCCGATCAAAGCAACGAAGGGGGCGAGCAATCCCGCGAGCGTCCACTCGGATTCCATGCGCCCGATGTGGATCGCCATGAGCGTCAGGATGAGTGTCAGGATCCATGCGAGGTCAATTGGCCGCCGTGCCTGCTCCTCGTCGACCATCCGATGAACCGCCGCCCGGACCGCAGGATCGTCCGCGATCCCCAGATCCCGCAGGACTGTATCGCCAGCATCCGCCGTCCCGTATACCGTTGCCGTAAAGAGATCCCATGCGGTCCCGAGAACGCGCAATCCGCCGGCGATCGCGATCGTCCAAACCAACGATTGCTGTGTCGGGAGGAAGACCACGAGGGCGACAACAAGGTTTGCGAGGCCCGCAAGAGCATTCCGCCACCGGTCCTGCTCCTGCCCCTTCCTGAATATGTCAACGCCGCGACGGACACCATCGGCAAGGAAGATCGCACCGACGAAAATCCGAAGCGCTCCACCCACAAACGCGGGGGCCGCCAGGAGCAGGATGCCGATCAGCAGCGTCAACCCGCCTGTGCTGTACATCGATCGGAATGAACCGCCGGCGGCGCGGCGGAGGGAATGGAAGAGGGACACCACACCTGCGATGACCATGAACAGGCCAACGAGAGGGATCGGGCCGGCATCATTCAGGAGGGGCGCGACAAAGCAGAGCACGGAGAGCGCCAGAAGCAGGATCCCATAGCCGGCGTCATCCCGGGTAAGGGCTCCTGACCGCAGCACGTTCATAATCCCGCTCTTCGGCTTCATCGTCGTTCCAGATTGGTGGACAAGAAATGGAAACCTCCCAACGGTATGCCAAAACCGTGGGACAAAAACAACCCGCATTGAGCGTACGCCGGCGGGGATCCGGGGAGAGTCGCGCGCGCGTGGACGGACGGCGACGATCGGGACGCACCCGCAGGTAGCGTCACACCAGGGATCTCTGTCGTCTCGTTGACGCGGTCGTCATCAGCCAGAGCCCGGAAACTACTGCGAACCCCGCCCCCGTCAGAAACGTCGCCTCAGGGCCGAAGGAGTCCCATAGCGCGCCCGCAACGAGGCTTGCCAGAAGCAGCGCCACTCCCATCAGCAGGTTGAATATGCCGAATGCGGTCCCGCGAAGGTCCGGAGGAGAGGTGTCGGCCACCATCTTTGCAAGCACCCCCTGGGTAAATCCAAGATGCAGCCCCCACAAACAACAGCCGCCAATGACCTGCAGGAATCCGGTGGACCAGGCGAGGACAAGATCCCCCGCCACGACGAGAATGATGCCTATTGCGAGGGGGATTGTTCGACCCCGGCGGTCAGCCAGTATGCCGGCAGGATACGCCGATATCGAATAGCAGACGTTCGTCGCAACCATCACCGCGGGGATCATGCCAAGTGCCGTCCCCGTGCCTCCGGCGCGCAACACGAGAAATGCCTCCGCAAAACGCGAGAGCCCGAAAAGAACTCCCAGCACGACGACATGCCAGAACGATCCGGGCAACTGACGCATGCCGGAGAAAACCTTCCCCAATCCCTCTCTCCTGCTGCCCGCATGGGCGACCTCGGGCACAAAGGCAATCAGCCAGCCGACAGACAGCAGCGCTGGAATGACTGCAAACCAGAGTGCGCCCTTGAGCGATACTGCGCCCCAGGTGAGAAGGAGCATGCCGAGAAGCGGGCCGAGCACAGCGCCGACCGAGTCCATCGCCTGCCGCAGACCAAAAGCTGCTCCGCGCATTTCAACGGGCGTCATATCGGCAATCAGCGCGTCACGCGGAGCTCCGCGAATCCCTTTGCCGATCCGGTCGACGAACCGCGCCACGAACACCCAGAGCACTGAATTCGCCAGGGGGAAGATCGGCTTGGTCACGGCCGCCAGGCCATAACCGGCCACAAGCAGCACCTTCCGCTTCCGAATGAGGTCGCTGAAGGCACCCGACACCACCTTGGTGATCGATGCAGTCGCTTCAGCCACGCCCTCCAGAAGGCCGATGGTGACCGCGCTTGCGCCCAGAACCGATGTCAGGAAGATGGGAAGAAGACTGTGAATCAGCTCCGAGGAGGTGTCCATGAGGAGGGAGACGACCCCGAGCGACCAGACGCCGGACGGTATGTGCTGCCTTTCGCGGGACATGCAGGGAGTCGTCGGGTGATGGGCCCCATCAGGAGGCGCCACAGCGCAGCAGGCTGACAACACTGATCGAGGAGCCGTCGCTACTCATCGGACTCCACCAGGTATCTCACGACCAGCCATTCCGCCAGTTCCCCCCCGAATCCGGCCCCAAGCCCGATCAGGGTGCCAATCTGGAGATTGAACAGGATGGCGTCAAGCCAGAAACCGGGGTGAGAGAATGTCCGGGCCGGAGTCGCGAGTCCGAAGAGCAGGATGACCACGCCATTTGCGAGGGCGACAAGGACCCCTGCTGCGGCGATGCGTTGCACCGGAGTCCGCACGAGCGATTGTCGCGTGAAGACGATCTGGATGTACACCGCCGCCGCGATGGCAATGATGTAGGTTCCGTTCAGGATCAGGTTCCACGAGTTGAAGTTCTCTACCAACAGCATCGTGAGGAGATACCAGACGAACAACGCAGCCATCGCGTTGCGCACGGTCGTCGACTTGAAGAACCCAAACGCAAGCCCTGCCGTCACTCCGCTCAGCACGAACTGCGAGGCCTTCATCGTCGGGATGAAGATCTGTGACCGGAATATCGCGTATCCCATCACAATTGCCACAAGCGCAGGGATGGATGCGCGAACCAGCAAGACTTTCCACTGTTGAGACGTATCGCTCACGGTCAACGATCCTCTGCTCGGCCCGGTTTGACTCTTGCCGGATATTCTGGAGACATGTTTCTCGGTCCTCAGGCTGCGCAGAAGAGTTCAAGATCTGCCTTGCGGATCCTCCCGCCGAGCACACACGTATCCGCGCCGGCATACGGAAAATACAGGTGCTCCCCCCAGAAATATGCGCCGCAGAGGAAGACCACGTTGTTCACGCCAAGCGACGCGTCGCCCTGGGTTTCGGCCATGGTCGCGGGGCGGAGGAGCGGTTCGTGCCTGCGAACGACAGCGTCGGCGGCTTCGGGATCGATGAGAGCGATGCCGAGGTCGTACTCGCGGGTCCCGTCCACCCGGCGCTTGCCTATGTGATAGAGCTCGAGATACCGCCCGTCGGGGAGCGCCAGCGGCGGCGCGCCCCCTCCTATCCAGACGTCCTTGAACTCCGGATCCGGGATCGGCCGCATCAGGACCCCGCGATCCGTCCACGGGCCGGTAAGGGAAGGAGCGACGGCCCAGTGAATCATCATGCCGTCCTGTCCCTCCATCGGGCGGTGCAACATTCTGATCGGCTGACCCTGGATCGGCTCAAACAGCATCCCGTTCTTGTTGTCGATCCTGTTGAACGCCGCCTCGATGAGACCTTCCTTCCCCCAGTTCACGAAGTTCGTGGTCGAGGCAAGCGCAATACGCACCCTGTTGCGGTCCGGGCCCGTCGCGTACGCGGTGTACGTCATGACATGACGGTCGCCGACCTTCATGATTCTCGCGTCCTCGACGCCCAGATTGTCGTACGACTCGTCCGGGAGGATGACCGGGCGATCCAACCGCGCCAGCAACGTCATCTCCGGCGACAGGACGGCAAGCCCGATCGACGACCGGGTGTGGTCATACGATTCAGCGGGAGAACCCTGGGCCCGATAGAGGAGGAACACGAGCGCCGAGTGCGACCTGAGCTTGTTGCGGACACTCTCGCCGACGGGCAGACCATTCAGAATCGGTGCAAGCTGATCCTCGCCCTGCACCAGAGCGCACGCCGGGTTAAATGTCACCCTGTTCTCCCACGGATGCGTCTGCATCCTGGTGAGGATCGGTGCTCCGCCGTTGAGTCGCTCGACGGCCGGGGCTGCGTTCATGCTTGTCATCTCCGTTGCTCGCCTCCCGAAAAGAACTTCTGACAGCGCATCAATCCAAAAACGGGTTTGTGAGATCGGCCGATTCGAGCGCCGCCAGCACTTCGGACAGCCGGATCCGCGCCACGAGAGTATACGTGTCGGCGCCGCCGTATATGATGTACACAAACCCGTCGTACACGTACGAACCGCAGGCGAACAACACATTCTGGACCTGCAGGCTCGACTGGGATGCCAGCTCGGCGGGAACCTCGGGGACCATGAAATGTTCGATCCGCGAGACGACGATCGCGCCGGCGCCTTTCGAAATCCTGCCGAGGTCGACCAGGGCGACATCCAGATCGTACTCCAGAAGCCCGTCAGCCCGACTGTTCCCCGTATGATAGATCATGACGTACCGCTGCCCGCCGACATGGATCGGGACCGACCCCGCGCCGACCCACGATTCGGTGAACTCCGGGTTTCGAAACGAGCGGAGCATCTCGCCGAGGTCTTCCCATTCCCCGTCGGGCGCTGCGCTTCTGGCGACGTGCATCGCATACTCTGAATGCTGAAGTCCGTTCCACCACGGCCGGTGAAGCAAGATATACATTCCGTTCACAGCCTCCGGGAAAAGGACCCCATCCTTGTTGTACCGGGCGTTGACGTCCCCGCGAACCGGTCCAAGCTTCTCCCAGTGCAGCAAGTCCCGGGAGCGCGCGACGCAAAGCTGGGCGTGATAGATCGTCCGGGGATCGGCCTTCAGCCCACAGTACACCATGTAGAATGTGTCCCCGATCCGGGTGATGCGCGGGTCCTCGACGCCCAGGTAGTCGAAACCCTCCGGTGATACCTCCGGCACGACGACGGGATCAGGCAGCCGCACCAGAAGGTCGAAGTCGGGCGTGAACACAGCAAGGCCCACGAAACTGCGGACAAACGGAACTGTGGGATCGGTCTCGGGTCGGGCCCGGTAGTGAACGACCACGACGCCGTCCGCAAGCAACGGATCGTCAAGACGCCGCCCCGGAAGGAGCGTGCGGATAATAGGATCATTCACTCCTGAACGCTCCAGGTACAACGCCGCGGCGTTGAACGTGACTCCATTCTCCCACCATCGATCAGACGGCGAGATGATCGGCATCCCCCCGTTGCATCGCTCCACCTTCATTCGTGCCTGAGACATGCGTCAGTTCTCCTTAACGGCGATTCGCTCTGTCATGTGAGAGAGCGGACAACGATGTCGCGGCGAAGCCTGCCCGCCGACATCGCACTTTGTATGGTCAGCCGGCAGGGCCGGCCGGGATCCAGTGTCATGAAGTTGTCCGGGAACTCGGCCTCGCCGGACCGGGAGGACAACGCGACCGCAGGTGCCAGCCTCGAGCTGGTCAGGACCGCAGTCCACTTCTCCCGTCCCACCTTCTTCAACGAGACACCCACGTCCGGTCTGCCGAGATCCAGGTGTTTGAATTCGCTAAAGTAATATCGATTCACCGTGACGGCCCGCCGCCCGAGACGCAGTTCGGCACGAACATACGCGGTTCGAGGATCCGCCCGCCTCACAACGTCCCCGGGGATGATGCGAAGGACTGCCGACGCGTTCGGCGGAATTCGGGCAGGATACGCTCCCTTCCAGAGCGTCTCTCCCTTCACCGAGCTCAGGGCAACGTACAGCCGTCCCCGGACCGCAGACATGGTGTCGTTTGTCCCCCACACCTCCAGAGCGTCGCCCTTCCGTGTCACGCTCACGAGGACCGGCGCGAAGAACCGCTTCGCATAGTAGTACGCCGCCTTCGGTTGCAGGTCGCTGTCAATCACGGCCCAGCTGGTCACAGGCCAGCAGTCGTTCAGCTGCCAGAAGAGAGCGCCTGCCGTGCGGAACTTCCGGCGCCGCCAGTGTTCCACCCCGCACTTCAGCGCCTCCGCCTGCAGGACCTGACCGGTGTGAATAAACTCCCCGAAGGTACGGGGGACCGCGAAATGGCCGGCAATAAAACGGAACAGGCGCTCAGGCCCCTCGACCTGCTTGTTGTGGTGCTCCATCACCGGGGACTGCGGGTTGCGATCGCGAGGTCCCAGCGCCCGCTCCATCGTGGCGCGGTTGGCGGGCCCCTGAAACCCAAACTCCGACACGAATCGAGCGGTGTTTTCCTCGTATCCCCTGAAGTCTTTCCACTCGCTCCAGACCGCCCACTGGTGATGATTCCCATTCCCCTGATCGTTCGGGAAGCCTGTTCCGAACGGCGTGCTCCGCCAGTACGGTCGGGTCCCGTCACATCGTCGGACCACACGGGGGAGGACGTCTTTGAAGATAGGCGTTCCGCGCATGTCGTCGGGTTTCGTCCCCGGATTCCGTCTGCAGAAGATCCACTCGCACTCGTTGTTCCCGCACCACAGCACAATACTGGGGTGATTCCGCAACCGGCGCACATTCACTTCCGCTTCCCTGCCCGCCTCCTTCAGGAAGGCCGGATGGTCGGGATACTCCGCACACGCGTACATGAAATCCTGCCAGACCATGAGGCCGAGCCGGTCGCACAGATCATAGAACGCGTCGTCCTCGTAGATCCCTCCACCCCACACCCTGATCATGTTCATCGACGCGTCGCGTGCAAGCGTGAGGAGCCGTTCGTAGGTAGCGCGGCTCACTCTCGGCAGGAACGAGTCGGCCGGAATCCAGTCCGCCCCCTTGCAGAACAGTCGTTGTGTGTTGATCTCCAGGAGGAACGACCGTCCCTCGCTGTCGGGCTTCTGGACGAGCCGCACGGTTCGTACCGCAAACGGCACCGTGAGCGTATCGACTTCCCGCGACCCCTCGAAGAGCGTGAGCTCGGCCGTGTACATCGGTTGATCGCCGTGGCCGTTCGGCCACCAGAGACGGGCACGATCGAGCGTGACGGCCGCCTGCGCGGTCCGCCCCGAGACCACGACCTGTTTGTCGACTCTCGCGCCATGGCCTTCGATCCGGACCCGGAGCGTCCGTCGCTTTCGGGATCGCCCGTCTATTGCGGCGGAGACCACGAGCGCGGCGGCGGAGCCGCGAATTCCCTTTACTCGCACGAATGGGTCCCGAAGCCTGGCATCCGTAAATGCTTCGATCCGTATCGGCCGCCATATGCCGGAGGTCGTGAGCCGGGGACCCCAGTCCCACCCGAAGGAGTACTGCGCCTTCCGGATATGGACGCGGTGCGGTTCCAGCTCGACCTGAAGCCGTCCGTGCGCCTTCTCTTCGGCTTTCGCCCTCTTCACCGGCGATTCAAACCGGACCTCGATCGAGTTCGTGCCGGGACGGAGGAAACGCCGGATTTCGAACCTGGCGGCCGTGAACATGTTCCGGGATGTCCCGACTGGCCTTCCGTTGATCCGGATTCGCGCTACGGTATCCAGCCCCTCCGCGACAAGCTCAATCCGCCGCTCCTTCAGAACGGCTGCAGAGATATCGAACGTGCGCCGGTACACCCATGGAACGTCGGCCACCCACTGCACCTGGTTCTCGTTCGTTCCAATGAACGGATCGGGAATGACGCCGGCGTTCAACAGGTCTGTGTGGATCACCCCGGGCACGGACGCTTCCATCCACCGGCGCGCCGCCGCGGCCCCCGGGGGAATCGACGGCGATGGGCCGCCCGACTTCACGCTCCACTGTCCGTTCAGATCGATGACGTGCATGAGCATTCCCCCGCTACTTCATCAGAAGCATACGCTGTGTCTCGGATGACGTCCCGGCTCCACTCCTGGAGTCTCGCCCGATGGCGGCATCCAGAGGGCGGACCTCAAGCCGGTAGACATAGACGCCGCTCGCAAGATTTCTGCCGTCGAAGCGGACGCTGTAGACGCCCGGATCTTTCTCTTCGTCGACCAGTGTCACGACGTGACGCCCGAGCAGATCATAGACGCCGAGCTTCACGCCGGTGCGCTCGGAGATCTCGAACCGGCACACGGTTTCTCCGTTGAACGGGTTCGGATAGTTGCCCAGGAGTCTGTGCCGCAACGGAACGGCCGGGAGATCCTCGACCACAGGCACCGTCCTGTTGTACAGCTCCACCACTTGCGGATACGTCAACGCGTACGGATAAATGAGAAGGTCGTCCACGACCCCCTGGAAGTTGTAGTTTGCGTCGCCGGGGAGCATCTGCGCGACGAGCAGATCGATGTTCGGCGTGAGCATGGGGCCGGACAGCGAGGTGAATCGTTCCAGCTCCCCGTCGACGTAGATAAAAAGATCCGATCCGGAATACACCCCTGTCACGCACAGATAGCCGCTGGTGGTCATCAGGGTGCGCGAGTCGACGTCCTTCACCCCGCTGGCGGTCTTCACGGTCCACCGGATGCGCCGTTCGGGCGTGACCGAAATCTTCCACCGGTTCTGCCAGCTCCCGTGGGAGACCAGAAACATTTCGCGATTGAAGAGCAGGCCGGATTTCACCCAGAGGCTGACCGTGATGGCCGAATCGACGCTCAGGCTTGACGAGTTCGGGATTCTCACGTTGCTGGTGGCGCCGTTGAATCCTGCTGCGCGGGTGGCAACGCCAAATCTGTCGGCCACGAACACGATGTCCGTCGGCGTCCCGTGATTTCCGAACCCGCTGGCGTCCCGTGTGTCGCCGTCACAACTGAGGTCCAGGACTGGCGGTCCGGTGGACGGGTTGGAAAAATCCCGCACCGGTACGGTGATGCTGTCCACCACACGCCCGCCAACGGTATTCGTCACCTCGCAGACAACAACCATGTTTCCCGTGTTGTCCGGGGCGGTCCAGACGGCGGTCGAATCAAGGGGCTGCAAAGAGCCACGCGCTGCTGTCCATGAATACGACAGCGGATAACCGGCGGGATCGCTCGCCGTGCAGGCGATCGTGGTCGCGCCGCCCTGATCGACCATCCCCGGCCGGGCGCGTAGATCCTGTATGACCGGCTGTGACAGCGGAGAGTCAACGACCGCGATGGCCAGCACCGCCGAATCCACCGCACCCCGGCTATCAGCCACACGACACCCGATGGAGAAGGACCCGGTCGTCGCCGGCGCCGCCCAGAACACGGAAGGTCCGGTCCCGGAGAGGGTACCACCGTTCGCTGACCACGCATATGCGAGACTGTCTCCGTCTCGATCAGTGGCCGTGCAGAAGAGGCGTGTCATCCCGTCAATGTACACCGTGGACGTGGCAGCGGCGAGGCCCTTCACGCGCGGACGGAAATTCGCCGGGAGAACGCCGGAGTGGTAATCCACAACGACTCCATCGACCAGGAGTCGCTCCTGGTCGTAGGTCACGACGCCTCCTGCCGGCGCAAGCACAGCAAGGACTGCTCCATCAGGCGGAATCTGGATCGCTGTCGGACCGGCCGCGCCGCGCGCGATGAACGACCTCCCCACCGCATCGTACAGGTCCCGCGCCTCACCCCCGACATCGAGCGTAACCTGGCGGGCCACCGAATCGGGGTTGTAAAACAGGTAGCTTGGATAGGCTGGCGCATGGAAGTAGTCGGTTGCGAGCAGATCGAGCTTGAGCACGCCGGGAACTTCCGTTGTATCGATAATCGCTCCGAGTATTCCGACGTGCGACGAGCTGTACAGCGACAGGTTCGTCGGAGCCCACCCTCCCCCTATCGCATCGCCGGTGGCGTACGGGCTCACGCTGCCCGGACCGCTCTGCCGCAACGCCTCGTGGGCAAGCCACGACGACGGGTCATTCAGGGCGGACCAGCTCCGGCTGTCCTGATTTGCCTCCGGAAGATAGTCCGCATAGAACAACCTGCTGGCGTTCGCGGCGTTCAGTACCCATTTCCCGATGGCCCGCGAGAACCGGGGATCGTACCGCACGAGAGGGACGAGAGCCCCGATCTGCTCGAACGTGTTCATCGCAAACGCGTAATCGCTGGTGCCGTTCACCTCCCCGATCAGCCCCGAGCAGTCGTAGGCCCCCCACCGTCCCACCATGGCGCCCCAGCTGCGGAGCGGCGACACGTCGAAGCACCAGTTCACCATCTTCTCCACATTCAACTGTGTCCCCAGCTCTGCGTTCATCCGTGCGGCCGCCAGTGTCCCGTAGGAGAGCTGCAGCTCATATGCGGGGCTCCAGCTGTACGCGGCCAACTCTTCGAGGCACAGCTCGGCCGCATATCTGTAGGCAGGCTCACCGGTCTCCTTCGCAGCGGAATAGAGAAGCCAGGCGATCGCACCACCCGCCTCCGGCTCATGGGGCGTCTCGTTGTTTGGTGTCATCGACGCCAGACGCCAGCCTCGATGGTTCAGATTCGGATGCGACCAGGGCGTCAACCTTCCGCCCATGGCAAACACGGCCGCGTTCCACCTGTCGGCAACCATCCTGAATTGGCGCTGGAAATCCCCTTCCGCCGGATACCGCGAGTACACCTGATAGAAGAAGACGTTCGGCATCACGTCATACCACCAGTCATCTCCGCTGGTCGCCTCCGCCCCGTTCAGATAGACACTTTCCTCCGGGCGATTGTTGAAGTACTCCTGGCACATGCGCGCCCAATTGCGGCCGAACTGGGTTTTCTTGTCCACGCCGCACAGCGTCGCGCCCACCACCGCCGGCAGCACATTGATCGCTTCGCCCGTCAACCTTCCGTCTCCGACATACGAGCTGAGCCCGAAACTCATCTCCCCCGGATAATTGACAGTGGAGGTGTTGAGAAACACGAGCGGAAGGTACTGCCCGGTCTTCGACAGGTTGAAGGCCAGCGAGTCATAGCCGAGCGCGACCTGCTTCCAGTCTCGCATGAGATAGGGAAAGGGTCTGCGCGGCATCTGTTCGATGCGCGGGATCGCTATCTGCTGCCCTCGCACATCGGCCATCACACTCGCGATCAGCATGACGAAGATGCCACAGCGAAACGCGTCCCGACCCGGATCTCGCATCACCTTATCCCTCGCCGCCTTCAGTGAAAACCACGCCTGATGTCTTGTCTCTCTTCACTGTCACCGTGTTTCCACCCGGCCCGACGAACACCGCTTGCGGGCTGCCTTCAGCCGAGGTCGTGGAAACGCGCCTGTACCTCAGATACTTCCTGGCCTCGGGATACTTCTCCACCTCCGTGAGCGTCAGGAGCGCCTCAATGGTGGACTCTGCGCCGGAGTTCCTGTTCAGACCCCGTTCCGCGGAGATCCCGTCGTACCCGCGCCCGGATTCGGGATCATACATGGGCTCCCCGGCGGGGTTGTTCCCCAGCAGCCACGCCGCGGCGAGACCCGCCATGTGGAGATACTCAACCTTGCCGGTCGCTTCGTACAGGCGGATGAGACCGACAGCCATCGGCCGGACGCCGTACGCGATCTGTTCGTACTCCCGCCGACTCGCCGGATCGCGGACATCCATCTCCTTGGCGAAACCCTCACACAGAAGCCGGAAGTACCAACCCTCAGCCTCCCTCCCCGCCGACGCAATCATGGTCGAGTCGTTGAGGATCCGGCCGAGTTCGGCGAGGGCCTGCGTCTGCCCGTTGCCCCAGCTGTGCCAGACCGTCTGCCAGGACCGATGAAGCCCGAACGGGAACACATCCCCTCTTCCGTCCTGCATGATCATGAGTCCATCCGCCAGCCTTTTCATCGTCGCGGCGACATCATCGGAGGGCGCAACCCGGTAATATTCGATCAGACCCAGGAGGAGCTCCGACGTGGCATCTGCGCCGGATTCGTAGAGGAGCCAACGCGGAATCCGTAAGCCCGCCTCGACCCCTTCCTCGCCGTACCGCTCAACGAGCGCGCGCACGCGCGGAAGGGATCGCTCGACGGCACGACGGAGCGTGGCCGCGAACGACGGGTCGTGCTCCCTGTATACCCGGGCACCGCTCGCCAGCGCCCAGACGCCCCGGGCGGCCCACCACCCGAACGACTTGAAGCTGGTCCTTCCATCCAGATTGATCGAGCGGTCTTCGAACACGAAGTTGTAGAAGTCGCCGTCATCCGCCTGCATCGTCAGCACGAACTCCAGAAATCCCTTCGCACGATTCAATCCATCCGGCCGCCCGTGCAGCTCGAAATCGCGAAGGCAGAACACGGCCGCCCGTGCGGCATCGTCCACGCAGGCGATGCCCTCGGGCCCCGATTCGTTCGCGTCCACCCAGGCATAATCGGGATACCGGGAGTAGATGTGAGCGATCGTGACGGCTTTCCCCTCCACCGTCACTGCTTCGCTGAGATGGTCGAGATGGCTGAAATTCACGAGCGTGCTCCGGTCATGTGTCGCACAGGAGAGATGCAAGGACAGCAATGCCAAGACCACCAGCCCGATGACCGCCGGACTATCTGCTGAGCGGATGCCTGCACCGTCCATGCGACGCGCCCCTGATGGCCATGGTGTCATTTCATGACGCTCCTGCCGCCATTCCTGGCCTGAGAATACTCTTGAGAGAGATCCCTTCCCGATGGACGCGGAACGCTTCATGCACGCCGTCCAGCGGGAAGTACCGTACTGGAAACCGGTCGACACGCACTGTGCCCGCCTGGAGCAGCGAGATTGCGCGGCTGAACGTATGGGGATTTACGTACGACCCCGTGATCGTCAGCTCTCTGGAATAGACAAGGTTTGGCTCAACGGATATCGTAGCACCGATCGGGCACACGCCGAAGAACACGACACGCCCGCCCCGACGTGCGAGCTTCAACGATTGCTCCGCCGTCACGCGGGATCCCGCGCATTCCAGAACGACGTCCGCACCCTCGGCCGCACGTGATCGCACCTGATCCATCACATCCTCATGGGCGGGGTCCACCACGACGGTCGCACCCTCCATCTCGGCCAGGGCGCGCTTGTGCCCCTGCGGCTCGACGAGGACGGTACAGGCCGCTCCGGCATGACGAGCGAGCTGCAGCATCATCAGTCCCACCGGGCCACCGCCAAGCACCACCACCGTGTCTCCGTGCCGGATCTCCGCGCGGTCGATGCCGTGGACGGCGCACGAGAGAGGCTCGACAAAGGCGCAGACCTCGGCAGGGATCTCCTCACCCAGCACGAACGCCTGTTCTGCCGGCACGACGCAAAACTCCGCCATGCCGCCGTTCCGGTCCACTCCCAGAGCCACGAGCGAGGAACAGAGATGTACGAGACCCCGGCGACAGTAGAAGCATGTCCCGCAGGAGATGTTCGGGTCCACAGCCGCCCGTTCCCCCACATTGATCCCCTTGACCTTCTTCCCCACCTCCACGACGCGTCCCGCATACTCATGCCCGAGGACGACCGGGGGCGTCGAGCGCGCAACTCCCTCGACGATGTGCAGGTCGGTTCCACAGATGCCGCACGCTTCGACCTGCATCAGAATGTCGGTGTCACCCAACCCGGGAAGGTCGAGGGTGGTGACTTCCATGTGATGGGCTTTGCTGAACAGGACAGCTTTCATGGTGGTCCGAAATGTATGGTGAGCGTGTCGAGAGCTTTCGTCGCACGATACTCGACTTTCAGCCTTTGCACTCCTTCGCTCCCCGGCCCACCGTCCATCACAGCGATCGTCGCCCCGTTGAGCGACGCCGCATCGGGGTCCCACGGACTCGCCACGCTCACCGTCGTAGCGTGCCCTTCAAACGAGGAGAGCGTGAGGGAGAGGTTACGGCCAGCCGTATCCAGCTTTGCGTCATGAAGAACCGCGTTGACTCCATCGAGGTAGGGATACTGAACCGGCCCGTGCTCGATCCGGATCGACCGTGCCCCGGAAGCTCCTTGCGGGATCACGCGGGAAGGAACGAGCGCGCCGTCGACCAGGATGCGCGCGATCGTCGAGCCGTGCCCGGACACCAGGATTCTTTTCGTGGTCCCACAGACGTAGTCGGCTTCGACATCGTGGAGCGCACCGGGCAGTCCGCCGCCGACCGAGACGTTCCACGCGTTCTCGTCAACGCCGATCATGCGATAGGCGGTCCCGATGCAAAATCCGGCCGACCACATCATCGTCGGCTTATCCACCCACCCGTGGTCGGGGGCCTGCGTGTCGGAAAACCGGTACTCGTAGAGCGCAGGCTGACCGCGCGGGCTTTGCGTGATTCCGTCGACGGTCATCGTGCGCCGGTAGAACGCGAAGGCGGTGTCGAGCTCTCCCACTGCCCTGAGAGCCCATGCATACCAGGCATTCCCCAGGTACCAGACTCCCCCGTTGGCATAGAGGTATGGGTCGCCCGCTTCGTTCCCCTTCACGTTGTAGAACTTCTTGACCGAATCGGTGTGGAAATCCGCCGGCGCCACTGTGCGCACTCCGATTGCAGGATCGAGCAGCTCTCGCCGGGCCGTCCCGACAAGGCGTCGGGCCAGGTCTGGTGGCAGCGCCCCGTATGCCGCGGCCAGCAAGGGACCCATATAGACATGCCGGTCGCGCAGCCCGCCGGTCGTATTATAGAGATACCCTGCCCCGTCGTCCCACAGTTCATCGCGGAGACCGGTCCGCAGGTCCATGGCCACCCGCTCATACACGCGAAGCGCCGAAGCCTTCATGCCGAGCACGGAGCCGAGATACTGATACTCCTCCAGCGCGCGAATCGTGAGGATCGTAAGGTACGCGCGGGTACCCTCGGCGTGTCCGAAGTCCCACCAGTCAGGCTCGTTCCCCATCATAAGGTTTCCGCGGCGGCGTTTGAGCGTCAGGGCGACGCCCTGTGATACCACAGGCATGAGCTTCGTGACGGTCGCGGTATCAGACGTGTGGCGGAGATACGAGGCGGTAGCAAGGACAAACCAGAGATGGTTCCAGTTTCCGGGGGCGCAGTACTCGGTGATGAATGCGTCATCCTTCCAGTAGTATGCGTGAGACAGCACACAGTCCCTGGAGAGCGCCAGAAGGTGGAGCAGATCACGCCTGACGCGCTGGGGGTCAAAGACGATCGCAGAGAGGTTGGTCAGAAGAATGTCGTGGGTAAACATGAAATTGTATTCTGCCGGGCACGGCATGGGCACGATGGCGCCATCGAGGAAGTGCTGGTTCGACTCAAGCAGAGCCTTCGAATAGGATACCGCCTTGTCCGTCCACGCATCTCCGCTCCGGAACAGTCCGCGATCTGCCGCCGACCGCACGGCCGAGTCGTAGCGAGCCACCTCTTCGCGCCACGTCGCCCGCAACCGTTCCATCGCTCGATCGATCTCCTCGCGTCCCGTGCTGCTGAGCAGCTGCGTGATCGTTGCCGAGTCGCCCGGCTGAAGCGCCACGCGATACATGAACGCCGCTGCAGCACGGACTCTCCCTCCCGCGGGCGACAGTGTGCCGGCCAGCTGCCCTCCGCCCGCGATCCAGTTCGACCATCCGGTATCCGACAGCGCAAGCGCGGATGCATCGGATGTCCAGGATGCCGGTTGCAGTCCTGCATTTTGCACCGAGACCGAGGCGCCGCCGAGTGCGCGTTCATCGAAGGAGGCGACAATGCCATCACCCGTGGTTCGGGTTCGAGCCGAATCGAACCGGGTGTACGTTTGACAGCTGCGCAGCACGATGGCCGTGTGTGTGTAGACCTCCGCAGTATGGGCGCTGGATCCGGCGTTGTACATCGTCAGCGACATGACTGCCGCGGGCTCGTTCAGGCAGAAGTCGTAGGCCAGCGTCAGCCTGAGGTCTCCTTCGGTGGCAAAGAAGCGCGCGCTGTGCGGTGAGAGCCTGTATCCCCACGGTCGCTTCCCGAGCCAGGTCCTGGGCCCCGCATCCACCTTGATGCCCATGACGACAGGCCTGGACTCTCCGCGTTTCCAGTAGTCCGTGCTGAGGTCCAGGCTGTTGGCCACCGGGGAATAGAAGCTCACCCTGGACGGGAGAGGTCGGCTGTCATGAAATTCGAGTCCCACGTAGTGACCGCCAACCTCAAGCTGTCCATATCCCCTGTCGAACACGACGGCGACCGGATCTTCAGCCTGCGGTGCGGGCTGTTTGCACGCCAGCCCTGCGACCAGCATCAATGGAATAGCCCACGCGGAGCGCTTCACGTTATCCTTTCAGCCCGGTGGACGCAAGGCTCTGAATGAAGGATCGCTGGAAGAACGCATATGCGATGATGACGGGGAGAGCAAGCAGCGTCGCCGCAGCGAGCTGCGCGCCAAGCTGCGACTCCGCTTCACCCCCGATGGTGAAGATGGTGACGAGCTGCGGCATGGTCATCAGCGTCCGCTCGCGCACGACAAGCAGCGGCCAGAGCACCTCGTTCCAGGACGTCATGAACGTCAGAATGCCCACCGTGGCAATCACCGGACGGGACAATGGCCAGACGATCCGGAAGAGGATCGTGATCTCGGTTGCTCCGTCGAGCCGGGCGGCGTCGAGCAAAGCCTCCGGAATCGAAAGGAAGAACTGCCGGAACAGGAGAATGCTGAACGCGCTCATGATGGTCGGCGCGATCAGCCCCAGGTATGAGTCTGTCCACCCCAGCGTCACCATCAGGATGTACTGCGGTATCAGCACGATCTGGAACGGGATCATCATCGTGAAGAGGATGAGGGCCTGAATAACCGTCGAGCCGGGGAAGCGGAGGCGTGCGAGCGCATACCCGACCATGGACCCGAACAGAACCACAGACCCGGTCGCCACCCCCGAGACCAGCACGCTGTTCAGAAAGGCTCTTCCGATCGGGATCTTGGTGAGGACGAGGGTGTAACTCTTCAGGGAGAACTCATGTGACCAGAGCCCGAGGTCCGCGAGCTGCGTTTCCGGCTTGAGCGAGGCGGCGACCATCCAGAGAAACGGGTACGCAAACACCACCGCTCCGAGGACAAGAACACCGTATCGAACGGCCGTTTTCATGAGTACGTCTCCTGTTCGATCACGCGGCGCTGCAGCAGAACGACCCCGAGGATGATCAGCGCATAGACGACGCCGAGCGTGGCGGCATACCCCATATGGCTGAAGTAGAACCCCTGGTTGTAGATGTAGAGCATCCCCGACAGCGTGCTCTGCATGGGACCGCCCCCGGTCAGGACGTACGGCTCGATGAACAGCGAAAACCCCCCGATCGTCGAGAGGACGATCACAACCATGACGGTCGGATTCAGCATCGGCAGCGTGATCCGGAAGAATTTCGTGGCCGGCGGCGCCCCGTCGACATCCGCCGCATCATAGAGCTCCTGGGGAACGCTCTGCAGGCCTGCGAGGAACAGCACGATATAGATCCCCACATTCTTCCAGGTCGCCATGATCGCGATGGAAGGCATTGCAAGCCGGGCATCCGTGAGCCACGGAAGCGGGTCCGCGCCAAACCACCTGAGCATCACGTTCAGCAGCCCGTTGTCGAACCCGTACAGCTGGCGCCAGAGGATGGTCACCACCACTCCGGAGACGACCACCGGCAGAAAATACAGCGCACGGAAGAACCCCCGCCCGCGGATCTTTCCGTTCAACAGCATGGCAAAGCCCAGGGCGAAGACGATCTGCAGCGGAATGTGAATCACGAGGAAGAACAGCGTATTGACGATCGACGTGAGGAAGAGCGGATCCTGCACCAGCCTCCCGAAGTTCTTCAGGCCGATCCATTCCATCGGGGTGACGATATTCCACCGGTGAAACACAAGGATGAGCGAGAAGACCAGCGGATACGCCACGAAGGCCATGAAGAACAGGACGTACGGCAGGACGAGGCCGTAGGCCGAACGGTTTTGCGGCGAGAGCAGCCCGCGTCCGGTCCGCAGAAGTTTGCTCATCGGTTCCACTCCACGATAACCGACGAGGTCCGGAGAAATTCCCGGACCGCCTCATCGGGCCCGATCTTCCCGTACACGCAGCAGCGTTCGTATGTCTGCGAGAGCGTATCGAAGATCTCTTTGAGGTCGGGGGCCGAATCGATACCGCGAGTCAGAAGCGATTGCCGCGCAAATTCCATCATGACGGGATTTCGCTGGAAGTACCCGGCGAAGAGAGGGTTGGTCAAGAGGTCCCTGCGAACCGGGATTTGGTCGCACATTTCCAGGAGCTGCAGATCGTGCTCGGCGCGCACCAGAAAGCGGACGAACTCCCAGGCCGCCTCGGGGTGCCGCGTGGTATTGAACACCGAGATATTCTTGAAATCACCGTACGTGTGCACGGGCCCGCGATGCGAGTCCGGCACCGGAACCGGGGCCACGCCATACTCCATCGAAGGGGCGTAATTCCGCAGTTGGGCTACCTGCCAGGGACCGGAGAAATGCGTGATCTTCTGCTCCAGGAGGAACGGGTCCGCGCCTGCAAAGTAGGTACGCGGGAAGTACCCCTCCGCGTAACACGATTGGAAGAACGCAAACACGGCGGCCGCCGCGTCCTCGTCGGCGGAGACCTCACCGTGCCGGTAGAGCGTCCTCCCCCCGGAGGCGGCAATGTAGAAGGGATAGAAATCGTAGAGACGCTGCCACCATATCGGGCGGATATCGCGCTCTCCCATCCAGACGTCAATCTGTCCGTCCCCGTTCAAGTCACGCGTCGCCTTCTTTGCCGCATCGAGGTATTCGCTGTACGTGGCCGGAACCCGCTCGATACCCGCGTCGCGCAAGAGACGGAGATTGACGAACATCATCACGGGGTTGGACTTCCAGGGCAGCTGGTAGAAGTGGCCGTCGGGGCTCCGGAACGTCTCCAGCAGCGCGGAATCCACGCGGTTGCGCGCAAGCGTGTCAAAGCCGGGGAGTTGATCAAGCGCGATCAGTCCGCCGGCGCGGGTGTAGTCGTAGAGCGCTCCCGGCTGGATATTGGAGCAGACATCGGGGGTTGTGCCCCCGGCGATCGCTGCGAGCAGGACCTCCTCCGTGGATTGGCTCACGGGAATCGGCTGCATGCGAACATGGATCTCGGGATGCCGCGCGTTCCAGAGCCGCACGAGCGAGTCGGCAAGCCGGACTTCCTGAGGATTGGGGGCGGGCCAGTACGTGAGCTCAACGGCTTCCATCCGGGTCGACGCCCGCTCGTCACGCGCGCCGCATCCGGAAAACAGAAGAAGTGCCATGAGCAGTCCGACGCCGCTTCGCGTAGTCATGTCACTCCCATGCCTGCCATGCCGGATCGATTGAGGGGAAGGCCGGGTGCGGGAACGTCCCCCCTTTCTTAACGGCATACAGGTCGATCGTGCGGGGATCCTGCGCGGCGTCCACGGGCACCGAGGCCAACGCTGCGCTGTCCACGGACACCGGATAGGTCCGCCGCAGTGCGGTCAGACGCCGGTACAGTTTCTCCTGCATCGCATTCGCATACCAGTCCCGAAGCACGTCGTCTCTCGCTTCCTCAAACGTCCGGGGAGCGCCTCCGGTCCCCTGGAAGCGGGCCGGATGCGCCGCGTGGTGAGCCCGGAGTGTTGAGTCTGACCAGTCGAGGCTCTTCGCCGCCACGTCCTTCTCCGCCTGGTAGAGCAGCTTGTGCTGCCACCACCCGGTCTGCTCCACCACGCTCGGCCGCTTCTGCAGCCTTCGCGCGATCGCGCGCTGGACGAGAACGTGGTCGCGCACCATTCGCCAGACGATGTCCTCGAGCGAGAGAAAGAACGACTGGGGCGAGGTCCATTGAAGGGACACAAGAGCCTCGCGGGGCTCGTACCACGCAAGGAAAGCGCCCAGGGCAATGTTCTCCTGCCGCGTCACCACGAGCGTGCTGTCCGCAACCAGGCGGATGTTCTTATAGTCGACAGAATCCCCCTCCGCCCTGAATCTCCCGGCGAGCCCAAACGCCTCGAACCGTTCGGGCGAGAGCCGTCGAGAACCGACCCAGGCCCGCAGAATGTCGAATGTCCGCCGCTGAATGACGGGATCGGCATCCAGCATCATCACGCGGACATACTCTCCGGAGAGAGAATCCGCCTTCATCTGAGTGAGCGCCCGTCGCGCGGAGAGCCGGAGGTCAGCGTATTCGGATGCTGTGACGACAGGGCGCCGATGGACTGAGTCCACCTGCACGACATACCAGCCGTCCGGCGCCGCAACGGGTGACGAGGGAACGCGGACGGAGAGATCCCGGACAACCGATGCAAGGGCGGCATTCCGGCGCGCGAGTCGAAAGCGCGAGGTGGTGGACATCCTGTCCTCTTTGGGAACGCGGCCGACGGCGAGATGCGCGGAGAACAGTGAGTCAAAGCTCCCGCCGGCGCGGAGCACGGTGTCAGCGCGACCGGCCTCTTCGGCCGACGGAAAGAACAGCCAGCGCAGCGAAACCGTCTCCTGTTCCTCGGCGACGGCACGGTCGATCTCGCCTTCGGCGACGTTGATTCGGCTCAGGACGTCGTCGCGGTACAACTCCTCTGTAGCGAAGTCCCCTTCAAGCTGCACCAGCGCCGACGTGACTCTCGGATCTGCCTCGAGGCCCCGTTCCTTCGCCCCCAGCGCCAGCAACTTCTCGTTGATCATGAATCCGAGGTAGCGGCGACGGGAGTCCGATCCCCTCTTCGGGAACGCCGGCCCGAAGATATAGCTGAAGAAGAATTCCCGCGCGGTGATCTTCAGGGGGCCGACGCGCGCGATCACGGCATCGGGGTTCCGGAGCGACTCGAGGAGGGGCACGACGTCGCTGCGAGGGGGTTCGATCTCCTGCGCATGGCCGGGAGCCGCCCCGACCGCAACCATCAGCCCGGCGAGGAGTACGATTGGCCACGCGGACCGTGGGACGCGCACCGGATGTCCTTCCGCGTCTGCCAGAGACGCGGGTCTCAAAACCTTATGCTCAGGGATAGAGTGTGGACCGCATTCAATCGCCCCATATCACGGTAGGCGTAATCGACCTGAAAGACCGTCGTGGTCGAGAAGAGCGCGGACGATGCCACGCCGAGTCCTGCCGAAAGTCCCCCTTCGCTTTCCGCCAGGAAGAGCGAATGGTACCCGGCGCGGACGAACAGGAACTCCTGAAACGCGAACTCCGTTCCCAGGTTCACGCTTTCGTAGTTGTCAGACTGATGAATTGCGTCGGCCGCTATGGTCCACCGGTACTCGTCATCCCGAACAGGAGCAAACGACAGGCCCAGCTGGAAGAGCAGCGGGAGATCCCACGATTGCACCTCGAGCGTGTACGGAATCTGGTCGTTCGAGCCGAGCTTTGTCGGGTCGACGCGGATGAACTGCCGCATGTCGCGCCCCTCGAGCTGCATGTCCGTCCCGAAGTTGGAGAGCGCAGCCCCGATCACCAGGCCTCCCAGGAGGTCGGTCCTGAACATCGTCCCCAGGTCGAACGCAAATGCGGTCGCGCTTTCGTGCCAGATCGTCTGTTGAATGTACTTCGCAGTGAAACCGACGGTAAACCTGTCGCTCAGGCGACGGGAATACGAAAGCCCTGCGGCGATGTCGGAAGCGCTGAAGTACTCGCCGGTGCCCTCAGGGAGCTCGATGGTCCTCACCTTCATGTCACCCATCCCGAGCGCGGTGAAGGTAACTCCGATCGTTCCAAAATCTCCCATCGGCACAACCAGCGCGGCAAAGTCAAAGCGGGTATCGGCAATCCACTCCATGTGGGATACCAGAAGCTGGGTGTTCTCCTGGAACGCGGCTCCCGCAGCGTTCCAGTACAGCGCGCTGGCATCGTTCGCGAGACTGACGAAGGCGCCGCCCATTCCTATCGCGGCCGCGCCGACGGGAATCTCCAGAAAGGGAGCCGCGACAGTCCCTGCCTTGGAGACGCTCTGGGCCCGTGCAGCACACGGCGCCAGGAGCGCCAGCACCATGACGGGCACAAATCGGTGTGCATTCATGGCTGTCACCTCACTTCAGGATCGCGAATTTGCCGATGGTCGTCCCTACTCCCTCGGCGTCCACATGGAAGACGTACACCCCGTACGCGATATCCAGTCCGTCTCTGGAGACAAGATTCCATGGCTCTTCTCCATCATCGGTGGTGGTCTCGTGCTTGAGGGTCTGAACGAGCCGGCCGGCAATCGTATAGATGCGAATCTCGCATTTCCGGGGGAGATGGATGAAGTACACCCGCCGCACCCCGCGTCCCGTTGACGTCGTCGCCGGCTCCCATGAGGCGGCCCCCGGATACGGGTTCGGGACCACCGCGACCTTGTTGAGATCCTGCTGCGCCATCCCGGCATCGTAGCCGGGCGCCTCGCTCTGGACCGCAACCGATTCGTTGGTGCGGAACGGCTTTCGCGTGACGATCCGGTACACATCGCCGACGGCGGGAGGCCGCTGATTTTCCTCCGCCAGCAGCGTGTCCTTGAAGAACGCCAGCGACCACGTGAAGCGGGCTTTGGAGAATGAGGTCGCAGGCTTGCCGGCCGAGTCGCCGACGGCGATGAAGATCGCTTCGTCGAAGTCCAGGGTCGCATTCGCGTTCTCGTCAAAGAACACGAGCGCCATGCTGTCCTTCCCCTCCGTCAGATTCTTGATGATCACATTCGAAGGGTTGGGCTGCGAAAATGATGACTTCGGAAGGGCCAGCGTCCCCATTCCCGGCTCCGTGAACGTAATCTCAAAGTCCGCAGGGTAGTCAACGCGGCGGATCGCGAGCGCCCCCTGCCCGTAGGTGGAATTGAATCCCGCCTCGGTCTTGTACGTCGTGCTTCCCTTCACCCACTCCGTCTTCTCACGGTCAATGACGACATCGGGATCGTTCTGAATCGTGATGCTGAAGCCGTCAAGGACGGGCGTAACGACCCGTGGCGACGGCATCCGCACCGGGTGGATCAGCGTGTCTCCGGTCGTCATATCGATGAGCATGTACAGAGGATCCGGCGCGTCGTGGAATGCGGTAGAGTCGATAAAGGAGACGGCGTACGTGTGGTTGTCCATCAGCGAATCCGGATCCAGGATCACCGCCGTCACCGTCCCCGTGCCGGGTCCGGTCGCAGCCACCTGCTTGAGCTGAGCGTCGACATACCCCAGCGCTGGGACGCGCGGCGTCACCGCAGCGGTGTTGACGTCGGTCTTGACCTTGCCGTTGATGTCCACCTTGATGATGCTGGTGCACTCGGAAGGCGGGATGCCGATGAATTCCCCTTCAACGGTCGTCGTGGTGAAACCCTGGTCATAGGACACGACCGCGTAGTAGTACGTCTGCCCGTTCTGCACGGTCGAGTCGATGAAGGAATGCTCCAGTCCGCCGTCGTCGCCGAGGTTGAACATCGCGCCGTTCACGTTGATGGGGTGCAGTCCCGTCACGCCGTCCACAAGATCGAACTGTGCGATCGGCTTGCGGTAGGTCGATTTCCCATACGCGTCCGTGATGACCTTGTTCTCGAGGAAGTTCGGCTCGGTGCTGCGATAGACCCGGTACCCCTCGAAGTTGTACTTCTGGTAGAACTGGTCGAAGGTGCGCTCCGCCCTATCGTCCCAGTACAGCGTAATCTTTCGGTCTCCCTCGATCGCCTTGACCGTCGGCTTTTCGGGAGGCTTCGCGAACCGGTAGTTGGCGTTGTAGATCTGTTGTACCGTTTTCTTCCGCCGGAACAGATCGTCCGTATCCATCCCGAACAGGAGCGACATGGAGAAGCGCTCCGTCTCTCCGGTCTCTTCGATGCGGCCCGTTGACGCCGAATAGGAGGTCTTCCCGAGGAGCGTGAAGAGATAGCTGGAGAAATGGTTTGCGAGATTGACCCCGACCAGCTCTCCGCCGTGCGGCTGCGGGAGGGCCGACAGCGCCTGCCAGTTGCGCTCATCATTGTTCAGGTCGTACGTGTGGACCGCGGAGATGAGGAAACCGGTCAAACCCAGCTGATCCGATTCGTCCTTGTCCAGCGCGCCGAAATTCGGTTCACCCTGGTCGGGGCGGCCGTTCCCCTCCGAGCCGTCCAGGTCCGGGCCCGCATAGCCTTCGTCAAACGGTCCGATCCCGTCGCTTCCGACGTCGTCGTCCAGCGGCTCGCCGTTCTCCCATACGCCGTTGGCATTCAAATCGGAGAAAGGACGCCAGTTGCAGTTCTCGTCGGCATCCCAGTGCGGGCGCCAGGGCCGTCCATAATAGAGGTGAAATTGCGCGGTGTCCCTCACTACGTCCCGCAGGAACGGGTCGTTGCCCGGATCGGTGATAAACCGTGTGGGGAGATTGTCGCGCCGCTCATCGGTAAGACCGTCGATGTCGTTGTCGCGGAGATCGTCCGGCACGCCGGGGCTCTCGAGAAACGCATAGCCGGAGAGTCCGACGGGACTCCAGTTGCCCGGACTCCCCGTCGGGACGGTTGACCGCGCATACGAGATATTCAGGAGCTTGTCGTAGTCCCCCGCATTGTTCGACGAATTGTCATGGCCGCCGATTCCCCAGTCGACATACTCTGCAAAGAGCGCTTTCTGGTAGTCGGTTGTTGTCATGTTCGTGATCTCGTAGTGCCAGAAGATCACGTCCTCGGCGAGCACCTGAGACCATTGGAATCCGCGGGCTCGCACCTGCATACCAAGACCGCCGCGCGAGGTGTCGTCCCGATCCGGGCGGTAGTTGTATCGGAGAAGGTACTCACGGTCTTCGTCATCATCATACACGAAGAACGTCTCCAGGTCTGCGTTCTGGACCCCTTTCCCGAAGTACCCGTTCCACGTGCCGTCCCAGTCCGCGGGCCGGTCGGGCCAGTGGTCCGGCCATGTCAAATCATCGTTGCTCACCGCTGGACTCGGCTGAAATCTCGCTGCATAGCCGGGTATGGGCCACCAGCCGTACGTCACACCTGTCGACCGGTCGTACCGCGTGTACTCGTAGTAATTCGTCTCAAGGGGATGGAAGAAGAGGTTGTTCGATGAGTTCGCCGGATCCGGCACTGTCGCCTCGGCCTGCACGATCATCGCCACACCGTCCACGTAGGTATGGTTGGTGCCCTTGGGCCAGACTCCGCTCCGCGACGGCTCGTTCTGCCAGTCGGCCACTTCGCCAAAGTTGTAATAGACGGTCCCGACGAGGTTACCGTCCATAAACCCTTTCTTGGTCTCCTGGTGGTTGCCTTTGTTCTTGTCCACAATGAGCTGGCCCCGGACACTCCCCAGGGTGACAGAACAAAGCGCAAGCACAAGAGCGATTCGCGTAGCGTGATATGGCGCGCAGCGCATCGTCACCGTCTCCTGAATGGACTCTTAGAAACCCACCGACATGCCCACGACAACCTGACGCGGCGCGGAATAGAAATCCGGACGCGCGTAGTACTCTGCCAGCGTGTTCACGCCCCGGGGCTCCTCCTGAGCGCGCGTGAGCTCAAGCGTATACCCCGCTCTCCCCGTATCGCCGTACACCTCAAGCTCGCTTGCCGTGTCGAACACGTTGTAGACCTTTACGAACACGGACATGTTTGCGGAGCCGAGCGTAAAGAATTTCGTCAGATACAGATCCATGTTGAAGTATGACGGCCGGCTGTCGCTGTTCTCCAGTCCGGTCCGCTGGTTCTGGAGCGAGGGCGTGTAGGGGAGGCCGGACCCGTACCGGGCAATCGCGCTTGCAATGAAATCGTCAGGCGTGCCCACCATGATCGTCGCGTTGAGCGCGTGCCGGCGATCCCAGTCCAGCGGCACGAGGACCTTGTTCCCTTCGATCGGCGGCGAGGCCTGGGCGTTGTTGAAGTCGTTGTTCGGATCGGAGGCATCGCCCTTGGCGTCCTGGTACGTGTAGTCCACGGTTCCGCCGAATCCGTCCGACATCCGCTTCTCGACCGAGAGGGTAATGCCCCGAACGGCGCCGTAATCCCGGTTGACGTACATCCCGTACTTCTTGAAATCGTTCTTGATGTGCACCTCAATGCCGAGCAGATTCCTGATGTCCTTGTAGTAACCTGTCAGCGTGAACCCGACCGTGGGCGTCAGCTCCTGCTGGAGGCCGATCTCCATCATCGTCGTCCGTTGCGGTTCAAGGTTCGCGTTGCCGATCGTGTTCCCAATGAACTCGGGGAAGTTTCCCGTGAGGGGAATGCGGAAGTTCGGGTTCTTGTAGAGGTACTCGAACGGCGGGATCTGGAAGAAATGGCCGTAGGAGAGGTGCACCGCTCCGCGATCGGTGATCGGATAGGAGATGCCGATGCGTGGACTCACCTGGACTTTCACGTCGGCCGCGGCGAAGAGGGGCCCGCTGTACGGGGGCGTCATGTTGTCCAGGGCGGAAATACTGTCGGGATCCAGAAGATACATGCCGTCCGGCTGGAAGTAGTCCAACCGTGCGCCGATGTTTACGACGAGATAGTCGAGCTCGATCTTGTCCTGGACGTATGCGGAAAGCTGATACGGGTTGTTGGAGTACACATTGTGATCGAAGTTTCCCGCGGGAGGGACATACGGCACATAGCCGCTTGTTTCATCAACATGAATCTGAAAATCCTCGTACTCAAGCCTGTGCAGCCTCCCCTCAATGCCACCCTTGATCTGGTGAATCGTCGTCACCTGCGATGTCAGGTCTGCGCGTCCGGTCCACGTGGTTGTCTTGTGGTAGAAGTGCCAGTTCTCCGTTCCGCCGGTGAGAAACGCGTTGGCGCCGGCATCCTGCATCCGCTCGGGTCTCACATACCGGGGATCCAGCGGATCCCTGTACACGTATTGCTGATAATCGCTCACAAATGCCGAGGCCGTGGCGTCAAGAAACGACGACGCCTCGAACACGTGCGTGTAGCTGCCGCTCAGGAGATAGCTGTCGAGATGTCGCTGGTAGTCGCCGTCCGGGTTGAGCCGGAACGCATGATTGTACGTGCGGTAGTCGTTCGTCTGGTACAGGCCGTTTAACGTAATCCCCTTCCCGGACCCTACAGCAATCTGGAGCTTTCCCTGGAGTGTCCATCGCACGGCGTCATTCATGGGCACGCTCGCGCCGTCCCCGGTCGAGCCGACATACCAGTCCGCAGAGTCATTGGCCGAGAAGTTTGATGAGTCGGGAGGGTTAAACGTTCGCTCTCCGTAGATGTATCCCTCATCGCTCAGATACCGGCCGGAGGCGAAAAACTTGAGGATGCCGTCGGTACCCGGGATGGGTCCGCTCAGGCTCGCCTGGAGATTTGTGATGTTCGAGTAGAGGTCGGGAAGAAACCCGAGGAACTTCTCGGGTGGTCGATACGCGAACAGCTCTGTTCTGTCGGTCATGTAACCACCGACGTATCCGGAGACTTCGCCCGTAAGCGATTCGCCCGCGATCTTGGTGATCTGATTGACAACGCCGGACATCGCCTCTCCGTACTCGGCGTTAAACGTCCCGCTGAGCACCTGGATCTCGGCGATACTGTTCACCTCGGCCTGCATGGTGAACCCGCCCGAAAATACGTCATTCACCGACACGCCGTCGATGAGGTACTTCACCTCATCCGATCGTCCTCCGCGAAAATGACCGTTGATCACTCCCGCCTGGAGGTTGACGACGGCGGAGACATCCTCGAGAGGTAGCGCCTGCAGTTCGTCGCCGCTCACCGACGCGGTCGTGGATGTCAGGTCCTTCTGAACCATCGGGCGCGTCGCCGTCACGACGACGTCCTCGATCTCCACGGTCTCCGGCTTGAGGGAGAACGGGACACGCGTCGTCTGATCGGCGGCCACCCGCACGGCAGTCACCGTGACCGGACTGTAGCCGACGGCTGACGCCTTGACGCCGTACGTCCCCGGAGGGATATTGAGGATGAAATAATCCCCTTCAATATCGGAACTCGCTCCCAGCGTCGTTCCGACCAGCATAACGTTCACGCCCACAAGCGGCTCGCCGGTCTGCGCGTCGAGGACCTTCCCGGCCACCTTCCCGGTCGTCCCCGCATGCGCACAGGTCATGGCAAATACGACGAGCCCCAGAATGATGGCACCCGCAGTCCGCATGGTGACTCTCCTGTGCTTCATACAACAGGCGAGGGGCCGCCTTCGGAGGCGGCCCCTCGCACAGGGTTGCTACTTCACCAATACCATCTTGTTCACCATCGCATGATCGCCCGCCATCAGGCGGTAGATATACATGCCTGAACCGACCGAACGGCCATGGTCATCGTGGCCGTCCCACGTGACCGTGTACCGGCCTGCGGACGCATAGCCACGAGCCAGCTCACGTACCTGCCGCCCGAGCATGTCGTAGACCACGAGCGTGACCTCCCCGTTCTGGGGAACGCCGTAGCTGATGGTCGTCGACGGATTGAAGGGGTTCGGATAGTTCTGCCCCAGCTCGTAGACGGTGGGCACGCCAGCCTTCTGATCCAGCACCGCAGTGGTCGTGCCGATGACTTCAATCGTCACATCGTCCCAGTAGATCGTCCCGGTGAACCGGGAATACACGTGCAGACGGACCTCCAGCACCTTTGCCCCCGCCGGCACTGTCACGTCCAGCGTGTACGGCGCCCAGTCAAAGGACGTCGCCGCAGGGAACTGCCACGTGAAGTCGTTCGCCTGTATCACGTCGTACCCGTCGTTGTTCCCGCCCTTGGCGAACCACAGCGGCGTCAACCCCACCGACCACGTCCCAGGATACAGCGCCGCCGAATCCGGTACCAGGTTCGCTCCCTTCAACCAGGCACTCAGCCTGAGGATCGTACCTTCTACGATCGATGGATCGAGCGGAACGCGCCGCATGCCCACGAAGCCGTCCTGGGTTTCACGGTCGAACGGCAGGTTGAACTTCAGCGACTTCAACCCGCTGTGCGCCGCCTCCGTCGTCACCACCGTGTTCTCGTACCCCTTGGTCAGCTCGCCGTCATTGCCTCCGATCGGCGGCATCCAGTAGTACCAGCCCGTCGGGTATTCCAGGTTCGAACCCCAGTGCTGTCCAGCCCACTGGCCCGCACGACCGTAGAACATGATGTCGTCAACCCAGACCGTCCCCGTCGCGTTCTTCCCCGCCACGAACTTGATGATCGTCGTGTACGAGTCCTTTGGCAGGATCACGTCTCCGGGACTGTTCGTGTCAGCCACAAATGCTCCCGTCGACGCCACCGACTGCGGAATCGGCAACTGGAACGTCCCGATCGGCACACCAAGGGTGTCGTAAAACTCCCACGCCATATACCACTTCGCATCTTCCGTCGCAGGGTTCACGTTCACACCCTCGGTCCGTACCCACGTCCCAAGGAAGATATCCACGTTCTTCGAGTGTGTCGGCGACCAGATATCGCACATGTTGTCCGACACCCAGGCCGAGCTGTCACCCGTCGTCGTCTTCTCGATCTTCATCGAGCGCAACCCCGAACGGTGCTGGTCTGTCGCCCAGCTCAGCGACGCTCCGCCCGTGTTCCCCATGTTCCAGAACGCCGGCAATGTCCCCTCAAAGCCGCCGATCTCCGTGATCTGTGGAACGTCCAGCTTCTCCACCGTCAGATCGTCCCAGTAGATCGTCCCGGTGAACCGGGAATACACGTGCAGGCGGACCTCCAGCACCTTTGCCCCCGCCGGCACCGTCACGTCCAGCGTGTACGGCGCCCAGTCAAAGGACGTCGCCGCCGGGAACTGCCACGTGAAGTCGTTCGCCTGTATCACGTCGTACCCGTCGTTGTTGCCGCCCTTGGCGAACCACAGCGGCGTCAACCCCACCGACCACGTCCCCGGATACAGCGCCGCCGAATCCGGCACCAGGTTCGCTCCCTTCAACCAGACCGTCATGCGGAGATGGTCGCCTTCTTTTGCCCCAGCCACCTTCGTGATGTCGACCGGCATATTTGTCAGCATTGTTCCGCCATCGTCGAACACCACCCTCCGGGCACCCACGAAGCCGTCCTGGGTTTCACGGTCGAACGGCAGGTTGAACTTCAGCGACTTCAACCCGCTGTGCGCCGCCTCCGTCGTCACCACCGTGTTCTCGTACCCCTTGGTCAGCTCACCGTCATTGCCTCCGATCGGCGGCATCCAGTAGTACCAGCCCGTCGGGTATTCCAGGTTCGAACCCCAGTGCTGTCCGGCCCACTGGCCCGCACGACCGTAGAACATGATGTCGTCAACCCAGACCGTCCCCGTCGCGTTCTTCCCCGCCACGAACTTGATGATCGTCGTGTACGAGTCCTTTGGCAGGATCACGTCTCCGGGACTGTTCGTGTCAGCCACAAATGCTCCCGTCGACGCCACCGACTGCGGAATCGGCAACTGGAACGTCCCGATCGGCACACCAAGGGTGTCGTAAAACTCCCACGCCATATACCACTTCGCATCTTCCGTCGCAGGGTTCACGTTCACACCCTCGGTCCGTACCCACGTCCCAAGGAAGATATCCACGTTCTTCGAGTGTGTCGGCGACCAGATATCGCACATGTTGTCCGACACCCAGGCCGAGCTGTCACCCGTCGTCGTCTTCTCGATCTTCATCGAGCGCAACCCCGAACGGTGCTGGTCTGTCGCCCAGCTCAGCGACGCTCCGCCCGTGTTCCCCATGTTCCAGAACGCCGGCAATGTCCCCTCAAACCCGCCGATCTCCGTGATCTGTGGAACGTCCAGCTTCTCCACCGTCAGATCGTCCCAGTAGATCGTCCCGGTGAACCGGGAATACACGTGCAGGCGGACCTCCAGCACCTTTGCCCCCGCCGGCACCGTCACGTCCAGCGTGTACGGCGCCCAGTCAAAGGACGTCGCCGCCGGGAACTGCCACGTGAAGTCGTTCGCCTGTATCACGTCGTACCCGTCGTTGTTGCCGCCCTTGGCGAACCACAGCGGCGTCAACCCCACCGACCACGTCCCCGGATACAGCGCCGCCGAATCCGGCACCAGGTTCGCTCCCTTCAACCAGACCGTCATGCGGAGATGGTCGCCTTCTTGTATGCCGCCACCCAGACTGCTGAGGGAAACCCTCCGTGCACCCACGAATCCATCCTGGGTTTCACGGTCGAACGGCAGGTTGAACTTCAGCGACTTCGACCCGCTGTGCGCCGCCTCCGTCGTCACCACCGTGTTCTCGTACCCCTTGGTCAGCTCGCCGTCATTGCCTCCGATCGGCGGCATCCAGTAGTACCAGCCCGTCGGGTATTCCAGGTTCGAACCCCAGTGCTGTCCAGCCCACTGGCCCGCACGACCGTAGAACATGATGTCGTCAACCCAGACCGTCCCTGTCGCGTTCTTCCCCGCCACGAACTTGATGATCGTCGTGTACGAGTCCTTTGGCAGGATCACGTCTCCGGGACTGTTCGTGTCAGCCACAAATGCTCCCGTCGACGCCACCGACTGCGGAATCGGCAACTGGAACGTCCCGATCGGCACACCAAGGGTGTCGTAGAACTCCCACGCCATATACCACTTCGCATCTTCCGTCGCAGGGTTCACGTTCACACCCTCGGTCCGTACCCACGTCCCAAGGAAGATATCCACGTTCTTCGAGTGTGTCGGCGACCAGATGTCGCACATGTTGTCCGACACCCAGGCCGAGCTGTCACCCGTCGTCGTCTTCTCGATCTTCATCGAGCGCAACCCCGAACGGTGCTGGTCTGTCGCCCAGCTCAGCGACGCTCCGCCCGTGTTCCCCATGTTCCAGAACGCCGGCAATGTCCCCTCAAAGCCGCCGATCTGGTTGATGTTGGGTGTCTGCGCAAATGCCGTGGCTACACCGCCGACGGCAAGGATGCAAAGAAACAGTACTATGCTACGCCATCGCATACGGTCCTCCGTGTTGAATGATGGAAACAGGATCATGAACTTCTCTCACTTGAAACAAGATGTTCCCCGGACCCGGCCGGGGTACTGTGGTGGCCACTGGACTCGCGCACAATCAGCTCGACCGGAACATGCGTCGTGATGACGTGCGTGGTCCCCTTGAGGATGATACCGGCAAGTTGTTCGACCGCATGACGCCCGAGCTCTTCTTTGCGCACGCGCACTGTCGTGAGCCGGGGTTGGACAAGGATGCTGGTTTCGACATCGTCGAATCCCACGATGGCGATATCGTCAGGCACACGAAGCCCGGCCTTCCGGGTCTCCTGCATGCATCCGACCGCCATGGCATCGTTGGCGGCAAAGACGGCCGTGGGCAGGGGTCGCCGCTCAAGGAGCCGGGCCATAGCCCGGGCGCCGCAGGAAGAATTGGAATTGGGTTCAGATGTTTCGATGAACGAATCGGGCGGCGTGATGCCGAATTCCGCGAGCGTTTCACGGTATCCCAGGAGGCGCTCGGTAAGACTCGGATGATCGACATCGCCGCAGACGAACGCAATCCCGCGGTGCCCCAGGGATAACAGATGTGTCACCGCCAGGCGCGCTCCACCGCGATTGTCGATCAGCACGGCGGGATACCGCTTGCGCTTGACCTCGAAATCGACGAGCAGCACCGGAAGCCCGAAGTGGTCGATACGCTCCAGGAGTTGGAGATCGACTTTGCCGGCTATGATCACGCCGTCAACGTTCCTTTCGTGAAGAAAGCGCGGGAGGTCATCTTCCGTGAATCGTGACGCAACTGTGGTGAGGAGCAGATAGTACTTCAGGTCGCGGGCAGCAAACTCGGCTCCGAGAAAGACCCTGGTATAGAATGGCTCAGCCTTGGAGAAGTGGTCCTCGCGAAGGATAAACCCGATGTTCCCGCTCGTTTTCGACGCGAGGCCACGAGCCGAGCGCGTGGGATGGTAGCCCAGGTCCTCGACGACTTTCAGGACATGCTGCCGCATCTCCTCGCTCACGTACCCCCGGTTGTTCACAACCAGGGACACGGTGGAAAGGGAGCAGCCAGCAGCTCTGGCGACGTCCTTGATGTTAGGCCGCTTCACCGGATCACCTGCTTCCTGCGGTGGGAAAATCGGTGGTAAATCCAGTCAACGGATGAGGTGAGTCTCGAAACGCTTCTCTAAGATAAGCGGATTTTCGAGAAAGTCAACAGAAAAAACATGATATGTGGGCCAACAGAGAGGATTCTTGTATCGAAACGTTTTTACAATATCCATGCCAACTGAGGTGCCGGAGCAAGCCGCGGGCATAAGCCTTGGGAGCCTCGCCCGCCCGGGAGTGGCAGGGGGACAGCCTTACTGCCTCCCTTCAACATCTAGAATTGCGGTCTTTCGCTTTAGCGTCCGCAGCACAAGCCAGATCACGAAGCTGACTCCGAGCAGGATCAACCAGCCGGTCTCAAACATCAATCTCCCCTCCACCGCGAGATCGCCCCGGACTTCGAGCACGAAGAACGTCACGATCATGGCAAAGAAACCGTTGTACTCACGCCGAAGGACGTTCCGGAACGAGAAAGGAAGGTCCGGCGGCCTCCATAGCTTCACGTTCGGGATGAACGGAGGGGTTTTCTCCGCCCACGCGTCATATTGGTCGCCGAACTTTCCCCGCAGGAACTGCTCTTCGGCATACATGATCCGCTCGTAGTACAGCCAGAACGCCAGGACGTAGATGACCGTCAGCCACCACAGGTGCGGGAAGAGAGAGAGCCCCAACCACATGATGAAGTTGCCGAGATACAGCGGATGCCTCACAATCGAATAGATCCCCCTGGTATTGAGCACTTCAGCCATCTGCCCCGCCGTGTTCCTGCCCGACGTCCCTCGCGGAGCGTACCCGATCGTGAATGCCCGGACAACAAGGCCCACCGAACTTACCAGGACACAGACAACCTCCCACACGATGTCCAGGGTCATGCTGTTCCCCAGATACGTGAACTCTTCCATCACAATGAGAACCAGGACGAGAAGTACCAGCGGCAAATAGCTTCTCCATCGGAAGAGCCAGTTCCCTTCCCTTTCGAATTCTTCCCGTAGAGCCACGAGCGTTGTCCTCTCCTTACTGGTGACTGGAGCGATTCGATCCGGTCGTCATATGTAGAACTTCTCGGTCGGCCAGATCGCCTGGAAGCTCGTCTTCATTCCTTTGCACAGAAAGATCTGCCGGCCGACCTCAAACGGCATCGCGTACTTCGAGTCGGTGGTCCCGACCAGCGTCACCTCGTCGAACGCGCGCCCCAGATCATCCAGGTTCTCCGCAAGGGCCCGATGGGCACCCACGACGATGGACACCGCACCCGCGCGCGTCCCGGGCCCCCACAGCCAGTAGCTGTTGTGGGCGCAGAGAGCGTTTGGCAGCGCATACTTCTTCCCGAAGAAATCGACTGCCCCCGCCTCGCCATAATTTCTCACATAGATCACGCACTGCGCCTGTTCGTCCGGCGACAACGTCCTGTATGCTCCGTCAATCATGGCAACGAACTCCTCCCACCCGAACTGATCGGCATAGGACTGTGGGAGCGCCCCGACGCGGTTGGTCTCCTCAGCTTTGGGCTTCATGCCGAGCCGGTCCTGATACGCTATGAACGCGTCAACCGGCAGCACGGGAAGGGCAAACGGAAGACCGATCAGGCCAATCGCTACGAGTACACTCGCATAGGCAGGCCGCACCCACCTCCCGACCTGTGGCTTCAGGAGCCGCTCGAGGCAAACTGCCCCTCCGGCGAACAGCACCGGATAGACCGGCGACAGATAGTATACTTTGGCTTTGGTGACAACCATCAGGATTACGAGGCTGCAATAGATCCATCCAAACGGTCGATATTGCCTGGCTTCGGGACGAGCCAGAAAGAAGTACACGCCAAGGAGCCACAATGGCGCTGCTGCGGGGTTCAGGAACTGAACCTGCCCACCCATGAACTCCAGAGCGCTCATGTCGACATTCTTGTACGTGCTTGCGTTTCGCATGAACTCGAGGCTCGGGAACCCGTGTGCGACCTGCCACAGCACGTGCGGAAGGAAGAGCACCGAGGCCACGATCACGCCGAGCCAGAACCATGCACTCAGGAGGATCTTCCGGTGCTGGGTGAGCACGAGGCCGACGACGAGCGCAATGCACAGGAACCCGATGGAGTATTTGTTGAGCAGGCCAAGCCCGATGATTACGCCGAAGAGGAGCCAGAGCCGTGGCGACTCCCCGGAAAAGATGAGAAGGAGGATGTAGAGGGCGAGCGCCCAGAACAGTACATCGAAGGGGTTCATCGAGAAATAGCGGCCATGCCCCAGAAGCACGGGAGCCACAACGACGGCCAGCGACGCGAATCCCTGGGTGGCGCGGGATCCTCCGAGCCGCCTCGCCATCAGCGCAGCAAGGATCACCACGGCTGCTCCGGCAAGCGACGGCAACAGACGAATCGCTTGAAGCGAGTCTCCGAGAATCGCCCGACTCGCCCAGAGCAGCGCGATCGAAAAGGGGGGTTGGTCCACATATCCCCAACCCAGGTGGTCGCTGCACGCCATATAATAGAGCTCGTCACGGAAGTACCCGTAACGATCGTGGAACGCCACCTGGAGGATGAACTGAAGCAGCGCAAGAAGAGCCGGAATGGCAAGGTCGGGCCATGTTCGCCGGCGATCGAGGCCCTGTGAACGGAAGGGTAGAGTTGGAATGAGTAACATGGGCGGATCCCGACCCTGAAAGGTGTGCCAAAGATCGGATTTCCCCACCCCGGATGCAACCGTCAAACACCGCCACACACGCCTCTCCACGGAGCGCACCGAGCCTCCATGGAGCTGCGCCTCTGCTTCGGGAGCCCGCCGCAGTCGGGGGCCTACCGCCCCCTGATATACCGCTCCAGGTGGCCGATCGAGTCCTGCTGGTCTTCGAGCAGGGCTTTCACCACATCCCCGATCGAGACGACTCCTTCCAGTTTCCCGCCCTCCACGACGGGCAGGTGGCGGACCTGACGAGCCGTCATCAACTCCATGCAACGCGGAACCTCGGTCGCACGGTCAATCACGACCGGATCGGACGTCATGATCTCCCGCACCGGTGTGTCCTTCGAGAATTTCCCTTTCAGGACGACCTTCCTCGCGTAGTCCCGCTCGGAGAAAATTCCGAGAAGCCTGCCGCCTTCCACGACCATCAGGGCGCCGACATTGTGCTCGGCGAGAAGTGACAGCGCTTCAAATACGCTGGCCTGAGGGGACACAGAATATACGTGGGACCCTTTTTGAGCTAGGATGTCTCCGGCACTGGCCATGGAGCTGCTCCTGTGAAAAAGGTTGGTGTCGATTCAGAACGGATGACGCAACCTCATATGATACGGAAAATCTCCCTTTTTCCCCCCACCACCAGGTCCATATATCCTTCCATATTCTTCTGGACTTCCGGGCGCGAACCGAAAGAAGCCATTTCACGTTCGAATTGCTCGAGACTCTCGACTTCGGTTTCGAACACGACCGTCCAATAACCTGCCACCGCATCCACCATCACTCTGCCCCCCCGGAAACCCTTGAGATCTTTCATGGACCCCATGGTGGCCTTGAACTTCTCGGCGAGCTTGCGGGACATCCCCGGTTTGCAGGTGAAGCAATCGCGAATCACGTACATAGCCTTCCCTCCTATCGGTGGTGAATGAATGTAACCCCGCACGTTGCGTGAGCCTCTGGGCGACTGCAGATTTCGGCAGGTCGAAGAGAGTTGGTCTTGGAGGTTGGAACCGGGGCGCAGCGCATGGAACCAGTCGGCAGGCTCCTGAAGAGATCACAACACCGGCGATGCCCCATATGACGGCGGTTCTGGGATGGGGGAATGAACAGTGGCCGACACGCGCATCGTGTCCGCCCCGACAATATGGGCCACCGGGGAGATAATGTCAAGGTGGCTCTGGCGACAGAGACTAATCTCTACAACTACGTCAGAGATAAGAACTTGCATCAAGAACAGCAACCGCTCACTGATACAGTTCTCCCCGGAGCAACACGGCGCATGGCCGGAGCCCCCCGGGCCGCCCCTCTCGCCGGACGAAGAGCTCTTAGCGCGTCAAGACCGCCCGCGTGGTCGCCACATTGTTCCCTGCACGCAGCCGGAGAAGATAGATGCCGCTCGCCAACCTGTCCGCATTGAAGTAGACTGTGTGCGAACCCGCTGGAAGTGTCGCTTCGAGAACCGTCACGAGTTCCTGCCCGAGAATGTTGTGAACCGTCAGGCTGACAGGCATGAGGTTGGGCACGCTGAACCTGACGTTCGTTCCCGGGTTGAACGGATTGGGGTACGCTCCAAGGAGCTGGAACCGGGAAGGAGGCAGATTGTCGAGCGACACGTCTGTGACCGAGCTGACCAGGATCGTTCCATACGTCAAGCCGTCCTCGCCGACGAAGAGCCCTCCCGATGATTCCGTGCCATAACCGGGCGCGGAAACCGTCACTGCATAACTCCCCGACGGCACGAGCGAGCCGTACCGACCCAGGGATCCCGTAACCACATTCCATTCCTGCACACCCGACACGAGCCTGACCTCGGCCCCTGTCAGAGGAGTCAACACACCAGAGACTCTGTCCCTCCCGAACACCTGGCCGCTCACCTCGGTCGAATCGCCCCCGCCGCCTCCCGACGAAACCGTGTCAGGCTCCAGGACGATGTCGAACGTGTAGCTGCCGACGCCGATAGCGTCGTGCCGGAAATAGTACGGTTTGTATCCGGCCTTCCCCGCCATGATGACATAGATCTCGTTCCCCGTCACGATGCCATCGATCGAATACTCTCCGCTCGCCCCCGACGTATCAGGGTACGCAATCGAATCCGGCAAGAGCACGTGGACCGTGACAAGCGCATCAGCGATCGGCTGCGAAGTCGATCTGTCCACAACCGTTCCGCTGAGCGAGCCCGCCACCACAAGGTGCGGCACCATCACCAGCACAGCCATTCCCGCCCGTGCGTTCTTCATGTCTCCCTCTCCCTCAGGGTCGCCGGTGATCTCGCCGGACAAGCCCTGGCGTTGGTTGAACATCCGTGACGATGGTGTACGCTCGTACTTCTTCCCTATGGCGTCAGCGTCAGGCCGATCCACCACTGCAGGTCCTGGAATTCGGTGCCTTCGTACGTCTCGTGATACGTGGGAACCACAAGCAGCCGGACGCCGAACGCCTTCGCGACATTGACCGTCAGTCCGGCCAGAAATGTGGTCTGAACATCCGTTGTCGTCTCCGTCGGCGCCGTATACCGCTCGCCGAAGTTCTCCTGACGCGTCTCGCCATCGTTGGTGGTGATGACGCGATAGCGGAACCTCGCCAGCGTGACGTCATCGGCTTCCCACTGGGTCATGATCCTGTTGAGCCCGAGCAGGATGCCAACCACCTCCGAGGCAGTAATGTTCACGAACACCGGAATTGAAAAATTGGTTCGCTTCGCCGTGAACGTCCAGTCCAGATCTTTCGACTCCTGCTGCCCGTACCGCGAATCCCACGTGCCGGTGGTCGACCAGTACCGCGAGTGGCTGTCCAGCAGGACGGATTCGGTCGTTTTCGTCTCGGCACGCTGCCATTCCACGATCGCGCCAATCGACAGGCGCACCGACGGGCTGATCGTCCATTGCAGCGATCCCGTGACGCGGTCCAGATCGTTCAGCTGTGACCCGCCGCCGTACCGGTTGTCGTTGAGGTACGATTCCGAATAGCTGGTGACGGGAACGGTGTTCTCGGTCCACACGTACCTGCTGTAGCTCGTATCACGGATCGCGCTGCCCAGCCCGATGTCGACGGTCGCGCGCTCACGCCGGTACAGGAGCGTCACCATGGTCGCCGGCGCCGGACGGACGGTGAGGTCGATCCCGCCGTACGTTGTGTGTCCGTCGTGGTTCCAGTCGTTGCCGTTGTCGGCTGACCGGAAATAGTAGCTGCTCCCTCCCGTATAGGCATTGTCATAGTACGACGAGTCATCGCGCATGAGGTTCTGGGTCACGCTGCCCCAGAGATATCCGAACGTGGCGCCCACCGTGAGCTGGTCAGTCAGGCGGTATTGCGCGCCTCCGGCGATGTCCCAATGCCCGTAGTCCTGCTCGCGTGCCTCAAGGTTCGACCAGAGCGACGTGCCGGTGCCGTAGTACGAATTCTGCCAGAGATTCGACGACCCGTACGAGCCTTCCCGCGCGAACGTCACCCGGCTCACCTTGCCGCCGAGATCGAGTCCGAACGGCAAGGCGTACCGGACGAACCCCGTCAGGAAATGCCCCGTCTGACTGATGTTGTCCGAGCCGCTGTATTTGTCGACGGTCGGCAGGGCGCTCTCCGCAGCTGACCGTGCGCCACTGTAGTCGTACCCGAGCGCCGTCTTGTAGATGTCCTGTGGTATCCCGTAGTACTTGTCGTCCTGAAGCACGAGCTGATAGGTGAGTCCGGCGATCAGCCCGTGGATCGACTCGGGTGCGGGGCGAACCATGAGCGCCCCGGAAAAAACCGGCTCGAGTTCTTTCCTCGCGGGCGAGAAGTAGAAGGGGTAGTACGCCATGTCGGCCCTTTCCGGCGCATCAGCGTAGTTCGCCCGCTCGGCTGCATAGATCCAGGGCGGGTAGTACCCCTCATCCTGAACTTCCTGCGAGGAGCGGAAGTCGGTATACAGGTAGGTGGATTTCAGCGAATCGAGATCGAGGCGCGCAGGGTTCACGATGAAGTCGAGCAACGGGTCCGTGAGGAGGCCCGGGGTCGTCCTGGAGAACGAGCCGATGCCGTACGGGTTCACGTACGACGGGGTGAAGAAGAAATTGGTCTGCTCGAACGATTTCTCCAGCACACGCTCACCCCAGTACTGGGCTGCAGCCTGTGCCATCGAGAGTGCGAGGAGAAGCGAAACGATCACGACTCTGGTTGCCATGGTGAAGCTCTCCGAATTCTTGAAGGGTTTCATGGACGGCGGTGCTTCAGAAACGACGGCGATCTACGGAGAAGGCTGCGGACTCCGCTCAGCGCTTCCTCGTGGCGCTGAAGGTCCCCTGGTTCAGCACCCCCGGAAATCCGATGTATTCCCAGATTCCCGTGATGCTGTCCGCAACGATCGTTCCCATCAGGACGACGTTGTTGTCGACCATGTCCGGGTTCAGGTTCGCGCCGAAGCTGGAGTGCACTACCCTGCCCACAAGACTCCCTGCACCGACCTGCGGTCCGATCATCGGCGGGGGGTCGCCCACCGCGTCGAGGCTCCACGATCCCGTCACATCGCCGGAATCATCGACCGCCAGAACAATCTCCCCCCGGACAATCTCCCTCCCTGAGGAATCAAACCCCGCGTACAGATAGATCGCATTGGTTCCTCTCGCGCCAGTCTCGCGGTCCGCGAGCCCGTCAAGCACTCCCGTCGACTCCTGGCCGCACCCCCAGGCTGCGAGCCCGAGGACAGCGGCGATCACAAGCAGGGAAATCCTGTTTACCACCATCTCCTTAGCCTCCTATGGTGCCGCGCAATCGTCCGCCACCCGTCCACGTTTCACCGTCCACGCCAGGACAGCCGTCACACTCGCGTTCGCCCCGGTTCAGAATCTCACGCTCAGGGCGAGCGTCGGGAACAGAGGGAAGAAGTCCAGATCCTCGAGCCGGGCTCTCCATGTGACACCGTTCGGCGTCGTCCGCAGATCGAGCGCGAAAGGGTCGACGAGTCCGTACGCGTTCAGCAGCTTGAGCGACGCCTGACACACGACCCTGTCGATCGTGAACGTGCGGAGGATCTCCACCTCGAGCCGCTGGAAACCCGGAAGCCGTCCGCCGTTGACGTCCACGGCCACGATGCCCTCGAACGACGGGTCGGAGATCGCCGGCGGCGAGGCTGCAACCGTGTACCCTGCGTCCAGATTGTCATCGGAAGTCAGGACCGCCAGAGCACCGATGCCCCATCCCTCGGCTGGCGCCCACATCAGCGCGGCCTGCAGCTCGTGCCTGCGATCGAACTGCGACGCGAACCTCTCCCCTCCCCGGATGTCGTCGTACTGCTCATCAGCCCAGGCGAGCGTATAGCTCATCGACCACCGGACATCCCCGATCTGTTTGCGCAGCCCCAGCTCCAATCCGTAGTTGTAACCTGAACCCAGCCTGAGCACATCTGTTAACGTCGTGGGCTGTCCGTCCGACGAACTTTGATAGAAGCCGTGCTGGTTTCGTGTGACCCGGTAGAATGTCTCAGCCGAAAAACCGTAGGAGCCTTCGCCCCAACCCGTATGTATGCCGAGTGAGGCCTGGAGCGCCGTGGTAGGCTTCACAGCATCGGTGGAGGGATACCAGAAGATCGGGGGGTAGATCAGGAAGAACCCGCTGCTCCTGTACGGGTGCAGGTACTGGGAGATGGAGGAAACAGACGCATAGAGCGTGCTCCGGTCGCTGAGGCCGACGGCCAGCGAGAATCTGGGATCGATACCCGAGAATGAGCCGGCGGGTCCGGAGAAGCTGGTCGCGCGCACTCCCAGACCCGCGACCACGTCGGGCAGGATCGCCCACTGGTCCTGCAGATAGACTGCAAGCTCCCAGGTGTCGGCATTCGGGATCGGCATGGGCGCTATGAGTGTCGAAAACTTCTGGATCGTGCCGCCGGCCTGTCGATAGGCAATTTCCAGCCCGCCGCGGATCGTGTGGCGATCGTCATAGAAGTGCTCCGCCTGGGCACGGACGCTGACGTCATCGATGGAAAAGTCGGACGCCATGCGCCCCGCCTCCGGCCCGGCGGCAGCACCACTCAGGATATGTTCCAGGTCGAGACTGTAGCCAGTATACGCGGCGGACGCTGTCATGAAGAGTGACGGAGAAACGAGCCCGGCCCACCGTGCGGCAAACGCCTCGTTCCGCCAGGCGAAGTTGTTGCTCAGCTGGAGATCGGGCTCTACGGTCCTGCTGGTGTACGCGTCCCGCCCGGCGTAGCCGCTGACGGAAACCTGCTGGCTGCTTGAAATCCTGGCGCTGAGTTTCCCGATGAGCTCTGTTGTGCCCAGCGGGCTGGGCGTGCCGTACGACTCGAGGAATGGCACGGCGGGATCGGGATAGCCCCTGCGCCACGAAAGAAGAAACGTCGTCGGTCCGAGGGGCCCCTCCAGAGCGACATGCGATCCCAGCGACCCGGTTCCCGCGCCACCCGAGAGGGCATGGCGGGATCCGCTCCGCATAGACAGATCCAGGAACCCCCCGATCCTCCCGCCGTACGAGGGCGGAAGGCCGTTACGATTGACATCCACCTCATTCAGGGCGTCTCCGTTGAACGTCGTGAGGACGCCTCCGAAATGGGTCGGGTTGTAGATCCTGACGCCATCGAGCAGGTACTGGTTCTGATCCGTCGGAGCCGCGCGCAGGAATGTCCCGCGCGCATACCCCTCCGCGGGCAGGAGCGCGGTCCTCTCTGCCTCCACCATGACTTCCTGCATGCGTATCTCGACAGGAACGAGGGTGATGTCCCGCCTCAGCATTTCGCCGCCGTCGACCGTCATGGTCTCCCTGAAGGGCTGGTACCCTACCGCGCGAACTTCCATCGCATACGATCCGGGAGGGATGCGGCGCAACGCATAATAGCCGTATTCGTTCAGCAGACACCAGCGCTTCACCGATTCGCGTTCCGCAGCCTGTACGGACGCCAGGCTGACGCTCGCCGCGCCGATCGCTTCTCCCGTCCGCAGATCCGTGACGCTCCCGGAGACGGAAGCGACGGCCGGCGGCGGCGCAACCGGCCGATTCATCAGCACGATCTGCTGTCCGGTCCTGACCCACGTCAGGGTACCGCCTCCCAGCACCTTGTCGAGCGCACCCTCGAGATCGCACCGGTCGCATTGGGCAGTGACGACTACGTCTGCGACGTCTGCGTCGAGATAAATCACCGACACCGCGTACCATCGCATCAGTGAGTCGAGGGCGGACCGGAGGCTCGCCTCGTGGAGGTCGAATGAGCGCCGTGTCGTCCCATCCTGCGCGCCCGCCACCGCACAGGCGGCGAGGGCTACGATGAGCGAGCTAGCGAAGCGTGTAGCCGCTCTGGTCATGCGAATATGTGGCTCCGGTCAAACGGGCGAGCGTGGCGACTGCAAGGTCTGCGTTCCTTGCGTCCAGGGCACCTGTGATCGTGATGTCGTCCGCATGCGGGACGTGCAGCGTGAGCGTAATATCGAAATGGTCCTCAAGCTCCCGACAGGCCGCCGACACGGGCGTCCGTTCGAACAGGAGCTGCCCGTGGATCCAACCGGGGTACGACGCGAGGCGCACCTTCCTCGGCGATTCGGGGACGCCCCGGGCATCGCAGCTCGTCAGCTCGCCCGCTGTAAGGCTCACGGTGCGCTGTTCGCCTCCGGATCCGCCGGCCACCCGAACGCTCCCTTCAACGACGGCAACCTCCAACCGGCCATCCCGGATGCGCACATTGAATTCGGTCCCGAGCACGGTCACCGTCCCGACGCTCGTGGCGACGACAAACGGAGCGCCGGTCTTTCGGACACGGAAGAACGCTTCCCCGGTCAGGGAGACGCGGCGCTCGTCGCTCCCGTTCATTCCTTCGACGGTCAGCGCCGACGTGTGATTGATCATGACCTCGGTTCCGTCGGCCAGATTCAGCGTCGTTTGCTGGCCGCGCGCAGTCTCATATGTGGTGCTTTCAGTACCGGGCGTGCGGAGCACCAGGCCGACGACGATGACGCCAGCAATGACGGCCAACCCTACGGCCGGGCGGAGCACCCATGCGAACCGGGAGCGTGGGCGAGCGACAACAGCCCCGCCGCGCCCGGAAAGTGAGGCATTCAGGATCCGCCACTGTCTGTCCGTCTCGGGCTCCACCGCTCTGAATCTCTGCCCGCTGGAATCCAGCGCCCCGTCGAATTCCCTCGATTCCATGTCACGCCTGCCGCGTCCGAAGAGTCTCAATGCTCGCATGCCGTTCGTCCTCCTGCATATGTAACGTTTCTCCACCCCCCGACCCCCCAAGGCCAGGGGACGGCACGCCGGAGTCTCATCAGAGGTCAAACGAAGCGAATCTGATCCCCCCGTAAGCGCCCAGGTTCCTCATATCCGAGAACGTCTGGTACCTGATGCCGAATTCAAAGACCTTGACTGCAAAACCGCACGAAATCCCGAACCCCGGCTGAATCTGCTCACTTACCGCTACGTCGCCGCTGATGAAGTGCGCCGCGAATTCGATCCCCGCGTACAGTGCGAAATCATGCCTGCGATCCGCCGGAAAGATCGCCTGGGCGCCCGCGGAGACCGGGAACGCCACAAAATCGCCCGGGACCAGAGATTGGGCGATGCCTCCGTCTGCCGGCTGAGCGGTCATGATCGGCACCTGGTCTGAACGATAAAACCATGTCACACCGCCGCCGAGCGTCAGGGCGAGCCAATTCAGGGAGGGCGGATAGAGCCGGACGGAAACATTCAGGGCCGTCCCTTCGTAACGGAAGGTCGTGACGCCGGTGGGCGCGAATGTTTGAAGGTCATGGAGGACCGGGTCCGTATGCTGATCCAGCGGCGAACCGGGGAACAGCTTCCCCAGCGACAGAGTGGGTTGCGCGGTCCAGGAGGGATGCGACTCTTGCGATACGACCCGTGACCCGGAACAGGCGATCATCAGAGCTAGCAGGATGCGGAGCGATTTCATGGTGTCTCCGGAATGTGGGCGGATGTCTACCCGCGGGAGATTTTCGATGGGGCCAGTCCCGTACCTCCTACCGTATCAACGCTCCACGCCCTCTATGCCCCTACGCCGGGCGGAACACTGGCTGGCCGACCGATCACCGGTGACGACGTGCATAGACGATCACGCAGCAACGACCACAAGACGGTGTGCGCGGGGTGATGATCACAGGACCATAAGCGCTGGGTGATGGACGCAGGGCGATGTGCGCAGGGCGATGGTCACAGGGGAACCATGAGGCGAAGTTGCGCCGATAGGAGCCATCTCATATCTTGTAGGTCCCCTGCCCGACAGTCAACATTCGATGGAACACAGTCACACGGATCCGGAACTGCTGAAACGCGTCAAGGCATCGGACGCCGACGCCTTTCGTGCGCTCTTCGAGCGGTATCAGCCGATCGTGTTCAGGCAGGCGATGTATCAGCTTGGCGAGTCGGACGCCGCCCACGATGTGGTGCAGGAGACATTCGTCCGGATCTGGGACCGCAGGCGATCACTCCGGCCGGAGCTAAGCTTCCTCGCCTACGTGTTGCGGATCAGCGCCAACCTCGTGCGCGATGCAGCGCGCCACCGGGCGGTTCGCGTGAGAACGGCGCACTTCATACCTCCGCCGGAGCTGTCCGAAGGCGACGACCCGGAGGAGGCGCTCACGCGTGCGATGCTCGAGGAGCGCATCGCGCGAATCGTCAGCTCCCACCTCCCGGACCGCTGCAGGGAAATCTTTCTGCTGAGCAGGTTTGAAGGAAAAAGCCACAGGGAGATCGCCACGCTGCTGGGCGTGACCGAGAAAACCGTAGAGAACCAGATCAACCGCGCGCTGCGCGTCCTCCGGCGAAAGCTGCGGGTCCAATCCCGCTAGAACCGGTACCCTACCCCCACCAGAATGGACGGCTGGAATTTCGGCTGGTTGACCGCCGCATCCGCGTCGCTGTAATCGTAACCCTCCCTGGGGTTCACATCCTCCCCGTCCGGACCGTACGACGTGTCATGTCCGGAGAGGGTCGCCGGAAAGAAGTAATCCGCTCCCAGCGAGATCACGAGATCGATGTTCCGCCCCATCGCGAACGCGCCTTTGAGCCCCGCACCCAGACCGACCTGCTCCGTCGTCACGTCGAAATCCTCGTTGCCGCCGACGAAGTTGAAGTTGCCGGTGAAGAACGAGCCTCGCACGCCGGCAAAGAGAAACGTCTTGCTCGCCTTCAGGAGCTTCAGATCGTAGAGAAAATCGAGGCGGATGTCCCAGGCGTATCCGGCCTCTTCAGGAGTGCCGTTGGTGTTGTCATTGATGAAGGCATGGCGAGCGTCCATCGGAATCCCGGGGTCCATCCATGCATACCCGACTCCCGCCTCGACTCCCAGCGGGAACCCCGTGGCGAAGTTCTCGACGCCGCCGGTGAGCCTCATCGTGAAGCCGCCCTTGTAGCCCGCCATGAACCCGGCGGAGAAGTCGGCGCCGATTCCGGTCTCCACTGTCGCGAAAAAGACGAGAAGGAGTGCGAGCGCACGCACCGTGCCGTGGGCTCGCCGGACGCTGGAAGAAGTCTTCATGAGGAACCGATCATTGTCAGACATCTGTGACCGGTGCAGATACCGCAAATGCCGTGCACAAACAGATTTTGTGTTCCGCCCGAAAAAGCGACACCCCGCGGACAGCGCGGGGGGTCAAGGAAACGGCGGATTCTACAAACCGGAGGGTCAGAACCTGCGGATCTTTGTCGGCGTCGTCACCCACTCTTCGCCGTTCCAGTACCGGACGGCCCGCTTCAGGTTCTCGGTGTACTCGGCATTCAAGGTACTGGCAATTCTCCCCTCACTCTTCAGCCGCTGGTGGACGGCTTCGGTACCGGTATTGATTCTGACCGTGCGAACGGCCAGCGAGTGGTCAAACTCATAGTTGAACCCGAATCTCAGCGCTTCCTGGGTGTAGTCAAAATTGAGTGTCGGTTCACCAAGCTGGGTCAGTTGCCGAACGGATCCCCTGTAGCCGGTCGCGCCCTCCATGTCCGTGAGAGGTAAGCGGATATAATAGAGTTCCGCCCCGGTCACCGGCAGGCCGAAATGAGGCGTCAGACCCGACTCACCCGGTCCGACGATTTTGCGCGGGTCGATGATGGCGATTGCTCCGTATGACCCACCCGCGGTGTCCGCCGCATCGTTGATCCCGGAAGCTACCAGCACCTCCAGTGGTTCGCCGTCAATGCGCACGGTTTGCAGGGATCGAAGATGCCCGTAATGCCAGTACTCGCCAATCCGGTCACCGTTCGCGTTCAGCCTCAGCAGCAGGTACGGGGAGCGATGATGAGCCAGGGAGACGAGCAACCCGGGAGCGCCGGTAGGAGTCTCGAGCACGATGATCTTCTGAGCCCCGAAGCGGTCATCATATGCCTTTGTTCCGTAGTGGCTGGGCAGCCCGAGGGATTCCGAGAAGCGGATCGATTTGTCCGATTCAAACACCGTAAGCATGTCCGCCCGCGGTCGATCGTCGCCCGTCTTCAGCAGGGCGAGCGTCACCACCTCGTTTCGGCCGTCCGCGTCAAGGTCCACGATGCGGGTGTATTGCAGCCCGACGTTGATTTCACAATCAAGCGTCCGCGCCGCATCCCAGATCCCGCGCTGCCACAGCTTCTGATCGTCCTTGTTGTAGATCGCCAGGGAGTTCTCCGCAGCGTTGTACTGGTAGAGCGCCGGATTGGAGTCCGCCGGCGTCGTCCGGATGAAGATCATCGCCGCCACAGCGCATGCGCCCACAAGCGCGAGTCCCCCGAAGCCGGTGACGATAGGGTTCTGGCGGACGATCTCCCGCAGTTCCCGGAGCAGGGAGCGGCGACGTTCCGGCACTACTGGGCGGCCGGGGTGCTCGAAGAGCACAGGGTCGCGCACAGGTCGGGTGAGCGCGTTCGTGTTCAGCACGCGCCGAATGTCTTCCGATTCGAAGACGGATTCTGCTTCCCGGTAGACCGCGGAAATCTCCTCGACGCGAGCCCTGCAGTGATCGCATGCTTCAAGGTGCCCGGCGAGCCTCTCGTGATCCCGACGAATGGTCGCCGACTGCAGCACAAAGAGTTCGAGCGTATGGTCAGTGGGATGCCACATGCGTGGTGCTCTTTACCGGGCCTCGAAACGGTTTATCGTTGTCCTACACTCATTGCAGATCGCACAGAAAACAGAAAACCTGACGACAAAAACGGACGCATGCGGTCGGGGACTTGAATTCATCTCATGAGCCCCGGCCCGCTGAAAATCGAACGCAAAAGAAAATGCTACCGACCGAGGCGGTCCCGTGCCCCCTCCTTCTTCAACCCCTCCCTGACCCGATCTGTGGTCTTCCGCGCAAGATACTCGATGCGTGCCCGGTGTTTCTGCCTGTATGCGTCGCGGGTCACCGATTGATCCACGCGCTCCAGGCAGGCATAAAGCGAGAGGTCCCCCTCCGCCGTTCCATCGAAGCGAGCCCGGAGATACATCTCGATCGCTTCGAAATAGCTCTCGAACATGTCCGCGCCGATCTTCTTCTGATCCACGTACCGCTTGCGCATTCTTGATTTCACATCAGCGCAGGCGCCGCGGACAATCGTGGTGGCGTCCTGTTTCTGGAGCTCGTGATCCGGCGACGCAGCCGTGTGGTCCGCCGTCGATGTGCGCGCGTACAGGCTTCGGATGCCCAGCGCAACCGCCACAAGAGAGACAACGCGAGAGTGATCGCATTGTCCGCGCAGATACAGGGAGAGCTTCGCGAGCAGCTCGGGGACGCGCTCGTTCCCGTGGCCTATCTGATGAAAGACCTGCTCGATTGCTTCCCTGTCGAGGACAGGAAGATGGTCGAGTCTCTCGACCATGACCGGCGCCAGGCACGGCTCGCCGAAGCGCTCCACGTCCTCGAAATTCCTGACGGCGTTCACTGAGAGCTTGACGTTCCGGAGGACTTTGCCGAGGGAGGGATCGACCTCGTGGTACAGACGGAAAACGCCCTGATTGACGAGAGAGAAAACGAGTCTGCGGAGATGGGTGAGCAGCTCTTCGTCGGTAACCCGGTCGATGTCCAGGCTCCCGAAATAGGCACGGATGCGGACGAGGTCTCCCGACTCGGACTTCTGGAAGAGATCCGCAATGCAGTCATACGCAAGGTCGGGAAGCTTTAGCCCTTCAGCGTCTGCGAGCAGCCCTACCGATCGCTTGCTGCGGAGGAACGCGAGCGCCAGAGCATGGCACGCCGACACGAGGCCGTCTAGCTGAGACCGCGTGTGGAGCCCTGACATTACCGCGGCAATATTCTCCCGCAGATTTCGCTGCAGGCCTGAAGCGACTGACATGAGGAAAGAACGATTGGCTGCTAATGGGGATGGAGATGCGGAAACCAGGGAAATGTACGAAAGGTCACAGCCGCGTGCAACCGGCCCGTCCGCGCTACCGTGAATGGGCCGCCCGTAACCGATTGACGTACTTCACGTTCGGTGGGAAGGTGTACAGCCGCGCGTAACCCTCCCTCAGCAACAGCTCGTTCAGCATGCGACCGTCGGGCAGGTACAGATAGGCGAGAATACGGCCGTACTGATCACGTGCCCGGACGTCGAATTCCAGCGTCACCGTGTCTCCGGGCGACACGAGGGTCTTGACAAAGGATTTCGCGCGCTGACCGGCGGCTACGATGGCGTCCATCTCCTGGGACGTTCGAGCCGCGTCGCGGTACGCTTTCCTGTTGACGCTCGCCTCCGGGGCATCGATTCCGATGAGCCGGACACGTTCCCTGGCGTTGTTCAGCAGGACCTCGAAGCTGTCGCCGTCCGTCACGGCTCGGATGACAGCCGTGGTCTGAGCTGACGCCGTGGCAAGCCAGACACATGCGAGGGAGAGGGCCGCAACGAGCCGCAGCACCCTGAGGGGAGCTATGCGATGCATGCGCGCCGGGGCGATTCCTGCGCTAGCCACGGAGCTCCTGCTGGAGCGCCCCTGCATACGCTTCGATGTCGTCCGGCGTGGTGTAGGCGGAAATGCCCGCCCGCACCACACCGCCGCGCGCGAGCAGACCGAGCAGTTCCATCGGGCGGATCGCATAGAAATGCCCGGCCCACGTGAAGATGCCACGCTGCGCAAGGCGCGCCGACAATTCCGGCGCCTGCATGCGCGCGGTGGTGATGGCCAGCGTCGGCGCCCTCAACGGAACGTCAAACGGCTGACCATGCACCGTCACTCCGGGAATCCGCCGGAGCGACTCGAAAAGGATCGAACCCAACCACCGCTCGTGACGGCCGAGATGTTCCATGGCCGCCACGATCCGCTTGCGCAGCCCCTCCCCGTCTCCGAACGACGCAATATACTCGATCGCAGCTGTCACGCCCGCCAGAGCCGCATGGTTCAGGGTCCCTGTTTCGATCCGGAACGGAGCGCTCTGGTCCTGTGTCCGGAGTCGATCGACATCCAGTGATTCGAGCAGCCCTTCACGCGCATACAGGAGTCCGACGTGCGGCCCGTAGAACTTGTACGCGGAGCAGAGCAGAAAATCGACATCGAGCGACACGACATCGACGAGGAAATGCGGCGCAAAATGGACGGCGTCGATCAGCAGCCATGCGCCGGCCTTCCGGGTCAGCTCTCGCGCGAGAGCGATATCGTTCACCGTTCCGAACGCATTCGATGCACCTCCAATCGCCACCAGCCGCGTGCGCGGAGTCATCTTCCTCCGGAAGTCGTCCGCGTCGAGCGTGCAGCCGGGCGTGATGCCGATCTCATCGATGACCACGCCGCGCTCCGCGAGCGTGAGCCACGGACCGCGATTCGCTTCGTGATCGAGGGCCGAGACGAGAACCCGGTCACCTGCGCGGAAGGTCCGTGCCAGCCCGCGGCTCAGCGAGAACGCGAGGGTCGTCATGTTCGCCCCGAACGAAATGGTCCGCGGGTTCGGTGCGCCAAGCAATGCACATGCCGCTTGCCTGGTCCCGTCGATGACGGCGTCGGTCTCGGCCGATGTGAGGAAGGGACCGTGCGTATTGGCGTTCGAGGTTTCGTAGTACCTGTTCATGGCGGCGATGACCTGCCGCGGGACTTGCGTGCCGGCGGGTCCGTCAAGGAAGACGAGGGGCCGGCCGTCGACTGTGCGGGCCAGGGATGGAAAATCCGACCTGCATGAGTTCAGCTTGATGGAAGATGGGGGCATAGGGTAATCTGGATGGGGGATGGATTGATCGGGAAATCTAGAAACCAAAGGCCTGCAATGCAATACGGCATCCCGGGTGTAGGAGTTACCTCTGTGTGGTTGGATATTCTACAAAACCTCATGTTCGGAGTGAAAAATGCTCGAATCCGAGCCCAAAAACCCATGGCACGCGATATGAACCTCGAATGCGCGGCAATGCAGTCGAATCCATCATCCATCATCCATCATCCAAATCATGGAGGTTTCTGTGCGCTATACAGCTCTCCTTGTTGCGGCTCTGGGACTTCTGGTCCTGGCGTCTGATACGGGCCTTTCCCAGAACACCGCAAATCAGACCCTGAGCTTCTCGGTCGCCGCCATCGCGAGGATCACCGTGTCAGGTAGTCCTGCACCGCTGGCGATCACCGCTGGAACCCCAGGGACGGACGCCCTGACCCCTGTCAGCAATGCGCTGACAACCTACAGCATCACCCACAACTCCAACACGCCTCTGCAAATCACCGCGGCATTGGATGCAAACATGCCGAGCGGAACAAAGCTCGAGGTTTCTCTCGCCAGCAGCAAGGGATCGGGCGGGAGCACAGTGGACATCACCTCAGCCGCGGCGACGGCAGTGCCCGTCGTCACCTCCATTGCCAGGGGCGCGGATGCCGGCCGTTCGATTAGCTACACGTTTTCTGCTGACGCGTCTGCCGGTGCCATGTCATCGTTCACCAGAACCGTGACGCTGACGCTGACCAACTAGGAGTGACACGGGCCCCGGGGAGAGATCCCCGGACATTCAATCATTCATACGGTCCGGACGGCGGTGGGACTTTCCGGGAACCGAACATGGTCGCCGCGTGGGGGTGCGCTAGGCCCGCGCGGCGACATGTTGCTTTGATGGGATACCCTATGACATCGGACTTTCGAGGGAGAATGGGCGGAACCCCGGAGAGACCGGGCGCTGCCTTGCGCCGCAGGAGAGCCGCCCTCGTTGGCGTCGCGACGGCGCTCGTCGCGGTCATCATCTCCGCACCGCCAGCATCGGCGCAGATATTCGACATCGACACCCACACCATCAACGTCCAGGTCTCCCCGATAACAGTCCTGACTGTCCAGGGGGGAGGGGTGATGTTGAACGTCACAGAGGCAAACGTGACGGCCGGGATAGACGCCATGACGGTGCAGGATCAGACCACGCGCCTCGTCTGGGGCACGAACAGCAGCGCCAGAAAGATCACCGCGCAGACAAGCCTCGCGGCGCCCGTGTTTCAACTCCGGCTGGTCGCCCTGAGTCCGTCGCGTGGCACTGCAGGCCCGGAGATGCTACTGGACAGAACGCCCAGGGATCTCATGTTGAATATTGGTCGCTCTTTGGGAAGCTGCATTCTGAGGTACACAGGGACGGCCCTCGCCTCACAGGGACTTGGGACAGACATCCATACGATCACGTTCACGGTCACGACCCAATGAATGCTCCACTGCGGTTCGGAATTCTCGCGGTTCTGATGTGCATCGCCGCGACGGCAGGAGCACAGGATCTGGACGTCCGGGGAGGGAACCAGGTACTTCAGATTACGTCAGCACAAACCGGCCAGGAACCAACACCGGTCATGAACACGGCGACGACCCTCAGGTATCGCCGGCAGCCACAGAAGTCCAAGATCACAATAGCCACAAGCTGTCCCGGTCAGAGCTTCACCTTGCGCGTCAGGGCAGTCAGTGTTGCGGATGGAACTCCCGCTCCTGAAGTCACACTCACCAGCGGGATGCCGGCGGCCGATCTGATCAGGGACATCCCGGCCCAGGGCGGCAACCCGCCACGCCGCACCGCAACGCTTGAGTACACCGCCAGCGCGACGTTTGAGCAGGGCAACAGCAATGAAGTCGGTACGGATTCCCACGTCATCACATTCACACTCGTAGCACAATAGCACCATTCGCCATGAAACCACTCCCCCAAGTAGCATGTGTCATCCTGCTCGTCACCCTGAGCGCGACCGTGGCTGCCGCGCAAATCGCGCTCATGGGCGACCTGAGCTACGACCGCCAGGCTTCCCCCGGCGATTCCTACGAAGGGTCTTTCACCCTCCGGAACGACGGAACCCAGCCCGCAGAAGCAAAGATCTATCAGACCGATTACAGCTTTTCGTGCAGCGGCCAGACAGAGTACGGCGAGCCCGGGCGCATGGCGCGATCGAACGCCCGGTGGATCGAGTTTCGCCCGGACCGCCCTGTGATTCCCCCTCATGGATCGGCGGTGGTCCAGTACTCCGTGAAGGTTCCGCGGAACGTCGGAAACGACTCGCTCACTGGGTGCTACTGGAGCATGCTGATGGTGGAAGAGGTCGCCTCGGGATCACCTGAGTCCGCTCTCCCCTCCTCCGACCAGAAGAGCATGGGACTGCAGCAGAAGATCCGATACGGGGTTCAGATCGCGACACACATCACGGGCACAGGAGCCTCTTCCGTCCGGTTTTCAGAGCCGGCCCTTACGCAGGTCGACTCTGTCGGGAAGGCTCTCCGCGTATCGATCACCAACACAGGCGAGACCTGGATGCGTCCCGACGTGTACCTCGAGCTCTTCGACGCATCCGGGAAATCGCACGGCCGGAGCGAGGGGAGCAAATTCCGGATGTACCCGGGAACGTGCGTGCGGCAGGAGATCAAGCTCCCGCCCCTGCCTCCCGGCGACTACACTGCGCTTGTCGTCGTTGATGCCGGCGGAGAGCAGGCCTTCGGCGCACAGTACACCGTGAAGCTCTAACAGGTTCGCAATGCGGAACGCGCCCACACGGATCCGCGTGCTCCTCCGCCTCGCGCTTATGTTCGCGGCGGTCCTGGCACCCCTGTGTGCTGCTGCCCAGGAACCGGCCGCCCGCATCTACGTGCAGGCTCTCTTCGCACCGTTCGACACGCTCAGGCCGGGTACCATCCATGCCCTCCCCTTCCGCATCGAGAATCGCGGGGACTCCACGGTGTCCGTGACAGATCGCCTCGAGGCTCCTCGCGGATGGAACGTGGTTGCGGGAACGGCGGGGCCTGCGCTGAAGCCGGGCGAGTCCGTCACGCGCCTTGTCTCCGTGTCGCTCTCGACAACCGCCGAAGAAGGGATTCACGAGATCCGGTACACCGTCACCCCAACCGGCTTGGACGGCAGCGTGACACTGCCGCTCCCCGTCCGCGTCGCGGCACGGAAAGGATTCAGCGTCCAGTTCCTGGACGGCCCAGCCATGCTGCCCGCGGGCGAGACATCAATCATCCGCTTCATTGTGCAGAACAGCGGCAACATCCCTGTCTCGTTGTACCTCAACGCGTCGACAACCGGGGGCGGCCAGGCTGCGCCCGAGTCCACCATCGTGTATGTGCGGCCCGGCGAGGCGCGGGATATTTCGGTGAGGGTGCAGTCGCCGGACCATGCCCGGTCGCGACAGCAAGCCGTGATTTCGCTCTCGGCAACCGTGGTCAACGATTCCGTCATCACCCGACAGGCAGCCGCGGTCATCGAGATGATTCCGCGGACGTCCGCAGAAGGTCCGGACCCCTACGTGCGACTCCCTATGCGCGCGACGCTCAGGTTCGCCGGGGAAGAAGGACGCACGGGATTTCAGGGCGAGCTCGCCGGCATGGGTTATCTCGGGGCCGCCCAGCGAGACCGCTTCGATCTTTTTGTGAGGACCCCGAATCTTCAGGAGATATCCATCCTGGGGCAGATCGATGAATACCGTGCCGCACTCGAGGGTCAGCGGTACGCGCTCGTCGTCGGGGACGCCACATATGCGCTCACCCCGCTCACCGAATACGGCAGGTTCGCTTTTGGCGGCGGGGGCAAGGTCGAACTTGGCGACATCGAACTGGGCGGGTTCTACAACCGCAATCGTCTGGCCGCCTCCAGGCAACAGGAGGTTGCTGGCTTTGCGGCGCTCTCCGTCACCCCTCAGGCGAAAGTGTCCCTGCAGTATCTCGGGAAGTCCGAACAGTTCGAGAGCTCGATCGCCTCCTTCCGTACGCTCATCGAACCGACCGAGTATTCCCAGATTGATGGTGAATTCGCCCGCAGTTTCACCGACGGTGAGTACGAAGACTCGTATGCACTGAGGTTGAGCGGCCGGACACAGGTTGTGATGTATGACATGACCTACATCCTCGCCGGTCCGAACTTCACCGGCTACTACAGGGATACGGACCACAGAACCGCCTCTATCGTTGTGTACCCTTGGAACTTGCTCAGGCTGGAAGCATACCTCCGCGACGAGGACCGAAACCTCGACAGGAACCCCGCACTGTACGCCGCCCCCCGACAGAAGTACCTGCAGGCGGGCGCCGGGTATGGCAACTACCTGACCGTTCTGTACAAGACGTCAAGCTATGTCGACCAACTCGAGGCGAAGAAGTTCGACAGACACGACAACACCCTGCTGATCCGAAGCGGGCACAGCGCCGGGAATATGACGCTCCTTGCAGAGGCAGAGGTGGGCTCGATTACCGAGCGGGCGTACAACACATCCGGCCCATATCGCAGACTCATGCTGTTCACCGGGTTCTCCCCGTGGAGCGGTCATCAGTTCGGCGTCAACCTCGAATACTTCAAGGATCTCCAGCTCCAGACTGGGGCACCGATCGACCGCATCGCCGCGACGCTGAACGGCCGGGATGCAATCGGCGGACACACGTGGGTTGACGTCAACCTTCACCTGAGCCGCACGATCTCGGAACCTCGCCAGACATATCTGGTCCTCGAAGGCGGCATCCTCCATGAACTTCCGTTCGGCCATGCGGTCGGCGCTCGAGGTCGGTTCACCCAGTACTCGCCTTCTCTGGCGGGAACCGATGCCGCCTTCCTTCTCGAGTATAGCGTCCCCTTCGGCGTACCCGTCGGGCGCGATGCTGGCGTGGGCACTCTCTCGGGGCGGCTCATCAACGACGAGACCGGCCTCGGGGTGGATGGGGCGCTGGTTTCCGCCGGCGGCCAGGTGGTGGCAACCGATCAATCGGGCCAGTTCGAATTCCCGGGCCTGGCGCCCGGCCCCCAGCATCTGACGGTGGACATCTCCTCTCTTCCAAGAGGGACCATGCTGGCCGGGAACGGCTCGAACCAGGTCATCGTGACGGGCGGCGAGGACCGCGAGATCGAGCTGCGCACGATACAGAGCGTCAGCTTCGACGGGACCGTGATCCTCGCGGCTGCGGATTCGGCAGTAGAAGCGGATAGCACACGGCCGCCCTCATCAGACTCCGGCGGCCAGGCTGGAGTCGTGCTAGAAGCAGTCAACGGTGACTTGCTCGTGCGGCGGCTGACCGACCAGTGGGGCAAGTTCGAGTTCCGGGACATGCGTCCGGGTATGTGGATTCTTCGCGTCGTCGGAGGCAATGTCCCTGATGGACGTCGCGCCGAGAAGGACGCGTATCACGTCTCATTGAGCGGCGGGGAGCACCAGAATGTTGGCGTACGACTCGTCCCGAAAAAGAAGGTCATCCAGATCCTTGAAGGTGGCGTGCTGAAGTAGGTATCAAGCGCCCTCAGGCGTCCTGAAGGCTACCCTCGCATCCATCGATCCGCCCGCCATCCATCAGCCGGTCCGCTGTTCTTCATACCCTTCGCTACTTTGCTCATGAACAAATCTCGCCGCGCCTCGTATAACGGAATAGGCCGGAAGCTTGGATTTCTGAGCCCTTCTGGTTACCCTCTCGGGACACCTGCGAGTTCGAGCCGATGACCCTCATGAACATTCCGCCCGGACTGTTCCGGGCTCTCCTGTTGACGACTGCCGGAGTCATGCTGGTCCTCTCCGGGGTGTCCCTCTACCGGTACGGCAGCATCCCAACGGACGAAAATCTCTTCACGGGCACTCCGTCTCATGTCTATGCCCTCGATTCGGTCCGCGTCGACCCCGTGGCATTGAAGAGGGTCACGCCCTTCCTGCTTCCCGGCGATGTCATCGTGAGAATCGACAACATCAGCGTGGACACGGGGCTGAACTACAGAACAGTGGTTCAGTCAGCCTCCCGCGACAGCCACACCGTGATGTTTCACCGTCTCGCGGCCAACCAGCGCTTCCTGGGACGCATGGCCGCGTGCGACCTGGATTCGCTGCGTGTCAGGGTCCTCCCGTCGTGTGCCTACGTGACCGCCGTCATCCCAGGCGGCGCCTCCGACCGCGCCGGCATGCTGGTCGGGGACCTGATCCTCAGGATCAACGGGAGCACATTCTCCACAATCCAGGAGGCCGACAGGCTGATGCGCCTCGGGCAGTCGGGGAAGGCACTGCAGTATGACATCCTCAGGGACAACACGCCCCGGACGCTGCAGGTCACGATGGCCGCGTGGGGGTTTCCGTTCGGCGTCCTCGTCCTCGTCGTTTCAGGGATCCTCTGGATCGCAACAGGGCTGTTCCTCGGGCTCTCCCGGCCGCAGTATCCGGGGGCTCGACTGCTCGGCATCTTCTTTGTTCTCCTTGGATTTGGCATCACGGTCCTCACGCTCCGGCGCGAGCCGACGTTCGACCTGTTTGTGATCGTGAGGGATATCGCCCGCGTTTCGGCGTTCCTGTTGGCATTTCCAATCGGACTCCACGCCGGGCACTACTTCCCCCTGGATCAGCCGCAATACATCAGCCGGCCGTGGATTCGCTATGTGGCCTACGGCACTGCGCTCGCGGGAATTCTGTTGAGCTCGGTCTGGACCGAAGCCTGGTCCTCGTTCGCACTGATCGCCCTGGCCGTCTTTCAGATCTCCGTCGCTCTCGTCCACAGGAAGGAGAGGCAGGCCCGGGTCAAGGAGATCATGCGTCCGATCATGATCGCATCGTCGCTGGCGGTCGCAGGCGCCGTGGTTTTCGCCATCGCCGCGGCCAGCCTCGCCCTCCTGACCAACAATCAGTCTCAACCGTGGATCGGCCTCGCGGGCATCCCGCTGCTGTTCATACCGGCGTCCTACCTCTACGTGATCGGCAGGCATCGGCTCTTCGGTCTGGATCTCCGGATCCGCAGGAACCTCCAGTATCTGTTAGCGGCGACATCCTGGCGCCTTGGGACCATCATCCTGTTCGGGGTGGTCCTGGTCGTCCTGACCCGCTGGGACCCGGACGTTCCAAACATCCAGTTGACAGGGACGTCGCTCGAAGTCCGCGACACCCCTCCGACCGGCGGGGAGAAGCGGGTGCTGCAGAACATCCTGATTGTCGGGGCGGCGCTGCTGCTCACGGGCGTGCTCTGGAAAACAGGATCCAAGGGGCTTTCTTTTCTGGACCGCCGCTTCCACCGCACCGGATACGACTACCGGAGGGCGACGAACGAGCTGTCGCAAGTGATGGCGCGGACACAGAGCATGACCGAGCTGGCGAAGGGGATGGTGGAGCGACTGGCGGTCCTGATGCGGGTCAAGCGCGCCGGCGTGATGTTCTTCAGGGATGAAGTGGCGTGCTGCGGGCACGAAGCCTACGGGTTTGAGGATGTCACGTGGAAGGAGTTCTGCGTTCGGTCGGACCGGGCTGTCGCCGAAGGACTCAAGCGGTTTCGCGGACCGGTTGCAGTCAGCGCTCTCCCCCCTGCCGTCGCGCAGGGCTTCAGCCAGAGCGAGTTCGCCGTCGTGGTCCCTGTGTTCTCGAAGGACCGCCTGATCGGGGCGCTCCTGGTCGGGGAGAAACAGTCCGAGACATCGTTTCACGAGGAAGACTTTGCGTTTCTCACGACCGCCGCCAACCAGGCGTCGGTCGCGATCGAGAATTCCTTCCTCTATGAGGAGCTGGCGGAGCAGGAGCGCATGAAGCACGAGCTGAGAATCGCCCGGAAGATCCAGCTCGAATCCCTCCCGCAGAGCACCCCCCGTGTGGAAGGGCTGGATATTGCGGGATCCTCCGTGCCGGCAATGGAAGTTGGCGGCGACTACTATGACTATCTCACCGGCGAGGCGGGCACGCTTACCGTCATCATGGGTGATGTCAGCGGGAAGGGAACGTCGGCTGCGCTCTACATGTCGAAGGTCCAGGGGATCATGCGCTCCCTCCATGCGTTCGGTCTCGGGCCGCGCGATCTCCTGCTGCGTGCCAATTCCCTGCTCCACGGCGACATCGAGAAGCGGTCGTTCGTCACCGCCGTGGGGGCTCGGTTTGACATCCCCGGACGCCGGGTGCGCATTGCCCGGGCCGGGCACCTTCCGGTGTACCACTATCGGGCCGGTGAGCGCGCGGTGGTCAGAATTCTTCCGCGGGGACTCGGGTTGGGCTTGAACTCAAGCCCCCTCTTCGAAGAAGAGCTGGAAGAAGTCTCGATACCGTTCGCGCCGGGCGACCTGTTTGCGTTTGTCACCGATGGCGTGACTGAAGCGGAACGCGCCGGAGGCGAGCAGATCGGCGAGGAGAGAGTGATGGCGGTGCTGCGGGAATGTGCGGGCGAGAACGCGAGTGCGGTGCACGACGCCGTCCTCCGGGCCGTGGAAGAATTCGCAAACGGGGAACGGCAGACGGACGACCGGACGGTCGTCGTGGTCCGGATTACCGCGCTCCGGGCTGACTCATAGAGCTCTTGTGCAGCGCCATCTGGATGACGTATTTCAGCTCGTGGTCGTCCACGGGCTTCAGGACAAATGAAAACCCCGGGGTGACCTGCGCACGCTGCATGGTTTCGGGATCCCCGAGCCCCGTTACGTAGACGACCGGGATGCGGGTCGATTCGAATATCTTCTCCGCCGCCTCAACCCCGTCCATCTCGCCACGCAGGCTGATATCCATGACGACGATATCCGGCCTGTGAGCGGACGCCTTCTCAACCGCCTCACGCCCCGATCCTGCCGTTGCCGCAACTTCGTACCCCATTCCCGCAAGCCGCCGGCGAAGGTCCTCCAAGACGATCATCTCGTCTTCGACAAGAAGGATGCGGCATCGCTGCTCCATGTGAGCTTCCTGACTCGTACGCACTCCGACGCGGATTGAACTCAATATGGACAAAACCCTTGCAAGGAGCAAACCACCGGCGTCCGGGCGCGGGTCATGTGGATCCATCACCGCACCTTCTGTCTGCTGCGAAGCCCGCGATCGCCTCGAGGATCCTTCGCCGGGCCGACAGCAACTCCCCCTCAGCGCGAAGCCGACCGGGCCTCCGCTTCCGTCACGAACGGGAGCACGTCATGCAACGTCACCGCGGACCGGACGCTGTCGATCTCCACGACGACAACGTATCCGCGATCGAACCCTGCCCCCTTCATCGCATCCACAAGCGCCTGCTGATCGCTGGCCACGCGTTCGCCAGATTCGGGCGACCACCGCTCCGCCGCAGTCAGGCACCCGAGCGACGGCGTGTTCGGATAGCAGGGCTCTCCTGCGTAGTATTCGGGATCGATCACCGTGCCGTGCGCAATGATGTCCCATCGGCCCGCCATCCCGGCGAAGTACGCCTCGCGGACCGGCATGTAGGAACCCCACGACGCCGGCAGCAACGTGCGATAGAGCGAGTCGCTCCAGGTCGTGTCGGCGCCTTCGGGCAGGTGGAAGAACCTCTGCGCATTCGCCTCGTACGGCAGGACCAGATGGATGTTCGTGGTCGGACCGATAAACAGGCTGCTCGAGGTGTCGTACCCCACGACCGAATGGACGCCCTGCGGCGTATTTCCGTTGGTCAGAAAGCCCGGGAGATTGGTGGCGGAGAGCGCCAGCTGAGGGACGCTGAACACCTCCCCGGCCTGCGTCCGGACAAACTTCCCCTGCGCGTCGCGCACCAGAGCGAGCCCCGAATACCGCCGGTCGGGCCGCTGGACGCTGAACAGCACCGGGTACCCTCCGGGCATCCGATGGGCAAGAAGATCCACGAGATCCGGCCGGGCAGGGAGCGCGGCCGGCCCGGCCATCAGCGACCGGAGCATCACCAGGATCGGGTGCGTGGCGGCATTCGGAAAGCGCGCGGCCAGCGCAGTATCGGCCGATGCGGGCGTGATCTCGCCGGCGCGAACCAGATAGACTGTCGCCATGGCGAAGAGCTTCTCGTCCTGCGCCGCATCGTACACCGCACGCACCTCGCTCACGAACTCCCTCGGGTATATGGCGTATACTGTCTCGAGCAGCGACCGCTGGAACGACTGCGAACGCAGCTCAAACGCCGCGAATCCCGATGTGAGCCCGGCCTCCACGCCCTCCGATCGGTACCGGAGGAGTTCGATTGCCCACAACGCCTCCTCCCACGCATTCTCCTTCGCACTGTCGGGGATGCCGGCCATAACGGCCTCGATCCCGTTGCGGATGAGATCCTCCTTGAACGCGGCGCGCTCGGAGGCAATCGCCTGCCTGGCGACAGGGACATCGTCGGATTGTCCCGAACGCTTGCACCCGGAGACAGCAACTCCGGCAATGGACAGGACAATGACGAAGCGTACGGTGATCATGGACCTCCCTCCACGCGAAGAAACTCGGCGCTGAGAATAGGTTATAATGTACGCAGGAATCGGTAATTGGCGCAACGCCCGACGCACCGGGCGCCGTCCTACGGGAGGAGGAGCCGGATGCCGACCAGGAAGAGAAGTGCACCAATGATGCGGCCGAACGCTTGCTCGGAGATCCGTACGAAGGCGCGATTGCCGACAACGATGCCGACGATGAGCCCGGGGAGGGCAACCGCAAACGCGAGCAGGACCTGGCGGGTGATCACGCCAGTCCCGACGTAGGTGGCGACCCGGGCGATCGCCGCAGCAAGGAATATCGGAATCAGGATGGCTCTCAGCGGCTCTTTGCCCAGTTTCCTTCCGAAGTGCCACAGTATCGGAGGCCCGCTGATCCCCAGGAATCCGCCCATGACACCGCCAAGGCCCGCCGCAATCACGTCCGGTCCCGTGGCACGCGCAGGAAGTGCACCCGACAATCCCACCCCGTTCCTGCGTCCCCTGACCACTCCAAACCAGAGGCCGAGAATCAGGATTGACACGCCAAGAAGGGTCTTGAAGATCGCGGGATCGACCACCGAGAGAAGGACCCCTCCGACAATGGAACCGGCGACGATCGCGATCGCCGGAGGGATCCAGAACCGCCGGCCCTTTGTCTCCGGATCCATTGCGAACAGGATCAGGCCCGCCACCGCATCCAACAGCGCGCTCATGGCCACGACGAGATGCGGAGGAAGTATGAGCGAGCCGAGAGCGACGACGACGAGCGCCGGACCGAACCCGCTCACGGCCTTGAGGAAGAACGCGGCACATGCGATGAGCGGGAGAAGCAGGTACAGAAAGAGGCCGTCCATCGCGCCCGGTCAGAGGAGGTCGATGAGCTCGGTGGGATGCTGAAGCAGGTGCTCAGCACCGTGCGCCTCCAGCTCCTCGCGTGTCCTGAATCCCCAGAGGGCTCCGATCGGGCGCATGCCCGCCCGCTGCGCTGTATCCATGTCCGTTCCCGTATCGCCAAGATACAAGAACTCGTCCGGCCGAACGCCCGTCCGGACAGCGATCGCGAGCGCGCCCGAGGGATCGGGTTTCTTCGGCGCGCCATCCTTGTGTCCGAGAACCACATCGAATGCCCAGTCGCCGAGGAGACCGTCGACGCATGCCTCGGTGATCGCGTGCGGTTTGTTGGAGAAGACGGACATGCGTATCCCGCGTCCTGCGAGACCATGGAGAAGATCCGGGACGCCCGGGTACGGTTTCGTGGCGACGTTCCATGCCCGTCCGTAATCGTCGCGGAACTGACGAAGGCAACGCTCCAACGTGTCGCCACGGCCGAGCCCGTCCGGCAATGCCCGCTGGAAGAGGACCGCGGCGCCGTCGCCCACGAAGTACTTATACGAAGCCAGAGGATGTTCGGGAAAGCCGTTGGATGAGAGCACGCGGTTCGCGGCGAGCCCGATGTCCTCGAGCGTGTCGAGGAGCGTTCCGTCGAGATCGAATATGACGGCCCGGACCATCAGGCTTCCTGCACCGTGAACCCGAGAGATGCGAAGGAGGCGGCATACGCCCGACGCTTCTTTGAAACGAGAACGGCCGTCGCGCCGAATTCGCGGCGCACGGGATAGTCCGCGCGAAGGGCGCGGAACCGGTGTGCGCGTTCGGCGTGCGGTATCAGCAGGGATCGCTGGAGGTCGTCGCTGTCCCGCCTGATGTCGTAGCAGCGGCGGACCACGTCATCCAGCAGGACAGAGCCGCCGGCAGTGCATTCGCGCGTGTCGATCTCCGCCGCGGCCGGAGGCGGCAGCGACGCGGGAGATTTCCAGGGAGCATCGGAGCCGACATGCGCGCGCAACGCCTCAAAGATGATCCGCGCGGCGTTCAACTTCCCGTCAAGGGAGTATCCAGCGATGTGCGGCGTCGCGATGCGCGCAAGCCCGAGCAGTTCCACGTCCACCGTGGGTTCATGCTCCCACACGTCGATCACGGCCGCGGCGAGGTGCCCGTCCCGAAGGGAACGCTTCAGGGCCTGGGTCTCGACCACAGCGCCTCGGGCGGTATTGATGAGCACGCTTCCGCGCTTCATCGCGGCCAGTCGTTCCTCGTCAAAGCAATGGTATGTGGCGTCCGCACCCACGTGCGTCAGCGGGACATGGAGACTCACGATGTCGGCGTTCATCAAGGAATCGAGCGGCACGAACCGCCTATCGCCGGTCAGATGCTGGAGCGGGGGATCGTTCAGGAGCACCCGCATGCCGAGGCCTGTCGCCACACGCGCCACCCTGCTTCCGACATTCCCGACGCCGACAACCCCGATGGTCACTCCGGCCGGGCCGGCCTTCCTTCCTGATGTCAGCACGAGGAGCGCTGCGGCAACGTACTGCGCGACAGACTCCGCATTGCTTCCCGGGGCGTTGGCGTAGGCGATCCCGCGGTCGACGAGATATGCGGTGTCGAGGTGATCCACGCCAATCGTCGCCGTGCCGACAAACCTGACCCTCGTGCCTTCCAGAAGCCGCGCATCAACGCGCGTTTCGGAGCGTACGATGACCGCATCGGCATCGCGAAGCGCCTCGCGCGTGATGGCCTCGGTGGGCAGGACGTCAACCCGGCCGAGCTGCAGGAACGTCTCCTGGACGAAGCTGTTTTTCGAGTCGACGACGATGCGCATGAACGATCCCTTGAATATTAAGAAAGTTCTTCAGGTGTGCAAGGCCCGCGCCGCGCGCGGGTCAGAAGCACGAATCCCGGCGCAGGCGGCAACCGGGATTCGTGGCAGTGACGCAGGGACAGAATCGCGTATCTATTTTCTACGGGCCTTCCTTTCCTGGACAACCGACGCGAAGACCCAGCCGACCTTCCCCGACTTCGTCTTGACCTGCACCCAGCTCGGGCCGAAGTCCGGCTTCTGCTTCTTCACGATGCTCACCTGCTCGCCATTCCGGAGGGTCGCTTTGGCGACCATGCGGGCATCCAACGATGCGGACTGCCGCAGGCCTGCGTCAGGAACGATAACGACGCCCTGCGGATACGCCGGTTCGTCGGCGCGGACAGGATGGGCCGCGGGGGGCGGGGGCGGCGCCTCGGCCTTGTCCGCCGGGCCGCTCTCGAAGGGCTCGACGAGCGGATCGGGCATATCGGGGGGCTTCTTGCTGGACCGCAACGGGACCAGAGCGCCGATGATCAGGAACACCAGCGCCATCCCGCCGATGAGGAGTGTTGACGTGGAGATCCGCGACCGTCGCGCCGGAACAGGTGCCGCATCCTGCGCCTTGATCTCCGCCGGGATGGGTCGGGCGTCCTTCGCCTTCTTCGCGAGGGAAGGCCCTTTCCTGGGCGTGGCAGGAGCGCCGGCCGGGTCGGTCGACGTTCCCTCAAAGTAGTCCGCGTTCAGATGGCAGTTGTTCGATGTCGAGTCGGCCCGCGTTAGGACGAATGCGACCACTGCCGCCCGGGGAAGCGACCCATGGATTGCACGCGCCACGGCTTCCACCGTCGCTCCGGTCCAGAGCAGCGAATCGACGACAAGAATGCGTGCCTCGTCCCTGATGGATGAGCCGTCAAACTGGAGTACGCCGTCCATCTCGGCAGCGCGGGCGGCTTTCCCCACCAGTTCCTCGAGAGGCTTCGTGGCATGCTTCTTCTTGAGACGATGCGGGACGTACGGCTTGCCGCTTGCCACTGCGATCGCGTCGCACAGCTTGTCCAGCGGAGCGCTGCCGTCGGACGCGATTTCATCGTGGCGCAGGACCCGCACAATCAGGTCGAAGGACTGCTCCGCGGCAACGCGGGGGGCGGCAAGCTCGATCCACCTCGACAGGTGGGGCTCCGTGCCCTCGATGAACTTGCGCAGGGACGCCGACACGCGTTCCTGGTGACCGGAACGCACCGGGTGGTAGTGCCCGAGGTAGGCTGTTTCGCTGATGCCTGTGACACGTCCGGTATGTCGCAACAACCTATGATCGCTCTCGCTCATAGCTGGTCCGTCGGTCGTTTCTTGGGTTTTCGCCGGGAAGGTAATGCGCAAAGCGCATGCCATGCGAGGAGCGAGGAGAGGTGTCAGATTGTGCGCCAACCCGACGCGCAGACGCGAGGATGCACCGCACGAGGTCCGGCGCGTGTGCTTTTGACCGCTGGTGAGACTGTAAATTGAGCAAAAGTGCCGAGAAGCATATGCCGCTCAGCGGGAGAGTAACCGGGGAGCCGGACTCCCGACTTGCACCTATGGCGAGACATGGGTAACGCAGGGCGGATTGTATCGAGGGGCGGGGGTCCTGAGACACCCGTTTAGCTGTCGGTCAGATCTCTGCCGTAGTCTCCCCCAGCCTCAAGGAGACCATGCTCCCTCAGCACGTCCAGAGCGATCAGTGCCTCGGGAAGTGGGACCATCACCAAAAGGTCATCTCCGGGCGACATCCCCTCCTCGAGAGCCTGGACGGACATCTTCTGGCCGGCAGGCGACCAGAGCTGGGCGCGCAGGTTCGCACTTTTGAGCGCTCCGATCGCATCGAGGATCTGACCCCTGCTCCGAGAGGCGATAAGCTGGACATGCCTCTGCCGCACTTCGAATTGCCGGTGCTCGTTGCAGAGAAACACGCCGCCTGTCCAGTGTCCGCAGCCGCCGCAATACGCGGAGCCGCAGATGACGCACGCCCCGCTTGCAAGCCGATCGGGATGCAGCGTGCAAGAAAACGATCCCTCGAGGAGCGCGCCGCACACGGGACAGAACTCATCAAGATCAGAGATCTCCGACGAACATCGCTCACATTTGGCGGTACTCATGGACGCTCCTGTCACTGGTGTCACTGAATCGCGCGCACGACGGCGTCATGCACGGCCGGCCGCACGCCGGAGATCTTCGTGTTCGCCCGGGTCGGATGGACGCGGTTCGTCAAAAGGATGACGCACAGCTCGCGGTCCGGATCCACCCATATAGACGTGCCCGTGAAGCCTGTGTGGCCGAATGACGACGGGCCGAACAGCGACCCGGCCGACGAGCCGCTCGGCGACTTCACGTCCCAGCCGAGCAATCTGGTCCCGGGCGCGGGATTGCGCGTGAAAAGCTCAATCGTCGCCTCACCCAGGTAGCGCCGGCCGCCGTACGTCCCCTGCTGCATGATCATTGTCATGAGCACGGCGAGGTCCTTCGACGTTGAGAAGAGCCCTGCATGGCCCGACACTCCGCCGAGGAAGTACGCATTCTCGTCGTGCACTTCACCGCGGACCAGCCGCTTCCTCCAGGAGGTGTCCACCTCCGTGGGCGCGATGCGGTCGACCAGCAACGACGGCGGATTGTACATCGTGCTCCGGAGGTCGAGCGGGCCGAAGAACTCCTTCTGCAGGAATGCGTCAAGGGTCGTCCCGCTGACGGCTTCGACGACTTTGCCGAGCGTGATGAACCCGATGTCGCTGTAGATCGTCGAGTCGCCCGGCGACGAGACAAGCGGCGTCGCGAACGCCGAGTCGATCATCGCCGCAGGAGTCGCACAGAACGTCCAGAACCGGCGGAACGGCGGGAACCCCGCCCTGTGCGTCAGCACATGCCGAATCGTGATTGCGGCCTTCTCCCCTTCCGCGAACGCGGGGAGGTATCGCGACACAGGGTCGTCGAGCCCGATCCGCCCCTCATCGTACAGCTTCATCACGGCTGTCGTCGTGCCGATGACCTTGCTGAGCGATGCGAGATCGAACATCGTCGTCACGTCGATGTCGCGCGATGCCGGCTCATATGTATATGTCCCGAAGGCCTTGTTGTAGACGAGCGCGCTCCGGTGCACCACGGCGACCTGCGCCGCAGGGAATGCGGAATCCGCGATGGCCGTGCGCACGATTTCATCGACCGCTCGGAATGCCTCCGCATCTCGCTCCGTCGTCGACCGGTCAGCAAGACGGAGAACCGACTGCTGGAGCGGGATGCCGGCCCCCATGGCGTACTGGTCCGATACGCGTACGGGCAGCTTTCCCCTGATGTCGATCTCGCCCATGAGCGCTTCGACGGCAGCTTCCATCAACGGTTCGGCATCGTCGTAGGCACAGAGGACCGCGGGGAACGCATCGAAGGATGGCAGGGCGTACGGGTTTCCGAACAACACCGCGACGACCGGAGTCTTCACGTTCGCGAGATCCACGAGGAAACCCTCGAGGTTCTCGGGGAGCGTGACGCGGTCCGACGTGGTGCGCATTTTGAGAGTGACAGGTATGATGACGAGCCGGCTGGCTTTCGCCTGTGCCATGGCCGCTTCGAGGTCCCCCCTGCTGCTCGATGAGGTGAGGCGACGCGTCTGCACCGCGCCGATGCGCCTCTGAAGTTGCTGTACAAAATACGCGCCGGGAGCCTCGGTAGTGTACCGAGGCCCGGGACGATTGATATCCGTCCGGTTGTCTTCTGAATCGGTCAGGACGAACACCGCCACGCGGCCGTCGATGCCCTCGACGAGAGGCAGGACCTGATCTTCGTTCCGCATGAGCGTGATGGCGCGCCGGGCGATATCGCGGGCGAGTGCGCGATGCTCCCGCGTCGCGACGCGCGACGGAATGCTGTCCAGCGGCACCGTCCGCTGCTGGTCGAGCCCGACCCAGTATTTCGCCGCGAGGATGCGGCGTACGGACTCGTCCAACCGTTGCACGGGGATCTCTCCGGACCGCACAGCCCTCATGACAGCCGCGTAGGCGGTTTCCTCATCCGCAGGCATCAGGACGACATCCGCCCCGGCCTTGACAGCCATGACCGAACTGAGCGCGGTCGAATATCCGCGCATAACACCGCGCATCTCCATGGCATCCGTCACCACCAGCCCTTTGAATCCGAGATCACGGCGGAGAAGCGTGTCGATCGCCTCGGGAAGGAGGGATGTCGGCGTTCTTGAAGAACCGCCGATCGCGGGAACCGCCAGATGCGCCACCATGACCGACTTCACCCCGGCCTGGATGGCCCCGCGAAACGGAGCCAGCTCCATCGTGTCCAGGCGCGCCCGGTTGAACGGAATGACCGGAAGGTCCAGGTGGGAATCCGTTCTCGTGTCGCCATGACCGGGAAAATGCTTGACGGTCGATATGACCCCGCCGTCGTTCGTTCCGCGCAGGTACGCGCTCACCATGACGCCGACCAGCCAGCCGTTGTCACTGAACGATCGCGTATTGATGACCGGGTTGAGCGGGTTGGTGTTGATGTCCGCGACGGGGGCGAAGTTCTGGTGCACCCCGATCGCGCGCGCCTCCCGCGCAGTAGCCTGCCCCGCGCGGAAGGCGAGATCGGGATCCCGGGTGGCGGCGATCGCCATCGCGTCCGGAAACACCGTCGATCGCCTGACACGAAGGGCCATGCCGCGCTCGAAATCTCCGCTGACCAGCAGCGGGACTCGCGCCTCGGCCTGGAGCGCGTTCAGCATCACGGCTGCTTCATACACGTCGCTCTGCGACAGCATGATCCCCCCGATGCAGCGGTCCCTGACCAGCGATCGCATCTGCACGAACTCTTCCCCGTCGGCGGCGGTGTAGTGCCCCGTGGCCGCCACCATGAACAGCTGGCCGACCTTTTCCTCGAGCGTCATCGTGGAGAGCACGCTGTCGACCCAGTCCTCCTGGCCGAGCCGCCCCGCAGCCGGGGTGACGGCTGGGGCAAGCAGGGGAGACTCGAAGGCTTCCGAAGAGGAGCACGAGCGGAACAACAGGAGCGCAACGGCTCCGATCGCAAGCATCACAACCGAATTAATGAGCCTGGCCTGCATGTGTGGCGGTCAGCCTGGAAAGAGCCATCATCAGTGCCCCTTCGACGGGCGTGTGCGTGGCCGAAATGATCGAAAGTCCCGGAACGACGGCCTTCAGGGCCCGGGAAAGTATGTCGGAGTATGAAGTCCGGTGAGACACCAGGCCGCCAATGAAGGCAACCCGCGGATCCGGCCCGAGCCGTCGGAGCACTACCCGAGCCTGGTCGGCCAGCGGGGCCGCCGCTGAACGGAGGAGCTCCAGGGCGGCAGATTCGCTGGCGTCAGCCAGCTCCAGGATCACCGGGGCCACAGTCGCGACCGGGAATTGCTCCCGGTACACCGCCGCGATGATCTGGTCTCGGGTGGACCATCCGAACCGGTCCCGAAGCGCCCGGCCGATGGCCGTTGCCTCGGAACGCCCGTCGATCTCGAGGACCGCGGACTTCAGGGCTCTGAGGCCGATATCATACCCGCTGCCTTCGTCGCCCAGGATCCTTCCCCACCCGCCCGCGCTGTGCAGGCACCCGCTGTGGTCCTTCCCAAGGACATTCGAACCAGTCCCGGCTATGACAATCGCGCCGTGCCCTCCGCCAAACGCCCCTTCGAGTGCGATCCGGCTGTCGGGTTCCAGGAAGATCGCCGGAGCAGACCGGTCCGCGGCAAGTCGGCGCGTGAGGGCGGAATGAAGGTCGCTGTTGATGGTAGGCGTCCCCACGCCGGCGAGGCCGATCACCGCTACCGAGATCTCCTCCGGCCGCCGACCCGCCTGCGCACAACACCGGGTGATCAGCTCGTGCAACGTGACCGCCGAGTGCTCAACACCCACGGTTGTGGGGTTTGACGGATCGGCATCGCATTGCGCACGATGCAGGCCAGCGCGGTCTGCCAGCACTCCACGTGTCTTTGTGCCACCGCCATCGGCGCCGAAGATCAGAGAGGACGGACCGCCCATGCGCTCAGCTGGTTGGTGAGAGGTGTAGGTGCCCCAATGTACCCAACCACCGTCTGACAATCAAGAAACGCCCGCGAACCGGATTGCGTCTCTGCCCGGCCGTCCGTACGTTGCGTCATCCACACCAGCCTCGGCCGAACTATGATCCGAACACGAATCCCCCCGCCCCTGACATTGTCCCTCTGCATGTCCCTGCTTCTGTCACCCCTGTCCCTCGCATCGCTGCATGCTCAGACTGCAACCGTGCGAACCGGCGTCGAACTCCTTCGCGATCGGAAGTTTGACGTCCTGCAGGGCAAACGCGTCGGGCTCATCACCAATCCCACGGGCGTCGACCGATTGCTGCAATCGACGGTCGACATTCTCCACGGGGAGAGCGGTCTGAAGCTCGTCGCTCTCTTCGGGCCGGAGCACGGCGTGCGCGGGGACCACGCAGCCGGCGACGTCGTGGGCGCCTCCATTGATTCAGCAACCGGCATCCCGGTCTACTCGCTGTACGGCGCGACGCGCAAGCCGACCGCGGACATGCTCCGGGATATCGACGTGCTGGTGTACGATATTCAGGACATCGGCTGTCGGTCCTACACCTACATCAGCACGATGGGCCTCGCGATGGAAGCGGCGGCCGACAGGGGCATTCCGTTCGTCGTGCTCGACCGGCCAAACCCGCTGGGCGGAGAACGTCTAGAAGGAACGCCGGTTGAAGATGAGTACCGCTCGTTCGTCAGCCAGTATTCCATCCCCTACGTCTACGGCCTCACCTGCGGCGAGCTCGCGGGTATGCTGAACGGCGAAGGGCTGCTGGAAGGAAGCCGGCGCTGTTCCCTGACTGTGGTTCCGATGGAAGGCTGGAAGCGCTCAATGGTCTTCGAAGAAACGGGCCTGCCCTGGGTGCCACCATCCCCCCACGTCCCGCATCCGTGGTCCCCGCTCTATTATGTCGCCACCGGCGTCCTCGGGGAACTCGGAGTCGTTTCGGAGGGGGTGGGGTACACGCTTCCGTTCCAGGTGCTCGCGGCAGAATGGATCAACGCGCAAGCCCTCACCGACTCCATGAACGCGCTCCAATTGCCGGGCCTCCGGTTTCGGCCGATCACGTTCGTGCCGTTCTACGGGCGCGACGCGGGCAAGCGCCTGCACGGCGTTCAGGTGTACGTCCTTGACCCCCGCGCGCCATCATTGATGGCCGTGCAGTTCCACTTCCTGCAGGTCCATCATGCACTCTACCCCGACAGGAATCCGTTCCTCCTGGCACAGTCGTCCAGGATCGAAATGTTTGACAGGGTATGCGGAACGGACGAAGTACGGGAGGCAATGGTTGAGGAGATGAAGGCGGAGGATGCGCGCAAGAGGCTGGACGAGGGGGTACAGGAATTCAAGGCGCGGGCTGCGAAGTACCACCTCTACTGAGCGAGCCGTCCCCCCGCTATCCCAGCTGGCGCCGCAGGTCGGCAGTCGCGCGCGCGAAGTCATCCGGCGCGATGCAGACATCGTCGAACAGCCGCCGGATATCGGACTCCTGTATGCGCAGGAAGTCCTCCTCGCGCGGCGTGATGGTAACCCCTCCCATGTCCACCGCTGCAGGGCTGATAATCATCCCCGCCTCCGCGCCGTAGAATGATGGCCTGTGCGCCTTTCGGGGGAAGACCAGGACGGTCCACTGCCGCCTGTAGAAGGCGACAATGTTGAACATCGGCTCCTCTCCCTCATCCTCGTCGCGTGAGAGGACGCCGAGAAGGACGTCGAACGCCTGTTCGATGAGCGGCGCATCCTCCCCCTCAAGCTGAAACCACCGGCGAAGCCCGTCGTTCACCGCGATCACATCCACGCCCACCCCCTCCAGGACCCTCACGGATCCAGCGGCGGATCCACCCCTGGCCTTCACCCCTCCACCGGCAGACCCATCATCGATCGCCTGCGGGAGAGGCATGAACCCGCTGCTCGCCGCCTGGAAGTGGAGATGGTCAGGTGCGGAGGCGCCGCACCGGGGGCCGTTGTACAGGAGGTCAAAGCCGCTGCCGAGGTGCCGGCTCAGGTCGAGCAGGACCGAGAACGCGCCGTCGATCCGCTGGGCCACGTGCGACCGGTGAGGGATCGTGAAGTGCGTGGGGAAGATCGGATAGGGGTTGCAGAGGATCAGGAATTCGCCGAACGCGAGCCCGTGCTGCTCCGGCGGAAGATGTTCGTGGCAGAGGAAGCACCGGCGCTGCCGGATCGAGGCCGCGTCCACATTGGCCGATGACGAAATGATCCGTCCGGGATTGAACTGAATGTCGAAGGGGATCGCGCCGACCATGATACGACGCGTCCTGACTCCCGCCAGACTTTCGTACCCCCTGCGGAGAAGCTCCCATCCGGCCTGCTGCTGGCGGAGAAGCGTCGCAGCCTGTTCGGCGAGCGTGCCGACACGGCCGTATTGAGCCAGGTCGGCGGGACCAATGAGGAGCCCGTGCCTCACGGCTCAGCGCTTCCTTCGTGTCCGGGCCGCGGCGTTCAGCCGTTGCCGTGCCGAGATCTCGATGGTGCGGATCTTGTCCTTGTAGTGATTATAGGCGTTCTGGCGTGCGACATCCAGGTTGGCGTCCGAATTCCCCTCCCACCGCCGGCACAGGTAGACCGACTCGTAGATCCTGCCGATCTGGTGTTCGCGCGAGATAGCCAGACCGAGCGCATAGTCTTCCCCGTAACTCACGTTTGGGATCGGAAGCGTGCGAAGGACCGCCGTGGCAAACGCACGCGGGGCGCCAAGGCCGTTGATCCGGAGCGCGTTGTTCCTTCCGTTGTCAGGCGTCCACTCCCGGTGATCGATGAGGCCGGGGGGAATCTCCTGCAGGTCAAAGTTCGTCATCTGATACGACCCGATCACCATCGCGTAGCGCCCGGCATAGAACTGATCCACGATGCGCTGCAATGTGGTCTCGTCGCGGTACAGGTCGTCGCTGTCAAGCTGCACCGAAAAGCGCCCGCACTGGGGATGATGGACCGCCTCGTTCCAGCAGCCGCCGATGCCAAGGTCATCGCGCCCGGGGATGAGATGGAGGACGCGGGGATCCTTCTGCGCAATGTCCCGAAGCGTGTCTGTGGTTCCGTCCGTGCTGTGGTTGTCCACGACGATGCAGTTGAACGCAACGGACGTCCGCTGCCGCCGGACGGAGGCGACCGCGTCTCCAATCGTCCGCACCCGGTTGCGAACCGGAATCACGACCGTGGCTTCCACGGGGAATGTCCCGGCAGCGAGATCGACCGGCTTAAACGTCGGTTTCAGGTAGGCGCCGATCCTCTTCAGGTACGCCGTGGCCGCGGCCTCCATCTCGATCTGAACTTCCCTGTTCCGCGGGTCGACGTAGTCGAACAGCTTCTCGCCCGACGCCCGGGCATCCAGCTCCGCGATCGTGTACAGGAATTCGCCGACGCGGAAGAGCTGGCCCCGGCGCGACAGCGCCAGCCGAAGCGCGTACAGTCCCGCGTGCGCATATGAAGTCCCTGCAATATCCATCCAGGCAGGGCGCACCATGGAAGCGGCGAAGAGCATCACCGGCCCGAAATCGAAGTCGTCCCGGATGCTGCCGGCCTGGTACTCGATCACCGGGTGCGGTGTGCGCACATTCAGGCGCAGATCATATCGGTCGGAATAGACCATCGCCGCGCCGGTCGCGTCGGCAACCGAAATAAGACGTTCCAGGGCGAACTGCCCGAAGAGGACAGGCGTATCCTGCGTGATGAGCAGGACATGTCCGGTTCCCGCCTTCGCGACGATCGTCCGCATGGTCCGGCTGCTGCGCATGCTGTCCACGCGGATGAGTGTCGTGCCCGGAAGAGCCTCCACCTCGCTGTCACCGGAGAGGAGGTAGATCTTCCTGACGAGTGAAGACGCCTGGAGCTGCCGCACGGTCTCCCGCGTGGCAGACCGGCCGCGGTACGAAAGGAATGCTGTGATGGAAGGCTTCATGGTCAATGCGGTTTCTGCTTCTTTCCGAAGTGCTCCGGAATCTTCACCAGCGCGGGGACGATGAAGCTCGGAATCGTGGAGAGCATGATCCAGATAAAGAACGCCTTGTATCCGAGCGCCTCCTGGATTGCTCCGCTCGCCATCCCCGGGAGCATCATCCCCAGCGCCATGAATCCGGTGCAGATGGCGAAGTGAGCTGTCTTGTTTTCGCCTTCTGCCGCGAGAATCATGTACAGCGTGTATGCGGTGAACCCGAATCCATAACCGAACTGCTCCAGCGCGACACCCGACGTGATCACCAGAAAACTCTCGGGCTGAACCTGCGAGAGGTACACAAACGTCAGGTCCGGAATGTGCATGATGAAGATCATCGGCCAGAGCCAGGTGCGGAGACCGTGACGCGAGACGACGTATCCACCCAGCAATCCGCCGACCGTCAGTGAGATGACACCGACCGTGCCATAGGCGATCCCGACCTCCTCCGTCGACAGCCCGAGCCCTCCGCTCGTGCGGGGATCGAGAAGAAACGGCGTCACGAGCTTGATCAGCTGCGCCTCCCCGAACCGATACAACAGGAGGAACGCCAGCACGGCAAGGATCTTCGGCCTCCTGAAGAACCGGGCGAAGACCGTGAGAAACTCGCGCGCCACGCTCGTGGATCCCTCGCTCCGTACGGGGTGGTCCGACACGGGCCGCGGAAGAAAGAACCGGTGATAGACCGCAAATCCAAGGAAGACGACGGCAAGGATGCCAAACGTTACGGACCAGGCCGTTTTCAGGTCTCCTCCAGCCTCGAGCTTCCCCGCCACCACCACCAGCAGGCCCTGGCCGGTGATCATGGCGATGCGGTAGAACGTGCTCCTGACGCCAACGAACGCTGCCTGCTGGTGCTCGGGCAGACCCAACATGTAGAACCCGTCCGCAGCGATGTCGTGGGTCGACGATGCGAATGCCATGAGCCAGAAGACCGCCAGCGTGATCTGAAAGAAGGCAGGGAGCGGGATGGTGACAGCAACGCTTGCCAGCGCGGCCCCGATCACGAACTGCAACACGACGATCCAGAGCCGCTTCGTCCGGAACATGTCCACGAACGGGCTCCAGAGCGGCTTCAGGACCCATGGGAGATACAGCCAGCTGGTGTAGAGGGCGATGTCAGTGTTCGAGATGCCGAACCGCTTGTACATGATGACGGAGACCGTCATCGCCACGACATACGGGATTCCCTCTGCGAAGTAGAGCGACGGGATCCAGGCCCAGGGCGACCGCACAGGTGCGTGGGGTGAATCCATGCCTCCCGGGGACGTACGGTGAGCGGACCCGTCAGGGGAGGACGTTCCGGGCCCGGGCGTGTCGGCGGATGTGCTCATGTCGTGAGGGGTCGGAATCCGATCAGATGGTCGGCGCTGCTCGCGCCCATGACGAACGGGGCTTCTTCGACGAACGTAAACCCGATCCTCCTGTACCAATCCAGCGTGCGCGTGTTTTTCACCATCACCCCGAGCCAGAGGGAATCGGCGCCACGGTCGCGGGCTTCGCCTTCAGCGCGCCCGAGCAGCTGCCCGCCGATGCCCCGCCCCTGAAACCGGGGGCGCACGTACAGCGACGAAACGTAGAGACGGCGTTTTTCATCGTTGAACTCCGTGCGCATCAGGGCTGCGGGCTCGCCGTTGACCCGCGCGATGTGACCGGTCACACGCGGCGAGCGGAAGAGCTCGCTCAGCATGTCGATGGAGTAGTGGTCGTCAAGGTACCCGTCCAGATCGACAGCGGCAATGAAGCCGCCGTACGCGTCATGCCAGGTCTCGCGCAGAATCTCTCTGAAGACCGGGAGATCCTCCAGTGTCCAGTGCCCGATCGTGAGCGAGCGGTCGTCCGGGGTCACTTTGCGAGCAGGAGTTTGCGAACCATTGTGACGCCGGCGCCGGCCCCCTGCCCGGACACGGTCGTCCGCACGAGGTAGACTCCGCTGGCAACCGGCCACCCTCCGGAATCACGGCTATCCCACCGGATCGGGAGACGCCCCGGACCCGCCTCTCCTTCCATGATGACCGCGACTTCACGACCCACAATGTCAAAAACCGCCACGCGAACCTGCGCTCGCACCGGCATCTCCAGGAGCATTGAGGTGGACGGATTGAACGGATTCGGGTACGGCTCCGACAGCGCGAACGCGACCGGCACACCGGGCTCATCGACGCCCGTAGCCGTCCGGTCTGCGAATTGCGCTCTGGCAAAACGGATGGTTCCCGACGGTGTGCTTGCCCCGGGATCGAATCCAATGTGATACCCGCGGAACCGGACTTCCCCTTCTAGCTCTCCATTGCCGGTCCATGCACCCGGCGACACGGACTCCAGCGGCCACTCGACGAGCCGCCAGCCGGCCCAGTTGACGACGTGCCAGGGGCTCACCTCCACCCCCCCGGCCCCACCGGGGGGATCGACGCCGAAACCGTCCTCGACAGCGAACCGGAAGAGCGCAGAGCCGCCGTCGCCGTGCACAAACGTCTGCAGGATGGTGCCGGAGACCGGCCGGACGAGCGGGGTCAGCGTCGTGTCAAACCCCAGATCGATCAGGTGTTCAGGCGCGCCCGGGTCCCAGGCGTACGTGAGACTGGCGGTGGTGCCGAACGTGGCATACGACGGAAATCTCTTGTCAGCCGAAGCGACAAACGAAGCGCCGGTCGCGCCCGTAGTGTTCGGGCTGCTCGCCGGCGGCGCCCAGGCGCCCAGGGGCCCGGTGAGCGAGTCGATGATTCCGAACGTATAGCTGTCGGGTCCGACAGTGAAGGTCCGATAAATCGGTGCGCCCGAGGGTATCGCGTTTCCCTTCGCGTCGGCCACGCCCGCGATCCTCACCTGGTACGATTTGCCCGGCTTCACGCCGTACGGGAGGAACACCGTGACGGCGCCGCGCCCCGCCCCTTCGGCATAGTCCACCGCACGCGCCTGGTACGACCCTCCGATTTCCTGAACCACAAAGTTGGTCGACGAAACCGAGGAAAGCCTCAGCGGCTCGTCGAAGACAAAGTTCAGCACGGGGTTCGTGGTCAGGATCGTGGCGCCGGAGTCGGGGCTTTCGAGCGCGATCGAAGGTGGATAGACGTCGACATAGACCGTTCTGAACTGCAGCGAGAACGGATCTCCCGCAGTGCCGTCACCGTTGCCATCGAGCTGCTGACCGTCTGCCGCGGTCGCGGTCGCCGCTACGGTGACGACATAGTCGACTTCAGCCTGGAGCGGCGGCCACGGCGTGAATGTCAGGACGGTGCTCGTTCCGTCCCAGCTGAACGTCCCCGCGGCAGGAGGAACAATCGAGAAGGCTGAGACGACGGAGGCGGTGTTCATCGGTTTCGTGAACGCCAGCGTCACAGGGACGTGCGGGGCCACGCTGTCAGAGCCCGCGGACGGAGTGGAACTGACCACCGTGGGTGCAGCAAAGATCGTCAGTGCCCTGTCGCGGAATACCGTCGCGCCCGCGGCGAGCGTCACCACAACGGAGTCGGGACGGAAACCCGGGGTTTCGAAGTGCACGGTGTAGGTCCCGGCGGCGAGGCGGTCAAACATGTAGAAGCCGTTGTTGTACGCGTCCCCGGCATACGTTCGACCTCCGGGCTCCAGTCGCACCGCAGAATAGTTGAGCGGCTTCGCCCCCGCCGAGTTTGTCTGAAGCCCCGCGATGATCCCCAGCCCATCCGAAGGAACGCCGAAATACTGGAGGAATGCGTTCCGGATCGCATAGGCCTCCATCTTCCGGTAGTCGTTGTTCATAAGGCGTCGGGTCTCGGGATACACATCATGCATCGAGCCCTCGGAGAGCTGCCCCGGCATCGTCAACCCGCGCAGGACGCCCAGCGTCCAGCCACCGTTCGCACCTCCGTAGAAGGTCCAGTCGAGATACGTCACATACGAGGACGTGCGCAGCGCCGACTTCAGATAGGGGGAAAGGTACAGGCGCGAGATGTCCCACGCTTCCGGCCATTCGGGGGAGCCGGTTCCGGGACCGTACACCGGATCACCACCCGTGACGATCTGCTCCCGGACGAGCATGAGGGTTAGATTTGTAACGCCGTTCGCCGCGTTGCTGTGAATCGAGTGGAACCAGTCGGCATTGTTCGCGTTCGCGTAGGCGACACGGGACGAGAGGGCGGGATCCACGTTGTTGCTCCCCCGCGTGAGGAGCACGGTCGCACCTTTCTCCTGGAGAAGGGTCTGGAGAAGGAGCGCTTTCTGCCAGTTGCTCTCCGATTCCCAGAAGTCGATCCCGGGATCCGGGACGATGTGCCGGTCGTCGGCAGGATCGTAGCCGCCATGCCCGGGGTCGATGCAGATCGTCAGGCCGCTCAGGTCCGTCCGTTGCGCGAGGAGGAACGAGGGTGCCAGGAGAGCCGCCAGCACGACCAACGCCAACCGCCTCATCGAGCCTCCGTTGCGTACCGGACGAAATACAGTTCGCCGTTCATGGACACGCACGCGATCAGGTCCTCGACGGGAGAACAGGCGGGGTACATCGCGTTGAAGGCCTCGGTTCCCGACAGCTCCACCGGAGGGCCTCCCTCGCGCTTCACGGCAATCAGGCGCGAGCCGACAAACTGATGACCGTCGTCCCGGTCGTCCATGCAGACAAGCCACATGCCGTCGCGGGTCCACGCCGGAGCCCTGTACGGCCCCAGAACGACGGCCTGCGATCCGTCCAGCAGGCACACGAAAGCCCCCTGGACGAGCTCATATGCCGCAAGGTGAGTCTTGTCCGGAGACAGCACGGGCCACACGTAGCGGCCGGCGCCGAGCGGCTCCAGCAATCTCCGGGCGCCCCCCGACATCACCGCGATCTTCGACTGCTCGATGCCGAGCACCGCAGTCACGGGGGCGTTCGAGACCGGCGCGGAGAAATCCCGTTCATCGACCCTGGCGATCACCTGATTCCCCGCGAACGCCGGGGTCCCGACGCTGCGTCCCGAGCCGAGCGTTTCCGCGGCTCCTGTCGTCAGGTCCACGGCGACGATCTCCTGCCGGCGCGACCTGGACGCCTCGTCGTAGGAGGACCGTCGGTATGCAATCCGTCTTCCGTCATCGGAGAGCGCAAAGCCGAATCCCGACCCCTGGTCGGCCGTGAGCATCCGGAGTCCCCCGGTTGCGATCGTGTGCTCCCAGATCCCGCGGTAGTCAGGCGGGGTCAGGTACACGCGCGCGCCGTCGGGCGAAAACCTGACGCCGCCCCATGCGTGGTCATCCGCAAGCGAGACGCGCTCCACGGCGGTGACGCGCACCTGTGCCTGCAACGGCAGCGCCCATGCGAGAACCAGCACGACAATGAACCTTGTCATACACCTCCTTGCTACGCCGCGGCGGCTGTGTGAAACGCCGACGCGCCGCACATCAGCCCCGTGCCTCGGTCAGCTGCTTCAGCTCGCGCACCTTCTCCTGAAACTCCGGCAGCTCCATCTCCTTCAGGAAGATCATGCCTCTCGCAGCCCGCAGCCGCGGATGCGCGTGATGCAGGAAGAACTCGCTTCCGAGGCACGTCTTGATCATGCCGTACTGCTCCACCTGGATCTTCTGCGCGAGCTCGGAGAACGGACCGTCGTGCTCGTAACTCGGGAACGACGCCGCACTCTGGGACCCGAAGCAGTTCATGAACGCCGTGTGCAGGAGCGAGAGAGAGTTGAGCGACACCGGAACCATCAGGTTGGCCTCCGAGGTGTGGAAGCGGTACCACACGTTCCGGTATCCCCACACGCGGATGTTCTGCTCGCCGGTCTCCTTCTGGTACATGCGAAGCGCTTCGGCCACCGCCTGCAGCGCCTTGTAATGCGTGTCGGGACCGCTCCCTTCCGGATCGAACGCCACGGAGACCACGTTCGGCTTGACCTGCCTCAGGAGCTGGAGCAGCGGAATGACGTCGCGGTCCACTTCGGGCTCTTCCGAGAAGATGTCGCCCTTGTAGAATCCCAGCCGGAGGGCGGAAATGGCCGACGCCTCGATCCCGAAGTACGCCCAGAGCAACTCCACCTCCCATTCGCGGATGGTGCCCTTGAACATCTGGAGATCCGGCGGATCCTTGGCTCCGGGATACTGGGTGACGAAGTAGTCGTGGAGCTCGCGGGTCCTCAGCTTCAGCACTTTCATGTCGGACGTACGGTACACCTCGATAAGGTTTCGGAGCATCCGCCGGGCTTCCGCCTCCTCCTTCATTTCGTCACTCCTGCCGGCAACGCCGTCGAGGAAAAGATAGACGTCTTCCATCCGCCTGACGACGTCCTGCGGCTGGAAGTACCCGGCCCGAAGCATGGCAATAAACTCTGGGCTCTCGAGGTGGCGCTCCAGCTTCTCCACCAGCCCGAGGCAGTACTGGTTCGAGACCGCCGTGAAGCCGGACGTGAGATTGGCAAAATAGTGGTGGTTCGTGGGGTCGCGCACCAGATGGTAGATGTGGGCAAGATACGCGAGCATGATGTCGTCATGGTGCGGCTCCGTGTGAAGGAACACCGTGTTCGACACGCTCTTCAGCCCGCGCTCGATCTTCGCCACCATCCGCTCGTGCACGCAGGTCGCCAGCGCAGCGCTGTCCCCTCCTGTCTTCGCAAGCAGCAACCTGGCGAATCGGTCCCCGTTCAGATCGCCAGTGGTCAGCTCGCGGAGCGGGCGCTCAAGACCCAGCGACACGCCCACCACGACGTCGTCGATCTGCTCGGCCGTCGGCGTTGCGATCTTCTCGAAGTCCTCGAATCTCCGCTCGACCAGACGGCTGGCCCCCCCCTTGGTCAGATAGAACCGTGCGTTCGGAAGCTGTTGCAGGACCGAGGCGGGGTTCTGTGGTACCATCGGCTCCTGAACCGCCGCCCTGACCACTTCCGCCTTCGCGTCGCCCGCGGCAATAATGATCACTGTCGCGGTGGGGTTGTACGTGATCGTCGCCAGGCCTATGGTGATGACCAGCCGGCTTCTCGAAATCTCGATCCCGCCGAGATCGGTCGCCGCGGCCGCCTGCGTTTCGTAGTTCGTCCCCGTCAGACGGGTCACCGAAAAGATGCTGGACCCGCGAACGTTGAACGCGATATGCCCGTCCGGCCCTATGCCACCGAGGAAGAACCCGATGCCGCCGAGCTCGCGGATCTTCGTCTCGTACTCCATGCACCACTGGTCGACGCGGTTGATGGTCTCCCGCTGGAGGCGCTCGTGGTCGGTCCTCGTCTGACGCACGCGCAACGACAGGTCGACGACGCTGTCCGGGAACACCTCCAACATGGTCTTGCCCGGTGGCACGCCCAGGGAGGTCGCATCGATCAGAACCGCCTTCTTCGGGTCGAGTCCGAATCCCCGGACGTAAAACTCATTCACATACCAGTGGAAGCTATTCTGCTGCTGCGCGTCCATCGGGTAGAACTCGTCGATCTGCACGAACGAGAGGCTCCGCATGTCCGGCGGGCGCTTGGCATCGATCCCGAACTCCCCGAGCAGGCGCTGGATGTCCGGCGTCTGCCATCGTTCCAGGATGCGCTGGACCCACCGGATGAAGTGTTCCGGCGTCTTCCCGGTCGGGAGGGAAATCACCCCGCCGGGGTTTGCGAGCGTCCACTCGATGAACCTGAGCGCAGCCAACTTCCCGAGGAGAGGGAAGTTCTCGACCTCGATGATGGGGATCTTCTCGGTCGGCGCATACATCAGCTTCCTGCCGCTGCGGGAAAGCTCGGCGGTCTCGACCGAGGACGCCGAGGAGTATTGACGGGGGAGGTTCATGGGATGTCCTGATTTCATCTTCTCGGATTATTCCATTCTATTTCTGAATGTCCGTGACTTTCCAGGAGCCGTCAAGCGCGCGGAGCCAGGACCCGAAGAACTCCTGGACGACGACATTATGGTCGACGTCCGTCGGGGTGAAGCTGAGCCTGGCGCCGGCGGCGGGACCGCACTCCTGTTCAAACGATGTGTACTCCCCGCGCAGGTGATCGGTAAAGCAGCCCCGCAGGTTCCCGCGCGAGCCGAGGAGCCATTCCCTGTAATACGCCTGCTCGGCATACAGGGCGTCGAAGAGAAACACGTCTGTGATGCGGTCGCGCAGCCCGCCATGGTGGAGGACGTAGGCCGCCGGACGGTAGCCGCCGCTGTGGGCGGAGACCAGGATCTTCCCTACGTTTGCCGTCTTCACGACCTCTTCCTTCTTCATGGTCTCCAGCACATCGCGCACGAGCCGCTCAAACCCGCCCGGGTCTTCCATCTTCCCGCCGAACGAATCGCGGGCCCTGTTCGGGCCCTGCGGGATAACCAGCAGCGCGTTGATATTCTCGCGTATGAGCGCCTGGGGCATCATCATTTGCTCCAGGACGCCAAGGTTGTCGTTCATGTGTCCGTGGAAGTGCACGATGACGTTCGTACCATCAGTCGTTTCCTTGAAGTTCTTCGGGACCACCACGACGACGCTGCTGTCCGTGTAGTGCGGGAAGCGCGGATAAAACGTCCCGTCCTGCTTCCTCAGCCCTTCGTCCCTCTGCGGATGCGGGAACGGCGCGTTGGCCGTCCGATAGATGGCCCAGGACCCTCCGGGAATGACGTTCCAGTCCACGTCGCTCTCCACAACCTTCCTGGCGATCGGGGATCGGTCGCCGGTCAGGGCGTTCCATGCGACGCGGCTGGCGTGCGCCGCAAGGAGCACGGCCTCGTTGTCGATCGCGTCCCGGTGGTCCGGATGCTTGTCCACGAACACGGCGATCGCAATGTCCGCCCTGTCGGAGTAGATCAACCCGACATCGACCTTGCTCTCGTTGACGCCCCCCGTCTTGTGCGCCACCGTGAGATACTTGCATTCGTTCGCCGGCAGGAACCGGGGGATGATGTCGGTGTAGAACTGACCCTTGAGGATTTCCAGCATCTCGTCGCACGACGCCGAATCGGCCAGCGTGCGAGCGTGCAGCTGCTCCAGCAGGAGCACCATATCCTCGGCCGTGGAGACACCGATGCCGTAGCGGACGGCCTCGGGCGTGTTCTTCTTGGTGTCCCACGAATACAGCCGGTTCAGGAGATGCGTGTTCTTCAACCCCTTGTCGGCAAGGAACGAATTCACGGCAGCCAGCCGCTCGTCATGCGTCGAGGCGAGCCGGTCAAGCACGAGGTTCGTCGCCGTGTTGTCGCTCAGCACGATCATCAGCCTCACGGCATCCCTGAGCGACATGGTCGCACCCACGTCGAGAAACTGCAGCAGCCCCGATTCGGGTTTCTTGTCGGCCGCAGTCAACTCGACGCGCATGGCCGAATCCACTTTCCCCGCCTCAACGAGGTGGAAGTACGCCGCCATGATCGGCAGCTTGATCACGCTCGCTGTCGGGAACCTTTCGTCAGCCCGGTACCGGATTACCGCACCGGTGCCCAGGTTCTTCGCCATGATTCCCAGACGTCCGCCGTACCGCTCTTCAATCCGTTGCAGTTCCGCCAGGGCGTAATCCTGCGGCGTTGTCTGGGCAAAAGCGGCAGTCCCTGCGAGCATAAGACACCCCAGCATGTGTGCGCGGACCATGGCGGTCAGACCCTGATGAAGATCTTGTTCTTCCAGAGGATCCAGGCGACGAGGTACGTGACGAGCACGAAGCAGATCGCGAAGAGAAGCGACGCATTGAGCGGGCTCGCGATCGGGAAGAAGACGGTCTGCATCAGCCAGTCCTTCCAGGTGATGACCTGCCCGCCGGCCGTCGTGACCGTGAAGAGGTACAACAGCCGCGCGAAGATCCCCGCAAACACGTAGATCGCAATCGCGTTCATGCCATACACCACGAACGGCTTGGCCCACCCCTGGATCTTCTTCACGTCCATCAGCCAGTACATCGTGCCGAAGCAGACCAGCGCCCAGCCCGCCATGAAGATGGCGTACGAGCTCGTCCAGAGGTTCTTGTTGATGGGCAGGCCCATGTCCAGGATAGCCCCCAGGAGAAGCAGGAAGTTTCCGGCCACGAACATCCAGCCGGCCAGCTCCTCGCGCGGGCGGCCGGACCTGAGCCAGTGTCCGGTGAGGACGCCGAAGAGCGCCGTGCCGATCGCCGGTATGGTCGAGAAGACCCCCTCCGGATCAAAGCCGGCCGCGGGAGCGTACACCCAGGTGTGCCCCGCGAGAAGCTTCGAGTCGATGAACCAGACCAGGTTGCCCATCGGCTCCAGGACGCCGGCGCCATAGCCGGGGACAGGGATGAGTCTCATGGCGAGCCAGTATGCGGCGAGCAGCCCGACGAGCCACCGGACCTGGGCCCGAACGCCCGTGTACAGCAGCAGCGTGCCGACGATCAGGTAACAGATAGCGATCCGCTGCAGAACCCCCGGGATGCGGAACGTTGCGAGCGAAAACTCCCGGTCCCCGATCAGGCCGAACGGGAACCCGTTGAGAAACAGCCCGAGCGCAAAGATGACCGCCGCTCTGCGCACGACATGCAGGAGGAGTTTCCGGGTATCCGCCCCCTCCTCCACCCGACGGGCGAACGAAAACGTCATGGCCACGCCGACGATCCAGAGGAAGAACGGAAAGATGAAATCGGTGAACGTCCATCCGTGCCACGCGGCGTGACGCAACTGAGGATAGACGTACTCCCACGTGCCGGGGTTATTCACCATGATCATGCCGGCGATGGTGGCACCGCGAAATGCATCCAGCGATACGAGACGTGAGGACTGCGAAGCCATGGGCGATCTCCCTACCCGATTTTCTTGACGCCTATCCCCGGTGATTCCGTCAGCACGACCTTTCCATTCACGACCCGCGCACCGTCGAACGGATCGTTCTTGATGAGCAGCGCACCGTCCAGGTCCGCCCAGTCCACCAGCGGCGACAGCTGCGCGGCAGCGGAAATGGCGACCGAGGTTTCGGTCATACAGCCAAGCATCACTTTCATCTCGAGCGCGCGGGCAAGCACCACCATCGCATAGGCCTCCCGCATCCCTGTGGACTTCATGAGCTTGATGTTGATGCCGTCGTACGCGCCCCACGCCTTCCGCACATCGGCAAGTCGCTGGACGGCCTCGTCCCCGACGATCGGGATGGGACTCCGTTCGCGGAGCCAGGCGTGTTCGTCGACCATGGTTTTTGCCATCGGCTGCTCGACGAATTCCACGTTCTTGGTGGCGAGCCATTCCACCATTGTGAGCGCGTCTTCCTTCGTCTTCCACCCCTGGTTCGCGTCGCCGCGGATCGGGACGTCGGTGACTTCGCGGATTGTCTCGATCATTTCGCGGTCGTTGTCGCGGCCCAGCTTCACCTTCAGCACCTTGTACTCGGCGGCCTCGCGGGTCTTCTGACGGACAACTTCTTTCGTGTCGATGCCGATCGTGAACGAGGTCACGGGCGTCTTGGCCGGATCGAGACCCCAGAGCCTGAACCACGGCTGCCCGAATTTCTTTCCGACCCAGTCGTGAAGCGCGATGTCGACCGCCGCCTTGGCCGCCGGATTCCCCGGTGCGATCGCGTCAATAGCGGGCAGGACCTCGGTCAACTGGAAAGGATCGGGGAACTTCGAGAGGTCGACCTTGCTCAGAAACGCCGAGGCAGTCTCGTGGCTCTCGCCGAGATACGGGGGCATCGAGGCCTCGCCATACCCGATGATCCCGTCCTGCTCCACCTCCACGAGCATCACCGGTGTGGTCGTGCGCGAGCTGGTCGCGATCGTGAAAGCGTGCCTGAGTTCCAGCGTGTACGGAGTGAATCGGAGTTTCATGGTGTTCACCATTGTTTCGAATGGTCGGGCAAGGAGTTTCGACGGCCACACGGCGAGCGCCGCGCCCGCAAGGCCGGTCTGCTTCAGGAAATCCCGTCTGCTATCGTTCATGGCTTCTATAGTAAGGTACCGATGAAAGCCTGCGGATCCCCGCATCTTCGCCCGCCCCGATCACCCGCCTGACGTGGAGAAATCCGCGCTCCCGGTGTTTGCTGTAATCTGCATCCGACGGGTCCAGGCTGTTGGTGGTGACGCCTCCCCCTCCGCCGGTATGGATGAACCGCCTGCCCCCCAACGAAATCGCCACGTGCGTGACCCTCTCAGGCTTGTCGTCCCTGGCGCGGGAGCCGAAGAACAGGAGGTCGCCCGGTTTCACCGACGCCATATTCTCGTCCTGGGACACGGGCTCACCCACAAGCGCCTGCTGACTGGCATCCCGCGGGAGCAACACGCCATTCAGGAAGTAGACGGTCTTCGTGAACCCCGAGCAGTCCATCCCTTTGGAGGAGGTGCCTCCCCAGAAGTACGGGACGCCGAAGAACCTGTACGCTGTCGCCACGATGCTCTCCGGCGAGTCCTTCGCACCTTTCAGCCACGCGTCAAACGGCTCGGCATAGTCCTTCAGGAGGAATCCGGTCCGACCATCGGGATACTCGACTTCGAAGTATCTGCCCGCATCAGCTTTCAGCGCAAACAGCGCACCGGCCACCATGTCGCTCACAGGCCGTGATGCCGGATCGCGTTCGCTCCGGACAAACCCCACTTCTGTGGTAACGATCACCTTCTGCCTCGCCGTCCACCCCGCATACTCCTCCGCGGTCATGGCCACGATCTCCGCGTCGGACCACCCGAGGTAGTCATCGGGGGTCTGGATGTACAGCCAGCCATCATCCTTCTTCAGAATATGCACGGGCGTCCCCATGATGGCCTGCGTCACCAGCTCCGCGGGATGCCCGGGCTTTGCGCGGATGTTTGCTACGCTCTGACTGACGATCCCGACCGTCCTGTCGCCGAGGTCGCGGTGCGGCAGGACCGTCAGTGAATCCACGGGATCATACCCCTCTTCTTTGACGATGCGCAGCAGCTGGTCCCGAAGTCCGGCGTCGTGCACTTCGCCGGTCAGCGTGAGCGTCTTCCCGCGCAGCGCGCCGCTCACGTCGAAGACCACCGTCCGCCGGTCGGGGGCCAGCTTCGACTTCGCCCGGGCCAGGATTTCAGTCACCACCTTCGTGTCCCGGTCTCCGGAACATCCCGCGACGGCACCACACGCCACCGCGACAAGAAGAAGCGTTGTGAGTCGCATAACCGAATTGTTCCCTCCGCTGTCATACGCACTACCTGACGAGCAACATTCGCCGCGTTTCCCCGAACTCTCCCGCAATCAGGCTATAATAGTACACGCCGCTGGACAGTCTGCTGCCGTCGAATCGCACGGCATACTCCCCGGGTGCCTGCGCTTCATCGACGAGGACGGCCACTTCGCGCCCGAGCAGATCGTACACCCGCAGGCTCACCTCCGAAGCTCCAACCTTTCCCCGAGCATCCGTGCCGGCCCCGGCAATCCTGTATGTGATTGTCGTCGTCGGGTTGAAGGGATTCGGATAATTCTGACTGAGGCTGAACTCCCCAGGAAGGGTTCCTGCCACGGCCGGCACACCGGTCGGGATTCCGGGGAATCGGACCACGTTGCCGGAGTCGCTCTCGTTCCAGAATCGGTCCACCGCTGTCACCGCGTAGTACGACGGAGCGGGCCCTCCGGAAACGGCCGGCAGCGCGTAGGATGTTTCGTTCGTCAGGCCCAGGATAGCGGCGGGATTCTCGAACGCATCGGCGATCGGATACAGGTCGAACCTGTACACCACATAGAGCCGCGCGGGGTCGTCATTCGGCGTGACCGGCGGTGCCTGCCACCGCAACACAGGAAGTCCGCCCCCCCCGCTCGAATCGTAGACGAGCGCGAGAGGAGCGCCGGGCGGCACAGGATCCTTCCACGGCATCGCCGGATTGAGCGCAGGAAGCGCATAGAACGTCGAGCGGAGCGAATCCGCAAATCCTTTGGGGTTGTCGGTGATCCCGTTCTCTGCACGGAAGAACACTTCGCCCTGCACTGCGGCCTCGCCGCGGTTCAGGCGCATCTGACGGGGAATCTCGGACGCAGAGAATTGATTCGTCGAGCTGGTCATGCGATACGGTGCCATCCCGGGAATGAGATCCCTCCCGTACCGCGCGGCACTGTCGGCCCACCACGAAACCAGCGAGGCGTAGTCCTGGGGTCCCCCGATTGGCCAGTACAGCTGCGGAGTCAGGTAGTCCACCGTATGTTGCCTCAGCCAGGCCGGTGCGTCACAGTAGATGCTGCTGTACGCATCCATGCCGACGATCCCCGAAGGCACGCCGTTGCGCCAGATCCCGAACGGGCTGACGCCGAATCGCACGGAGGGCCTGATCGCCTTGATGCTGTCGTCCACCATCGCAATGAGGAGGTTGACGTTGTCGCGCCTCCACGCTGCTATCGATATGAACCCGCGAGGGTCGGCAACGAACGATGCCGCGTCTTCGGTCGTCACGCCGGGGAAACCGACGCTGCTGTTTGGATACGGATAAAAGTAGTCGTCGAAGTGCACGCCGTCAACGTCGTAGCGGCGGACGACGTCCGCGACCACGCCGGCGATGTGCGCCCTGGCGCCGGGCGCACCCGGGTCGAGCAGCTTCAACCCTACAGCGGGGAATGTGAGGATCCATCCGGGCTGGCTCTTGACGACGTGAGAGGACGCGATGGTGTACGAACCGATCGCCCGCTCGGCCCGGTACGGATTGAACCATGCGTGGAGCTCCATCCCGCGGGTATGCGCTGCGGTGACGGCAAACTCGAGCGGGTCGTAGTATGGCGAGGGGGCGGCGCCCTGGTCTCCGGTCAGCCAGTACGACCATGGCTCGATCGATGACGGATAGACAGCGTCACATTCCGATCGGATCTGGAGCAGTACGGCGGTGATACCCGTGGACTTCAGCTGGTCGAGAAGGGTGATAAGCTCCGTCTGTTGCGCCCCGGTTCGCCCCCGCGCGGCGGCGCTGGGCCAATCAAGATTCGCGACGGAGGCGACCCACGCTCCGCGAAACTCCCGCTTCGACGTCTGGGAAACGGCTGGCAATGCACAGGCAACGAGGAGTGCGGAAGCGAGAAGGATGACTGAGCGATGGGTCATACGGGATTCGGTGCGCGTCCGATCGACTCAGCACCGGATCACGCGCGGGCAATTCTGTTCATTATAACAAAAACGGACGGAAGTCACAAAACCCCGCGGAATCTGGCCGTTTTCGTCCCTGCACGCACCACAATCTCGTCGCCTTCAATAACCAACGCGGCCGGCCGGGCGGAAGTCGATTGCAGCTGACTCCGCTCGAGAACCGCCCCATCGTCCCTCAGGATCACCACTTCCGGATCTCGGTACAAGGGCGTCCCCCCTTCCTCGGCGATCTGCTCAGTGACCACGAGCACCCCGCCAGCCCCGGCGCGAAGGCCGGTGACAATGCGATCGCCCCCGGACAGCTCAACCCGGTACGCCGGCTGCCGGTCTGCCAGACTCCCGCCGATGACCACATACCTGTCGGCAAACGCGTACCGGCCGGTTGATGCCCCGATATCGCCGACGCGGAAAAGCATCGGGGCCTCGACGAGGGTCGTCCCATCCTGCCCCAGCAAGCGCGTCACATGCCGGACCCGCTCCCCGTCGATCGTCGCGCTCACAAGCACTGACGAATCATCGGCAGCACTGACGATCTCTCCCGCGGATGATCCGGGCAGGACCGTCTCACGCAGTACGCGCCCGTTCAGATCGGTGGTGACGACCCGAACTTCCATTCCACCCGGCTCTGACAGCAGGAACGCGGCCGTGCGGTTTCCGATCGAACACTTGATGATCCGCTCGTACGACGGCACGGCTGATGCAAATGGACTCCACACCGCGACGACATCACCGAGCGTCGTCAGGAACTCGACCCTCCCGCGCGCCGCATCGAGCAGCACCGCCGACCCGTCACGTGCGACGGTCAGTGTCGGGTAAGGAACATCGAACGGCACGACACGGTCAATCTGATAGAGGGCGGTTCCCTCCGGCGTGAACACTTCAGCGCTCCAGCGGTTCGTCTCGGGCCAGGCCCGTGCTCCGGCAGCGATGTGAATCTCAACCCGGTATCCGCCGGAGGAAGCCTGCGGATCGCCCAGCGCAAGGGACGACAGGAAGAACAACAAAGCCTGTGTGACCGTTGCCCGGATCATTTGAGCAGGAGCATCGATCGAATGAAGCGTTGTCCGCCTGCCGAGAGGACGGCAAAGTAAGTGCCCGACCCGAGCGGTGTTCCGTCAAAGACGGCGGTGTGAGTCCCGGCCGGGACCACGCCGTTCACAAGCGTCGCCACTTCCCGGCCAAGAATGTCGTAGACGACAAGATGGACCTCTCCGGAAACGGGGAGGGAAAATCTCATAGCAGTGGATGGATTGAACGGGTTCGGGTAGTTCTGAGTAAGCGTGTATCCCCGAGGCACGTCCGCGGACGAGAGACCTCCCGCTGCGGCACTCGCGTCAAGGTACGCCATCAACCGGTCCATGAGCGAGTCCCGCGCAGCCTGCGATGTGATGGTTTCAAAGGGGAATCCGAGCGAGGCTACCGCCGACGTACCGTCTCCCGGCGAAGCCCCTCTGTATCCGACGGCGGCGATCGCGGAGCCGATCGACCCGTACCGCAGCAGTGCCTCTCCCCCGTTCAGCGGCATGAAAGCATCGGGCCAATCCTCTTCGTACGGCGCCCCTTCAGCAACAATCCCGTACCGGAACGAGAGGCCCTCAAACGGCGTTGAGGGGACGCCGGTCACATCGTACACGCCGGCATCGTCGGCGGCGTAGGCGATCTTCAGGTACGTGTGCAGAAAGTCCCGGTCGCCCTGTGTCGGCCCGGACGGGCGATCGAGGTCGTACGCGAGTTCAGAGCCGCTGACCAGGAGCCCCTTGCCGGGAAGGTCAAGATACGACTTGACGAGCGCCTGCTCCTGGGCGTCGAATGCACGGTCGGTGACCGATTCGTCACCCAGGAGCCAGACCACGCGGTCGTGCTCGGCAAGCGATGCGGACCCCTCGAGCAACGCGTCGTTTGCGCATGTCGTGAACCATCCGCGGATCGACCGCCCGTGTGTCATGGTGAATGGATGGTCGGCAAAGTGATAGCTCCCGGAGCCTTCCGTCCGGTCGAACCCGTCGACGATAAGGGTGCGCCTGCCGGCGGCGAGCCGGATGCCGTAGATGTCGCTCGGCGTGCTGAGGTTAGGGGGAGACGCAGCATCGACCGCGATCACGCGGAAATAAACCGCCTGATTCTGTCCGATCGGATACGCAACAGAAGTTGTGGTCGGTCCCAGGGTCGTTTCATCCGCCTTGAGGACCCACGAGAGCCCGTTGAGTGTGAAGAAGAGCCTGTAGCCCGCCAGGTCGGGTTCAGTCCCTCCTTTCCAGCGTATCCGGACGCTGTCGTCGCCGGCGTTCGTGACCGCAAGGAGGATCGGGGGCGCAGGGGGGACGGCGTCGGACGCCTGGACGGCCAGGTCGATCACCGTCGAGTCGCGCAGGCCGCGCGTGTCCTCCGCCCACACCAGCACGCGGTACGGCCCCGGAGCGAGGTCACCGGTGTCCCAGAACCCATTGGCCACCCTGCGGGTGCTGTTGACCGCGTCCGCTCCCGCACCGTTCGTGATCGTGTAGATGTGCGTCGAGAGATCGGAGCCGGCGGCGAACACGTTGTGTACGTCGGAGTCGAGGGGCTTCCTGTCGAACCTGAACCGCACGCCGCCCGATGGGGGCTCATATTCAACACGTGAGCCGTCGGCGGCAAGGACACGATACCCCGCGATGTAGGTGCCGTTGTTGGTCGTGGAGGAGTACAACCCGGAGGGATCGGCCGCGTTCGTTTCCCGCACATGCACGCGGATGTCGACTGCACCGCTGACTTTTGCGCCCGGGAATTGCGTTTCCGTGCCGTCGACGAAGAACCCTACGGACGCGATCTCCGGCGGATAGTTGTCGATATACGGAGTCATGCCACCCGCGGGCCTGATAGCATTCATCTCCGAGCCGGACAGCCCGTGCGTGAAGTGGACGTGCCCCAGACCGGGAAGGATGTTCCCGATCACCGTCACATGGGCAAACACCGAATCACCTGTCTGCAGCCTCGGGTTTGGGGCGATATGGACATACGCGTCGCTCTTGTTGAACCCGCTTACCATGTACCGGACCCTGACAAAGGCGTTGTCCCCGCTGGACGCGACGGTTCCGATGGAGGTAATCACACCGCTGTAGACCGGATAGACCGGCGTGCCGTCGGGCATCGGGATGTCGATGCCGTTGTGAAAGTGGTCCGCGGTGAGGGTGTTCCTGAACTCGCAGAATACGCCTGTGATGATGTGGGTAGAGTAGAACGGCGCGACGGGCCAGCCATGGCGAGTCGTGTCGGTCTGCCCGATGGCGGCAAGGGGCGCGCCAGCAGCCAGTACGGCAACAATAGCACCGCGGAGGAGTAGTCCTTGAAGCGGGTCTGGAAGCCGGCGGCCCATATACATGAAAGAGTACTGCGATTCGGCGAGAAAGACAAGCGGACACAAAAACGCCGGAGCCCTTCGCGGGACCCCGGCGTCTCTCTGTAACCTCACGAAGACTGCGGCAGAACTCCGCGCCCCGGGACTACTTCACAAGCACCATCTTCCTGATCTCCTGCGACGAGCCAGCACGCAGCGAGTACAGGTACGTGCCGGACGGCAACGAGCGCGCATCGAACGTCACACGGTAGGAGCCCGCCGTGCGCTCTTCGTTGACCAGGACCGCAACCTCGCGCCCCAGCATGTCGTACACGCGGAGGCTCACGTGAGCCGCGTTCGGCAGCGAGAACTCGATCGTCGTGGCGGGATTGAAGGGGTTCGGGTAGTTCTGCGCGAGCGAGAACGACTCCGGTACCGTCAAGCCGAGCTGCTCGACGCTTGTGATGACCGGGAGCTCTCCCTGGTACGCCCACTTCTCGACGGTCCACCCGTAGTACGACTGGCTGTACAGGTACCCCTTCTCGTCAAACTCCACCTCGTACGTTGAGGCGTAGCCGGAGGCATTCCCCGGGACAGTCCCGTCCCCGCGATCGTTGTACGCCCCGGTCAGATTGAAGTTCCACTGCGCGACGTCGATGCGGTTGATCGCCGTATCGGCGGATACCAGCGCGCCCGTATTCGGGTTGATGAGGTAAATCCGGGCATAATCGTACGCCGCGTTTCCGGCGTATATGTCTGTGCACGCGGCGAAAAGAATGTTGTTCGGCTGGAGGAGTTTCACGCTCAGGGGCCGCGGAAGTCGGGTCGATCCCGGAATGGTGTCCCAGGACGCCATGGCGAACTGGAATCCGTCGTCCTTCGTGTACCCCGTGGTCGGGGATCCTTTGAACTTCAGAATCGTTCTCGCAGGGGCGTTGGTATCGTACTTGCAGACATACAGCTCGGACCCGTCCGCGTTTGTGGTGATGCCCTTGTAGATGCCGTCGGGGAGGTCAAGCGTCATCACCGGCGAGCCCCCGCCAACCGCGGGCCATTCGTCGACTGGCGGGTAGATCTTCAGGTCTTCCGTGATTCCCGTGCTTGTATCTATACACACGTAGACATAGCCATTGCCATCGACGTCAATCCCGTAGATCGTCTTGTCTCCGGTCACCTGGCGCGGGTAGTTACCTAGCGCATTGGGAACGGCCTTCGTGGTGTCTCCCGTGAATTTGAAGACCAGGATGTTGTGTTCCAGAACGTCATTGTTGGCGACATAGATCAGACTGTCGGGTGTGCAGACCAGCTGACGCGCGTTCCACATCGACACCTGGTCGAACGACTCGTCGCTCCAGACCTGGGTCACTCCGTCGACATTGTATCCGACGAAGTTCACCCTTCCCTTCGACGAGTCTGCACCGACATAGGGGATCAGGTAGTTTGGGTCGGTCGCCACCATGCCCGCGGCACCCGCATCATAGACCAGCGCCACAAACATGTTTTCCTTGATGACCCCGACAGAAACCGTGTTGTCACCGATGCCGTTGGTGGATTCATCCCATGTCGCGTACAGGCATTGCCACTGGGCCTGCGCCGGCACGGACAGGCCGATGAGCGCGAGTCCGAGAACGAGCCATAGAACTGGGTTTTTCATGCGTCCTCCATCACTGTAGTCTTGTGTGTTGGTGTGCGCAGCGTCTGTTATCGAATGAGCATGATGGGACGGACCGTCACGACATCGTCGCTCCGGAGGCGGACATAGTAGGTGCCGCTGGCGAGGCCCCGTGCCTCAAACGGCACGCGATGGGTTCCCGCCGCCACGACACCGTCCACCGGCCGGGCGACTTCCCGTCCGAGCATATCCACGACGCTGACGCTCACCGGCCCCGTGCGGGCAAGCTCGAACGCGATCATCGTCGAGGGGTTGAAGGGGTTCGGATAATTGGGAAGGAGCTCCGTCTTCATCGGGAGCTCCTGCGCCGGATTCCCGACAGCGGTCGATGTGGTCTTGCTTTCGAGGATGATCAGCGCCGGGTCGTCGGCCCCGTACGGATAGATGTTCGGAATCAGAATCTCTTTCTTCCCGTCTCCGTCGAGATCGTTCGTCATGTCGATGTTCATCCAGCTCATATAGCTGGTGCCGGGCGTCTCGTCCTTGTACAGCTCGCTCATGACGTAGCTGGACGGCACAGCCGCCGGGCCCGATACGTACTCCAGCCGGAAGACGGTCCGCCGCGGCCCTGCCCCCGCGACGATAAAGTCCATCTTGCCATCGCCATCGAGGTCGCCGGGCTCCGCCCCTTCGTACGACCATTCGCTGATGGGGTCGAGATCAGGCGTCAGCGTCTTGACCGAGCTCGTGTCGAGCGTGGAGACGTCATCCACCGCGTTGATGCAATAGATGTTCCCGGGGTTCTCGGAATCGGTGATGCCGGCAACGTAGAACTCCTTCTTCCCATCGCCGTCGGCATCATAGAAGCTCGCGCTGTTGCGCGCGCCGACATCGTTGTCAGGCCTGGCCTGGTTGATGTCAGCCCGCAACTCGTATGTGTCGGGACCGGTCGCCTCATAGACCGCAAGGCTGAAGAGATCCCACGTGAAGACCCAGATCTCCCCTTTCCCGTCGCCGTCCATGTCTCCCGTGGTCGCGTCATAGACCGCGCCGCCCCGCAATGTGGTGGTCGAGTCCACGAATTCGTGCTCGAAGTAGCTGAACGAGGAGCTGGAGATGTCGCCGCCGACCAGGTGGCTGACGATGAGCGACCGGCCCACGTCGATGCCGCCCCAGTCATCGCGCCGCGAGGTCGTGATGAGCTCCGTGTCTCCGTCTCCGTCCACATCGTCGGCCAGAACGCGGGTCACGTAGTAGCGGAAGTTGTCAGGCAGGTCCAGGTTCGTGACGAACGTCGGCGTCGACGGGAACGTCGTGCCGTCGAATTCATAGATCACGACGATATCGGACACGGGGTTCGTCCTGAACCGGGGGATCGCCACCACGATCTCTTGAAGGTTGTCCTTGTCGAAATCCGCGATGGTAATGTCCGCGTACCGCTCCAGGATCTTGTTGTTGTCGCCGGGAATCTGCGCCGACCAGAGGAGGGTGTACTGATTGTCGCCGCTCGCCTCGAACCAGAACAGCCACGGGCGCTGGTCGTACTGCAGGAACACGGGATCGGCAAAGATAATGAACTCTTTTTTTCCGTTCCCGTTGATGTCAAAGCCGCTCCGGACCTTCTGCGCCCCCACGGAATCCGGCCAGCCGGGGAAATCTGCCGGCTTGATTGTGGCCACCAGCTCCACGTCCGGGTCGATGGTGACCTGTGCAAACGAAGCCGGAGAAAGCGATAGGGCTGACACGACAACCAGAGCAACACACAGTAGCAATCGGGCCACGTCGGCCTCCTGAAGGTGGTGGTGATGGGGCTGGGTTGATTCGGACGGATATACCGATGGAAAATTGTCAACTTCCGGAAGAAAGTCAAGCCGTGCTTGATTCGCTCCCCTTCATACCCTATATTGATCCAATTGTCAAGTCGGTCAGGTGCTTGCTCTCTGAAACTCTCAGGATCACGTGACGCTCCTGGCCTTCCTCCCTCGATTGTCGCCTGCGTCCTCGTACTTCATTCATCTCACGAAAGGTGTCGTATGCGCATCGTTCGCCTTTCATTGCCCGTGGTGCTCCTCGCTCTCGCGTGTGGCTTCGCGGCCTTCGCCGGCACGACCGGAAAGATTTCCGGGGTCGTGCGGGATGAGAAGACCGCTGAGCCGCTCCCCGGTGTGAACGTCGTTGTCGACGGCACTTCCCTGGGCGCGTCCACGGACATCGACGGCCGCTACACCATCCTGAACGTGCCACCGGGCCGGCACAAGCTGCTCGCGTCGTTTATCGGCTACCGGCGGTTCGAAATCAACAACGTTCAGGTCTCGGTCGATTTCACGACCCCGCTGGACATCACGCTCACCGAAGGGAGCGTGGAACTGGATGCGGTGGTGGTCCAGGCCGAGCGCTCGCCGCTCATCCGGCAGGATCTCACGAACCCGGTCGCGTCCATCACATCTGACAACATTGACGCGCTCCCCGTCCTCGAGATCAGCGAGGTCATCGGGCTGCAGGCCGGCGTGGTGGTGGACGACGACGGCTCGATCCATATCCGCGGCGGCCTCGGGAACGAGATCGTCTATACGCTCAACGGGGTCAGCATCAACAACCCGTACGGCAACGCGCGGTCGGTCGGGGTCGCCACGAACGCGGTCCAGGAAGTCTCCGTCTCGAGCGGGACCTTCAACGCCGAATACGGCGGGGCGCTCAGCGGCGTCGTCAACTACATCACGAAAGAAGGCGGACCGCAGTGGAACGGCAGCATGAAGTATCTCGCCGGGGACTACGCCAGCGACAGATCCTCGCTCTTCTATGACATCGGATCGTTCAACCTCGGCACCGTCAGCCGGTTTGAAGCCTCGGCCGGCGGACCGCTCGTGAGTGAAGATCTCACGATGTTCGCCTCCGGCGTCTACAACTGGGACCAGGGATGGCTGACGGGCGAGCGGCTGTACACGCCCGAGGACTCCTATCTGTCGCGTGAGAACTTCCCGTCAGATGACCCCCGCCGCGGCTCGTCGTCCGACCCCTACTACTTCGGCCCTCTCCGGCATGACACGCTCGACCAGGTGGGACTCCCGTACGGCACCGAGTATATCAATGCAAACGGCGGCTCCTACGAGAAGGTTGCGCTCAACTGGACAAAGGCATGGAACGTCCAGGCGAATCTCAGCTACCGGATGAGCCCGGAGATGAAGCTCCGCTACGAGTTTGTCTACGACTATTACGAAGTGCCCGAAGGGACTGCCTTCGCCCACCGGTACAAGCCGGACGGGCGCGCCATCGGCAAGACCGACAGCTACGTCCACTCGTTGGACTTCACGCACACGGTCAACTCCTGGATGTTCTACTCCGTGAAGCTGTCGTACGGCATGGACATCGGGAAGAGCTGGGCGTATGACGATCCGTACGATCCGCGGTATCTGCCTGACTTCTATTACCGCACATTCCCGAACACGACGTACCTGACGGGCGGCGTGAACACGGACCGGTTCTACAATCGCGTGAGGACGTTCGGCGGAAAGTTTGATCTCGTCGCACAGGCCTTCCCCGACCATGAAATCAAAGCCGGCATCGAGGTGCGCTCCCACACTGTCGACGTCGAGGCGTATACGCTGCAGTTCCGCGACCCGTCGGATACGTCGGTCTCCCCCAGCTTCACCAACGCGCTCGCTGGCTACACATTCCTGCCGTTCATCCCGAGCGTGGAAGGCGGCTACGTGAAGTACACGCGCGAGCCCCTCACGTTCTCAGCATACATCCAGGATAAAATCGAGCTGTGGCGTTCGGTCATCCTGAACCTGGGCCTCCGGTACGACTACTTCGATCCGGCTGCGCAGTACAACACGAACATCAGCGACGAGCTCGCCGCAGGGCAGAGCGTGTTCCTGGACCAGAACCTGGCGGATGCGGAAGTGAAGCATATGATCCAGCCCCGCATCAGCGTCTCGTACCCGATCACGGACCAGGGGTCGATCCGGTTCTCGTACGGGCACTTTTACCAGGTCGGCAATCTCGCCTCGCTCTATTCCAATCCTTACTACCGGGCCCCCACCGGGACGGTCCCCCGATTCGGCAACCCGAACGTCGAGCCGCAGCGCAGCATTCAGTATGAGCTGGGCCTGCAGCAGGGCCTGACCGAGGACCTGAGGCTCGAGATCACCGGCTACTACAAAGACGTCAGCAACTACATCTACAGCCAGCGGGTTCTGACAGAGCGCGGGGACAAGGAGTACTTCCTGCTCACGAACCTGTCGTATGCGAACACGCGCGGCATCAGCATTTCACTCCTCAAGCGGCGGGCGCCCGGCGGCATCCTGGCTGCGACCGTCGACTACACCTTCCAGGTCGCAGAAGGCAACAGGACCGAGCCGCTCGCAGAAGTGTTCTACAACGAGCAGGCGGGGCGCCTGAGCGAGACCTACCTCGTGCCCCAGGGGTTTGACCGTAGCCACACGCTCACCTCCACACTGTCGATCGGGCCGCCGGAAGACTGGATCGTGAGCTTCATCGGGTACCTCCGGACGGGGACCCCCTATACTCCTGAATTCCCAACAAACGTCGAGAACATCCGGTACGTCCAGAGCAGTGACAACCAGCCGGTGCAGTGGAACGTGGACCTCAAAGCGGAGAAGTTCTTCGACCTCGATATGTTCACGCTCTCAGTCTTCGTCCAGGTAGACAATCTCTTCGACACGGAGAACGAGCTGAGCGTGTACGCCAATTCGGGGCGCGCGCTGTACAGCATCGATCAGGTGCAGAACCCCACAAGGTTCCAGAACCTGAACAGCCGCATCGCCCGGGGTGATCCGGGCATGGTGCCCCAGAGCTCCATCGACAACTACTATGCGAACCCATCGAATGTGAGCCGGCCGCGGCTGGTGCGGCTGGGCGCATCGATCGTATTTTAAACCTGGCATTCACGAAGATGGAACGGTCCATGACTCACATCCGACCCGCTCTGCAGTTCTCCCTCGTCCTCCTGCTCGTGTCGGCGTCCGTTGCCAGAGCGCAGCAGGTCGACTGGAAGAACTTTCACCCACATAAAGTCGACCCGCAAACCGCCGCGCGCCTCATGGAGGAGTACGGCAGGATGATGGAGGACGCACTCGCAAAGATCGAGGGCGATCCGCGCGAGGAAAAGAGCCTCATCATCAACGGGAACAAGATCACCACGATCGTCTACAACACCGGGACGATCACGAGACCCAACACGCTCTATAATACTGCCGACCTGGTCTGGAACCGCCTCGGGTACGGGTTCGAGTTCACACCGATCGTCGGCGGCGAGGTGGTCGATGCCGACGGGCGCACCGTCCATATCCTGAACGACGGCATGTACCTTCAGAGCGAAGGGGACTACGATCCCAACGGCGTCTTACGCTGGGGCTGGCTCCCCAAGCCGGGGTACGCCGCGCCGGAGCCGAATCGCGACATCGCGTCCTGGAGCGCCCGCTCCAAGGTCGGCGGCGACCTGACCCGGCGCCCGCCGAGCTGGCCTGAGTCGTGGTACAACCCGATCCTGGGCCGCTACGTGTGGCCGGCGTACCTCGGGAACGATGCCTCCTCGCCGGACGAGGAGGTCTATTTCGTGGACGACGACTACACGAATGCGGAGTTCAAATACTTCCCGTTCCCCGACGACTCGTCGAAGCGCGGGCTCGGCCTGGACCTGGAGTGCCGGTTCTTCCAGTTCAATAACCCGCTCGCCGAAGACATCATCTTCCTGGTCTACCGCGTGACAAACCGCAGCCCGAAGACGCTGGACAGAGTGTATTTCGGGATGTACGGCGATCCTCACATTGGCGGCGGCACATTCGACTACGGCGACGACCTTGCCTATTTCATCCCGCCGACAGGACCGCTCGCCGAGGGGTACGCGCAGCGCGCCAGGAACATGGTGTACGCATGGGACAACGACAATAAGGGCGAAGGCGGCATCGTGCCCGGCTACTTCGGATTCAAGTTCCTGGAATCGCCCACGAACTCGGCAGACGGCGTCGACAACGACGACGACGGCATCGTCGACGAAAGCCCGTTCAACGACGCCGGCGACTACATCGACGGCACCATCATCCCGCTCACGACCGGGATCGCGGATACGGCGAAGTACCTCGCTGTGTACGGGAGCATCAAACCCCGCTGGTCGGGCGACGAGAACGGCAACTGGGACCCCACAAAACATGACGTCGGCCTCGATGGCCTCCCCGGGACCGGCGACTTCGGCGAAGGGAACGGAAAGCCGGATGTGGGCGTCGTTGACGGGAACATCACCGCCGAGCCTCAGTTCGGGATTCGCGACGTCAACGAGTCAGACCAGATCGGGCTGACCAGCTTCTGGGCCCTCCCGTACGGGGGCGTCAACTACCCGAGCAATGATGAGCTGTTCTGGGGATATATGGCCCAGGACACGATCGCCATCGACCAGGAACTCTTCTCGACCCCCGGCGACAACATTTTCCTGTACGGTTCGGGACCGTTCCGCCTTGAGCCCGGAGCCACGCAGCGATTCTCGATCGCTCTGATGATGGGTGAGAACCTCAACGACCTGCTGCTCAATTCCGAGACGGCCCAGCGCATCCTGGAGGCCAACTACCAGTTCGCCCAGCCGCCGCCCAAGCCGGTCGTGCGCGCGGTCCCTGGCGACGGCCGCGTCACGCTCTACTGGGACAACCTCGCAGAGCAGACGGTCGACCCCCTCACCGGGACGAAGGACTTTGAAGGGTATAAGATCTACAGGAGCGAGGACTACACGTTCTCCGACGTCTACAAAGTCACGGACGCGAACGGTAACGCGTTCCTCGGAGTCCCGATGGTCGGCGCGGACGGTCGCGCGGCACAGTTCGACGTCGTCAACACCTGGTCCGGCCTCCACCCCATCGAGTACCAGGGGCGTGGCGTGAAGTATCAGCTCGGCTCGAATTCGGGCCTGGTGCACGAATACGTGGACTCGACGGTCACAAACGGCAAGACATACTACTACGCCGTCGCGTCCTATGACCACGGATTCGACAGCCTGGGCATCTCGCTCCCGCCATCGGAGTCGCAGATCTCTATCAAGCGCGACGCCGTCACGGGCGCCCTGACGCTCGATGCGAACACGGTGGCCATCACCCCCGGCCCGCTGGCCTCCGGCATCAAAGCCGCGCAGGTGTCAAACAACTTCGCCCCCACCAGGGTGGCCGGCAACGCCACCGGTGAACTGAAGGTGGGTGTCCTGGACAACTACCAGGTCATCAACGGCGGGAAGTATGACATCTACTTCCTGGATGACGGCGGGAAGGTCAAATACAACGTTGAGTCCAACGAGCCGCTGTCCGAAACGGTCGTCACGAACGACACGTTCTTCGTCCCACTGACCCGCAAGAATATCATCAATGCGGACTTCTCGCTGCTCGATGCCGGAGGAGCGGTGGTCGATCCCGCGAGATACCAGCTGGACGCGACAGCAGGACGCATCCGGGGAATGTATCCGGGAGCCCTCCCGGTGGATGCCTCGTTCACGGCCCGGTACAGATACTATGCGGTGTACCTGAGCGACAGGGTGCAGGGCGAGGACGACAACCCGGTCTTCGAGGGAATGCGGATATACGTGACGGAGGATCCTCTCGGCGTCGATTCCCTGACCAGCGGATGGCTCGGGGCCACGACCTCGACCATGGACTACCTCGTGCAGAAGCCACAGGGGCTTCCGAGTTCGCCGTTCATCCCGGCCCCGATCGATCTCGAGATCCGGTGGAACCGGACCGACACGACGGCCAACGGCAAGTGGATGTATCCCGGCGACACGCTGCTGAACAACCAGGGGCGCAAGGTGGTCGTCTGTCCGTTTAAGGTCGTGAACGTCACGGACACTACGAAGGTGCGCGTGCTCATCGACCGCGCAACCGCGGACAGCCTCTGGCGTCCGGGCCGTGAAATCATCGCGCTGACACCCCCGAACTACGCGCCGCAGACCGGGAACCCGAAAATGGTCGGCGTGCTGTACAACTGGCCGGCGTCCGGAGATAAAACGCTCCCGACCGAGGGCAACGTCTTCAGGGTGAACAGCACCAAACCATTTGTTGCCGGGGACTCCTATACGTTCTCGACCACAGCGGCCGCTTTTGATCCGGGCACCGCCACGTCGGCACTCGACAAGATCTATGTGGTCCCGAACCCGTACGTGGCGTACAGCGACTTCGAGGGTCCGGGTTCAGATCCGACGCTGCGCGGAGACAGGCGGCTGCAGTTCCGCAACCTGCCTCCGACCTGCACCGTGAGGATTTTCACGATGACCGGCGAGCTTGTGGACACGATCCACAAGGACGACACCAACAGCTACGTGAACTGGGGCATTCTCTCCTACGAAGGGCAGCGGCTCGCCTACGGCGTGTATATCTACCACGTCGACGTGCCGGGCGTCGGAGAGAAAATCGGGCGGTTCGCCCTGATCAAGTGAGGCGCGCCATGACACAGAACGGCCTACGAACCAGCATCGCCCAGGGAGGTTTCATGAACATGACCGTGAGAGCATCGGCTGCATTCCTGATCGCTGCCCTGCTCGTCTTCTGGTCCACCCCCTCCAATGCCCAGCTCTTCCGGACCACGGCAAAGGTGGGGACCACGTCTGCACAGTTCCTGAAGATCGGGGTGGGCGCCCGGGCGCTCGGCATGGGAGGCACCGCCGCCGGCGTGACCGGGGACATCTCTTCCATCTACTGGAACCCCGCCACCCTCGCGAAGTTGAACGTCAACAGCGAACTCACGTTCAACCACGCCGAATGGCTGGCGGACATCAACTACGATTTCGTCGCCGGCATCCTGCCGATCGGTGACCTCGGGATGTTCGGGTTCTCCGTCATATCGCTGAGCGTCCCCGAAGAGCCCGTCCGGTCGGAGCAGTTCCCCGAGGGCGACGGCCGCAAGTGGGACGCCAGCGCGCTGGCCATCGGCATCACGTACTCCAAGGCGTTGACGGATCGGTTCTCCATCGGCTTCACGGCCAAGTACATCTCCGAAAATATCTGGAGTGAGAACGCGACCGGCTTCGCCATCGACGTCGGCACGCTGTATATGGCCCCGATCGAGGGGCTCACGCTGGGAGCGTCCATCTCGAACTTCGGCACCAACATGAAGCTGGACGGACGGGATCTCTACATCAACGTGGACCCGAACAACGACGCAGGCAGCGGGCCGAACAACATCCCGGGGCAGTACCGGGCGGAAGCGTATCCGCTCCCGCTCACGTTCCGGATCGGCGTGGCATGGGATATCGACGTCGCGGAGGACTTCCGCGTCACGCCGGCGGTCGACGCCACCCACCCGAACGACAATACGGAGTACGTGAACGCGGGTCTTGAGGCGGCCTGGCGCGAGATTGTCTTTGCGCGCGTCGGATACAAGTCGCTCTGGCTGCGCGACTCGGAGCAGGGGCTCACCTGGGGTCTTGGCGTGCACTACGGCATCACGAACGTCGGGACGATCAAGCTGGACTACGGCTTCGCCGATTACGGCCGGCTGGAAAACGTCCAGTATCTGTCGCTGGGGATGAGCTTCTAAGAGGGCGTGGTTCCAGGTACAGAGGACGAATGTGGAGGTATATGGCGCGGGCACCTTCTCAGGAAGGTGCCCGCGTATTTCAGGGGGATGCAGAACAGACTACGAGCGCGGGTTCTTGAGCCATACACCTCGCAACGCCAATCCGCCGTCTATTTCCCGGCAAGCTTCTCGTTCGCACGTGCCACGGCCTCGTCCAGGCACGCTCTCGGATCACCCTTCCCCAGCGTCGCCATTTCGATCGCCTCGGCGAGCATCCGGTTGATCTCCACCCAGTGCCGGTCGACCATCATGCGCGCTCTCCCCACGCGCATCTGATCGACGAACACACGCATCGCGTCGTCGGTCTTCAGGAATTCCTGATATTCCTTCATGTCGAGCACCGACCGGCGCACGGGGAGGTAGCCCGAGTTCTTCGAAAAGCGGGCCTGGATCCGCGGCTCGGTCACCCAGCGCAGGAACGTCCACGCCTCATTCGGTAGCTTCGACTGCCGGAAGATCACGAGCTGCTCCCCCGCGATGTATGTCGCGCTTCCGGCCGGACCCGCGGGGAGCGGCGCAACGGCCCACCGCGTCATCGGCAGCTTGCGGAACCGCGGAAGGTCCCACGGCCCGTCCATGATCATGGCGAGCCGCCCGGACGCAAACCCGATATCGTGCTGGATGCCAAAAGCCCGAAAGTCCATCGCATCGTACAGCGTCTTCCAGAGCGTCAGCGCCTGCACGCCCGCTGTGCTGTTCCACAGGACGCGTTTGCGGTCGGGCGTCATTTCCGTGCCGCCGGCCTGCCAGAGGAACGGCATCCACTGGAGGTTCATCCAGATGTTGAGCTCTCCGGATGCCGGGAACACGGGAACGAAGAACCCGTACACGTCGGTCCGCCCGTCCGCATCCCGGTCGCGCGTCAGCGCTCGCGTCGCCGTTTCGAGCTCAGCCCAGGTTGCGGGCGGACGGTCCGGGTCGAGCCCGCACTCCTTCATGAGATCCCGATTGTAGAAGAGGGCAAGCGAGGTGGCCTCCATCGGAAGCGCATAGAGCGTGTCTCTGACAGTGCATGCCTCCAGCAGCGGCTGGAAAAAATCTCCGAGAGCTTCGGCAGGGAGGCCCTGCGGTCCCCCGGTGAACTCGCGCATCGGGTAGATCGCTCCTGCCTCCACCAGCTTGTCCAGAAAATCGGTGTGGACCCACGCGACGTCGGGCGTCGTCCCGCTCTGCACGGCCGAGACGAGCTTCTGGATGAGCCCGTCGCCGGTCGGCAGGTACTGCGCGTTGATCTGGATGCCCGGGTGCTCGCGCCGGAATTCCGCCAGCAGATCGTCGAGCGCCGGCACCGTCGTGGCCACGAAGCTGTGCCAGAAGGTGATGGTCGGAACCGTCTGCTCCCGTTCATGCTCTTTGCCGCACGAGGGAAACACCAGGAGCAGGACGGTGGCTACGATCACACCGCCAAGCAGAGCGTTCACCGCTCTCCGCCTTCCGATCACCCTGTTCATCGGGCCCCCTTCCCGATCACCGAAAGATACTGCTCGAAGAAGCGCGCAGCATTCACGTGCGCGGCCACTTCGTGCGCGCCCGCCTCGTCCTCCGGCGTCCACTCCGTGGCTCCAAACCTCTCCTCAGGCTCCGTCGCAATCCGCACGTTGCCGCGCCGGAACGAGCAGAGCGTCGGGTCGAACACCACCGCGGCGGCAAGAGGATCGTGAAACGTGGTCCCCGGCCAGTCCTTGAACCAGATCTCGGCCCATTCCAGAATCGGATCGAAGAGGCGATAGCCTGCGAATGCCTGCCTGAATTCCGGCGGGCTCATGGAGACCCTGTGCGTTACATCCAACCCTATCGAACGATGGACCCGGACGGGAGCCTGATACACGATGCGCGTGGCATAGGCGTCGACCCGCGCGTTCCATTCGAGCGTACCGTACCCCTTCGGCGGGGGATCGAAGAACCGGCCGCACATCATGACCAGCCCCTTCAATAGCCGGGGGATTTCGGAGTCCACCAGAAAGAGGAGGCCGATATTCGTGAGCGGCGCTACCGTCAGAAGGACCACTTCGCCCGGAAAACGCCTGATCGTCCTGCGCATGAACTCGACCGCTTCGCCGACCGGAAACTCCTTCTGGTGCGGCCAGGGCTCGAGCGCCGCGGCCTGCTGGGCGTGAAGCTGCTTCTGTTCCGTCAGCAATGGGCGTTCTGCGCCGGGGTAAATCGGGATATCTTTCCCGGCCCTTCGGCAGAGTGCCGACGCGAGGCTCGCACGCTTCACCGCCTCGCCGGTGACCGTGGTGATACCCAGAAGCTCGCACCCGGGATGTTCGAGCAGATACGCAAGGGCGACCGCATCGTCGATGTCCGAGCCGATGTCGGTGTCAAGAATGACTTTGATCCGATTCATGCGGAAGGTCCGGTGTTGGATTAGTCCCAGCGGGCTGCGAAAGAGCCTTTCTGAAGGGTCTCGATCCGGTACAGCGATCTGCCTGCGGTAATGAACAGCGTCGAATCGTGGGGAGGCCGGCCAAACGCGACGTTGCTTGGCACTTCGGGAACGGGAATCCATGCGATGTCCGCACCCGCGGGCGTGATGACCGCAACGCCCGGCTTTGTTTCGTCCCGGATGGCGACATACAGGTTCCCGCGCGCATCGACCGCCATGCCGTCGGGCAGTCGCGTGTTCGCGAAGCGGATCAGGACAGCATGGAATTGCACGGAGCCGTCAGGCAGGATATCAAAGGAAGATATGCTTCCTTCAGGCGGGCGCGAACCGTCCTCGGAACCCTCGTCGTTGCAGGCGACGTAGAGCGTCTTCTGGTCCGGCGAGAGCGCAATGCCGTTCGGCATCGGGATGCGCTTCGTGATGAGGGTGATCGCTCCGTTCCGGTCCAGCCGATAGACGCCCATGACAGGCTGCTTCACCGATGTCCGATCCCCGTAGCGAGGGTCGGTAAAGTATACTCTCCCCTTCCCATCAATGACCAGGTCGTTCGGGGAATTCAGCGGCTGTCCCTTGAAATGTGAAACCAGGACGCCTCCCTTGCGGCTGGCAGGGTCAATGGCGATAATCCCCCGTCCGCCGAAGTCGCTCCCCTGCGCGATGATCATCCTTCTCCGCGCATCGAATTCGATCCCGTTCGACATGCCGCTCGGGGAACGGAAGACGGTGCATTTCCCGGTCGCCGGATCGTACCTCCAGATGTGCCCGTCCGCCCCGGTGGTATCGGGGCCGAACGTCAGATCGCTGAAGTAAACGCAGCCATCGGGTCCCATGGCCGGGCCTTCGGTAAACGATCCCTCGTGAAAGAGACGGACGACGTGTGCATCGGGAGCAAGGATGGCCGGACCGGCATCCTGTGCCGCAGCGGTTCCCAACGCGCAGAACCACCAGAGCCCCCAGACCACCCCGAACACTGCCCTCGCGTCCGGGTACGTGGTGGAAGATCCGTGCCTCATGGGTAATGTCTCCTGTGCAGTACTTCGATCAGGTTGTAGTCCTCGTCCGAGATCCGCCACCCCGCAGAACCCACGTTCTCGCTCACCTGCGACTCGTTCCGTGCGCCGACGATGGCAGAGGTGGCAGCGCGATTGTGAAGTACCCACGCGACCGCAAGCTGTCCGACGCTCTTGTTGTATCTGGCCGCGATGGGCCGGAGATCCTCGATGAATCTCAGCGCCTGCGGGAGCTCCGGATCTCGGAAGAGCGACGACTTGTGGCGCCAGTCGTCCGGCGCCAGTTTCTTGACGTCAAATCTGCCCGTCAGGAGGCCGGACTGCATAGGGCTGTAAACGATTACGCCGATGCCGTGCTCGGCGCAGAACGGAAGCGTCTCGGCCTCGCAGTGGCGCGCAAGAAGGCTGTACGGCGGCTGGAGCGACTGGACCGGGGCAACCGAGAGGCACCGCTTCAGGAGCGGGACGTCGTAGTTGCTCACGCCGATGTACCTGACCTTTCCTTCCTCGCGGAGACGGACCAGCGTCCCCCACGCGTCTTCCACCGGCACGCTCTCGTCATGCCAGTGAATCTGGTAGAGATCGATGCAGTCGGTCCGGAGGCGCCTGAGGCTCTCCTCAGCTTCGGCCCGGATGCTTTCCGGACGGGAGTTGCGGTAGACGTCGCCCTTTCCGTCGGGGACGAGTCCGCACTTCGTCGCGATGAATGGGCGCGGCGACCTGCCCGCAACGGCCTTCGCCACGACGTCCTCGGAGTGCCCCAGGCCGTACGCCGCTGCGGTATCGATCCAGTTGACGCCGAGATCCAGGGATCGCCGGATCGCGCTGATCGATTCGCGATCGTCCACCGCGCCCCAGCCGTAGATCCACGGGCCTCCGACCGCCCATGCGCCGAAACCGACTGCCGTGAGTTCAGGCCCGCCACTCCCGAGAACATGCTTCTCCATACGTCTTCCCATCAGAAGATGTGATTACTGCCTTCCGTACCGTGGCAGAGCCGGCGCGTTTGTGTTGATGTCGGGACCGAAGAACTTGATGATCTCAAGGAGTTCGGAACCGGTGTTCCGGATCTCCATGGAAGCAGTCGCTCTCGCGTGCGAGACAAGAAGCTCGTCCATTGTCGGATCGCCGGCCTTCACGGCGTGTCCGCCGACCTCGCCGCGCCCCTTCCACACAAAGACGCTGTGGACACCGGCGTCTTTGCTCGTGAATGTTCCACCCGGCTTCACAACGAGCCGCTTCCCGGAGAAGCGGGTGGTATTATAGAAGATCCAGTGCTCCTCGCCACCCGGCTGGGCCTCGATCAGAACCGGCGGGGTGTGCCGGTTCTCGTAAAACCAGGGATCTCCGCTCGTTTCCCAGTCGATCATCTCCAGGATCACCCGTTCACCCAGCCGGGCGCGGTCTTCGGGCCGGACATCCTTGTACAACAGCTCCTTGTCGATCGGGTGCCGGCCGACACGCGCCTGCACCATCGAGAGAACATCCGAGTCCTCCTGCAGCTCGATGGTCAAGGCTGACCCGGGGGCATGAAGAACGCCCGCCGGGATATGGAACCCGTCACCCGGGAGCAGTTTATAGGCCTTCGAAAACTGCAGGATGCGATCGCTGTTCCATTCCACCAGATGTGGAAGGAAGAGATCGAACTGCTTCCGCTCCACGATGGACGGGTGCACGCCGAGATAGCTCTCGGGGTGTGGACCCATATCGACGCCCGCCGGGAAATAGTACGCCTCCTCCTTCGGATTCCTCCCGACCAGCGCGGCGTGGCGCTTCATCTGGTGGAAGTGGTACGGAAGGCTGTCTCCGTAATCGAAGATCTTCGCGAGCCGGTCGAGCGTGGGGTGCGTCGCAGCGTATACAGAGCCCATAATGGGATCGCCTGCAGCGGCCACCGCGTCACGGAGAGTCAGCTCCTGTCCACCGTCGAGCGCGAGGAAGCTCAGCCCTTCGTCCGGCGCGCGCACGGCGTTGTCGGCCGCCGTCGTGGACGCCAGCCATCGCTCGCAGATGGCTCCCCTGGGACCGAGATTGTACTGGGTCTCGGGCAATCCCAGCCGCCGGCCGGGAGGAAGGAACGTCCGCGCCACCCATGCAGGCTTCAATCGGAGAATGCCGTCGCCTTTCGCAAGAGCCTCCTCCACGAGTCGTCGAGTGTTGTTCGGATCTTCTTTCATGGCCGCACTCCTATCGGACACGCTGTCCGTTCTTGAGGAATGGTTCCGCGAGGCCCTTGAGCGACCCGTCGGGTTCGCGGACGACCTCCGGAGAGAACTGAATCGCATAGGCACGACGCATCTTCGCCGTGGAATTCGCGCCGGAGCGGTGGAACGTCAGGCTCGAGAAGACGGCAATGGATCCTGCCGGCGCAACAAACGGGATGCCCGGGTCTTTGCCGAAATACCCGATGCGATCCCCTCCTCCGGGCGGAGCGACGTGTTCGACCTTCTCGCGGGTGCCCGCACGCGCGTACGGAAGGACCGCGATGGTGCCGTTCTCTTCCGAGACGTCGTCGAGCGGGATCCACGCGTTCACGTACGCCGTGTGCGGACCGTCGACGTAGCCGGAATCCTGATGCCAGCCGAATTCCGCGCCCTTCTTGTCCGTGCCCTTCACGACAAACTGCTCCCAGAAGAGCATGGCATTGTCGCCGATCGTCGATTTGCAGATCTCTGCCATGAGGTCGCTGTAGATGAACTTCTCGAGCGCCGGACGCTGCCGGGAAGCGTTGAACACGAAGTAGCGGCTGTTCCTCCGGCTCAGGTCCAGGACATCTGTGCCCTGGCGGTCCATTTCGTCGTCCTGCGCCTTCACGAGCAGCTCGCATTCCTTCCGGAGGACTGCCAGCTCATCGTCACCCAGCGCCCGCTCGAGGAACATAAATCCCTCCTCGTGATACTGCCGCCGCTGGGCGTCCGTGATCTTTAACGGTGCGATGTGTGCCATAGCCCCCTTGTGATTATGGATTCCAGCTCTGGTGCGGCTGCGACGAGTCGTCAGCCGCATGACGAAGAAGCTCGTAATAGAGTCGTGTCGCAAACGGGTCGACGCCCGCCGTGCCTGCGACGGGAATCGTGCACAGGAGCAGCTTCCCGGTCCCGACCTTCATCTGGGCGATGTAGGCAGCGTTGCTGTGCAGCCACCCGATGAACATGCCCGCATGGACGTCCGACATCCAGGCGGGTGTGATCCCCCCGAGGACGAACGGTAGTCCGATCCCGCTGGCGGCGAACCCCATGCGTGGTGCCGTCGGCAGCCAGCCGATCACCTGCGACGTCGGATGCACCCAGTTCACGACCGATGCCCAATTGCCGTCATAATACGCCGTATCGCGAGCAATGACGGTAAGGGGGAAGCCCGCGGGAGCAACAGTGTTGGAGTCGACCAGACAGAGGACTGTCGCCCCGCCGCGCAGTGCAGACAAGGTTTCGTCGTCGAGGAGGTTGGTCACCGTGACCGAACCGGGTGCGGACCCGGAGGGGTGCCCGGCCCGCGCAAGGCGCTCGAGCTTCCGCAGGGATCCGCGGGGATCGCGGACGACGATGTCGGGCCAGGTCAGCGAAGCCGCAGCCGGATAGACCGCGATAGCCTGCGAGTTGTGTGCAAGCTCCTTGCCGCTCGCGGAAACGACCCGGACAGTGAGGCTCCGTTCAAGCGGGGCGGCACATTCCCCGGCTGAAACGGACACGGGCGAAAGCCGTGAGACAGTGCCGCGCGTGCAGCCCGGCACCACCTGCATTCCTTCAAGCCCTCCGTCCCACGACCACATCAAGCGCGCGCCGGAAACGTCCGCGTCGCTGAAGTGCGAGAACCAGAGCTGGAAGCGGATGCTGTCAGCGGCGCCCGCGTTGTACGCGCCCGGTCGGATGACGATCATGTCCTGCTGCTGGATCGACGGAAGCACGGCGCGGCACTCCTTCGGGCGCCGCCACATGTCCAGCAGCCCGTTGCATTCCCACATGACGTCGGTGAACTCGGTGATGACGTAGCCGGTCAGCCCGGACGCGATCCTGATCTGCTCGATCTGATACTTGAGCGCGTCCGTCTGCGCTCGCTGGCACTCGCCGGCAAAGCGTTCATACGAACCGAACACCGATGGATATCCGAACTCGGCGAATCGCCTGTCAAAGTCCCTGGGGTGCACCACGCTGTTGTCGAAGAACCCTCGCTCCAGCCACCAGGGGGCGGGCGACGGAATATCGGGGAGACCCCATGTGCCGAACTCGGAAAGGACGAGCGGCTCATCGCCGCGGATCGTGGCATCCCCGTGCGAGCTGAACAGCCACGCCGGCCGTGCCGCATATTCCTGCACCGTCCGGTCGAAATCGGCTATCCGTTCGGGGATCGCCCAGTACGTGTGCCAGTCGGCGATATCCGTGTCCATGTGGAAGTTCCCCCAGCAGGCGCTGTTGTCCACGATGAGCCGTCCCGGGGCGCGCTGCCGCGCGTACGCCACTTCGCCGGCCAGCCACGTCCGCTGCTCTGCTTCCTTCAGGTCGATCCCCCAGCTCTCGTTGATGATGCTGATCGCGACCAGCGACGGATGGTTCCAGTCGCGTTCGATCATCCGGTCCAGTGTCTCCCTCGACCGGCGGGCCGCATCGCGCGTCCAGACGTCCCAGTTCGGGATTTCATACCAGACAAGCACGCCGACCTCGTCAGCCACCTCCAGGTAGGAGGGATCGGGGACCTTGATATGACACCTGAGCGTGTTCAGTCCGAGCTGCTTTGCGGCCAGCATCTGTTCCCTGAGTAGTTCACGCGATGGCGTCGAGTAGATGCCTTCCGGGTAGAAGTCCTGATCGAGCGCCCCTATCATGTAGAACGGCGCCCCGTTGAGCAGGAGCAGACCTCCGCGCCCCTCGAACGTCCGGAAACCGAACCGCTCGACGACCGGCGGGCCGTCGCCGAGCCGCACAGAGGCCGTGTACAGCCGAGGGGTTTCAGGGCTCCAGAGCCGGGGGCCCGGAACTGTCACCGTCCAGCGGAGCGTGTCCACACTCTTCCCGACACGCTGGACCGATGTGAGCGCCCTCGTCCCGTCAGGATCAAGAATCTCCAGTGTGACCCTCTCACGGCCCCGCGAGGAGGACCCGGCCGACAGGGCAACTTCGCACCGTATGACCCCAGACAATTCCGGAGAGAACCGGGCCGAGAGAATCCTCCGCGCAGGCACCACATCCAGATAGACGCTCTGCCACGGCCCGGAGGTCTGGATGTACCAGCTCTGCTTGCCGTGAGGGATGTGCATATAGTTGATCCCCTCGGTACCGTTCCCGTGCCCGGTTGGATCCATGACCCGCAGGAGGATTTCGTTCGTCCCCTCGCGCAGCGCATCGCCGCACGACACCGCAAAGGGGGTGTAGCCTCCTTCGTGCGTCGTCAAGAGCCGGTGGTTAAAATAGACGTCGGTCTTGTAGTCGACCGCGCCAAATCTGAGCATGGCCACATGACCGTCCGGCGGGCGACTGACATCGACCTCGCGCCGGTACCAAGCGACGCCCTGGTAGTCGCGCAGATCCTCAAACTGCGACTGCCACCCTCCCGGCACCTTCACCGGCCTCCATACCGCCCGTTCCGCCACGGTCTCGACCGTGTACGCGCAAGTGCTGTCGACGGCAAACGACCAGATGCCGTCGAGCGAGGTTGTCCCGGCGAAAGCCGCCACAGCGCCCGGCATGACGGCCGCGGCGGACATCGCCAGAACCCGGAGCAGGAGTCTCATCCCGCGAGTCTCCTGATGGTCTCGAGCTCCTCCGCGCGGCGCGAGTATCCGTTCGAATGCCCGCGCGGAACCTCAGTCCACCAATCGATCGTACGCTTCATGTAGTCACGGAACGGTGTCGGACGATAGTCCAGATCCCGCTTGATGCGGTCCAGACTGAACACGGCCGTGCGGCGGACGTTGAACGTGAAGACATCGCCCTGCGGCGACATGCTGAAATCCAGCGCGTCGAACTGTACCTGGTCGAGGTGCACGAGCGTGACCTGTCGCCCGACGAGCTCGCCGAGCACGTGCAGGTAATCGTTCAGCGAAAAGACCTCCTCCCCGGCGATATTGTAAGCGTTCCCCACCGTGCGCGGACGCTCCGGGAGCTCGGCGAACATCGCGGCCACGTCGTCCACGAAGACCTGCTGAAAGGCGATGTCTCCTGACCCCGGTACGAGCAGCGGACCGCCGTCCAGGATCCGCTCGACCCAGAACCAGTCACGCGACGCCGGGTCGCCCGGGCCGGACACATAGATGGGGCGCAGCATGCTGACGGGAAATAGCCGCTCATCGTGCGCGTCCCAGAGGACGCGCTCGCACTCGCGCTTCTTGATCCCGTACTCCATCCCGAACGGATTGCGCGGGAAGTACTCCATCAACGGGCCCCGGTCCTGGTCCTCCGCGATCGGGCACTGGACCTTCTCGGCGACCATATAGACCGACGCCGTGCTGCAATGGATGAAACGCCCGATTCGCCCGCGGAATACGCGTGCGACGTCCTGCGACTGCGCGGCCTCGTACGCCACCATGTCGTACACGATATCGTAGGTGCCGCTGCGGCCAAGCGCCTCGACATCGGTCCGCGAGTCCCGGTCGCCGTGGATCCACGTGACGCGCTTCAGGAGGCGCGGATCCACGCCGCTTTTCCCCCGCGTGAACGCGGTGACCGCGTGCCCCCGATCCGCCAGCATCCGGACCAGCTGACTGCTGATGAATCCGCTCCCGCCAATAACCAGGATTCTCATTGAATCACAAGGGTTGTCATCGAATCAGGCCCGGATTGATCCCCCCCTCATCTGGGTCCGCTGCGCGGGCCAGGTTGAGCCCGTCACCACCAGGGCGATCGCATCCCGCTCATGCTCATCGCATGAGCAGCATTTTCCTCACAATCGCGCGCCCTTCGGCCTCGACACGGGCAAGATACATTCCGCTCGCCAGACGCGACGCATCAAATCCCACCGTGTACCCACCTGGCTCCTTCAGCTCATCAACCAGCGTCGCCACCTCCCTTCCGAGAAGGTCATACACGACCAGGCGCACATGACCCTCCTCCGCAATCCGGTATTGCAGAATCGTCTCGCCGTTGAAAGGATTGGGATAATTCTGTTCCAGGGCGAACTCCTTCGGAACCGGCGGGGTGGACGCGGGGTCGTCGACTCCCGTCACCGCCGCGGTGTCAACGATGAACAGGCGCGACGTATATGCCGGGAGATCCACCAGGAACGTATCGAGATCGGCGGCTGTCGCCGGGAACGATTGATCCGTGAGCAGGTCGGTCACCACGTACGAGCGCCCTGGATCCAGCCCCATCCGGTCCACCGGAAGCCTGGCCGAAGCCCGGATCAGGCTCGATGCCATGTTCATCAGGAGGAACATCTGTTGCGATTCCGACCAGCGCCGGTAGCCGAAGACCGCCGCTCCGGGCGTGATGGGGATCTCTTCATAGTTCGAGGTGCGCAGCGACTCGAAGCGATTCCGGATTCCCGTCAGGCGACGGTACACGGGATACAGGCCCGACTTGTCCTGCGACTCGATCGTTGCTGAGCTTTCAAAGATCATGGTTGTGGAGTAGGGATGCGTCGTCGCCCCGGTCTCCTGTCCGTTGTAGATCAGCGGAATCCCCGGCAACGAGAACAGCAGGGCGGCAACCATCTTTGTTCGGGCGACATCGTGGGAAGGGAGAAACCGGAACGTATCGTTGTTCTCCATAAAGTGCATCACCACGGCGTTCGGGGCGTAGCCAGCGCCGTTATTGGTGAGCGCCGCCCGAAGCTGCGCGGATCTTTGCCCCGAGCTTGGCGAGTTGAATATCGTCGGGTTGCCCGTGGAGCTGTAGGACGGCTGCCAGGTCCAGTGAGAGACCCAGTCGGTCTCCGGCGCCCAGTCGTATGCTGCATCGAACCGCTGGTCGAACACGGACGGCCACGTGGCCTTGTCTTCTCCCAGCAGCAGGAGGTCTGGTTTCACGCGCTTGAGCGCAACGCGCCAGTCCTGCATGAACTCCGGCCTGCGGGCATTCACACCCCACACAGCGTCGATCCGGTAGCCGTCAATATCGAACTCTTCAACCCAGTACCTCCCGGCCTCGAGCATCATCCTGCGGACCTCAGGGTTATTGTAGTTGAGGTTCGGAAGCTCGTTCCAGAAGTAGTTGATGAACCCCTGGTAGAACTTGTAGTGCTGTGAATAGGGGGCGCTGTCGGTCTCGCGCTGGTAGAAGTCGTAATAATGAGAGGCGGCCCCGAATTGCGAAGCCTGTACGGCGTACGGATGATAAATCGATGTATGATTCGGAACGAAATCGAGGAGTACGCGGAGACCGTAGGTATGGGCCGTCTGGATGAGTGTTCGGAGGGTAGCCTCCGTGCCCAGATCCCTGCGCACCCGGAAGTAGTCGATGATGTCGTATCCCTGTCCGCCGCCATGCGTGCCGAAGACCGGCTGAATCCAGAGTGTATTTACGCCGAGTGCCGCAAGTTCGGGGAGTTTCTGGGTGATCGCCAGCAGGTTGCCGTCGAAGACAAAAATGTACGGGGTGATTCCGTAGACAATTGCCCGATCGACCCAGCCCGGCCGGTCGGTCCTGATATTCATGGGGGCAAGGCTGTCCGCCGAAACTCGTACGAGAGCTGCCCGCCAAACCACGTCCCCGTCGCCCGCCGTGACCGTGACGCCGAAAACGTACTCGCCTGGCTGCGCGCCCGGCGGGATTGCGACCGTGCAGATGCTGTCGCCGCTGGAGACCAGCCCGACGTCCGAGGGGTTGTTCTGGTGTTCGCTCCACCGGAATATCAGCGCGTCGTTCCCTGGATTCTCCAGGAGGGTTGCGTGCAGCGTCACACTCCGCCCGGAAACAAGCGCGGTGACCTCCAGGTCGGGCCTGAGGCGATATCCGAGCGTCAGCGTAAGCGTGTCCGACGCCACCGGGACGCCGGCGCTGTCGAACACGGCGATCACAGTGTTCGCCCCTTCGGCGATCGGGATGTCCACGTAGAATGTGTCGCCAGGAGCCGCGACGTTCACCGGGAATGCCACACCATTCACGAAAACCGATCCGGCGACCCCAAACGAGGGATCCGCAAGACCGCTGAGGTGGACGGTTCGGGCCCAGACCGTAGCGTCCTGTTTCAGCAAACGCACCGATTCGGCGGGTGCCCTTCCACTGGCCACTAGTACAAGCACGAGCGCGAGTGCCACCCGCAATCTCTCAGTATTTCCCATACGTCTCTGCCACTTCCACCATCGCGAAGAGATTCGCGTCGGGCGTGTCACGCCCGCATTGGTCCCCCGTAGAGAGCACATACCCTCCATCCGCCGCTGCGTCGTCGATCGCACGTTTGCATTTCTCCCTTACCTGCTCCGGTGTTGCGTTCAGCATGAAATCAAACGTGTTTATGTTTCCCTTGATGCACATTTTCTTCCCCATCCGGCGACGGGCCTCGGCAAGATCGACATCTCCACCCGGCGGCTCCTCCATCGGCTCCATGACGTCCACATCGGTATGCTCGGCGACAATCTCGACAAGCTTCCATGATCTCCCGCAGATGTGCAGATGCGACAGAATGCCGGCCTGCTTGCAGAGCTTTGATGCCTGCTGGATGAACGGCAGCTCGAATCGCTTGAAGAACGACGGGGAGCTGATGCTCAGACTTGCGCTCGATCCACCCAGCATGATCTCGTCCGGTTTTGCCGCGATCATCGCCCGCACATACTCGAGCGCCCACTCCATCCAGAAGGAGTGAACGTCTTCGATGAACTCCGGCTCGTCGACGAAATCCTTTATGCACCGGTCGAATCCTCCGTTGCGGTGGTGAAACCACCAGTCCTGAAACACGGGGACCATGCCGACATAGACGCCCAGGTCGCCGATCCGGTGGCTGTCCTTGTACTCGGTATCCCATGCGTAGGGTCCCGATCCGATATACGCCTTCAGCCGCGGGAAGTCGCGCCGGAGATCCTTCACCGGCTTCTCTTCCCGCCAGGGCGGTTCGTCGGCAAAGAACATCTCTTTCTCCGTCAGCTCGCCCAGCGGTGTCCTGCATATTCGCGAAACAAGCTTGCCCTCCGGTCGGCTCTCGACCGTCTCCGTAAATTCGGGCGCGTCTGGCGCTCGCTTTTCCTTCAGGCCGCCGTAGATGTACCACCCGTCGATGCCGAAGTACTTGACCGCCTCCACGTACGCCTCGGAGTAGGTTGCCGAGGTCCATCCGTTGTGTTCCCGGCCATCAAGAAAAAGCTCGTAAAACGGCCTTTTTGTGAGCCGGGCCGGGACCATGACGGAGATATCGGGACAGGCTGGCACGTGGTCGGCCTTTCCGCCGCGAAACGTGGTGAGAAGGCGCTCCTTGCGGGTCATTGCTGCTTATCCTCGTGACGGAAGTGAATTCCAGGACTCCAGAAGCGTCTTCATTCGATTGAATGATCGCTTGACGGTTGCGTCTTCGCGTATAAGTCCGCCGTTGATGATGAACGGCCGGAAGTCCGCGAAGTCGTACCAGTTGATCGCCTTGATGTACGGCTTGCTGTAGTAGATCGTATAGACCTGTTCGAGCCAATCGGCCTGCAGGTCCTCGTCCCAGTGTCGGTGCCAGGCATACGGGTCTTCGGAGCTGCCGGTGATCGCCCCGGTGTTGGTCGGCGCGATCAGGTTGGAACTCGCCCCGATCTCGGTGATGTAGATCGGTTTTCCGAACACCGCCAGCCGTTCCAGTAGCCGCGCGATGTCGGACAGGTCCCGCTGCGGGAAGTAGATCTGGATGCCGAGCACGTCGTAGTCCACGCCGGCCTCCTGGAGATCCTGCAGGAACTTCCGGGGGGAGCGGCCCGGCCGTGTCGCCGGCATCCGCGCCTTCCGGCCGCGCGCCACGTAGTCGGCCCACGGGCAACAGTTGTTGAGAATGCGCACCACCTTCGGGTTCACTTCCTTCGTCCGATCGCATGCCTGCCGCACGATCTGCGTAATCTGCTCGGGGCTGAAGTCGTGGATGTTCGCCCAGTCGTGGAACTCGTTCACGATCTCCCACTGCAGGACTTTGTCCCCGTAGTGGTTGAGGACGTTCTGCGTGTGCGTGTCGACGTAGGCGCGAACCTGGTCGAAATTCTTGTTCTTGAGCCACTCTGGCGTCACCGTCGGATGGAACCAGAACAACGGCCGCCCCTGGATCGTGATGTCGTTGCGCATCAGCCAGTTGACGATGTTGTCCTTGATCCCCCAGTTGTAGACTCCTTCGCTCGGCTCGAACAGCTCGTACCAGGTGTCCCAGACGTAGTGCGTCACGGTCGCGAAGTTGAAGACCTCGGCGAACCGCTTCGTGAAGTCCTCGTGCTTGGCCCAGACGTACTGACGCGTCTCGCATCCGAACCACACCTTGTCCTTCCTTGGCCTTGCGGCAATCACTGACCGCGCATGCTCCAGCTCGAGCGCCTCGCCGGCGTGCAGAGCCCAGAGCAGCGATTTGTCCGAGAACTTCGCGCACCGCTCGCCGTTGGACTGCTGGCGGGTTGCGTCCTCCAGGAGCTCGCTTGAGAGGTCCATCAGATGCTTCACCTCCCCCGAGAAGGCCGTTCCCGCAGCCTCGTACTGCGCACGGACCTTCCGGTTGCGAGCCTCCCTCGATCGCGCGAACTCATAATTGAGATTGAACTGATCTCCGCGGACGGACGATTCCCGATCGAAGAATCGCCCGGCGTTGTCGGCCCCCAGCCAGATGTAGCCAAATCCTTCCACGTACCACCGGGCATTCACCGAGAACTTCTTCTTGCCCGCATCCTCTCCGGTGACAATCCCCTCGGGGCGGACGGCGGTCGAGGACAGGAACGGATCCTCCGTCTCGTCGGTCAGATACGCAAACGACATCGCCGGCATGGAAGGGTGGGGATACGGACGGAACACAAGATCCCGCGGAGGGCCTGCCCAGAGCCGGGTCGGCCCCCCGATGGCGGAGTGAATCCCGAGGGCAGCGGCGCCCATGGCGCCGGATTTCAGGAACGTTCTGCGAGTAAGGATGGACATGTGTGCTTTCCGGGCGCTATTGGGACTTCTTGCCCGGCTCCTTCCATTCGTTGTGCATTTTCATAAATCGGTCGACGAGCGGCTTCTTCTCTCCCTTCGGCGAGCGGAGGAACCCGCCCGAGGGGATCCAGGAGTAGGGGTCCACGAAATCGTACCAGTTCACCGCCTCGATCAGCGGCCGGCTGTATGCCAACGTGTAGAGGCCTTCCATCCAGTCCGCCTGGTTCTCGTCGTCCCACTGCCGGTGCCAGATGTACGGCTCGAACGACAGGGGCAGCTTGCCCGTCCTTACGGAATCCTCGCTCGGCCCGGAGGAGGCGCCCACCTCGGTAAGCTGGATCGTCTTCCCGATCCCCTCGAACTTCTCGATGAGGATGAGCGTGTCGGCAAGATCCCGGTACGGGAAGTACATCTGGATGCCTGTGATGTCGAAATCGACCCCTGCCTCCTTGAGCTGGCGCACGAACTGGTACGGCGTCCGCTGCGGATAGAACGCGTCCAGCTCCGTCATCTTCCTCAGCTGCACGTACTCCGCGAACGGCGCGCAGTTGTTGATGAGGCGCTTCACCTTTGGCGCGGTGTCGCGCGCGACGTCGCAGGCCAGGCGCGTCAGCTCGATGATCTGGTCGGGCTTCAGCCTGCACTCGTTGGCCCAGTCGTGGAATTCGTTCACGACCTCCCACGCATACATCCCGTCACCGTAATGGCCCACCACTGTCTTGACGTGCTTCTCGAGATAGGTCCGGACCTGATCGTAGCTCTTCCCGCGCAGCCAGTCCGGCGTCGTGGTCTTATAGGACCACCAGAGCGGCCGCCCCTCGACGACGATGTTCCGTTTCTTCAGCTCGGCGAAAAGGGCGTCGCGCAACGCGAACTGTTTCTGCCCCTCGACCGGCTCGAAGTCCTCGAACACGCCGGCCTTCAAGTAGTACGTGATCGTCGCATAGTTGAAGAGTTGGGGAAATATCTCCAGGAACAACTCCACGTCCATCTGGAAATATCCCCTCGCGTCGCATCCCGTGTAGAACCCCTGCCTGAATCCTCTTGCGGCGATCGCGTGCCGGGCCGCCTCGAGCTCGATCTTCTCGCTCACCCACATCGCATAATAGAGGCCGGTTTGCGAAAGGGCAGCGCACCGCTCGCCGTCGGCATCGGCCTTGCGAGCGTCATCCTGGTACCCCTCCGACAGCGCGACGTATGCCTGTACCTCGCGGGATGGCGTCCACCCCTTTGCGCGGTGCATCGCCATCCGTTTTGCGTTCCGCGCGACGCGGCTCTTGAGCAGTTCGAATGCCAGGTTGAACGTCTTCGTGCCGGACGCCGGCAGCCGGTAGAACTCCCCCGCATTGTCGGCCGTGATGAAGATGTACCCGAACCCCTCGACGTTCCAGCGCACGTTGATCCCGAATGCATCCCGCCCTTCGGTGTCGGAGATGGTCACGCCGTCCTTCGTGGCGGTGATGTTCGACGGGAAAGAATCCCATGCGGTGTCGGTGCAGTACGCCCAGTCGAGCAAGTGAGGCCCGCGGCCCGACTGCGGGTGGTACGGGCGGAACACCAGCGTTCCCTTGTCAGCCAGTGCAGCCATTCAATGCTCCTCGCGGTATTGGATGCTCACGATTTCCCCTCCGGCAGCGCCTTCCATCGGTCGACGAGCCGCTGCATGCGATCGTACGACGCCTTGGTTTCACCCTCCGGCGAGCGAAGCAGTCCGCCGTTCTCGATGTATGAGTAGGGGTCCACGAAATCGAACCAGTTCGCCGCTTCGATGAACGGCCTGCTGTAGGCCAGCGTGAAGACCCCCTCCAGCCAGTCGGCCTGGAGTTCTTCGTCCCAGGGCCTTCGCCAGATGTGGGGCTCAGTCGGAATTTTCGACTTTCCGAGCCGGATCGTGGAATCGGTGACCCCTCCCGGGGCCCCGATCTCGGAGAGCTGGAGGGGCTTCCCGAACTGCTCGTACCGCTCTAGCAGCATGATGATGTCCTGCAGATCGCGGTACGGGAAGTACATCTGCTGGCCGACCACGTCGAAATCGACCCCTGCATCCACCAGATCCTTCGTGAACTGGATTGGCGTGCGCTGGGGATACTTCGCTTCCTGGCCTGACCACTGCTTGAGCTGGACATACTCGGCATACGGGCAGCAATTGTTGACCAGACGATGGACCCCGGGGGCCTCCGCCTTCGCGACATCGCAACCCAGGCGCGTGAGCTCGATCGTCTGCTCGTGATTCAACTGGCACTCGTTGGCCCAGTCGTGCAGCTCGTTGACGATCTCCCAGGCGTACATGGCATCGCCGTAGTGCCGCACGACCTCGCGGGTCGTCGTCTCCACATACTTCAGCAATGCGGGAAATGTCTTCGCCTTGATCCAGTCCGGCGTCACCCACTTGTGGAACCAGAACAGCGGCCGGCCCTCGACCGCGATGGAGCGCGACCGGAGCTGTTTGAGCATATGATCGCGCATCGCGTAGCGCCGCTCACCCTCGCGCGGCTCCCAATCCTCGATGTTCCCTCCGCTCGTCCAGACGTGCATGAGCGTCGCGTAGTTGAAGAGGCGGGAGAACATATCGAGGAACGTGTCGTTATCCATCTCGTAGAACCCGCGCGCGTCGCACCCGATCAGGAAGTCCTTCCGCCTGCCGCGCTTGTTGATCGCATACACGGCCTGGTCGAGCTCGAGAGCTTCCGACGCCCGGAGGGCGTGCAGCAACGCCGCCTGGGACAGCTCGCCGCACTTCGCCGCGGAGGACACGGCCTTCGCCGCATCCTCGAGATACCCCTCTGACAGGTCGATGAGCGCCTGTGACTCCCGGTTCGGCTGCCACCCGCTCGTGCGATGGAGCTTTACGCGCCTGCGGTTTCTCGCCACGCGGCTCCGCGCCAGCTCGTAGTTGAGGTTGAGCTCCGCGGTCTTCCCGGCGGCGGGGAGAGCGTAGAACTCACCGGCGTTGTCCGCTGTGATGAAGAGATATCCGAAGGGCTCGACGTTCCAGCGGACATCGATGCCGAACTTCTTCTTCCCTTCCGTGTCCGCGATCTTCACGCCCTCTTGTGTCGAGGCGATATCGGAATGGAACGCGTCCCAGTTCTCATCCGACGCGTATGCCCATTCAAGCAAGTGAGGCCCTTTACCCCGCTGGACATACTGCGGTCGGAACCAGAGTTCTCCGGCTCCTGTCGGAGGCGTGACCCTCGCCCTGGTCAGAATCGACGGGGCCGAGAGAACCGGGCCCGCCGCGACGGCGGCACCGACGCCTGCGAACGCCGTGTCTTTCAGGAACTTCCTGCGAGTTACGCGAGGCATCGGATATGTCTCCCTCCTGTGCTCATCCATTCACCATTCGCGAAGGAACTGTCCGTACCGCCTAATGCGGGAGGGACCATTCCGCCAGTGTCACATCCATCGGGACTTCGCCGATCGGGCCGGTGGACGTCCTGGCTTTCCACACGAGGCGCACCGGGCGATCGGCCGGCTCTCCCGCGGTCCGCGCAAACGTTTGCACCGGGATCACCGTGTGGGCAGGCACCCGGTACACGCCGCCACCCGACACCTCCCAGCCCTGCGGCGCGCTGGCAGACAGCGTAATCTCCACCTCGTTCGACGTCGCATTCGAGAGCTCGAGCGGCACCGGCAGGTACGTCCCAGCCGTCACTTCGAGCTCGGACTTTGCCAGCCGTGCGATCCGCTCGATCCCGTGGGCCGGCCAGAAGCTCCGGTAAAACGCGTAGGCGCCCCCGAGGCCGAGGCTGACTCCGCTGCGCTGCTCCGGCACGAAACCGCGAACGCGGACGAATGGGGCCGGCGGACCGGAGGACCCGTCGAAGACGTCCCCGGTCGGTGAACACGGGATCACGGACTTCCCGAAGATGAGCCGGAACCTGGAGTGATAGTCGATGTACTTGTCGAAGTTGCCGGATTTGAGGCCCTCCAGCGCCGCATGGGCGACATCGCCCTGGGTCAGGTGCTGAGCACTGAGATCCGCGGCAAGCCTTGCATAGGACTGGCCGCGCGACGGCGAGATCGCCGTGAGGTCGAAGGCCGGACCCTCCGCAACCGCCGGCGTTGAAGCATCGGATACGAAGTATAGTTTCTTTGGCTGCCACGGTTCCAGGCCGTCTGTCGCGTTGTCGATGTCCGTCGCCTCGCGCGCAGGCGTCACCTGCACGGGGAATGCCGTCGGATCGCCTGCGAGATCGAACGCCTCGGTCGCGATGACCCCGCTGGCCTGGTGATCGCCGTGGTTCTCGCCGGCAACCATCTGCGGAAGCCATGTCACGATCACCTCCGGCTGCGTGAGCCGGACGATGCGCACGACGTCCTCCAGGATGTCGCCGTGGTTCCAGTTCTGCAGCGACCGGAAGACGTCCTGGCCGGGCGTGTCGCGGCCATTGAGGAACCACGAGTTGGTGATGCCGAATACGGCAAGCGCCTTTCGAGCCTCAATCTCGCGCATGAGGCCCATGGCCTTCGCCTGCTCCCTCCCCTGGTTGTTCCCGCCGCCCGTGCCGCGGTTGCAGTAGATGACCGCAATCCGCTTCCTCCCGTCGAAGACCATCTGCGCCAGCTGGCCTCCCACCGCCGTCTCATCGTCAGGATGCGCTACGATAAGGAGCAGGTCCGCCTTGTAGCGCGCATCGCCCGCGATGAGGGAAGGCGCCAGCGGCGCGCAGAGGCACGCCAGCATCACCAGAGCCCGGGTCGAGAGCAGCCGTCCCTTATTCATGTCACTCCCTTATCCCGCCGCAGGGGAAGATTGGCCTGTGCGGGGTTCTTTCACCATGAAGAGAAGCCAGAAGAAAGCCATCGCCGCGATTCCGGCCGCCGCGAGGAACACAGGCACGAACCCGATCTGCGACGCGACCCAGCCTGCGAGGAGTCCTGTCAGAACAAACGGCGACGTCAACATGCTGGCGATCGCCACCCTGCTCGGCCGCTCGGCCTCCGGAGAAAGCTCCGCAAGGAACGGGAGCCGCGAGATCATCACGAGCGAGATCGTCAGGGACGCCGTCACGAATGCGATCGAATACACTTCAATCCCGGGCGCAACAATCGCCACCACGCTCCCCACAGCGGTCGCAGCCGCGGCGACAAGCAGGTTCAGCTTGTGACCGTGCCGGTCCGCAAGAAAGCCGAACAACGCGCTGCCGGTGATGCTGCCGACCATCATGAGGATGGTGAAGATGCCGGCGTACGCGCTCGGGAGCGCAAACTTCGCCGTCGCATCAACCGCGTAGAAGGCGATGCCCACGGAAGCGCTGGTCTGCAACGCATCAGCCACGAGAAAATTCCTGTAATTGCCGGCGGTCCGGAGCACCTTCAGGGGAGACAGCCGGACGCGCCCTTTTTCGGAACTCCGGCCCTGATCCCCGCCTCGCCTGTCCTCCCGGAGGCTCACAAGGAACATATACGACACCAGCATCACGCCGAAGCAGAGCAGAAACAGCAGTGCATAGCCGTCCGGATACGCGAAGCGCTGAAGCACAAACGTGACGATACCGCCTCCCGCCAGCCCGAGCGCCGCCCCGAGGATTGTCCGGAAGCCGAATAGACGCCCCCTGCGCCGGATCGGCGTCAGAAAGGCGATCAGATCAAACCAGACGGGAAGATTCAGGCTGCCGCCGATCGCCGCCAGCCCCAGCAAGACAAAGAAAATCGGGATCGCGGTTCCGCTGCTCACGTTCCCTACCACAGCATAGGTCGCGGCCGCCAGTAACAGCCACGGCACCCTCTGTCCCATCGCCGTCCGCAGCAGCAACGGCTTGAGATGGAGCTGCCGCTGGGCGTACCCGGCTATCAGCCACTGGGGGAAATTGAATCCGAGCGTGTAGACCACCGGGATCAACCCGACGGCGACGTTTCCGCCTCCCATGTCGCGCACGAAGATCGGGAGAACCGTCTGGATGGAGACCAGACTCATGGCGAAGGCGAAGAGCGCGCCGTCCATGACGTTGGCGAAGAAGTTCCACGCCTCGTCACCGGACAGTTCCGGCGCGGCGTCCGTCGGCCTGCTATCCACAGAACACCTTCACTTCTCCCTTGCGCAACCGGACGGAGACATCCGATCCCGAGGCCCCCCTGGTGAGTTGCGCGACCTCGCCGGTGAACTGCTCCGTCAGCCGGGCCTCGTGGTCGAGGGCCAGGTGGACGTCCGCCAGCACGTCCCCCTCTTCCAGGTTCCGAAGGATGAGCATGAGCTTGCGCGAAGGGGCAGTGAGGAGGTCGACCCTGACGCGGGCACCGCCGCCGATTGCCGGCCGCACGATCCGTTTGTGCAGGTCAGCAAGCCCCGCAATGAACCCGCCGTTGGAGGAATGTCCCGTACGATAGAACGGAAGCCCGACATAGCTGCCGATCAGAATGGCCCGTCCGTTTCCGAAGCGCGCTTCGGTGACGGCCACGCCGCCGTCAGGATACGCAGCAAGCACGTTCGCACCCTCCGGCAGCAGGGTCGCCCTGACGATAGCCCCGCGGACGAGCGTGCCGGCCGGAGTGTGCGGCATAGTACCGGTGACGAGGATGTCGATGCTTCCCGCCGCGTCCGGCGGACCGACGTTCCCCTGGCGGGCCTGAAACAGTTCGTGCAGGCCGTATCCCGGAATCGTTGTCTCGTGCGAGCCCGTCCCCCGATTCCACCCCGCGAAGTAGCACTCGCCGATCAGGACGCCTCCGCTGCTGACCCACTCGCGAAGGAGCGCCGCAACCTTTTCCTGGACGAGATACGGGAACGGCGCATAGAGAACGCTGTACTGCCCGAGCAACGCCGCAGTGATCTCCCGGGGGTGCACAAGGTCTATCGTGAAGTTGTGTTCGTACAGTGCCCGGTGCGTCCCGAGGAGCGATTCGGTCACGCTCTTTTCGTTGCCTGTCGCCGCCCAGCCAAACACCTGGTTTTCCGGATCGTACAGCAGCGCCACCCGCGCCGGAGCCGGCGTCCCGTCGAAGAGAATGTCCATGTTTCGCTGCAACACCTTCCCGACGTCCGTGAACGCCTCGAGCAGCGGGGTCGCGGTCCCGTCCAGCAGCGTCAGCCCCCAGGCGGGCGCTTCGCGCGCGAGCGTCTCGGGCCGGTACTGCCAGTAAATGAACCCCTTGAGGTTCGCGCCGACGCCCGTAAACACGTATCGCTTCACATCGTTGGCATCCGACGGCTTCGACAGGTCGAGTGTGTACCCGAACTGCATCAGCATCTCCGCCGAGATCACCGGCTTGCCGCGGGCGGAGCAGCGGAGCACGTCGCACATCATCGGGTCGTCCATCTGCGTGAAGCCATGCAGGTCGCCGAAGCGGCCGACATTCCATGGATCGTTCGCAGTGGACGTCACGGGGAAGCCCTGGACGAAGACGTGATGGCAGAGGAGCGGATGGGCTCCCGCATCTTCCTCGCGCGCGATCTCGAACCGCCGCCGCACGTTCTCTCCGATCGTATCGACGAAGAACATCCTCCAGTCGATCATGTCGTTGAAGCTGTTGCGCGTCATCGGCAGCTCGACGTCGTCGAACTGCGGATAGTTCCTGTTCCACGAGACATTCAGCCGCTCGATGGAGCCGTAGGTTGCCTCGAGCCACTCCTTGAAGCGGCGCTCGCACCGCGGGCAGTAACAGAGCATGTCTCCCATCCTGGCGGCGTCGTCGGCGTACAGGCGCATTTCGGCCATGCTGCTCGTCAGCTCCGGCTCGCTGGCCACGTTCCACATCGCCAGCGCGGGATGGCCTGTGTACCTCCTGACCGTCTCACGCAGGAAGTCGCCCATGTGATTCATCGCAGGCGCGTGGTTGAAGCAGAGGCCGAGACCGCCGATCTGGCGATGGGGCTGCACCTGCGGGCCGACCCGCCGTCCATCCAGCGTGATCATGGACGCGTCCGGGTACTTCCGGTAGATCCACGATGGGGCGACGTCCACGATCGTATTCAGCATCACCTTCAACGTGTGGCGATGCGCGATGTCCATCAGGCGGTCGATGTCGTCGAAGTAGTATGCGTCCTCACGGGGGGCGTTCCACCGCCACTGCACCCAGTACTTCACCATCGTGAAGCCGCGCCTGGCGATGTCCTCGAGGTCCCGCTCCCATTCCGTGGGCGGGGGCGAGGGTGCGCGGTAGTATTGCGTCCCGAACGGGACGTACGGCTCTTTCAGCAGCGATCGCATCATGACCTGCTAGTCCCCCCACAATGTATGAGTGCTATGAACGCAAAGGGGCCAGTGCTCGCGCTGACCAGCCGTGTCGATAGGGCATTGTAGCGCATGACAGTTGGCTCGGCATTACAGAACGAATTGGGAGAGATGCTTCAGGCCGAGCGCAAGACCGTGCTTTACCTTTTCCTCGCTCCCCTCCCAGATCGGGTCCTCGTGCTCGATGGACATGACATGGTCGTATCCCACTTCCTGCAATACGTTGACGAACGAACGCCAGTCGATCCTGCCGAGCCCCGGGATCCGGTAGCGCCACCACCCCGACTGCCATGGAATCGGATCGATCTGCCGGCCGAACGGGCCGTACCTGAAGACGCCGTCAGGAAGGAGTTCGGTGTCCTTGGCGTGGGCATGGAAAATCTTCGGGGCGAACTCCCGCGCCGCGCGCAGATAGTCGATTCCCAGCCAGTAGAGATGCGAGGGATCAAAGTTCAGCCCGAAGGAGTCGGACTGGACCTCATTGAACAGCGCCTCCCAGAGCTCGGGAGAGTATGCATAGTTGCCCGGCAGGCCGAACCGCTGCCAGTGTTCCATCGGGCAGTTTTCGATCATCAGACGGACGCCGTGGTCTTCCGCGTACTCCACCAACCCGCGGAATACCTTCCCGATCTCCTTCATGTTCTCGGTCGGCGTCTTGTCCGGCCGCGCACCGACAAACGTTCCCACCAGCCCCACATCGAGGAGCCCGGCCGTCTTGATGACTTTCTTCAGATGGTCGTGATGATGCTTGCGGACCGCCAGGTCGGGATCGAGGTTGTTGTCGTAATACGCCATGGCCGAAATGGTGAGATGGTGCTCCGCCAGCAGTCCTTTGATGCGGTTCGCGTCTCCCTTCGTGAACTTCGCGGCATCGATCTGCCTCGCCTGGTAGTCGCGATCGGACGCGACCGGCCACGCCGCCATCTCAATCGCCCCGAACCCCTGGTCGCCAGCCCAGCCGACGAGCTCGTCCAGACCGACCTTCGGCAAGCATGCCGTAAGAAACCCGATCTTCATGATGACACTCCGCGCGTTTCCGGTGAATGGTTCACGCGAACCCACCGGCGCTGCCGGTGACTCGCCATGACTGCGTCCACGATGAGGTTCTCCCGGTGCCCGTCTGCGAACGTCGGAAAATCGGGGGCCCTCTTGCCGGCCTTTTCCCTGGAGCGGACGGCGGCGTACACGTTCGTAAACAGATTCTTCGGCCCGTCGGGATACCCCTCGGGATGGCCCCCCGGGTAGTGGGCGTACCGCCGGGCGGACTCGTCCAACAGCGACGGGTCTTTGAGAAGCGTTTCGTTCGCCCGGTCGCGATGACCGATCCAGAGACTGTTGGGCTCCTCCTGATCCCACGCCACCGCGGCAGTCCCCCCGTCGATCTCAAACCACTCGCGGTTCTTCCGGCCGGCGCTGACCTGCGAGACCGTCACCACGCCGCGTCCGCCGTTGTCAAGCCGGAACATGATGATCCCCGCATCCTCCGTCTCCACCGGAACGCTGACCCCCTTCGGAGCGGCCTTTGCTTCCTTCCCCTTGAATGTGTCCGCAACTCCCGCCGGCTTCTTCCGCTTTGGGTGGACCGTCATCAGATCCGCCATGACCTCGACGATTGTCCTCCCGCTCACAAACTGCACGAGATCGCACCAGTGGGAGCCGATGTCGGCAACGGCGCGCGACACGCCGCCGAATTCGGGCTCGAGCCTCCAGTTATAGTCGGTGTCGTACAGGAGCCAGTCCTGGATGTAGTGCCCGTGAATGAGATGAACCGGTCCAAGGTCGCCGCGCGTCGCCATTGCCCGGGCGTGCTGGATCAGCGGGTACATCCTGTAATTGAAGTTGACCGCGTTGACGACAGGCCGTTTCTTCAGCAGCGCGAGCAACGCCGCGGATTCCTTCGAGGTCATCGTAAGCGGCTTTTCGGACACGATGTGCTTTCCCGCCTCGATCGCCGCCTTGTTGATCGTGAAGTGCAGGTTGTTGGGGGTGCAGTTGTGCACCACCTCGACGTCGGCGTCGCGGATCACCGCCTGCCAGCTGTCATACACGCGTGGGATGCCAAACCGGCCGGCAATGTCACGCGCGCGGTCGGGCTCGTTGGATCCGATGGCCAGGACGTTGACGCCGGGCGTTCTGCGAAGCGCTTCCACATGGGCGGGCCCGATGAATCCCGTCCCGATCACTGCAGCATTGACGGTTCTCATGATCTGCTCTTTCGAAGGACCGTGGATCTGCGGAGCATCCGCCGCGTACCGGGATGCTCCATGGGCTGGGTGTGAGAATAAAGACAGAGCGCGGGGATGACCCCGAGGCGCTCGTACGCCGCCTCCTGGAGCGCGAAGAAATGGTGCTCCGGATGTCGGGTCAGAAGGTGTGCGCAGAAGTGCGTGTATGGCCCGAACAGCGTCGTCGACACCGGATGCGCCTGCCGCCAGCGTGCGCGGCCCTCGAGGCCGTGCACCTCGCTGATGCTGTCAATGCCGTGAATCTGCGCGAACGGAAGCGCCGCGACAACCTGCTCATGAAGCCCCTCGCCCGCGAACAGCGTGCGGGGAAACGCGTTCTGCAATCGCTGCACGTGCTCCCGCATTCCCGTCACGAAATTCGGTCCCCGGGAGACGTTGAACGCAAGGAGCGTCTGATCCAGGAAGATCGCGTCAGCACCGTAGTCGTTGACAAGCTCCCCGATCACCCCCTCCATCAGATCACCCCACGCCCGCACGCCGGGATTGATATACGAGAAGTACGGCTCCGCGAGCCAGTCTCCGTCGATGTCGAGAGCCCACCCCTGCTGCTGCCCGAACGCATCCGCCACCACGGCATCCCGGAACCGGTCGTACTCGGGGTGCTCGAACGTCAGGCACAACACGTTCGTATGCGGCATGACCCGATAGCCCAGTCTGTGGGCCAGGTCCACCAGCCTCAGGAATCCGTCCCTCCCTCCCAGCGCCTCGCCCGGGTTGTACTGCGGCGCCCGGGAATCGATGCCATGCTCCGCGAACCCCGGAAGATACAAGAGCGTGCGGCGCGGGTCGTGCAACGGACGGAAGGCCTTGATGCGGCTCTCCATCTGCGCGAATGTGTGCATCGGGACGGGTGTCTCCTTCCCCATCCCCCAGAGTTCGAGAACGAAGTCGATGTCGTGTGACCACGCGGGAGCCATGGAATTCTTCGCGAGGGGGAGCAGACCGAAAGCTCCCTCCATCCACGCGCGGTGCGTCTCCGTGGGGACGCGCCACGACCCCCTGTAGCAGTCCAGGTACCAGCTCCCGCTGAGCGTCGTCGACACGAGCGGCGCCGTGGCTTCGATCCCGTATGTGAGCTGGAACCCCGGCCCGGTCCGTTTCACCCTGACGAGCTTGAAGATCGGTTCGCGGTCCATCGTTCGGAGCCAGAACCCTCCGCCCTTCCCGGGCGCAAGCACAAATTGCGCGTTCCACCAGAACGGGTACTTGAAACTGAGCGTCGTGTCCCTGGGCATACGGCTGCCGAGCGACTGGCCACCAAGGGCAGGGAGCACGATCTCCCGCGCGTCCAGATCTCGGATCCGCCACTCCAGCAGCCATACGGGCACGGCAGCTTCCACGTGCGCGTCGATCCGGATTCCGTCAGGCGTCTCGCTCGCCTCGAGAACCACGCGGTGCCTGCGTTCCTGGTCCTCAAGAAGCCACCGAACTCCCGCGGGTGACTTTTCAAATGAAACAACTTCGGTGAGAAAGACCGGTTCGGAGATGCGGTGGGGAAGACGGAGGATGACCTCGTGCGTCCCGGAGCGCATGACCTTTTCGCCCGTTGCCTCGTTCACGATGGAGGCGATTGCAAGCGGCTGCGGACCGAAGGTGATCGAGATCCTTCCGGTGGAGAGCGTGATGCGTGACATGCGGCTTCAGACCCCCTCGATCGTGAAGGACTCGACCGGTTTCTTCTCGACGTCGGTCTTCGGCGTGCCCCTGCGGAAGACAACGAAGTACCATGACGCATCGGCCCCCGCGGGCAGGCAGGCCCCGTGCCATATGCCCGGGTTGATGACGACCGCCTGCCCCGGCTCTACCCGGAAGATCGCCGCCTCCCCGGCGGGACTCTCCTCCAGCAGCAGTGGAAGAACGAACGGGGCGTCAATCGGGATCAGGATCTCAGGCGTGTGCAGATGGCGCTCCATGCCCGTGATGACATTCACCGGCTGGCGGAACACCTGGCACAGTCCGATCTCAGTCTCGCCCTGGATCTCGTAATGGGCAATGTCAGACCAGAACTTGTAGTCCTTCGCCTCGGATGTCGGCACGCCGCGCGGGCTGAGGACGACCTTCCCGAACCGCGCGAAGGCGACATCACTGACCGGGACCGGTGTCAGTGTCATCACTTGCTCTTCCCCGATTCGATTTTGAGTATGGCGATCGCGCCACCCGACAGCTCCAGGTTGTTCACGAGCATCCGACCGTCCTGGACAGCAACGCCGTTGTATGAAGTCCCCACGCCAAGCTCGGTATACATCGTCGCCTTCCCGGAGCCAGAGCCCGGGAGATCCAGAGCGATGGTTTCGCGGCGCGTATCCTTCAGATTCCCCATCTTCCCTGACAGCGCGCGCCCCTTGACGTTGGTCTTGAGCCAGGCGACGACCGCCGTAGAGCCGTCCTCCATCCTGAAGGCGTGGACCTGGCTGTCCGATCCGAGCGGCCGCTTGACGGTCACCTCCCGGTCGATGCATGTCGCCTTGTTGCCGAAGAACGTGCTGAAGAACGTCAAGGCGGTCTCGGCAGGCTTCGGCTTGAAATCGACGTAGGCGACGCCCAGGTTCCGGTTGTTCACGTCGCCGATCACATTCTCCGTCGGCGGCAGGTCCTTGATCTCATACCACGTCACCGCCGCCATCTTTTCGGTGGAGAGGAGCATCGTGAGCGTCCGCCACATCGCCACGGCCTGGTAGGACGGCGTGTGCTCGTAATCGTACGTCGACCAGTACGAATCGGACACGAACCCGTCCGGCCGGCGGAAGGTACTGTACCCCACCTCGGCCATCCAGAGCGACTGGCCGTTGCCGTACTGCGCGATGATGTCGGCGATCGTGTTCACGTAGTCGAGTACGGTTTCGAGCGGCTCGGCGCTCCACGTTTCGAAGTAGCTGTGGCAGTTCACGACGTCCACGTACGGGCTGATGCCGTGATCGCGGAAGAGGGCCCGCAGGAACTTCGTGTTGTGCGCGAGGCCCGCCAGCACCACCTTTGCCTCAGGGTCAGCCTTCCGGACCGCCTCGGCCCCGATCTTCGTCAGCTTCGCAAGGTCGGCCGAGGACCCGGACCAGTACGCGTCGATATCCGGCTCGTTCCAGAGCTCCCACGTCTTGATCCACTTCTTGTAGCGGCTGACGAGCGCGGTCATGAACCCGCCGAACGCCTCGTAATCCTTCGGCGTGTGGTTCCAGAAGTTGGTCGTGTCGCCCGTCGAGTTCCAGGACGGCGTGTAACATACGTACGGCACGAGCGTGATGCCGTACTCCTCAACCGCCATCTTCACATACTCGTCCCAGAAGAGCCAGTTGTAGGTGCCCTTCGACGTTTCGATCGCATCCCATCCGAAGGATATGCGGAGGACACGGATCCCCGTGCGCTTGAGCAGCTCCATGTCGCCCCTCATGATCGCGGGCGTGGTGGTTTCCTCTGGATAGTCCTCGCACAGGCCGATGGGCACCCGGTGGGGCTGCATGCCGGCTGGCCGGAAGAGCGATTCGTACGTCAGACCCTTGATCTGAGCCGTCGCGGCAGACGCGATGAGGAATGCGAGAACGATCAGAAGAGAGCGGTTGCGAACGCTGTTCATGCGAGTGCCCTTCACAGGTGAACGAATGTCGTGCGTCGATTCCAGGAACCCTGCGGGTCGGTGTCAGAAATACTCTCCGCCGACTTCAGTGGTGTTACTCATCAACTTCAACGTGCCAGAAGTCCTTTCTCCACTCGAACTGCTCCATCTCGACGAGGATCGTGTCCGGCAACGGGTTTCCGTCGCCGGGAGCGATGTTGGCCTCCGCCTGCCTGACGTTCCTGATGCCGGGAATCACCGTGGACACAGCGGGGTGGGTGAGGGCGTACCGCAGCGCAAGCTCTGGCATCGTCATCGCCGGGAGGACGCGATCCTTGTAGGTCCGGACGGCCTCCACCCGCCTCACGACGGCCTTGAGATTCCGGCCGCGGAAGTAGTGCCGCCGTACGTCCCCTTCGGGAAACGTCGTGGCGTCGGTGAAGCGACCTGTCAGCGACCCTTCGTCGAACGGGACCCTGACGATCACGCCCGTGCCCAGCTTCTGGCAGACGGGGAAGAGATTCCACCGGGGGTATTGCTCGAAGATATTGTAGATCACCTGCACCGCGTCGACCTTGCCGAGTGCCAGCGATCCGATGACGTTGTCAGGAGTCGTATCCGGCACGCTGACCCCGATCGCGCGGATCTTCCCCTGCTCCTTCAGTGTGCTCATCGCCTCGAACCATTCATCGGCCACGTTGAACGCGGTCGCCCACGTGTGGAACTGATAGACGTCGATGTGGTCGCGGCCGAGGCGCTTCAGCGAGCCGTGGCACTGCTCGATGATGTACGACGCGGGGAACCACTTCCGCGCGTCCGCATTCTCGGGCGCGGGCCAGGCTGATCCGGGTGTCGGCGGCACCTTTGTGGCCACGTAGACGTCCTCCCGGCGTTCCTTCAGCAGCTTCCCAATCAGCTCCTCACTGTGCCCTTTCCCGTATCCCTGCGCGGTATCGATGAAGTTCACCCCCAGATCGAGCGCCCGATGCAGGGCCTTGAGCGACTCCTCGTCGCTCTGAGGACCCCACATATCCCCGCCGATCGCCCACGCTCCGAACCCGATCTCGGAGACATTCCAACCCATCGACCCAAATGTCCTGTAGTGCATACGCAATGCTCCTGTAGTGACGGAGGGTCAGTCGAACGTGACCCCGGAGACGAGGATGACATTGGCGAACGGAGTGGCTTCCCCGGTTCGCACGAACGTCGTCGTCCCTCCGTTCGCTGTCATCTGTTTGAAGGTATCGTGCGGCACGACCGTCACCGGAATCGTCCCCAGGAGGGCCATGGTCCTGTCGTACAGCGGCTTGCTGACCCTGGCCATTTCCTCCGCCACGTAGGCCGATTCGATTTCCGTCTCTTCCAGGATGACTGTGAGCGTCTCCAGGAACCGGGGGATGTTCTGCGTGAGGGCCAGATCCACGACCTCCGCACTCCTGGGGATCGGGAGGCCGCAATCGCACACGACCAGCCGGTCGGAGTGACCCTGAGCGGCGACAACCTGGGCTAGCCTGGCGTTGAGAATGCCATGCTTTTTCATGGACGCACCTCTTCGAGGTCTTCGATCAATTCGATAGCCAGACCGTCCGGGTCCTTGAAGAACGCGATCCGCACGTTCTGCACATTCGTCGGCAGGATGTAGAAGGGCACGCCGGAGGCGTGAAGCCGGGCGTACTCCTCGTCGACGCTGTCCACGCGAAGACAGATGTGCTTGTAACCGATGACGTCGTTCACCTCCGAGATGGCCGACCCTGTGCATTCCTCGACGCCGAACAGCTCAAGGATGGTATCGCCCACCCGGAGGAAAACAATCTTCAGACGGGATTCAGGGATCCACATTTCGTGGTCGACGACGAATCCCAGAAGCTCTGTGTAGAAATCCACGGATCGCCGGAGGTCGGACACGGTGATCGTGGTATGGTCGATCCGGCGGATCACCGCGCACGCCTCATGAACGTCCGAACTTCCTTCATGCTGGGCATCGACGATTGCGCTCCCATCCTCGTTACCGAAAGGGCTGCCACACCGTTGGCGAACGGCACCGCAGCCTCCAGGCTCAACCCGGCCGCAAGCCCGAACGCAAGGGCTCCGTTGAACGCATCGCCTGCCGCGGTCGTATCGACCGCGTGTACCTTGTACGACGGGAAGATCCTGGACCCCCTGGCCGTCACTGCCATGCACCCCTTCGCTCCCAGCGTGACGATGACGCTGCTGACCCCTCCGGCCATCAGCTTCCGTGCAGCCCGCTCAGCCGAGGCGAGGCCGTGTACCGGCAGCCCGCTCAGCACCGAGAGCTCGTTCTCGTTCGGCGTGAGGTAGTCCACCATGGTCAGAAGCGACTTGGGCAGGCGTCTGGCAGGAGCGGGATTCAGGATGACGGTGAGCTTCTTCTGCTTCGCCAGCGCAACCGCGCGCTGCACGGCCGGGAGCGGCGTCTCCAGCTGAACGAGGAGGACCCGGGCTTCACCGAATGCAGTCTTGTGCCGGTCGATGTCGGCAGGCAGAAGCGCCATGTTGCTACCCGACGCCACCATGATCTGGTTTTGCCCGGTGCTGTCAACAGTGATGACGGCAATCCCTGTCGGCAGCGAAGGATCGATCGTCACGCGCCTCAGCTTGACCCCGTCGTTCCGCATGCTGGCGAACAGCCGGTCCCGGAAAACGTCCTTCCCCATCCTGCCGATGAATGTGACATTGCCTCCCAGCTTCGCGCAGGCGACCGCCTGGTTGGCTCCCTTCCCTCCCGGGAACATCGCGAACGAGCGCCCGAGAACGGTCTCGCCGGGGCGGGGAAACCGCGAGGTGCTGACCACCATATCCATGTTGGCGCTACCGACGACGAGAACGCCTTCCCGTGCCATGGGCCTTGGACTTTCTGCTGTTGGGCGTGAGGAGATATCGATGTTCGTGAACCAGCCGAACGGACGACCGAAGCCCGGATTCGGCGGTCACTCCTTCGAGAAGATTGATCAGCGAGTTGGTGACTTTCAGCTCAAGACGGTTTACCCCGGGGCGGACGTGCCCGGTGACATCCACGCGGTACGGGTGCCAGGGCTGCACGCCGGCAGACACGCCGTTCACGACCACCTCCAGGACGTCTTCGCCGCAATCCGCCTCCAGGAAGATCCGTCCGCCCTCGTACTGCGCGGGCAGCCTGAACGACGCTCCGTAAACGCCTGTTCCCGAAAAGGAGGGATACCCCTGCAGCGTCCAGTCGCCCGTCAGAATCGACGTCTGCGGCGCGATGATCTTGTACGAACCGTTCTGCCGCTCCAGCGTGAACCGGCCGACGATCTTCAGCGGATCCAGCAGGCCGTCCGTCCGGCGCGTCACGGTCAACCGGATCGCAATCGTGTTGCGACCGGGGTGAAGATATGACGCGATATCGACCTCCCTGATCTCCGCATCCAGAGAGCTCCGACGCGTCGGAGCGTTCAGCTCCGCACCGTTGATGAAAACATCGTGGTCGCTCCCGCTGAATCCGTCGATGAGCATACGCGCATCGCCCGGCACCACGTCGGCTTCAACGTACGACCGGTACCACACGACCTCCGGATACGTTGCCTGATCGCGCTCCTGCGGAAGCTGCATCTCCCACGCCCCCGGCTTCACGGAAAGCCACTGGCTGTCGTCGAACGAAGGCTCCACAGGCCGGCCGACACCCGCGCCCACAGCCATCTTCCAGGAGCTCAAGAGCAGGGCGTTGTCGCCCTCCAGCGCGAACGACCACGGCCCCTTCAGCGCAATCGGGCGGAGGGCAGGCTTGGCCCGGGCGGTCACAAGCGTGTTCTTGCCGCCACGGCGCACGTTTGCGAAGACCCGCTTCGCGCTTCCACCACCGCAGCCGGCCACGCCCTCCGCATCGACCCGCTCGACCGTCAGGTTCGTCTCGGTGACGTGCGGCTTCGGCTTGCCGGAAGTCAGCACAACGATGTGCGATTCCGACGGCGGGAAATCCAGCGTGAACGTTGTCCGCCCGCGGCGAACGCTGTACGTGGTCAGCGGCGCGACCGCACCCGTGTTCGCATCCCAGACCTCGGGATTGCCCGACGCCTCCAAGCTCACCTCCACGCCGCGCTTCCATTCCTTGCTTGTGTTCGCGAGGAAGTAGATATCGAAGCCGTCCTTCACGCGGTGGAGATAGAAGACATCCCCGTCGCTGATGGTCACATCCGGAGTGATCGACGCTTCGAGCGCCTTCCGGAGGGTTTCCGAAGGCCTGGTCTTGGACAGCCCGGGACCGGCAAAGGTTGTCACACTCCCCTTCCCGGCCTTCCGGATGATGCGCAGTGGGGCATCCTTCCCGCTTTCGACGGCCTTGAGCGCCTTCACGGGATCCACGCCGAACATCTTCTGAATCTGTCCGACCGCGCCGTCTGCTTTCGCCTCGAGGAACTCCACGGGGAGCAGCGTATCGGCGATCACCGTGCCGCCGCCATGTACGAACCTCTTCAGCAGCAAGAACGTGCTCTCCTTGACGTGCGTGACCGGGGGCAGGATGAACACCTCATAGTCCTCATCCCTGATTCCGATCTTTCCGCCACCCACCTTCGCTCCGGCCAGTACGTCCTCGTCCACATAGTCGAAGTCGAAATGCAGCCGGAGTAGCGTATCGGTCAGGTAGCAGAAGTCGGACTCGATCAGGTTGCCGACGGCGGTCCGCGCCTGGGGCACGTAGTTCGTCCAGATGCTATTCAGCGGGTAGAGAATGAGGACCTTGGCGACGTGCCGCCCGCCCGAGAGGGCGTGGCTGATCCGCGCCATGTAGTTCGTGAACCGGTCGTAGTGCTTCCACCACGTGTGGTGGTAGAACTGGGAGGGCGGCCAGTCGCGCTTCCGCTCGCCTTCGATCGAGTAGTGGTACCCGTGGTTGTTGAAGAGGTTCACCCCGAGAACATATTCCCAGTTGGCGATCCACTTCATCCGCTCCAGGGAGCAGTCCCAGTACGCGCCGCCCATCGATTCGCAGAGGAGCCGCGTGCTGCCGAAATGGTGCGCGGCGGAACTCGCGACCTTCAGCGCGACATGCTGGTCGGGCTCCTGCACGGTCCCGATCTTCGGATAGAGGTGGTCGACCCCGACGATATGCATCTTCTCGAGGTAGCGGAAGAGGTTCCCCTCGCAGCGCGCGTGCATGCGCAGCCACTCTTCGAACAACAGGTGGCCGGTGAAGAGCACACCGTGCTCGTCGCACCACGAGCGGATGCGCCCGTAGTACGTTTCGGCATACTGTTCGGTGAGCGTCCGCCAGAAATCGTACCGGATCTGCGCAGTCCGCGGGCCCATATTGAGATAAAGCGCGGGGAGGAACGGCCGGAGGTCATACCCCCGCTTCTCGCGGAAGATCTTGAACATCTGCGTCGTCCAGGGGATGACGTAGTTGTCGATCCCGACGTGGTAGTAGTGCATCGCCGGTTCGTCGGTGTAGAATCCGGGCACGGTCGTGCCGAACTCTTTCCCGACCGCCTGATTGTACCGGTCGTGCGTCAGCTCGATGAAACGCTCGGTCGACTCGGGGTTGAGCGTGTCGATGTAGTACGGAACCTCCTTCTGAAGAAAGTAGAGCAGCCGCCATTTCCCCGCTGGTGCCTCCCAGGGCAGCACCTTCTCGAACGACAGGTTCAGCGTCAGGTCGATGGGGGACTTGATCGTGGTCTGATACTCCTCTTCCGTGCATCCGATCGCCGCGACCGGCCAGGAATCGCCGGTGTTCACGTACCGATTGTCCGTGGCCTCGAGGAAGGTGAACAGCGGCCCGTCGACGTTGAGCGCCACGAGCTCCAGGTATTTCTGCGTGAGGTGGGGGTATTTCGTCGGGACTTTCCGCTCGGCGGTCCCGCTCGGCCAGTTCATTTCGTCGTACACCCAGGCGTCGATCCCGATGGAGCGGGCGAGATCCACCGCCTCCTTGACCTTGTCGAACCACGCGTCCGACACGTACGGCACTTTCAATCCGAAACGCCCGTGGATGAATATGCTCCGGATCCCCTTCGCGTGGTACTCCCGCAGCTGCCACTCCATCTCCTGCCTGTCCATCCGGCCGTTCCAGAACCAGAACGGCATGATACCCATCTCGAGCGGGGGTCGTGTGAAATTCTCACGCGTCAGTGTAACGCCATGTTGGACCATTGACGAAAACGCCATAGGACCTCTCCTCGCGCGGCATGTCGGTCCCGCCCCGCACCTGTCGCGGGACCGGGACGGGGTACGTCAGAATGCGAATGTCAGGGTCACCCGATGGGGCGACTCCAGGTGTTCGTAGCTCACATAGGAATAGTCAAGTTTCAGCATCATGTCGGAGATCTTCTGCTGCAGGCCGATGCCGAACGACAGGTTGCCCTCGTCATAGTTGAACCGGTAGCCACCCCGCAGGCTGATGAAATCGCGGAACGAGTACTCTCCGCCCACATGCCAGCGCTCGCCGTAGTCGTTCGAGTTGACCGTTTCGACACCCAGCATCAGGCGGTGGTCCGGGCCGGCATTCAGGAAGGCATCGCCGCCGCTCACCAGGTCGATCGAAGCGCCGATCCGGAAGAGGAGTGGAATATCGTAGCCTGCGACGTCTTGCGACCCCGCCGACACATACTTGACGGAACCGGCGAAGTTCTGGGCGCTCATCGCGAACCGGATCCCCTTGAACTTGGTGTCGTAGTACGTCCCGACGTCGAATGCCCAGAGGTTCTCGGAATACGTCCAGAGCTCTTCGCGAATGTACTTGACCGTGGCGCCGATCGAGAGGTTCTCTGTAAATTCGCGCGCGATGCTCAATCCATATACCATGTCGCTTCCGGTGAACGAACTGCCGGTGCGCGTGTCACTCGATCCTGTGGGACTGGTCACGAGCGCCTCTTCGATGTCGCCATACCCGAGGCCGGCATAGCTCAGTGCAAAGACCCCGACGCCCTCCCACCGCACGCCCGCCGCGCCGGCATAGTAGCTCATCCCTGCAAACCAGCGGTTGTAGGAGAACGAGGCCTCAACGTTCTGAACCCCCGTAATGAGCGCGGGATTCCAGAAGACGCCGTTGACGTCCCTGAATGTGGCAACCGCAACTTCACCCACCGCGGTCTGATGCGCCCCGATGCCGATCTTCAGGAACTGGAACGAGGCCCTTCCACCTTTGTTGAATGCCCGCGAGGTCGACGGGGCAGCGCCCACCAGCAGGGCGAGACACAGGAGATAGATGCGAGTCTTCATGGTCCGGCCTCCGTCAGCGGATAATCATGAGTTTGCCGGTGTACGAGCCGTCGAGACCGGGCGTCTTCGACTCGACGTTGTAGACGTACAACCCGGGCGCAACCTGCAGGCCGGAATCGGTCTTCAGCTGATCCCATCGTTCGCTCCCGAAGAGGTTCCCGCGGGAGTCGGGCTGATGCTCCAGCGTCTTCACCAGGTCGCCCCCCAGCGTGTAGATGCGGATGGTGCAACGCTCGGGGAGATTCCGGAACTCGATGTAGTCGCCGCTCCCAACGAAGGAACGCTGGGGATCGCCATACACGTACGGATTTGGCGCGACGAAGATCCCCGACAGATTGTCGGAGGGGCCGGGGGCGGGAGAAATCGCACCGGTCTTGTTCGCGCTGCCGCTCTCCATCTCCGGCAGCCCGGTGACCCTCGACCCGTTGGCGGAGGTCCACGTCGCAGCGGCGTCCGCGAGCCGGTAGGCGGACACGTAATACCCGTACCGGAAACCGAACGTCACTCCCCGATCCACCAGACGGTATTTGTCCGTGTTCGGATCAAGAACGCTGGCGAACTGACTCCGCGGAATATCCGCGAGAAGCTCCCATGATGCGCCGCGAAACGCCGGGAGCTCGGTTTCGCTGACGTACTGGAAATCCTTCGACCGATAGACCCGGTATCCGTCGACGTCCACTGCTCCGTCAAAGTACGTCCCGCCCGATCCATCGGAGATGACGGCTTCCTCGGCGTTCTTTTCCCACACGATGGCAACCGCCGCGCTGTCCAGCCCGGCGCTCGCGTTGACCGCATCGGCGATCGGCATGGGCGGAGGTTCCGGCGCGTCCGCCGCAAGAGGGACCCCCTGCACGGTCGCACCCACCCCCCAGGCCACCGCATCCCGCGCATTCTCGGCGTTGCGCTCGATGGCCGCGATGCTGCTGTCCGGAAACCAGCCGTCCGGATCGCCGGCGGTGACGACGGCCATGTCCATGACCCCGGCAATCTCGGCGATGATGATGCGCGCGGAATCACCCGGCGCAAGCGTGTACGGCCCGTATGAAAACGTGTAGAAGTTGAACCGGCGACCGCTATTGCCCAGCCTCGCCTGAGTGTCCGGGGTGGTGGCAAAGAGATAGAAATCCGGCTTCTTCCCCGTCAGCGTGGTGAACCGCTCGAGATCGAGTGTCGCGCCGTTGAAACTTCCACCCTTGTGGGTATCGATCCGCAGCACATCGGGACGTGCATTCGGACGCGGCCCGCCCGAGGTCGGCGACGCATACAGAGACAGCCAGCCAAAGGCCGCCGGGCTCTGAAGCTCCTGACCGAACCGCTGCTGCCACTGGTCGGGGGGCTTCGTGGGATACGGATCGTCCGGGAGCGGCTCCTTCCCGCCGTTCGCGTTCGTGGAGAACACCAGCTCCCCGTCGTCGCGAATATGATAGTAGTCGTGGTACGCCCCAGGGAGCCACCCAAATGCGCCCGCCTGTACGGCCGTGAGCTCGCTGTGGAAGTTGATCTGGCTCTTCGTGGACACCGAGATCCCCGAATGGAAGACAAAGTAGACGCCGTTCAGGGTCTGCTGAAAGTCCTGAGGATTGGTCACGACCTGCTGTGTCTGTGTCGAAACGATCAGACCGGTATTCTTGAAGACGTAGTCGTAGATAATGAAGTCGCGAAATCCCGGGTAGCTCCACGTGTACGACCGCCGCGTCACGGTGACGCCGACGCTCGTGTTCCATGTGGCGGCGATCATCTCTTCCGGGAGCAGCGGGTCAAACCCCGGATTCTCGATGAAGTTCTGCTTCATCTCAAGCGGTGCCCGGGTCTGCTCGATACCATACGCGCCCTCCTGGAGCCCCGACGTATAGAGCTCGTATTCAGCCGGCGTCGGTGCGTAGATCGGAGGGGGCCCGGGACGCAGCATGTCCTTCGCCACGATCCATACGCCGGACCGGAAGTCGTGCATGTTTGCATTCGCAAACGTATTGATCGCGTTGTTCTCGTTCCCCAACGGGTGCTGGAATCCGGTGAAACCCGGGAACAGCCCTAGAGGCGCGGAGACTAGATAGTCCCACGCGCCCAGACTGCCTATCCAGCCGTCGTTCGCTACGTTTTCCCAGAGACGGCCCCGCTGATGAATCAGCTCCGCCTTCCCCTGCGCGGCCGCCTGTTCCCCGGGATACGCCGCCGCGAGGACCAGCATCGCCAGAATCGTGCATGCAATGTGTCTCATGGAAGCCTTTCTCCGGGGTATGCTAGAGTTCAATGATCAGGCCGAAATAGTACGACCGCGGTAGATTCCGGTATTTCGCGAGGTCCAGAATCGGCGCGCCCTTCCGGTCGTACGACGGAAGATAGTCGAAATCGCTCTCCACAAACCTCTGCTGCTCTTCCGGCGAGCACGACTCGAACGCCGCGAAGTTTAGCCACTGGTTGTTGAAGAGATTATAGATCTGTGCGTAGACCCCGATCTTCAGGAGGTCCCCCCCGACAGTGAAGTCTTTCTGGACCCGCAGGTTGGTGTTCTGATCCCACCCCCGCACATAATTGACCCCATTATAGGAGAAGAAGTCGGAGAGGATCTGATCATTCGGGAGAACCGCCAGGTAGTCCACGGAAAAGCTCAGGAGCGAGAACAGGTTCCAGAAGCTCTGCAGGTCCGGGGGCGTCTGGTAGTAGACACCGGCCTTGAGACGGGGATTATTGTAGACAATCGCGTCGCCGCTGCCGGCGTACCGGACTCCCGTCGGCGTGATGAGCACCGGATCGCCGGCGCGCCCGACAATCCCGGACTGGGTCGTGAAGTTCGCATACCCCCAGAGCAGACCCCAGGATTCACGGGTCGGCTGTTTCCGCAGATAGATCTCCACGCCGGTCACGTCGGAGTAGCTCGAGTTCCCGTTGGTCGTGTACCGGATGCCCTCCAGGTTATCGATTGTCTGAACGGAGATATTGTTCCGGATGTCCTTGTAGAAGCCGGTCACGCCAAACACGACCTGTTCGAAGAAGTTCCGTTCGATGCCCAGCTCGTACTGGATGGTCTTCTCGGGCTTCACGGCGCGGTTGCCGAGCACCCATGGGCTCAACGGATTTGAACCCGACACGATAAAGGTGGTCAGGTTCCCGAGCGACTGGGCGTCGCTATTTCCTTCTCCGTAATCCCCGAACGTTGCGCGCTGAAAGAAGTGACCGTACGAGAAATGAAGCACCGTGTACTCGTCGATCGGATGCGAGATGCCGAGCCGCGGGCTGAGCTGTGAGAATCCTGAGGTGCTTTCAGTCGGCCCGCTCAAAGGATCGAAGGGATCAAGATACAGGACGTCGTTCGGATTGTAGAAGTCGTAGCGAAGGCCGGGGTTCATGATGAAACCGCCCAGCTCGATCTTGGCCTGTACGTACGCCGACCCCTGGTACGGGTTGTACGTGTGGTCGTCGACGCGCGTCGGAGATTTCGCTTCGTTGTAGTGATCGAGCACGTAGTACGTGAATTCCGCGCCCGCCTTCAGCTGCCAGTCCTTGCTCATCTGGCGCTGGTAGTACCCGCTCAGTGTCCAGTCGGTGTTCTTGTCGTTGTAGCGATAGTAGTAGCCCGTCGTGTTATAGCCTATCCGGTTCTCATACCCCCCGACCACCGGCTGCGTGTAGGGGTTTCCCGCTGAATCTGTGAGTGTCTCATACGCGCGCAGGTTGTCGCGCTGTGCATCGCTTGCAGCGTACCCGAGCGGATCGTCCGGAAATGGCGCCACTTCGCGCGTGGCTGTCACGTTGCTCAGGCGGATCTCGTACATCGTCGCCTGGTCGACGATGTTGGTGAGCTTCCCGGTCACGCCCCATGTTCGCGTGGTCGGATACCCGGGGAAGTCGTAGTACGCATAGCGGGAATCGTTGCCGTAGTTGGTGGCCCAGAAGTAGTCCGGCCCGCCGCCGATCCCCCAGGAACTGTTCTCGATCCCCCAGAACCCCGTGAGGAGGATCCTCATGTTCTGCGTTGCCTGATACGTCAGCTTCGCCGTCCCATCGAAAAACTCGCCCCTGTCGCGGTACGAGTTGCCCATCAGGGGAGGCTCGGAACGGTATTTCCCCGACACATGGAAGAACAGCCCTGATTCGAGCGATATGGGGCCGCCGATGCTCAACTCGGCCGAATACCCGGGCGTGTTGGTGTAGTCGTTCAGGGGCCTGTGCGTATCGAGGTAGTTCTGGTACGCCTGCTCGGGCGTCCAGCTGCTCCGCGGGTCGTTGCCGTAGAGACCGTTCGGGTCGACCCACTGGTCGGGATAGTCGATCCACCACTGCAGATGGCGGGCGTGGGAGTTCTCCCAGTACAGGGTGGAATTCTCATCGTAGAGCGAAGGCCCCCAATGCCTGACGCCCGGCGGGGAGTACCGGAGATCGGCGTAGATGTCGTACTTCTCACGCCCCTCCTTCGTCACGATGTTGAACACGCCTGACCGCGCCTCGCCGTACTCCGCATTGTATGACCCCGTGATCACCTCCATCTCCTGGATGGATCCCAGGTTGATGTTGGTGTAGGGGGTCTGATCAAGCGGGTTCCGGGCGCGGGCGCCGTCTACCAGGAACGACACCTCGTTGAGCGTGCCTCCGCGGACCTTCAAGACGCCGTTCTCGTCGTTCACGCTGGGGATCGCCGTCACCAGATCGAGAACCTGTGTGACCGGCCGCGCAGTGATCTGCTCGGATTCCATATACACCCTGGAAGCCGTGTTGTCCTTCTCGACAAGCGGCCGTTGAGCAGTCACCACCACTTCCTGGCCGATGTCCACAACCGTCTCTTCCATCTTGATATTGATGAACGTCGTCTGGTCCACCCGGACGCGCACCTCGCGTACCACCATATCCCGGTAACCTACTTCCTTGATGCGGAGCTCGTAGAGCCCCGGGTCGACGTTCGCGATGGAGTAATCCCCCTGGGCGTCCGTGGACGCACCGCGGGTTGTCCCGACGACAACCACATTCGCCCCGACCAACGGCTCTCCCGTCTTCGCGTCAGTCGCCTTCCCCGCAATGCGGCCGGTGTTCGCCGCCCAGGCGGAACACACGAGGCCGAGGCTCATGGCCAGTGCACACCACCGAAGGATCTGCTTCATGGGGATCTCCCTCGAATTAGAACGCGATAACACCTTTGACAAAGTCATCGCCCTTCGCCGCGGCGATGTCGAACCCGCGGCCGATATCCTGCAGGCTGAATCGGTGCGTCACGAGCGGACGCATCGACAGCGTGCCCGCTTCGAGCATCGTCAGCCCGATTTTCATGCCTTCGACGTAGAGATAGTCGCTCCGTGAATGCCCGTTCACGATCTGGAAAGCCATCCAGTTCCAGAAGCCCCAGTTCACTGCGCGCGGCTCGCCGACGTGGAAGCCGAAGACCTCCAGCTTCCCCTCCATCCGCGTGACGTTTGCTGCGAGATCCAGCGTGGTCTGCGTCCCGGCGGCCTCGACGCCGATGTCCACCCCGCGCCCCCCGGTGAACTCCTTGATGGCCGCGACGACATCGGTGGCGGCCGGATCCAGCGCGTGCGTCGCGCCGAGCTGAAGGGCGAGAGTGCGGATGGTGGGCCTGAGGTCGACCGCTATCAGCATGCCCACGCCTCTGGCGCGAAACACCTGCGCCATGATCAACCCCATGAACCCGCATCCGATGATGGCAACGCTGTCGTTGAGCCGCGGATCTGCCTTGAGGACGCCGTTCACCGAGCAGGCGATCGGCTCGCCGAGGGCCTCTTCGAGACGGGTCTGGGGGCGGAGCTTCATGGCATACTTTGCCGGGGTGGTGAAATACTCCGCGTACGACTTCCCCTCCGACCACGCCGAGATGTGATCACCGGGGGCGAAATCCTTGACACCATCACCGACATCCACGACGACCCCGGCGGGCTCGTGTCCGATGAAGCGGGGGTACTCGAGGCCCGGAAGTCTTCCTTTCCAGATCTCGATCTCCGACGTGCAGATGCCGCATGCCGCCGTCTTCACCAGGAGCTCGTTCGATCCCGGCCGGGGGATCGGCCGCTCCTCGACGCTGAATCTCCCCGGGGCCTGAAGGAAGGCCGCTTGCATGGTGCCGTACATGACTTCTCCTCTATCAATAGAAAGCTGACGCTGCGCCTGGTCCACCTCCGCTCGCCTCTCCGGGTCTCGCCGCAGCGGGCACCCGGAGAGGCGCCGGCAGTCAGGAGTGCGCTTCCCGACCGCCGGTCGCCTGTGGTCCGCCCGGCTCCGTGCACGCAAGAACGGATCGGGCGTTCCCGATTACTTCAGCAACATCATCTTCCTGCTCGAGGTGAAGCTTCCGTCTGCCTGCATGTACATGATGTACATGCCGCTCGGCAGGTTCTGGGCATTCCACGTCATCTCGTGCCGTCCCGCGCTGAGGCGTTCGTTCACGAGCGTGGCGACCTTCTGACCGAGGAGGTTGTAGACCGTCAGCGTGATCTTCGCAGACCGTGCGACGTCAAACGACACTCTGGTCGAAGGGTTGAACGGGTTCGGATAGTTCTGGTTCAGGACGAAGCTGTTCGGCACGCGGCCGTCTGCATCCGGATTGTCCACGCCGGACGTCCCTTCCGGGCCGAACTCCAGTAACGACCAGGCCCCGTCAAATGCCAGCGTGTAGTACCCGGGGTCCGCTCCCCATTCCGGTATGGGCACGCCCTGGGGCTGCGCGTACGGCGAATCGATGACCGACGGCTTCCACGTGTAGTATGCGTAGGCGTCGCCGTAGGCGGTGTCCGAATACTCCGAACCCGTGCTGCCGCCGATGTTAAAGCCGATCCGCGAACCGAAGTCGACGTTCGGCTGATAGATGGCCATCTCGACGTTCCAGACGCCGTTGGGCTTGTCGATGAACGTCGCCCACCGGGCTATCGTCGCCGCGTCAAACACGCGCGTCGTGTCGTCCGGGAACCCCATGAACTCTTCCGGGATGTACGTCTCGCTCCCGTTGTTCAGCGTCACCTGGTCGCCCAGGATCAGGAAGTGATACGGCCCGTCGGGAGCCGCGTACACGTTCCCGTCGTACCACCCCTTCATGTTCACGCCCAGACGGCTCGACAATCCCATAAAGAGCTGGTCGCCCGTCCACTGGCCGTTCCAGTACAGGTCTGTCGAATCGTCCACGAATTCGTCGATGTGCATGAACACGTACAGCGTGTCCTTCGCCCACAGCATCCGGGCGTACATCTCGTCGTAGTCCGGTTCGGTCAGCGACTCCCGGTAGTACTTGTTCGTGAAGATCTCGAACCCTGCCGACGTGATCATGTCCGCCTTCCCGCCCGTTGCCCAGGCCGGCTCGTCCATGGTCCCGTCGATCGTAATCGCCGCAGGATCCACCTTCGGCACCGTCACCATCTTGCGGGTATAATCGTCCACGCCGGGCTCAAGCTCGAGCAGCGCCCACGCGCCGTCAAAGGCCAGGCTGTAGTATCCCGGATCCGCTCCCCATTCCGGTATGGGCACGCCCTGCGGCTGCGCGTACGGCGAGTCGATGACCGACGGCTGCCATGTGTAATACGCGTAGGCGTCGCCGTAGGCAGTGTCAGAGTACGTCGAACCCGTGCTGCCGCCGATATTGAAGCCGATCTTGGCGCCGGCGTCGGCATTGGGCTGATAGATGGCCATCTCGACGTTCCACACGCCGTTGGGCTTGTCGATGAACGTCGCCCACCGGGCTATCGTCGCCGCGTCAAACACGCGCGTCGTGTCGTCCGGGAACCGCTTGAACTCGTCCGGAATCCCCGTCTCGTTCCCGTTGTTCAGCGTCACCTGGTCACCCATGATCAGGAAATGATACGGCCCGTCGGGAGCCGCGTACACGTTCCCGTCGTACCACCCCTTCATGTTCACGCCCAGGCGGTTCGACAGCGCGATGAACAGCTGGTCGCCCGTCCACTGGCCGTTCCAGTACAGGTCCGTCGAATCGTCCACGAATTCGTCGATGTGCATGAACACGTACAGCGTGTCCTTCGCCCACAGCATCCGGGCGTACATCTCGTCGTAGTCCGGTTCGGTCAGCGACTCCCGGTAGTACTTGTTCGTGAAGATCTCGAACCCTGCCGACGTGATCATGTCCGCCTTCCCGCCCGTTGCCCAGGCCGGCTCGTCCATGGTCCCGTCGATCGTAATCGCCGCAGGATCCACCTTCGGCACCGTTACCGCTTTGCGCTGGTAATCGGTCTGGCCGAGGGCGATCGTCGTCGACACGACGAGGGAGAGAACCATCAACAGAAATCCCTTCCGCATGGGACCTCCTTGTGATTGTGGTGTGTGGAACAGTGAGGTTGCTGCATAACACTCTCGCACATGGTATGTCGGCTGACGGACATCCACCTCCTTTCCAGCAGTCGTGGCGGATAGCAGTGGCATTTACCAGACGATGAACGTTGCGAATGCGTAGTTGGACGTCGACCGGGTCCGGTTGACGCCATCCCAGTCCTTGTTGGCAATCCAGAGGTAGTACTGGGTTCCCCGGGTCAGCCCGCTGGCGGGGTAGACCGTGAACTGTACTGCTCCCGGGACCTCGTCACCCATTCTCATGGGCGACCGGATGACGTTGTTCTTGAAGTACACAGGCGGCGTCACGGTCAGGTCTTCGGAGATCAGCTCCCACGTCACGGTGCCGATGTCGTACTGCGATCCCTTGGTGAGACCGATAGCGGCAATCAACGAATCGGCGAGGCCCGACTGCGTGATCGTCCACTTCACGAGCAGCCTGTTGGTCGTGTCCGACGCGAAGACTTCGAGCCGACCCAGCCGGCCGAACGGCTTCACTTCTTTGACGTTGATGAAGAGATCCATCCGGCTCGTGGTCTGGGTCAGGTAGAGCGGGCTGACGAAGACCGAGTCGTTCCGCTCGGTCAGGATGCCCGTCACCGAAGAATCTACGACGATGGGGCGGTTGGGCCGCTGGGAGATCAGCGACCACGCGTCGGCCTTCATGACCGAGTAGGTGTACGTCGTGTCCTCAAAGAGCGTCGACGACACGGTCCCGCCATACTGTCCGGTGAGATCCTGGGCCCCGGACGGGAGCGTTCCGTACTTCACCGGGTAGCTCAGCGCGTCCGCCGTCTTGCTCACGAGCCAGACGAGAGTGGGATCCAGTGATGTACTGGTGCCCTTGTTCACCGCCAGCACCGTGGCGTAACCGCCGAGCCAGGTGATCCGGGGGACGAGCGTGCTGTCCTCCACCGTGATGGTGGACAGGGTCCTCTCTCCGCCCGCATACGGGGCAAGGGTCGAATCGTCGCCATCACACCCCGGGGCCGCCCAGATGAGTGCTGCGGTCAGTGCCAGCCCCGACAGCAATCTGGTCCAATGTTGAGTCTTCATCGTCGTCGTGTCCCTTTCCTGGGTCGTCGTTCGATGATCAGTGATGCAGCACGCTCAGTCCTTCAGGCCGCTGAGCGTGATGCCGCGAATGAAGTACTTCTGCGCGAAGAAGAACACCAGAAGAATCGGCAGGGTCGCCGTCACGGAGGCGGCCATCAGCTGCCCCCAGTCCGTCTGATACCGGTCACGGAAGATCGCGAGACCCAGCTGCACGGTCTTCAGGTCCTCCGAGCTGATCACGATCAACGCCCAGAGGAAGTCGTTAAAGACCCCCATGAACGTGAAGATCGCAAGCGTCGCCAGCGCGGGACGCGAGAGCGGCAGGATGATGCGCCAGAGGACCCCGAAGCGCGAACAGCCGTCGATGGCCGCCGCATCCTCGAGGTCCCTAGGAATGGTCAAGAAGAACTGGCGCAAAAGGAATGTCCCGAATGCCGAAGCCAGCCCGGGGACGATCAGCGCAGCGTAGGTGTCGATCCACCCGAGCCAGTGCAGAACCATGAACCCCGGGATCATCGTGACCTGGCCGGGGACCATCATCGTGCCGAGAAAGATATAAAAGAGAATGTCCCTGCCCGGAAACTGCAGGCGGGCGAATGCGTAGGCCGCGAGCGAACAGGTGAACAGCTGGCCCAGCGTCACCGCCGAGGCGACGAACAGGCTGTTGAAATAGAAGCGCCCGAACGGCGCGGCCTGGAACGCGTTGACGAAGTTATCCAGGATGAGCCGCTGCGGAATCCATGTCGGCGGGTACTGGAGGATCTCGCCGAGATCCTTGAACGAAGCGAGCAGCATCCAGAGGAACGGCGCGACGGTCAGGAATGCCATCCCGTACAGCAGGAGATGCAGCGCAACGGTGCCGGTGATGGAAAGGGCTTTGCGCACGGCTTACGATGTGTAGTGAATGCTCCCCTTCAGGTACTTTACCTGCAGGAGCGTGAGCACGAAGATGATCGCGAAGAGCAGATATGCGACGGCGGACGCGTACCCCATCTCGAAGAACTTGAACGCCTGCTCGTACAAATAGAAGACCAGCACTTTCGTGGAGCCCAGCGGCCCGCCGGACGTCAGGACGTATACCGTGTCGAACACCTGGAACGATCCAATCACCGACATCACCAGGATGAAGAACGTCGTCGGGCTCAGCAGCGGGAGGGTGATGCTCCAGAATTTGCGCCAGGCGCCGGCGCCGTCGATCGACGCCGCCTCGTAGTAGTGGTCCGGAATGCCCTGCAGCCCGGCCGAGAAAAGCACCATGTTGACGCCGAACGTCTTCCAGACACCCATCACGATCAGGGCGAACATGGCGGCGGAAGGATCGTTCAGCCAGTTGATGGCCGGAACCCCGAAGAGCCCGAGGAACCAGTTGAGCAGCCCGAAATTCGGCTCGTAGACCCAGCGCCAGATGACCGCCGCCGCGACGGAGGACATGATGACCGGGGCGAAGAAGGCCGTCCGCAGCCACCGTTTCCCCGCAATCTTCTTGTTCAACAGGGCCGCCACCAGCAGCGCGAACGACATGTTCAGCGGGATCGTGCCCATCGTGTAGACAAACGTGTTCGAGAGGACGCTCCAGAATTCGGGGTTTGTCAGCACCCGTCCGTAATTGTCCAGCCCCACAAATGTGTGTTCGGAGCTGAACATGTTCCACATTTGAAAGCTGAGGAAGAACGAAAAGAACACCGGAAACAAAACAAAGACGGAGAAGACGATCAGCGTCGGCGAGAGGAACAGCAGCCCCGACAGCACATCGCGGCGCTTCCTGGTCCTGCCAGTGTCGCGCGACGATGTCACGGTGTGCGTCCCTGCGGCGCGCTCTTCAAGAGCGCGTTCGACTTCTCGGCGGCCGCATCCAGAACGGTCTTGGGATCCTGCTCGCCCAGCGCCGCCTGCTCGATCGCCTCAGCTATGTGTCTGCTGATCCTCATCCCCTGGTAGTCGATTGGATTCGCTGCCTGGGCCACATCAAGCTGGTCCACGTATGCTTTGAGCGCCTGGTTCTTTTCCAGAAAGTCGCGGTACTCGGGGATCAAGTGGACGGCATGCCGGACCGGGAGATATCCGGACTTCATCGACCACATCGCCTGCACGTCGGGACGCACCATCCACTTCACGAAGGTCCACGCGGCCTGCGGATGCTCGGACTGACGGAAGATCGCGAGATACTCGCCCCCGACGATCGTTGCCCGCTTCGCCGGACCCGCGGGGAGCGGCGCGATCGCCCAGTCCAGATTCCCCAGCTTCTTCCAGCGCGGAATGTTCCAGGGGCCGTCCAGCGCCATCGCGAGCGTCTTCGAGGCGAAGGCGACTTCGTAGTCGATGGTGAACGAGCGCAGGTTGAGATCCTTGTGAATGTTCTTCCAGAGGGTCAGTGCCTGGACGCCGGCATCGCTGTTGTAAAGGACCCGGGTCTGCTCGGCGTTCACATTATTGCCGCCCGCCTGGAACAGGAACGGATACCACTGCCATACCATCCAGTCGCCGTACTGCCCGGACGCCGGGAATACGGGAACGAAGAACCCGACCTGGTCGTTTCTTCCGTCGCCGTCCCTGTCCATCGTGAGCTTCCGGGCCGTTGCGCGAAGCTCTTCCCAGGTCGCCGGCGGTTTGTCGGGATCCAGTCCCGCATTCCGGAACAGCTCGCGGTTGATCAGAAGTCCGATCCCCGTCGCCTCCATGGGAAGGCTGTAGAGGACACCCCGCCATTTCGCTTCCTGCAGGAGCGCGGGGTAGAAATCGTTCAGCTCGCTGCGCGGGAGACTGTCAGGCCCGTCGATGAACTCGTCCATCTTGTAGATGGCGTTCGCCTCGATGATGTCCTGCAGGAAATTCGCGTGAATCCAGGAGATGTCCGGCGCGGTATTGCTCTGCACCGACGTGATGAGCTTGTGGATCAGCGCGTCGCCGGTGGGGATGTACTGCGCCTTCACCTCGATGCCGGGGTGCTCCTTCTGAAACCGGTCGATCAGCTCGTTGAGCGCCGGTACTGTAGAGGACACGCAACTGTGCCAGAACGTAATCGTGACCTTTCCTGAGCCGCCGTCGTCTTTCTTCCCCCCACACCCCGAAAACCACCCCACTGCACAGATCAGGCAGAAAAGCACGGTACGCTTCATTCAACGGACTCCTTCTTGCACAATCGTTTGTGCTATTTTTTCACTCTTTTTCGCGACCGGAGGGTCAACGCCCTCTCCGGGTCCTGGTGTGTTGTACCGTTCTTGGTGCTGGTGTCGCGCCCTGTGGTTAACCTGACTCCGCCACGGCCTCGCGCGGCGAAGCCTGGTGAATGGGAGCAACCGAATTCCGGATTATGAGATCGGGTTTGAGGACGATCTGACGAGTCTCGTGCTTGGCGGGACTCTTCATCTGGTCGATGAGGAGCTTTACCGCAAATTCACCGATCATCTCCTTTGGCTGGGCTACAACGGTAATGGGACATCTGAAAAATTCAGCCGACTCCACATCGTCGAATGCGACGATGGAGAGATCGCGGGGCACATCAATACCCTCTTCGGCAATCGCCTCGAGGGCGCCAAGTGTGATCAGGTCGCCGGCCGCAAATATCGCCGTCGGCCGATCCCGCCTCCCGAGAAGCAATTTCGTTTCCACATACCCGTTCTGCTTCCGGAAATCCTTCCCGACAATGAGCGACTCGTCGACCGGGATGCCATGGGCTGCAAGCGCATCCAGGTACCCCTTCACGCGACCTTCACTCGTGTAAGTGCCTGGCAGGCCTTGAATTATGGCGATCCGCCTGTGGCCGTTCACGATGAGGTGCTCAACCGCCTCACGGGCTCCCCCGCGATTGTCGATCACCACCGTGTTCGTGGCGAGCTGGTCAAACACGCGGTCCACGATGACGAGGGGAACGGACTGCCGTACGAGAAACTCGAAATGAGACGACCGCTGCCCCACGGGCAGCACGATCAGTCCGTCAACGCCCTTGCTGTGCAGCAGGTTGACATGCTCTATTTCGAGCTGGAGATCTTCGTCCGTGTCGCACACCACGAGTGTGTAACCCAGCTGGTGGGCGACACTCTGGGCGCTCTTGATAATTGCGGCAAAGAATGGGTTTGAGAGATCCGGGGCGATCAGCCCGACAGTGTGCGTCTTCTTCAGGCGCAGGCCGCGGGCAAGCTGGTTCGGGCGGTAGTTCAACTCCTTGGCAGTCTTCAACACCCTCCGTTCCGTCTCGGCGCTGATCCGGTATTTCTCAGACTTCCGGTTCAACACACGGGACACAATGGACACCGAGAGTCCGGACTTTTGGGCGATATCCTTGAGGGTCGCTGCCACGGGAATCAAGAAACAGCTTGACTTTGCACAATCGATTGTGCTATAATAAGACAATCATTTTCGTTTGTCAAGAGCTTTCTGTTGCAGAAAAGACGCCAAAACACGATACTCTAGGGCATCGAGGGGAAGGGGCAGTTTCAGGGTCATTTTCCAAGCACGTCCAGGAAGAGGGAGACACCCGATATGGAGTTCTTGAAACAGCTGCACGACGCAATCGTCGAGGGAAACGCCCCGGTCGCACGCAAGGTCACCGAACAGGCACTGGCCGAAAAGGTGGACCCGCAGAAGCTGGTCCAGGAGTATATGATCCCGGCCATGGCCGAAGTGGGCCGACGGTACGAGGCTGGCGACTACTTTGTGCCTGAGCTCCTTATCGCAGCGCGCGCCATGAAGGGCTCCCTCGAACTCCTGCGCCCCCTCCTCGCTGCCCGTGGGGCTCAGCCGGCCGGACGCGTGGCCATCGGCACCGTGAAAGGCGACCTCCATGATATCGGCAAGAATCTCGTCGCGGCCATGCTCGAGGGCGCCGGTTACGAAATCATCGATCTCGGCGTGGACGTTCCGCCGGAGAAGTTTATCTCTGCCGTGAAGGAGAAAAAGGCCGACATCATCGCAATGTCAGCGCTCCTGACCACGACCATGACCTCCATGAAGACCACCATCGACGCCATCAACTCAGCCGGGATACGCCCGCAGGTCCGCATCATGATCGGCGGCGCCCCGGTCACGCAGAAGTACGCCGACGAAATCGGCGCCGACGGGTACAGCTCCAATGCCAACGGAGCGGTCGCACTGGTCCGAAAACTCCAGGCTGCCTGATCTGACAACGACAGTGCACCCCGCGATCGCCCGGCTCCTCTCGAACGGACCCGTCGTCACCGACGGCGCATGGGGGACGCTCCTCCAATCCATGGGCCTTCAGCCGGGCGAATGCCCGGACGCCTGGAATACCGCGCATCCTGATCGCGTCTCCCGCGTTGCCGCAGCGTATGCCGAGGCGGGGAGCGACATCATCCTCACCAATACCTTCCGGAGCAACCCGATCGCACTCGCCGGCTACGGCCTTGACGCACACACGGCTGTGTTGAACGCCGCCGGCGTGCGCGCATCCCGGGACGCCGCCGGAGAGACGACGCTCGTCTTCGCCTCGATCGGGCCGAGCGGTGCCATGCTCGCGGCCGGCGACGTGACCGTCGAGGAGCTTCGTGATGCCTTCGAGCGACAGGTCGATGCGCTCGCCGCTGCCGCCGCCGACGGACTCGTCATCGAAACCATGACCGACCTCGACGAGGCCCTGATTGCGCTCGCCGCTGCGAAGCGCACGACGCTGCCCGTCGTTGTCAGCATGGTGTTCGACTCAGGGCGCGCGCACGACCGGACAATGACCGGCGTGACTCCCGAGGCCGCGGCAGAAGCCCTCACCGGGGCGGGCGCGGACGTGATCGGACTGAATTGCGGCATCGGCCTCGACAACGTCCCTGCCCTGAGCGCGCGCCTGCGGTCGTCCACAACGCTCCCGATCTGGATCAAACCAAATGCCGGACTCCCCGTCATGGTCGACGGAGCGGCCCGCTACATGACGACGCCCGATGAATTCGCACGGGCGGCGTCCGACGTCATCGCCGGTGGCGCGTCGTTCATCGGCGGCTGCTGCGGGACGACGCCCGAACACATCCGCGCCGTCGTCCGAACCCTGAAGCCAACCTGACATGGACGAACAGGGCGAGACGTGTACGAGGATCGTGTGGCACAGTACGGCGAGGACAACAGACGATGACGCGATCGTCGGGGCCGAGACCTCTGCGAAGTGAGTAACGATGTAGCCATCCACCTCGAGCCTCGCGGGGCGACCATCACGACTCCCCGCGGAACTCCCCTCCAGGACGTTCTCTTCCCGCACGGCGTCGAGTTCCCCTGTGGCGGGCATGGCAGATGCAAAGGATGCCGCGTCCGCGTCATCGCAGGGACACTCCCCGTCACGCCCGCCCAGGAACGCATGCTCTCCCCCGCCGACCTCGCGGCAGGCTGGCGCCTCTCCTGTCAGTGCACGGCTGACACGGACCTCACGCTCGAGCTTGCCCAGTGGGAAGCGGCAATCCTGAGCGACATCGCCCCGTTCACGTTCATCCCGGGCGAAGGGTTCGGAATCGCCATCGATGTCGGAACAACCACCATCGTCGGGCAGCTGCTCGATCTCACGACGGCAGACGTCCTTGCCGTCCGCACAGCGCTCAATCCCCAGGCCAGGTACGGGGCGGACATCATGACGCGCGTGGCGCATGCGCTCACGCCGCAGGGTCACCGGCAGCTCGTCAACGCGGTCCGGCGCACACTGGCCGACCTGGTGACAGACCTGACTGCGGCCGCCCACAGTGAGCCGCACGAGATCCGACGCGCGGTGCTCGTCGGCAACACTGTCATGCATCACCTTGTGTGCGGGTTTGACGTCACTCCGCTCTCCAGCGTCCCGTTCGACACGCCGCACCTCGAAGAAGCCCGGCTGGATCCGCAGGAGCTCGGCTGGAACGTCCACCCCGCCGCCGGCGTCAGATTCCTCCCCCCGATCGCAGGGTACGTGGGGAGCGACATTCTCGCCGGAATCATCGCGACAGGCATGGACACGGCGGAGACACCCTCGGCACTTATCGACCTCGGCACGAACGGAGAGATTGTCGTGGGGGATACACGGCGCCTGACCTGCTGCTCAACCGCCGCTGGTCCGGCGTTCGAAGGTGCGAGAATCTATATGGGAATGCGCGCAGCCACCGGCGCCGTTAGTGCGGTCGACGTTCGCGACGGCGGGTTTTTGTGCCACGTCCTTGGCGGCGTACCGCCCCGCGGCATCTGCGGGAGCGGCCTGGTGGATGCCGCTGCTGCGGCGCTCGAACTGGGGAAGATCAAACCGGGGGGGAGACTGGCAGACGGGGGATCCTGGCTGCCGCTGTGCGGCCCGGTGAAGCTGTCGCAAACGGATATCAGGGAGCTGCAGCTCGCGAAAGGGGCTATCGCCGCAGGAATCGCCACGCTCATGGCGCTGCTCGGCAAGACGGCGGAAGACCTCTCGAGCGTCTACCTCGCGGGCGCGTTCGGGAACTACGTGAACGTCACCTCGGCGCGGCGCATCGGGCTGCTCCCCTTCCCGGAGGACCTCATCACGCTCGCGGGCAACACGGCCCTGCGCGGCGCAAAGATCGAGCTATTCGGGGACCGCGACCTCACGCCGCTCGCTCGGCGGATCGAGCACGTGCACGTCAACGAGGTCGACGGGTTCCAGGACCGCTATGTGGAGGCCATGGTATTCCCCGCGGCATCGACCGTAACCTGACGCACGCCGCACACCCGCCATCCCACCGCAGACCGACCCACAACACGCTCCCCACACCGCCTCGACCCCCGGGGTTCCGCCCGCAAGGCAAATCACTTACTTCATCAACAACATCTTGCGGCTCATCACGTGCTCGCCCGACGCGAGCCGGTAGATATAGACTCCACTCGCCAGCCGGCCCACAACGCGGCCCGAAGCCGATCCACCCCTGTCCGGGAACACCACCTCGTGCTGCCCCGCAGGCCTCGTCTCGTCTACCAGCACTGCTACCTCCCTCCCGAGGATATCATACACCTTCAGTGTTGTGAATTGTGGACTCGCAATCGTGAACCGTATCCTGGTCTCCGGGTTGAATGGGTTCGGAAAATTCTGCTCAAGCGAGAACGCCTGCGGAAGCCGCACGTCGGGTCCCATATCCAGGACAAGCGAGGGGGACGCCGTGAATAGATAACGGTCCGCGGGCATCACGGGCCTCGTCGTGCGAACAATGTTGCTGTCCCCCGGCGCCGGCAGCCGGAGGTCCAATGGAGGAAGCAGGTTCGTGACCTCGGCGTGCGTATTGTTCACCTGCTTCCGATACCGTGCCGGCGTCCGGAACACGATGCGCTCCCCCGCATCCCAGCGGAAATTCTGGATTCGCTCGACGATCAGCATCTCCATCCGCTCACCATCAGTCAGGTTCCATCCGCGAAAGGGCACGAGCACCTTCTTGCCGCTCGAGTTGATCGCGGAATCCGTCGGCGTGACATACGAGCCGTCGAACAGCGTGTCGGTCGCTCCCCAGATCAGCACGGCGTCAATCGGCGCGGTGAGGCGAACCCCCGCACTCGGACTCGTGAGGCCGAACTGAAGCGTCGTCCCGGATGGGAGCGTCGAGTAGGATCGCGAGTAATCCAGGTCCAGGTCGAGCTCCGGAATCACCTGCAGCACCAGCCCGTCGAACGGCGCCGTCGCATAGAACACCCCCTCGCCGCGATCAACAGGAAACCTGTCCACCTTCACCTCGCCGGCCACCGTGTCCCGGACCGTCACGACGGGCTCCCGGGCGCTCCCGAGCGTGTCAAACGACGCTTCGTAGATATGGCCCGTGAGCAGCGTCGAATCCACCACATGCACGATCAGTCGCGTTGTGCTCCGGCCGTTCGGATGCTCGAGCGCATCCCCGCCGAGGTAGCCCTGCGGCACGGCAAACGCAAGCGTCCCTGCCAGGACCTCGTAATCCTTCCCGACCTCCCCCCAGCTTGACCACGTGGCAAACAGCCGGTCGTCCGGGAGGACGATTGCGTCCGGCTCCCACTGGAAGCTGGCGGTCCGGACGTTCACCCGCATCTCGAACGACTCCTTCCGCCCGTCCGGAGCGAACGACATCGCGTACACCCCCTCGCGGTCGCCGTCCTGTTTCCAGCTGGACCACACGACCACATGCCCGCCCCCCGGGCGCGCCGCGAGCCGGGGCAGCCACTGGTACTCGGGCACCGTGCTGTTGACGATGACCTCTCCCCCCAGCTTCTGTGTCTCCCAGTTGAACCGCTGCAGGACAACTGCCCCGTCGGACCCGTCCTGCTCCCAGCTGCACCACGCGACGACGAACTCGTCTCCGGGAAGCGCCAGAACATCGGCGTACCACTGATAGTCCGCCGTGGTCGTATTCACCTGAAACTCACCGGATCGCGCCCCGCCATCGGCATTGTACAGTCTCCCGAACACGCCGTACCCGGATGGAGCCGGCTGTTCCTGCTTCCAGGATTCCCATACCACGACAAAACCTCCCTCAGGCCTCACGCTCACGGCCGGGCGGGCCTGGCTGTACGCCGTCGTCATGTTCACCTGGAACTCCGGCCCGAGGAACTGACCGCCCGCATCCAGGCGGCGGCCCACCACAGCGCGGTCGCTTCCGTCCTGAAACCAGGATTCCCACACGACTACCGCGTTCCCGTTTGTGTCGATGTCGATGTCGGGGCAGGTCTGCGTGTGCGCAAGCGTCGTGTTCACCACGAACTCGTCCCCGGAGGCGACCCCGTTCACGAACCTTCGGGCCATTATGTCATAGACCACGCTCGCGTCGTCGCGCGAGGCCCAGACGACGTACACGAGTCCGCCCGGCCCGGAGGCGATGGCCGGGCGCTCCTGATCGCCCGCGCCGACCGTATTCACCACGGTCTCCACGCCCAGCAGCGTGCCGTCAGGCGATACGCGCTGCAAGACGATGTCTCCCCGCGTGGCGGGCCCGATCTGGTTCTGCGCGGTCCACACGATATAGGCGCCGCCGGCCCCGTCCGGGGCCATGCGCGGGGCCCGTTGCGTCGAATCCCGTGTGGTGTTGACGATGAATTCAGTCCTGGCTGCGGTTGCCGCGAGCGCCAGGAGCAGCGTCAAAGCGATCGTGCGTCTCATGGCGGCCTCAGCGAAGTTGGAAATCAAGCAGTGGATAGGAGGACGAGGCGGCCGTCGTGTAGTGCCACCACTCGGCGGAGTACATCTCGAATCCCCCGACGCGGGTCATGACGTCAAGCAGTAGCTCACGGTTGGCGATCTGCTCGGCCGTCAGCCCCACGGTCCACCCGTGACCCGCCTCGGGCCCGAAATAGTCAAACTCCGTCGGCATGTTCAACTCGCCCCCCGTTGCCGCATCCACCAGCGACACATCCACCGCTCCGCCGCGGTTATGCACCGAGCCGCTGGCCGGATCAGCAACATAGATGGGATTGGGGACGATTTCGAACATCAGGTACTGGACCGACCGCGGCCGGTAGGCATCGTACACTTTCAACCCGAGCCCTCGCGCCCGCAGACTATCCTGAACCACCTGAAGCTTTCGCACCGTTCCGTGGGCGGCCAGGCACTCGTCAGTCGTGTAGAGCTTCTGAGCGCAGAAGTTGTCGACCGTGTTGTACCGGAGATCCAGCGCGATATCCGGGATGAGGTGCTTGATGTTCACGAGTTCGTCGTCCGCGGTCTGGGCCGCACCCGACGCGACGACGGACAATAGACCGATGGCGCACGCAAGCGCACGTAGCATACCGCCTCCTCGATAGATCAACCCATGCTATGTATTGCAGGTACAAAATAACTGCGGCGCGGGAGATCCCACGCCGCAGTGTGAATCGTGTCCCACCGCGGGGTCGCTCAGAAAACGACCGCCAGCGACAGATACTGGACGTTCGCCAGGCGCCCGAAGTCCTCGTACGCGTAGTCGACCTTCACCTTGACGGAGCCGGCAATCCTGTAGTGCAGGCCCGCGCCGATCGTCCACCCCTGTTCGGTGTCGCGCTCAAAAAGCGATTTCCACCCGGCCCGGACGAACAGCATTTCATTCCAGCCGTATTCCGCCCCCGTGTTCAGGTACTCCGTGTTGTCGTTCGGATGAACCGCGTCCACCGCCAGCGTGAGCCGGTTTTCCTCCCCCTTGATCACATCGGCTGCCACGCCGACCCGGAAGAGCAGAGGGAGGTCAAACTTCTCAAGTTCGACATAGGTGTTGATCAGGTTTCCCGTCGACCCGCCGACCTGCGTCACCATCAGGTTGTCGATCCCCTCCATCTGCATTTTCGGCCCGAAGTTCGCCACGCTCGCGGCGAGCCGGAGCTCGTTCAGGACGTCGATTCGGTACAACACCCCGACGTCGAATGCGAACCCCACCGCGGAAGAGTGCCAGATGTCCTCGCGGACGTACTTGGCCGTGAATCCGATCCCGAAATTGTCGGTCAGGTTCCGGCCATAGCTCAGCCCGATCACCATCTCTCCGGCATCGAACCGTTCCCCGGTGCCTCTCGGCTGCTCGACGGTCCGGACGTCCATCTCCTCGAGCCCGAGAGTCGTGACGAACAAGCCAAGCGTTCCCAGGTCCCCGATTCTGGCCGTCACCGCGGCGAAATCCACCGCAATGTCGGCGAACCAGAACGTGTGGTTGAACATCGCCTCGTTGCCGAAGGAACTCCCGAGGCCTGCGGGGTTCCAGTACATGGCGGAGATGTCGTCGGCCGTCGCCGCGAAGGCGCCGCCCATGCCGATGGCGCGCGGCCCCACCCCGATCTTCAGCAGCGGTGCCGCGGTCGTGCCGGTCTTCGTCAGGGTTTGCGTGAAGGCAGTCCCGACGGCCGCAGTGGCGAGGATCAGCAGAAGGAAGCAACGTAGAGTCTTCATGGTTGGTCCTCCGTCACTTGATAATTGCGAATTTGACAATCTTCTCGCCGATCCCTGGCGCGTCGATATGCGCAACATAGACGCCGTACGCGACGCTGAACCCGTCACGGTTCAGAAGATTCCAGAATTCGCGCCCGTTGTCGACGCCGGAGCTTCGCTCAAGCGTCTGTACCAGGTCGCCGTTGACGGTGAAGATCCTGATCGTGCACTGTGCCGGGAGGTTCTCAAAGTACAGCCGGCGCTCTCCCCGCGCGTCGCCTGGCAGCCTGTTGGTGGGCTCGATGGCGTTGTAGCCCACGTACGGGTTCGGCACGACGTAGATGCTGTCGAGCCGCCCCATGGCGACGGAGGCCTCGACCTTCCCTCCTACCGTCCTGAGTGTGAACACATCCCGGCTGTCGAACGGACGGGACGTGCCCATGAAGAGAATGTCCCCGTCGGTGGGCAGGATCGGAACAACGGTCGTATCTGTCGGAAGTATGACAGTCACGCCCCAGTTCACCGTATCCGAGCCGACACCGGTGGAACCCGGCTGAAACATGATGATCTCGTCGCCCGGGTCCCACTGGAGATTCTTGATGGAGGGTTCCCGGAGGAGCGTCAGGATCTTTATCGGAACGCCGCTCGACACCTCCCGGACCGTGTACCGAACCGGGATGCGAACGATACCGCCCGAGATCGCCAGCGCCGTGTCGATATTCGACGCGGAGAACTCGATCTCGTAATCGAATGGCGTGATCTTCTTGCGCGACCCCGCGCCGGGAAGCGCCATGACGTAGCCGAGGGTGCTCGAGCTGCCCGGCAGCCACTTCGACCTCGAAGGGTCATAGTCGAGAGGCGGGGCATCATTCACCAGCACATTCACGCCGTCAAAAACCGCATTGCCATCCGCGCTGTCCAGCCGGCTGCTCTGGTAGACCGGCTGGTACCGGTATGTGACCTTCACTTCGGCCTGATTGGGGATTGTGCTGGATCCGGTCCGGCGCAACGACCCGCGCTGGAAGTTCACGATGTAGTCAACATCGCGCGTATAGGGAACCCCGCCCGTGCTTGTCACGGCAAAGTAACTGTCGTCGACCAGCTGGGCGTGCCCGAGCGACGCGAAGTTCGTGTCGTACAGGACCGTGCTTTCCGTGTACGGGAAGAGGTCAAGGACCGAGTAGTTCTTTGAGAGGATCTTGCCGGTCCCGTAGTCCGACGAGTCGGCAAACGAAAGCTGGTACTCGTGGCCGTCCTTCACGATCAGGTCGTTCTTGATCTCGAATGTCACCGAGCCGGTGCCGAAGCCGCTCGCATGCGTTGCGCTGTTCTTCAGGTCAGGCGGCGGCACATAGCCGCTCACCCGCGGGCCCGGAAGCACCTGCGCCGTGTTCACGTCAAACGTCAGAATGGATGTGATGGGGTCGACCGTGATCTTCTTGGGGGATTCCGTGGGAGGCACACCGATGGAATCCCCGTGGTCGTATGCTACCACCGCGTAGTAGTACGTCTGGCCGTTGATGACGTTGTTCGAGTCGACATACGAATGCACCAGGCCGCTGTTGTTCCCGAGGTAGTACTGGACGCCCCGATCCTGGTACGGAACGGGATGATACCCCTTCCAGTAGTCCTCCCAGCCGGCGGTCCACTTGCCGTCCTTGTTCAGGTCGACATACGGCTCCCCGACATCGTAGATGCCGTTCCGGTTCAGATCGGTGAACGGGTCGTCGCGTGTCGCGACGTCCCACTTCGCCTCCTTGCCGGTAATATCCTTGAGAGGTGTTGTCAGGAACTGCGCCCCCTTCCCATCCGTGATCGTCTGGATGTCGTTGAAGCTCGGGTCGACACTCCGGTAGATCACATACCCCTCGAAATCCTTCCCCGCGATCGGATCGACACTCTCTTCGGCGCGCTCATCCCAGTACAGCTCCACTTTGGCGTCCCCCGGCACGGTTGTCATATGTGGCGTGATGGGCGGCTTGAAAAAGCGGTAGTTGTTGTTGTAGATCGTCTGGACCGTCTTCGCGCTCACCAGAAGGTCATCCAGCGTCTGCCCAAAGAGCAGCGCCATCGACACGCGCTTCGTCTCCCCTTTCTTCAGTGAGATATACCCCGACCCGAAGATGAAGACGATGTCGGCGTCCTGCTGGATCGCCCCAAAGTTCCTCGGGATGGAGCGGTTCCACATCGACTCGTCGTTCTTGATCGCGTCGGACGCCCAGGTCCAGCTGTTGAAGCTGGTGAGGCCAATCTGGTCGGCTTCATCCAGGTCCGTCAGCTCGAAGTTCAGCTCGCCCGGGAACAGCGGGTCGAGGGAGCCGTCCGGTTTCTTGCGGCCCGCGGTCGGCACGCCGTCGCCCTCCCCCGGATCGTTCGTGTTGGGGATCCCGTCGATGCCGGTGTCGTCGTTGATGGGGTTCCAGTCGCCGTCGTTGTCGATGCCGTCGTCCTGGCGCTCGTCAACGAGGAGATCGCCGTCGTTGTCGATGCCATCGCTGGCGTTGCCCGGGCTCTCGAGGAACTTGCACCCCAGAAAGCCCAGGGGCAGGCCGCGCGCGCCCTTCATGTCGGGATCCCAGAAGTATACCATGCTCCGGGAATACACGGGCACTTTGTCGAACGCACCCGTCGAATCAATCGGCGGGATAAAGTACCCGTTATCGTCGGTGTTCTCCGGCGACCCTCCCCCAAGGTCGGCGTCGCCGTAAATGCCGAAGACCACGCTGTCCAGGTCTTTGTCGCTCACGTTGGTGATCGTGTAGACAAAGAAGATGGTGTTTTCGGCGAGCGCGTTGCTCCACTGGAATGCGCGCCCGTCGACCTGAACGCCAAGGCCGCTCCGGCTTGTGTCGCTGAAAAACGGATAGTATTGCCCCTGCTTGCTCAGCTGATCGAATTCCCGGTTCTCCCTGTCGTCCATCGCCCAGTACACTTCCTGATCCGCCGCGAGAACATCCTGGGATAAATAGCCGGGCCAGACGTACCGGCCCAGCGTCGGGTTGTACCATGATCTGGGCCAGCTGTCAGGCTTGCCGTCCTTGTTGACGTCCGGAGCCGGGTTGGACGCCATAAACTGCTGATCCGCGTCGGCATATCCCGGCAACGGCTGCCAGGCCCAGAGCGTCGTCCCGTCCGGACTCACCTCCCGGTAGGCCGGGTAATCCCAGAGCCCATCGGAGACGATGTGAATGCGCCGCGAGGGGTTGGTCGCATCCGGCACGGAGGCCGCAACGAACGGGCAGAACTGGAACCCGTAATCCAGCCCGCGCCAGACGAGGTTGTTGACTCCCCGCAGGGCGTCGTAGCCGGGCCCGATGCCGCCATAGTTGTAGACGTTGGTGGACACCTTGTTGCCGTTCATGAAAAACAGTTTACGGTCCGCCTGGGCCGCAGGCTTCATTGGCGCGGGAGCACCAGCCTCGCCCTTTTCCAGCGCGGGCGCGGCAACGGCGGACGTCCGGCCCGGATGGGCCTGCATATATTCCTTGACAGCCTGGATCTCCTGGCGGGTGTTGCCGTCGATCTCACGCTGCGCGGCCGCCGGGGACCCCAGCAGAAGGATCCACGCCGCGCCTGCGCAGAGCATGACCATCGTTCTCATACGCTGATTCTCCGGTTAGAACTCGAACGACGCGCCGATACGCACCTGGCGCGGCGCCTGATAGTAGTTGGGTCGCTGGAAGTATTCGCTCGCCGAGTGTACCCCCGGCACAGTCTTCGCAATCTCGTCCGTCGCCTGCGCCGTCCCCTGGTTGGCGACCAGCGTGTAGGTTGCCCGCCCGGTGTCGTTGTACACGACCCGCTCGTTCAGCGTGTCGAAGACGTTGTACACTTTCAGGAACGCTGTAATGGAAACTCCGGAAAACGCGAAGGTCTTGTCGACCAGCACGTCCACAGACGCCTGCGCAGGCTTGCGTTCGCTGTTCTCCCGAAGGTAGAGGGTTCTCGATGTCACTTCAGGCGTGTACGGCAGGCCGCTGCCCAGGCGCCCCACCAGCGTGACGTTCCAGTCGCTCGGCCGCCCGACGGTGACCGTGGCGTTCAGCGTGTGCGTCTGGTCCCAGCCAAGGTAGACGGGGACCTTCTCGCTCTGCCGTCCCGAGGAGAGGTCGACGAAAAACGCATCCGAGTTCACTTCGTTCCCTTCGGCCACCTGAAACGTGTAGTCCACGGTCACGCCGAGCAGATCGGCAGCGGTGCGCCGCTTGGTGAACGACAGCGTGATCCCCTTGATGTTCGCGTAATCCTTATTGACGTACTTGTAGTACGTCTGGTCCCCGCTGATACGGATCTGCTGCAATGCAAGGAGATCGCGCACGTCCTTGTAGAAACCGGTTAGGGTGAAGGAGACGTTATCGCTGAGCTGCTGCTGGAGACCGACCTCGTACGTCACGGTCTGCTCGGGATTCAGGTTGGCATTTCCGAAGACCGGAGTCCCCGACGAGAAATCCGAGACGAAGTCCGGGTTCGTGTACAGGTACGAGAAGGGCGGCATCTGGTAGAAGTGGCCGTAGGAGAAATGGATGATGCCCCTGTCCGTGATCGGGAACGACACGCCGATGCGCGGGCTCAGGGTCTGCTTTACCTCTGCGTCGGCCAGCAACGCCGAAGAATCAACCCCCGCGGGGAGCGTCGGGCTGTTCGGCGACGGGTACTGGGTGCTGGTGCCGTACATCGATTTCGGCGCAAGGTAATCGTACCGGAGCCCGACGTTCAGAATCAGACTTTCGAACTCCATCTTGTCCTGCGCGTAGGCCGAGATCTCGAGCGGTGTCCGCCGGTACGACGAATGGTCCGAGGTCCCGGGGGCGGTGATTGTCGGGGTGTCGAACACCGAGCTCGAGGTGTCATACAGGATCGTAAACGCTTCGTAGTCGAGCGTATGAGAGCGAAAATCGACACCGCCTTTCAGCTCATGGCTTGAGCTGACCTGGCTTGTAATATCCGCTCTCCCGCCGAACGTCTCCGAGCGCTGATAGTACTGGGTCAGGGGCGTTCCCCCGGAGAGGAACGTGTACGTCGCTGCCCTGGTCTGCTTGTGGATCGGTTGATACCGGTAGTCCGGGCGGAACTGCGACGTGTCCAGCGTCATCCCCGCATGATACTCCACCGGCGTGACGCCGTCGCTGGTCAGCGCATACAGATACTGCTGATAATCGTTGGTGTTCCAGGACGCCTTGACCGTGTAGAAGGTCCTGGGCGACACCGCATGGCGGAACTCCAGCGCATTCAGAAGCCCCCACTCGTAGTTCTGAAACTGCGCGTCGGGGTTGTACTTCAGGTCGTGGTTATACGACTTGGACCACCCGTCGGAGTACACCAGATCGTATCGGAACTTCATCACCGGTTCGGGGGCGAATGAGAGCTTCGCAGTGGCGCTCCGGGACCGGTTCGGGTTCATCGGAACGATCGCCCCGTCGCCGGTCGAGATGACGGTGATGTCGTTCGGGTTCGCCGGGTTCTTGATGACATAGTCTTCCGGCGTTTGCTCCCGGATGCCGTACAGCCATCCCTTGCTCTCCTCGAACCTGCCGGAGGCAAAGAATGTCAGCATGTTGCCAAGGTCCGGGACGATTGGACCGCTGAGTGTGGCCTCGACCACGGGATTGTTGAGCGCATCGAAGTCGTCGATGTTGAAGAACGTTTCGTCGCGACTGCTGACGTAGTCTCCCGTATAGGCCGAGATGGTGCCGCGGTACGTGGGTCCCCCCTCCTTTGTCACGGTGTTCACCACGCCGCTCAGGGCGTTGCCGTACTCGGCGTTGAATGTCCCTGCCACGACCGAGAGCTCTTCAATGGCGTTTGTCGCGATCGCGACGGACCGGGTGTTGTCGAAGGGGTTCACAATCGACACGCCGTTGACCGTGTACTGGATCTCGGTCGACCGGCCGCCCCGGATGTGGATTTCGCCTCCCGTGCCCTGCGTGATGCCGGCCTGCAGGGTCAGCACCTGGGTCACGTTCTCCACCGGGAGCGCCTCGATGGCCGTGGCGTCAATGACGGTCTGCGAGGAGGTCAGGTCGCGCCGGACCATCGGAGCTTCGGCCTGGACTTCGACCGTTTCGAGCGCGATCACGTCCGTGGAGAGCTGGATGTCCAGTCGCGTCGTGAAGTCGACCGCAACCTTCACGTTACTGAATCGTTTCCGCTGGAGTCCGACGCCGGAGGCGACTACAACGTAGGAACCGGGAGAAATGTTGACGAGGACGAAGTTGCCGTCCACATCGGAGCTCGCCCCCGTCGTCGTCCCCTCGATCACCACGCTCACTCCCACCAGGGGTTCCCCCGATTCCGCTTCGCGGATCCTGCCCGCGATTTTCCCGGTCGTCCCGGCAAGCGTCTCCAACGCGGCGGTCAACAGGAGCAGAGCCGTCACGCACAACCGCGCTTTCATCCAGACCTCCTTTGTGCTCAGGGACAGTATTGAAGGGTCCGCCCGACAAAAAAAACGAGCCGTGACGGTGCTGCTGATCACGGCTCGTTCGTTGACATAGGCGGCAATTACTTCAGCAGCATCATCTTTGCGGATTTGGTGAAGTTGCCGAACTTGAGGGTGTACACGTAGTTCCCGCTGGCAACGGGCTTCCCGAGATTGTCCGTCCCATCCCATTCAACGCTGTGCGTGCCAGGCGTATAGACCTCGTCTCCGATCAGCTTCTTCACCTCGCGCCCGACCATGTCGTACACGGTCAGGGAGATGTTCTTGTTGACCGGCAGGGAGAACCGAATGGTCGTCGACGGGTTGAACGGATTCGGATAGTTCTGTTCGAGGACATAGTCCTCGGGGGACACAAACTGGAGTGGCTTGTCAACGAACACGGCCCCCGTCCATTCAACAACCTTGATGTTCCAGGATTGGGTGTTGGGAATCTTCACCGTGTCGGAGGCAACATAGCGCTGCGGGACTGCAGTCGTATCCCAGGAGTAGTAGGTATAGGTGATGGAGTCCGCGACGCTCTGATACGCCATCACGGCCTCTTTCTTCCCGTTGTTGTCAAGGTCGCACCCCGCGAACACCTTCGCGAGGAACGGGTTTTCCCTGGACACGGTATCGGTGATGGTGCCGAGTGAATCATAGATATCGAAGTAATGGAAGAACGTTGCTTCGCCGGGGAACGTAATCGTCCTGTCGTAGTTCGCAGCGTCGAGAATATCGCCGGTTCCTTTGTACTCGATGGAGATGAGCTCGTAGCCGCCGGCGCCGCCGACGACGTATTCATCGCGTCCATTTCCGTTGAAATCATATGCGGCGGATCCCCAGTGCGATCCCCCTGTCTTGCCGGCCAACTCCCACATCTTATGGCCGATCGTGGCAAATTGCCCCGTTCCCCGCCATACATAGACACCCGTGTCGGCCTGGGTCAGGCTAATGAGCACGGCATCGTAGTCATTGTCGCTGCCGCCGACGTAGACAATGCCCGCAAGCTCCTGCTTCCCGTCGCCGTCCACATCCACCGGGACCATGCCCATATAGCTGCAGGCGTCTTCAGGGTAGAACTCATGGTAGAAGTCGGTCTTTGCTCGGTCGTCCGTCAGCGAATCGACGCTTGGCGTGGGGTATCGATACGAATCAGGTCCCAGCGGATCGATGCTCCACATCCCCCAGTAGTTCCAGTAGTGGTTCACGATCTCCTTCGTCCCGTCGCCATCAATGTCCGCGGGGAAGGAATGCCACCATGAACCGGCCGAGAACCTGTTGTCGGGATGCACGAGAGGATCGCCCCCTTCGATCTGCCACGATGCAAAGCCGGGGAACTCTCCGACAACGCCCATAATATAGACTTTGCCGTCCCGGTTGCACGTGATCAGCTCGTCTCGACCATCGCTATCGAAATCGTAGACCTCGCCCGTCTCACGGTTCATGCGGAAGTTGCCGAGACCCTGGGGAGCGAAAAGGTTCTTGGTGAGTTCTATGGCCGGTTCGGTTCCGTAGTCGTTGTCCGCCCCGGTCCACTCGAATACGACCACCGCTGTGTCCACCCCACCGGTGAGCGCCCAGGGGAAAATGATCTCTCCGTTTCCGTCGCCGTCCAGGTCGCCGTGCCTTACCCAGCGAGGCGTGCTGCCACCGCCGTTCGGCGTGTGCCGGGGAGACGACCAGACGAGCTCGAGCTTGTTCCCGTCCACGAACTCAAACACATGGACTCTGCCGGTGTTGGCATAATCGGTCGCGAGAATTTCAGGCTTCCCGTCTTTGTCCAGATCGTTTGTCACCCACACCGTCCGGACACCCTGATCGTCGAGATAGGGCTTGGTGGAATCCGGGCCGGTCCAGTTCGCCTTCGTTTGAACAACGTCGTGCGCAGCCGTCTGGACGAAGGGCTGACCAAACGCTGTCCCGACGACAACGAACAGCAGCAACAGCATTGTCGCAATGGATTTCATGCTTATGCTCCTTGAGTTGGATGAGTAAAGAACTGATAGCGCAAATGTATGGATTTGGCGCTGGAGTAGGAGGTGCAGGGCAGGGAGGCGGAAGACTTTCCTGAAAGGGAAGATTCCCTGCGGGCTGCATCGTCCGGGATAGACGTTCTATAATAGCACTTTGGTTTCCCGATGTCAAGCAGAGTCACCCCCGGGGGTGCCACCCGCGCGGAGATCGGGCGGCTCGAGGCGTGACAGCGCCGTTCCAATAGCCAGCGTCCCGATCACCCCGATGGCCGTATACCATGTCCACGCCACAAGTTGCAGGGCGATCACCGTCACCATCAGCAAGATACCCGCAACGAACGCGGCCAGGGCGTCGTCCTGGCGCGGCCGACGGAAGAACACGCCGAGCAGGAACGTCCCCAGTAGGCCCCCGTAGGTGAAGCTCGCGATGCTCAGCGCAAGCTCGACCACCGCCTGGCTTGAATTCATGAATACCAGCGCCGACAGAACCAGCATGCCCGCCCATACGACCGTCACGATCCGGGAAAGCCGCAGCTCGGCCCGGGGATCTGCGGGCGTGCCGCGCAGCCCGCGCCACAGATCCAGCACCGTCGAGGACGACATGGAACTCATCGACCCGGCCAGCGTCGAGAGCGCCGCAGCGAGGAGGCCCGCAATGATGAAGCCGGACACGCCGGGCGGCAGCCCTTCCACGATGTACCGAGGAAAGATTTCGTCGGCCCTGGTGAGCCCCAGGCCGGCCAGCGACTGACCCCCGTAGTGGCCGTACAACATCAGCCCCACGATCAGGAAGAGCGCAAACTGCAGGATGACAATCACACCGCTGCCGATGAGCGCCTTCCGCGCGGCGCGTTCCGACTTCGTCGCAAGCACACGCTGCACGACCAGCTGATCGGTCCCGTGCGACGCCATCGAGAGCATCGCGCCGCCGACCAGCCCCGCGACCAGCGTGTACGGCGACGACCAGAAATGGCTGAAATCCAGATTCACGATCTGAAGCTTCCCCTCAGCAGCAGCCCGGCCCAGGATCGCCGACAGGCCGCCCGGAGTGTCCGCCGCCAGAAACGCCGCAGCCGCCAACGCCCCCCCGATGTAGACAAACATCTGAATCGCATCTACCCAGATGACGCCGCGCACTCCGCCAATGGTTGTATAGGCCAGGGCAACCAGAGCAAGCAGAAAAACTGCGAACGGATATTCAATGTCCAGCACGAACTTGAGCGGGATCGCCGTCGCAAACAGGCGCACCCCATCGGCGGCCAACCTGGTGCCGAGAAACACCACCGACGCGAAGCTCCTCGTCTTCTTCCCGAACCGACGCTCAAGAAAGGCGTACGCCGTCGAAAGATCCCCGGCAAAGTATGAAGGAAGGAGGAAGACCGAAACAAGGATGCGGCCGATCAGATATCCGACCGTCACCTGCAGGAAGTTGAGATTGCCGAGATAGGAAAGGCCGGGAATGCTGATGAACGTCAGCGCGCTGGTTTCAGCCGCGACAATCGAGAAACAGACGACCCACCAGGGGATGCTGTCCTTGCCCAGAAAGTAATCGTTCGCGGAAGAATGGCGGCCGCCCAATCGGATACCGACGATGGCAATGCCGATGAGGTAAGCGACCAGGACGACATAATCGAGAAGCGTGAAACCGGTCGTTGGCAGGGGGAGCACCTCCGGATGTGCTGGGACAAGATACGGCGGAGAAATCACCCTCGCAAGGCTTGTCCCTCCCCTCAAGGATCAACATTCCCGAGGATCAACATCCCGCAACGATCTACTGAAACCGGAGCATTCGGCTTCATGCCGGCACGAATCAATCGGACCGCAGCCCTACAACGGCGAACGGGGAGCTCTCGCCCCCCGTTCGTCCGGGATCCATCATCCATGGACCTGCGCCAGGTCCGGTACACCCGTTCAGAGACATTCGACTGCTGAGGCCGCGCCCGGCGATGCCACCGACATGGGTCAGGCAGCCCGCACAGGACTGCCTACCAGGCCGCGCTCGCGATCAGGCGGTAGAGAAACGTCAGGGTCATCCAGCCGACGATCACCAGAACCACGAGCTTGCCTTTCATTGTCCTGTCTCCTTCCTGTTCTTTCTGCCGCCGCATGTGTTTCCGATTACTGCACTCAAGATACACTATCGCTTCCGATCGCGATGTGACCATGGTCAAATTGAACGAAGTAATTTTGTGCCCGAAAACCGCGAAAAGGAGCTCGCCTGATTGGTTTTTCTGGTTCCGCTTCCGTATCCTTTGAGCTGGACGAGGCGTCCCGCCGATGTCATCTCATCGGTGCCGCCTCCGGGACCGAATCCGCGCCGCATTCGACACATGCAGGGCACATCATGGATATTCGCGTGTTTGTCACGGGTGGAACTTTCGACAAGGAGTACGACGAGCTTACAGGGACATTGTACTTCAAGGATACACACCTCCCGGAAATGCTGTCGCTCGCCCGCTCCCGCGTACCGACCCAGATCCGAATGCTGATGATGGTGGATAGCCTTGAGATGACCGACGCGGACCGGTCAATCATCGTGGACAACTGCCTGAGGGCAACCGAGGAGCGCATCCTGGTGACGCACGGTACCGACACCATGGAGATCACCGCACGCGCGCTGGGAGAGAAGGTGAAAGAGAAGACCGTCGTCCTGACCGGCGCGATGATCCCGTACAAGTTCGGAAGCTCGGACGGACTCTTCAATCTTGGCAGCGCTATGGCGTTCGCCCAGACCCTGCCGCACGGCGTCTACATCGCCATGAATGGGCGCTGCTTCCATTGGACGAATGTCCAGAAAAACAGGAAGACGGGGACCTTCGAAGAGAAAGGAACCTGAGCCGCGAACACTACAATTCCACACCCTCATCGCTGGCGACCCGGATCACCCTGATGCTGGAAACGCCGGCGTCGATGTCAAGGTGAATCTTCCGCGTCGCGGTCGCGATGTTGTCGGTTTCGTACCAGCCATCCTCCCGCTTCTCGAAACCCGGGAGCCTCTTCGCCGACATGGGCGCTTCAATCCGCACGTCGCATCCCACCGACTCCGGCACATAGATACGGACCGAGGAAACGCCGGTCTCGAGCGCAACCGTACACTCTTCAGCGCGCGATCCGAGTTGCACCTTAATGGTCGATGCGCCCGACGACAGGCGAAGCTGTTCCACGGCGAGCGTACGGAAATCGGCGTCTACGCGCGCAGCCCCCGCATCCACGTCAATATCCCACGCGGGCGCCGGATTCAGCCCGACCTCCACGGTGTTCCTCACGCTCCACCCCCACGTAACCCCGTCGTGGTGGTCCATCCAGAGCCGCACCCGGTCCTGGTCGCCGGAAGAGTCCCGGTCCACGCTGTACGTCCACGGGTCGGAATCGATCCTCGCCTCCATCAGCTGCTCGCTGTTCCCTCCGATCACGAACGTCCCCACCCCGGCATCAAGCGAGAAAGCCGCTCTCGTGGTTCCGGGCGCCATCGCTTCGGTGAGCACCGCTTCCTTCCCGTCCCGTTTGTCGCCGGCCCCGTGGCCGAAATTCATGAACGCAACGACCAGCGCAGCGGCAAGGAGCCCGGTCAGGACTGACGCGAAGCGCCCGAGAATCCCGGAGCCGCCCAGCACCGACACTCCGATCAGGATCAGGAGCACCGGCCAGAACACCCAGATGCCACCCCACTCGATGACCAGCGCGCCGGACCGATCCAGCAGCACGAACACGCCGAGCCCCAGCAGAAACGAACCCCAGAAAAGCCTTCCTTTGTTCATGGTCATCCCTCCTCAGGTCTTTCTGGCTTTCCAGAGCAGCCCCGCCCCGATCACAATCAAGAGCACGGGCCAGTAATCGGAAAAGCTAAAATCCGGCAGCAGCTTGCCGAGCAAGAACAGCAGCCCGAGGGTGATCAGGACGATCCCCCCCATCAAGTTCGACGAATCGGTCCGTGGAGCCGGCTTTGGCTCGGGCGACTGCGTGTGCGTCTCTTCGCTCATAAGAATCCTCTGTAAGGTAGTGGTGCGTGACGGCAAAGTCCTCTGGTGCCGTGCGACGGCACAATTTGCGCGTGTTCAACCGCGACGCGTGCTGACTGAGCGTCGCTACTTCAGATACGTCATCCTTCTGTGCTGGACAAAACCCTCTCCAGCTGTAAGCCGCAGGAAATAATGCCCCGTCGGGAGCCCCGATGCGTCAAACCGCTCAGTGTATGAACCCGCCGGACGGGTCTGGTCAACCAATACCTGGACCTGCCTCCCGAGGACGTCGAACACGCTCAACATGACGTGCCCTGACGCAGCCGTCTGAAAACTGATGAGCGTCTGTCCGTTGAACGGGTTCGGATAGTTCTGATGAAGCGCAAACTCTCCGGGCGCGGATACAGGCCAGGCAGCTTCCGTGACAGTCGGGTCAACGTAGCTCGCCATCCAGATGCTCATGGTCTTCCCGTCCATTCTCATCCAGATGGGATAGACCCTGCCGTCCCGTGCCGCAATGTTCGTATAGTCGCCGAAGAAAACGGTGGTGTCGGGGACGAACGACGATTCGCTGACACGCATGTTGACCATTGTCTTCCCTCCGTCGGTCGAGCGGGCAAGGAACACGTCGGTCGCATTGCCGCTCGTCTCCCGCCGATCATAGAAGACTACGTAGAGATGTCCGGTTGCATGATCAACGGCGATCCACGGAAAGAACTGGTGCCTCACCGTCAGGTCGTCATTGACCCTCGCCGGCGCGCTCCAGGTGTCCCCGCCGTCCGAGGAGGCTGCAATCCATACGTCGGAGTCCTCGAGGCCGTTCCGCTGGTCGCCCCAGAGGACATAGATCCATCCGCGGTAGGCGGATGACCCGGTGTCGCACACGGTGACAGGCAGGCCGTTGCACCGGTAGATGCCGGGCACATCGAATGCCCACCCCCCGGGATGGTCGCTCACCCGGACGTCCCTTCCCCACGTTGCTCCGCCATCCGTGGAGCGGTCAAACATGATGCCGAGTGGACCGGACCAGCTTGCATAGACCTCCCCCTTGGGACCCACGGCCGGAACAGCGCCTTCCACTGTGTTGTCACGGTCGAGGCAATCCCCGCCCTGATCGCTGATACGTACCGGCGCGCTCCATGTTGCCCCGCGATCGGTCGATCGCGAAAACATAATCCGTGAGCTGTCGCCCGGAATAGCGCTGCCATATTCGTCAAATTCGGTCCAGGTCATGTACAATGAACCCCGGAACGGCGAGGGGGTCATATCCGTGGCCAGCCACTCCTTGTCCTGCTGCGCCCTGGGGGGGTGGTAGCCCACCTGCGCCGAATCCAGCCAGGTCGTGCCTCCGTCTGTCGAGCGATGCACGATCAGGCGGTCGATGAAGTATCCGGGATCGGGCAGGTTCGAGAGGTGCGCATAGAGGAGCGTTCCGTCACCGTCGAAGAGGACGCAGGGATCACCCCACGTCCCCGGCGGGAGCACGCTCTGCGCCCACGTGGAGCCTCCGTCAGACGATCGGTAGAAATAGCGTAGGTTGGACCCTGCGGCAAGCTGCAAGGGATCGCGGGGGTTGATCGCAATGCTGACTTCGTTGGGTCCGACGGCACCGGGGGCCGAGACACGGACATTCTGCACCTGCGCGTCGAGCATACTTGCGGCGACACACGACGCGGCCAGCAACGCGAGAAGCTGTCTCACGGAACCGAACTCCTCCCTGTCATCCAAACATACCATGACCCGGGTGATTTGTCAACCTGCCGGGCTGCGTGTGCCGCGTCAACTCACCGCACGGCGTCCGGCCGCGCGGGCGCTTTGCAATTCCAGCCAATTCTCGTTACACTGCAGCGGAATTCGCTCCCCTCCAGGCTCGTCCCGGTGGATACCTCACGCACAGAGCTCGAACGCGAGACCATCGCCGCATTTCGGGCGCGCTATGGATGCGCCCCCGCCGTCGTGGCGTCCGCGCCCGGCCGCGTCAACCTCATTGGCGAACACACAGACTATAATGAGGGCTTCGTCCTCCCCATGGCCATCGACCGTGCCGTTGCGGTGGCGGCGGCGCAGCGGCCCGACAGACTCCTCCGGATGTTTGCGGAGAATATCCAGGACTCGGTCAGCGCGCCGCTCGATGATCTCTATCCTTCCGCCCGCTCGACGTGGTCGAATTACGTCAAGGGCGTCGCGTCGCAACTTGAGCGTGCGGGCGACAGACTTCCGGGTATCGACCTCTGTATCCGGGGGAATATCCCGCGAGGGGCAGGGCTGAGCTCCTCGGCCGCCATCGAAATGGCGTCGGCGCTCGCCTTCCAGGCCGCGGCCGGCCACAACAGGCCGCTGCTGCACCTGGCCCGGCTCTGCCAGCGCGCGGAAAATGAGTTCGTGGGGATCCGCTGTGGCATCATGGACCAGCTCGCAAGCGCCGTGGGGCGCGCGGGCCATGCAACCTTGATCGACTGCCGCACGCTGCATACCGATTTTGTTCCTTTTGCCGATGATGCAGTCGTGCTTGTTTTCGATTCGGGAGTGCGACGGGCACTCGCCGACTCGGCGTACAACGCGCGGCACGATGAATGCGCAGCTGCGGTCGGGCGGCTGGCTCAGCTCGCCCCGGGGGTCCGGGCTCTCAGGGACGTCGATCCCGACACATTTGGTGGACTGGAGGAATCGCTCGAGCCCACAGTGCGGAAACGCGCCCGCCACGTTGTGCGGGAGAACGACCGGGTCCTCCAGGCCGTTCGCGCGCTTCGAACCGGCAATCTGGACCGGCTCGGCAAACTGATGTATGAATCGCACATGAGCCTTCGCGACGATTTCGAGGTGAGCACACCCGAGCTGGATGCCATCGTGGACATCGCCGCGACCTGCGAGGGTGTCTATGGAGCCAGAATGACAGGCGCGGGGTTTGGCGGATCCGCGATTGCGCTCGTTGCCGCCGACAGGAGCGACGCGATCAACGCGTGCGTCGCCATGAAATATCAACGCCGGACGGGAAAGGTGGTTCCGGTGTTGAGATGCCGTCCGGCGGCCGGAGCCGCCGTCAGGAAAGTCTGATGAATACGTCCACCATCACGCGGCGCGACTTCATAAGGACCACGGCCGGGGGCGTTCTCGCCGCCGGCGTGCTCGGGCACGCCCGGCTCTACGGCGACGAGGAATCCCTCCCGCGAAGAGCGCTCGGGTCGACCGGGCTGTACCCCACGATTCTCGGGCTCGGATGCGCAACGATCGGCTTCGGCGGCCACTCCCTCGAGGAAGGCGCGGCCGTCGTTGAAACGTGCCTGAATGCGGGCATCACCTACGTAGACTGCGCCAGCTCATATGGTGACGCGGAGCTGAAGGTCGGCACAGTGATGCGCACACGGCGGAACGAGGCAATCCTCGCCACAAAGACGCTCGAACGCGACCGCGGCGCTGCGTGGGCGGAGATCGGAAGAAGCCTGGAGCGGCTGCAGACTGATCACGTCGACCTGCTCCAGATCCATGCCGTGAACAGCATGGGGGATCTGGAGCGGGTATTCGCCCCCGGAGGCTCTCTCGCCGCCGCCACACGTGCCAGGGATGAGGGGCTGTGCAAACACATCGGCATCACCGGCCACACACGCCCGGAAGTCATCGTCGAAGCGTGCCGGCGCTTCGCGTTTGCCGCCGTCCTTGTGCCGCTCAGCTCCACCGATGCGCTCGTGAACGACTTCGGACCGCATATCTTCCCGCTTGCGCGTGAGCGCTCGATCGGAGTGATTGCAATGAAGGTCCTCGCGGCCGGCAAGGTGACCGGCCATATCGGGGACAGCATCCGCTATTCGCTCTCGCTCCCTGTCAGCCTCGCGATCGTCGGCATGGGGACGAAGGAGGAGGTCGAGGCGAACGCGCGAATCGCCCGCACATTTCATCCGATGGCGCCTGAAGAGCTCGCCGCGCTCGAAGAGAAGACCAGATCGTTCGCGTCCACGGAGATCATGTGGTGGAAGCGGACGTGATGCTTCACACGCGCACATGACCCGGCATATCCGGAGCCCAGCACATCGCACACCACATCGAACCGGCAAACCCAGGCTCGCTTTGTCGGGCACACCATTACTCGATTGGATATCGACGGATACCATGATCCCGACAGCCCTCGAGCACATTCGCTCATTCTTCCCCCATGTTTCGACCGGCCGAATCTACTTTGATCACGCCGCGACAGGTCCGCTCTCCACACGAGTGCTCGAAGCGATGCAGCGGCACCTCTTCGACCGGTCGGCAGGCTCGCTCGATACGTTCGACACGGACATGAAGATGGTTGGCGAGCTGCGCTCGCGCGTTGCGGCACTCGTCAACGCCCCGTCCCCCGACCGGATTGCCTTCCCCCCCAATACGTCGGAGGGGATCGCGATTGTCGCCTCCGGCGTCCGTTGGCGCACCGGAGACCGGATTCTCCTGAACAGCGCTGAGTTCCCGGCAAACGTGTACCCCTATATCGCGCTTCGACAGGCGGGCGTGGAGCTCGACTTCCTTCACTGTGAACGCGGCGTGGTCACGCCGGAGATGGTCGAATCGGCGCTGAACCCCCAGACCCGGCTGGTCGCGCTCAGCGCCGTGCAGTTCCTCTCCGGATATCGCGCGGACCTTGCGGCAATCGGAGACATCTGCCGGCGGCGGAACATCATCTTCGCGGTGGACGGAATTCAAGCGGTCGGCGCGGTCCGGGTGGATGTGCAGGCAATGAAGATCGACGCGCTCGCAGCAGGGGCCCAGAAGTGGCAGCTCAGTCCCCACGGCTCCGGGTTCCTGTACCTGACCGAGGAGCTGCAATCCCGCCTCACTCAGTCTCACCTCGGATGGCTGTCGGTCGACGACCCGTGGCAATTCTATAAGTACGACCAGCCGCTGGCCGCCTCCGCACGGCGATATGAACCGGGCTCCCTCTCGTTCCCTGCCCTCTGGGGGATGCACGCATCTCTGGGACTCCTGCTCGAGGTCGGTCTCCCGGTCGTCGAGGAACGTGTCCTCGGCAATTCGAGTCGGCTCGTTGCCGCACTCCGCGACATCGGCGGAGTCGAGATCCACACCCCGCACGATCCTGCTCAGCGGGCAGGGATCGTCACCATCGGTTTCACCTCAGGCACCGACCCGCGCCGCGCCTTCGCAGGGTTGAGCGGGGCTGGCGTCCTCGTCTCGCTGAGAGAAGGCCTCATCCGGTTCTCTCCCCATTTCTATAATACTCCCTACGAGATAGACACCGCACTTGGGTTCCTGAGGGAATTCATCCCCAAATAGACCCTCTCCTCCCCGTTTTGCGCATTTCCGCCGCATCCCCCCGGGCATGGGATGTGTGCCTCTGAGGGACAACTATGGCGTCCTCGCGTACGAGCCCGGAGAGAACCATGCATGTGCGATACGCGCCCCTCCCGCTGATAGTGAGCGTGATTCTCACTGTGACTGCTGTCGCTGCTCCTGTCGCTCCTCCCGCAGACCCGGGGGACCTTCTCCGTGATCCTGTCGAGACCGCCTGGCGCCGGTGCTCCGGCACATGGAAACTTGCAGACGGGATGGCGCAGATTACCGCCGATTCGCCCGAAGGCCTCATCATCCACCGGATGTACCGGTCCGCAGCGGTTCCCCTGATAATCGAGGCGGGAATGACCGGCTCCGGCGCAACAGTCCTGTTCGGTCTGGATGACACCGCTGATGCCACCGTCGGGCACTTCGTCCGTGTCACCGCCATGACGATCGAGACCGGCTTGATGCGAGGCTCGCGTGCGGATGAATTGACCGGCAAGAACTCGCTGCCGCCGCCGATCGACGGATGGATGACGCTCGCAATCAGTATAGATCCGCGGGCCCGCACATATGACATCCACGTCAACGGCGCCCCTGTCGTCGAGACACAGGAGCTGGTCTGTCCGGGCGGATGGATCGGCCTTCGATCGACGGACGCCTCAGCCTCATTCCGGAATCTGGTGGTTCGCCCGGGGCCAAACCCTGGCCAGGCGTTCCGTGCTTCGCGTGAGCCATCCATGCATCGCCTGCGATACGTCCGCGCGGGCGCCGGAAACGTGGTCGTGCACGACCCCGAGCGCAATCTCCTGCTGGCGATGGACCTGAAAGGGAAGTTGTTGAACCAGGTGCCGCCGAGATTCCCGGTGCGCGCGACGACGGAGGTCTCCGCCGGAGGAAGGACGTATAGAATCTCAGACGGCCGGCTCATTGTCAGCCTGCGCGAGGCCTCGGCCGGGGATGGCAGCCCGGATACGGTGCGGGGGCCGCTCGTCCATGCCGCCGCGCTTGTTGCCGACCGCGACGGATCCGTCTACGTGACTGACACCGGAGATCCTGCCGTGCATCAGGTTGATGCCAGCGGCACCATCCTGCGGACCTGGAAGGCAAGGCTTATCGGCGGATTCATCGCGCCGCACGGTATCGATCTGCTCGGCGCGAAGGAGATCGTCGTGGCCGATTACGACCGGGTGGTGATCCTGCCCAAGGGGAAAGACGAGGAGGCCGCGGAGATCACCGCGGGCGCCAGAAGCATCGTCATCGAATGGACGCTCCCCTCAGCAGTCACGCCCTATGCAGAAGCAAGCGAGGACGGATCGAGCTGGAGGCGCGTGACGGGCGAAAGCCCGGCTGGCAGCGGAAAGGCAAAGGTGGTGATCGGAAACCTCGAGCCGTCGACCGGGTATCTCATTCGCTTCGGCCCGGTGGTCAAGACGATCCCGGCATCGGCCGGCGTCTCGCGCGTGCTGGAGGCCTCTACCCTCTCGAGGGATCCATCGTCGGCGGAAGCGCGCTGAACCATCGATTGCCGGCGAGTCGAGCTGCCAATGCGATGGCGGCAGCGGCAATGATACAGTAGAAGGACACGAACATGATGCCGATCCCGGCAGTGGAGTGCATCCTGCCGCGTGAGTAGAGCAGCTCGTACATCGACGTGTGAGGTCCAAACACGAGAGCCGCAAGGATCCCCGTGCCCACGATCGAAACCGCCCAGGGGAACCTCGAACCGAATCGGTCACCCATGAAGAAGAGGTAGGCGGCCAGCCCCAGGAAGCCAGGGGTCGTGAAGGCTGTCACCAAGGGAAGCCCGCCCGCAACCTGGGCCACAGCCTCATCAACGTCCCCGTCTTCGCCCGGGACATAGCCGTTGATGTGCTGTGCCGCGTAGAATGCGATCGTCGGCACCAAAAGTCCGGCGAGGACCGGAACCATCAACGGCAGGAACCGTGATGACTTCATCGCTGCATCCTCGTATCCCCCTTCGTTCTCATTTTGGCCTTTGCCCCTGACAGCCGCCTTTGCCCCGTCGCTTTTCGCCTCGCGGCCCGGGCCGGCACCGCCCGGATCTGCAGCTCCTTCAACAGGCCGATGATGTTCCCTTCCGGATCCTGGAAGAGTGCGAACGTGACCATATCAGGGATCTCGGTCACGGGCGTGATCACCTTCGCGCCCAGGGAAACCGCGCGGTCAAGCACGGCCTCAGGATCGTGAACCTGCACGTAAAACGTCACGCCGGGCGCGGGCGTGAACGGATCGTTCTGCCCGATCCCCCCGTTGATGCCGGTCCCCGCTTTCGTCAACACCATCCCGTACCGCAACGGGTTGTCGGTATCCACCGTCCAGTCAAACAGCGATGCGTAGAACCGCTGCAGGCGCCGCGCATCCCGCGCGTTGATCTCCCAGTGAACGACAGGGGCTCCCATGCCTTACTTCCCTTCAGGATTCAGGATGCGTTTGATCTGCGCCCGTGCGTCCGTAAGGTGCGCCTTCATCTCACGGGACGACGCTTTCGGAAGCGCGCGGGCGATCTGCGCATCGAGGTCCAGCAGCTCGCTGCGCAAGAGCGCCTTCGCTTCGCCCGGCGGCGGCGCGAAGAATGTGGTGAACTGGGCTGGCATGCCGGTCGGCGCAGCCGTCGGTGCCGGGTTGAGCTTCGCGTTCACGATGTCCAGATACGCGCGCTGAAGATTGCGCCGATAGATGTCAGCCTCAATCTTTGGCCCGTACACCTCGGACCAGACGCCCTTGCGCAGGTCGCCAAGCATGTCGCTCAGCTTGTACGGTTTCTGTCCGGCCGTGGCCAGCCCTTCCTGCGTCACGAGACGGGCCATGCGGGAGTTGTTCATCACTCCGTCCAGCAATCCGCGCTGCGACGCGAGCACGCGTTCGGGCGTCCCCGTCGGCTCGATCAACGACAGGATCTCCGGCTTCAGGATCTCGGTGGGCTTGCGGAAGCCCTCGGCAACCAGGAAGTCCATCGCAGCCTTCTGCCTTTCGCGCGGTATGGGCTCGTACACGATGCCCGCCTGGCCAGCAACCCGTGTGGTTCTCGTCACTCCCCCGATGAGCCCCACGACATGCCCGAGCTCGCGATTCCTCTGCCCCACGACCTGCGTGTAGATCTCGCGCAGCGTCTCGTAGTCCTCCCCCTCTTTCGTCGTGGCTGCGATGAGCTTGTCGGCCACCCGCTTGATGTTTGCCAGCCCGTAGCGCGTTGCCGCAATGGGATCGGCTCCGAGGTCCTCCGTCTGGGAGGTCGGGTCGACCATGTCCGGACCGCCAAAGCGCAGATACGGCTCCGTTTCCTGCCTGGCAGCGATGCGATTCAGCATCGGCTTTTCGTCATCAGGCGACGTGACGCCGGGGAACACCCGGTACCCCCATTCGGTGGCGAAGAGATCGTACGGGCCGAGCATCGGAATCAGACGCGCGTTGTCCCCCGGCTGCGCAATATAATTGAAGCGGCCATAGTCCATGATCGACGCTTCTGTCCCGTACTTCTCCGTGAACGTGCGGCTGCGGAGACTGTCCACAGGGTACTGCGACGTGGCCTTCATGTTGTGCTGGAATCCGAGCGAATGACCCACCTCATGCGCGGCAATGTAGCGGAGCAGCTCACCCATCAGGCTGTCCGGGAGCGGAAGTCTGTCAGTCGCGGGATCCACCCCGCCGGTCTGCACGAAATACCAGTTCCTGGCGAGGTTCATGACGTTGTGGAAGAACCCGATATCCGCGTCCAGGATCTCGCCGCTCCGTGGGTCGGCGATGGACGGACCGTAGGCATTCTCGATCGGAGACGGCAGCCATCGGATCGTCGAATACCGCGCATCCTCAGACCTCCAATCGGGATCGACTTTCGGATCGGGCGGGTCCTTGGCGAGGATCGCGTTCTTGAACCCGGCCTTTTCGAACGCCGGCTGCCAGTCCTCGATCCCCTTCTTCAACCACGGGCGCCAGACATCAGGCACGCCGCGGTCGACGTAAAAGATGATCGGCTTCTTGGGTTCGACCAGCTGCCCGCGCGCATACGCAGCCGAGTCGCCGGGCTCGAGCCGCCATCTCGTGATGTACTCTCGCCGCTCCGCACGTTGCGATTTCATGCCGAAGTCGATCTGCTCCGTGGTGAAGTAGCCCACCCGCTCGTCGGCAAGGCGTGGCAGCAGCGGCTGGTCGGGCAGGCGGACCATCGAGTGATGCAGCGTCACCGTGATCGTGCTCAAGGCGTCGTCCGCCGGAACCTGTCCCGCGTCGTAGGTCAACGTGACATCCACTTCAACGTTCGTCGGGAACGCCCTCACGGAGTCGATGAACGAGCGCTTTCCGTCAAGCCGCCGGACCTTGAACTGCTCGCGCGCTCCACGGCCGAGGCCGATCTCCGTCATGTCTGATGTATAAAAGTCGGTCACATCGATGACGAATGCGCTGCTGTCCCTGTTGTATGCCTGCAGATCGAACGCCGCGAGAATCGGAGGGTTGGACGCCTTTTCAACCGAATAGTGGATCGGCAGGCTGTCGGCTGCCACAACGTTATAGAGGAAACTCCGGAGAAGTATCCGGTCTCCGTTGCGCTCCCACCTGACCACCTGGGTGTTCACGTAGTCGCCGCCGTACCCGAGACCGGTCTGCACCTTCGCCTGCGTGGTGATAAGCAAGAAGTCCTTGCCGAGTTCGCCGGCGGGGATTTCGTAGTACCACTTCTGCTTCACGCGGTATACATTGAAGACCCCGGAATCGGATTTTGCCTCCTTCGTGATCACTTCGGCGAACGGCTTGATGCCTTCCTTCTTGTCGCCGCCGGGCTTCCCCCCGGGGGCCTGGTTCGCGCCACCCGTCGTCGCGGACTCAGAGCTTCCGCAGCCCGCGAGAAGCATGACGGCTGCCACCACCGCAAATGCAAGAGCTATGCGCTTCACGTGAACTCCACTGTTGGTGAATGGACATGTCCTTTCCGGCAGGATTACGTGCCGACCCTCTGCCGGATCATTGTGACAACCATGCCGACGGCGACGGTGTTTTCCGCCCCCCCGGGGATAATGACATCGGCCCAGCGCTTGCTGGGCTCGACAAATTCCAGATGCATCGGCTTCACGCTGGACAGATACTGGCCGATGACCGACTCGAGCGTCCGCCCCCGCTCGTTGATGTCACGCCGCAGCCTGCGGATGAACCGCTCGTCGGCATCGGTATCGACAAAGATCTTGATATCCAGAAGGTCCCGCAGTTCCTTCTCGGCAAGGACAAGAATCCCATCCACGAGGACGACAGCACGGGACTCCAGCCGCACCGTCCGGGCGGATCTGCGATGGGTGGAAAAGTCGTAGACAGGCTGCTCCACCGGTTGTCCTGCCTTCAAGCGTGAAAGGTGCTCGATCAGCAGCGACGTCTCCAGCGCGCGGGGATGGTCGAAATTGATCTCTGAAGGGGGAATGCCGCGGTACTCGCCGATGTCCCGGTAGTAGGAATCGTGCTGCACGACCAGGAGCGCGTCGCTCCCGAACTCTGCGGCGATCGCGTTGGTGACAGACGTCTTCCCGGAACCGGTACCGCCGGCGATGCCTATCAGCAATGGTGTGTGTTTCGACATTGAGTGGTCCGGCGTGGACGGGCTCGTTACCGGGGCGGGATCTCGCGATCAAGATAGGCGCGGGTTTTTGAAGAAGCAAGCCGATTATACGGGTTTTGGGAGCAGCTGCACGGAACGTCCACCCCCCTCCGGTGTGTTCCTACATCAGAAGCGTCGTTTCTGTGTACGCGATTCTCTATATTATTGTTGCTTTCGTCCACGTCCTTTTCAGAAACAATGCAGGGTTGATGACACGATGAACACCATGAAGACATTCCTCCTGATGGGAATCCTGACAGTTATGCTCGTCTTCATCGGCAGGCTGCTGGGCGGCGAAGGCGGGATGATCATGGCTTTTGTCCTTGCCGCCGTCATGAATTTCGGGACCTACTGGTTCAGCGACAAGCTGGTCCTTCGGATGTACAAGGCGCAGCCGGTCACGCAAGCTGACGCCCCTGACCTCTACCAGATGGTGCAGGAGCTGAGCAACCGGGCAAACCTCCCGATGCCGAAGGTGTACGTCATCCCGAGCGACCAGCCCAATGCGTTCGCGACCGGACGGAATCCGGAGCACGCAGCCGTGGCCGTGACGCAAGGCATCATGCGCACGCTCGCGCGCGACGAACTGCGGGGCGTGATCGGGCACGAGCTCGCGCACGTCAAGCACCGCGACATCCTGGTTGGAACCGTCGCGGCGACGATGGCAGGTGCGATCAGCATGATTGCCAACATGGCCCAGTGGGCGATGATCTTCGGGGGCGGCAGAAGCTCCGACGACGAGGGCGGAAATCCTATCGCGGGTCTTGCCATGATGATCGTCGCGCCGATCGCGGCGATGATGGTCCAGATGGCGATCTCCCGCTCGCGTGAGTTTCTCGCGGATGAGGGCGGCGCACAGATCGCGGGCAACCCCCTTGCGCTGTCGAGCGCCCTCCGGAAGCTCGACGCGAAGGCGCACCAGATCCCGATGCAGGCGTCTCCCGCCACGGCACACATGTTCATCGTGAACCCGCTGACCGGCGGCGGATTGATGAAGCTGTTCAGCACGCATCCGCCGATGGAGGAACGCGTCGCACGCCTTGAGGCTATGGTGTACGGAGCAGCCGCGGCCCGCTGACCCGACCCCGGCACAAACCCAGCCTGCCAGGCCCCATTACGTGAGCGTCACCTAGGTGACGCTCACGCTCCTCCTGGCGCGGGGCACCCGCAAGGCGACCCGTTTCTCTCCGGCGCGCGCAGGATGTGCGTCACCCCCCCGTTGCCCCATCCCTGCGACCCTGACCGGCCAAACCTGCCAAGAGCCTGCCATGTGCGTCACCTAGGTGACGCACATGGCAGGCTTGCGAGGTAGGCTTGGAGTCCGCTTGGGCCCGATTACCCCCCCTATCCACACCCCCCCCGCGTCGCAACCCTGCGAGTCACCCTTGCAGACCTGCAAACGCACCGCCGGTCCCTCCCCAAAACCTCCAGAATCTGTCAATTCTTCGTGGCACGGGCCTTGTACCCTCGGGATGATCATCCACCCTACCGGTGCTCAATGTTTCGAATTGCAGAGAAGACCGCCCTGGCGGCAACGATTACAAAGTACGTCATCGAGGCCCCCCTCATCGCCCGGAAAAGGAAGGCGGGCAACTTCATCATGCTCCGCATAGACGAGCACGGCGAGCGCATCCCCATCACAATCGCCGACAGCGACCCCGCCCGTGGGACGATCACGATCATCGTGCAGGCGGTCGGGAAGACCACCAGGCAGCTCGCGACGCTGAACGCCGGCGACAGCATACGCGACGTCGTCGGGCCGCTCGGCAACCCAACCCCCATCGAACTGTTCGGGCGCGTCGTGTGCATCGGCGGGGGGGTCGGAACGGCGGAGCTCTATCCCATCGCGCGGGCACTTCACGACGCCGGCAACCAGGTCGTGACCATTGTCGGGGGTAGGACGCGTGACCTCGTCATCCTGGAAGAGGAAATGCGCTCCTGCTCCGAGCGCGTGATCGTCACGACGGACGACGGCTCCTACGCCCGAAAGGGCATCGTGACCGATCCGCTCCGTGAACTGCTGGAAGAGTCCGACCGCCCGAAAGCGGTCTACGCCATCGGCCCCCTTCCGATGATGAAGGCGGTCTCTAATGTCACTCGCCCCTATGGCGTGCATACGCTCGTGAGCCTCAACACGATCATGGTGGATGGGACCGGGATGTGCGGCGGATGCCGGGTGTCGGTCGGCGCCCAGATGAAGTTCGCCTGTGTGGACGGCCCTGAATTCGACGGTCACCAGGTTGACTTCGACGAGCTGATGATGCGAAACAGGACCTACGTGGACATGGAGAGGATTTCGAACGAGCGACATCAATGCAAGCTTCAGGCGCTTGCGGAGGAGGCGCGATGAGTGCGCTCAATCCACTGAAGCCGTCGGAGCGCATGAAGATCGCCCGCCAGGAGCCTTCCGAGCAGCGGGCAGACGACCGCATTCTGAATTTCCTCGAGGTCTCGTTCGGGTTTGATGAGGAGCGGACGATCGTTGAGTCCACCCGGTGCCTCGAGTGCAAGGAGCCGAAGTGCGTGGACGGATGCCCCGTGGAGATCGACATCAAGGGGTTCATTCAGCTGATGCTGCAAAAGGACTACGTCGGCGCGGTGCGCAAGATCCGCGAGGCGAACTACCTCCCGGCGATCTGCGGGCGCGTCTGCCCGCAGGAGTCCCAGTGCGAAGAGCTGTGCGTGCTCGGCAAGAAGCTGACGCCTGTGGCGATCGGCAAACTCGAGCGGTTTGTGGCGGATTTCGAAATGCGCAATGCGCTGTTTGAGCCGCCGGTCATTGCAGAGCGACATCCTGAGAAGGTCGCGATCGTCGGCTCCGGACCCGCGGGTCTGACCTGCGCCGCGGAGCTCGCGAAGATGGGGTACGCGGTCACGATATTCGAGGCCCTGCACGCCGTGGGAGGCGTGCTGCGCTACGGCATCCCCGAGTTCCGCCTGCCCAAGGAGATCCTGGATATCGAAACCGATCGCATCAAGGCGTTGGGAGTGGATATCTACACGAACTTCGTCGTGGGGCGCACCGCGACCATCGAGGAGCTCTTTGACGAATGGGGTTTCTCCGCCATCTTCCTTGGGACGGGTGCGGGGACGCCGACCTTCATGGGGATCCCCGGCGAGAGCCTCAGCGGCGTCTATTCCGCAAACGAATTCCTCACGCGCGTGAACCTCATGGGGGGATTCAAGTTCCCCGAGAACGACACGCCGGTGAAAATCGGGCGAACCGCCGCAGTCATCGGCGGTGGAAACACGGCAATGGATGCGGTCCGCACAGCCAGGCGGCTCGGGGCTGCGAAGTCGTATCTCGTCTACCGCCGATCCCGCAAGGAGATGCCGGCACGGGTCGAGGAGATCCACCACGCGGAACAGGAGGGCGTTGAACTCCTCCTGCTCACCAATCCGACGAAGATCCTTGGCGATGAGAACGGCTGGGTCAAGGGGTTGGAATGTGTCAGGATGGAACTGGGTGAACCGGATGCGTCGGGCCGGCGGTCACCGGTCGTGATCCCGGGATCGGAATTCGTGCTGGAGGTTCAGACAGTCATCGAAGCCATCGGACAGAAACCGAATCCGATTATCCAGGCGACAACGCCCGGGCTCACCACGTCGAAGCGCGGGACTGTCGTGACAAATGACGAGCAGCAGACCTCCCGGGAGGGGATCTTCGCCGGAGGGGATCTCGCCCGCGGAGGCGCGACGGTGATTCTGGCGATGCGGGACGGAAAACGCGCAGCGTCAGCAATCCGCGACTACCTTCAGCGACGCCGGGTCCCGGCCTAGAGGCCCTGGCCACCCGCGTTGATCTACATTCCGTTGATCTCGTCCCCCGCATCCGGGATGACAGGCATGGCGGTCCCGTCCTCCCTGAGTCGGCTGAGCACGACAAATGCCGCCACCGCTGAAGCAAGCATGCCCGCGAGCATGACCAATCGCGTGCACACAAAGCCACTCTCTGCAGTCGAGCAACTCATGGCTGCCTCGTGATCTGGAAGGGGCCACCGGCTCCTGTGGTGACCCGGATTATGCCGCGGCTGTCATCCCCTTTCCGCTTCCCGGCGTACTCTTCGAGGATGTGTAGCGATCGAGTTGCGGCTTGATGTGCTTTTCGAAGCACGCCGGACAAATCCCATGGGAGAAGTGTGCGTCAGTGCGTCGCATGATATACGACTCCACCTGCTGCCACGCGCCATCCTCTGTCATGATTCGCTGGCATTCGGGACAGATCGGAAGCAGGTCTTCAAGCTGCTTCGCCTCCGCCTGCAGGGTAAGTATCCGCTCGGCCACCCGAAGCCGCACGTTGAGCTCTTCCATGCTGCACGGCTTAGACACAAAGTCGTCCGCTCCGGCTTTCATCCCCTCCACGTATCCCGCCTTGCGGTCAAGCGCCGTCAGGATGATCACGTACGTGTACCGCGCGTCCACCTGCTTCCTGATTTCCCGGCAGAGGTCGGTGCCGTCCAGGTTCGGCATCATCCAGTCGGTGATAACGATGGACGGCTTCTCCCGCCGGAAAATCTCCAGCGCTTCCACACCGTCGCGGGCGACCATCGTCTCGTAGCCGAGTTTCTGGAGCTGCGCCGTGACGACAAGCCGCGTGACGGCGTCGTCTTCGGCAAAGAGTATCCGTTTCATGCAGCGGCCTCCTGCTGTTGCGATGTCTTCCCGGCAGCTTTGTCTCCGGCCCTGGCGGCGCATTCCGGACAGATTGTGTGCGAGAACGACGTCGACGTCCGGGTCGCCACAAACTCCTCCAGCGGCTGCCACTCATTCTTCTCGTCGCGGATGCTCTTGCAGTAGGAACAGGTCGGCAGGAGCCCGTTGAGAATGCTGACTTCTGCCTGCAGGTCGAGGATCCGCTCCGCCGCCATCAGGCGCACCGAGAGCTCTTCCATATCGAACGGTTTGTTCAGAAAATCGTCGGCCCCGGCATTCATGCCCTCGAGATAGAACTTCCGCCCGGCCAGGGCCGTCAGCATGATGATGTACGTATAGCGGAACCGCTGGTCACTCCGCACCTTCCGGCACAACTCGGGCCCGTCAACGAAGGGCATCATCCAGTCCGTGATCAGAATGCGGGGCGTTTCGACAAGAAAGGAGGTCCAGGCTTCCCGCCCGTTTTCCGTCGAGATCACCTCGTACCCCAGCTTGGCCAGAACGCTTTCAAGGAGGCGGCGCGAGACCACGTCGTCTTCAGCAATGAGTATCTTCATGCTGCTGTATCCTGCTGCAATGGGTAGATCGACGCGAGTTCTTCGATAGCCACATCCAGTTCGCGATGCAATTCGACCACAAGCGCGCGCGCTTCAGGCAGCCTGTTTCCTCCGCATTCCATCTGCAATAACCCGCACACGCGCGACAATCGTATGAGCCCCATATTTCCGGAGCTTCCCTTTAACGTGTGTGCCGCCTTCCCGGCTCCCGAGGTGTCTCCCACCTCCAGACGGTAGCTCACCGATTCGGCATGCAGCCGCGCGTCCTGGATGAACTGCTGGACGAGACTCGTAATCCAGGACGGGTCCTCGCCGTCCGACAGGGCGGAGAGATCCGCCAGCCGCGACCGGTCCAGAACATCCTCACGCACGATGAAGAGCTGTGGCTCCCGGCGCACGACTTTGCCGGCGTCGGAGAGCTTCCGCACCCACTCCTGAAGCTTCTCGCGGAGCTCGTGCGGGCGCACCGGCTTCGACAGGTAATCGTCCATACCGGACGCGAGACAACGCTCGCGGTCCCCGTCGAGAGCGCTCGCGGTCATTGCGACGATGACGCAGTGCCGCCCGCTCATTTCCTCGGCCCGAATGGCCGCGGTCGCGCCAAAGCCGTCGAGCTCCGGCATGCTGCAGTCCATCAGGACGATGTCGTACGCAATACGCCTGACCGCCTCGACGGCCTCCAGTCCGTTGCCCACGACGTCGGCCCGGCACCCGAGCTTCTTGAGCATTTCGAGCGCAACCTTCTGGTTGATCGGATTGTCCTCCGCCAGCAGCACGCGGAGGTTCGCAGGGAGTTTCTCACTGGAGGGCTGTCCGTCTGCGAGGTCGACGTGAGCGGCGTCTGCCTGGCCCCATCCCCCGGCCTTGCCACCGAGGACCCTGGCGAACTCGTTGGCGAGCGGATAATGCCGTATCGGCTTGCTCACCCAGCCCATCATGGGGAATGCGGCCCGGTTCCGAACCGGCGACCGGCCGAATGCGGACATCAGGAAGATGCGGGTGGAGGACATCCGCTGATCGCTCCGGATGCTGCCGGCGAGCTCAAGACCCTGGTCGTCGTCGATCGGGCAATCGATCATCACGACATCGTACCGTCTGCCAGCCGCACACGCTCGCTCGATCTCTTTCATCGCGCCTGCATGCGTCGTGATCGAGACATCCGTGATCCCCCACCATGCCAGGGCGAGCGAAAGGTGTGAAGCCGCAACAGCGTTGTCGTCCACCACGAGGACGCGAACACGCCGGATGACTTCGCCCAGCGAGGGGACAGGAGCGGGATGCCGCTGCTTCCTCAGGCGAATCGTGAACCAGAACGTGCTGCCCGACCCCGGCGTGCTCTCTACCCCGATAGCTCCCCCCATCATCTCCGCCAGCTGCCGCGAGATCGCCAGGCCAAGGCCCGTCCCGCCGTATTTCCGGGTGGTTGACCCGTCCGCCTGGGAGAAGGAGCGGAAGAGGCGCGAGCGTCCTTCCTCTGAGATCCCGATGCCCGAATCGGCGACGCGGAACCGCAGCAGCGCGTCGGAGTACGATTGCTCCTCGACGTCGGCGCGGATGGTGACGTGCCCCTTGTCCGTGAACTTGATCGCGTTGCCCACGAGGTTCACAAGAATCTGCCGGAGGCGGCCCGGATCGCCGTGCACGGCAACGGGGCAGCCTGCGTCAAGCGAGAAGGCAAGCTCGAGCCTTTTCTCGTGGGCCTGTGCGGAGAAGAGGTCCACGACCTCTTCGACCGTAGTGATCAGATCGAAATCCGTCTGCTCCAGGGTCAGCTTCCCGGCCTCGATCTTTGAGAAGTCCAGGATCGTACTGATCAGCGAGAGCAGCGCCTCGCCGGACGTCCGGATGATATCGGCCGATTCCCGCTGCTCCGGCGTGAGGGGCGTGTCCAGCAGCAGGCCCGTCATCCCGATGATGGCGTTCATGGGCGTCCGGATCTCATGACTCACGTTCGCGACGAACTCGGACTTGAGTTGCGATGCCGCGAGCGCTTCTTCGCGGGCAGCCCGGAGTTCGTCGGCCTGCCGCTCCACCATCCGCGCTTGCTCTTCCGCAGTGGATTTCGCGTGCAGCAGCTCCTCGGCGCGCTGGGCGAGCTGCTGCTCCGCGCGATTTCGCTCGGTGATGTCGCGGGCGAACATGGCGACCGCGGTCACCCTCCCGGACTCGTTCACCACGGGGTAAAGACAGTTGTCCCAGTACGTGCCGGAATTCTCGTCCACCCACCGCGCCGCCTGGTTCAGCCCGATCACGCTGTCGAAATGGACGCGCCGGGACTCCCTGAGATGCGCGGGCATCAGGTCGAACATATTCCGGGCGATCAGGGAATCAACGGGAAGATTCAACAATCGCGGCCAGGTACCGTTCGTCGTAACGATGGTGCCGCTGGTGTCCGTCAGGATGACGAGGTCTTCGGTGACGTTGAAGATGGCTTTCATCGTCGCCTCGCTCCTCCGCACACCGTCTTCGGCTTGCTTCGTCTCGATCGCCATCGCCACCTGAGCCGACACGTATTCCAGAATCCGGCGTTCCTCGTCGCCGTAACGGACGCCCTCGGTGTAGCTCTGCAGCACCAGGACGCCGAACGTTTTTCCGTGCTTGATCAACGGGACGCCGAGCCAGTCGATCGACGGCGCGCCGACAAGCTCGACTTCCCCGGCGCGAACCAGCTCCGTGAACACGTCCGGTGGGGCCAGCAGGGAGCGCGACGTACGGAGGACATGCGCCGTGAGGGTCTTCCCGGGCCGCTGCGGACTGTTGTCCGCGTCGATCTCGTCACGGTAGTACGGGAACCGAATCAGATCCTCTGCTTCGTCATGGAGCGCGATGTAGAAATTGTTTGCGGGCATGAGCTCGCCAATGATCGCGTGAATCGCGGCGTACAATATGTCCAGCGTGTCCGCTTCGTGCGCAACCTGCGAGATCCGGTAGAGGGCGCCCTGGATTGTCTCCCACCGCCGCCGGGCGCTGATATCCTGAAGCTGCGCGATGAAGTACAGCGGCGCACCGCTCTCGTTGCGGACGAGGGACGCGATCATCTGGGCCCATACGACGTGCCCGTCTTTGCGGACGTACCGCTTTTCCAGCTCGATGTGTGCGACTTCGCCGCGCGTCAGCCTGCCGACGTGCTCGCGGCTGACGGCGAGATCGTCCGGATGGGTAATGTCGAGGAACGTCTTCTGCCGGAGCTCCTCGGCCGAGTAGCCAGTGATGGTGCAGAAGGATTCGTTGACGTCCGCGAACTCACCTTCCGGCGTGAGCACGGCCATGCCGATCGGCGTATGCCCGAAGGCGGTCCTGAAGCGCACGTCGCTCGCCCGGAGCTCGCGCTCGGCTTGTTTGCGCTCAGTGACATCTCGGAACAGAACGACGGCGCCCGATACGATACCGTTCTCGTCGCGGATCGGTGCGGCGATCTGCTCGACAGGCGTCCGACGTCCTTCCCGGGACACCAGGACCGCATGGTTGCTTGAGATGGCCGCGAGTGTGTCGATGCCGCTCTCCGCCGTCAGGCACAGGCAGGGCACACCGGTCTCTTCGTCTGTCACCGTACAGATCTCTCCGACGTCCTTCCCGATCGCCTCGGAGATCGTCCAGCCGGTGATGGATTCTGCCACGGGGTTCATGAACGTGATGCGTCGGGTCCGATCGATGGTCACAACGGCATCGGCGATGCTCCGGAGCGTCGTGGCCAGCCAGCGCTCGCTCTCGCGGACCTTTCGGTCGGTGGCATGCTTGTACAACGCCATGTCGAGGTTGACCGCCAGCTCGCGGTCTTCGAACGGCTTGAGGATGTAGCCAAACGGCTCGGTGATCTTTGCGCGTTGAAGGGTCGTCTGATCGGAGTGAGCGGTGAGATAGACGACGGGGATGCCGAACTGGGAACGGATGGCTCCTGCGGCTTCGACGCCGTCCATTGAGCCCTGCAGGGTCACATCCATCAGGACGAGATTCGGCTGCAGCTCACCCGCCAGACGGATCGCCGATTCGCCGGAGGCCGCTGTGCCGACGACATCGTAGCCCGACCGCCTTAGCCGCATGGCGAGGTCGTTCGCAACGATCCCCTCGTCCTCCACGATCAGAATCTTCGCCCTGGACATCCAGGAAGCCCGCGCTCGGTAGTCAGAAAATTCGCTGGGCGGCACCGTTCCTGGACAGGGCGTCGATCGGGGGGATGGCGCACAACGCTGTTACCCGGTCTGAAACGGGCCGCTCTCTTCGAAGGGGATTTTCTGCAAGGGGCGTGCCACGCTGTTACGGCGAAGCGTTCGAGTGACGCCGGGTGGCGACGAAAACACTGCGAATGATGCGGATGAAAATGTGGAGGGAGCGATTCTCACTCATCGGTGCCGCGGTTCCGCCCCCGGTGAGGTGACAGGCGTTGTGAATTCTCCCAGCCGGCAGCCGAGATGACAAAACGGTGAGGCCAACATCCTGCCGTGCCGGACAGCCTATCCGGCACGGCCAGCAGTACCCTCAGCGCTCAAGGCGAAACCGCCCGCGGCGGGGCCACCTGCGTCGAGACGCGATTGGACCAACGCGAAGAGCCGTGCGGGATCGAACGGCTTCTGCAGAATGTTGTCATGTTCCTCCTGCGGCAAGCGATGCCGTACGTCCTCAGGCATGTAGCCCGTGCAGAAGAGCGCCCTGATGTCGCCACGGATCTTCCGCATTTCCCGGAGCGCCACGACGCCGTCCATCTCCGGCATCATCAGGTCGAGCAGCACCAGCCGTACCGAGGCGGTGTGCCGACGAAGAGCCTCGATGCCCTCTTTGCCGTTGACGGCTGTGATCACGGAGTATCCTTGCTCCTGGAGCAGTTCCTTCGCAAGGTCCAGCATCGTCGGCTCATCGTCCACGATGAGGATGAGCTCATTGTTCCCCGCAGCCCGCGCGCCGTGAAGCTCTGCCGCGGCAGCGGGACGGACCGCTTCGATCGGTTTCTCGGACACCGGGAAAGTGATGCGGAAACTGGTTCCCACCCCCTCTTCCGTTTCGATGGAGAGGACTCCGCCATGGTTCTGGACGATGGAATACACCATCGCCATCCCGAGACCCGTTCCCTGCCCTCTGCTCTTCGTCGTGAAGAACGGGTCGAAGATCTTCCCGCGTACTTCGGCGGACATTCCGGTTCCGTTGTCGGAGACGCGCAGATCAATGCAAGCGTCCCCCGGGCGGAGACGGGGCCCGGGCGGAATACCGGACTCCACCACGCCGTTCCGGGCCTCGATGCGCACGTTGCCGCCGCCGTCGGGATGCCGGGCGACCACCGCGTCACGTGCATTGACGCACAGGTTCAACAGGACCTGATACAGCTCCCCACGATCCCCGAGCACGGGGACCAGGCCCTCCTCGCAGAAGAAGCTCAACCCGATCGTGCGGGGAAAGGTTTCCCTGCACACATTCACGACTTCCGACACGACGGCGCCAACGTCCGTGGGCACCTGTTCACGCGAGCTTTTCCTGGCGAAGCTCAGGATCCGCGAGCAGAGCTCCGCGCCGCGGTTCGCCGATTGCTCGATCGTCTGGGTGTAACGCGCCACCTTCTCCGGATCCGCGGAGTATTTCTTCAGCTGGCCGGTGAAGCCCAGCACGCCGTTCAGGATGTTGTTGAAGTCATGCGCGATCCCGCTCGCCAGCGTCCCGATGCTCTCCATTTTCTGCGAATGCCGGAGCTGCTCCTCCAACCGGTTCCGTTCCGTGACGTCCCGGAAGACCATGACGCTCCCCACCACGCTTCCCCGCTCATCCCTCAGCGGCGCCGTGGTCTCCTCGATCGGGCAAAGCCGTCCGTCCCGCGCGATCAGCGAATCCTTCCCCGGCGTCCGCCGCAGCACCGTGTCCACGCCGAGCCCGATCGCCGCAGGGGCTGGCCAACCGGTCAGCGCCTCGGCCACGGGGTTCATGAACGTGACGCGGCCATCGGCATCAGTGGATACGACGCCGTCGCCGATGCTCCTGAGCGTCGTCGCCAGCCAGCGCTCGTTGTCGCGCATCCGGCGCTCCACGTCGTGCTTGTAGAGCGCCATCTCGATCGTGATGTGGAGCTCGCGCTCCTCGAACGGCTTCAGCAGATAGCCGAATGCGTCGGTCACCTTCGCCCGCTCCAGCGTCCGCTCGTCGGCAAACGCGGTGAGGTACACGACGGGAATGTCATGCGAGGCGCGGATCTTCTCGGCAGCCTCAACACCATCCATGGGGCCCGACAGCTTGATGTCCATCAGCACGAGGTCCGGACGCGTCACCCCCGCCTGCGTCACCGCATCTTCACCCGACGCCACGATCTCAGCGACCCGGTATCCCTGCCGTTCGACGCGTGCTGCGATGTCGCGCGCGACGATGTATTCATCCTCCACAATGAGGATCGACGCCTTCTTCATGAGCATTCACCTGTGGTTGCTGCCGAGGTTCTCCGGCCCAGGCCGTCCAAGCACGGCCTGACCAAGATACGATTTCTCGCTATAAGTCGCACATTCATGCGATCGGAAACTGGAGTCTGAACTCCGATCCCCCGCCGGACCCGGATCCCACACTCATCGTCCCGCCAAGCTGCCCGGCCAGCATCGTCACGAGCTTCAGCCCGAGCGAATCGGTCGACCCGACGACAAAGCCCTCGGGCAGTCCGACCCCGTTGTCGATGACGGAAAGCTCCGCCAGGCCCGGGCCGGTCGCACGGAAGCGGACGGTGATGACACCCCTGGTTCCGTCGGGGAACGCGTACTTGAGCGCGTTCGACACCAGCTCGTTGACGATGATCCCGCTCGGAATGCTGCGGTCGAGCCCGAGCACGACCGGCTCGACATCCAGCACGAGCTCGAGCCCGCGCGCGGGGGCATCATACGAGCGGAATAGATGGATGGTGAGTTCCCGGAGGTATTCCCCGAAATCGATCTGCGCGAGATTCGTCGACCGGTACAGCTTCTCGTGAATCAGCGCCATGGACTTCACCCGTGCCTGACTTTCCCTGAAGATCCGGAGCATCTCCGGATCGCGGATATATTCTGTCTGCAGGCTGAGGAGGCTCGACACGATCTGCAGGTTATTCTTCACCCGATGATGGATCTCCTTTAGCAGGACTTCCTTCTCGCGGAGCGATGCTTTGATCTGTTCCTCCGCACGCTTGCGCTCCGAGATGTCGCGGGCCACTCCCACGAGCGCCACCGGAACCCCGTCGTCGTTCCGCACCACCGACATCCAGAGCTCAACCGGCATCAGCGAATTGTCACCTCGACGTTCGAGAATCTCTCCGTGCCATCCCGCAGCGCCGTTGTCCGCAGTCAGCTGCCTGCGAATGTCGGCGGACATCTCATCCGCATGCACCTTCCATACCTCCTGGCCGAGCAGATCCGCGTCCGTGTATCGGTAGATCTGCAGGAACGCCTCGTTCACAAAAAGGATGCGATGGCGCATATCGGTGATGACCACGCAATCTTTCGCGCTGGCGATCGTCTGTCCGAGCAGTCGCAATTTCCGCTCGGCCTGAAGGGCTTCGGTCACATCGCGCCTGCTGCCCCAGATGCGCACGAGCGCACCGTCCTCGACTGCGCCGAGAAGGGTGTTTACGAAGTAGCGCGCCCCGCCGCCCCCGGGGGTCGAGCGCCACTGCGCGTCGTGCAACCGATAGCCGGCGCCAACAAAGAGCGTGACGATCTCCCCGGGCGTTGGGTCGTCGTTCTGGAAGAGCGCGGCAAGGGGAAGCCGCTTCCCGGACGCGCCGGGATCCAGCCCCTCGGTCCCCGCCATCGCTCTGTTGTATTCGACGCAGGCCGCATGCTCGAGAATCAGCCGGGCCTGCTCCTCCGGCGGCAGCGACGTCGGGACGGGGGTCGTGAGTTCAGCCAGCCAGATGCCGTCGAGGTTTTGCTCGATGAACGACCGATACCACTCCTCCTTCTCCGAAAGCAAAGGACCGAGAACCCGATTGATGCTCAGGATCGCCGGCCTCCCTCCGTATTCGATGACAGAGGCATTCACGGCGAACCGTATCTCTGAGCCGTCCTTCCGAAAATGGGCTGTCTCAAAGTTGTGATATCGTCCGTCGCGCAGCGTCTGGCGGATCTGCTCCTCTCCGCGCGGGACATTCCTTGTCATCACCTTGAGGCTGGTCCCGATCAGCTCGTCCCGGGGTATGCCGTAGACCTCGCATGCCCTCGGATTCGCGTCGAGGATGACTTCGCCCTCGGGCTCGAACACGATGATCGGGTCGTTTGCCGCCTCGAAAATCCCACGGTAGCGAGCCTCGCTTTCGCGCAGAGCCGTCTCTCCCCGGCGGCGCGTCGTGACGTCCACCGCCGTCCCGACATAGCCCTTCTGGCGCGTGCCGTTGGACTCCGGAACCCCGTTCACCTGGAGCCATCTGTACTCGCCGTCCGCCCGCAGAACCCTGCATTCGAGCTTGAATGGCTGCCTCGTGCTCATGGCCGCGCGGGACGTCATCAGGACGCTCTCCCGATCCTCGGGATGGATCCGGTCCACCCACTCCGCCAAGACGAGCCTGCCGTTGTGCTCGCCGCCGAAGGCCCGGAACGCTGCGCTCAGGAACGACAACTCCCCCTGCCCATCAACGGTCCAGACCATAAACGGAGCGGCATCAGCAATCGTCCGGAACTTGCCGGGCACCTCTGAGCCCGAACGCCTCCGGACGCGGTCGCCTCCGGCCGGCTTGCCGGACACCTTCCCCGGCCGCTTAGCTCTCTGTGTACGACGTGCCTTCACGGCGTCATCCTGTAGCTACGCTGCTCGGAATGGATGCCGAGCTGCTCCATCCTGTACCGCAACTTGGAGCGAGTCACCCCGAGCATCCGTGCGGCCTGCACCTGATTGCCGCCGACGAGATCGAGCGTCTTCACAAGAAGCTCCTTGACAACGGTATCGAGCGCAGCTCCTGACGGCGGAAGCTCGAGGACGAACGATGTCCTCGAGGATGCCGGCGTCGCGCCGGGCGCATGCAGGAAAGCGAAATGCACCGGGAGCAGCACGGGCACCTGATGGAGCAAAACGACGCGCTCCACGGCGTTCCGCAATTCCCTGACGTTTCCCTTCCACTGAAGCTGTTGCAGCGACATGATCGCTTCGGGAGAAAGCTCGGGCACCGGGCGATTGAACCGCGAGCAGAGCTCGCGGAGGAACGCCTGGGCCAGATCGGGAATATCCTCTCTCCTGCTGCGCAGCGGGGGCACCTTGATCGAGGCGACATTCAGCCGGTAGTACAGGTCTTCCCTGAAGCGGCCGTCCTCCACTTCACGCGCGAGGTCCCTGTTCGACGCCGCGATCACGCGGACGTCGACCTGGATCTCCTTCGAGCCTCCGAGCCGGTAGAACCTCTTCTCTTCGAGAACGTGCAGCAGCTTCACCTGCATGTCCAGGGAAAGCTCACGCACCTCATCGAGCAGGATTGTTCCCCCCTCAGCGAGCTCGAACTTCCCCTGCTTCATCCGCTCATGGGCTCCCGTGTACGCGCCGCGCTCGTATCCGAAAAACTCCGTCTCAGCCAGCTCTTCGGGAATCGCTCCGCAGTTGATCGCTACGAACGGCCTGCCGGCCCTGCGACTTTTGGAATGGATGTACCGCGCGATCAACTCCTTCCCTGTCCCGCTCTCTCCTTCGAGGAGCACGGTCGTGTTGTTGCCGGCCGCGAGCTTTTCAGCGGTGTCGAGCACCCGCTGGATCACGTTGCTGCGCCCGATAATCCCGCTCTTCGATCGCTCGACACCCAGCTCCTCTTCGAGCAAGCGGACACGCGTCTGCAGTTGCGAGTGCTCGATGTTGCGGGCAAGCAGCATGAGCAGATGGTTCATATCGAATGGCTTTGCGACGAAATCGACGGCACCTTCCTTCATCGCGCGCACCGCAAGCGAGACTTCGGAATGGGCGGTCATCACGATGACCGGCGTCGAGATCGCCTCCTTCTTCATCTGGCGCAGCAGCTGCAACCCGTTGTCGTTGCCGAGGAAGATGTCCAGGAGGACCAGGTCGGGAGCTTCCTGCTCGAACATCGGAAAGAAGCCGGCTGCGGCATGACACACGGCGACGTGGAACCCGTTCTCCTTGAGGATCTCGCTGAGCGTGGCGCAGAGCGCCGTATCATCGTCCACGACCAGGATGCGTGCAACTGACATGCAGTCTCTCCGTTCGCCCGCCCGTCTTGACCTCTCCGTAGCGGTAAATTCTACAAATTGCCGTGAATCGGACCTGGATCTGGCCGACTGCCACCACCCCTGCGCCCTATTTTAGCCAGGTGGCCGCCATCCGGGGCCAGGGAAGGGTGTGTATACCATGTATGCACGGAAAACCGTGCCACAAGCCAGCCCCGCGAGCCCATGCGAGCCCATGTGCGTCACCTAGGTGACGCACATGGGCTCGCATGGGCTATGTGTGCTTCCGTTTGGTCAGACCGGCGCTTTGCCCGCGCTTTCCTTTGGATTCCGCCTCGCGACGGACACCCCTGCCGTCCGGCTAATGATTCCCCCTGCCGGGGTCATAGGAATCTTCCACTCCCTGGTGAGTGCGCCCTGCCGGGCGCACCAAAGAAGAAGGCCGGCAGCTTTCGCCACCGGCCTCTCAGGTCCCCACGGGTCCCCAAGCGGGTCCCCATGTGCGTCACCTAGGTGACGCACATGGAATACTCGGGATAGTCTGCAAGCTCAGGACTATTTCACCGCCGCTCCATCACTGATGACCGCGCCCTCACCGTTGATCTGGACGACCTTCTTCGGACCGGTCACAGTGGCGGGGTCGAACGTGATCCCCTGCTCCTCCGCCATGTGCTCTCCCTGCGTGATCAACTGCTCCTTGGTCATGGTTCTGACGGAGACGACGCCCTGCGCGCGCGCCATCCTCCCGCGCGCGTCCTGTGGGAAAACGATCTCCCCGTCCTTCACCTTCACCCTGATGCTTTCGCCCTTCCCTTCACCTGTCAGCATCATCCAGCACCCCATCTTCTTGCAGACATCCCCAACCTTTCCCTCCACGAGCACCTGCTTCCCATCGTACTTCTCGGGGTTGCCGAGGATATCGGCAACCGGCGTCACTTCCTTGAGGGTGACTTTCTTCCCGTAGACCTTCCCTTCTCCTGCCGTGGCGGGGGTAGCGCCAAGCAGAAGAGGGATTAACAACGCGTACATCCAGTTGCGCATCGCTTCCTCCTGAGAAACCGCATCAATATATGAAAGTCTCACTTCTTGTGCCGCATCTCGGCGGCGAGCGCCTTGATCTCCGTGACGTCCCTTTTCAGCTCGCTCCAGCCGTACCAGAGGGCGTAGTCGGGGTTCATGTGGAACGTCCCCTGAAATGCCCGCATCCGGTGCTCGAGGAACATGACGAAGAGTTTCTGCTCCACTTCCGTCGGGGCGTCGTGGAACGTCAGGAGATCGGGGTATGCAGAGGCGTACGACTTCGGCTTCTTGATGATGCCATCCTTGTACAGCCCCGCCACCGTGCGAATGCCTTCCGCCATCAGCTTGTCCGCTTCTTTGATCATATCATCGCCTCTCGCCAGCTGCTCCCTGGCGAAGTTCAGCGAGTGGCACTGATTGCACGCCTTGAGCATCTTGTCCCGCTGCCCCTGCCATTCCTCCTGCGTGAGGCGCGCAACGTTCGCGGCCTTGACCACATCCAGCCGCGCGGTCGGCTTTCCGTCGGGCGCAAGGACGCCGAGAGCTTGCAGGATCGTCGCCCGGTCCGCGGCCCACGCCTTGTCTTCGGGCATCGGGAGACGCACCGCCAGGAATCCCCATGCGGTCATGACCTCGTGGTCGCCGCCCGGCATGTGGCACGTCTGGCACGTCGGCCCGGCGGCTTCTTCCGGCAGCGTCTTGTTCTGTTTCAGGAGGGCGCGCACGCCGTGCTTCGAAGCCGAGTACATCTCCCACTGGGGATGGTCGAACCCCATGTGGCACGTCTGGCATGCCTGGGGCTGCCTGGCCTCGGCAACGGAGAAGGTGTGGCGCGTGTGGCAGGCGTCGCAGGACGCCCGCCCGAACCCGGACCCCGCATCACGCAGCTCCTTCAGGTCCGCATCGGACTTCAGGCCGATTTTGTGGCAACCACCGCACCCTTTCATGCCCTCCATGAGGGCGACGGGCTGGGCGTGCGCGCTCGGCATGGCTTTCATCGCAGCCCAGGCCACGGCGTGCTTCCCGCGGGAGAACTGCTCGACGCGCTCTGTGTGGCACGGCCTGCACGTCTCGGGCGTCGGTATCAAGGCCTTCGCCACGTCGCCTGCGGATGAATGCTGGTCTCCATGACAGGCAATGCAATCCACTCCCGCGTCCTTGTGCTTGCTCAGATCCCAGTCCCCTACGATGCCGGGGGTCGTCTTCTGATGGCAATCAACGCAGTCGTCTGCGTACGCTGCCGGCGCCGAGAGGGCCGCGGCAAGGGTCACAACCTGAAGCAGTCGTCCAGGATGCATGGTAACCTCCGCCCTATTGGTGGTCTGTTACGTCCGTCTGCAAACGGCCACAAGATCGCGCGATGTTTCAGCCGCGAATGGATCGAGTGCAATGCTTCCGTGGAGCTGAATGTCCGCGAACCCTGTGTCGGACAGCGCAATGGCAAGATCAGCTGCAAACACCGGCGCAAGCCGTACACTCGTGGTCGTCTGCTGCGCCGCCGGCTCGGACGGCGCGGTGCGGGTGATGCGCAAATCGACGAGGTCGCCGGCGCGCACGTATTCGCGGACAAACCGGACGCCCCCGGTCTCCTTCACGTTCTGGAGGTGGATCTCCTGTGCCATGATCCTGTCGAAGTTCAGGGTCTGCACGAGCAGCACGCCGCCGGGCGCAAGGACCCGGTGGAATTGCCTGAGCACCGCATCCCGCGCGCCAGGCTCCGTAAAGTGCGCGAGGGTATTCCCCATGCACACGACGGCGTCCTGAGACACCGTGACGCGGGCGGCAACGTCGAGCAGCGAGGCGTGCAGCGTTGTCACGGGGAGGCGCATCGTAGAAGCGTGCGCGCGGGCGAGCTCAAGCATGTCGGGAGAGACATCGACTGCGATGACCTGCACGCCAAGCTGGGCAAGCAGCATGGAGTGGAAACCGGTGCCGGCGCCCGCATCGAGCGCGCGTCGGATGGCGTACTGCTCAACGAATTTCTGGAAGAACGGGCGTTCCTGATCGAACCGACGCTCGAACCCGGTCATCGCGTCGTAATCAGGCGCGAGCGCATCGTAGAAGCGGCTTGCTGACGCGGACGACGACGTGGGCGAATCAGTCTCCGGATCCATACGCGGGAACCTCGCCGCGGTTGTGCTGATAGAGTGGGGAGTTGATCTCGTTGAACCGCCGCTGGTACTCTTCCTTGCTGATCGAGTTCTGCCAGTGCCCCGTCAGCATGGCCAGGCCGGTGATGGCAACGAACAGGCCGACGACGAGCGCGGCCAGGACGGGTGCGGGAACCGCGGCACTCTTCCTTGTGGCACGCAGTTCCAGCGTATCGAGCACAGGGCACGCTTTCACGCACTCCATGCAGGATGTGCACTCGTCGGAGCGGACGCGCGTCGCCTTGTGCACGAGAATGCGGGCAGGACAGGCTTCGGTGCAGAGTTCGCAGTCAATGCACGTTTCTCGCGAGCGCGTGATCTTGAGCGGACTCGCCCAGCTGAGTATCCCGAGCAGCGCGCCGTACGGACAGAGGAAGCGGCACCAGAAATTCTTGACGACCACCGACAGCAGCATCAGGACGACGATCGTCCAGAGCGCGAACTGGGTGATGTTCGTGAAGAAGAGGTACATCTTCACGTCGGCCATCTTGTTGTACGGGCTGTAGATGAACGCCTCAAGCGAGGGGACGTCCATCTGCCAGATCGACCAGGCGAAAAATGCGAGCAGGATGTACTTCAGCGAACGGAGCGGGTAATCCACCCAGCGCGGGAGGTTCACCGTACGGCCGAAGATCTTCTCCCCGAGCATCCAGAGCGATTCGCTGAGCGTTCCGATCGGACAGAGCCAGCTGCAGAACGCCTTCTTGAGAAGGAGCCCCGTCGCCACGATCGCCACGAAGATAAAGAGTCCTGACGGGTGGACCGTGTTGACGGTGCCGGTCATCAGCCAGTGCTTCAGGCTGATCAGTGCGCTGATCGGGAGGAACCCCTCGACACCGGGGGGACGGCCGTAGAACGGCGCCGCACCCCTGGATGTCCCCCATTCCATGAAGAAGTAGAACTCCGCGCCGATCCAGACGCAGAGAAGGACGAACGCCACCTGAACGCCAGTGCGCAGCCTGTGGGAATCGACGGTGATGCGCAACCAGAGTCTCTCGAGGAGGCGGGCATCGGATGGTATCGCCGTCGGTCGCTTGCGCAGAGAGGGAGGAATCTTCCTGGGAACGGGCCGGCCGTTGCGCGGCCGCGCCATATCGACGATGGAAACAGGATTCCCCGGAGCACCCTGCCGCACACTCTCCTCTGCCGCCGCCTCTATCTCCAGCACCTCATCGTGTCCCGTCATGCTCATCATGTCCCGTCGTATGTCCCGGTATCTTTCCCCAGGGGTTGCCACATTTCCCTGCGTTCCTTCCGGTCCCCTCACGCTCCACCGCCACCTCCACGCGTCTCCGTGCGACTCTCCGCTTCATCGTTGGGCCCGCCCCCGCTTTGTCATATACTCCGGCTTCTTCGTCTCGCGCGCCATCTGGGCGATGCTCTTGGTGACAAGCATGGCATGGATCGACGTGCGCATCGACCCCCACTGATCGTGCACTGAGCACGGGTTGCGCCCCGAGCATTCCGCGAATCCGAGGACGCAGGTGTCCATGAACCCGGCACCGTCGACAGCGTCGATGATCTGAAACAGCGTGATCTGCTCAGCCGGCAGGGCAAGCGCAAAGCCGCCGGTGGGACCTTTCAGTGATCGCAGAAGTCCCTTCTTCGTGAGTCTCTGAAGAATCTTGGCCAGAAAGTGGTAGGGGATTTCGAGCTTCCTGGTCAGGACCTTGATCGAGGTCATGCTGTCCTCCCGTTGCAGCGCCAGATAGAGGAGCGCCTGAAGGGCATATTCGCATTCGCGGCTGAACAGGAGGCTCATATTTAATTCAGACCTTTCTATCTTAATTTAGAGTGAAGCTTCGAGAAAGTCAAGCAGGTGGCCCGTCAGCCCGCCGGCGCTGGCTGCCGCCTGGTCCAGCCGGACAGCTCGCCAGCCACGCCGATCAGTCGCCCGATCCGGTCTGTTGAGGTGCCGGCCGGTCAGTGCTTCCGGCGCGCGGATTTCGCCCGAATCGTCCGACGTTTTCCGCCTTTCGGCGCAGGGGCCACCAGGATATCGTCAATCCATGTCAGTACCGCCATTGTCGAGGGGAAACCGATCGTTGGAAGTGCGAGGAGGGCCGTATGGCGGATTTCCGCGGGGCTGGCGCCAGCTTCCAGGGCCTTGCGGACGTGGCTGTGGACGGCACCCTCCAGCCAGGCCCCGATGGAGATCGCGAGTTTGATCAGCGCGCGCTCCTTCTTCGGCAGGGGTCCTGCCAGATGACACGCCGCGCCGAGCTGCTCGTACGCCCGTGCAATCTCGGGGTACTCGTCGGTGAACTCCACAAAGCGCCTGGGGATCTCACGCATGCGAACCTCCGCTCTGGGAACGGACCCGATCCATCGCCGCGCCTGTCCCACCCGGGGGTCCATCCGGACGGCGGCAATGTAGGGATCGGACACGACTCTTGCGAGGGAAAATCCAACGCAGTCCTTGCGCGTTTGGTATCCACCTGATATATTACGGACCTCCTCCCACCACAACCAGGAGACCGCCATGCACACCCCCTGGACCGGCGTCTTCCCCGCCGCCACCACGCCGTTCGATGCGACCGGCGCCCTCAACACGGCCGCAATGGAACGGCACATCGATCGACTCGTGCGCGCGGGCGTGCACGGCCTCGTTGTCAATGGATCGCTCGGTGAGGCGGGTGCCCTCACCCGCGCCGAGAAGCTGACTGCCATCCGGTGCGCACACGCCGCAGCGTCGGGCCGCATGCCCGTCCTGACGGGCCTCGCAGAGACAACGACAGACTCCGCGCGGACATTTGCCGCCGACGCGGCCGCTGCCGGAGCAACGGGCATCATGCTCCTCCCGCCCATGCAGTATGTCTCCGACAGGCGCGAAACGCTCACCTATCTCCGGTCGGTCGCCGACGCGTCGCCTCTCCCCATCATGCTCTACAACAATCCCGTCGCGTACCGCGTCGACGTCACTCCGGATATGTTCGAAGACCTTGCCGACGTTCCGGCGTTCGTCGCGCTCAAGGAATCCTCCGACGACCCGAGGCGCATCACGGACATCATCAACCGGGTCGGCGATCGCTACCGCATTTTTGTCGGCGTCGACGACCTGGCGTTCGAGAGCTTGCTGCTGGGAGCGGACGGCTGGGTCGCCGGCCTCGTGTGCGCTTTCCCGGAGGAGACCGTCGCACTCTATGCGCTCATCCGCGAAGGCCGGCTCGACGCGGCACGCGCACTGTACCGCTGGTTCATGCCGCTGCTTCACCTCGATACGTCGGTGAAGTTCGTCCAGTACATCAAGATGGCACAGGCGATGGCGGGACTGGGCGACGAGGGTGTCCGCCCCCCGCGGCTCCCACTCACGGGCCAGGAGCGCATCGAGGTGGAAGCGATCGTGGCCGCGGCAATTGCGACACGACCGGATCTGTCATCGCTGATGATCAGGAGGGGATGATCGCTATGGAAGTCCACAGGAATTTCGTCGACGGGCAATGGGCCAGCGGCGCTGCGGCACGCGAGAACATCAACCCGTCTGACATCGCGGACATCGTAGGCCTGTACACCCAGGGCGGGAAGGAGGATGTGGAGGCGGCGGTCGCTGCGGCCGAGCGGGCCCTCCCCGGATGGTCTGAAAGCACCCCCCAGCTACGCTTCGACGTCCTGGACGCAACCGGAAGCGAACTTCTGGTCAGAAAGGCCGAAATCGGGCGTCTTTTGGCCAGAGAGGAAGGAAAGACTCTCTCCGAGAGTGTAGCGGAGGTCACACGCGCGGGGTATATCTTCAAGTACTTTGCTGGTGAGGCACTCCGCACCGCGGGGGAACACATTGCTTCTGTGCGGCCGGGCGTCACGATCGACGTCCTGCGCAAACCGCTTGGTGTGGTCGGGCTCATCACCCCCTGGAACTTTCCCATCGCGATACCCGCGTGGAAGGTCGCTCCCGCGCTCGCCTTCGGCAACACCGTCGTGCTGAAGCCGGCCGACCTCGCCCCGGGCTGCGCGTGGGCGATGGCGGAAATCCTGAGCCGCACTGCGTTGCCCCGAGGCGTGTTCAACCTGGTGATGGGCCCCGGGCGCGTCGTCGGACAAAGCATGGTGACACACCGCGGAATCGCGGGCATCAGCTTCACGGGGTCCGTCGAGACCGGGCGCTCCGTCGCAGTGGACTGCGCGAAGCGCATGGCGCGCGCGCAGCTGGAGATGGGTGGAAAGAACCCGCTCGTGGTCCTCGACGACGCGGACCTCGACATTGCCGTCACTGCGGCACTGCAGGGCTCGTTCTTCGCAACAGGCCAGCGGTGCACGGCCTCGAGTCGCCTGATCGTGACCGACGGGATCCACGACCGGTTCATCGCCGCGATGACGAACCGGATGGGAGCGCTGAAAGTGGACGACGCGCTTGCCGAAGGAACGGAGATCGGCCCGGTCGTCGACGAGGCCCAGCTGGAGAAGGACCTTTCCTACGTCGGGATCGGCGTATCGGAAGGCGGCGTGCTCGCCGCCGGAGGGCATCGGCTCCGGCGCCCGAAGGACGGTTTCTATTTTGCACCGGCACTGATCACCGGCACGACGGGACGCATGCGGATCAACCGCGAGGAGGTTTTCGGACCGGTCGCGTCGGTCATCCGCGTCAAGGATTACGACGAAGCGCTCGCCGCGGCAAACGATACGGAGTTCGGACTGTCCGCCGGCATCTGCACGACGAGCCTGAAGTATGCTTCGCACTTCAAGCGGCACGCACAGGCAGGAATGGTCATGGTCAATCTGCCCACCGCAGGTGTGGACTACCACGTGCCCTTCGGCGGGAGGAAGGGCTCGAGCTACGGGACGCGCGAGCAGGGACGCTACGCAATCGAGTTCTACACGACGGTGACAACATGCTACACGCAGCCGTAAAGAAAGAGACGAGATCGGGGGGATCGAGTCCCATGCAAGCCGAAGGAATACTCACGCGCGCGCAGCGCAGCGCCCGGACCGAGCAGCGCACGCTCGCCGACCGCGCGTATCACCGGTTGGAAGAGCTGATCGTCACGCTGAAGCTTCAGCCTGGAAGCGTCGTGACCGAGGCCGACCTGATCCAGGAGATCGAGATCGGCCGCACGCCAACGAGGGAGGCCCTGAAGCGCCTGGAAGTGCGCGGCCTGGTGCGGTCGCTTCCGCGGCGCGGCATCGTCATCACCGGCTTGAACGTCACCGACTATTTCGCGCTCCTCGAGACCCGCCGGACGCTGGACCGGCTCATCGCCGCCAGCGCGGCGCGCCGCGCCACCAAAGAACAGCGCGCGGCCCTCCGCGCCGCCGCAGCCGCGATCAGGAAGGCGGCTGCCCGGGAGGACCTGGAAGCGTTCATGCGCGTCGACCACGATTTCGACGAGATTCTGGAGGCGGCGGCAAAGAATCCGTTCGCCGCCCAGGCCGTCTCCCCGCTGCATACGCACTGCCGGCGGTTCTGGTACACGTTCCGGCATACCGGCGACCTCACACGCACCGCCAACCTGCACGCCAGGCTCATGATTGCCGTCGCCCAGGGTGACGAGGCAGCGGCACAGAAGGGGTCCGACGACCTGTTGGATTACATGACCGAATTCACGCGCACAACCGTGGAGATGTAACCGGATCTTTCCGCTGTCGACTATCGATCGTCTTTCACTCATCGTCGGTTGTTCTCCCCATGGCCCAGCACTCCTTTTTTTGCATCGACGCCCATACCTGCGGCAACCCCGTGCGCGTGGTCGCGGGCGGCGGTCCCCGGCTTGATGCCACAACAATGGCCGAGCGGCGGCTTGAGTTTCTGACGCGCCACGACTGGATCCGGACCGGCCTGATGTTCGAGCCGCGCGGGCACGATATGATGTCGGGCAGCATCCTCTACCCGCCTGCGGACCCGGCGAACGATATCGGCATCCTGTTCATCGAAACCAGCGGATGTCTCCCCATGTGCGGGCACGGCACGATCGGCACGGTCACGGTGATGATCGAGCACCGGCTCGTGACACCGAAGCAGCCCGGTGTGCTCAGGCTCGAGGTCCCCGCGGGGCTCGTGGAGGCCCACTACACGCTCAAGGATGAGAGGGTCACGGGAGTCAAAATCGTGAATGTCCCGTCTTTCCTCCACTCGAAGGGCCTGACCGTAGACTGCCCGGATCTTGGGACCCTCACGCTGGACGTCGCGTACGGGGGCAATTTCTATGCGATCATCGAACCCCAGCGGAACTACGCCGGACTCGACGCCCTCGCGGCAGCCGACGTGATCCGCCTCAGCCCCATTGTCCGGCGCCTGTTGAACGAGAAATACTCCTTTCTTCACCCCGCCGATCCCGCAATCAAAGGGCTCAGTCACGTGCAGTGGACTGGCCCGCCGCGAAACCCGGAAGCACACGCGAGGAACGCCGTCTTCTACGGAGAGAAAGCCATCGATCGTTCGCCGTGCGGCACGGGGACATCGGCACGGATGGCACAGCTGGCATCGCGCGGTGTGCTGAAGCCGGGTGATGAGTTCGTTCACGAGAGCATCATCGGAAGCCTGTTCCGCGGGAGGGTCGAGGCCGCAACCACCGTTGGCGGCATCCCCGCGATCGTTCCCAGCATCGAAGGCTGGGCGCGAATCACAGGGTTCAACACCATCTTCATCGATGACGACGACCCGTATCGCCACGGATTCCAGGTGCTCTGATGAGCCGCATCGTTATCATCGGCGGGGGAGCCGTCGGGCTTGCGACGGCCTACGCGCTGCAACGCGAAGGCCACTCGATCACCCTGCTCGACCGCGACCAGCCCGGCCAGGCGTGTTCCCTCCATAACGCCGGACTCCTCGTGCCCAGCCATTTCATCCCTATGGCCCATCCAGGCGTGATCTCCCAGGGCATGAAATGGATGCTCGATCCGGAGAGCCCCTTCTATATTAAGCCCCGTCTCGACCGCGATCTCATCTCGTGGGTCTGGAGCTTCCGCAAGTCCAGCACCGAGGCTCACGTGCATCGCAGCATGACGTTACTGAGAGATCTCTGCCAGACAAGCCTTCGCCTCGTCCGCGAGATGATCGAGCGTGACGGCCTCCGCTGTGGATTGGAGAATCGTGGACTGCTGATGCTCTTCCGCACTCCCGCCGGGCGGGGAGGATGCGAAGAGGAAGCCGGGCTCGCGCGTACGCTCGGGGTCGAGGCGGAGGTCCTGGACCGGGCCGGCCTCGAGAAGCTGGAGCCATCGGCGACCTTCCTGGCAACCGGAGGGGTGTACTACCCCGGCGATGCCCACCTGTCCCCATCCGATTTCATGCGCGCCCTCACGGCATCGATCGAGAGGGCCGGTGCGAATGTGCTGGGCGGAACGACAGTGACGGGCTTCGTTCGCGAGGGGAATCGCATCGCAGCGGTCACCACATCCAGGGGCGACATTCCGGGAGACGAGTTCGTCCTGGCGGGGGGGGCGTGGTCCTCCTCCATCCTGCGAGATCTGGGCATCGCCCTACCGATGCAGCCCGGGAAGGGGTACAGCGTCACCGGCCCGGCCCCTTCACGCATGCCCTCGATCCCCATGATCTTCACGGAAGCGCGCGTAGTGCTCACGCCGCTCGGCGACTCCATCCGGTTCGCGGGGACGATGGAGCTTGCGGGTCTCGACCTCTCCGTCAACCAGCGCAGGGTGGGGGCCATCCTCAAGGCTGTCCCTCTGTATCTGGAAGGGATCCCGACGCCCGACCGGTCGACAGCCGCCATCTGGAGCGGCCTGCGCCCCTGCACTCCTGATGGACTGCCGTATATCGGCCGATTCTCGAGCCTCAACAACCTCATCGCTGCGACAGGGCACGCGATGCTTGGCATGACGCTGGCAGCCGTCACCGGGACGCTGGTCACCGATCTGGTTGCCGGACGCGCCCCCGGGATCGACATCCGTCAGCTCTCACCCGAGCGCTTCAGCTGAACCCCCCGGGGTAGGCCGCAACTTTTCTCGCCAAAAGCTCGTCAAAAAGGTACCCACTGGACTCCGGGTACCGCATGCGACGATTTCATATTTGCGCGTTGGCGTTCCTTTTCGGGACGGCCGTCTGCAGCGCAACGCCCCCGAACACGGAAACCCGATCGCTCTCGGTGCGGCCAACCCCGACGCCCATCGGGGTCGACGGGCTCATCGATCCTCAGTGGGCGGCGGCGGATTCCACCATCCTCGGCTTCCAGCTTCAGCCCTACTACGGCCAGAACCCCACGGTACGGACAATCGCCAAGGTGCTTTCGACCGGCGACGCGCTCTACTGTCTGATGATCTGTTCACAGCCGCGATCGACGATCCAGTCGAACACGGGTCTCCTGGATCAGGATGTCGGCGATGCCGTCTCCATCATGCTGGACACGTTCAACGACAGGCAGACCGCGTACAAGTTTGCGGTGTCAGCGTCGGGCGTCCGCTCCGACGCGCGCATGCTCGATGACGGCAGAAACAGAGACTTCAGCTACGACGGAGTCTGGACGGCGGCGGCGGCTATCAACGACTCGGGGTACGTCGTGGAGATGGAGATCCCGTACCGCACGATCAAGCACGACGACACATCCGGTGGGTGGGGTCTCGACTTTGACCGCTGGGTGTCGCGGACGAAAGAAGATCTCTACTGGTCAGCGTACGAACAGAACGAAGGGATGCGGATCTCAAAGTTTGGCCGGCTGCGGTTCGACGGGGTCCAACCCTCCGCAGCCGGGTTGAATCTGGAATTGTACCCAGTCGCCATCGCGCGGACAACCTACAACGGGTCCGGCTACGACACCGACCCTGATGTCGGACTTGACCTGTTCTACAACCCTTCCGAGCAGCTCACGCTTCTGCTTACAGCCAACCCCGATTTCGCGCAGATCGAGGCGGACCCGTTCAACTTCAACATCAGCCAGTACGAATCGTATTTCTCGGAGCGTCGCCCGTTCTTCACCGAGGGGAGCGAGATATTCAACGCCTCCGGCAGGCAAAACAACACGGGCTTCTACAAACCCATGGAACTCTTCTATTCACGGCGCATCGGCCGCTCCCTGCCCGATGGGTCAATCGTACCACTGATTGCAGGCACGAAGGCTTTCGGCAGGGCTCCGGGATGGGAGTACGGCGGGTTCGTCGCAGCGACCGGTGAACAGGAGTATGCCGTCGATGGGGAGACTCTCGTCGAACAGAAATCGGTGTTCACGTCGGCACGTGTAAAGCGCACGATCCTCGACAATTCGTCGGTCGGCGCCCTGTTCGTTTCGAAGCAGACGGCGGGCGGCCTTTCCGGAGTGCTCGACATCGACGGGGCATTCAGGACCACCGACTGGCAGCTGTCGTATCAGCTCGCGCGTTCGTTCACCAACGGCTCGGGAGACTATGCGTTCTCGGCCGGGTTTGTGAGTTTTGGCCAGAACTGGATCACGCTCGCCCGCGCACGCGCGGTCGGGCTCGATTTCGACGTGAGTGCGGTTGGGTTCGTACCATGGAGGGGGACGATCGATGCCACAGCGCTGACCGGCCCCACGTGGTACTTCGATACTGGCTACATCAGCCAGATCACTGTGTACGGTGGCGGGGCCGCGTACTACGAGCACGCAGATCTCTACACCGACCATATCATTGTGTTTGGCTTCAACATGCAGCTTCGGGACAACTGGGGGTACGAGATCAATATCATACCGGGCCGGGCGAAGGACCGGGGCGTGACGTACAACTATTTCGAGGCGAGCCTGGGATCCTGGTACAACGTGTCCCCCTCATGGGAGGGGCAGCTCAGCCTGGGCTATACGCACGGATACAACTACGCCAGGGAGTATCTTGCGGACAACGCCTTCGTCGCAGGCGAGATCGCATGGCGGGCGCTACCGGTGCTGCAGGTGGGGGGGGCGTTTGGCATCTACGCCGAGGGGAATCCCGCCGGCGATCTCGAAGAAGTGACATACAATGCCCGGCCTTTCCTTTCGGTGACACCGATCAATAACTTGAACGTCCGAATGTACGTGGACGTCACGACGCTTCGATCCACGCACAGGGTCGAGAACCTCATCGGCGGGCTGCTCGTATCCTACAACTTCCTCCCAAAGAGCTGGATCTACCTTGCCCTGAACGAGGTGCGCGACCGGCCGGAGAGTTCGGCCTCAGTTCCCGGATCGGCAGATTCGGGAATGCGGATTGCGGACCGCGTCGGTGTCTTCAAGGTGAAGTATCTCTACTACATATAACGCCGTCGCGGGTCTCGTTCTGCCGTCCTTCACTGGTTCGCCCTGCATCTCGGGCTCACCCGGCCGCGCGGACTGTCGATTCATGCCTTCATCTCATCGCGTCTTCCCTGCATCCTGCCGACCAGCCGTTTCCTTTCGGGCATCCACACCCTACCTTGGACAAGGCTGTTCTGCTTTCGCGTGCCCGGAAAGAGTCCTGTCGCAGGCGGGACTGCATTCTGTAGCGGTGTTCGATGGTGGCGCCGCGAGATGATGCCCGGGCACGTGAGGCTTTTTGCCAGCCCCCCATCCGGCATGTTTGATCCTCGAAGTCCCCCCTTTTCGCCTTCGTCCTTGAGTCTTCGTCCCTGGATCTTCTCCCTTGAGTCTTCGTCCCTGGGACTTCGTTCTTGGGACTTCGTCCTCGGGTCTTCATCCTTGGGACTTCGTCCTCGGGTCTTCATCCTTGTGACTTCGTCCTCGGGTCTTCGTCCCTGGGTTTTCGTCCCTGGATCTTCGTCCTTCTATCTTCGTACGTCGATCTCTGATAACGCGTTTTCGATGATCGCCTCTCCCCTCCTTCCTCCCCCTCCTTGCCTTTCACTGCTTCCCTCCCTACTTTGCACCGTCCTTCAGTCCACTCCTCCCGGCCTCGCAAAGCGATCCTGTACTGGGTTATCGATCTCGTCGCAGTCTTGAGCATCATTCGCTATACCATGAACGGAGCACCGCCGTGTCGCAACTGATCACCGAGAAACTCCGCCAGGCCATCGCCCTTCTGGACGAGTTCGACATCGACTACTGGATCACGTTCGTGCGCGAGACGGCTCTCAACGGCGACCCCACGCTTCCATTCCTGGTGCCGGGCGACCTGACGTGGCATAGCGCGGTCATCCTCACGCGCAACGGCAGCCGCACCGCGATCGTCGGGAAGTATGACCAGCAAGCTCTCCTCGATCTCGGGGCATACGATCGCGTGGTCGGCTACGTCGAGGGAATTCGCGCTCCGTTCCTTGAAGCAATGTCGGGCCTGAATCCAAAGACGATCGCCGTGAACTTCTCGAAGGACAGCGAGGTCTGCGATGGCATCACGCACGGAATGTATCTGACGCTGGTGGATCTCCTGTCCGCCCTGTCGCTGCAGGACCGCATCGTCAGCGCTGAGCCGATCATCTCCGCGCTTCGCCAGAGAAAGAGCGCGTGGGAGGTTCGTGCGATGCAGGAGGCGATACGGCACACACTGGAGATCTTCGGCCTCGTGACCCCCTTCGTCACGGCCGGGCGGACGGAGGAGGAGATCGCCTCATTCATGCGGGCAGAGGTTGGGAAGCGCGGCCTGACGTATGCATGGGATCCGGGTTCATGTCCGGCGGTCTTCACGGGACCCGACACGGCCGAGGCTCATTACGGCCCCACCGCGCGGCAGGTCGAACGTGGCCATGTGCTCAACATGGATTTTGGCCTCCGGGTGAACGGTTATTGCTCCGATCTTCAGCGCACATTCTATGTCCTGGCAGACGGGGAGTCAGAGCCTCCCCGGGACGTGCTTCACGGCTTCGAGACAATCCGCCGGGCGGTCGAAGAATCCCGCAAAGCCATGAAGCCGGGCGTCCTGGGAGTCACCATCGACAAGATTGCACGGGACATCATCACTGGTGCCGGATACCCAGAATTTCCGCACGCCCTCGGTCATCAGGTGGGTCGATTCGCACACGACGGAACTGCCCTCCTCGGGCCGGCCTGGGAGAAATACGCCCGGAAACCGTTCCAGCCGCTTGAAGAGAGCATGGTGTTCACGATTGAGCCCCGCCTTACCGTCCCGGGCCGGGGGGTCGTGACGATCGAAGAGATGGTGGTCGTCGAGCCCGGAGGGGCCCGGTACCTTTCCGCTCCCCAGGAATCGCTCATCGTTCGGAGGTAATACCTCCTGAATTGACTCTACCAGTGGTCCATCCGGCGTCACTGGCTGCCGGACGCAGGCGTCCGTACCGGCCCGCAGCGACCACCCACCGTCACCCTTCTAACCCTGTCTTCTTCCTTTGTGTGATAATTCTCCTCCCGATCCCGTCGACAGGCCTTATTGCCTCACGTAGGGTTCTACTCCAAATGAGGGTCGTTGCCTCACATGAGGTTCCATTCAGGCCATGTTGCCTCACTAGGGTTTGTCTCACATAAGGTCACGCAAGCCTTGCGGCTTAGTTCCCGGGCATGCATATTATTGTTTCATGCACGAACCCCTCACCTTCGGCCCCCCATGCCCGTAGTGCGTTTATTTGGCGTTTGCACCGTGCTGGTGGTGTGCGCCTGCGCGACGGCACTCCCACGCCCGGGGACTACGACCATTCGCTCCGTAAGGATCGAGCGGTTGCAGGTATTCGACTCGCCGACCGGGAACATCCTTGAATCCGCCGCAAACAGTCTGCACTGGACGACCACCGAGGCGACGGTACGGAACGAGCTCCTGTTCCAGGAGGGCGACTCCCTCAACACTTCGCTCATTGACGAGACCGAGAGGAATCTGCGCGCGCTCCCCATCCTGACGGGCGCCTGGATACAGGTCGCAAGCGATTCCACGGACAGCGTGGACGTCGTTATCCGGACGCGCGACAAGTGGTCGCTCGGCGGGCGCGTTTCGTACCACCAGGGCGACGGGCTGTCGGCAATAGGGATGAGTCTCGTCGAGGGAAACATGTTCGGGAAGGGCCAGTCCGTCGGAATCGGATATCTGTACCGGGAAGAGGACCGGGCCTCACACGGGATGAGCGTCGAGTTCGCCGACCGCCGGCTGTTCTCGAGCCGTTGGGGAGCAAGCCTCAGGCATGCGAACGGACGCGACCTCACGCTGACTTCGCTGGAAGTCGAGCGGCCGTACTACTCGGACGCGGCCACCTGGGCGGCAGGCGCGCTGTTTGGCGTCTCGCGCGAGCGGCTCCGCTACTACGATCGCTCCGTCATGCTGCGGGACACGTATCGGTCGCAGGACCGGCAGGGAGCCTGGGCGAGCATCTCGAACGGCGAAGCGTTCCGCCTGTACGCCGGCGTCGGTTACCTCCGCGCCCGCAGCAACGCCGACCCGTCGTTCCTCCAAACGATCGACAACATCGACATGGGCACCGTCTCCCTCGGGATGATGCGCAGGCAGTACTACAAATCCGCCTATCTGAACAGTCTGGGCATGGTGGAGGACGTACCTGCGGGATTCCATTTCAATGTCGCAGCGGGGTACGGACGAAACGCCATCCGCTCCGACCGCGCGCTCGTCCACATGAGCGCTTTCTGGCAGCACGCCATGCACGTCGGAGCGCGGTACTATCTCGGATACGAAGTCAGCAGCTCCACGTTCTTCCAGGGCCGGTCGTCGACCGACACCAAGGTCGCGGCACAGATCGTCCAGCATCTGCGCCTGTTCCCGCAACACACACTCATTGCCCGGGTCAGGACGATGCTCGGGTCGAACTGGTCGTCGTCGGTTCAGCCATCGCTCGGCACGTCAAACAGCCTCCGCGGCTATTCCGACTACGCGCTCGCCGGCCACCGCATCGCGACCGGCAACATCGAGTATCGCTTCACGCCAGATGTGACCCTCTGGATCTTCCGGCTCGGAGGGGCTGTGTTCCATGACGCCGGAGCCGCGTGGGAGGACGGGGACAGCTGGGCCGGGCAACATTTCCGGCACACGACCGGATTCGGCCTGCGCATCGAGAACACGATCAGGGGAGGGAATGACCTCCTCCGGATCGACTTCCCGTTCTCGCACGATGGGAAGAGATTCACCCAGGTCGTCATCTCTGGAAACCAGCTGCTGTCCGCATTCCTCGATATGCCCATCCTTGACCCGCTCCGCTTCAACTGACCCGCACCGCATTGAATGTGACCTGATTTGGCGGTAATTTCCCTTAGCCCGATCAGGATTCCCGATTGCCTCTCATTCCGGACACTAACAACAGTTCCGACCGGCTAGCGCCGCGCCTCCGCTCCCTCCTACGCTCCGTTTTCCGCGTTGCCGCGTTCGTCGTTGCGGGTTTCGCGCTCGTGGTCATAGTCTTCCTGCTGCTTCTCCAGTTGCCTTTCGTCGCAAGTCCGGTGGCGCAACTTGCGCTCACGCTCGCGAATCCGTGGGAAGGAACCACAGCCACCGTCAGCGCCGCAGGGGGAACGTGGGTGACGGACCTCTGGCTGAGGGAAGTCCGGATTTCCAACCCCGACGGCTCCCTCGTGATAGCGATCGATTCGCTGGGAGCCACCTATGATCCTGCGGCGCTGTCGCGAGGCGAGCTCCGGTTCAAGAAGATCCGCCTCATCCGGCCCGTGGTCATCACGGGCACCACCCCGCAAGGTGACCTGGAATTCCTGCGCCCGTTCAGCTCCACACCGGATGCAGAGCCGGATACCTCGGAAGGGCTGAGAATCTTCGGAGGATCCGTATACGTGTCGCTCGGCGCGTTCTTTCTGCATGCGGGAGGGGACTCCACCGCAACGACAGCCGACATCTCAAGCGTCCTGATCGATGCACGGAATGTTTCGATCGGCAGGACGATCTCACTGGTCCTGGATACGCTGTCGGCGACATACCGGTCGCGACCGGACGCACTGGAGAGCACGCACATTGACCTCTCCGGCGAGATGGCGGACGATCTGATCACCGTGAGATCCCTGCAGGCTCGCTCTCCGCGGAGCAACATCCAGGGGAGCGGGACCATCGCCCTGCCGTTCGACACCCTTTTCACGGCTCACTCCTCCTCTTTCCGTCTCGACGCCAACCCGATCGCGTACAACGATCTCCACCCCTTCGTCGATGCTCTCGGTCCCGAAGGCGAGGCCTCGGTGCACGTAACGCTCGAGCGCGATTCGCGCCACGCCATCGTCGTAGCCTCCGGCCTCTTCACCGACGGCGGGACATTCGAGGCTACCGGATCGGCCGAGGCACAGAATGCGCAGGAACCAGGCGTGCGGGCGGAGGTGAAGACCGCCGGCGTGAGCATCGCCGCGTTCACCGGCAGGCCCGACACGAGTCAGCACATCGACGTGCTCGCACATCTGGTCGGGCACGGCACGGATCCGTCCACATTTAATGGCACGCTGACAGCGACACTGGACGCCCGGGGCCTCGTGGGATCTCGCGTTCTCCGGGCATCCGTGGAGGCGTCGCTGCAGCAGGGCGGGGCCGATCTGCACGGCAAGGGGAGCCTGGACGCGCTACTCTTCACCCTGGGCGGACGGTTGAGCGCGTTTGCCGACCCGCCCGTGTATGACCTCACCACAACGGCACAAATCCCCCTCGCCCGTGGAACTCCGGGATCGGACGACATCCTGAATAAACTAGCCGGCCTGAACGGCACCATCCGCGCAAGCGGGACCGGCTTCAATCCTCTTGTGGGGACGTGCCGGGCAAACGCCCGAATCAGATGGGACGGGAATCCGGACGTTGAATCGCTCCTGGTGGAGGCCACATCGGGAGATTCCGCCGCGGAAGCAAGGGCGTTGCTGACGACGCTTGACGGATCCATGCGGCTGGACGCGCAGGCACGGGTCGGTTCTGTGATCGAGCTCGTGCTTCGCGCACTCGAATTCTCACGCCTGGACCTTTCAGCCCTGCTCGGGACGCAGGGAGCCATGTCCCTGACCGGCACGGCCTCGGGCGAGGTGCGCGGACCCGACCTCGAGCACGCAAGCGGTAGCTTCTCCTTCCGACTCGATTCATCGCACGTGCGAACAACCCGAATCGCCCGGGCGAATATAGATGCGCGGCTTGAGAACGGCCTTGTCACGGCGGTCATGGAAGGAAGGACAAACGACGGCGACATCAACATTCGCGCTTCGGCAGAGCCGTTCGCACAGCGGCCGTCCGTGACGGTGCAGGAGGCCACCTTCCAGGGGCTCGATGTGGGCGGACTCCTGCTCGACGACGATGGGGCCACGGACTTGAACGGATCAGTACGGCTCCATCTTGTCAAGGAACCGGAGCCAGGCATGGCTTCCGGAATGACCCGTGCCGCCTCGCTGGCCAGAACGGGACTTGTCGGAGCAGTCCAGGTCGACCTCGGCCATTCACGCATCTACAGACAGGACCTCAACAGCTTGGCGGTAGCCGGGGAACTCACCGGGCAGGTTGCCGTCGTGGAGCTTGATCTCCGGACTCCCACCGGCGGCGCGCTCTTCTCAGGAAACGTGGAACTGTTCCAGGACTTCCCGAACGCAAGGCTCACCAACGGGAGGTTCGAGCACCTTGACATCGGCGCCCTGGCGGGGATCGACAGCCTTGATACCGACGTATCCGGGACCCTCTCCGGAGAACTCCAGGGCAGATCCTGGGAGGCAGCAAGCGGTTCGATTGCGCTCGACCTCCTCCCCTCCCGCATCAATCGCGAGCCGGTGAGCGAAGCGAGGGTGACCGCGGACGTCACGAACGGCGATGTCTCCCTGCGGGGGTACGCAGCTCTTCGCGCCGGGTTGGTCAACCTCGCCGGTTCGGGATCGCTTCGCGACGATCAGCTTTCGTTCAACGCGGACGTCGACCTGGATCTGCATGACCTGAGCCGCCTCACTCGCGACAGCTCGCTCGCGAGTTCAAACGCACACGTACGTTTCGCCGCGAAGGGAATCTGGGGCGCACCAGGGATCACACAGGTTGACGGACGCCTGTACGCCAGCGGCAGTCTCGACTCGCTCCGGCTCGACTCACTGGTGGCCGTACTCGCGGTCGCCGGCCGCATAATCGAGGTGGATAGTCTGCTCGTGCGCTCGAATGCCGGCATGGTACAGGGCGCCGGCACGATCGCGCTGCTTGATACAACCGGCGGGACGGAATCGGACTTCAGATTGAACGCATCGCTCGCGTCGCTCCACCGACTGCGGAGAGTAACCGGCCTGGGATTTTCCCACACAGGCTCAGCACGGATCTCGGCGTCGCTGACCGGCACGGGCAGAAGCGGAAAGCTGGACTTCTCGACGGATATTGCCAACCTGGGGATGGAGGACGTCCTGATCCCGGCGCTCAAGGTGCAGGGCGGCGCGCGGCTGGGAGCCGGCCCGCACGTCGAAGCGATGAGCGTCGAAGCAATGGCCAGCGACCTCGCGATCGGGGAGCTTGTGTTCGACAGCGTCGCCGCTATCGTGAAGACCAACGACTCCGTTTCCTCATTTCGATCCTCCCTTGTCCTCGAGAGCGGCGAACAACTCGCCTTCGCCGGAACCGGAGAACGGCTGGGCGATCGGTACGCCATCACGCTCGATTCACTTGCGCTCAATATGGGGTATCGCCTCTGGCTCCTCGAACATCCAGCCCGCATTGAGGTGGGGAAGGGTCTGAGAATCGACGACCTCTCTCTCTCTTCGGGACCGCGCCGGCTCATGGCTCGCGGAACCCTCGATCCCGAAGGCCAGCAGGACTTCCACCTCCAGATCGACTCGCTTGCATTCGATCGCCTCGCACGGTTCCTGGGCCGGCCCAATCTTGGCGGAGAGCTGTCATTCAACGCAGTCGTGACGGGACCGGCTGACCATGCCAGGGCGACAGGCAGACTCGATGCCCACATCACCTCGAACGGCAAGCCGGTTGGAACGGTCGAGTCTGACGCGGAGTGGACCGCCGGGCTCATGAAAGTCACCAGCATCGTGAAGCAACCGGATCAGTCGCAGCTCAAGGCGGTCGTCTCTCTGCCCGCCTCCCTGCCGTTCGTTTCCGGAGCTTCCCCGACGAAGGGTCCAGCCGACAGCACCGTCGACCGGAGGAGCGAATTCCTCCTGCAAACGGACGGGTTCGATCTCAAGTTCCTGGAGCCATTCTTCAATTCGCAGGCGCTTCCGGAGCCTCACGGGCTTCTGACCGCGGATCTCGCCCTCCGGGGTCAGGCCGTCGGATTCTCCGGCACAGGTCATCTCGGAATCGACACGGCATTCGCCCGCGTCACGTCCATCGGGGTTGAATACTCGAATATTCACCTGGAGGCGTCGCTGGAGGGCCCGAATCTCGTGATCGACAGCCTCTCCGCTCGGACCGGGGCGGGAGGCGTGTCGGCCTCGGGAACAGTCTCGCTGGCATCCCTTGAGGACCCTGCGTTCGACCTGGTCTTCAAGCCGCACAAGTTCCTGGGCATCAATACGCAGACGATGCGGGCCGTTGCGGATGGTTCCCTGACGGTCGCGGGGACACTGAAACTGCCCGTCATCACCGGCGACATCACAATCGACGAGGCCAATTTCGTCGTCCCCGAAACCGTCAGCGAAGGGCAGGTGGAGAGCGTCCAGCTGACGGATGCCGACTATGCGATCCTGCGCGAGCGCTTCGGCTATCGCAGGCAGGCCCCGGGCAAGTCGGGCGCCGGCGACACCACGCGCGTGTCGCTCGACGTTGCCCTGCATTTCCCCCGCAGGTCATGGATCCGGAAGAAGGCCAACCCATCACTCTCCGTGGAGATCGAGGGAGATCTGAAGGTGCGGAGCATGCCCGGCGAGCCGTTAAGCCTCGTGGGAGTCCTCAAGCCTGTGGCGGGCAGAAGCTTCGTCAGCCAGTTCGGCCGGCAGTTCGAGATCAAGAGCGGTGAAATCCGGTTTGATGGACCGCCCGAACAGTTCAACTTGAACGTCGATTCGGAGTACAAGGTCCCGGCACGGTCGGGATCGGGAATGTCGGAAGCGACAATCCGGATGCAGGTCGAACGAAGGCTCGAACGGTTTCAGTTCACCCTCTCGTCGGATCCGCCGATGGAGCAGGCCGACATCCTCTCGTATCTCACCACAGGCACGGCGACATCGGGCGCGTTCGCATCGACGTCATCGCAGGGCAATCTCGCCACGTCGGCTGCACTCGAGCAGGTGGTGGGAGCGATTGGCGGTCTGGCCGAAGACAAGATCCCCCTGGACATTTTCCAGATCCGGCAGGACGGCGCCCGCGGCATTACCATCGTGGCGGGCAACTACGTAAGCCCGAAGACCTATGTGGGCGTGCGGTACCCGATCCTGCTGCAGCAGACGGGCCAGGACAACTATTACGATACCGGCACCGAATTCGAAGTGGAGTATCAGTCGTTTCCCTGGCTCTTCTGGAACGCAAAGGGCGGAAGCACCCGCCTCATGCTCCTGCTGAAATCCCGTTATGCGTACTGACCGGCGCATCCATACCGTCGCGCTCCATCGGCTCCTGCGCCGGGCGCCCGCACTTCTCTGCCTCGCGCTTTTCGGCGCCGGAGCGAGCGCGGTCGCCCAGGTCGCCCCCGTACGCGTCACCGGAACGACGCAGGTCCAGTCGATCACGTTTCGGTTCACGGGCACGCGGAGCTTTCGTGAGACCGATCTCCTCTCCCGCATCGCCCTGACGCAGCGCGGGAAGAATGTCGGACTCCGCAACACATTTGATTTTCTTCCGTTCGTTGAACCGGTAGGGAACCACCCCTTCGATCCCGTCGAGCTCCAGCGCGACGTGGTGCGGCTCCGCCGCTTCTACCAGACGGCCGGCTTCCTCGAGCCAGCCATCGACTACAGTGTCGCCCGCAACGCTGCTGACGACGTGGTCGACGTGGAGTTCATCATTGCAGAGGGACCTCCGCTGATCCTCCGGCGGGTGACAGTGGCAAGCCCGGCGGACGCTCCTCACGTCGGGTCGATCGACCAGTTCCTCGAATCATGGGTGAAGTCGTCCGACTCCGCCCTTCCAAAGGAAGGCGAACGTCTCAACCTGTACGAGCTGCCGGCGGCGATGGATCAGCAGCGCATACGTCTGATGAACAGCGGATACCCCAGGCCCGTCATCCGGCCGGCGGTCGCGATCGACTCCGCCCGCCATCTGGCGGACCTCACGTTCCAGGTCGAGACGGGATCGCAAGCAAGGTTCGGGGAGATCACGGTCCAGGGTGCAACAAGCGTCAGCGACAACATCGTGACCCGCGAGCTCCCGTTCTCACCGGGCGAGCCCTACTCTCTCGCCGAAATGGCGGAAGGTCGGAGAGAAATCCTCGGCCTCGGGATCTTCCGCCACGCCCTGGTGAGCGCGAGGGATTCCGTGGCCGCGGATGGGACCATCCCTGTCGGGGTGGAGGTCACGGAAGGTCCGCTGCGCCAGGTGAGTGGCGAGGGTGGATATGACTCCCGCGGCGGCCTCACAGTTCAGGCCGAATGGCTCCATCGGAACTTCACTGGCGGCGCAAGAGTGCTCTCCATCTCAGGCCTCGCGCAAACAGGCGTCTGGGCGCTGGATGAGCGTCCGGAGATCCTGTATCGAGGGGCTGTCTCACTCACGCAGCAGTACGTCTTTCACAGACGCCTTTCAGCGATCGCCGCACCCTTTGTGGAATACAGGGACGACTACAGGGACCAATCCTACGCACTCGGCATCGGAGGAACGCTGATCTACAAGGTCGACCCCGTCCGCTCCCTTGCGCTTCTGTATTCGTACAGCGACAGACGGATCGAAGAGGCGCGGTTCGGCGACTACACCTCCGGCGCGATCGACATCCTGACACTCCTGAACACGATCGCGAAAGGTGACCGGGTCCTCCGCAGCACCGTCGGCCTCCAGTTGTCCTACGGCGTCCTGGATGATTTCACCGTCCCCCGGAGCGGCATCATCGTTCGCCCGAATGCCGAGATCAGCGTCATCCCGGCCTGGAACAGCGTCGAGTATATGTCTATGAACCTCCCCCTCTCCGCCTTTGTCCCGATCACAGACGACATCGGACTTGCGGCGCGCGGCGTGATCGGAATGGTCCACCCGTTCGGCAAGGGGCTCCCTTCGGGAGACGAGGACGCGACCCTGAAGTTCCTGCAGTTGAGGGATGTGATCTTCACCGCCGGCGGCTCGGAGGACGTGCGCGGTTGGGGCACGCGCCTCCTCGGACCCAAGTTCCCGGACGTGCGGGTGACGTCGCTCGAACCCGACACGACTGTGGAAGTCGTTGGATACATTCCGGTCGGAGGGCTTTCCCGTATGTCGTTCAGCTTCGAGACGCGCCTGCCGTTCCCGGGCCTTGGCTCGTCCGTCGGAATCGCCGTATATCTTGACGGCGGCAAGGTGTGGAACTCCGAACCTGTGTACGAGCTGGATCTCGGGTTTCCGGATGAGGAGAAATTCTTCTTCGGGACGGGCGTGGGACTCCTGTACCGCCTTCCGATCGGAACGTTCCGATTCGATGTCGGCTACAAGCTGAACCCCTCGTACCAGGACCTGCGTGAGGCGCGAGACGTCTACCAGGCCATTTCCGACGGCACCCCGCTGGACCAGATCCCCGCGAAAAACAGCAAGCGCTTCGAATACCACCTCTCGATCGCCGTCTCCTTCTGATATATCATCATTTCCGGTTTTACGGTCCCTGCCTCAGATTCCTCCTCCCCCGACAGCCCCATGGCCCCGGACCGTCGCTGATTGTCGCCATAACCGTGGGATTCCCTCTGATTTTTCCGCCGCCGCTTGCAAGTAGGTCCCGAACTACTATATTCGAAAGTAGACTTGATTTCATCCAGAGTGGCTGAGGGACAGACCCTGCGAAGCCACAGCAACCGGGGAGCGATCCTGACAGGTGCTAACTTCTGTCACGCAGCGTGCATGCGTGTGAAGATGAAACCAGGGAAGGCTAGCTCATCAAGCCTCTTTGGGACATCTTTCCCGAAGAGGCTTTTTCTATTTTTTCATTTCCAGGAGGATGCCATATGGCTGAGGCGACAGGAGTGCCGACACACCGGTTCGAAACGCTGCAGTTGCACGCGGGGCAGACCGTGGATCCGACCACGAAATCCCGGGCGGTTCCCATCTACCAGACCACCTCGTATCTCTTCGACGACGCCGGACATGCGGCGGCGCTCTTCGGGCTGGAGCAGTTCGGGAACATCTACACCCGGATCATGAATCCCACGACCGCCGTGTTCGAGGCGCGCGTGGCGGCCCTGGAAGGGGGCGTGGCGGCCCTGGCGACATCCTCGGGGCAGGCCGCCCAGTTGATCGCGCTGACGACCATTGTGACGGCCGGCGAGAACATCGTGTCGACGAGCAACCTCTACGGAGGGACGTACAACCAGTTCAAGGTCACCTTCCCCCGGCTCGGGATCAACGTGAAGTTCGTGGATGGGGATGACCCAGCGGGGTTCGAGCGCGCGATCGACGAGAAGACGCGGGCCGTCTATATCGAAACCATCGGCAATCCGCGGCTGAACGTGCCCGACATCAAGGCCATCGCGGACGTCGCGCACAAGCACGGCCTCCCGCTGCTCATCGACAACACGTTCGGCGCCGGAGGGTACCTCTGCCGCCCCATCGAGCACGGCGCTGACATCGTCGTGCATTCAGCCACGAAGTGGATTGGCGGGCACGGCACATCGATTGGCGGCGTGATCGTGGACGCGGGCACATTCAACTGGGGGAACGGGAAATTCCCCGTATTCACCGAGCCCAGCCCGGGATATCACGGCCTCAAGTTCTGGGACGTGTTCGGGACACCGGGCCAGTTCGGGAACATCGCTTTCATTGTCCGCGCACGCGTGGAAGGCCTGCGGGATCTCGGCCCGTGCGTCAGCCCGTTCAATTCGTTTCTGTTCCTCCAGGGCCTCGAAACGCTCTCGCTCAGGGTCGAGCGGCACAACCAGAACGCATTCGCGGTCGCGCAATGGCTGGCGAAGCACCCCTCGGTGGCATGGGTCTCCTATCCGGGACTTCCCGGCCACCCGTACCATGCGAATGCGAAGAAGTACCTCCGCCCCGGCATGTTCGGGTCGATCATCGTGTTCGGCATCAAGGGCGGCATCGACGCGGGGCGGACATTCATCAACAACGTGAAGCTCGCCAGCCTCCTGGCGAACGTGGGAGATGCCAAGACGCTCGTGATTCACCCGGCCTCCACGACGCACCAGCAGCTGACGGCAGAAGAACAGCGTCAGTCCGGCGTCGTGCCGGAGATGATCCGCGTGTCGGTGGGCATCGAACACATCGACGATATCATAGCCGATCTGGATCAGGCGCTGAAGGCGTCGTCGAAGTGATTCCGACGGGCCGGAGCAGATGAACGACGAAGGATATACCTCGACCCGGTCCGTGACGCTGTTCTCACCGGAGCGTCCGTTCGTGCTTGACAGCGGGCGGACGCTTGCGCCGGTGACCGTTGCGTACGAGGCATACGGCAGCCTGAACGCCGGCGGCGACAACGCCGTCCTGGTCTGCCATGCGCTGACCGGCAACGCCCATGCGGGCGGGTTTGCGTCGGCCGATCCGCGAACCGCCGGGTGGTGGGAGCCGCTGATCGGTCCTGGCCGCGGCCTGGATACGACACGGTATTTCGTCCTGTGCTCGAACTTTCTTGGAAGCTGCTACGGAACGACGGGCCCCACGTCGCTCAACCCGTCGACGGGGAATCCGTACGGACCGGACTTCCCGCAGATGACGGTCAGGGACATGGTCCGGCTGCAGAAGGCCCTCCTTGATCACCTGGGAGTGAAGTCGCTCCGGACGGTGATCGGGGGATCCCTCGGCGGGATGCAGGTGCTGGAATGGGGCGTGATGTATCCGGAGCATGTCCGTTCGATCTGCCCGATCGCGACCGCGGCGCAGCACTCTCCGTGGTGCATCGGCCTGAACGACATCGCGCGCCAGGCCATCATGAACGACCCTGCCTGGCGGGGCGGACGGTATGACCAGTCCGCGCAGCCCAGGGCGGGCCTCTCGCTTGCACGGCAGGTAGCCATGATGTCGTACAGGAGCGACGTATCGTTCCTTGCTCGATTCGGGCGGGAACGCCAGGTATCTGCAGTGAGCGGACTGAAGACTGCAGGCGGCGGGGGAGCACAGGAAGCCCCGTCAAGACCCGACAATCCTCGATTCGATTTCACAAACCCGTACCAGGTAGAAAGTTACCTTCGTTATCAGGGCGACAAGCTCGTGAACCGGTTTGACGCAAACACCTACATTGCGATCACCCGGGCCATGGATCTTCATGACGTGGCGTCCGGTCGCGGAGATGCGCGAGGGGTGATGGGCGGTCTGTCGATGCCCGCACTGTGCATCGGGATCACCTCCGATGTGCTGTACCCTGTGCACGAACAGAAAACAATTGCGGAGATGATTCCGCAATCGACATACCGGGAGATTTCATCCCCGCACGGGCATGACGCATTCCTGATCGAGTACGATCAGGTTGCGGCGCATGTAGAGGGATTTCTTCGGGACCACGGCCTGTGACAGGCAAAAGGAAACGGGTGGAAGCAGGAAGGACAAGGTGAGAGGGATGGCGCAGGAAGTTGATGTGATTGTCGCCGGAGCGACCGGCATGGTCGGGCGAAAGATGATACAGGTCCTTGAAGAGCGCCGGTTTCCGGTGAGGCGGCTGATCCCGCTCGCATCGTCCCGTTCCGCCGGGACGGAGGTCGCATTCAGAGGCGCATCCGTGAAAGTTGCCGAGTTGACAGACGACGTACTCCAGCGCTCCGGCGCTCCGCTCGCGCTCTTTTCGGCCGGGGCGAGCGTGAGCAGGCGTTTCGCTCCGGTGGCCGCCGCGGCTGGGACGCTGGTCATCGACAACAGCAGCGCGTTCAGGATGGACCCCGATACCCCCCTGGTTGTCCCGGAGGTGAATCCGGACGACATCGACCGGCACCGGGGCATCATCGCCAACCCGAACTGCTCCACGATTCAGATGGTCGTCGCGTTAAAGCCGTTGCACGACCGGTACCGCATCACGCGGGTGGTCGTCGCGACCTACCAATCGGTTACGGGAGCGGGGCAGCGCGGCTATCAGCAGCTGATGGACGAACTGAGCGGCAGCGGGTCGGCGGAGAAGAAGTTCCCGCACCGCATCGCGTTCAACTGCCTGCCGCACATCGACGACTTCTACGACGACGGCTACACGAAGGAAGAGCACAAGATGATGGACGAGACCCAGAAGATCATGGGAGACCCGACCATCAAGGTGAATGCGACGTGCGTACGGGTGCCCGTAGTCGGAGGGCACAGCGAGGCGGTGACTGTGGAATTCGATCGGCCGTTCGATCTGGAAGAGGTGAAATCGTTGCTTGCGAGAGCGCCCGGCGTGGTGGTCCGCGACAATCCCAGGGCGCGGGAGTATCCGATGCCCATCGACTCGCACGACACCGACGCGGTCTACGTGGGCAGAATCAGGCGCGACCCGACGGTGGAGAGCGGCCTCAGTCTCTGGATCGTGTCGGACAACCTCCGCAAGGGAGCGGCCACGAACGCCGTGCAGATCGCCGAGGCGTGGCTCGCACGGAAATCAGGCCGGTAGGGCCGAGACCTCCCCCCAACGCGGCTCACAGGCTGCCCGGGCATACGGCCTTTGGTGTGACCCCGCACCTCTTGGGCCGGGCCGGAATTGCCCTACCGTCCGGGCACAAGCGGACAGCGGGGGCCTTCCCGTATGCCGCCGGGGCAACCCCACTACTTTGTGAGCAGCATCCTCCGGGTCAGCGTCGTCCCTCCCGCAGTCAGCCTGTACACATAGACCCCGCTGGCCAGCCTGGCAGCGTTGAATGTGACGTTGTACGTCCCCGGTTCCTTCTTCTCGTCCACAAGCGATGCCACTTCCCGACCCAGAATATCATACACCTTTAGAGTCACCCATCCATTCATGTCACCGTCCGCTCTCGCCTCGCCACCGCCTGTGGCAGGGATGTAGAACCTGATCTCGGTCGTCGGATTGAACGGATTCGGGAAGTTCTCCACGATGGGTATCGGGGAATCCTGCGCACCGACTGCAACGGTGAGCGGAACCCGAATGAACGATGGATCCGACGGATATCGAGTTCCGTCCGAGCTGATGCCAACAACGCGGTACCACCATCCGCCGGTCGGGACCGAGTTGGCGGTCATCTCATAGGGATGCGGGGTCATAGTGGTTCCATTGGCGAGGGCCTCTGTCCCCTCCACGACTGCATACTCCCCCCCGGATTCAGGTCGCCGTTCAAGCTGGAACCGTTTGAGGTCGATCTCCCAGGTCGTATTCCAGGACACCACCACGTTCTGGCGGTCCACCAGTGTCAGTTGTTGCGATGCGTACGCCACACGCTTGCCCGGGCCTTCGACGCGCTGGAGCCAACCGTGTTTCACGGCCGCAGCGAGGAACTGCTCCATCTTGTCCCCCGGGATCGGCCCTTCGTGATACACCCAGACTCCGGTCAGGCCGAGGTTTCTGGCGTGCCCGAGGAGGATGTCGTACTCATCTCCTCCTCCGTGCACCCACGTCATTCCGAACTTCGTGCCGAAGATACTCCGCATGTCGGTCCAGCTCGGGCGCTGGTCTCCGCCGGACGTCGTCCACCCCGCCTCCCGTTTGTCACCCCATCCCATGTTCGGGCTGCAGAGGGAAAAGGTCAGCTTGCGCCAGTGCTGGTATGACGCATACATAATGACGTCGCACGCAGGGCCGGCGCCGCGGAGGTGGCTGCACCGCTTGTAGCCCGAGATCACAAACTGTGCTCCGGGGCGATACTGTCTGATGAAGTCGCGTCGCGAGGCAAGCTCCGTGGCCGTGAAGAGAACTCCGCCGGTGGCATGTCCCCAGCAGTCGTGCTCGACCGGCTCGTCGATGTAGTACCAGCCCGCCTCATACTGCTGGACGACGGACTGGTAGTGGTTGGCCACGACATCCATCATGAGCGACGAAGGCGGAAATCCAGCCGCACGGGCCGAGTCGTAATCGTAGGCGTACGGCGTTACGAGGGCGGCGCTGAATCCATAGTGATGTTTGAAAACGGCCAACTGGCCGGAGGCCCAGTTGTCAACCCAGACACCCACGGTGCGACCCGGAACGGGTTCGTAGTGAAAAGACTGGGCTCGAGCGTGGGTGACGCCCGCAACGAGAAGTGCTGTCAGGCAGGCGAGTGTGAGGACCGTGGAGGATGTGGTCCGGTGGAGACGACGGGTGGTGGTCATCGAGTTCTCCGCTCTGCTGGGGATGGAAAAGAACAGAATTAGGTCGGGAGTGTACGGAAAGCGGAGGAATTTGTCAAATGTGCCATAATACTGCGTGTATCCGCCGGTTTTTGCGCGTGACCCGAACTCAGTCCCCACGGGCGTAGAGACGACGGACGCGATCGAGGGCATCACGCCCTGACCGCGTCGGTGGTTCAGACGAACTTGTATCTTTACAAAGGCAAGGCCCAGACATCGCTGCCCGGGCCTTGTGATTCCACTCCACGCAGAGCGTTACTACTATTTAGCTGGTATCACCTGATACTGTCTACTTCAGAAGCAACATAGTGCGCGTCTGCAGGAAAGCTCCCGCTCCGCTCTTGGAGTCGCGCCCGATGGCGGAGTCCAGAGGGCGGACATGCAGTCTGTAGAGATACACTCCGCTCACGAGGCCCGAGGCGTCGAACTGGACCTCGTGGTATCCAGCCTCCTGTTCTCCCTGGACAAGAGTGGCAACCTGCTGACCGAGCATGTTGAATACAGCGAGCGTCACGTGCGCACGCTGCGGCACGGCAAACCGGATCGTCGTTGCAGGATTGAACGGGTTCGGGAAGTTTTGCCGGAGGACATACTCTGTCGGAGTGGCAGTGGCGGCCTCGACACCCGTCGGCAAGGGACCGTTCCACATCACCGAGGCAACAGGGATGGTGCCGGTGTCCGGCAGGAGAGGGCCCGCTGCTTTGACTCGGACCAACGCTCCGTTTTTCGACAAGAAGATGTACGTCACTGCCTCACCGTCTGACGTACTGTCGTCTATGCGGATCCGAAGTGCCTCCTCCACCAACCCTCCGGGCAAGGTCATCGGACCATATGCATCAACCACACACTTGGCGTTATGACTCTGGTTGGTTGTCGAGATCGGGTTGACGCCGAGGGTGATAACAGTTGATTCCAGATACACTGAGTTCCATGTCGTTCCATATGTTGAGGGCAGTGCGTACGTCACATCGAATGGCGTGTTTGTTAAGGTGTAACCCACCTCGCCAAAAATCGTGGATGTGCCGCCCATAATTCCCTGGGTCATTACGTTTGTGTCCAATAAGAGATAGGCGTATGCAGTGATGGTGACCGGGACCCCCTCGAAACCCACCTCCGTCTGCAGCGCGAACGTCGCATTGGGGAACGAGCTGATGTATGGAGTGGACGATGGCGTCACACTCGTGAGTGTTACGGAGGTGTGTGAGTGCAGTGCGCTGAAATCCCAGGATGTCGCACCAGTCAATCCTATGTTGACGAATTCTGTGAGAGTATCCTCCACGTTAGTGAAGGTCTTTCCCACCTCAAACTGCTGACGCACATCTTGTTCAGTGATCGTGATACTCTGGGCGGCCGCCCGATTGAATGGGAGAGCGATCACGCACACAAGCATCGCATATCGTATGAAGGTTTGCACGTTCCCTCCGGCACATGTCATTGTTGAACAATCGTTGGTTCCCATTCAACGGGAACCGTTCGTGGGAATCAAGTCACAGCCTCGCCTCAATGACGAGCATGTACGTGCGAGGTGGCATCATGTTGCCGATCAACTCGACGTAGTTGTACTGAAACGCGTTGTTGAGGTTAAAGGATACGTTCAGAGGAACGCCGAAAGTCGACAGATCTGCGCCGATTCTAAAATCCGCCACAAAGATGTCCACGCGTTCATCGCCGTCCGGAACGATGCCGACCTCCACCAGCTCATCATCCACCCTGTCGACACGGCTGATGAACCGAAAATCGACCGATGCACTCAGCCAGCCAATCTGCCCGCGGGCAGTCGTGTAGAAGACGTGGCGGGGCCGATACTTCAACAGGTCGTCATGCGTAATGTCTTCAGGATACACGTACGTGTACCCCAGGCTGTACAGGAGATCCCCATCGAACAAACCGAGCTTGAACGACGTTTCAATCCCCTGAACGCGAGCTTTTGTGACGTTTCTCCACTGAATGAACACGTCCTGACCGGAGACGATCAAGCCAGCCTCAACCAGATTGTCGTAGTCCGATCGGAACGCTGCAAAATCGAATGTCCCGAATCCGCCCAGCATCTGCAGAATGCCCACTTCATACGTGTAGCTATTTTCGGGATGCAGGTCAGGGTTCGGGATCACCGTCAGATTACTAACTCCTGCTGAAATAAAAGCCTCCGCGACGGAGGGGACTCGAAATCCCCTGCCAAATGAAGCCCGCAATGTCGTCCCTGGAACGGGAGTGTATAGAACAGCGGCTTTGGGATTCAGCTGGCTGCTTGCTTCTGTGAGGCCGGCCGATACATAGTCGAAGCGTGCCCCAAGAGTAAGGGTGAGATCCTCAGCAACCTTCATCTCGTCCTGGCCGTATGCAGCGAGCCCACCGACGGTCTTCTGCCCAAACAGATCCGCATGGACGATGTCGAGATTGCCGTTCACCCCGGCGGTCAGCGTATGGACCCGATCAAGAAAGAGCGTCGAGAGAGCTTCGGCGCGGATATCATCGGAAATCGACTCGGTCCTGCCGATCGCATTGATTGTCTCGTATCCCCAGTCGTTGTGATAGTAGAGGGCTTTTGCGGTGAACAGGAGGTTGTCCGCAAGCGCGTCGTTGTACAGCCCGCTCGCGTAGTACCGCATGGATTTGACGTTGTCAGTCTTCTGCAGGACGGGCGGAATCAACGCGGAGTCGAGGTTCCGCCAGTACAGGAACTGCCCGCCGTACTGGTACAGCATGCTGAAATTGAGCGTGAGAGAATTCGCGCTCGAGAAATCTTCCGTGGTTTTCACGTAGAAGTTGTACCGCCTGCGAAAATCGTTCTGTCGATACCCGTCGTCAAACTGGCGCGACGCGAAGAGTGACACGCCAAGATCTCCCACCTTATGTGCGTAACTGACGGACTGGCCGTTCATAAAGCGAGTGTTGTCCGCCCACTTCCACTGATCGAACGAAGGCTTATTGTAGAAGCCCCCGTACGCCCGAATGATGGTTTCCGGTACTTCAGAAATCGGTTTCGTAATGACATTGATGACGCCTCCCAGCGCGTTGGATCCGTACAACGCCGAGCTCGCGCCCTTGACAACCTCGATGCGGTCCACCTGTCCCACGGGGATCGACTCGAAATTCAATTCACCGGTATCCCCGGTGATGAACGGAATGCCATCCACCAGCATCAGCACGCGACTTCCGGCACCCCGGCTGTACCCGCTGGAGCCGCGTATGTTGACCTGGGTCCCCGTCATGTTCACACCCGGGATATAGCGGAGGGCGTCATCGATCACAAGAGAGTTGCGCTGCTCGATCTCCGCCGCCTCCATGATGGACATGCTGACAGGCACTTCCTCGAGTGACTGTTGGCGCTTGTTAGCCGTGACCACAACCTGCTCGGTTTGTATGGGCGCCTGGGTCATGGAGGCGTCCAGGACAGTTTCCTTGCCCTCCTCCACCAGCACGTCAGTGCGGGTTTCGCGCCTATAGCCCACCATCGAAAAGACGACCGTGTACGTTCCCGGAGAAATCTCTAAAATGCGGAACTGACCCTTACCGTTCGTCGTCGTGCCGCGGGCAGTGCCCTGAAGGAATACGGCAACGCCGACCAGCGGCTCTCCTTCAGCTTCCCCCTTAGCCGTCACACGCCCACTGAGAGAACCGCCCGATGCAGGCAGATTCGAGCTCATGACAAAGAGGAGCAGCGCCGTACAGTACTGTAGTCTCATTGCCATGGTTTCGGTGGTAGGCTGTAAAAATCCACTGCGATGTCGATATCCGGAGTGATGCGGTGCAGGAGCACTCGAACGGGAGCAGGATCGAAGGAATCGGGGGTCGTCGTGTACACTCCGGCGGGCCGCCAATCGACCAGGAAATTCGTGCCATACCTCCAGGCCAGAGCGACGTACTTGTACTCTGTAACCTTAATGATGGCTCCTTCGTTCGAGAACTCGTATGCAATGGAATCAACAAACTTTGGAAAGCCTGTTTTGCCAACCGGAGGGTACACCACGGCTTCACCCGCAAACAACGCGCGCACGATGCTCGACGTGTCACTTGGGTATCTCTCAAAGGCGACGAGGCGCAGCTCCAGGGCGCTATCCGGTGGTGGCCAATTCTTGAAGCGTATGACACCACTGAACCCGGACGGTTCGTTCAGAGGTTCGAGCCCCTTGTCGCAACCAGACCAAAGGAGCATGAATACAGCCAATACTGCGGCCGCAGGTCGCAAGGACATTTCCCAGGAGGGATAGAAGACTGCCAGTCTAGCATACCAATTCATCGGCCAAAAGACAAGGCGCCGCGCGCCTCCCCCCGGGTACACGCGATGGGCGACGTAGCCCCACATGCTTTTGGCTGCCGACATCAGGAAAGCCTGCCGATAACTGGTGAAAAGAGGACGGAACGGACGAAAAGACCGATTTGCGGGCACTCCCCTTGCGCGAGAGCTCGTGGGGACGTAGATTGCCCGTGAAAGCGACAGCCCACCGCAGCAGGCAAAGACACCAGAGGATCGAGGGTCAACTGCCATCCAGGAGGTTCTATGAAATACTTCATCGCGTGTTGTGTCATCCTTATCGCGTTCTCTGCATCTGCCCAGGTGCCGGGCGTGCCCGCGGACTCATCTGCCCAGGTACCCGCCGTGTCTGTGGACTCATCTGCCCAGGTTCAGGGTGTGCCCCCGGACTCGATGGCTCAGGAATCGGGTACGTCCGTGGACTTCGGCGTTCATGGAAACATAATTAGCTCCGACATCAATGCGGTGTTGAGAGAGATCGCCGGTCTCCCTGCCCCAAGTGGTACATACGAGATTGCCCTCGAGGAAGTGTACGGTCTTGGCCTGGGAGGCGGACTCCATCTGGATGTGGACCTCGGGCTCCTGACCTTCAGGTTGTCCGGAGACTACGTCACCCTCTCTCCGGACGAGGAGAAGTTTGCAGATGCTATTCAACTGTACTTCCCTGGTGCCTCCTTGACATTCGTTGAGGGGGGAAAAATCGAAATGATATCGGGGAGCTTGAATGCCAAGCTGGTAGTGCTCCCCATTCCCGCCGTGAGACCGTATATCACAGGTGGCGGTGGACTTACATATCTGAAGACGACGAAAGTGAAATTGCTCTTCAACGGGGTCCCGATTCCCGATTTTGAGATCCTGAAGGCTCAGACGGTGCCTACGCTCAACGCTGGCGCTGGACTTGATCTGGAGCTTGGCCCGGTGACGCTTTACGGAGAGATCAAGGTCAACTGGCTCTTCATCGACGAAGGAAACAGCACCTTTATTCCAATCGGTACCGTCGGTGTGACGTTCTAGGCCAATCTCGGGAGAGTTCTTGGACTGTCATCGTGGTGCGGATGCCTCGACGCGGTGTAGTGCGGGCTCGTGGCGGTAGGATTGGCAGTATGCGTGGTTGGCGCTTGCGAGGTAGAGACCGGCCAGGCAGGCGAGTCACAGAGCCGCGGTGGACATGGTCCGGCAGGCCACGGGGGGTCGTCATCGCAGCCTCCACGGCACGGCGGGAATCCGGGAGTACGTCGGAGAAAACGACCGGCCTTTCCGACCGGGAATTTCCAGGCCGTTGTGTCGCCCGTACACCTGCTGAGCATTCGCTATTTTAAGACCAAGAGCCTGCGGGTCTGGACGAAACCGCCAGCTCCGCTCCTGGAGTCTCGCCCGATGGCGGAGTCCAGAGGGCGGACCTGAAGCCGGTACAGGTAGACACCACTTGCCATGCTTGAGGCTTCGAATTGAACTTCGTGGTAACCTGCCTCCTGCTCCCATTCGATGAGCGTCGCCACCTGTTGGCCGAGAGTGTTGAAGACGGCCAGCGTCACGTGCGATCGGGTCGGCAGACCATAGCGTATCGTTGTGGAGGGATTGAAAGGGTTGGGGTAGTTTTGCGAGAGCGAGAACTCGCGGGGGATGTTCGTGTCGTCCAGACTCAACCACTCCCCTGTCGTGAACCTGCATGAAGGCGTGAAGGCTCCCTGGCCGGTGACACCAATCGATGCCACTTTCCACCGGTACTCTGTCAGCGGCTGAAGGAGCGAGAGGGCGAATGACGTGTCAGTAATGACCGTATCCGTCACGGCGCTCGCGAACAGAGTGTCCAGCGACACAAGCAGACGGTATTCCGTTGCGCTGCCTGCCTGGTTCCAGACGAGCACCGGGTTCCCTTCCACCCCCGTGGCACCATCCGGGGGGTACACAAGCGCCGGGGCCGGCAGTCCCGAACCTGTCGTGAACTTCCACACAGGCGTGAAGACCCCCTGGCCGGTGACACCAATCGATGCCACTTTCCACCGGTACTCGGTCAGCGGTTGCAGAAGCGAGAGGGCGCAGATCGTGTCGGGAACAACCGTGTCCGTCACGGCACTCGCGAACAGAGTGTCCAGCGACACAAGCAGACGGTATCCCGTTGCGCTGTCTGCCCGGTTCCACACAAGCACCGGGTTCAATTCCACCCCTGTGGCGCCATCCGGAGGGTAGACCGGCCCCGGTGGCGGCGCCACCACACGGATGACAGGCCCCACCCACCGGCCGCTTTGCGTACATACCGGACTGCCTCCGATGTCTGTCAGCGTCCCGGTCAGACCGTAGTAGTCGCCCTCGAACGTGGGTGTGAAGTTGAACTTACGCACCTGAACCGCGCCCGCCTCGATTGCCTGGTAGACACTATCGACCAGGTCAATATCGAATGGAGGGTTCTTCTCCCGGTCCAGGACACCTCGACTCTTCACGCTCTGCAAAACTGCCCCGGGACTTGACGGGTTGCTCACCTCAACGGTTAACTGCAAGGCCGTCCCCTGCGTTACCACACCTCCGGTCACCTCCTGACCCGTCTGCTCATTGTACACACGGATCCTCGACGTGCGTGGCATGTTCCGGTTGAACACCTCCGAGACGGATTGGCCGGCCGGGATGGTGAGCCCGCACCTCATCCCCCAGTATTCAGTCCCAAGGGGCCTGTCCCCGCTTGGGGACGTCCGATACACCTTGTAGCAGTAGCCGGTATCAGGCGGGACGCCTGCAAACCTGGCAACTCCGCCGGTGAGCGTTGGACATGAATCTACCAGCTCTTGGCGCCAGTTATACAGATACACCATCCCTTCACCGTCAATATCCTCCAACCCGCGGGCGTTTAGCACTGTGACCGACAGGTTTATTGTGCTGCCTCGTTCGATGCGATCCCCAAGTCGACGGCGCGCGCGCTCGAACACGTACCCCCGCTGGGCGAAGACTGCCTGCGAATTGGGGGAAGTGTAGCTGCCCTGGTAGTCGTCGAAGGCCGCGGGGACGACGGCGACGAGCATGTCCTCGGCGACTCCGGCCTGTTGGGCGAGCATAAGGTACTCGTAGTCCTGCTGGCCGCGCCTCCAGTTCTTGATGCGGATGGAAGCGATGGGTCCGTCGATGCCGCGGCTCTCTTCTGGGAAGAGTGCGTCGTTGCCGGTGTAGAAGACAGTGCCCCACCCCCACCGGACGTCCCCCCCGGCGTAGACCTGGTAGGGGGTGAGCCAGGGGTTCTGCTTCTCCTGAGAGGTCTGGTTGTAAATCTGGCCGGTCTCCCAGAGGAAGTATTGGTCGGCGTTGTATTTGAAGGCGATCCAGGGGTCGACCCTGGGGTCGGTGGCGACGTTATCGATCCATTCGAAGATACCGAAGGAGGGTCGGGTGCCGTTGTAGAAACCGACACGTTCGCCGAGGGCACGCCGTTGTTCGGCCTCGTGGATCCGGTAGCCGAGGCGGATACCGTCGCCGGGGTCGGCGCCCGACTGGCCGGTGAGGCTCCAGAAATCAATGGAACCTTTGAGCCGTGGATCGAGCTTGACGGTGCAGAAGACGTCGAGATCCCTGCCGGGTCCCGGGTTCTCGTGGATCCAGGCGGCTCGCTCGCGGACGATGGGGTAGAACCGTGTGGTGTCCTGATCCGGCTCGTCGATCATATACTTGAAACGGACGACATCGGGTGCGTTGGCGCGGAACCAGGACTCCCATGCGTCGGAAGTGTCCTCCCAGACCTCACGTGAGGCGGGGCCAAAGCCGGAGATATAACTGTCGTTGGGCTGGTCGTAAGTGCCGATGGAATAGGTGGTATTGCCGACGCCGACGCCGGGGCCCTCATAGCCGTACTGCTCGGTGTAGCGACTCCCGGTGTAGTAGTCCTTGAGGTTGGCATCGAAGGCGCTCGGCTTCATGCGGCCATCGGTGAGGTCCATGCGGTGGCGGTGGGCAAGCTGCATGTACTTCTGGAACAACTGCCAGTAGGCAGCCGTGCCGGTGGTGACGCCGGGATGCCGGGTCAGCAACTGTTTCTCGATGTAGAAAGTATTGTGGAAGTGCGTTGAGTCGGGAAGCGTGAAACTGTAGACCAGGAGTTCCAGGGGGATGGAATGGGTTACGAATCCCTTCTCCGTGACGCGCACATTGGTCCGGTAGGTGCCCGGAGGCGCATCGCGCGGAATGGTGACGTCCACCCAGACGCCCTGGTTGCGGCCCGCGCCGATGGCAAAGGGCGCGCCGCCGATCCAGTCGGCGGTGCCGGGCGTGGCCTGGAAGGGGACGAGGGCATCGGGAATCCAACCAATGAAGTTGGCATCGGGGAGCGGTCGTGCATCGGGCTGGCAGACGGCGCCGCCGGGCATGGAGCGCCGGGTGACATTGATGTAGTGTTCCAGGAACAGCTCGATGTGCCGGCCGCGGTAGTCGAAGGGGTCGTCATTGGTGGAGCGGTTGGCGATAACATACCCAGGCCCGGCCAGAGAGTCGAGGAGGACGTTGACGTCCGTGGCGCCGGAGCCGCGGGCCTCGAGAATAAGCTGAAAGGCGACGATCTCGTTGCGGGCCCCGAAGAGGCGGATGGTCCTGCCGTCCCACACCGCGTTGTCGGGACTGAAAGCCGCCCAGTGGCTCAGATCGTCCCGACGGATCTTCTCTCCGTCGTCCACCGCCCATACACCAGTGACTCCGGACTGCGCAAGCCCCGATTGCGCAAACGCCAGAGTGAGGAACGACAAGGCGGCCTGTGCCGCAACGGACCAGACAGCGCGCCGAACGCGGAAAACCTTCATGGAATAGTGCTCCCCGTGCAGGAAAGACAGGGGCCTCTCCAAATGCACCGAGGGCGGAGGAACAGCAATGGGAGCACCAACAGTATGGACTTATGTAGACTACACTCGTGGCGCGTAAGAACGAGCGGAGACAGAATTCTCGCCGAGTCATTCATAGAGTACCTCTATGCGTGAGGGGTCAAAGCATCACGGGGGAGACATGAGAGAACGGGCAGGAACGAGTAGCTGAAGAGACTTCACCAGAAAGGTACAGGTCGGCCGCGCCAAAAGCAATCAGCATGTATCTCGCTGGACCTGCTCATCCATGTGCGAGCGTGCTTGAGATCACGTGTCTTGCACCAACACTGTGACCACCTCGGGCCAGAACTTTGCGGTCCGGCCATCTTCGGCAAGAGCCCGTTCGGAAATCGGCGCCCCGGCCGTGCAAGCGGCCCAACATGTAACAGTCTTCGCACATCGATGCGGAAAACCAGTTGCGAGCCAGAGCAGCCCCTGAAGCTCCGCCGCCGTCATCGGCTTCGCGGTTATCTCCCTGTGCTTCGTGGAAAATGGATGGCTTGCGTGGTTGGGTGACTTCACCCGCGTGCGGAGTTACAGGTGGACGCCGCTTGCCAATGATGCCCCACAGACAACAAAGCACCATTACCGCGTTGGGCGGTGATGTGGCAAGTCACAGAACTGGTAAAAGGTGTGGCGGAATGTCAGAGAACGAAGGCGACCCTTCGTTCGAGGTGAACTCTTTGCTCTTGACATTCTTTTCTATGGTTGACTTTTGGATACATTTGTTCGACTTTGGCAGGAAATTACAGTCCCTTTGATATTCGGGGATACCATGTTTGGCATGTACAACAAGACCGAGTAGTGAACTATGATTAAAGACTATGTGGCCATTGCCCGGCCGGGCCATTGGTTCAAACAGGTTTTCATTCTACCGGGTGTTGTCGTTGCGGCGTTGCTGACCGATGCGCCGCTTTCTCAGTTTGCCGCAAGTCTCATCCTGGGACTCGTCTCTGCGAGTCTGATTTGCTCGGCGAACTACACGATAAACGAATGGCTTGATGCGGAACTTGATCGGTTTCACCCGATGAAGAAGAACCGCCCTTCAGTTCTTGGCAGGATCAAGTTCAAGATCCTCGTCATTCAGTATGTAACGCTTGCGGCCGTTGGATTAGCACTGGGATGGGTAGTCTCTGAAGCCTTCTTCTGGACGTCAATAGTTCTGCTCGTTATGGGCCTCGCGTATAACATGAAACCGATTCGAACAAAAGACAGGGCCTATCTTGACGTTCTGTCGGAATCGGTGAATAATCCCATTCGACTGCTTTTGGGGTGGTTCATTGTCACCTCCAATGTGCTACCCCCGGTGAGCTTGCTCATTGCTTATTGGATGGGGGGCGCGTTCTTGATGGCAGTGAAGCGGTACGCAGAACTCCGACTGATTGCTGACCGGTCCACCGCAGCCTTATATCGCCGCTCCTTCGCTGTCTACACGGAAAACAGTCTTCTGGTTTCGATAATGTTTTATGCTATGACGTTTGCATTCTTCTTTGGCATATTCATGATCAAGTATCGGATCGAATTGCTGCTCAGCCTGCCCATGTTTTCGATTCTATTCGCCTGGTATCTCAAAATCGGAATGCTTCCTAATTCTCCAGCACAACACCCGGAGAAGTTATACAGAGAGAAGTATTTTGGCGCTTACGTCCTGGTTATTGTTACTTTTGTCACCGCGTTACTGTACTTCCGATGGTCGTCACTTGACTGGTTCCTGAACAAAATGCTACTTCCCTTAAGTGGAGGCTGATTCTGTTGGAGAACTCTCAGGTGGGAAGCATTAGGTGGGATCAGATCAAAGGGGTTATCTTCGACCTGGACGGCACACTATATAGTCAGCCTCGCATGCGAATGCTGATCGTGAAGGATATGGTATTGTACTATGTGCTACACCCAACCCATATTGGTCAATTGAGGATTGTCTTCCACTTCCGTCGAATCAGGGAGGAGCACGAATTCCGAGGCGGGAACATCGAAAAAACTCAATACGAATTGACAGCTACAAGGCTTAGGGTCACAGAGGAATGTGTCCGAAAAGTTGTTGACAAATGGATAATGGTTGAGCCTTTGAAACACCTCGCCAAATGCAAACTCCCATATGTAGATCGGGCTTTTGCCCACTTGAAGACAAAGGGAAAGGGAATCGCCATCGTATCGGATTACCCCGTAAGAGAGAAGATGAGAAGTCTGGGTCTAGAAGCAGATGTCTCTGTTTGCGCGACCGATCCAGATGTAGATTGCTTCAAACCCAATCCTAAGGGACTTCTTGTTGCGGCGGCAAAACTCGGTCTTTCTCCTCAAGAATGTCTCGTTGTAGGAGACCGAGATGAGAAGGATGGGGAAGCTGCCAGAGCTGCAGGGATGGTGTTTCTACGAAGCACACTGCGCAACATGAAAGATTCCTGGATATGAATTCGCGGTTTGCGTGACCTACCCCCCCATCGATTGTGCCAGGTGATATGTAGTCGTTCCTGCTTCACGCCCTGGCCTGCTAAATCGGAAAGATTGAATCTGGTGCTGGCGGCCGATGACCCAGTCCCCCGTGCAGTTTGAATTGTGTTGTATCCCTCCGGTATTGCTGCGCGAGAAACCTCGCCTCCAAGTCAGGCCAGTGACTCCCGTCAACCAGTCCACTCCGTGGATTCATCGATTGACGCCGTAGAGGGCCGAACCGGTGTCTGAATACGTGACCGTGAAACGAGGCGGAAGCAGGACCCCCGCCTCGACCGGCCATTCCCCAGCGAAAGTCCTCGATACTGCGACATGGGTGACGCCGCTTGACCTCAGTCGTTCCGCAAATCCAGGCAACTCGCTCGAATCGGATTTCACAGCAGCCCACCATTCGAAGCGCGCGCCCTCGCGTTTCCATATTTCATGGAGCGGCTCGAGAAGAGCGCCGGAGCGGTCGAGGACGACCGGCCTGAGGTTGAGCGAACGTCCGAAAAGCGGATAGGTGAAGTTATGCCCCAATGCGGCGATTCTGCTCCCGGGAGGTAGCTTAGCAACCTCGCTCCAGAGCATTCCGAGGTTCCGTCCCCAACTTTGGTGGGAGAATATGCGCTGCTCAATCTCCCTCTCAAGATTCCCCCGCAAGAGCACGAGGCTCCCGACAGTGCTCATGGCGAGCAGACCGAGAAGAACCCGCCGGTGCACAGAGACAAGTCGGGTTATTGCACGGAGCGGCTCAAACATGAACCATGCACCAAGGCAGAGAACCGCAGTCAGAACTGCAACGAAAGGGTTTACGGTCAACCCGGCGGCGACAACGAGCACAGCGGCGATAAGGACACCTCGCACCCCGACAATCCAGTGCGATGCGAGCACAATTCCTGCTGTGAATGACATCACCAGAAAGCGCGGGTCCGGATTCAGAGGCGCACCCGCGTAGTTAGAGCTCCCCGAAAACGGCTGAAACGGGAATGCCAACAGGAGAGACATCCCCACAAGAAACAGCATTGCCTCAACTTCCCGGTGTGGCAAGTAATCTGATCTCCTCGTCCTGAGGATCGCCGCGAAACCCTGGAGGTAGCCGTATGCCGCGACAAGCCAGAGGATGACCGGCCAGTTCGTCATCGCAGGAATCGATGTGCGCAACGTTTCCAGAGGATCGGTGAGGAGAAATGTCACAAATTTGGTCGCGTCCTGTTCCGTGGCTCCCAGGGGTCCGTCGAAAAACGCGATGGCACCCGGGAAGAAAGGATTGCCTGTCAGGATCCAGTTACGTCCGTACCAGTAGCCTGTTGATACAACCACCCCTGCCAGGAAGAGCACAACCCGTCCGGTCCGGCCGGATATCGCTTTCACGCCTCGCCGTCCCCATGCGATCCACACCGCAAGGACCAGGACCGCAGGGAGCAACGTGAGCTTTGTGCCGAGGCCGAACCCAACGAGCAAGCCTGCCACGAGAACCTCTGACCAACGGCGTCCGTCACGATTGTCGGCCAGCACAACGAGAGTGGTCGCAATCATAACAGAACCGGCAAGGTCGTTCGCCGAAAACCGTAGCGCAACAACAGCTACCAGAGAGGAAGCAAGAACGAGCGCGGCTGCAAAAAGGGCTCCCTCCACCTGCCTCCCCAACGACCGTGCAAGCGCGGTCACGGACGTGGCCGCGGCAACAACCCAGTATGCTCCCCCCAGTCCGACGAAGGTGTCCTTACCTATGGGCAACATGAACCAGAGGGAAAATAGCTCGGCATTGAACGGGAAGTATGCGTGATAGTTGAACGGTAGCAGTGAGATGCGTCCGTCCAGCATCCACTGAGTCACATATGGCGCGTGGTACGTGTAGTCATCATATCCAAACCGTGGACCCGCAAGAAGGCCCTGGGCAAGGGGCAGCAGTACGACACCGACCAGTGCGGCAAGTCCGACAAGAGCCTCGCGGGTGAGTCCCGCCAACGCTGGCCCGTCACCCCGACGCGTGAAGATCCCGTGCTTCCGGCCGGCGATCCAGAGCGCCAGCGCGAGCACCACCATCACCAGCCCACCCGAATGAGGTGTGAGCAATCCGATCGCCCCAAGGCCCGTGAGCGTAATGGCGATGAGGACGGGAAACAGCGCAAATGCGACAGGGTATTGCCACGATGTCGGTCGATCGACAAACAGCAATCGAACAACGGACCACGAGACGAATCCGGCCGCCCCCGTGTAAAGGGTTAGGAGGAGTATGTCAGCCATCTGTTTTTCCTTTATCTATCACAACGGGCCGGCGCGATGCACACGGAGCATCTCTCATCCTTTGCGGCCGACATCCATGCCACGTCCAACGAGTCCATCCGACTCTCGCAAGAACAAGCCTGAGAGGGTCTGGTTCGTACCTGTCATCAACCAGGAGATTCCATCTGGCGACACTGCCCTCTTGACGTAGCGTCCGTCCATATGCCAAAGATCATACTCCCCTTGTTCAACGTCAACCATTTTTGCCGCTCCAGGAAGACTATTTTTTGCCGATCGGCTGCCATTCTGATGTGAGGGCTTGGTTATGGTTCTTGCTCTGTTGTGCGGCTCATTGCTGTGTTATTGGGCCTCAAGTGCTACCGCGGTTTTTACGTCCGGGGCTTCAGGAGCGTGAAGGGCATTGACGACCGGGACGGTGGAGCGCTAAGATTTCGCCGCAAAATGAGCCGGCGCGGGTAGCACTTGAATCTTCCCTGGGATTGGATTATTTTCTTTCCCGAACCGTGTCAAACCTTTCCGCCAGAGAAGGCAAGAACCCGGTGATTTTGTGATGCGTATTTGTTGCATAGTTGCAGCTAGAATCATATAAATGATACGTCTGGAGTTGGTTACATCTGCGGGAGTAATTCAGTGGTAGAATGCCAGCTTCCCAAGCTGGACGTCGCGGGTTCGAGTCCCGTCTCCCGCTCCCAAAACGACACGAGTTGGCTTGGTTCGCCAACTCGTTCGTCGTTTTGAGGATCCCGACGTTCCTCGGCGGGATCCATTTGGAGTCGACGAGCTAGTTCGCCCGCCACAGGCGGGCAGAACTGGCTCCGGTCTCGCTTTTGGCCCCCCTTTCCCCCCCTTGCGATTCCCCTGTCCGATCGATATACTTGCCCTGCCACACAATCCACCAGCCCCCACCACACAGGAGGACCTATGAGCAAGAAGGTCCTGACCGCTGCAGCGCTCGTCTTCGTATTCTTCACCATCTACAGCATGCTCGTCAACGGCGTCATCCTCCGGAGCGCATACGAGAGCACAGCCTCGGTGTGGCGCCCGGACATGGACCGCCTCATGTGGGTCTATTGGGTCATCAACCTCGTCGGCGCGTTCTTCTTCGTGTTCGTCTTCTCGAAGGGGTACGAAGGGAAAGGCATGATGGAGGGGATCCGGTACGGCATCTATATGGGCATCTGGATCGGCATCGGGTACGCCTACGGGACGTACGCAATGGTCGCCATCCCCTACTGGATGGCCGCGACATGGTTCTGGACAACCATCCTGCAGTATATCATCGCCGGCATCATCACCGTCGCAGTCTTCGGCAAGGTGCCGATGGTAACCACCATCTCCCCGTCCGGGAAACCGTGACCGGCTTGAGCGATCCTGGAAATGGAACGGGCCCGGAGTTCCGGGCCCGTCCTGTCCATGACGCGACGTTCGATTACTCACACTCGCCTCGCACCGAGCTCCCTGGAGAGACTCCCATGAGCGGCTTCATATACCTCGTTCTCGCTATCGTCGCAAACTCCGCGGCCAACGTTCTCTTCAAGTTCGGGTCGGCGATCGACGGCTTCACGCTCCGCAAGGGGTCGTTGCTCGGACTTGGTCTTGCCATCGGGCTCGTCAACACTGTCTCGTTCATCAAGTCGCTGGAAACGCTGGAGCTCGGTGTAGCCTTTCCGATCTTCTCCGCTGCGAGCATCGTGATCATTGCCGTGGCATCGTACGCTCTGCTTCAGGAACCGATCTCTGCACAGAAAGCGATCGGCCTTGCCATCCTGTGCGTCGGTCTCGCTGTACTCTGGAGGGCCTGAGGGAAACACTCTCCCTTTCGCGAGCGTTCACCCTCCTCAGCATTGCCGTTCACGCTGCCTACCCGCCGGGCGCCACTGCGTGCAAGGTCACCGTCGTCACTTCGGCCCTCGCGTGATAGCGCACCGGCGCAAGCGTGAGCCCCACACCCCGCGTCACAACCACATGCGTCTCTCCCACCTTGTGGTACCCTCTATAATACTTCGTCTCCCGCATGCTCGGCGTCAGCGGCATGCCCAGGGGGTGAAAGACGATCTGTCCGCCGTGCGTATGCCCGGCGAGCACCAGATCGTAGCCGGCGTCGGCCGCCAGTTGTACCAACTCCTCAGCCGGTTGGTGTACCAATAGGATTCGTAGATCTGCCTGGGGCGCCGAGTTGAGGAACTCCCGCAGCGCCGACCCCGGAAGCCTATCGCTGTAGATATGTGTCACCCCCGAGACCAGAATGCTCCGACCTCGATATGTCAGCAGGTCATGCTGATTCTCGAGGAACGCCCACCCGCACTCCTGCTGCATGGCGCGCAGGTCGTCGGGCGCAGACCAGTGGTCGTGATCACCCATGACGGCAATCGACGCCACACTCCCTGCCATCCCGCAGATCGCCTCACGTGCCTCTCCAAGATACTCTCTCCCACGCGTCACGAGATCACCCGACGACAACAAAAGTTCCGGCTTCTGCCCTGACACGATGGAATGAACGCGTCCCACCTTCCCCGGGCCAGTGAACCGATCGACCTGGATGTCACCAACCAGGGTGATCCGGAACCCTTCCAGTTCCCGGGGCAGGCCCGACATCGCAAGCCGGGTCTCCGCGTCTTCAATGAACAACGTATCGAAGAGGACGCGGCAAGGGACGTACACCACAGCGATTGCGGCTATCGCAAGGCGCGCGTACGCCAGGGCTTTACGCACGGATTCGCGTCGCTTAGGAAACAGGCGAGAGAGGAAACCAATGAGATCGAGGACAAGGAAGAAGGCCAGCATCTCCGCGCTGGCGATAAGCGCGAACCAGATCGGATAAAGAAACAAGGGATCCAGCACCATGGCCCCAGCCTCGTACACCCCGCCGACCCAGCCAACACCGGCCAGACGACCCAGAAACAACATCAGGGGGAGGAACGAAACCCATGCCAGAGCGGCCAGGAAGAGCTTCCTGGCCCGTACTTTCCGGGCGGGGGCGACAGCCCCCATGGAGGCCACAATGCGGAGGCCGACATACAGGTGGAGGGGGAGTGCCGCGAGGGCGATGACTTGTAATGTGCGTAGTTCCCAGGACATCGTGTTCCTTCGGTCGTTCATATGAAGATAGAGAGTTTCGGCCCGGGAGCAAGTTTTAGCAACGGCAGGAGATCTCGGCGACAGGCGACCTGGGTCGCGGGATGCCTGAACCGGTGGAAGGGAGTACGGGGACCGGAGCGGTACATCGCGCGATTCAGACACTCCACCCCCCGATCCCAGCGTCCCGCCGCGATTTCGTTGAATCTCCGGACAGGTCATTGTAGCGTGAATACAGTCCCGCCGACGTACCCAGTGGGAGGAGACGGGGACAGTCCAATCATCACCATCTAGGGGTAGCGCCATGTTCGATCGACTCCAGCCGCGACGCGTCCTGATGACCTGCGCGGCACTCGCCATGCTGGCCACCGCGGGACTCGCGGGCGACGACAAGATCCCGATTACGACCGACTCTCCCGAGGCGCGGAAGGAATTTCTTGCCGGCCGGGACCTCTTCGAGCAACTGAAGCGCGCCGATGCCGTCCCCCGATTCCGGAAGGCCGTCGAGCTGGATCCGGAGTTCGCGTTGGCCACGGCGTACCTGGCCATCACCCAGGGTACCGCAAAGGGGTTCTTCGATAACATCAATCGCGCCGTGACGCTTGCGGCGAAGGCGTCGGAGGGGGAGCAGCTTCTCATCACAAGCTTTCAGGCCGCCGGCAGCGGCGAGGCTGGCAGGCAAGGGGAGGCGCTGGAGAAACTCGTGAAGCTCCATCCGAAGGACGAACGAGGACTCGTCCAACTCGCCACCTTCCGGTTCATCCAGCAGGACTACAGCGGAAGCGTCTCCAATTGCGAAGCGGCCATCGCGGTCAATCCATCGTTTGCCCCCGCGTACAACATGCTCGGTTACGGACAACGGTTCCTCGGCGATTACGCCGGCGCAGAAGATGCGTACAAGAAATACATCGCATTGATTCCGGAGGATCCAAACCCATACGACTCGTACGCCGAGCTTCTGATGAAGACAGGCAGGTTCGAAGAATCCATTGCGCAGTACCGGAAAGCACTGTCCATTGACAAAACCTTCGTGAATGCCCATGTCGGCATTGCCGCTAACCTTATGTACAGCGGCCGACACCCGGAAGCCCGCAAAGAGATGGAGACGTACCTCCACGGCGCGCGCGATGACGCCGAGCGGCGGCAGGCAATGTTCGTCACCACGCTCATCTACCTCGACGAAGGGAACCGCGATGCTGCGCTGAAGGAGATGGACAAGCAGTATGCGCTGGGCGAGTCGATCGGAGACCATGCGGCCATGTCGGGGGATCTCATCACGAAAGGAATGATCAACTTTGAGCAGGGGAACATCGAAGAAGCCCGAAAGCACTTCGTCAAGGCGAACGATGTGATCGGCCGCTCGAGGCTGTCTGCCGACGTGAAGGAAGCCAACCGGCTCGGGAATGAGTACAACTTCGGGCTGGTCGCAATGGCCGATGGCAAGACCGAAAAGGCGAAGGCTCATGCGTCGGCTCTCGAAAAAGGCGGGGCTCTGAAAAGGAACAAGAATCTCGAACGGCTCTCGCATGAGCTTCTCGGGAGGATCGCACTGCAGAAGGGCGACTACCAGACCGCTGAAAGGGAGCTCGAACAGGCCACACAACAGAACCCCTACAACCTGTACCGTATGGGTCAGGCCAAGGCGGGCCTGGGCCAGAAAGACGCTGCCCGCGAACTCTACCAGCAGGCCGCCTCATTCAATTCGCTGCCCAACCTCAACTTCGCCTTTGTGCGCTCGAAGGCGAAGAACGTTCCGCCCACACTCTGATCTGCTGACTCCACGCAACTTTCGGCCCCCTCCCCTGGGAGGGGGCCGCGCTTTTCCACGACACATCCCTTGTTTGTGCCCCCCGACCTGCCTATCTTTTGTTTCATTCCACTTCCCGGAGCAACTCCATGGTGCGACGCACACGTGTGCTTGTCCTCTTCGCGGCAACGGTCTTTCTGGCGCTGACGCCCCGGTCCGCAGCCCAAACGGACTCGCTGCTGATGACTATTCCCGACACGTGGCAGCCCCATGTGTTCTACGGCGGCAGCATCTACCTGTCGTTCGGCAACGGGACCAGCATTGGCGCCTCTCCCCTGATTGGCTGGCAGTTTACGCCTCGATTCGGGGCCGGAGTCGGGATAACGTATATCTACTACAAGAATGACGACTACACTTCGAATATCTACGGTGGAAGAGTCATGGCGCGGTATGATGTGATACCAGCCGCGTACGCCAAGGCCGAATTCGCATATCTATGGTATAGCGACGCATTCAAAGGCATTCACATCGGCACGACGGAGGTCCCGTACCTGTTCCTCGGCGGCGGATATCGACAGAAGATCTCCCAGACGACCTACCTGGAGTTTGAAGTCATGTTCGATGTCCTGCAAGATGAAAACTCGCAGTATGACAGCTGGGAGCCCGTCTTCGCGGTAGGGGTCAGCGTGGGCGTGTAGCCGCCGCGCACATGATGCGTAGTGTCCGTCTTTCGGTGACCGGATTTTGAATCAGCAAGCGTGAGGCGAAACAGTGAGGAAGATTGTCCGGTGGGTCCTGATCAGCACGGGAGTGCTATTTGTCGGCATGCAGCTCTTCCGGCCCGATATGACGAATCCCCCTGTCGATGCCGAGATGGCCGCTGACAGGTTTCTGGTGATCGACCCTGAAGTCGGAGCGTTGCTGCGGACGGCATGCTACGATTGCCATTCGAACGAGACCCGGTGGCCGTGGTACTCGCATGTTGCGCCGGCATCGTGGCTGCTCGCGCGCGACGTCAAGGAAGGCCGGGGCCACCTGAACTTCTCGAATTGGGGAAAGTACGCCGAGGGGCGTCGGATGCTCGCGCTGGAAGGAATCGCCGAGGAAGTCGGCAAAGGAGGCATGCCGTTCCCACCATACCTGGTGCTGCACCCCGAGGCCAGGCTCGATTCCGCCGCGCGCGGCAAAATCGTTGACTGGGCCCACAGGGAAAGCGACCGGCTGGCCGGCGCGGAGTAGCCACCTTCCCCCCCACCACAACCACACCCCCCGGCACTGTGACAATATGCGAAACCTGGTCACCATCCGGCGCGACCGACGAGAGATATTGATACGCCGGATTTTGCTCGCCTTCACGTTCACCCTGGCGCTCTCGATCCTCCTGACGGACGGCTCGCCCGCCAAGACGTACAAAGGTGCGGAACTCAGAACGAAGGATTCGTACAAGTGGGGCCGCTTCGAGGTCCGGATGAAGAGCGCAGCACGCGAAGGGACGCTCTCCTCATTCTTCACGTACAATGACCTGAACGGCATCTGGAACGAGATCGATATCGAAATCCTCGGGCGCTACCCCGACGACATCCAGTTCAACACGATCACTCCCGGACGAGTCAATCACCTCGGCCATCACAAGCTGAATTTCAGCCCCCACCAGGACTACCATACGTACGCGTTCGAGTGGACTCCCCAGTATGTTGCGTGGTTCGTCGACGGCCAGGAGGTTCTCCGGCAAACGGAGAGCCATGTTTCCACGATGACCCAGGCGCAGAAGATCATGATGAACGTCTGGATCCCCGTATTTGAAAATTGGACCGGGGCCTGGAACGATCTTGTCCTTCCTGCGTTCGCATACTACGACTTTGTCTCCTGTGCTTCATATACGCCTTTCTCCGGAAATACCGGCACGGGGAGTAACTTCACGCTCCAGTGGAAGGACGAATTCGATTCCCTGGACACTTCGCGCTGGGACCTCGCCACGCATACCTGGGCGGACAACAGGGCCGACATGCTCCCCGCTAACATCGTGTTCAGGGAAGGGAAGATGATCCTGTGCCTGACGATGGAGACTGCGACGGGCTACGTCGACAATGTCCCGCCCTCGCCGACGTGGGCGCGCTGGTCCGACGGCATGCTCTCGGTAGCGTTTACCGAGGAGGTGGACAGCCTGACCTCAACCGCCACAGGGAACTACATCGTGCCCGGCGTGCCTCTCTCGTCCCACCGGCTGCTTGCCGATCGTGCAACGGTGGAGATGACCGCCCCGACTTTTGACACCTCCAAGACGAACAACGTGATCGTCCAGAATGTCAGGGATCAGTTCTCGCCCCCGAATACAATGACCGGGAAGGCCACGACGATTCTGGAAGGAATTCCGCTCAGCTTCCCGATCAAGATCAACGTCGGCGGGCCGGCATGGGGTGACTACCTCGCCGGAGCTGAGTGGGGGCCGGCGACCGAGCACGGCGGGATGGATGGCGCCGCGACCGTGTTCAGCTCCTCCCTCACGATCGCAGGCACGACCGATCAGGAGATCTACCGCAGCCAGATGACCGGCCTGGTCCGCTACAGGGTGCGCGTCCCGGACGGCCTCTATGACGTGACGCTGATGTTTGCCGAGAACCAGCTGACGTCCGGCGGACAGCGCGTGTTTCATGTGACCCTCGAGGACAGGGAGATCGCTCGCAATGTGGACGTGCTTGCGCGCGCAGGCCGGAACACCGCCTATACCATCACGGCCGACAGCGTGGACGTGACGGATGGCGTGCTCGAAGTGCATCTCATGTCCGTTATCGGAGAGACAATGCTGAGCGGCCTCACGATCGGGCCGGCCGAAGTCACGTCTGTGGGTTCCAGCGAGTCTGGCGTTCCCCGCGAGTTCGAGCTGTCGCAAAACTACCCGAATCCGTTCAACCCCGCGACAGTCATCAGGTATCGGATCCCGGAGGCCGGGCCGGTGTCGTTGAAAGTGTACGATCTGCTCGGGCGCGAAGTGGCGGCGCTCGTGGACAACGTCGAGGAGCCCGGCGAGCATACGGCGACGTTCGACGCCGGTGCCGGGTCCAGCACAGTCGGATGCTCCCTGGCCGGCGGCGTCTATCTGTATCGCCTCAGGGCCGGGAGCATCACCGAAACCCGAACCATGCTCCTTCTGCGTTAGGGCTCGCGTCACTCGTTATGCCCCACTCCCTTCCTCCCTGGACACGCTCAGTTCACCATGACGGTTCGGGCCGGTACGTGACCGCGGCCCACTCGTCGTCGGCCGGCGCAGGCAAGGCTTTTGACATCCGCATCCGCCATGCGTTCGGAGCTCCCATCAGGCGCGCATTCCTGCGGTTCGCGCCCGACGGCGAGCAGCGGTTCCTCGAAATGAAGCGACAACCGGACGGCGCAGGATCCAGCTGGTGGTCGTCCCTCCTCCCCGCCGTGATGCCACGACTGAGCTACCGGTTCCTCTTGCTGACGGACGATGAAGCGTGGTGGTATACTGCACGAGGGATAGGCCAATCTACCCCCACGGACGATGGCGACTTCCGGATCGTGTCCGGATCGGAAGGGCCCGGATGGCTTGCCGATACCGTCTTCTATCAGATCGCGCCCGACAGATTCCACAACGGCGATCCGTCAATTTCCGTGCGGACCGGCGAGTACACCTACCACGGTAAGTCGACAGTGCAGCGCGCGTGGGGCGAGGATCCGGCCCTGGCCTGGGACCAGGCGCACGTGGAGTTCTTCGGAGGCGATCTCAAGGGATCGCGGAGAAGATTCCGTATCTGCTCGACCTCGGCGTGAATGCCCTGTACCTTACTCCCCATCTTCGCCGCACCGAGCATCCACAAGTACGACGTGACGGATTACGAGCGCGTCGATCCGCACTTCGGGGGGAATGAAGCACTGGCCCGGCTCAGGCAGGCTACGGCCGCCCATGATCTCCGGATCCTCCTGGACATCGTCCCGAACCACTGCGGTCGGGAGCACCCCTGGTTCATCGCGGCGGCGGCTGACGCGTCCGCGCCCAGCGCCGAATTCTTTACGTTCACCAGGCATCCGGGCGAATACGACTCGTGGATGGGCCACAAGTCTCTCCCAAGACTGAACTACGCCAGCAAGCGCCTGCGCGAGTACATGATCACGGGACCCGATTCCATCTTCAGGCGCTGGCTGCGCATGCCGTATTCGGTGGACGGATGGCGCGTGGACGTCGCGAACATGCTCGGCAGGTATGGACCCGTCGATCTCAACCTTGAACTCGCCCGCGACATCCGGCGAGCCGTGAAAGCGGAGAACCCAGAGGCGTATCTGCTGGCGGAACATTTCTTCGACGCATCGCCTGCTTTGCAGGGAGACTGCTGGGACGCGGCGATGAACTACGGCGGGTTTGCGGTCCCCCTCTGGTCATGGCTCACATCGCACGGGTTCCGGCAGCACTGGGAGCCGTTTACCATCCCGGCTGGATCACCCCTCTCGACGAGCGCGCTGCTCGATTCGTGGGCCGCCTATCGGTCGGGCCTTCCATGGAATGTCGTGATGCGTCAGCTGAACCTCCTCGGGTCGCACGACACGCCGAGGCTGCTGACCACGTTGAACGGAAACGCGGCCATGCAGCGGGTCGCCGTCGGGCTCCTGATGACATACCCCGGAGTACCGTGCCTGTTGTACGGGGACGAAATCGGGATGGAAGGACAGGATACGCAGGTCCTCAAGTGCATGCCGTGGGACACGCGCGCGTGGAACGATGAGATCCGGTCGCTCTATAAGGTGCTCATACGGCTGCGCCGCAGCAGCCCCGCGCTGAGCAAGGGAGGCTTCCAGGTGCTCGACCACGGGGACGACTGGTTTGCATACCAGCGCGACACGGACACGGAACTGATGGTCGTCGTAGCGAATCGTGGCGCCGGCGCTCCCGGACAGGTCGAAGTCGAAGCTGGCGGTATTCCCGACGGGGCAAGGTTCAGGGATGTCATTACAGGAAGGGACCTGAGGGCTACACGGGGACAGATCATTGTGCACGACCCCGGCCCCGGGATCAGCATCCTGAGAACGGTTCTATAGTGTGATCGTTCGTCGCACACGCTTTCATCGCGACCCCTTCAGCATGCCCGCCTGCAATGGGCAAACCCTCACCTGAAGCGCGCACATTGAGCACGCACTCGTCGGGCACTCCTTCACGGGCCACTCCGTCGGAGCACACTCCATGCCGCTCACCGGCAGCCCCCACTTGTAACTCCGCTCTTGCGGACGTACTTTAGGGTTCATCTGCCGCATGCGTCACGATAGGAAGAACTGTCGCGTACGATTCGATAGCGGACGCAGGTACACGTACACGGAACATTTCTCATGCACGCTCTCCCCTGGATTCTCGGCGCGCTGTGTGTCATGGCCATCATGTACCGCTACTACAGCGCCTTCATCGCCGCCAGGGTGCTCGTTCTCGACGATGCGCGCGTCACGCCGGCCCATCGCCTGAAGGACGGGCAGAATTTCGAGCCCACCAACAAGTGGGTCCTGTTCGGGCACCATTTCGCCGCCATTTCCGGCGCGGGCCCGCTGATCGGGCCGGTCCTGGCCGCCCAGTTCGGATTTCTGCCTGGGTTCCTCTGGCTGCTCGTGGGCGTGGTCCTGGCCGGGGCGGTGCACGACTTCACGACGCTGGTGGCGTCGGTCCGCAGAAACGGACGGTCCCTCGCCGACATCGCGAGGCATGAAATCAGCCCTCTGGCGGGCGTCGCCGGCTCCATCGCGATCCTTCTTATTCTTGTCATCGCCCTCGCCGGACTCGGCCTCGCAGTCGTGAACGCCCTGCGCGATAGCGCCTGGGGGACATTCACGATCGCCATGACGATCCCGATCGCGATTTTCGTGGGACTCTGGATGCGGACTATCCGCCCGGGGAAGATTGGGGAGGCGAGCGCCATTGGTGTGGTCGCGGTCGTCGCCGCGGTCATCGGCGGGAGCTGGGTTCCCGGCTCCACCCTGGCACCGTGGTTCACCCTCTCGCAGGACGGCATCGTGGCATCGCTGGTGATCTACGGTTTCTTCGCGTCGGTCCTCCCGGTGTGGCTCCTGCTGGTGCCCCGCGATTATCTCAGCTCCTACATGAAGATCGGAACGATCGCGGCGCTCGTCATCGGCGTCGTGCTCGTAAACCCCGAGCTCAAAATGCCGTCGATCACGCAGTTCATCAGCGGCGGAGGGCCGATCATTCCCGGGACGCTCTTTCCGTTCCTGTTCGTCACGATCGCCTGCGGCGCGATATCGGGGTTCCACTCGCTCGTCGCATCCGGGACGACGCCAAAGATGATCGCGCGGGAATCGGACACGCGCATGATCGGGTACGGGGCGATGCTGATGGAGGGTCTGGTGGGTATCGTTGCCCTCATCGCCGCATGCGCGCTGGAGCCCGGAGATTACTTCGCCATCAACGTCCCACCTGCCGTCTATGCCACGCTGGGGATGTCACCGGTCAACCTCGCCGAGCTGTCACGGGAAGTCGGGGAAAACGTGGCCGGCCGCACCGGCGGGGCCGTCTCGCTTGCCGTGGGTTTCGCGCAGATCTTCACCGCGCTCCCCGGGCTGCAGCAGTTCATGTCGTTCTGGTACCACTTCGCCATCATGTTCGAGGCGCTCTTCATCCTCACCACGATCGACGCCGGCACGCGCGTAGCGCGGTTTATGGTGCAGGAGTTCGGCGGAAGGTTCTGGAAGCCGTTCGAGCGGACGGACTGGCTCCCCGCGAGCGCGATCGCGACCACGCTGGTGGTGGCCTCCTGGGGGTATTTCCTCTGGACGGGGAACATCAGCACGATCTGGCCGATGTTCGGGACCGCGAATCAGCTCCTCGCCGCCGTGGCGCTTTCGGTCGGGACAAGCATCCTGATCAACGGGGGGAAGGCCCGCTACGCCTGGATCACGGCCGTGCCCATGGCGTTTGTCGCCGCCACGACGCTGAGCGCGGGCGTGCTCAACATCACGGACAACTTCTGGCCCCTCACCGCCAGGCCCGCAACCGCCATGCTGGGGTACGTGAACACGGGCCTGACGGTCGTGATGATACTGTGCGCCCTGACCGTCCTGGCTGAAGCGGGCAAGCGCTGGTACCGAATCCTCGTGCTGAAGGAGGTCATC
>CAWABB010000003.1:0-55670 GCA_963780165.1 uncultured Ignavibacteria bacterium | reverse complement strand
CCTGTCGAGATGTCGGTGCTCGACCATCGGAGGACTCCGCCCCGGTTCGGGGGGTGCTGCTGACGCGTCGTGGCGCGACGTTCCAGCGAGAACTCTCGCCAGCTCTCACATTTCAAGGCAGTTCCTGGCAACTCCAGGCATCTCCTGACCTGATGCTTCCAGGAAAGAGAACAGCCCTGTCTCGCCAATCGCGTGACAGGGCTGTCCCCTGCGGAGATGGTGCCCCCCTGCATCGGGGGTGACGCTCCCCCCCTACTTCAAGAACATCATCTTCTTCAGCATCGACGTCGAATTTGTCGTCAGACGATAGAAATAGATGCCGCTCGGCAGCGTTGCCGCATCGAAGCGGGCCGAGAAGTATCCGGCCGGCCGGGCTTCGTCCACCAGCAACGCCACACGCTCGCCGAGGACGTTGTACACCTCGAGCGTCACGTGGGACGCCTCCGGGAGAGTGTAGTCAATCTGCGTGGACGGGTTGAAGGGGTTCGGGTAGTTCTGTAGAAGCCCGACTTCCGTCGGAATTGCCGGTTGCGCGTTCGCGTCCTGCGGCGTCAGCCCATCACCCGACTTGTCGGCGGTGGGATTGCCCACCTCACCTGTCGTCGTCACAGGCCCAATCACGATGTTGTCCAGGAAGATGGACCTGGACGCGCCCGAGTTCACAAACCAGAACTGCAGCATCGCGTCGTTCACGGTACCGGCAAAGTTGGCGGCCGTGAAGTCGATGGTAAACGTCTGGAAGGATGTCCCCAGCGTGATGGTCCTGTACGCAAATCCGTAGGTCGTATAGTCCTCATCCTGCTCCACGACCCGCACGCGGAGGCTGCTCGCCGTTGACGCGGAGGCGGAGAACGTCATCCGGTACGCGGCCCCGGCCGTCAACGAGAGGCCGGTCTGGTAGAGCTGGTTGTTCGTTCCTACTGTGCTCCCCAGGACAATACGCGCCTTCTGCGTCCCTTCCGGCACTGGCGCGGTCGTGACAACCCCGAAAGAGTTCCCGCTGCCGTTGTGGTAGTACCGCCACGGGGACGTGCCGGCCTCGAACCCTCCGTTCGTCACAATGTTGCCCGTCGGCGGCGGAGGAGGCGGCGGGGGGGGCGGGGTCGAGCCCGAGCTGATGGTGACGGCATCGAAGAAGATCGTTGTCGAGGGCGACGACTTGGTGAACTGGAGCTGCAGCATTCCATCGGTTACAGAGCCGGTGAAGTTCTGCGCCGTGAAATCCACCGTGAACGTCTGCCACCCGGTCGTCAGCGAGAACGTCTGGAACGGGAAGCCGTAGACAGTGTAGTCGTCATCCTGCTCGATCACACGGGCTTGAACGGTCGTAGCCTTTGAGGCGTAGGCCTGGAACGTCAGGCGATACTGTGTGCCAGCCTCGAAGGGCAGGTTGCTGTAGTAGAGCTGGTTGTTTGTTCCGATAACCGCATCGAGGATAACGCGCCCCTTGCTAGTCCCCTCCGCGACCGGGGCGGTCGTGACCACCGAGAACGCGTTAGTGGCACCGCCGTTCTTGTAGTAGCGCCAGCCTGTCGTTCCGTTCTCAAATCCGCCGTTCGCCAGCAGATTCCCCGTCGGGGGAGGCGGAGGCGTAACCGTCGTGATGTTGAACGCGCCCGAGGTCGCACCGGTGAGGCCGCTTGCCGAGGCCGCGAGCGTGTAGCCGGTGCCGGCATTGTTGATCGAGAGGTTCGAGAACGTCGCTACCCCTCCAACCGCAGCCACGGTGGTTGTTCCGCTCAACGTGCCGGCCGCGGGATTACTGCCGACTGCAAGCGAGACATTGCGGGTGTCGGTTGACACCAGCACGCCGTTGGCGTCCTCGATGCGAACCGTGACAGGCGGCGCTATCGTGGATCCCGCCAGCGTATTCACGGGCTGGGTTCCGAACGCCAGCTTTGTCGCCCCCGCCGGCGGAGGAGCGCCGCCGGAGTACCGCACAAGAATTCCCGGCGCCGGCCACAGAACTTCGATTCCGAAGACGTCGGAGTTCGAGTACACCGTGAACGTGTTCGTCCCGTTCTGGATCGCGGAGGTCGGCATGCTCAGCTTATCGTACGACCAGAAGTGGTCTCTCCCGAAGGCCGTGGGGACGGTCCACGAATTCACCCTGTAGTAGCGAGACTTCCCGGCCGCCGCATCGCCATCGATGCCGTTCCATGTGGTGATCTGAATTCTCGCGCTCGTCGCTTTCGAGAGGTCATCGCCGGACGGAATCGTGTATTTCCAGCTCTTCGTCGTCCGTCCGTCGCGCACCCACGTGCGCTCCGGGACGTTCTGAGCCTTGTACAGCTTCACGGACGAACCGCTCCGGGTGAGCGTCAGTCCGCCGACAGGATTGGTGACAAACCAGACGCCGTTGTTGTCGCGGATGCGGGCGAGAATCTGGATGCTGCCCGCTGCCTGGTCAGGGACGAGGTCGGTGTTCCACGTGACTGAATACGGTGCGCTCGCGTCGGTCCCGACGTGATCATAGAGCTTCATCTCCGTATCACCCTGGCGGAAATGATAGTTGTACTGCCAGTCCTTGTAGATGCCGTCGCCGTCAACATCGTACCCATCGTAGTTCGCAATGAAATCGACGCGGCTGATCCCCGCAGCACTGCTTGCGTTGGCGCTGACGGCAGGGTTCTCGCCGAACGATCCGTTGGCCGTCGGAAACGTGATGGACCCGGTGGGGTGCGCCTTCGAGGACGGGGAGTAGTAGACGCGCACCATCAGCGCGAACATCCCCTGCATCCCCCAGTCGAAGTTGTAGCAGGACTGTCCGGTGTTCGTCCCTTCGAATGAATTGGTGCCCTGGACAAGATGGCTGAGCGGGACGTCCACCACCACCATCGGCTGCTGCGCATAGCACTGGCCGCTGGTGGGGGGCGTGGTCAGCTCGGGGATGGAGATCCATGAGTGCCCGTTGAACCGGATCTTCTTGCCGGTGGTCCCGACATGGCCGCCCCAGAAATCGATGACCGCCTCTGCACGCACGGCTCCCTGCAGGTCATTGACCGTCATTGTGAGGACCGGGTTGGGAAGCAGGGCCTGCGCATCCGCCCGGGGTGTGTTCGGATCGATCACCCGGTACTGGGCGAACTTCGCCATAATACGGGAGTACTCCTTGTAGACGTCTCCCGGCTGAGGGTGTCGGAAGATTGGCTGGGCCGCAGCCGACATGGTCCCGAGAAGGGCGAGGGCGGCCAGCGCCGCACCGGACCAGACCGCAGATGGAAAGCGACAAACCTTCATGGAATCGAGCTCCTGGAATGAGAATAATCGAGGCCTCCGCAGGTGCTGCGAACACACCGGGGGAGGCCTCGCATCAGCATCGAATTGACTACCGGGACATCACGTTACTTCATGAACAGCATCTTCTTGATGGTGGTGTTCTGCGCCGTCGTGAGCCGGTAGAAGTACATCCCGCTGGGAAGGGACGCCGCTTCAAAGCGGGCTGTGTGCACCCCCTGCGATCGAACCTCATCCACGAGCGTGGCCACCCGCTCACCGAGGGTGTTGAACACCTCCAGGGTCACATGCGATGCCTCGGGCAGCGCGAACGTGATCGTCGTGGACGGGTTGAACGGGTTCGGGTAGTTCTGCATCAGCGCATACTCGGTCGGGATCACTTCGGTCGCAGCGGATGCACCTTCGGCCTCCGACGGATTGACGCCGTCATCCTTCGCGAGTGCGACCGGATTCGGTGCCAGAATCACGTCATCGAAGTAGATCGTCCTGGACGGCGACGAATTGACGAAGTAAAACTGCAGCATCGCGTCGTTGACCGTGCCGGAGAAGTTCTGAGCCGTGAAGTCTACCGTAAACGTCTGCCAGCCGGTCGTGAGCGACCGCGTCACGAACCCGAACCCGTAAGTCGTGTAATCGTTATCCTGCTCGATCACGCGGAACTGAATCGTCGTGGCACCCGACGCGTAGGCCTGGAAGGAGGCGCGGTACGGCTTGCCGGATTCCAGTGTTAGGCCGGTCTGGTACAGCTGGGTGTTGCTGCCGATGGAGCTGCCCAGGACGACGCGTCCTTTGTGCGTACCCTCGGCCACAGGGGCGCCTGTGACGGACGCGAAGCTGTTGCCGGTGCCATTCGTGTAGAATCTCCACGGCGACGTGCCACCCTCAAACCCGCTGTTCACCAACAGATTGCCTGTCGGCGGCGGCGGCGGGCCGGTCTCGCCGGTCAACATAACATCATCGAGGAAGATGGTTCTCGAAGGGGTCGAATTCACGAAGTACAGCTGCAGCATCGCGTCGTTGACCGTGCCGGCAAAGTTCTTGGCGGTGAAGTCCACCGTGATGGTCTGCCACCCTGTCGTAAGGGATCGTGTCACGAACCCGAATCCGTACTCCGTGTAATCGTTATCCTGTTCGATGACCCGGAACTGTATCGTCGTGGCCGCCGATGCATAGGCCTGGAAGGACACACGATACGGTTTCCCTGCCTCCAGCGTCAGGCCTGTCTGATACAGCTGGGTATTGCTGCCGATGCTGCTGCCCAGCACGACACGTCCCTTGTGCGTGCCTTCCGCCACTGGACCATCTGTCACGGCCGAGAAACTGTTGCCGGTACCGTTCGTGTAGAACCTCCATGGCGATGTGCCACTCTCAAACCCGCCGTTCACCAACAGATTCCCTGTCGGGGGCGGTGGAGGAGTCCCGGACGTGATGTTGAAGGCAGTTGACGTCGATCCTGTCAGGCCGCTCGCCGTAGCCGAGAGCGTGTACCCGTTCCCCGCATTGTCTATGGACAAGGTGCTGAATGTCGCAATGCCACCCACGGCTGCGACCGTCTTCGTCCCGGCGAGCGTGCCGCCTGCAGGGTTTGTCCCGATCGCAATGGTGACATTTCGTGTATCCGTCGTCATCAGGTCGCCGCTGGCATCCTGGATGAGGACGGTTACCGGAGGCGTAATGGATATGTTGGTTTCTGTGGCAGAAGGCTGCGTCCCGAACGCCAGCTTGGTTGCCGGGCCGGGAGGTGGAGCGCCGCCGGAGTACCGGACGATGATTCCGGGCCCTGGCCAGAGACAGTACCACCCCGTAGACGTCGAGTTCGAGTTGCACGCAACGGCATTAGTCCCACTCTTGAGCGCCGAGGGAGGCATCGTGAGGACGTCGTACGAATAGAAATGGTCGACGCCGTAGTTCGGAGCTGCCCAGGCGTTGACCTTGGTGTAGTGGGTTTCGCCCGGTGCATGATCCCCATCAATCCCGTTGAAGGTATGCATAATCAGCTTTGCCGAGACGGCCTTCGAGAGATCGTCAGTTGACGGGATGTTAAAATGCACGGTGGTGGTCTGACGCGTGACACGGACGGTGAATCGCTGAGGCATGTCGTAGGTGGAGTACATCTTCACTGAGGCGTTCGTGCGATGGAGCGTCAGCCCGGACACCTCGTTCGTAACAAACCAGACGCCGCTGGCGTCGCGGATGCGCGCAAGCACCTTCACGCTGCCCGCAGCCTGATCCGGAACCATGTCCGTATTCCATACGACGCTGAACGGTGAAGTCACGTCCGTTCCGACATGATTCTTGATGCCAACCGTGGTCTCGGTCTTCTCCCGGTGATAGTCGGAGTGATATCCGGTGAAGATGCCGTCCGCGTCGGTATCCCACCCGGTGTAGGAGGCCAGGAAATCCACGCGGTTCACATTTCCAGAAGTCGACGCGGTGATCGTAGGATTCTCGCCGATAGTACCGCCGCTTGAAGGCGAAGTAATTGATCCTGTGGAATGAGGCTTGCTCGGGCCGTAGTAGATGCGGACGATGATACCATTCTGACCGTGCTGCCCCCAATTGAAACTCCAACAAGTCTGGCCCCCATTTGTTCCTTGAAACGTGTTTGTCCCTTGGACCAGATGCGACAGAGGAATCTCCACTGTGACCATGGGCTGCGACACCCAACATTCGCCGTCCCCGGGCGTCGTGCTCAGCTCGGGAATAGAAATCCATGCATGATTGTTGAAACGAATCGCTTTGTCATACGTTCCGGCATGCCCTCCCCAGAGATCGATGACCGCTTCGGCGCGTATCGCACCCACGAGGTCGCCGATGTTGAGCGAGAGGACAGCATTGGGCAGATTCGCCTGGGCACGCGGATCCGACGAGCTCGGACCTGTCACTCTCCATTGCGTATAACTCATCATCGTACGGGTGTATTCCCGATAGATGTCGCCAGGTTTCGGATCGGACCACATTGGCCTTTGTGCAAACGCGCCTGTCAGGCCGAAGAGGAACACAAGCGTCGAAAGAACGCAACGACGCGCAAACGAAGAAGCAGTTGAACGCTTCATCTACGGAACCCTCCCGTGTGATAAGTAAAGATTTGCGAAACTGAAGGCCATCCACTCAACACGAGCCAACGCCACCGAGGGGAGAACCTCACTTCTTCCAGGGCTGGAAGATGTTGTACAGCCACGCAGTAGTTAGATGAATATACAAACGTCTCACGACTATCCGCAAGCATCATCTGCAGATGTAGATTATTTCATGATCCCCGTCACACGTCCCGTGATCACAGTCACATCGCCGCGTCAGTTACCGTCCACCGAGCACATTGCATTTGCTCGCACCCTGCGCCAAGAGTTGAAGGTCCTTATCCAGCGACCACCCCGCCGCCGTGTGTCTCTTGTGTGTGCTTCGCAGACATCAATTGGTCCGCGTAAGAATGCGCGACAGGATGTCTGACATTTCGGCTGTTCCCCATCACCGCTCATGATGTAGATTCTCCACGCGCTCGCACATGTCGTGTGAATCTTGCGGCATGTGTCACTTCAAACTCCGCTCATCGCTCATTTTCCCAGAAGTTGACCCGTGGCACACCACTTGACCCTCATCACACGACAAGATCCAAATCCTTCGCCCAGAACCACTTCGTATGGCGAAACACAGGTTACTCATCGCGGTCCTTCTCGCTCTGTTCATCGTTCCATCGGGCCTCTCTCAGACCGGAGTCACCCGTGTGTGGGCGGTGGACGACGGAGAGAAGGTCCGTCGGGACGATCTGAGCCACTGGGCGGCCTCCAGTCCCGACAATGCGGTGTGGGACGGCAGGACCATCCGCCTCTTCGGCGCCCGCAACGAGATCGTCGCCTTCCAGCTTATTCTTGAGGCCCGCGGCTCCGGCGCCACGGACCTCGACGTCCTCCTCGACTCTCTGGCCGGGCCCGGGTATGTCATCGCCAACCGCTCCACCAATGACGACCCCTTTGACTACCGCGGCCGACACATCGAGCTGTTTTTGGAACAGTATATCAATGTGACGCAGCGCTCCATGAGCGGCGGCATCGCCACCTGGGGCGACGCACGGCCGCTGCCCGATGCCGAGCACCTGGGATGGATCCCCGATGCCCTCGTCCCCTTCCAGGCAACGCCCGGCACGGCCGACTGGGTTGGCGGCGCTCCCTTCGCCATCGGCGCAGGACGCAACCAGGGCGTCTGGGTCGACATCACCATCCCGCGCGATGCCCCGCCGGGAACCTATCGCGCCACCGTGCGCGTCACGGAGCAGGGACGGCAGACCTTCGCCATCCCCCTGGAACTCTCTGTCTACAGCTTCACGCTCCCCGATTCCACGCACTTCCACAACACCTTCTACATCGAGAACAAGCTCCCCACGCGGCATCCCGGCGTCACCACCGGCACGGCCGCCTACTGGCAGATGTTCCAGAAGTACATGCAGATGGCCCACCGCCACCGCATGGACCTCACCGACGGGCGAAGAACCCTCGACATCGTCGACGCGAACCTCAAGGACTACTTCACCGGCACCCGCTACACCCCCCAGTTCGGCTATGACGGGCCCGGCAGAGGTGTCGGCAACACCACCTATTCCATCGGCACCTACGACCAGCCCTCCAAGGGGACCGTCTCCGGCTTCGACCCCGCAACTCGCGAGGGCTGGTACGCCGCCTCCGATGCCTGGGAGAACTGGTTCCGCGCCAACGCCCCCGACGTCGTCCGCTTCAAGTACATGGTCGACGAGCCCGACCAGGACACCACACGGTTCTATGCCACCGTCCGCGAGCGCGCCGCCTGGATCCATGAGAACCCGGGGCCCGGCAAGGACATCGGCGTCTTCTGCACCGTCAAGCTCGACCCCAGACTCGAAGGCGCCATCAACTTCTGGAGCGTCACCGGCCAGTCCGGCTACGACCCCGGCGACGGCATCCGCATGGGCTACCGCATCCAGCAGGCCAATGAGCTCCGCGCACGCGGCGACAAGGTCGGCATCTACAACGGCACCCGACCCTCCTTCGGCATCTTCGAGTGGATCGACAACGTCGCCACCGACCCCAGGGTCAACCCCTGGATCGCCTTCAAGTACAACGTCGACCAGTTCTTCCTCTGGGAAACCGGACTGATCTACAACCAGAGCTTCCAGGAAAAACAGAACCCCTGGCGCACACCCTATCAGACCTACTCCAACGGACGCGTCAAGTGGGGGCACGGCACCGTCTTCTACACCGGCAACGACGCCCTCTTCCCCGACGAGAGCCGCGGCATCGACGGGCCCATCGCCTCCATCCGCATCAAGAACTGGAGGCGCGGCCAGCAGGACTATGAGTATCTCACCCTCGCACGAGCGGCAGGACTGCCTACCGACGACCTCCTCAACGCCGTCGTCCCAGCTGCCTTCGACGACTACCAGGGTTCCTACACCTCTGCCAAATCCCAGGCTGTCTTCGCCCAGCGAGGATTCACGTTTGACCAGGCGCGGCGACACCTCGCCGATCGCATCGACCTGGCGACGAAGACCGGAACGCTTCCGACGGGAACGTTCAGCGTGACTCCGACCGAGCTCCCTGCCGGAGGCGGAACGGTGACGCTCACATGGACATCAGCAGGTGCTACATTCGCAGGCATCGACAATGGCATCGGACAGGTCAGCGCCAGCGGCTCGACCACATTCACCATTGTTGCTCCGACAACGTTCACGCTGACGCTTGGAAACGAGACCGGCTCTATCTCGTTGACAGCCGCCGTCAGCATGCCGCCACCTCCCCCGCCGCCTCAGCCGACGGGGACGCTCCGCGTCAGCCCGCGGAACCTGCCGTATGGCGGCGGGACCGTGACCCTCACCTGGAGCACCTCCAACGCGACGGAGGTCTCGCTGGACAACGGCATCGGCCCGGTACAGGCATCGGGATCGAGGGACCTGGCCGTTTCAAAATCCACCGTCTTCGCTATGACCATGTCCGGCGGGCCGGACGCGATCACGGTGAGGGACAGCATCATCGTGGAGCGTTCGCCTCTAACGCCGAAGGGGACGTTCACAATCTCTCCGTCCGCGCTCCCCTACGGCGGGGGCAGCGTCACGCTTGCCTGGAACTCTGAGAACACGACCTCCGCACTGTTGGACCACGGCATCGGCGAGGTTCCTGTTTCGGGTTCCCACACCCTCGTGGTGGCCGCATCGACGACCTTCAACCTGTCGCTCATCAACGGGCCGGTGACCACCATGCTGCAGGCGTCCGTCCGTGTCGACACGCTGCCCCCGATGCCCGAAGGGACCTTTACGGTCACGCCCTCTTCCCTGCCGTACGGCGGCGGGGATGTCGTTCTCAACTGGACGTCGACCTATGCCATCAGCGCCACGATCGATCAGAATGTCGGAGATGTCCCGCTCAGCGGTTCGAGGACGGTCCGGGTCACGTCTCCGACCGTGTTCACGCTGACGCTCAGCAACGGCATCCGCTCTGTTCCGTATTCGGTCCGTGTGGCCGTCGATCCGACGCCGCCGGAGATCAGCGGCTCATTCACGGTTGCTCCTTCCTCGCTTCCGTCCGGCGGCGGAGATGTCGTCCTGAACTGGTCTTCGCAGAACGCCGTCGGGGCGGTCCTTGACAACGGCATCGGTCCCGTGAGCCTGTCCGGAGCCCGGTCTGCGCTGGTAGACCGTTCCACGACGTTCACGCTCACGCTGACCAGCCCGAGCGACACCCTGGTTCTGAGCCAGGACGTCCTTGTGGAGCAGGTCATCACTCCACCGCAGGGCGTGCTGGCGGCCGTCCCATCGTATCTGCCGGAGGGCGGCGGCGAGGTAACGCTGCTCTGGACGACACAGAATGCGACCCGCGTGAACATCGACCACGGGATCGGCCAGATTGGGCTGAACGGCTCTGTGCGCGTGTACGTCGGAGGCACCACGCAATTCGTGATGACAGTGGACAACGGGGCCGGGTCGGTGACCACAACGGCCGCAGTGTCAGTGGCCTCCTCGACCGTCGACGGCAGACTCAATCTTGTACGCAATCCTGATTTCGAGATCGGTAGGGATCATTGGAATTTCCAGAGCGACGGCGTGGCAACTTTTGTGGTCGACACGCCCGGATGCGCAAGCGCTATGGCGGCCCAGTTCACCATCCAGGCCCCCGGAAACACGGTCCAGTTCTACCAGTCGGGCCTCCAGCTCGATCCCGGAGCGACGTACCGGCTCCAGTTCGATGCTCGTTCGAACAGCGGCCACGATATGGATCTGGCCATGCACAAGCACTGGGCTCCGTTCACGCCCTACGGGCTTGAGGTCCATCACCTCGATCTCGAACCAGGGTGGAAAAATTTTGCGCTCGACTTCGTCGCGTCCAACTTTGAGATTACCGTATCGGACGCGCGCCTCAGGTTCTGGATCGGGCCGTACGATGACGCCGGCGACGACTACAGCATTGACAACGTCGTGCTGGCAAAGTTGCGCGATGCCACGCTGCCGGTCGGGATTCCCTACGTGTCGTTCCCCTCAGCGGGAAACGCCTACATGCCGACCTCCATGGACGTCACCTGGAACAGGGTAGAAGGCGCGAGCCACTATCATATGCAGCTGACGGACGATTCCACGTTCTCTCGGGTGCTGATGGAGGACTCGACGATCGTCGACACATCCGCGCGCCTCGGCCCCCTTGAACCGGGGCGGCGATACTTCCTGCGCGTGCGCGGGGACAGCGAGGCGGCGCGCGGTCTGTTCGGCCCGTTGTACGCCTTTGTGACGGAGCCGTCAGCGGCCCCTCCGGCAGACTTCGTGGTCGAGCAGAACTACCCGAACCCGTTCAATGCCGGGACCGAAATCCGCTACTCCGTCCGGTCGCCTATCCACGTTGACCTGCGCGTCTATGACGTCCTGGGAAGAGAGGTCGCCCGTCTGGTCGAGGGCGTCCAGCCCGCAGGGATCCACCGTGTGATGTTTTCGTCCCAGATGATCGCCTCCGGAACGTACTTCTACGTCTTCAAGGCCGGCGACTTCCGCGACGTCCGCAAGATGGTTGTGCTCAGGTAGCTTCGAGCCTGCGGCAGCACCGGGTGTTTCCAGGAGGCGTGGCCGGGCTCCAACAGTTGCGGTCAGTGCCTGACAGGCCTGCTACACTTCTGTCGGTCCGGCCGCATAAACGACACGGCCCCGTCGGTGACGCCGACGGGGCCGTGCGGTCCTTCAGATTCAATCCCTGTCTATAAAAGAGTGGCCTTCCTGGCGTAGAACGCCTCGGCATAGCGCCCCCGCGTGCCCGATTCCAGACCCCGGAGCCGCATCAGCCCGAGAAATGTCTCGCGGTCAAACCAGTGCTTCGAGCGCTGCGTGCCAAAGTGCTTCACGAGAAGCGCCACCTTCTTCTCTGCAAGCCTGCTTTCCACATTCACGAACAGATTCGGCGTGCCCATGTCGCCATCGTACTTGGGGACTTCGTATTCCAGGATCAGGTGATCGCGGAACGTGTTCCAGGTCAGGTCGCATGTGAGCCGGTGGTCCTGGTGGCGATCGTGCAGCTGGTGGGTCAGAATGAGATCGGGATCAACGTGCCGCTTGAGGTCTTCGAAGAACTCCTTCACCTCGACGCCTGTGTACGGCAGGAACCCGTCCCGGAATCCCTTGACAATGACCTTACCCGACTTCGCACCGCGGAGGAAGTCCTTTGCGCTGGCTTCCGCCTCGGCCGCCCTGCGGCCCGCCGCCCCGAGGACCACCCACCACACCTGCAGCCGCGGATAGCGGTGCAGCAGCGTCAGGATCGTGCCGCCGCACCCGATTTCGATATCGTCGCTGTGAGCGCCCAGCGCCAGGACGCGGCCGCCGCGACGGAACGTGTTGTCCATGTTCAGGGGGATCATGCGCGCGCCTACTTTCCGTGACGCCCGTTCTTCCAGAGCTCCCAGGGCGCCTGCCCGCGGGAGTACAGCTCATCGAGCGTCATCTTCTCCTTAAACGTGTCCATGCACATGAAGAAGTCTTCGTGGCGATAGGTGATCAGCTGGCCGTCCTTGATGAGACGGCGGAACGGCTCGTACACAAGCTCCTCGCCTTCCTTCAGGTACTTGAAAATCTCCTTCCGGAATACAAAGTACCCGCCGTTGATCCAGATCCCGGCCTTGCTGACATGCCGCAGCTCTTCCACAGCTCCACCCTCGCGGGTCACGACGATGTCAAAGCTCTGGCTGGGCTTCACAGACACAAACAGCCCTAGCTTCCCGCTGGCCAGGAACTCGTCAACAACCTTGTCGAGCGGAATATTCGAGAGACCGTCGGAGTAGTTGGCGAGGAACACATCCTCGTCGGCCAGGTACTTCTCGACCGCCTTCAGGCGCATCCCGATGTTCGCATGCAGCCCGGTGTCCGCGAAGGTTACCGTCCAGTCGTGGATGTCGCTGTGCAGCAGGGTCAGGTTCTTCGGAGACCCGCGCATGACAAAATCGTTGGACACCGCCTCGTCGTAATGCAGAAAGTAGTTCTTGATGACGTCGCCCTTGTAGCCGAGGCACAGGACGAAGTCCTTGTTGCCGTAGTGCGCATAGTAGCGCATGATGTGCCACAGGATCGGTCTCGGCCCGACCTCCACCATCGGTTTCGGAATGGTTTCCGAGTACTCGCGCAGGCGAGTCCCGAGGCCGCCGCAAAAAAGCACCACTTTCATAGTCCGCGATCTCCGTTGGTCATGCAACCCCGGCGGTCGGCCCTCCTCAGGGAAGGACCTGCACGCGCGGGATGGGCACCACGCACCGACCCCCCCATTCCCGGATGTACGCCAGCTGGGCCACAATCTCATCCTTGAAATTCCACGGGAGGATCAACACGAAATCAGGCCGGGCCTCGCGAATCGCGTCGGGATGAAGGACCGGGATGTGCGTCCCCGGGAGGAACTTCCCCTGCTTGTACACATTGCGGTCGACCGTGAACTCGAGCAGGTCAGTGCGGATCCCGCAGTAGTTCAGGAGCGTATTCCCCTTGCCAGGAGCGCCGTAGCCCACGATACGCTTTCCGAGGCGGCGTTGCTCGATCAGGAATTCCAGGAGGCGCCACTTGGTCTCTTCAACCTGCCGCGTGAATGTCCGATAGTATTCCGGGGTCGTCACTCCTGCCGCAATCTCACGCACTTTCAGTTCCTGCGCCCGCGCCGTCAGCTGATGCCGGGCGTCGCGGAGACAGCCGTAGATCCGGAGCGACCCGCCGTGGGTGGGGATCTCCTCTACGTCGAACAGCCGCATGCCGTGCGCCTCGAAGATCTTCTCCGCCGTCACGAACGAGAAGTACGAGAAGTGCTCATGGTAGATCGTGTCGAACTGGTTTTCTTCGATCAGGCGCATGAGGTGCGGAAATTCGATCGTGACCACGCCTTCGGGCTTGAGCAGCTGCCTGATGCCTCCCACAAAATCATTCACGTCCGGCACCTGGGCGAGCACGTTGTTGCCTGCGATCAGGTCCGCCTGGCGTCCCTCGGCCGCAAGCTCCTTTGCGGTCTCGACGCCGAAGAACTTGACGAGGGTGGGGATGCCCTTCTCGACCGCGACTTTCGCGACGTTCGCGGCAGGCTCGATGCCAAGCACCGGGATGCCCTTGGGCTGGAAGTGCTGCAGCAGATATCCGTCGTTGCTGGCAAGCTCGACGACAAAGCTGGAGCCGTTCAAGCCGAAACGGTCGGCGACGAGATCCACATACGTCTTTGCGTGCTGCACCCAGCTGTCGGCATACGACGAAAAATAGGCGTACTCGGTGAAGATATTGTCTGCGGAGACGTACTCGTCAAGCTGAACGAGGTAGCACGATTCACACACGAATGTATGGAGCGGGTAGAACGGCTCCATATGGTTGAGCTGCTCCCGGCTGACGTAGCTTTCGCACAGCGGAGACATGCCGAGATCGACGACAGAGGTCGTCAGAGGCTCGCCACAGAAACGGCACCTGCGATGTCCCGGAGCGACGGTCGGACGTGCCGGCGCCTGCGCGGCACCTGGAGAAACTGACTGCGATTGATAGCTCACGATTGCTGATCCTCTCTGCTAGGGGGTCGCCGAAACGACATTGACTGCGTGATCGGATGATGTCCAACGCAGGTCGGTCGACAGACGGCCGCTGCTGAGGAGCAGCTTGATGTGGTCGATCCGCTTGTAGCGCGGGCCCTCGAAGTCTTCCAGCTTGATGCCGATGCGCGTGTAGGCTTCGTACAGCTGTTTCGCGCCAAGGCGGGCATCCCACGCGGGCTTGAACGCCGGCATTACGCGGTTGATCTTTGAGAAGTCGGCCCGGTAGTTCCGCTTATCAGGACTGGCGTCCGGAGCGAAATCGAGCTTCGTGTTCGGGACAGTATCCCTGACGATCTCGGCGATCTCCCGGATGCGGTAGTTTTCTTTCGACTGGCCGACGTTGAAAGCCTGATTGTGAACGGTCTCCCGCGGCGAGCCCAGCACGGCAATGAATGCCCGTGAGATGTCTTCGATGTGGACGATGGGACGCCATGGCGTGCCGTCGCTCTTCAGATAGACCTTTCCTGACGTCACTGCCCAGGCCACGAGGTTGTTCAGGACGACATCGAACCTCATGCGCGGCGAGAGCCCGTAGGCCGTCGCGCAGCGTAGAAACGTGGGCGAAAAGGAGCTGTCGGCAAGCGGCGAGACGTCGTGCTCGGTCCGCACCTTCGAAACGCCGTAAGGCGTCACCGGGTTGAGTTCCGATGTCTCGTCGACTGGAGTGTCCCCGGCCGCGCCGTAGTTGCTGCACGACGACGCGAACACAAACCGCTGCACGCCTGCGGCCTTGGCCGCCTTGGCAACGCGAACCGAAGCAAGGTGGTTGATGTCGAACGTCAGTGACGGATTGAGATCGCCGAGCGGGTCGTTTGAAAGTGCCGCCAGATGGATCACGGCGTCGAACCCGCGGAGGTCCTCCGGTTCAATATCCCGTACGTCCTTCGCAATTGTCTGGACTGTCGGCTTCCAATCGCCAAACGTGCAGTGGGCATAGAAGTCGGTGTCATATCCGACCACGTCATACCCTGCCTTTCGCAACAGCGGCACCATGACGGACCCAATGTACCCGCTACTCCCGGTGACGAGAACTCGCATAAACGCTCTCCAACGTGGTAAGATGCTTCAGGTGGTCAGGTGCTAGATTAGCACATTATAGTATGTAAATTCGTGACCGGCGTCAACCTGTCACCGGCGACCCTCATGATTTTCGTCGAAAAGGGCAGATCCGGCGTCGCCGTACAGAAGCGTGAACCAACGAGCGACTTCCAGGGGCCGAACCGTCGCCCCGCAATGGTACGGAGAAGACCGTCAGCGCCGACGCCACAGCATGACGGGGCCCGCGAGATCGATCGCGGAGAACCTGAGTGCGCTCAGAGCAACAACAGAAGAGGATTCTGTTCGGGGTCAGCGCACCTGCCATTCCGAGGATTTTCAGGACCATGACAATCAGAACCGGGACCATCACTCCAGCCTTGCCTTTTCGGCCCAATTAGAATAGATTGACGCCGTGATCATCGCAGTTCCTCGATTTCCGCATTACGTTTTGCTGCTGGGCGTATCAGCGCTCTTGGGCTGTGTCCGCGAGGACACCCCTGCCGTTCAGGCCGCCCCCGCCGGTCCCGGGATAACCCGTGTGTGGGCGGTGGACGACGGAGAGAAGGTCCGTCGGGACGATCTGAGCCACTGGGCGGCCTCCAGTCCCGACAATGCGGTGTGGGACGGCAGGACCATCCGCCTCTTCGGCGCCCGCAACGAGATCGTCGCCTTCCAGCTTATTCTTGAGGCCCGCGGCTCCGGCGCCACGGACCTCGACGTCCTCCTCGACTCTCTGGCCGGGCCCGGGTATGTCATCGCCAACCGCTCCACCAATGACGACCCCTTTGACTACCGCGGCCGACACATCGAGCTGTTTTTGGAACAGTATATCAACGTGACGCAGCGCTCCATGAGCGGCGGCATCGCCACCTGGGGCGACGCACGGCCGCTGCCCGATGCCGAGCACCTGGGATGGATCCCCGATGCCCTCGTCCCCTTCCAGGCAACGCCCGGCACGGCCGACTGGGTTGGCGGCGCTCCCTTCGCCATCGGCGCAGGACGCAACCAGGGCGTCTGGGTCGACATCACCATCCCGCGCGATGCCCCGCCGGGAACCTATCGCGCCACCGTGCGCGTCACGGAGCAGGGACGGCAGACCTTCGCCATCCCCCTGGAACTCTCTGTCTACAGCTTCACGCTCCCCGATTCCACGCACTTCCACAACACCTTCTACATCGAGAACAAGCTCCCCACGCGGCATCCCGGCGTCACCACCGGCACGGCCGCCTACTGGCAGATGTTCCAGAAGTACATGCAGATGGCCCACCGCCACCGCATGGACCTCACCGACGGGCGAAGAACCCTCGACATCGTCGACGCGAACCTCAAGGACTACTTCACCGGCACCCGCTACACCCCCCAGTTCGGCTATGACGGGCCCGGCAGAGGTGTCGGCAACACCACCTATTCCATCGGCACCTACGACCAGCCCTCCAAGGGGACCGTCTCCGGCTTCGACCCCGCAACTCGCGAGGGCTGGTACGCCGCCTCCGATGCCTGGGAGAACTGGTTCCGCGCCAACGCCCCCGACGTCGTCCGCTTCAAGTACATGGTCGACGAGCCCGACCAGGACACCACACGGTTCTATGCCACCGTCCGCGAGCGCGCCGCCTGGATCCATGAGAACCCGGGGCCCGGCAAGGACATCGGCGTCTTCTGCACCGTCAAGCTCGACCCCAGACTCGAAGGCGCCATCAACTTCTGGAGCGTCACCGGCCAGTCCGGCTACGACCCCGGCGACGGCATCCGCATGGGCTACCGCATCCAGCAGGCCAATGAGCTCCGCGCACGCGGCGACAAGGTCGGCATCTACAACGGCACCCGACCCTCCTTCGGCATCTTCGAGTGGATCGACAACGTCGCCACCGACCCCAGGGTCAACCCCTGGATCGCCTTCAAGTACAACGTCGACCAGTTCTTCCTCTGGGAAACCGGACTGATCTACAACCAGAGCTTCCAGGAAAAACAGAACCCCTGGCGCACACCCTATCAGACCTACTCCAACGGACGCGTCAAGTGGGGGCACGGCACCGTCTTCTACACCGGCAACGACGCCCTCTTCCCCGACGAGAGCCGCGGCATCGACGGGCCCATCGCCTCCATCCGCATCAAGAACTGGAGGCGCGGCCAGCAGGACTATGAGTATCTCACCCTCGCACGAGCGGCAGGACTGCCTACCGACGACCTCCTCAACGCCGTCGTCCCAGCTGCCTTCGACGACTACCAGGGTTCCTACACCTCTGCCAAATCCCAGGCTGTCTTCGCCCAGCGAGGATTCACGTTTGACCAGGCGCGGCGACACCTCGCCGATCGGCTCACCCGCCGCTGACTACGCCTTCCGGCCGATGAACATCCCGCGGCCGATCAACCCCTGATCCTCGAATACGGTCGCAAGACCGCAGGCCTTGAACGCGTCTTCGTATTCCGCGTGAGTGTACAGGCCGAGCTCGTGCAGCTCCGAGAAGTGCTGCACACCCGCAGGCGTCGCAACCATGTAGTTGAACTTCAGAACCGAGATCCGGTCCCGGAGTTCGTTCACGCACATGCGCGCGATCTTCAGCTCCGGCTTGTCCACGAAGATGGCAAACACTTTCCCCGCCTTGTATTCGTCCGGCCCCATCCACGGCTCGACCAGCAGAATTCCGCCCTGCGCCACGTGGTCGGCCATGGTCTTGATCGCCTTGCGCATCTCGGGGAGCGTCTTCGCATAGCCGATCGCGCTCGTCAGGCACACTACGACGTCGAACTTCTGATGGACGTTGAAGTCGATCATGTCACCGACGTGGAACTTCACCCCCGGCAGGCGCTTCCTCGCGACAATGATCATGCCCGGATCGATATCGACGCCGACGACGTCAAAGTGCTCCTTGAGGTAGACGGTGTGGCTCCCGGTGCCGCACGCGATTTCCAGCATGGACTTCCCGCCGGAGGTCTTGTGACGGCCGATAACCGTTGTCAGGTCCTTGAATTCGGCCACATAGTCCTTACCCCTGGCGTGATAGATGGCATCGTAGAACTCCTGCGACTTGTCGAACATGAATACTCCTCTGTTCTTCTGTGTATGTGTTCGTTATTCGAATCGTTTGCACGCCGACCGCCACGGCGCCGTCAGGCGGTCAGCAGTTCGGCGTGCACTCCCATTGCATCCAGCGCCGAGGCGATTTCGCCCCGGTATATCGGATTCATGATAATGACGGCGTACGGGCGATACGATGCCAGAAACGTCTCTCTGACGATCGTCTGTCCGCTCCCCGCGACAAATGTCCCTTCTTTCCTCGGATTGATATCAACCACATACTCGATGGTTCGGCGGGGGTCTGCTATGTTCAGGAACGTGGTCCCGCGTGCCCCGCCTCCCCAGACCACGACGCGCTTCCCTTCCCGCTGGAACGCATCGAGCTTCCGATGCCAGCCCGTCACAACCCGGTTCATGGTGTCCGCGAAACGGGAGACGAGCTCTGCCAGGTCACCCTGATCATCAACAGCCTGCACGGGCCGTCCCGGCCGAACGGTGATACCGAGAAACTGATCCCCGAAGACTCCTTCCAGAGCGATGACATCGAAGCCGCTCCGCCGGAACACGGTGCGCAGTGACCCTGGGCTGAACAGGGAGCAGTGTTCATAGATGAGCGTCCAGATATCCTGATCGCGCAGGAGCAGCCTGACCTCCGGGACCTCGAAGAACAGGACGATGTCAGGGCGCGACCCGACGGTGACTCTCAGATCCTTGAGGAACTCGTGGGGAAATTGAATATGCTCGAGAACCTGACGGCAAATGACCACGTCGGCAGCTTCAGAGGAGTACCTGGGCGAGTAGAGGTCCTGGACGAACCGCATCTGTCCCGCATTGACCAGGTCGGCATGAGCGGAACCCGGAACATAGCTGGGGTCGAATCCCACGCCGGTATTCCCTCCCCGCTCGCACAGGAGCGCGAGGAAATCCCCTCCCCCGCTCCCGATCTCCACAATCTTCTTCCCCCGGATCCCGTGCCTCGCGATCAACTGATCCGCGAGCGTTTCCGCGTACGCCTGGAACGTCGGAGAAAAATGCAGCGAGTTGTCGTAGCCGGCTTCATACTGCGTGCGTGCGGGGTCGAAGTGACTGTTGAAGATGTGTCCGCACCTCCGGCAATGCGCAAGAACAATATCGGCGGTCGCGGCCGCGAGCGCCGCTTCCCTCCGCTCCAGCAGCATGGTCGTATGAATCGGCACCTGCAGCAGTTCGGCGAACGTCGAGCATTCGCCGCTTCCGCAGACCACACACGTGATCCCTCCACTCTGTTCCGACCGCAACGGCATCTCCATTCGGCGATTCATCTCCATTCCTATGTGAGTGCGCGGATTGTCGTGCGCACGTCGAGCCCTTTCAAGCTGGCCTCAATCTCGGGTACGTAGACCGGGTTCATGACCACCACGATGTCCGGCCGGTACCCCTGAAGGTATCGGGGACCGACGATCTTCTGCCCCGTGCCGGCCAGGAATGTCCCGTCCTTGTGAGGATTGACGTCCACGGCATACTCGATGGTGATCTCCGGCCCGAGCTTCGTCAGGAATGCCACCGCTTTTGAGCCCGCTCCCCACACGACCGTTTTCTGACCGCGCCTCTGAGAAACGAGGAGCGATTGCCGCCATCTATCGATGGACGCTGCCACGCCGCGCGCGAAATCTGCTGCGAGCCGTGCCGTCTCGTCCAGGCGCTCCTGAACCGGATATTCCTCCCGCGGAGTCGAGGGGCGTGCGGCGATCATGAGCACCTGCCCGTCGTACTCGGTCCACACCTCGTCAACGGCGAACCCTGCACGCACAAAGAGCGACCGTAACGCGTCGGTAGTGAAGTACGAACAATGTTCGTAATACACATCCCAGAAAGCTTGTTCCTTCAGGACGCGCGTCGCGTCCGGAATCTGGAAGAACACCACGCTCTGTGGAGAACGCTCGAGCGCCAGCCGCACCATCCTGACGAACTCGAAGACGTTGGGGATGTGCTCCAGCGTCATCTTGCAGCAGACGAAGTCCGCCGGTACGTCGGCGTACCGCTCGCTGTAGAGATCTCGCACAAACCTGACCCTGTCTCCGGCCTCGCCGGAATCCCGTTCAGGTACATAGACCGGATCAAACCCGACCCCCGTATTGTCCCCGATGGAGCAGAGCAGATGCAGGAACTCCCCCTTTCCGCATCCGATCTCCAGGACCCGCTTCCCGTGGAGGTTGAACCGGGTCACCAGTCTGGTCGCCAGATCGCGGTGAAACGCGTTGAATGTGGCCGAAAAGCCCTGCGTTTCTTCATACCGCGAAGAGTACTCAAGATGCTCGGCGGTGTACGCATCGTTGAAGATGAACCCACACCGCCCGCACAGTCCCAACCGAAGGTCCCCCCTGGGATAGCTCACGGCTTCATTCCGACTAAAAAAGAGAAGGACGCTGTGGACAGGGATCTGGGGGGTCACATAGAAGACCCGCACTGCGTCGGACCCGCAGGCGGGACATGCGCTCGATGAGGTTTCCGGCAGGGTGTTCATCATTTTGCCGCCGGGGCCTCCCGATGAAACACGAGGGTGCGAAGTTCCTGCAGCAGCGGGCGCTGGAACATGAGGAGCATTCCGGCATAGAGGACGACGCCGACGCATACACAGGTGAGAAGCGCCCCCCAGCTTTCGGTGTGACCAGCAAGATGGGCGAACGGAATCTTGACGAGGTACACCCCCGCGGCCATCACAGCGGTCGAGATAGCGGTAGGAGTGACCGCCTCGAGCATCCCCCCGGGCGTCCCGGGCAGGAGCGTGTGGATCTGATAGATGTTGTAGAAGAGGCCCGCCACGTGCGCGATCAGGACCGCCAGCGCAACGCCTTCGGCGCCCATAAAGAGAAGGAGATAGATTCCTGTCAGCATGACCACGGTGACGACGAGGCCGGCCCTCATGTTATAGGCTGGATGCCCCATCGCGTTGAACACGGCGGCCGTCGTCGACGAGATCGGCTTCACAATGCTCATGCAGCCGAGGATCTGCAGGATGGGGATCATTGCTGCCCACTTCCTCCCCAGGACGACAGGCACGAGTTCAGGAGCGGTCACCGCAATGCCCGCGGCCAGAGGGACCGTCACGGTGGCAATCATCCGAAGACTCTTGAGATATCCCCGGGAGAGCCTCTCGCGGTCGTGCTGGATCCTCGAATACGACGGGAACAGGACCGTGGAGATGGTCTTGTTCAGGTTATCGACCGTCTTTGTGGTGAAGTCGAACGCTTTCGCATACACTCCGAGTGCTGCGGTCCCCAGCTGGCGACCGACAACAAAGTTGTCGACGTTCGTGAAAAAGAAATAGACCGTTCTGCTTCCCATCGCGCCAACCCCATACCCGAGGAGCTCTTTCATGAGACGGCTATCCCACGGCTTCGGTGTGATCCAGTCCCACCCCGGGGTCATCGTCCAGGACATGACGAGACTGACGCCGAACTTCGTGATGTAGGCGAACACCAGACTCCACAATCCGTACCCGGAGTACGCCAGGCCCAGCGCCGTGCAAATGTACGCGACGTCGGAAGCAATCATGACGGCACTCAACTTCTTGAAGGCCATGTCCTTCTCGAGCAGCCCTTCCGGAATGCGCGTCAGCGCGCCGAGCACCGTCAGCAACGCCATCCAGGGCATGATCGGGACCACGGATTGATTGCCAAGAATCGATCCGATGAGCCCCGAGTTTAACATAATCAGGAGAGAGAAGATGGTTCCTGAAATCACCGTTACGACGAACGCCTGATACGTCGCCCGTTCCCGGTCAAGTCTGCGCTGGATGAGGGCGGCGGGAAGGCCGAGCGGCGCCACGAGCTCGATGGTCGACAGGACCAGCGAGGCGAGGGCCACCACCCCGAAATCCGAGGGGTCGAGCATGCGGGCGAGGAAGACCGTCGAGAGCAAAGAGAGCACCCGGAGGCCGAGCGTGGTCCCGAGCATGACGACGCTACCGCGGAACACTCTGTGCCGGAGCCCGTCCTGGCCGCCGGTCTGGCCGACCGGATGATCTCCTGGCTGTGGTCCTGCCGTCATGGCCTCTCCCCGTGTGGCGTGTGGATCACCGCGACATCTGCGTGATACGTAGCCGCATCGGGAATGCCCCGCAGCAAGCCGCGGGCGACATTCAGCAGGACGCGCAGATTGAATCTGAGAAAGAGAAGGGCTTTGCGAAACATTCCGGTTCCGAGCAATACTGCCGCGCCGACGAGCGCGAGACCGAGCAGGATCCAGCGCACAATGCCCGGCCCGGCGAGCATCAGCACGACCGCCACCAGGAGGGCTACCAGTACAAGTGCGGCTTTCCGGAGCACGTTCGTCTGGCGGCGGAGAACATCGCGGGAGAACGTGGAGCCCCTGTGTGCGCGCAGGATCTGTCCGACGCCAACGAAGTGCCCCGCCTTCTCGTCCACCTCAGTCAGTGTGCGGGTCTTGTTCAGGTGATACACCATGGGAATGTCGATCCTGCGCATTGCGAATCCGTGCTGCGCGATGCGGTGCCCCAGCTCGCGCTCTTCCTCGCCTTTGACGAACGGGTTGAAGCCTCCGCTTGCATCAACAGCCGAGCGGCGGTAGAGGCCGGCGCCGCCAAGCGAGGCGATCGGCCCAGGGACGTAGGAGTCCCTGTGCTCCCGGGTCAGCGATTCGCCCGGATATACGTAAAACAAACGTCCTCCGACGGCGGCCAGCGACTGATTGCGCATGGCATCAAGAGCGGCGTCAAGCCAGCCGTCGATGAGGATCATGTCTCCGTCAAGAAAGTGAATGAATGGCCCGGCGGTCCTCCGGGTCCCGACGAACCTACCCGCAGCCGGCGAAAGCTCTGCCGTTCGACCGAGCTGAAGCACCGTCACCGGGAACCCGGCCGCAATCTTGACGGTGTCGTCAGTCGATGCCGAGTCGACAAGCACGATCTCGGCCCGCTTCCCCTGCACGGAGCGCACAACGGACTCCAGGCAGAGGCCGATGGCGGATTCCTCGTTTCGCGTTACGATTACGATGCTCAGTTCGGGGGTCGGCGCTCCCGGTTGCGTCACGAGCAGACTCATGCGCTTCCTCCGGGGGCCTTCTTCGCGGAGACTTCCCGGGACGCTTCGGAAGACTTCCGTGACAGAAGGCGCGATGCGAAGCCTCCAGGGTCAGACGAAAGCGACCGCGCGCCAAAGCGCAGGGATGCAGAGACGTCCCCCACCTTCCATGAAAGACGCGCAGCCCGCCAGAAACTCTCCCCTGCCCTCGCGTGCAAGAGATGCCGATACCGCCGCTCGAGTTCAGGATACCTGTCGAGAGCGTCCGCGAACAGACGCGCCGTATTCACATACCGCCGAAGCTTGACCGGACCGGTTTTGACTGTCAGCCGGTTGTCCGTCCTGTCATCATTCAGCTGCATGGACCCAACGCCGGACACGGCGCACACCGGGCGTCCAATGCCGAGCAGCAGAAACATGTGCGTATCGTGGGCCGTCCTGAGCTCCTCCCAGAACCCCCCGAGTTCAAGAAAGCGCGAGCGCCGAACGACGGACGACGGGAGGGTCATCGGCTGCTCTTCCCTCATCACCCACTCCGTGGCGTCCGGCGTGAGCTCATGGTCCCCCCGGATGCAAAACTCTGACCTGCTCCATCTGCTGAACTCGCCGGACATTCCGTGATGCTCGATATCGTCGAAGTAGAGGTCCGCCCGTCCGCCGGTCGCTTCCATTGCCCGCGCCACGCGCTCGAGATGCGTCGGTGCCCACACGTCATCGGAGTCAAGGAACGCGATCCACGGAGCATCCGCATGGCGGACGCCGCGATTCCGAGCTGCCGCCCCACCGGCGTTCTCCTGCCGTATCACCGTGATGCGCGAGCCGAACTGCTTCAGCCTCTCCTGTGTGTCGTCCGTCGAGCCGTCATCCACGACCACGATCGCTCCGGGGAGGCGGGTCTGCGCGCAGACGCTCTCCAGGGCGCGGACGATCAGGGTGCCGCGATTGTACGTCGGTATGACGACCGCAAGATCCATCGAAGCCTCTTAGCGAACGCCCGGGTACGTCTGATGTTCCCGGGGGGTTGAGTCGTCCCCCGGAGCCGGCTCCGGTCTTCCCCGAAGCAGAGAGCCCGTAGCGGCATATGCCCACGCCAGTCCGTATACGTACGACATCCCCCAGAGTCCCGCGCGCCGACGTTCCATCGAGGGTGTTCCCCGTCGTTGAATCAGCCTGCGGATGGATCCCGGCGTGGGGGGCAGCAGTGATTTCCCGATCATGCCCCAGGCTGCACCTCGAGGGAGGTTTCGCGTCGCCTCTCGGAATCCTGAGCCCACGCGCATCGCCTTTTCAATTACTTCCTGGAACGGTCGCGCCTGATGGCGCACAACCGCCTCCGGCGCATACCGCAGAGCGCATCCCCGCTCCACCGCACGTGCCGTCCAGACGCCGTCACCGCCGGAAAAAACCTCTGGGAACCGTCCGAGCTCAGCAAACAATCGCGCAGGGACAAACAGATTCGCGGTCACCGCCCGATGCCGTATGGCAACCAGGACATCGTTCCGCATGTGCACCATGGAATCGTACAGCTCTGCCGCGGTTGGGCGGGACGAGAACGTAAACTCAATCCTGCCGGCAATCAGATCCGTCCCCTCCTTCTCAAGTGCGCGTATCCCTTCGGCGAGCCACCCGGCGTCGACCTGGCAATCGGCATCCGTAAAAGCGATCACCGGAAACCGGGCCAGCCCGATCCCCATATTCCTCGCGGCGTAGGAACTCCTGATCTCCCGATGTTCGAGCAGCGTGACCGGGTATTCGCGGACCACGGCGCATGTTGCATCGGTGGAGCCGTTGTCGACGACAATGATCTCGAAGGCGTCCGCGGGATACGCGCTCGCCAGCAGAGACTCGATCAGCGACCGTATCGTGTGCTCCCCGTTATACACGGGGACAACGACTGAGACGCCTGTTGTGGGGCTCATGACATCTGTTTCCCATGGCCCGGCATTCTGCGCCAGGGCAGAAGCGCATCCCCCAGTTCATGCCGAATGCGGGGCCACATGCGGCCGGCCTGTTCCCTCAACGCCGTCATGCATCGCACCTTCTCGTCCAGCGGCAGGTCCGCGTGCAGAACCCCCCGGGCGTACTCTGAAGCCCACCGGATGTTTGGCGTTTGAAATCTCCCGCGGTACGACGGGTCAAACCAGCGCGTCCTGCTGTCGGCATCGGGATGCGCCCGCATCGACGAGAGATCGTGTTCGCGTCGCAACATCAACAACTCCTCGACCCTGACAAACGTCCCGAGCAGGGAGAGCTCGGCGAGCAAAACCTTATCGGACGACGCATATGGGCCGATCATCCGTGTCCGCCGCAGCTGCGCGGTCCGGATCAGGCCGACGACAGCGTTGCAGCGCGGAAAGGTCCACAGGGAGGACAGGAGTTGCTGCAGGCGTTCGTGAGGGCGTGCGGCGGTAACGGCCAGGCGGTCAAGGATTTCAGGACCGAGCGGACGGTCAACATCGTCGATCCGGAGCGTCCCGGAATAGCAAAGGACGGCGTCGGGATGCGCGTCCAGTCCGGCCGTGGTCCGTTCTATGCATGCATGGTCGAGAAGGTCGTCGTGGGGAGACCATTTGAAGTACTCCCCACGAGCCTCTCGGACCAGAAGATTGTAGTTCGCCGCCGCCCCGAGATTGCTCTCGTTGTGGCGATACCGAATACGCCGATCGCCGGTCCCGGCATCCCTGCAGATCTCGGCCGTGCGATCGGTCGAGGCGTTGTCGGAGATGACGACTTCGAGATCTTCGTACGTCTGGCCCAATACAGAGGCCAAGGTCCGCGCAAGGTAGCGTTCCCCGTTGAAAACCGGTATTCCGATCGTAACTCGTGGCATGCGTCGGTGTTGCCGGGGCGCCTTGCGTCAGGACGCTGACGTCAGGATCCAGACCGGACGACTATTTCATCAGCATCATCTTCCTCGTCTCCGTTCCGGACACGGAGGAGAGGCGATAGAAGTACATGCCGCTCGGCAGTCCGGCGGCGTTGAACTGGGCAGTGTAGGAACCCGCCGCCTGATGCTCGTTGATCAGTGTCGCGACGCGTTCCCCAACGATGTTGTAGACCTCAAGCACAACCAGCCCCGATTGAGGCACGCCGTATTTGATCATGGTCGACGGGTTGAACGGATTCGGGTAGTTCTGCTTCAGCTCGAACACCTGCGGGATCTCCCCGCCATCGCTTTTCACATCCGATGGCAGATCCAGGAAGGTCATCGCGCCGGTGCGGTCGATGCCCTGGTCATCAGTGATGAACGATGCAGCCGGCGACCACTTGACTCTGGGATCCTTCAGGGGATCCTTTACCGAGAACCGGAGCGTCGAAGCGAGTTGCGGAAGCGAGGAGATGAACACCCCGCCGCCGTTCGCCCCGATGAACTCGATCTCAACCGATCGGCCGGCCCGCGAATAGTACCTGACGGAGGTCTGGTTGTCATAGGAGGCGGGGAAGCGGTCGTTGTCCCAGGGCCCCTGCTCAAGCTCGGATGCGAAGTCGACCGCCGTCGTGTCATACGTGAAGACGAACGACGCCATCCCCAGCTTCCACGCCGTCGAGCCGGTCTGGTGGATGAACATGCTCAGGTCGTACACGGAGCCGTTGGAATTTACGACGGCGAATGTGACCTCGCCGGTTTGCGCGAGGGCCGGAGCCCCCAGCGCAAGAAGTCCTGCTGTCCCGAACGCCGCAAGAAGCATTCGGCTGGTGCGTGCCAGTGATCGCATGTCAGTTCTCTGCTCCATGTCGTCGTTATGGGACATTCGTTTCATAGCCGGTGTTCGCCCGAACGATACCCGTGTCCTGGCTGTTGACCACACCGTCCATGTTCACGTCCGCCGAACGGTACCCTGTAAGGGTCTGCCCCGCCTTGACCACCTGGCGGTCCCCGGCGTTGATGATGCCGTTGGTGACGCTCGCATTGCCGGCAACCAGGCCGAACCGCGGCGGGCCGGTGACGGTGATCTGCTTCATCGGCAGCACGCCGTAGGCCTGTGAGATGGCCCCCGTGAAGTCGTACGGGCTCGAAGACGATGAGCTGAGCGTGACCGCTCCGGCCGACATCGCGCTGAGATGCGTGGCGTGGTGGACGACCACGTAGTAGTCGCCTGCGCCTTCACCGTACTCGACATACGTCTTCGTGGTGTCAGCGAAGTCGCGGATTGTCCCGTCGCGCATGAGCCAGGCTGGAGCGTAGCTTCGAATCGTGGCATCCGCGCCGCTCGCGACGTTGCGTATCTCGACATTGACGCTGTCGACGGCAAGCGCTGGAATCAATCGGCCGGGATACCGGGCCGCCAGGGCACCGGAGCTCCTGAGCGTCGTCTTCATCAGGCCGCTGGCAGCATCGTATGGACCTTCAAGCATCGCTTTTGCAGCCACGCGGATCCGCGGCGCGCCGGCGTTCCGGAAGTAGTCGAACTGTGCGGTGTACGCGGGTGCGGGCGATCCGTAGTTCAGGGCAAAGAGCCCCACGGCGGAGACCTGCAGATCATGGGTGAACGTTGTGGCCCGAGTCCAGGTTGAGCCATTCGTCGAGTACCACTGGATCCAGACATTCCGCTCGCGCTTGATGCGCATCCACAGCGGCGCGGTGTTGTCGGCCCCAATGTTCACGTTTGACGCCGACGAACCGACGTCCCCGACGATCTTCCCGGCGAAGGCCCGGATGTTCGTGCCATCCGTGAAGAAGTCGAAGCGCAGGTAGTTCGTGAGGTCGGCCTGAACCAGGATGCCGGCGCCCTGCGAGTTCGTCGTCAGCGGAGCATCGAACTTCACCTCGATGTCGAAATCCGTGTCGGTGGCCGACTGGATGATGCGGGGGGTTTTGTTCCCTCCGGTGTAGGCGTCATGATTCGTCCCCGCCGGCACGCCGAGAGCCGCCTGCGTCCCGGTCATCGACTGGCTGCCATCCCCGAGCGGGTCGACATAGACCCAGAGCCCGGTGTTCAGTGTCGGGCTGTTGAATTCGTCGGACGTAATCGAGGAACTTCCTTTCGTGAGGAAGAGCTTGTCCGATGTCACGGTCGCGTTCCCCGAGGCATCCGTGGAGGTGACGCGGTAATGGTAGAGCGTGTTCTCCGTCAGCCCGGTGAGCAGAATGCTCTGGCCCGAGGCGAGCGAGTCTTTGTTCACGGTCGAACTGTACGAGGTGGACAGGCCGTAGTCGACCTTGCCGAACGCCGGCTCGTTCGTGGTCCAGCGGATTTCAGCGGAGGTCCTTCCGGAGATGGCCGTGAGGTCGGAAATCACCGGAGGCACACCATCGCCGGTGATCGTGGTAACAATGACCGCTCCGAAGGTGGCCTTGACGTGATGGGCAAGCAAGAGGAACGAACCCTCGCCCACCCCGGAAAGAGGCGCAAGATACGAAACGTCGTACGGTGTCGGCTCGGCCTGGCCGACCTGCCACACTTTTAGCTTGTACAGGTGGCCTGTGGGTGTCGTTTCGACGCGCATCTTAAAGTAGTATGGTACACCGAGCTGCAACCGCTTCCCGCTCGGCTCCTCAATCCCTGCACCCGCCGGCGGATAGATCATGAACTTCCCGCGGGGCTTCTGGAACTCGAAGAAGGCTCCCGCTCCGAACGGCTTCCATCCCTGCTTGGGCTGCCAGCCGGACACTGGATCGTCCGTATGCCCCTTCCAGCGCAGGAAGAAGCCCACCACCGGCTGGGTGCTGATCGGGTTATATCCCGATGAATCGACCTCGTTCACGGTAATGGGAACCGTGGCCTCGTAATTGGTCCATGTCGTGTCACCCATGGCGACAAGCCGGTCATAACCCACCTGCACGGTCAACAGACCGGACGCATCGCGCGACCAGAGGCCGTCCACGACCTGGGCGGAATCAGTCAGCGAAGCGTCGTTGGCCCAGGCAACCCTGTACGGGAGAGGCCATGTCGTGCCGGGAATGTACCGCACAATGACGGTATCCCGGGTCACGTTGGACAGGTTGTCGGTGGCCGTGATCACCACCCGATTGCTGTCAGGCGACGGGCGGAGCTGCGACCACATGAGATCCACGTTGAAGTCGCCCCTGTCCGCCAGCCGGCGCGTATCAGGACCCATCGAGAGCGTGACATCGGGGCCGCCGTTTAGCGTGTACTTGAGCGACGTGACACCGTCGGGATCCGTCACGTTTCCCAGGATGTTTGCCCAGCGCTGGGGGATGCCTGTCTTCCGGAATGTCTGTCGGCGCCCGTACCAGATCGTCACGGTAGGAGCGGACGCGGACGTAATCGTGAAGTTACCGCTGGCGACCGGGGTCAGCCCCGCGGCGCTGGCGGTCAAGCGTTTGCTCCCCTGCGTGCTGATCCGGAGGTCGGAGAACGTCGCAAGACCCGATGCGTTGGTCGTCTGCGAAAGCGTCCCGCTCAACACGCCGGTGCCGCTCGAGAGCGTCATGGTCACAGCCACACCTGCCTGAGTGATGTTGTTGTTGCTCGTGTCGCGCACCTGGACCGTGACGGGCGGCGTAATGGCCAGGCCCGCCTCTACGTCCGTCGGCTGCTGGATGAACGCGAGTTTTGTCGCCGCACCCGGCGTGATCGTAATCGAGTTCGAAGTGCCGCTCTTTCCGCTCGCCGAGGAAACCGAGATGGTCCCGGTTCCGGCGTTGCCGAAGTACTTCATGCCGAGCGACGTCAGATCGGCCGCACCGTTGACGAAGTCGTTCGACCGGTTCAGGACATTCTGACCGAGGGTCCCGAGCCCCGCGATGGAGCCGCTGAGCGGATCGTCGGCCACAACCGTTACGTTGTCCGTCGACGCGTTGAACGACGAAACGGGGTTCCCCCAGGCATCCTGTGCCTGAATACGGTTTGTGCCGGTGAATCCGAGGCCGTTCGTCTGCGGCGATGCAAGGGTGATCCCGAACTGCGCATGCGCTCCCGCACTGACGGTCACGACGAGCTTGTCGGCGCCCGTGGAAGTGATCGCCCCGTCGCTCACGGCGATCGAATCGGTCCCCGCACGGTACAGTGTCATGACCCCATTGTTCCCGCCTGAGACGGACGCCACGCCGTTCACGAAGGTGATCGAGACGTTCGTACCGAACCCCCGTGCCGCGCCGTCTTTGTCGACGACCGTCGGATCCGTGGGCGGGTTCGGGGAAGGTCCCGACCCGGAAAACGTGAGCGTCTTCGTCCCCGAATAGCCCGTCACAGTGTTGCCTGCACCGTCCTTTGCGGTAATGGTGATATTCTGTGATGCCCCGGCCATCTGCGATGAGCTGCCTGTGATGGCAAGGCGCGTCGCGCCTCCGGAGGAGATGGTCACGTTGCCCGAGCTCCCCGACTTGCCGCTCACAGAGGCAGCTGTAAATGTGCCTGTTCCGATGGTTCCCGTGTAGCGCATCCCGAGCGCGGTCAGGTTCGCGACGCCGAGGGCAAAGTCGGACGCGCGGTTGAGCGTATTGTTGCTCCCGCTCCCGAGACCTGACACCGTGCCGACGAGCGGCGAGTTGGCGCTGATGGAGACATTGTCAGCGGAAGCGTTGAAAGTCGTGACGGTGTTCCCGTAGATATCAAGCGCGGTCAGCGTATTCGAGCCCGAGAACGGGAAGCCGTTCAGCTGCGGCGAATTCAGCCCGAGGGTGAATTTGCTCAGCAGGCTGGGGAGCACGGTGATCGCCAGCCGGTCGGCGCCAGCTGCGCTGATCGTGCCATCCGTCGCCGCGATGGTTTCAGAACGGGCCCTGTACAACCTCATGACCCCGTTCGCATCCCCGTTCACCTCCGCACGGCCGTTGACAAATGTGATGACCGTCGGCCCCCCGAACGAGATCGGGATCCCGTTACTGTCCGACACCGTCGGATTCGTCGGCGGATTGGGCGACGCGATCGCACCCGAGAACGTGAGCGTCTTGCCCCCGGTGTACGATGCCTCGATGTTCCCCGAACCGTCGTACGCCTCGATGGTGAGGCTCACGGGCTCTCCGGCGACGGCGGAGGCGGGCCCCGTGATGGCAAGCCTGGTGGCCTGCCCCAGGGTGATCCCCGGAAGAACGATGGTCAGAACTGCCACCGCAATGCCGGCGGCACTGGTCAATCGTCGAACGCTGATCATTCTACGCTTCCTGTCCTGGAAGATGGTTGAATACTCATGCACGCTCCCCTGCCCCCGGGAGCAACTACTTCAGGAGGACCATCCGTCGAACCGCGACGGCCGAGCCCGCCTGCAAGCGATAGATATACACACCGTTCGGGAGGCTCTCCGCGTCGAACGTGACAGCATGGGCGCCTGCCTCCATCTGCTTATCGAGCAGCGTCGCCACGGATTCGCCCAGCAGGTTGAACACCTGCAGCCTCACGGAAACCCCGGCCGGCAAAGCAAACCGGATGGTCGTCGAGGGGTTGAAAGGATTCGGATAGTTCTGCTCCAGGGCAAACTCCCCGGGCACCGACCCCTGGGGCTCAACACCCGTTAGCGAAGTCGTGAACTGACGCACCACGCCGAAGGGCCCCCATCCCAGCGGGTTGTACGCCCTGACCTTCCAGTAGTAGGTCCGGTTTGGCAGTAAGCTGTGAACAACCTTCGCCGTATCCGTCAGCGTCGAGTCAACCGTGCGGAAGACAAACCCCGCGTCAAACCCGAGCTCGAACCAGTATTTCTGGGCGTCGGGCGTCGCCTTGTGCCACGAGAATCTGACGCTGTCGGCAACGGCCAGCGATGAATCAGCGGGCGCCAGGAGGTCGACCGAATCCGGAGCCGTTCCGGGCGTGGTATACTTCCACACCACCGAGAATGGTCCGGTGCCCGTCGCATTCCGGCCGGACACGCGCCAGTAGTAGGTCGTGGACGTGCGGAGACCGGAGACGATCCGTACCGTGTCAGCGATCGTCGAGTCGTTGACAGTCAGCGGGCCCCAAAATGTCGAGTCTTCTGAAACCTCAAGATGGTACAGAATTGCCAGAGGCGCACGCAGCCACCGGAGCGTAGCGTCCGGAGAATCCAGGACGGCGCCATTTGCAGGAGCCTGTTGCACCGGACGGGCAGGAATCGTGTTGACCTCGACCGTCCCGATTGTGACGGCGAGATCTTTGTACGCCGAGGTAATAAGCGGGGCGGCCTCGGCGTACGACGTGGCATCGAAGAGCCCGACGGTCAGGTGCTGGGGAAAAGCCGTCAGATGCGACCACCGCGTGTGCTCCCTGCCGAATCCGAAGACCGTCATGAGGCTGTCCAGGTTCCGGTAGGAATCGACGATCGTATCGTTCTCGTGGTGCGCCATGAACAGCGAGCGCTGAACGGTGGGGTCGACAAAGTATGCCCACTCGTCACCGGGAATGTCCCCCTGCCAGGTGGCGGAGGTAGGGTACTGCGTCCCGTTCGAAAGCACCATATAGTCTTTGTTGACTTCCAGAGCGCCCCCCGGCGTTCCTTCGTACAGGATCCAGTAGGTGCTGTCGCCCGTGAGCATCGTCCAGCGCGCGTACTTCGGGAAGATTTCCCAGCGCTCCGACCAGTCGTCGGCGACGTTCGCCGTGTAGATGGTCATCTTCAGCGGTCCGATGTTCTCAATCGTGCTCGCGGAGGACGTGAACCCGGGATGGAAGTAGCCGCGGGGGTACACGGGGTTTGGAATCCCCCTGCCCGGTCCGCCACCCGCGCTTCCCGGATAGGTCGGAGCATATCCGATCCAGTCGTTCCCCTGAGAATCCAGCAGACTCGAGAACCCGCCGCCCTGCTTGTGGTAGTACCACGTGCCCATCTCGGTGATGATTTCGTAGCTGAGCTGGCCGGCATCGAGTACGTCGTCGTTCATCGTGATCCTGGGCGCCACGGTCGCAGGCGCGTAGTTTCCGCCCAGCATGTCAAAATAGACCGTGTAGTGCCGCTGGGCCCCGGCCGGAGTCGAGCCGTTCATCAGGATGACGAGCGTGCCGGTTGCGTTCGCGTACGGGTCGTACAACGCGGCTTGATCAAACTGGAATGCAACCGCTTCGTTCAGGATGTTTCCCTGCGCGTCGACTTCGACGACCCGCAGCGAGTTCACATCCAGAGCCCCCGACTGTCCGCTGGTTTGAAAGAGCTCCGTGAAATTGACGGCCACCTCGGCCGGCTTGTCGATTCGCGCGTATGAGCCCGCATCGGCCGTGAGCGAAACGCGGAACCTCCAGTTGTAGTTCCACCAGGGTCCGCCCTGAGCGAACGCCGGCATCGACTGTGCAATCGTGAGAAGCATGAGGAGCGTTGCCGCCACCACCGATCCGGAAGAGGTTCGCATACGCTTCGATATACCATTCGCTACCATAATGTGACCAGTTCCTTGTGCGCGTTCGATCGGTGGCTACTTCATCAATAGCATTTTCTGCATCCCGACGAACGAGCCCGCCGTCAGGCGACACAGGTAGACGCCGCTGGGAAGCCCGTCGGCATTGAACGTCGCGCGGTGATACCCCGCATTCCTGATCCCCTCCTCAAGCAACGCCACACGCTCGCCCAGAATGTTCACGACTTCCAGCCGCACCTGCGAGGTTAAGGGCAGCCCGTAGCGGATTTCAGTGCTCGGGTTGAACGGATTCGGGTAGTTCGGCGAGAGCGAATACGTCTCCGGCACCGCGGATTCCTCGCCGATCCCGGTCAGGAGCGACGTGAAGCTCCAGGTCGGACCGTACGACCCCCATCCCGAGCCGTTGCCCGCACGAACGCGCCAGAAGTATGTGTGGTTGAACACAAGGCCAGCCTTCAGAGCAGTCGTGTCAGAGCCAGTCGAATCGATCTCATGGAACTGGAATGCGGCGTCGTAACCGATCTCGATCCAATATCTGGTGGCCGTCGGACCTGCAGAGCGCCAGACAAAGGCGGCTTGCGATCCCGACACTGAAGCCCCGGAGGTCGGCGAGACAAGCTCCACCGCCTGCGGGATCTGCAGGGCCGTCACAAACGTCCATGACTCGGAGAATGGCGTGTACGTGGCGACGAACCGCGTCGCGACGCGCCACCAGTAACGCGTCGAGCCCGCCAGGTTGTTGACCACCCGCTCGGTGCTCAGCACCGTCGAATCGTTCACAGCAAGCCCGGTGGCGAACGTCGAATCCGACGACACCTGAACCCAGTACGCAAGCGCCCCGGCCTTGGTCTGCCAGCGGAGCGTGATGGGCGACAGGAGATCGGTGGAGTCATTCACAGGGCTGACAAGTGCCGGCCCGCCCTGGATAGTTACGAATGACCATGTGGCCGACGCGGGTCCGCGACCATTTGCGCTCTTCGCAGATACGCGCCAGTAGTAGCGGGTTTCACTTAGAAGCTTGGGCGCATGATAGAGGGTGTCTGTCACCGTCGAATCGCTTGCCGCCATCGAACTGAACAGCGAGTCGAGTGCCAGATCGACCCGATACGATGTTGCCGTCGGCGACGGGCTCCAGGTCAGGACAGGCGATGTGGCCACCTGCTGTGCGTTGTTGCCGGGAGACCGCTGCGCCGGCGCAGGCGGCGGCAGAATGCTTGCACCAGCATATCGGACGATAATCCCCGGTCCGGGCCAGAGACAGTAGATGCCGGTCGACGTCGACAGCGAGTTGACCGCAACAGCGTTCGTGCCCGACTTCAGTGCCGACGGAGGGAACGGCAAGAAATCAATGGAGTAGAAATGATCCGCCCCGTAATTGGGGGCTGTCCACGTATTCACCTTTGTGTAGTGCGTTTCGGTCGAGTCGGCGTACCCATCGATACCGTTAAACGTGTGCATGATCAGCGTGGCTGCGGTCGCGTTTGAGAGAGTGTCGGACGTCGGAATCGTGAAGTGCACCGTTGCCGTTGTTCGCCCCGTGCGCACGGAGAACCGCTGCGGCATATCGTACGTCGAATACATGCGGACGGAATAGTCGGTCCGTTGCAGCGTGAGATTGGAGACGACATCTGTGACGTACCAGATCCCGCTGCTGTTCCTGATGCGCGCCAGAAGCTTCACGGCACCCGGGTTCTGATCCGGTACAAGGTCGGTATCCCAGGTGACCTGGAACGGCGCGTTCGTGGCTGTCCCTGCGTGATTCTTGATCTGGACGGTGTTCTGGGTCTTCATCCTGTGATAGTCGTAGTGCCACTCAGTGTAGACGCCGTCCCCGTCGGTGTCCCACCCCTTGTAGTATGCGATGAAGTCGACGCGGTCGGCTCCACCCGACGTGGTCGCGGCAAGCACGGGATTCTCTCCGAATATCTCGCCGCTCACAGGCGACGTAATGCTCCCCGTGGCATGCGCCTTGGATGCATCGTAGTAGATCCGGATGATGATCCCGTTCTGACCGTGCTGTCCCCAGCCAAAGCTCCAGCACGTCTGCCCCGTGTTCTTTCCTTCGAACGTATTGGTTCCCTGAACAAGCTGTGACAGCGGAATGTCTACCGTGACCATCGGCTGCGACACCCAGCACTCGCCGGAGCCCGGCGTGGTCGTGAGCTCAGGGATGGCGATCCATGCATTGTTGTTGAAGCGGATCGCCTTGCCTGTGGTCCCCGCGTGTCCGCCCCACAGATCGATCACCGCCTCGGCCCGAATCGCTCCCTGGAGATCTCCGATGGAGATGCTCAGGATCTTATTGGGGAGGTTCGGCATCGCAAGAGAATCCTGCGTGTTGGGATCCGTCACACGCCAGTCCGCGTAGCTCATCATGGTACGCGTGTACTCACGATAGATGTCGCCCGGCTGCGGATGACGCCACATCCCCTGGGCACCGGCATGACTCCAGAACCCTGCGAGGGCTGTCAGCGCAGCAAGTCCGAGCCAGGTTGTCCCCACTGAACGACTGGCCAACTTCATTCTCATCGCGACGTATTTCACGGTTTGTGTCTCTTCTAAATATATTTGTGTGACATAGGCGAAAGGTCGATCGTCCACATTGCCCGAGTCCCTCTCCGTGGGGTGCGAGAGGGACCCAGGCATCACATCGAGTGGCACGTGGCGCTATTTGACCAGCAGCATCTTTCTGGTGAACACGTGGTCGGACGACGCAAGACGGTAGAGGTACAGGCCGCTTGGCAGACTCGACGCATCGAAGGCCACCGTGTGGTACCCGGCCTGCATCGGGCCGTTCACCAGCACCGCGACCCTCTCGCCGATCAGTGAGTAGACCTCCAGGCTGACAGGCGACGCCATCGGAAGCGCAAATTCGATCGAGGTCGACGGGTTGAACGGGTTCGGATAGTTCTGCGAGAGCCCGAACTCCGTCGGGATGCCGCGCTCGTCATTCACGCCGGTCGTGACGGCGATGAACGTGCGCGCTTCGCTGTACGGACCCCAGCCGCTGACGTTGCCCGCCTTCACGCGCCAGTAGTATGTCTGATCGGCGATGAGACCCGTGACGTTCTTGCTTGTCCCGGTGAGACTCGAGTCGACAATGATGAACTGGAAGAGCGGATCCACGGCCAGCTCATGCGCGTACTTCGTTGCGTTCGCGGCGGCCTGCCAGGTGAATGTCACGCCGGCAGCGGGCACGCTTGCGCCGTTGTCCGGGGAGAGCAGAGTCACTGCGCCGGGCGCGGCCGCAAGGGTCGTGAAGCTGAACACCACGGAATAGTCGCTCGTGCCGCCGGGAGCAGAAGCATTGACGCGCCAGAAGTAGGTCGTGCCTGCAATGAGAGCGTTGAGCGCCCTCGTCGTATCCGCCACCGCGGGATCATCCACGACCAATCCGGTCGTGAAGGAACCTTCCGTGGACACCTGGACGCGATATGACGTCGCCAGCGGGATCTTGTTCCACTTGAGCGTCGGGCTTGTGCTGACGCCCGTGGTTCCGTTTGCGGGCTCCAGCAGGACCGGTGTATTGGGCGCGGACGAGCGGGTCGTGAAGCTCCACGAGGGCGAGAACGCCCCGTACCCGGCGGTGCTCTTGCCACGCACACGCCAGAAGTACTGCGTCGAATACGACAGGCCGTTCGCAATCCGCGACGTGCCGAGCACGGCTGTGTCGCTCAGGACGACCGTGTTGAACTGATTGTCTGTCGCGACCTGCACATGATACCAGGTAGACTGCAGGGCGCTACCCCACGAGAGCGTCGGTGACACTTCAAGGCCTGTCGTCCCGTCGGCCGGGGCTGTCAGGGCAACCTCTGCCGGGATGACCGCCCGGAAGTAATCGACACTTGCGGTGAACGCAGGATTGCTCCCCGCGTTGCCGCCATAGACGCCAACGGACGACGGAGTCAGTATCTGCCAGAAGGTACCCGCTGTTGACCAGGAGACGCCGTCGGCCGAATATTCAACCGTCCACTGCGCCCCGAGCTGCCTCACCTTGAGATACGAGGGGGATGCCCCGAGCGGAAGCGCGTTCGCGTTGATCTTAATCGAAGGCGACCCGTAACCGTTGGAGAACGTGGCGGCGAAGATCTTCGTTGCCCCGCCCCCGTTTACGAAATCGAACCGGATCGCGTTCTTGGAATCCTGCTCCACGAAAATCCCCTGGAGCTGATACGAGCTGCCCGTCCCCGTGACGCCCGACAGGAACTTCGCCTCAAGCTCCATGATCGTTGGGTCTGCGACCGGTTGCATGATGCGCGGCGCACGCGCGCCCGCAGTCCAGATATCATGGTCCACGCCCGCAGGCACGCTGATCTGGGCCTCACCGGTCGTGATGTTCACCGCCCCGTCGCCCACGGGATTCACGAAGCTCCACAGGCTGGCGTTTAGTGCCGCCGCGCTGAAATCGTCGGACACGGAGGCGACATCAAACACGTAGCGGGCCGTCCGCTTGATGTTGTTGGTCCCGACCTCCACATTGCCGCTGTCGTCTGAGGCGGTGACCCGGTAATCGTAGCTGGTGTTTGACACCAGGCCCGTGATCAGCACCTTGTGGTTCGTGCTCGGCGTGCTAGAGCTGACGCTGCTGCCGTATGACGTTGTGGTCCCGTACTGAAGCACGCCCGTGCTGAGCTCGTCTGTGTTCCAGGCAAGTTCCAGCGCGTTCGGCGCGACCTGAAGGGCACGCACGTTGTAAACATACGGACCAATCGTGTCAGGCGGCGTTGTCAGACTATCTTCGGGCATGCCGGGATTGTCAAGATTCCTGAAGTAGTCCACCCGGGACGTAAATGCCGGGGGGGCCGAGCCCGCGTTGCCGGCGAACACGCCGACTTGCGCGACCGTCAGCGGGAGAGTGAACTGCGCGCCGACAGTCCAATTCGTACTGTCGATTGAATACGACTGGGTCCAGCTGTTGCCGACCCGCTCAACCCGCATCCAGAGCGGCCGCGTCCCGTTGGGAACCACTGGCTGGTTATACCGGACGACGGGGGAGCTCAGCCCGCCCATGTATGAGGCACAGTAGAGTCTGGTATCAGGGGTCGTGCCTGTCGTGAAATCGAACCGGATGAAATTGTTCCCATCCTGCTCCACCACCAGACCCTGGAACTGATACGCTTGAGTCGTCCCTCCGCTGAGCCCGCTGAGGAACTTGACCTCGAGACGGAAATCAGTGTTCGTGGCTGCCTGCACGATGCGTGGAACCGAGTACCCCGCACTGGTGATATCGTGGGCGTTCCCCTGCGCCAAGATGAACTGGACTGCAGCGCTGTCAGTTCCCGTGTTGACAAGGCGCAGGCCTGAATCGACTTCGGGATCGGCAAACACCCAGAGCGGTCGATTGAGGTTGCGCATATTGAAGTCGTCCGAGACGAACGACGAGGAATCGGCAAACGCTACCGACCCGGCGGCAACCGCCAGGACCAATGCGAACGCCGCGAGGCATGTCAAGCGGGAACAAGTGCGCATGAACGGGTTCATGCTGGTACTCCTGAGTGGTGTGTTGAGTGAAAATTCTATCGCGCGCTTTGCCAGGAAACAGCATGGTGCTCGCGCAGGTTTCTCCCCGCGCAGACTCTACGGTCCGGGTACGGGTGTATGAGCGCATCAATCGTGCCTCAGTATAACACAGACTAGAAAGCCCACCGTTGACCACCGTCACACTTGCTCCCCGAGCGACGCAATGTACGCAGATAGTGATACAAATCACATGCCCCGAAGAGTCATGGGGGCGCTTCGAAAAATCGACGAAAACTCAGCCAGAAATCGGGAATTTGGCCGCGCTGCTGTCACCCCTGTGTGGGGATCACCCAAACGGCCGGTGGTGGGGTACCGCAATCCGCTAAGGGCTCTGTCCGTGCCCAATTGGGCACTTTTTCCCCGCCGGCCTGGCAGGCCTGCAGGGAATTTCTACAATCTTCTACTTCCCTCCCCGCCCGAGCACCATCACGGGAATGGTCTTGAAGAGCAGCCAGAGATCCAGGCCAAATGAAGCGCTCTGGCTGTAGTACAGGTCAAGAATCACCATATCCTGGAAGCCAACTCGGCTCCGACCGAACACCTGCCACACCCCGGTGCATCCGGGCGTGACGCTGAGCCGCTGCTTGTGCCACTCCTGATAGTGCTTCCACTCGTACGGCAGGCACGGCCTGGGGCCGACGAGACTCATCTCACCGCGCAAGACGTTCAGGAGTTGCGGAAGCTCGTCCAGACTCGTCCTCCTGAGGAACGCGCCAAAAGGCGTCACACGGGAGCTGTCAACGATCTTTGTCGGCGCGCCGGCGTCCTGCCCCTTCCACTCGCCCTGGATCAGCTTGGCATATTGATGCTCTCGGTTCGGATCGGCATCGCTGCCGACACGCATCGATCGGAACTTATAGAAGTTGAACTGGCGGCCGTTCCTTCCCACACGTGTCTGCTTAAACAGGATCGGACCCTTCGAGTCGATCTTGATGGCAACGGCGATCCCCGCAAAGACCGGCGCGAGGAGAATCATCCCGAAGGCCGCGAGCACCGCATCAAACGCGCGCTTGTACATCTCGTAGGTCTTGCTCGGGCCCGCCTGGGAAATCGTCACAACCCCCACGTTCCCGTACTTCTCGATGTCCAGATGTTCGGGAATCACCGCATACAGGGGCGACGACACTTTCACGCCGGCTCCCGACTCGAGGCACTCACGGAGCAACTGGAAGAACTGCACCTGGTCCAGATGCTCGACGCACACCACCACCTCGTCCGCTCCCAGGATCTTCACCGACTCGGCAACCTCCGAGAGCCTTCCGACCACCTTCGCTCCGCCGAAGATCGGATGCCCGACCTGCACTTCGTCGTCCAGGAATCCGATCACATCCAGCCCGATCTGCCGGTTCATGAAGATGTTCACCGCAACATCCTTCGCCGTCTCCCCGGCACCGAGCACAAGCGCCCTCCGGCGGAACGCCCGGCGTCGACTCATGAGGAGGTAGAGGGCGCGGAAAATTACGACGCGCCCGCCCACCATCAGCGTGAAGGAGAGCACGATGAAGTACAGGATGGCAAGGCGGCTGTCAAGGATGAGGCTGGAACGGATGAAGAACGAAAGGAGGCCGATGCCGACGACGGCAATCAGCAGGCTTCTGACAATGCGGAGCGTGTGGTCAAGAACAGACGTGAAAACGTCGGGACGATAGAGGTTGAAGTAGTGGAAGATGGTAACGACCACGCCGCCATACGCGGCGATGAACAGGTACTCGGCGTAGAAGGGAGTTCCGATAAACGGAAGGTCAAGCATGGCGACGTCGCCGTGGAACGAACGCCCGCGCAGCAGGATGGCCGCGATGATAGACCCGACGATGGTGGCCCAGTCAAGGAACACCAGAAGCAGAGTCTGCGGACTATGTTTGCGAAGTGCCATGCCTCTTTCCCCCGTGTTGCCCCTCGAGCGAACCCGGCGAGCCCCCCTCCCGGATTCGTACGATTACCTGAATGAGGACAGCTTCGGATGCTCCGCCTGGGCGGAGCCTCCGGTGAGCAATGACGATGACGTTGTGTGCCGCCCGGCAGGTACCGGACCCCGACGGAAGTCAGGGCAGAAGGAGCCGGGCCGTCCATTCATCCCGGAGGAGCGGATACCCTCCGGGTTGCATCCGGGGCGCCACTGCCAACCTGGCGAACGGATGACTTGGTTCCTCGACCAAGTATACGGCAAAATGTACAAAAAGCAAGACAGGAAACTGTGTCCCCGATCACATACCCTGCATTCAGCCGGGATTATCGGTCATGCCCGGCGAAATCCTGTCGTGTATGATCACACATCATTCCACAAAACGAATCGTCTTTAAGTGTATTAAAATGAAGCGATTAGACAACCTCAGGACGAAAAAACGGTGTCGTAGGCCTTCAGAAGCTGGACCTCGGAGTAATTCCACGCGAGCTCATTCTCAACTCTGTGCCTGCCGAACTCGCCCATCGCAGCCATGCGCGCTGGATCCGCAAGCAAACCAAGGATCTTCTCCGCAAGGTCCACCGCGTCGTTCCCCCGCGCATAGAGGGATGCGTCAAGCGCGGAGCGCCTCCCCTCCGTGAGATCGAACTGCACGATCGGCTTCCCCAGCGCCATGTACTCCATGATCTTGTTCATGGTGGACTTGTCGTTCATCTCGTTTGCCACGTCCGGGTTCACGCAGAGGTCCGCCGTCGAGAGGTACGCCAAGAGCGCATCATCCGGTATCCGGCCCGTGAACTCCACATACTCGCCAAGCCCCAGTGACGCACAGTACGCCTTGATGTTCTCGAGCTCTGTCCCCGATCCGATGACCGCGCACTGAATGTCACGCCTTCCACGAACCTGCACAATGTGCCGCATGGCGTCAAGCAGATGGTTCAGCCCCTCCTGCTTGCCCATCACCCCGACATACCCGAGGAGGTACGTGCGCCCCTTCTTCAGCGAGGGAACGGGCGGCACAGGCCGGACCTTCGAAACGTCCGGGCCGCTCCGCACAACGAAGACGCGATCGCTCTTCATGCCCCCGCGCGTGACCGCGATCTCGCGGTACGATTCATTGGTCGCGATGGAAATGTCCGCAGTCCGAAACGTCCACCGCTCCAGCGCCACGATCAACCGGAACGCCAGATCCTTACGCCCGAACTTCGCGACATAGAGTTCCGGATTGATGTCGTGGTGGTCGAACGCAAATCGCTTCCCGAAGAGCTTGAACAGCCCGCCGATCAGGAAGATGGTGTCCGGCGGGTTGCAGGCCTGGAGAACATCGAAGCCCTCCTTCATCGCGACGCGGATGGCGAGGAGCAGCTCCCAGAAGAGCGCGGACCCGTACTCGAGCACGTACCCGAATGCGCCGTCTGCCTCCAGCGGGAGCGGATGCCGGTAGATGGTGACTCCGTCCAGCACCTCGCGCCTGGATTCGTACCCTTTGCCGATCGGGGAGATGACCGTCACTGTGTAGCCGGCGCGCACCAGCGCGGTGGCTTCGTTCCATACACGTTTATCGAACGGAACGGGTAGATTCTCAACAATGATGAGAACCCGGCGTCGGCGGGACTGCGGCGTAGAAGAGGACATGGGGAGTTCGGTGTCAGCGTTCTGCAACAATCGAGCGATACAGCTCACGGTACTCCCGGGCGACGACGTCGCCCTGGAATTCACGGGCCTTCAGCATGTTTGCGCGTCCTATGTGCCGGCAGAGCTCGGGATCGCGCAACAGGCGCTCGAGCGCATCGGCAATGGATGCGGAATTTCGCGGCAATACCCAGAGGCAGTGCTCTGGCTCACGAAGGTAGTCCGCCGCGGCACGGATGCGGGTTGTCACGATAGCCATCCCGGCAGCCATCCCGTGGAGGATTGTCATCGGGAAGCCTTCCTGGTGATACGTCGGAAGCACCAGGATAGATGCGGCCTTGTACCGTGCAACCGTCTCATCCTCGGGGAGCTGGCCCGTAAACGCGACGACGTCGCCCAGCCCCAGCATGCGCGCACGCTCCCGGGCGTCCTGCATCTGTGGCCCATCCCCGACACACACCAGCGGCGCGTCCACGCCCCGCTGCCTCAGAACTGCAACTGCGTCCAGTAGATCGGCCAGGCCCTTCGGCCGGATGAACCGCGCGATAAACAGCAGCCCGCCACGATGATTGGTCGATGCCGGTGACGTGAACCGTTCAAGGTCGACGGCGTTCTTGACCACCACGAAACGATGTCGCGGACATCCGGCTGCAACAAAGTTCTTCAACTCCTCGGTGGAAAGCAACCCGACGCGCGAGGAGAGGGCCACCGCGACGCGCGTGAGCGCGCGCCAGATCCCACCACCCTCGGCCAGGGTGCGTGCGTGTGAACCGTGGTATTTGAGAAAGACCCGGTGCCCCAGGATTCGCGCAATCAGCAGATAGAGCACGTCCCTGACGAGCGCGTAGCGGTTGTACGCGGAGTTGAGGTGGATGACATCAGGCCGCTCGCGGAGGACTGTCCGGGCGAATGTGAACAGGTCCCCAAGAAGTCTGATCATGCGGCTGCCCAACGCTTCCGACGCGGACCGGCTGCCGAACATGAACGACTGAACCTCCGCACCTCCGATCGACTCCAACCCCCTCATCATGCTCCGCTCCGCGGCAAAGACGCCCCCGGCCTGCGCCTGATCGACGAGGCCCATCAGGACCCGGACTGCCGGACGGGCCGGCGGGGACATCGGAGGACTTCCCCGAAGTGCCGTCCCACTCTCCGTCAACCGGTTGCCAATGCGCACGCGCGGTAGTGACGAAGCGCTGACCTCGGGATCTCTCATACGTATTCCTCGGACGCGGGCACGTGGTCGTGCGCAACATGTGAAATGACCCAGCGGAACTTGCTCCCAATATGGACGTCAATCGAACGCACCACGTCGAACGCAATGCGCATCTCCTGCCCGAGGCAGGTCTCGAGGTTCCGCTGCAATGTCCGCGTGTCGACGGGCTCGCCTGGATTGTCCCGCTCGATCCGAACGACCAGAGTTCCCAGGTCCTCCTGAATGATCTGCGAGCGACGAATGTTGCCGATCCCGTGAAACGCTCCCATAATACCGTCCCCGGGAATCTTCCGTCCGTCCGGCGTCTGGATGCAGTCCACCAGCCGGCCCTGGACGGACTCCAGGAGGGGCATGGTGCGGCCGCAGGTGCACGGTGCGGCTGACAGGCGGCCGATGTCGCCGGTCTGGTAGCGTATCAAGGGCATGCCGAAGTTGTTCAGACCGGTGCCGACAAGCTCCCCGCTTTCGCCTGGTGCAACATCCGCGCCGTTGCGGAGCACTTCGAGGATGCCGTATTCGGGATTGACGTGCAGTCCCCTGTGCGCTTCGCACTCGGTCGCTGCGGAAACGCGTTCCGCCTGACCGTACAGGTCGAACACCCGCGTCCGGAACCTCTCTTCGATTTCGCGGCGATGGACCTCGTACAGCGGCTCCGAAGAGGTAAAGACGGCCCGCACCGGGAAGAAACGGCCACGCCGGCGCAGGAAATTGGCGAGCACGAGAATCGTCGAGGGGAACCCTTCAATGAAGGCCGGACGAAACTTTTCAAGCTTGTCGAAATACTCGGGGAGCGTTTCATCCGACATGTGGTAGTATGAGAACAACAGCTGCCGGTCGGCTGCGTTGTACCGCCAGTACGGCGGGCGCTTCGGGAGGCTGGACGGGATGATGACGTTGTTCCAGATCGTGCCCCACACCGCAGCCTTCCGGGCCCTGAGCTCGATGCCCGCCCAGCGGCGCTGGCGCCAGATCATCGCATTCTCAAACGCGATCGAAGTGTGCGTGCGCAGTGCGTTGATGGGCGTTCCCGTCGAGCCTGTCGTCCAGCCCCCAAACAGTGACCTGCGCGGAAACGCGGTGGACACAAGCTCGCGCGCGTTGGCCCGGAGCATGTCCTTGGTCAGGATGGGAACCTTCTTCAGGTCGTCGACGGAGCGAACGTCGGACGGGCGCAGCCCGTGCGCATTGAACAGCCGCCGGTAGTATGGAACCGTATCGTACGCGTGCAGGATCAATGCGCGAACCCTCTGGTCCTGCATCTCGCGGAACTGACTGGCGGAGAACCACTGACTCGTTTCCAGCTCGGCGAGGGTCCGCTGGAACTCCGGCCCGTGCTTCAAGGCGGACACGGCGTACCCTTTGGCGGAGAAGTACGCGCTCCGGGCGACGTATGAAAGTGCTGTGCGAAGATTATCCATTAACGTTCCCCTCCCCCCACGGGCGGATCGTTCGACATGAACCGGTTGAGATAGACGGGCCCGAGCGGTCTGACGACCGCCTCGGGAATCAGGCCGGCGTTGAATGTGCGGAGTGCGATGTTGCTGAGGCCGCGCCGGGGATTCTGCCTGGCAGCGGCTTCCTGCACTCTCTTGAATCTGCGGAGCGCGTACGCCTCCGCAATCGGCATCATCATCGTGCCGCTGGCGCGAGACTGCGCGATCAGCTCCACGATCCTGCCGCGGTTCTTCCGCCGCAGGAAGGCCTCGATGGCGTCCTCCGAGATGCCCAGTACCTCGGCTTTGTTTCCTAGAACCCCTCCGCAATTCGCTGCGAAATACGGAATCGAAAGGATGCCCCGATCGTGGAGGATGCGTTCTGCCTGCATCGTCACCGGGTTGTTCGCTCCCGGCACGACGAGCCGCGCCTTCACGGCGGCAACGTTCTCCGTGGTGATCGAGAACTGACCCGCGCAGGGAGAGAACACATCCACGTTCAGCAGCTTCAATTCATGGTGCGGAATGCGGTCCGCCCTCTCATAGGCCACAACACAGTCGTTCCCGAGCCGCTCCCGGAGGCGCATCAAGTGCTCGACGTCCAGCCCCGCAGGATGATAAATGGCAGCCCTGGAGGTGGAGACCGCAACCACACGCATTCCGTGACGGCGCACCAACAGTTCCGCGAGCGCACTCCCCACCGACCCGAATCCCTCGATCGCAACCGTCTTCCCCGCCAACGCCATGTGCTGCGCTTCGCTGCACGCCTCCACGCCAACCATCACGGCCATGGCTGTATAGCGTCCCGACTTGAGGCCGCGGCGCCGGCGCGGTTTCGGAATCTCGCTCCCCGCCGCCGCCAGCATCTTCCCGATATCCTCGTTCGTCGTGCCCATGTCGGGCCCGGAGATGTATGCGCGCGTGCGGAGCAGCGGTGCGATGATCTCGCCAAACCGGCGGAGCAGCTCCCACTTCCGCTCACGGGAGACCTCGGAGTCCTCGAAGATCCCCGCCTTCGCTCCACCCTGCGCCATGCCGCTGAAACCGTACTTCAACGTCATGCCGTGCGCCAGGGCTGAGATCTGTTCGACGGTCAAGTCGTTCGTGAGACGCAGACCACCGCACGCACGACCCATCACGCTGGCGTCGATGACGACATAACCTCGCAGGCCGATCGAGTCGTCGCGCACCGTGGTGATGCTTTGAGGTGCAAACGTGCCAAGATCTTCAGCGATGTCTTCCCGGACCGCTACGTTAGATGTCGTGTTCATTGTGGGGCTTTGGAAGATTCGTCTCCGGCGCAGGCGGCAAAACCACTCGCCGCCACAGGAACTCGCCCGGAAGTGTGGAGGTAATCTAGGAGGGAAACGCGCGAGGTGTCGTGCGCGAAGTCACACGGTGTCACCCCGCGGTGGACATCAGGATCACATGGCAGGAGCGAAGGAGGGACATTCCGACCACAGATGGGTGCAGACGCACCCGCTCACAGGGCCGCCCGTGATCAGCTGTGGCTGTGGCGGGACGTCCCCCTCCCTACCACGCGATGCCGATATACCCGTCGCCGGAGACGCGGTCCTTCAGTATGCGCACGAGGTCGAACACGATCTTGCCGTCGGGAATATCCCTGACCACGTCGGCAAACTCGGGAGCCTTGTTGCCGATGATGATGACGTCGCTCGACGCAACCACATCGGCGGCCGAGTCGCGCATCAGCGCGGCGATATGGGGGATGTGCTGCTCGATATAGCTCTGGTTTGCGCCCATCAGACGCGCGATCTTCACGTTGCGGTCGTACAGCTGGACCGCGCACCCCTTCCCCAGGAGCATTTCGATGACTTCGACGATCGGGCTGCCGCGGAGGTCGTCGGTCCCGGCCTTGAAGCTGAATCCCAGCACGCCGACCTTCTTCTTGTTGAGATGGAGGATGGAGGAAACCACGGCGGCTACCTGCACGCGGTTGCTTTCCAGCAGCGAATTCAGGAGCGGCGTCGAGAGGTCAAGGCTGCGCGCCTGGTACGTGATCGCATTGACATCCTTCGGCAAACAGGACCCGCCAAACGCGAATCCTGGCTTCAGATAGTACGGAGACAGGTTCAGCTTCGTATCCCTGACGAAAATGTCCATGACCGCGTGGCTGTCGATCCCCAGCCGCTTGCAGACCATCCCGATTTCATTGGCAAACGTGATCTTGACGGCGTGGAACGCGTTGTCGGCGTACTTTACCATCTCTGCCACTTCGATCGACGTCACGATCATCTCGCCCGGAAGCTTCTCATACAGGGCCCGAAGGAGTCCGGTGGAACGGTCGTCCGTCCCGCCGAACACAGTCTTGGGAGGATGGTCGAAATCGTAGACTGACGTCCCCTCGCGCAGAAACTCCGGATTGAAGCAGACCCCGAAATCCCTCCCCGCCTTCTTCCCGGAATGCTGCTCGAGCGTCGGAATCACGAGCGACCGGAGCGTCCCCGGCAGCATCGTGCTGCGGCACACGATCACGTGAAAATCGTTCTTGGCCTTCAGCACCGCCCCGATCTGCTCACAGACGGTCTTCAGATAGGTCAGCTCGATGCTGCCGTTCGTCCTGGACGGGGTGCCGACCGCGATGAACGTCAGCTCGCTGTTCCGTATCGCATCGTCCGCGCCGGAGGTCGCCCGCAGCCGCCCCGCACGCACCGACGCGCCGATCAACTCTTCGATCTCCGGCTCCACGACCGGCGATTGGCCGGCGTTGATCATATCAATCTTCACCTTCGAGACGTCCACACCGATCACCTGGTGGCCATCCCTGGCAAAACACCCGCACGTCACGGCGCCGACATATCCGAGTCCGAACACTGAAAGTTTCATGACATCTCCTGGTCTATCATAACAGTTGTATCCGGGTCGTGCACGTATGTGCACCCTGGATCGCTCTCGACACGCGCACAGCCGTCGCCGGTTCCTTCCGGTCGACGCCCGGCGAGTACCAGCCCAGCGGCGGATCGCATTCGCCGCTGTGAAGCGACACAGTCCCCGAAGCCGCGTCCGGCTCAATCGCGATTGCCACGCCGTTCCGCTCCACCTTCACCCTGCCGCCCTCCACCGTGCAGCGGCACGCAGGATGCAGATGCCACAGGACGTCGACGACGTGTTTGCCCTTACACTCAATCCTCTCGGTCACCATGACGGCGCGAGCCGCTGCGTCGAGCCGCACCTCTCGCTCGTGCACGACCGGGTCGGACAGACGCGTGTACCCATCGTGCCTCCCCCGAACATGGTCCACGCCTCGCTCCACCAGCGTTGCCCGGGCGTGCCGCAGCCACATGAAGCTCCCGCCGATGACCGACTGGTCCTGTCCGTCTATGACCACCGTATTGTGTGCTCCCGTCCCCCGGAAGTAGTCCCGCCACAACCGGTCCGAATGGTACACATAGGTGCCCGGATCGACGAGAATCGGCAACCCCTCGTAGTCCAGCAGGACGCTCAGCGCGTCCGCGTGCCCGTGCGCCCCGATCGAAAGGTAGCCGAGCGGACCGCAATCAACGACCACCCGCGCCCCGGCTCCGCGCAGGACGTAGTATCCACCATCCGGGAAGTCGTCCGGCAGGACGCTCGCCAACGCGCTTCGAGCCTCCCGCCCCGCGACACCAGCAACAATCTCGTGCGTGCGAGGTCCTCCTGACCCGGCGCGCTCGACGAACCCGGAAGGCACAGTGTGCCCCGTAAGCCAGAAGGTCTTTTCATCGAACCGATGCGACCCCGAGCCCAGCTCCGCCCGGTCAAACGCTATGGCGGCCGTGTCCAGCAATGATCGGAATTTCCTGTATCCCGGGGCGTGACACAGGACAACCACGTACCCTTCGTCGTCATCGCCAATTGCGGGGACTTCCCCATCCCCCCCGATCAAAGCATGCACGAATTCGGCCATCCGCTCGAGCCGCTGCCAGTACGCCGGTGAAAACGGGAGGCCGTTTATATCCCCGAGCCGTCCGGCAATAAAAAGGAAATCGAAGACAAATGTCTGATACGCGGTGGTCTGCTCCTTGGTGACCCCGTCCGGCCACACCTGTACCAGGGCTTCCCGCTCGAGCATGGCCTGCGCACGCCGCACCCACCGCGCGGACTCCGGCGTGTCGACTATGAGCGCTCCGACAAACAGTCCCGCCGCCTCTCCGATGAGATGATTGTTCGCGGAGGAGTGCCTGGAGAGATTTCTGTCGATGAACCAGAGGTGCTGGTGGAGGGAGTGCAGCCACGCCTGCAGGATCTCCGGCGTCAGACTGCGCGGCATGGTCTCTCCGGAGAGCAGAAAGCGGAGCGCGAACGTCCAGTTGATCACCCGGAGCGCGCTCTCAAGAGCGCTCGCCCACTGAACTCCCTGCGGGTACGGGCACTCCGCGATCCACGATCGGACCTGTGCAACGACGTCTGCGGCGTACGCCTCGTCGCCGGTCAGGTACCACGCCTTCGAAAGCTCCACCAGGTGATGGTGCCTGTTGTGCTCCCAGAGGTACTTGATGTCCCCGTACCGGGCTGCATCCCTGTAGTCAAGGAGCGGCCCGAATCCCCCCGGGGCGTCCACCCCGTTCTTGTAGTCGCGGTTCCACCGGATGACGTCGCCGAACGGATGCCGCTCGAGAGCGAAGAACGTGAACCGATGGGCGAGGAGGTCGCCCGCGGCCCGGTCGGACCATCCCAGCTGCTCGGTCAGGGTCCGCCTGATTGTCTCCCGCTCTGAGAGATCGACGAACCACCGGCGGTCGGCGAGCGCCACATGACCTGGAGCGGGCGGCCTGCCGATGCCGGGGAGCCTCCGTTCCGCGACATGCCGGCCCGTGCGATACGCGCGATGCGCAATCTCTGCGGGAGACATGCGCTGAAGGCGGCGTACCATCCATGCGAGTTTCATTGGAGAAGACTCTTTACAGCTTTCAGTTTCCCGCTTGTCTCCCGGGGGATGCTGTCCATGACCTCGATCCGGAATATCGACCGGGGCCCCCCGATGACACGGACCAGCCGATCGATGAGACTGTCATGATCAGGAATGAACGCCCCCGGCATCGGAACTATGCGCAGCACGATCCTGTCGACCTTCTCCTGAAGAAGCTGCGATTCCTTCAGCCACGTCATCCCCTTCAAGAGATCGCTCGTTTGTACGTACTTGAGGCTCCCGTCCGCCATGACGAGCTGATCTTTCAGGCGCCCGCTCAGGTGTGTGACGACCCTGAAACGCCTTCCGCACGGACAGGCACCCGCCTCCTGCAGCTCCACGAGATCGTCCGTCCGATAGCGAATCAGCGGCATGACGCCGTTGTGAAGCGACGTGCCGACCACCTCATAGACGCCCTGCCTGACCGGCAGGTACTCGACAATGCTGTACAGTGGCGCTTCATGATAGGTCCCATGTCCGCACTGGAGGAATGCAGCAACGCGCTCCGCATTCCCGTACCGGTCGTAAACACGCGTCTTGAACGCCGTTTCGATATCCCGCCGCTGGCTCTCGGTCAACTGCTCGGACTGCGTGAACACGGCCTTCAGCGGGATCGTCACCCCGCGGTTGAGCAGGTGATGTGCCAGAACGTTCGCGGTCGACGGGTACGCCCTCAAGGCATCGGGCCGGAACTTCAGCAACTCCGCAATATACCCATCGAGGTTTGCTGCCGTCATGTGATGCGCGGACATCGCGAGCTCACGCTCGAACGGGTCGTGCTTCCAGAACGGGGGTTCCTGCTGACGCAGCGGGATCACCCTGCGCCCGACAAGCGAGAACCTCCGGACCGGCTGCGTCAACCCCGCCCATCGGTCATGCGTCCGCATTGACGCCTGCTCAAACCGGATGTTGTCCAGCCCCCGCAGCATGACGACGGGAGACCCGCTTGTCCCGCTCGTGTACGCCTGGAAAGCCGGGACGAATCGCGAGCGAGACCGGAGGGCGTGGAACTCAGACCTGAGCGTGAACTTGTCCATCAGCGGAAGGCAGGAGAGATCCCCGGACGACCTGATCTCATCCGGGCGCACGCCCCGGGCATCGAGGAGGGCGCGATAGTAGGGGATGGTCCGGTAGGCCTTCCGGATCATCTCACGCAGGAGCGAGTTTTGCACGTCCTCGAGGCGGTCGGGAGTCCACCGCTCTGCCTCCTGCAGCATGGCACGATACGTCCGGAAGGATCCGGTGGACCGGATCGCATACTGCAACGCTTCACGGTACATGATGTGGGGCCTCCGTGGATGGTGCTGCCGCGCTGCCTCCCAGCACATCACGATACACCGCTTCAAGCGAATCCATGATCGACGATCGCACGAGCTTCTTCCGGAACACCTCTCTCGCGGCCACGCCGAGCCGACGTCTCAACTCCGGGTCTTCGTGGAGCCTCCGCAGCGCATCCTGCATCTCCCGCACGTTCCCGGGCTCGACGAAGATCACCGATTCGTTGTGCACGAGAAACTCGGGCACGCCTCCCACCCGCGTCGTGATGATGGCACGTGCTGCCGCGGCAGCCTCCAGCACGACCAGCGGGAGGTTCTCGCGGTAGCTCGGGAACAGGAAGATGCCGTGCTCCTGGTAGGCGGCCAGCTTCGACGGCCCCCCGACCGGAGGCATGAGCTGGATATCCGTGAGACCCTCGGCGCTGATCCGGCCCCTGATGGCCTCCAGGTCGCCGGTCCATTCCTGCGGCCCGATCAGCGAGATGCTGGTCCTGGGCCCTTCATCACGCAGGACGACTCCAAGGCTGACGATATCGTGCACGCCCTTCCGCTTGCCAATGGAACCGAGAAAGAACGCTTTGCTGTTGGGCGCCGGCTCAAGCCCGAGCGCCTCGCGCTCAAACCAGGCCTCGATCGGATTGAACACAATGTGAACGCGCGACTCGGGAAGACCCCATTCGGACATGGCCCACCGCCGCCACCGGTCGCTCAGGACGATCATCGCGTCCATCCCGCCGATCAAGCGCCTGTACACCGTCTTCTGCCAGGCGGACCGGCCGTCCCAGTACAGATCCATGGATCCGCCGTGGACGTGGCCGATCGCTCGTGCTCCCCACCGCTGACCGAGCCAGAGGAAGAGCAGGCTTTTCGGGAAGTTCCACCCCGACGTCACAGGGTAATGCACGATGGCGGGCCGGCTGCGCCGCAGCGCAGAGACCCACGCGGACAGGTGTGCGAAGAGGTACCAGATGTTTGCAGCGTTCAGGTGCGCCCGGCCCCCAAGACCCGCGGTCCTGTCAATGGCAAACGGTACGAACCGGACCCGACCGCCAAGACCATCCAGGAACTGCGATGTCACCAGGTGGACTGCGCCACCCGACTTCGGAGCAAGCCCGCCGATCAGCACGACGGGCCCATCCCCCGCAACGTGCGCGCCTTCAGATGTGCGGTCAGCCGAGCTGTTCAAGATACGGACCGAGGTTTGTGTGAACGATAGCTTCCCAGGAGTACTGACCTGCATCGCCCGCAATGCGGGCGCTGTCGTATGACCCCCGCCGGTCCCAGAGCGTACGCAGAGCACCTGCGAATCCCTCCGGCGTGTCGTCGTGCAACACCCCGTTCCTCGCGTCGAGCACCGACAGCACCTGCGGGTTCTCCGTGGCCACAACAGGCATTCCGGCAAGGAGGTATTCGTACACCTTCGTCACTGGCTGCGATCGGAAATAGTCGCTCAACGGCACGAACGCCACACCGACATTGCACTGCGAGGCTAGCTCGGGAAGACGGGTGTAGGCAATCCTCCCATGACAGCGGACCCGACCTTCAAGCCCATTCGCGCGAATCGCGGCATCGACCTTCTGCCGGTCCTCCTCGGGCCCGTCGCCGACAATGTCGTAGGACAGCGGCACCGACGGCGGCATGGAGCGGGCGAACGCGGCGAATCCCTCCACGCTCTTGTGGATCTCGCGCTGGAAGAGCGTACCGATGTACAGAAGATGCAGCCCCTCGAACGTCCGGGGCGGCAGCCCCATCGACTCGCCCCCGAGCGGAACGACATGGCACTTCCGGTCCGGGAGCCGCAGGTACGGGATGAGATCCTTCGATAGAATAGTGATGTGGTGATACGGCACGCTTTCGAGCCTGATCAACATATCCTCGAGCTTCCGGCGTAGCGGCGTGCGGAGGACAGACCCGCTGCGGACATCGAACACCATCTGGCGTGTCCCCTTAGCAAGCCGGAGGATCGAGGAACCGCGGAAGTACCTGACCACATCCACGGCTCCGGAATTCGCGGAGAGTTCCGTCATCGACGCCCTCAGGAAACGCCAGAGCCGGACCGGCCGCGGCCCCGTCCGCTCCACATAGCGCACAGCGACGCCGTCATCCGGAACGTGCGGATACCCGTAGTCCCAGCAGACGTATACGATGTTGAATCGGCTCCCGAGATGCTTGCAGAAGAAGTACCACGGCGTATGGTAGCCGTACTGGATCTGATTCACTACGACGAGCGTTTTCATCCGGGACGTGGGCGAAGCGGGGTCGGCGGTACCACGAGGGGCAGCCATGCGCTTATGAGACCCTGGGAGCCCCCGCGAGCGCGCCTGCCGCATCATCGGAGGGGGCGGAGAACTCCTCGGTCGGCTCCGCTTCGACCTCTGAGGACTCCGCCTCAGAATCAGATGCGCGGAGGACGAGCCATGTTGAGAGGTAGGCGAAGATGATCGCGAAGGGACGGTTCAGCCATGCTTCGTTGTACACGAGCGCGATGCCCATGATCGCGACCAGGAACCAGCGGAACCTCTTGACCGTGGGCGCTGCGCTCGACAGTCTGTGAAAAAGGAACGAAAAAAACGCTCCCGCCATGGCGATGACCGCGAGAAGCCCTCCCTGCATCCAGATGCTGAACAGCGAGGGCCTCGTGCCGGCCGTGTACCAGAACGATTTGACATACATCGACTTGCCGAGGATGTTCTCTCCCACAAAGAGACCGTATCCGTATCCCAGGATCATTGCCGTCAGTTTCTTCCCCATGCCGGTGAACATGATCATCAGCTTCTGGAATCGAGGGATATCTACCCCGTGCCTCGGGTCGTACACCAGGTACCGTTCGAGAAACTCCTGGTTCATCATGAACCTCGAGGGATCTCTGACGGACTCGGTATACATCTCGTTCAGCATGTAGATCAACAGCGCGCCCAGCGCCAGGATCGGGATTGCCTTGTAGGATTTTCTGCGGCTCAATACGAGGAATCCCAGAAACATCGCCAGAAACACGAAGGCGATCTTCGTCTCGTTCAACGCCACCGGGGCAAGAAGTAAGGAAAAGGGAATGATGCGACTGACCGCAAAGCTTTCGCCGTCGTCGACCGACCCGTATCGGACCAGAAGATAGAAGACGATGACAAACAGCAGCACCGTAATGTTCCCGCTTCCGCCCGTCAGTCCGTAGGTCCCGCCTACGGCGTCGCCCGCGCCATACTTCGCAAACTGGTACAGGGTGAGCGGCAGCTGTACCAGCACGAACACGATCAGAAATCTGTCCATCCACGTGATGACGAGGTCCGACCGGTCGGAGGAGAGCAGGTCGTACACGACCACGAGGGAGGACAGCACAAACAGCGGCTGGCGAAGGCCGTTCAGCTGAGCAAGAAGATTGAGCTGGTCGAGGTTGACGATGACCGTCACGGTCGCCGCCACGAGGAAGAAGAGCAGCCACCGGACAACACCCGCCCGCCGGTGGCGGATCAGGACGGAGAGCGCCATGGCGAACATGACGGCGTCACACACGGCGGTGGCAACGCGGAATGATTCATCCACCCTCGGCACCACCTGCGTGGTGACGTAGCCCGAGAGGGAGGTGAAGAGAAGGATGCCGAAGAAGAGAATGAGCTTAAAGAACATTGCCCGAACTCTCAGGAGTCTCCGCCGAAGCCGGGAATTACTGTGTTATCCGGACCATGCTCGCGATCGCCGCGGTGACAGCGGCGACAGTGGAGATGATCAGCGCGTAATCGCGGAAATCCATGTTGCCGCCCTCAATGATCACCGTGTCGCCCGGCTCCAGGTCCAGCGCCTTTTCGTCGAGCTTCTGCATCTCGTCGAGATTCACCTCGAACTCGACCTTGCGCATGAGGTTGTCGCGCCGGACCGTCCGCACGATCCTCACGGCGTCGAGGGTGGCTCTCCCGGTGGGACCGCCCGCGAACGACAGGAGCTCAACGAGGTCGGTCGAGATGGGGATTTCGTACCTCCCGGGGTTCTTCACGTTCCCCCAGAGATTCACCGGCATGGTGATCTCTCCGGCCTTGGAGATATAGTAGTACGCGGTCGACGAGAGACTCTGACGACCGCCGAACGAGGCGTCAACCTGGGCTGGGGCCGTGCCGCGCCAGGCCCCGACGAAGAAGAAGAGAAGAAGAGCGCCACGGATCAAGCGTCGGTCCGTACAAGCCTGCACGAGTTGTATCATTATCAGTG
>CAWABB010000002.1:0-77095 GCA_963780165.1 uncultured Ignavibacteria bacterium | reverse complement strand
AGGCAAGTAGGTCTGATCGTCGAATAGAGTGTCGGTCATCTGCCTAAGTAAGCGGTCCGACTCGGTTTCTTTGATAGTTTCAGGTCTGTGATTTCAATTCCACTCTTCACGATGTGGTTTGCCAGATTCATCGTTGCCTTTGCGCCAGCTGACACTGTGGTCACCACATCGTTGAAACGGTATATCGGTCCGCCAGACCAGGTAAAGTTTACATTGTCCATGAAGCTGCCAACATCCCGACTTTGGGGGTTCTCGCCTTCCTGCACATCTTTCCGACGCATCCATGCCGCGTACGATTCCAGCAGAATTCCTTTGCCGAGAATGTGGTACCGTCAGCCGCCACAGTGATGCCCCCTTTCTCGATACTTGAGAGAAATGGGTCGGCACTCAGAGCTGTGTAGGGAGGAGGCACGGACGTGACCATCCGACCCGATGTGGGGTCACCAAAGACCGCGAGATGGACGGTATCCCCTCATCCACCCTCCACGATAACTTTGATGCAAAGGCGTGAATAGTCATGTAGTCGTCGAAGGTCCCCAGCGTTCCGAGCGACACGTCTTCATGAGAAGAAAGAGGATTGTACGCGCCAAAGAACCAGAGCCGGTCCCTAACGATGGGGCCGCCGACACTTCCACCTACATCGTATTGACGATATGTCAGCGGGAGCGGGCTCGTTCCTTGCCGCGGCGTGCCCGCAAAATCGTTGTTCGTGAAGAAACCGTACACCTGACCGCTGAATTCATTCCCCCCGGAGTAAGTCACCGCATTGACAAGGCCACCCAGGGAGCCGCGATACTCTGCTTCATGCGCCCGTGCGAACCTGAATCTCACGGACGAAATTGTACGGGAGGTTTGTCGAAGAGCTGCTTTTGATCGGGTCGGTGACATCAACTCCCCCGATGAAGTACTTAGTCTCAAGCCCGGTGGCACCGGCGACGCTCACCCCATCCCCATAGTAGCTTTCGTTCGCCTGCGGGAGGAGCTTGCTGATCGCCTGGTAGTTCCGCTCAAGGGGAAGACCCTCAAGCTGGGCATTAGTCAGATTCTCCCCGAGCGAGGTAGACGTGATATCAATCAGAGGACGCTCCCCTGACGTCACGATTTCAGCTGCTTCCAGCGCGCGCGGATTGAGCCGGAGATCGCTTAGCGTGACCGTTCCCCGAGGGGGACACGGACGCCAGCGACGGTCTTCGACTGGAATGCGACGTGACTGATCCTCACTTCATAGTAGCCACTCGGGAGGGCTAGAACCCTGAAGAGGCCGTTGTCCCCCGTCGTGGTACCTCGAACCCCGATCAGGTTTGGACCAACAATTGACACGTTGACCCCTGGAATCGGGGCTCCAGTGGAATCGATGGACTCCGCCCCTCAAGGTTACCGCTCACAGTCTGCGCGGTTGCCCAGGAGCATAACAGAAGCACGGACACCAGAAGAAGCACAGTGACTCTCATGATCGTTTCCTTTCTCAGAAAAGACGCGATCAACGAAGGACCTTCTTCTCCCTATTCCATTTCGAAAAGATCACTGCGACAGTTCTAGCCACAACCGATCATTCCAGGAAGCCTGCCCTCCGCAGAAAGGCGGTGAAACGGGCATCACCGCGCAAAGTGTCAAACTCAGGTGCAATGTTCAGATTCACAAGAAAATTGGAGTGCTGGAAGAACGACCGTTCTATCCATTCAAGCGCTTCCTCTTTCATACCCAGGCTCGCGTAAATTCTGGCAAACGAGAATGGATCAAACTGTTCACCATGCACGTCCTTCTCTTTGTCGGCCAGTTCTTCGAGGTGCTGCACTCGAGCGAGGGCCTCCTCTCTGCGTCCGGCTTTTGCAGCTACCCTTGCCAGCATAAACTCCAATTCCGAGGGCTGCGCACCATAGCGGGAGGCGAGCCGCAAGGCGGTCTCGGTTGCTTTGTCGATCTTTCCCTCAAACAGCAAAACCCTGAAGAGGCCGAGATCGCCGTCGCTGCTTGCTGAGTCCTGCTGCCCCATTCGCTCGAAATGCATCTCTGCTTCGCGGTAACGACGTGCGTGTATGTAGAACATGCCGTAGCAATACTGGTTGAGGGTCCATGTGGGAGACAGATCGATGGCTTTCTCCATGTTTTCGAACCCCTTCGCGGATTCCCCTCTGCTGGCGAGCAGATGGGCGTAGTAGTGGTATCCCTCAGAATAGGAGCGATTGAGCGCCAGCGCCTTGAGGAAATCCTGTTCCGACCTTTTGAGGTTTAGATCGAACCAGTTGACAAGTCCAAGAGAACTGAAAGCTTGGGGGAGACTGTTGTCCAATTCAATGGCCTTGCGTGCCGCAATGGCGGCCGAATCACGAACATGCCCCCAGAGACGAAGTCTGTTGCAGACAGCTGCACGTAGCCTTCAACGAGCCCAGAATACGCGAGTGCAAATGATGGGTCTAGCAAAATAGCTTCCCGACAGTACTGCATGCTTTGGCGATAGCCATCGACGGTTCCTTTGTAGTAATGGTATCGCGATTTGAGATAGAGTCGGAAGGCTTCGCTCACTTCTGAGGCAACCTCGGGTTGGCTGGAACCTGTCGCGAGATCCAGCTCCGTTGCGAGTGAGAGGAACACGGAGGGGACTACTCTGTTTAGTCGGGATTTTCCTTCCTTAAAACGCCCGCTCCAGAGATGCGTGTTCTCACGAGCGTTCACAAGTTCCATGGTCAATACCACGCTGTCCCCCTGCCCCTGCAACCGTGTGATGAGGAGCGTCTCCACCCCGAGCTGCTTCCCGATTTCTGGTGGAGGGATGTCCTTGCCCTTATAATAAAGTGCCCCATTGAACGCTGTCACCTTTTCCAGTTGCGGGAGGCGGGCGATCTGGTCGGTGAGAGCCTCAGCAAGCCCATCACACAGATATTCGATCTCAGGGTCCTTTGCCACGTTGACGAACGGGAGAATCGCCATGGATGACATTTTCGGATCAACGTCGGGGAGCGAGAGGAGCAATCCCGCCCCGATGACGATGAGGGCGCCCGCGACAGCCAGCACCACTTTCCGACCCTTTCTGCCCGACAACTTCTGAGTCTTTCGTGCGAGTCCCGACCCGGCTCTGAAGGCCTCCAGATCGGCTTCAAGTTCGGCTGCATTCTGATACCTGTCCTCGAGCTTCTTCCCCATCATCCGTCGGACGATCTTCTGCAGCGCGTCGGGGACCTCAGGCCGAATATCCCGCATCGGTTTCGGATCCTCATTCAGAATCGAGTACACAAGCGCCTGCTCGTAGTCACTCTCGAAGGGCCTGTGACCGGTGAGCATCTCGTAGAATGTAACACCCAACGACCAGATGTCCGTCCTCCCGTCAAGCGACTCACCGATTGCCTGTTCCGGCGACATGTAGGCTGCCGTGCCCAGGGTCGCTTCCGGACTTCGTCAACAAGGAACGACCGGAGAGCTTTGCGAGCCCGAAATCGACGATCTTGGTCACCCCGTCCGAGGTGACCATGACGTTGGCCGGCTTGATGTCCCGGTGGACGATATCGTCGTTCGTGTGCCGTGGCAAGTCCCTGCGAGACCTGCATGGCAATCTCGACCGCCTGCTCGATCTTAAGCGGCCCACGCTCGATCATCTTCTTAAGCGTCTCCCCGTCGTAGAAGGCCATGGCGATGAACACCTGACCGTCATCGGTCTCGCCGACGTCAGGACAACGCAGACGTTTGGATGGTCGAGAGCCGAAGCAGCCTTGGCCTCGTGGATGAACCGCTCTATCGCTGCTGGATCACGAGTGAGGTCAGGAGGGAGAAACTTGAGTGCGACGATGCGGTCGAGTTTGGTGTCCTCGGCTTTGTAGACAACGCCCATGCCGCCTCCGCCGAGTTTTTCGAGGATCTTGTAGTGGGAGACGGTAGAACCGCTGAGGGTAGCCACTGCCGTTTCTCCTCGTTGGGTGAGGACGGCTTACTGCCAAGGCGAAGGGTCGTCGGGGTGGGCTCTAGAGCGGAGGTACTGGATCAGGGTCCAGCTGCGGCGGCCCTTCGGCTGGGGAAGCCTTCGGGCACCGATGTACGTGTGGGGATAATACGCCAGGGAGTGCGCAATTGCAAGGAAGCCTGCTGGGACGACAGCCCGTCGTCCCTGCGGGAGCCCCCCATAATAAAGGCCTTTCCCCCCGGGCCACCACTTGTGCCCCAAAGCGCCGCGCCGGGTTGACGGCGCGTTCTATTGGGCCAAAGAACCACCCGGTCTCAGGGCGAATGTCCGGGCACGACCCTCCACAAGACGATGCTCCTCACAAGACTAGCCTGGCGACGGGGAGTCCCCGAACACTCTCCCGGGTTGCGGGTGTGTCGCAGGTTCAAGTCAGGGCGGCACAAACCACAAGCGGGCCGGGACCTTCCGAGCCGCTCTCGCTTTGTTGGCGCCGGAGGCCTACTTCACAAGCATCAGCCTGCGCGTCTCCATGAGATCGCCGGCGCGAAGCTGGTAGAGATACACGCCGGTTGAAAGATGTGAGGCATCGAATTTCGCCTCGTGATATCCTGCCTCCTGCTCTCCCTGAACAACGGTGGCCACCTGCTGTCCGAGCGCGTTGAATACTGTCAGGGTCACATGCGAGCGCTCTGGCAATCCGTACCTGATCGTCGTGCTCGGGTTGAAAGGGTTGGGGTAGTTCTGCTCGAGCCGAACCTTCCCAGGAATCACGGCCCGGCCGGGTACTGAGAGCGGAACAGAAGGGGCGCCGACGAACGCAATGGTCGCGTCAATGATTATGCTGCATCCCCGGCATGCTTTCCTTCGTTTTCGCCTGGGAGGTCCCGTGACTGTGAGCGGACCCGCCGCCGGATTTCAACTGGCTTTCCGAATCGATCAGATACCCGCCTTCGCTCACTACTTCGTCACCTTCTGACAGGCCCCGCAGCACCTCATATTTGGTGTCAGATTTAATGCCAAGGTCGATTTCGCGGGCCTCGAAGTGGTTGTCGCGACCGGCCTTCACATAGACGAGATTCCTCTTCCCGGTCATGAGCACGGCACTCACCGGAACAGTCAGAGCTGCTGGCTTCACCAGGTGAAAGATCGATTCCGTATACATGTTTGGCTTCAGGGCCCCGTCTGGATTCTTGACGATCAATCGAACCTTGATCGTGCGCGTTTGTGGATCCACCACCGGGTAGACAAATCCAATGGATGCATCATAGGTCCGTCCCGCAGATGCGGGCGTGGTAATCGTCGACCGGGCGCCCGGCCTGAGTTCCGCTGCGTCCGATTCATAGACATCGGCAATATTCCAGAGCATGGTCAAATCGGCAATCTGGTACAGAACCGTCCCCTCATTTACGTAAACCCCCTCGACCACCTTCTTGTCGACAACTGTCCCTGCTGCGGGTGACCGATAGGTCAAGACGAGCGGGACGTCTGCGAGGGATTCAAGGGATCGGATCTGACCATCCGACAATCCAAGCAATCGTAATTTCGACCGCATGGTTTCCACCATCTGGCCCTGGTTCGGCCCGGTGGACGCCATCGCCTGCCGATATTCGTTTTGCGCCTGAATCAGGTCGGGGCTGTAGATGTCGAAAAGAGGATCTCCCTTCGCAACGCGTTGGCCGACCGCATTCACGTGAAGCTTTTCAATCCGGCCGTTGAATCGGGCGCTGATGGAGACCTTGTTCGGCTCAGGTATCTCCAGCACTCCGAATGCTCTGATGGTTCTCTCGATGGATTCACGGCCGATGACGACCGTTGCCACGTTTGCCAGGAGCTGACCGCGGTCATTCAGCATCACGCTCGCATCGTCCATCGGCATTTCGGCCTGTCTGCCGTTGCTCGCCTTGACGAGGTCCATATGGCATATCGGACAGACCCCCGGCTTGTCTGACCTGACCTGCGGGTGCATCGGACAGGTATAGTAGTCAGCCACCTGCGTGACTCCTGTCGAGTCGGCATGTTCCTGATGCGAAGTGGAGGATTTTCCACAGGAGGCAAAGCCCATCGATAGAAGCACTACTAAGAAGCCGATTGTTGCTTTCATAGATTCACCTTGCGCGTGATCCCCTGAAACTATATGAGTGGTCCACCCACCATCATCTCAATCTCCGCGAGCGCCATCTCCCGGTCGACAAGCACCATCAAGTAGTCATCCCGTTTCATTAACTCCATCCTGCGGGCGTCGAGGACGCTCGAGATGGGGACCTGACCCGTCTGATATGCGACGACCTGTGCCTCGGCTGCCTCGCGCATCAGCGGCAAGATGGAATTGGAATACTCCCTCGCCAGCGAATCCGCGGTCATGTATTTCAGCATCGACGAACGGAGCTGCGAGAGCATGTCACGCTGCATCGCGCCCTTCTCGGCATCGATACTCGCATTCATGGCCAGGTACTCCTCCTCCCGGCTTGACGATCGCTCCGCCGACCAGGGAACGAACGGGAGCGTGATCGAGGCCATGACGCTGTACATCCAATCCGTCTGTCCCATCGGCATTCCCATGGCGCTTTGTTGAATCGCATACGCGGATCGCTCACCTGCCGTGAGAATCACCCCATTCGGCATTCGCATGACCATCGCCTGAATCATGAGGTCGGGCGAAAGGTTCGATTTCGCGGCGGCCATCTCCGATTCGTTCATCGCTTTCATCCTGTCCATGCCGGCAAGAACGGGATTCAGCTGTCGCACACGATCTTCCAGTTGAGCTTCAGAGATCACCAGGGTGCCGGGTGCAAAGACGCTGTCGGTCACGACAGAGGAGGCTCCTCCGTCCCTTCCCAACAACGATGACAGCTCGTTCTGGGCAGACACGCGCTTCGTCCGCGCGGAGGTGAGCCGGGCCCGCTCCGCGGCGACCTCGGCCTGCACTGTCAACAAGTCTGCCTGCCGCATCCGATTCGTGAGGACACGGGTCTGCATCGTCTGAGCGAGGTCTTCCAGAAGCCGAAGCGTGGACTGCTGAACCTCGATCTGGCGATCGAGCAGCCAGAGTCGGAAATAGGCCATTTTGACTTTCGCGCGGAGCTGCACAGCGAACGATGCACGATTCTGCTCGAGGACCCTTCCCCTCTTCTTTTCCACATCGCCCATGCTGGAGAGCTTGCCCCCGAGCATGAACATCTGTGAAACAGACAGGTTGTTCGATATCGCACCGTTTACCACGTCAAGGGTGTTCGTCGGTATCTGGCTGAACTCCAGTCCGAGCGTCGGCGGGGGGAGCGCTTGAACGGCGTTGCTGCGAAAATCCGCCGCCTGGATCTGATAGTCGAACGACTTGAGCCCGGGATAGTTCCTCATTGCTTCGTTCACCAGCGAATCGACCGGCTGCGCGCGTGTCACCGCAGCCAGGAGAAGGATTGGCATCAGTCGCAAGCCGTATGAATGTCTCATGGCTACTCTCCCTCCTTCATGAACGCGGCCATCTTTGAAAGCTCCAGCGTCCCTTTGCGCAGAGCCCGTTCCTTCATGATGAGAAACAACACCGGCGTAACAACAAGGACGTGTACGGCAGAAGTGAACAACCCTCCTATCATCGGGGCAGTCAGCGGCTTCATGACATCGGATCCGGCTCCGGAGGCCCACATGACCGGGATCAAGCCGGCCATACTTGTGGCCACGGTCATGATCTTTGGCCGGAGCCGAAGGACGGCGCCTTCAACGGTTGCTTCGTAGATGTCTCGCGCGGTAATCGGTCCGCGTTCACCATGCGTATGCGCGCGAATTCTCTTGTCCAGGGCCTCGTGGAGATACACCACCATCACAACCCCCGTTTCGACCGCAATCCCGTACAGCGCAATGAACCCGACCCAGACTGCGACCGAGAGGTTGTATCCAAGGATGAAAACCATGTAGACGCCTCCGATCAATGCAAACGGGACCGAAAGCATAACGACCAGAGCTTCGAGGTAGTCCTTGAATGTGAAGTAGAGGAGGACGAAGATGATCAGAAAGACGACGGGCATGATATACGTCAGTGTCTGTTGTGCCCGCACTTTATGCTCATACTGCCCGCTCCACGTATACGAATAGCCGGGAGGAAGTTTGAGGTTCTCGCTGACAGCCCGCCTGGCGTCTTCCATCGTATTTCCCATGTCCCTCCCGCGCACATTCAGGTAGACGATGGCCCGCAGTTGACCGTTCTCGCTGCTGATCATAGGGGGACCCGTCGCTATGTCCACGTTGGCCAGTTCCGACAGAGGCACGTACGCGACTTCTCCGGAAGTTGGCGAACTCATCAGCGAACTCGAAGAAAACTCAGACTCTCCGGCAACGGCTGAAGACGAGGACGCGGCCTGTTCCCGACCCATCGAAGACATCCCCGTCGCGCTGACAGGCGACGCCATGCCGGAACTCGACGTTGCAGCGGAGGAAGCAGCAGGCGCCTGCATCCCCGTTCGAACCGGGATGAGCAGGCGGTTCAACTCCTCGATATTATCTCTGTATTCACGCTCGAAACGGAGACGAATGGGGAACCGCATCCTGCCTTCCAGCACGACCCCGAGGTTCTGCCCACCGATAGCCACCTCTACGATGTCCTGGAGGTCAGCGATGTCGAGGCCATAGCGAGCCAGGATATCCCGCTTCGGGACGATATCGACATAGTAGCCGTTCCCGATCCTTTCAGCCACGACGTCGGCAGCCCCTGGAACCGTCTTCAGGATTTGTTCCGCCTTGATGGCATAGTGATCGAGCGTGTCAAGCCGATCTCCAAAGATCTTGAAGCCGATATCCGTTCGTACTCCAGTCGAGAGCATGTTGATGCGATTGATGATCGGCTGCGTCCAGCCGTTGCGAGTGCCGGGGATCTGCAGTTTCGAATCGAGCTCCTGAATGATGTCTTTCTTTGTGATGCCGGGCCGCCATTGGCTTTTTGGTTTCAGGATGATGATTGTCTCGATCATGCTGAGGGGGGCGTTGTCCGTTGCTGTTTCCGCGCGTCCCGCCTTCCCGAGAACGTGCTCCACTTCAGGGACACTCCGGATGATGTTGTCCTGCAGCGAAAGGATCCGCGCCACTTCCGTCACGGAGGCATTCGGAAGCGTCACGGGCATATACAGCAGCGACCCCTCGTCAAGGGGGGGCATGAACTCTGATCCGATCGAGAGCAGCATGGGAACGGTAATGAGAAGAGCTGCCACGTTGATGGCGATTGTGGTTTTGCGGTGACCCAGCACCCAGCGAATGATTGGCGCATATACCTTGCTGAAAAAACGGGTGACAGGATTGTCGGTCTCGGGGCGGAATTGTCCCTTCATAAGCATCGTCATGAGCACCGGGATCAGTGTGATGACGACTGCGGCCGAAGCAACCATGACAAAAGACTTTGTGTAGGCGAGGGGATGGAAAAGCTTGCCTTCTTGTCCCGTCAGCAGGAACACGGGAAGAAAGCCGACGAGGATGATCAGTTCAGAGAAGAAGATCGCGCGTCCGACCTGCTTGGCCGATAGGATCGAAAGCTGCCGGTATTCATCGCTGGTGAGGTGACCCTTTGTTCGCAATGCATTGGCAATGTTGCGATATGCGTTTTCTACAAGGACAATCGATGAGTCGACGATCACGCCGATCGCCAGGACGATCCCGCCGAGCGACATGATGTTCGATGTCACGCCGAAGATGTACATCAGGCTGAACGCAAGCAGGACCGAGACTGGAAGTTCTATCAGGATCCGGACGATCGAGCGGAAATGGAGAAGAAAGATCGCCACCACGATCGAGACGACGATGCTTGCCTCAATGAGAGCACGATCCAAAGTCCCAATCGCCGCATCTATAAGGGTGGAGCGATCATACGATGGGACGACGTTGACGCCCTCGGGGAGGCCCGGCTTGATCTCCTCTATGCGCTGCTTGACTCTCTCGATGACTTCACGGGCATTTGCGTTGCTTCTCATAACCACGATACCGCCGACGACTTCACCGGTGCCGTCTTTGTCCAGAAGCCCCCGGCGTATGTCTCCGCCGAGCTGCACTGATGCGACCTGTTTGACCAATAGCGGGATCCCGGCACTCCCGCCCTTCACAAGGATATTCTCAATATCGGTCACAGAGGTGACGTACCCCTGACCACGGACGAAATACTCCGCGTTGCTGATCTCGAGTAACTTCCCCCCCACTTCATTGTTGTTCCGCTGAATTGCCGAGGCGACATCATTCACGGTGAGATTGTAGGCGCGCAGCTTCAGGGGATCGACATCGACCTGATATTGTTTGACAAACCCGCCGATGCTGGCGACTTCTGCAACCCCGTCAACGGAGACAAGTTTGTATCGGAGATACCAATCCTGTATCGACCGGAGTGTGGCGAGGTCGTAGTTCTTCCCCTCGACGGTGTACCAGAAGACGTGTCCCACGCCGGTTCCATCCGGGCCGAGCACAGGCGTGACGTTAGGCGGAAGCTGGGCGCGAACCAGTGCGAGCTTCTCGATAACGCGATTGCGGGCGAAGTAAAGATCGGTGTTGTCGCCGAAGATGACAAAGACGAACGACATTCCGAACATCGAAGTCGCACGGACAGCCTTGACTTCCGGAAGACCCTGAAGGGCGGAAGAGATGGGGTAGGTGACTTGCTGCTCTACGATTTCCGGTGACCGGCCCATCCACTCCGTGAAGACGATCACCTGGTTCTCGGACAGATCCGGGATGGCGTCAACAGGAAGGTTCACCACCGCATAGACGCCAAAGCCTGTGACGGCAATGTAGACCAGGATGACGATGAAGCGGTTCCTAGCGCTCCAATCAATAATCTTCTCGATCATATCTCCTCCAAAGCCAGTACAAACACAACGCTCGGAAAACGCACGTACATGCGTTCCCCGGCAGCTGCATCATAGCCTTGGATGAGTCAGATCAGGAACGAATGAGTCTGAATGTAGATCTCGCAATCCGGAGGGGGTGAATGATCGGACCGGAGGTAGTTCAGGGATGCGAGATGGTGAGAAGGGACATGACCCGATGTGGGGGTAAGTTCGACGATCGAATGGAAAGGCAGCTGTTTTGTCACATTCTCAGGGGAAGAGACTGCCCTCATCTCATTCAGCCCGCCGACCGTCCGCACCGAATAGCAGGAATTGGGGACTGAACGCACTGAGAACCCACCTTGTGGAGCAGGCAGATCACGATTCATGTCATTGCCGCAGCAGCACTCTGTGGAATCGCTCATTGAGCAATAGCCCACAGTTCGCGTCAAGCCAATAGCGGAAAGGCCCACCGCGAGGACAAGAATGGCGCAAAACAAGGTATTTAGAGGCTGTCTAGTCATCCCTACTCTCTCCAACCAGGGGATTGGGGGATTTGTTCCTTTGAGCGGAGCAGCCTGGCACCTTTGTTCCCGGAATCGTCAACTCCGATCCCAGCCGCGAAATTCCGAAGGAACAGAGCTCAACTGGCTGTTGTTCACATACTTAGCAGGTCCGTAGGGATGGTCGTCCCATTGACTGACTAATCCCGAGACCAGCGGGGCGGGGTCTTCTAACGTGAAGGAGGACTCATGGGATCGGATCAGGCCACAAGAGAACGTTTCAACACTGTCGTAATCGGCGGCGGACAGGCAGGTCTTTCTGTCGGATATCACCTGGCGAAGCGTAGAGTCCCGTTCATCATCCTTGAGGCGCACGAGAGAGTGGGAGACTCGTGGCGCAAGCGCTGGGATTCGCTCCGCCTTTTCACCCCCGCCCGCTTTGACGGTTTAGACGGAATGCGATTTCCCGGACGTCCGAACTACTTTCCCACGAAGGATGAGATGGCGGACTTCCTTGAGGAATACGTCAAGCGCCATGACCTCCCGGTCCGAACCGGCGTGAGAGTAGACAGGCTCAGCCGAAGCAATGGTCACTTCATTCTCTCGTCCCGCCAGAGCACGATCGAAGCTGAGAACGTTGTAGTAGCCATGGCCACCTACCAGAGCCCCCGCATCCCTTCATTTGCCCGTGAACTCAAACCCGAGATTGTCCAGATACATTCCAGCGAGTATCGCGGCCCGGGGCAGCTGCGCGATGGTGGTGTGGCTGTGGTCGGCGCCGGAAACTCCGGTGCTGAGATTGCCGTCGAAGTGGCAAAGACGCACAAAACGTGGATGGCTGGAAGAGATGTCGGTCATGTTCCGTTCAGGATCTCAGGGCTCCCGGCACGACTGCTCCTAGGTCGTTTGGTGATTCGCTTGCTCTTCCATCGGATCCTGACCGTGGACACGCCAATAGGACGCAAGGCGCGGCCGAAGCTCCTGACGAAGGGTGGACCTCTCATCCGTCAAAGACCCCAGGACATCTTGTCGGCGGGGGTCGAACGGGTTCCACGCGTTATCGGGGTACGTGAGGGCAAACTCCTGCTGGAAGATCAGCGCGTCCTTGATGTGGGGAACGTTATTTGGTGCACGGGATTCCATCCGGGGTTTTCGTGGATCGATCTCCCCATCCACGGAGATGACGAGCCGAGGCACCGGCGTGGAATCGTAGAATCAGAGCCTGGACTCTATTTCGTTGGTCTGCATTTCCTCTACGCCTTTTCATCAACAATGATTCATGGCGTGGGGAGGGATGCCGAATACATAGCACATGAAGTTGCAGGCAGGACAAACGGTAGCAGCATACACTAGAACGCGCCGCTGCATCGCAAGCAGCAGATGCCGATCGCCACGTTTCTGCGACCGGCATCTGCAATCAATCACCATCAGGCCTTCGCATACTGCTCGGCACTCATCACCTCGATGGCGACAAAGCGCTCGTTCCCTTCGATCCACGCGTCGTGTCCGGGCGGAATGGCGAACGATTCCCCTGCCGTGATGGTCTTCTGGGTCCCGTCTTTCAGACGCACGACCATGCGGCCTGATACGGCGTATCCTACATGAGACATCTGGCAGGAATCGGTCTTGACGACAGGCTTGATGCACTCCGACCACCGCCATCCGGGTTCGAAGTTGAAACGTCCCAGCGTGAACCCGCCGAGTCGAACGATCTCGACGCGAGTCTTGTCGGGGGTGCGGACTTCGTCGGGTGTCGTGTGGGACTTCGACTCAAGACGCGTCACCGCAACAGGGGTTGACATAGGTGTACCCTTTCAACCGTTAATGATTGGAACGTTGAGGAAGAGACAACGAATATACGGCCAACACGCACGCGGGCGTGGGGACCGAAGCAGGATTGTAGGTATGGAGGGGGTGAGAGTGGTCCGTGCAAGCGCACGGAGAACAGTGGGATAGCTGACGGACGCATGGATGCTGAGCGATACAGCACGTGTGCAGTCGAACGGTTGTGCCATGCACTTCCCCGAAGATGGGGTTTATTCCGTCAAAGAGCAGATGAACAGTACGCAAATGAACCAGAATCTCTGTCAATGTCAACAACCAGTGCCGCGGTTCTGCCCTCGGGGCGCGTGTTCTTCCGGCACTCCGAGTATTACGGACCTGGGTCAGCCCTTTCTGAGGTCGCCGCCGGTGCTTTTCTCTCCCTCCAGCATTCCCAGCCCGAATGCGTCTGTTTGTACTGTGAGCGCCCAAAGCGCGCCGGACGGTAGAGCACGTCTACCCCCGTATGCATCGTCGGCAGCACGTATGCGGGGAGGTCGGCGCAATCACAGTGCTCGATCGAGGCCCTGACGGCCTGCGTCTCTCCTCCCACGGTGGTCAACGAGTGCTCATAGATGCCGTGCACGGCGCGCACAAAGTCCTGCACGCGCTCCATATCGTACACCGCAACACTCACTGCCGTCTGGATGTCGCCTGTCAGCCGGTCGAAAGCCTGACGAGCGAAGCTGTTCGCAAACGCCAGCACATCTCCGTGCTGCAACGTGAGGTCCAACCGCTCCAGCGGACGGAAGTCGAAGTACGACAGGTGAAGATTGTCGGGAGAAGCAATGACATATCGCGCCGCCGACCCAAGCGCACTGATCGTGTACGGTGTACCGCCAAAGCATGTGGAGAGCACCATGAGATCGAATCGTGCGGAATCAGGCGTGAAGCCCTGCAGGCCATCTGCGAGGCCCTGAACAGTGAAGGGACGATCCGGATACGATGCATCATAGCCTGTGCCACCGGACTCAGGAATCTCGTGACCGCAGTACAGGAACACGCTCACCTGGTCGCGCTGATTGCCCGCATGGAAGCGGCGATACAGCTCCACTTCAGGCTCCAGGCGCGATTGTTCCTGATCGCGCCAGTACGACTCCTGTGCGATGAGCCGTCCGCTCCGATAATAGTAGAACTCTCCATCACGCTGAGGAACAACGAAGAGGAGGTGTCGCCTGGGTTGCTGGTGAAAGATGAACACCTCGGCGTGAGGATTCTCCTCGGCGACCCTCTTCGCTCCCGCGAGAGCCTCCTCGTCTGCCAGGTACTCGTTGCCGCTGGTATCGTGGAAGAGATAGTCGCCGTCACCGTGGATGACGCACACAATGGAGTACGGCGTCCCCGGCAGCCCCCCCTCCGCCTGTTGAGCTTCGCGTTGAACGGGAAGGGTGGGACTGCACGAAGAGAGCAGTACGGTGACCGCCGCGCAGCACACGCTCCCCCAAAGCAGGGGGTACGGGGCGTCCCTGACTGGCCGGCTCTGCGGGTGTCGCATCTCGAACGCCGGAATGTTCGCTCGTGAAGTGTCTACTATACCAGGAGGATGATCAGGATGATGATCAGAAGCAACGTCACGATGCTGATGGTGATGAGCTGGTCAGCCTGCTCCATGTCCTGCACGACATAATCAGCGAAGGTGTTGAGCTGCCCATCCGGAACGCGCGTGTAGCCATTGTTGCCCGCGAGCTCATCCCGTTTTTCTTGAATCAGGGCTTTGACATGATCAATTCCGGCAACATCGTCAGGCGATATCGACGCCGACGTTCCGAGCATGTCCAAAGCCGTGGACATGGTTTGAAGTGATCCGTTGAGGATGTCTCGCTTTTCCGACGGGCTGTCTGTCGCTTTCACTTTGGTTGCCACATCGCTGAAGTATCTCTGAATTGCCCCTTTTCCGTCCGCATGGGCCGGAAGGGTCAACATACCCATCATCATGCCAATCATGACGAGAACGCCATACGCTCTTCGTGCTGTCATTGGAGTACCTTTCAATAGACGAGTGGTTTGCTCATGCCGCGCCAACTATCGTGTGCTAGAATGCCCTGTCGACACAGCTGGTTGGCGCGAGCACTGGCCCCTCTGGGTTTATAGGAACTACACATTGGAGGGGCACTAGCTTGGTTTCCTGTAATACCGCAACGCCTCCGGAAGCTCGTCGCGTATGCTGGCTATTCGCGATTCATCCGAGGGGTGCGTACTCATGAACTCCGGCGGCCCTTGACCTTCGTTGTGTTGTGCCATTCGCTCCCAGAAGCTCAGCGCCTCCCTGGGGTCGTATCCCGCCATGGCCATGAAAATCAAACCGAGATGATCCGCTTCACCTTCCTGCACACGGCTAAAGGGAAGAAGCGCTCCGTACTGGACGCCCACACCGTAGGCGGTCATCCAGAGTTGTTGCGTTTCCTGGGTCTTTTCTGAAAGTGCCTGGGAAAGGGCCATACCGCCAAGCTGGGCAAGCAATCCCTGGCTCATTCGCTCGTCACCATGACCTGCAACCGCATGCGCAATCTCATGTCCCAGCACGACCGAAAGGCCTACCTCATTGCTTGTGAGTGGCAGGATGCCCGTGTACGCGACAACCTTTCCGCCCGGCATGCACCATGCGTTTGCCTCTTTGCTATCGACGAGATTGAATTCCCAGCTATATCCGCTCAACGAGAGGTTATGCTCGCGAAAATACTGCTCGACCGCAGACTGAATATTCCTGCCGACCTTTTTCACCATGACCGTTCGACCGTCTCCGGCAGGAACGACCTTGTTACTCTTCAGGAACTCATCGTACTGCTGGCTGCCCATCGCGAGCATCTCCGAACTGGAGACAAGGCTCAGCTGCTGCCTTCCCGTAACCGGCACAGTGCTGCACGCAACGAACAGCGAGCAGGCGATGATAACCATCCCGGTCGCTTTAACAACATACGTCCGACACGTCTTCATGATTTCATCTTTCTCCCGGTGCATCGGGCCCTCCCCCACGAGAACATCACTTCACCGCATCGCCCTTACGGCGTGCCCTGCATATGGGCTCCGCATTGAGCATTCCTGCCCCCGATGGGAGACCCAATCCTTTTGCGCATGGAGCAGTATACCGGACAGTGCTTGAAGATGAATCGGTCGGAGGGATGAAAGAGTAGCTAATCCCCGCAGGGAATGATGTGTTTCGCCAGGAGGGGATTACGAGATAAGGGGGTGAGGCGGAACGGATTGGCCTACGTCGGGACGAGGGCTAGACAGTTCGAGGCGAGAGCCGAATCGGTCAAATCAAACTCGCGAAGGCAGCGATTCCGGACACGATGATCAAGGCGCCGGATACCCTGTTGACCCATTTGAATCCATTCGCATTCAGCTTCTTTCTGAAGAACTTGGCAATGAAGCCAAGCGCCAGAAACCATAAAAACGTGCCTGCAAACACTCCGAGGACAAGAATGCTCGCGGACATGATACTGAGCTTATGTCCCAGTCCGAAGGCAGCGAATGCAGCGACAAAGGCAAAGATGGTCACCGGATTGGTGAGTGCGAGGACAAAGGCAGAAACGTACGATCCCAACAATCCCTTCTTGTCGAAGGGGATCATCGGATCCTTCGCCTTGGCACGAAACGTTCTTACTCCAAGAAACAGGAGCAATACCCCCCCAACGAGACGCACCCAGAACTCATAGCTGGCCATCAGGTCCGAGATGAATGTAATGCCAAAGGCACCGATACTGCCGAACAGCGAATCTACGGTCGCGGCCCCGAGGCCGACGAAGAGGCCGCGTGAGTGCCCCTCAGCCAGCGTCTTGCGTATGCACAGTGTTCCGACCGGTCCAATAGGCACCGCCATTGCAAATCCAATGATCAGTCCTTTGAGGAAGATGATTGGCTCCATGTGTTTAGGCCCTCATCAAGCACATTGTTGAAGTGTGAGCGTGAATCATTCCTTGATCTCCAAGGATGAACGGCATCGATGGCGTTCGAAGATCCAGAAGGGTCTTCTCTAGGGCACCGATACAACCGACGGGATGGAAAACTGAAACTGATTGAACCGGTAGTATATTGAACTCTGGTGAAACATGTTGAAGTGCTCTCCGCCTGCCTGTGGCGTGTTGGGATAGAAGCCGAACATCAACTGGAACGGGGGAAAGATGAAGTGCTCGTTTCGTATCCTGAACCCGAAGCCGTATCCCTGGTACAGCTTACTGGTAAACAATGAGCTATTGCTTGAAGAAATCAGGCCAAAGTCGGCGAAAATAATCACGGCCAGCTGAAAGCCCAGGAGTTTCAGCGGGACGAAGACATCGGCTTCATAATTGAGCACCAGTTTCTTGTTTCCTTTCAGATAGCTTTCTGAAAAGCCCCTGAGCCCCCCTTGATCGTTGATGTCGAGAATATCCTGCGGCCAGGACGGGTCAAAACTGTATGAATACCTGCTTCCGATGTAATGCCTCCATTTGAACTTGCCGATAGCATGAAGATTCGAGAAATACAGCAGCTCCAGAAGGGATGTACGATTCAACCATTTCTCATTGCTCCGGAATGCTCCGGTCTGAAAGCCTCCATACAAATAGCCCAGATGATCGTTGTGGAAGCTATAGCCAGTTTTCACCCCGTAATAGGGTCTGCTGGACTTTGTCCCCTGCTCTAGGCCGAAGAGCAGCTCAATCATCGTTATCAGCGGGACATCTTCTGTTCTCCCAAGACCGAACACATAGCGGTCCTGATAGTACGTTCTATACGAAAATCCGACACGCCCCAGATAGAACGTTTTGTCCTGAAACAAGTTTAGCGTATCAAGATCAGGCTTCTCGCTGTACACAGTTCTGACGACTCGTCCCGCAACATTAAACCTGTTCCGGTATATAGTCGTTGGATCAAATAGGCTGACGTCAAATGCGTAACCCAGCCAGTAATCTTGCTGATTGTATCTGGCAGTTTCAACATACCCCAACGTATCCCTCAGGTCGGGATATCGGGTATTCTGCCAGAGCTGCGATATGCCTCCTCCCCATTTGATGACCTCCGATAGAAAATCCCTGCCGACCATAATTCCATACAGTTGGCGGTCCGGGAATGACGAATAGAATGCATTGGTTGAAATGAATGTCCTTCCAATGTTGTTGACGTAATATCCGCCATCCCAATCCCAGCCGCGCGTAAACTCCTGGCTATACTTGAGCCCGGCCCTGAGTTCATTGCCGAATCCCAGGAAGTTTATGTCATTCACCCTGATGCGTCCGGCGTCGTTGGCAGGACTGTATACTACGCCCCCATATAGGCTCCAGATATCTTGAACGTACACCATGATATCAACGCTGTCCGGATTGTTCTCGATCTTCCTGGGAACAATTCGGACGTCGTAGACATACGGACTCTGTCGTATTATCCTCTCACTTTCCTCTATGTCAAAAGGAACCAGGATCTCCCCATGAGAGAACAGCAGCTGGTTGGTGATGAGCCATTCTTTTGAGTCTATATGAAGAGCGTTCCCCCCGTCCTGTAGCCAGCTGCGGACCGTGTCTTTGGGATTATCTACCGAGGCCCCGAACACGTCAAGAATCTCGACGTTGATGTTCCTGATGACCTTTCCCGAGAGCCTCCGGGCTAACTTCCTATCAGCACTAAGACGTGCGACTCCCGATTGTTCTTCATCATCTTCTACCAGAATGGACTTCAGGAGCCTTGAGAAGAAGGTATCCTCCTTCGAATAGTCTTTCACATCCTGAACTATCGTCGTACTGGAGTCCCGAGGTTCAACTGTTTTTGTCTGAGCAGCCAGGCATTCTGACATGCAGAGTACCGAAATGCTGACAGTCAGTATCCGCCACATAGATTCACGCCGCCCATTCTTCAGACGCATCGTTTGAGCATGTGCTGCCAATGGTTGGCCCATATGTCAGAACTCGACCTCTCACCCTGACTGGTCTGCTCAGGCTTCTCCTTGGCTCGGTCGGCTGGTGCAAGGGAACAGAACTGTGTCAAATAGCAAAGTAGAATACCAATGATCCGCATGGGAGGGAATTGACCGAAAGGATGAAAGAGTAGCTAATCCGTACACGGCTGGAAAGCATCCATCGTTGAGGATTCGCCCTGTGTCAGCAGATCGAGAGTTGGTGTTGATAGGCGGGACAAGAAGGAGCTGAATTCACGAGGATTGGGGAACACCCGCGGTTAGCCGCGCCACGGGCGTCAACGAGGCTGGAAAGGGATCAGTACCTCCAAAACAACAGCAGTTCCATCGAAGAGGAGCCGCAAAGGAATGCCGCTATTTGTCCTCCTCTTCGGGTAGCGATGTAACCTTCGCATAGCCCTGTGGAATCTCAAACGCCGATTCGGGGAAAGAACCTTTCTGAATCTTTGTGATCCTGTCGGGAGTGCCGCCCATCCAGGTCCGTTCTATCGGGAAACCGTCAACCTTCTCAAGTGAGGCAAAGACGCTGCGGTCCCCGGTGATTGAGCTGAAGAGGGACGCGATACGCTGGAAATCCTTTCGTACAGATGCGAAGTTCGGGATATCTCTGGTCGCCCAGACCGTTTCGATCTCCTTTCCATCACGCTTGACAGTGTAACCCTTACAGGAGTATCCGTCGATACTCTTCCGCTGTCCGGTCTCGACGACTTCCACCTTTGCCGCGGCATGTTGCCCGCTCATTGCCGCCATCCGCTCTTCGATCATCTTCCGTTGTTCGGGGGGCATTTCAGCCATCCCCTTTTTCATTGCCTCGTCTGTCTTCATCCGGCCTTGCTTCACTTTCGTTTCAAACTCTTTGAATGTCATCTCCGTATAGGTTTTCTTCTCCGGATCGATGGAAATCATCAATTCTTTGTCCAGTCGCAGGATGCTGACACGTCCGTCCTTGTCCTCCTGCCTGAACATCCCCGGCATATAGAGCCCCTTTTCTCCCCCTTCATCATTCCCGCTCAGAATCTCGAACGAGAGCCCCTGGGCCAGAACGGTGAGCGAGAAGAAGGGAATCAAGAGACCGCCAAGCATTCCCCGTAGGGTCCATGGCACCATACGGTGCCTCCGTGCGATAGTGGTTGTCGAGAGATCTACGGGTCCCATAAGGACCAATATGATGTACGATGAGATTTCCTTCATCTTCACGAAAACCCTTCTGTCAGATCTTGACGTATTGACTAAGAATTAGAATGATCATATGCCTGGGTTGCGATTCCAGTGCGTCTCTACATTCAAAGAATCCACGTCTGGATTTCAATGCTTACCCGGGGCGCTCCGTAGATATGACAAGGATCACGCCACATCGTGTTGGAGGTTGGCAAGGGCGTGTGGACGGTGCCAAAAAGAAACCTCCGCAACGTACCCGCTTGTCTATCTCTACCAACGCGAGGGGGGGGGCCTTCGTTCCCCGCAAACGCAGGCAATGGCCTGCCGGTCGATCTGGCCGACTTGCATTGTTATGTCCTTGAACCTGGAATTCAGAGCGATAAACTGACTTGTCCGTCGATCAGAGGATATGCACTCCCGACATGGAGTGCCATCATACCACTTCTCTCGTCAACGGAGGATTACTCGGACTGATGTTCTCCGACCCGAGCAAGACCGCTATCCATCGCGTGCTTTCATTGGTCTCAAAGGCAAACTTCACGCTCATGGTAAGCGGTATGCACAGAATCACGCCGACCGAACCGACCAGCCCCCCCCAAAAGATCAGAGAGAGAAAGACGACCAGGGTAGACAGCCCGAGTTTGCGTCCCATCAGTCGCGGCTCAACCCAGTTGCCGAGACTGAAGCCAATGACAAGGTAACCGGCAGCGACAAGCACGGCAGGTCCTATGCCGAGCGTAAGGAGCGCGAGTAGCACCGCAGGAACGGCGGCCATTATTCCACCCAGATTCGGGACGTAGTGAAGCAGAAAGGCCAGGAAACCCCAGAGAACGGGAAAATCCACACCGAGGAAGAACAGCCACAGTCCTATCAGAACTCCCGCGATCAGACAGATGCCCGTTTTGATGACCATGTAACGCCTGATGTCGCTGACAAACTTCGTGTATTCGGGAAAGAGACGTTCGGGATCGCCGAGCACAGAACGGATTTTGATGGGGAAGCTTGAGGCCTCAAGAAGCATGAATGTTACCGAAAGCAGTACCAGCACGATGTTGGGCGCAAAGCCCATCGCTGCGAGGAAGCCGGTCGTCAGGGTCATCACCGCCCCGGGATTGAGGTACTCGTACAAGGCCTTTTGAGTGATGACGATATCCTTGCCTGCCAGGTACGCTTTGAGCGCCAGGATTTCATCGTGCAGGCGGCTCTGATACACAGGCAACGCGTCGGCGAACGTGCTCAGGGACGCGCCCAGTACTCCACCGACAATCAGCAGAAGAGCAACCATGCCCGCCATTACGATGATCACCGCCAGGACGTTCGGAATGCGCCTCCGTTCTAACCAGAGCACCGGCGGCGTTCCGATGAGAGCGAGAAATACAGAGACCAGGACCAATGACACAACAGATTGGGCCTGATTGATACCGTAGCCGATAATCACGAGCGTTGCCGCGACGATGAGGAGGCGCGTTCCGCGATGAGAACCAATCACGTCAGTCATAGATGGCCATTCCTTCTGCGTTCACCACCCGACGATATCCTGCACTCCGCTGCGAAGTGCAACCCACACAAACCCGAAGAACGGGTCGTCCCGCTTCCGCATGTATCTCACCTCACCGATCTTCATCACACCTGATGCATCCAGCACATTGGTCCTGCGGATCGTATAGGTGTTGGCTATGTACGACATGATCGCGTCGGAAAAGCCAGCTTCGCTTCCGGTGTGTTTGTTGATGGCCGCAAGGGTGAGGTCTCTGTACACAGCCCGCACGTTCCCGCTGGCGCGTCCCGCAGCAACACTGATCTCAAATGTGGCCTCCTGAAGGACCCCCGCATTGATGCGCATCTGGTCGGAGGGTCCAAGGTGTGAATTGAGCGCGCTCAGATTCATGCCGCTCAAGGAGCCGGAGTATTGGAGCGAGAACTCCGGCGATGCGACAGGAATCGACATACGCAACGTCATCGCGCCGGCCTTCATGAATTGCCCTTGCGCGCGAATGACGACTGCGGCGCCCCGGGCGCCATGACTGACAATCCCTTCTGCCAACACGTGCATGTTATCAAACGTTATCAAGGCCGGGGTCGCACCGACCTTAAATCTCTCACAGTACTTTATGCGCCCGTTTATGACGCTCAGGCTGTCAACCTGCAGGGCTGTCTCCATCGAAGAGAGCATTTCGTTCGGCATAAGAAGACGTGACGTGTCTGGAGGGTTAGGTTTGTCCTTGTTGATCAGAATGTCCAGGAACACGTCGTGGATGTGGACAGAACGGGTACGGTACATCTTCCCCTGCAGCAGTTCGAGACCCGACAAGCCTATGATGCGACATTGCGGGACCGCAACGCTGAATCGTGTTTGTCTGAACTTACTCCCTGCAAAGAACTCCTCATCGCCCACCAGCGGATGAATCGCCAGTGAATCAGCCACGATCGCTGAATCAGCCATCGATACATTCAGGCGTTTGCACCGCAGTTCATACTGCGACGGCAGGAAGTTCATGGCGATATCCTGAACCTCGAGAACCGAGGTGGCAAAATCGCCGGCCTCAAGACTTCCCCCCCAGAGAACATGCGTCCAGGCGATCCCGCTCACGGAGACGGGGCCTATAGTGCCCGAGAATGTGCTGTCAACGGCGCTGAGCGCAACAGAGTCGAAGCCAAAACGGTTGTGTACGACGCTGTACTTCATGTCAGCGATGCGAATCGAGTACGCGGGGTACGCCTCGGCGAAAGCATTGGCGATCCGGGGCTTGATGAACCTGTTCGCAAGGGCGTCAGGGAACAGCAGGACCGCCAACGCACAGAGGAGGACCAGTACGCCCACGGCAAGCCCCAGATACGACGCGATCTTCAGCGGCGACACCCTTCGTCTGCCAGTTGCTGGATGCTCATTCCGCATAAGCTCTATCACCTTCTGTCCTGTGCCCCGATCGCGTCGAGTGTGCACGCAGTGCCGCCAGTCTCCTGAACAACTCGAGTTCCTGGTCGTTGAGATGGTCGGGCATCCGGATGTCCACCTTCACCATCAGGTTCCCAAACTCGTCCTTCCTGGCGTAGATCGGCATTCCAAGTCCAGGGAGTCTGAGCTCTTTGCCGTTTGGCGTGCCCTTAGGAATATCGACCGTCACGTTGCCTTTGAATGTCCGGATCTGAGTCTTACCGCCGAGGACAGCGGTATACAATTCAACGGGGAGGACACCGTGGAGGTCGTTACCCTCCCGGCGGTATTCCGGGTGGGGCGCCATTCTGACGGTGAGATAGAGGTCCCCGTTGGGACCGCCGCCCACGCCGGTCCCCCCTTTTCCTGCGATTCTCAGCATTTGCTGGTCTGCCACGCCCGGGTTGATGGTCACCCTGATTGTTTGACCGTCGAGCTGAATGAGCCGCGTCGTGCCGCGATACGCCTCTTCCAGCGAGAGTGTTGTCTCTGTTCGAAGATCCTCGCCCTTCCGAGCGGCGCTCCGTCTTCCTTGCCGCTGGCCACTGTGGTACCCAAAAAGCATCTCGAACAGATCATTGACAGTATCGTCCGTGAATATCGCATCGGACTCGTGCGTGCCCGTCCTGTGCGTTTGTCCCCCGCTGCCGCTTGCGTACTTCGACCAATCAAATCCTCCCGGCTGCGCACCCGTTTCTTCGTAGTGCTTCCACTCCGCGCCAAACTGGTCGTACTTCTTTCGCTTCACCGGGTCGCTGAGGACCTCATTGGCCTCGTTGATGGCCTTGAACCTTTCTTCTGCCCTTTTATCTCCCGTGTTCTTGTCAGGGTGATATTTGTTGGCAAGCGCCCGGTACGCCTTCTTGATCTCCGCGGGCGTAGCAGTCGTCCCGACGCCTAACTCCTTGTAGTAATCTTTGTACGTCATCGCCTTACCGTCGTATCCTCATTCCTGGTGTCAGCAGACAGGACATGTATCATCGGGCCACCCGTACTTGCGCAGGGCGCAGGAGCACATTGTTCCAGAGATAACCGCGGCGCAACTCATCAACAACCGTTCCCGGTTCAGCATCCTCATCGTCCGCCACGGCAACAGCTTCATGCCGGGTATGGGTGAAGGGCGTCCCCACACTGTCGAAAGGGAGAACTCCGTGCGTCTCCAAGAGCGTAAGCAGTTTCTTATGGATGAGTCGCACCCCTTTCACGAACGGCTTCTCAGCGTCGTTTGCCCATTGCATCGCCTTTTCGACATCGTCGACAATGTCCAGGAGCGGAAGGATGATCTCGCGCTTGCCTTCCTCGGCCCGCTTGCTGCCATCACGCTCAACGCGGCGTCGATAGTTTGTGAAATCCGCAAGCGTACGGAGAGTCCGGTCACGCTCAACACGCAGAGCGTCCCGTAATGTGTCAATGTCTCCCGCCAGATCAGCGGGCGGCAGCAGGTTCTGGTTGTGCTCCTTGACTCGTGGTGCCATAGTACACCTTGCGCTCTCTGGGCCCTTCACCCTGTCGATCACTGCAGAGTGGCGGGCTTCACGTCCTGGTCCACCCTTCTGAAATCAATATACCCCCGCTCCACGTCCGTGCGCACTAACTGGACATGGCATCTGTGACCCACATCCAACCCTTCAAAGCCACTCACGAGCCTTCCTTCGACAGGCGGATGCAGAAGACGGACCCACGTCCCCTTACTGGATGCGCCCGTGACGATAGCTTCGAACCGTTGATTCACTCTTGACTCCAATACCAGAGCCGCCGCGGACTTTTCGACCTGCCGTTCGACCTTTTTCGCGGCATCTTCATTCGCAGTACAGTGTTGTGCGAGCGTCTCCAGGTCTGCGACTGCATAGGGCATCGGGGTTTGCCCTATGGCTGCGTTCAGCAACCGCTGCGTGATCAAATCGGGATACCGGCGGTTCGGTGCCGTGGAGTGTGCATAGTCCTTGACCGCAAGACCGAAGTGCCCGGCGGAACTCCCTCCCGGAAGTTCGACGACATACTCACCTGCGCCCAGGAGCTTGATGACAGCGAGAGACAGGTCGGGAAAGCGGAGCGGATCAGCGGCTTTTGCGGAAATCAAGAACGTATCAAGGGCTTTGGAGTCAGGCTCCTGAGGAAGCGTGAAACCATGCTCAGAGGCAAGCTCGACAATGCGATCCCAGCGCTTGGGTGTCCGTACAACGCGCCGGAGTGACGGCAGCTCTTTGGCGGCGAGGTATCGCGCGGTCACGCCGTTGGCCGCAATCATGACATCCTCAATAAGAGACTTGGCCACATTGCCCCTGTCGGCCTCCAGGTCCTTGATCTCATCTCCGTCAAACACAGGGCGAGCCTCTATCGTTTCGAGATCCAGAGCGCCGTGCTTGTGCCGGAGGGATTTCAGCGATCGGGCCGCACGGTCCTGGAGCCGGAGATTGGCTTCGAGACCGTTGACTGTACTGATCGCCTCCGGCATCGGCCCGCTCCCTTCCAGCCACGCAGCAAGGCTGTTGTACGCAAGCTTTGCATGATTGCGTACTGAGGCTCGATAGATATCTGAACTTTGAAGCGCCCCATCCCCGGCAACAACAATTTCGACAATGATGGCAAGGCGGTCCGCGTCGGGGTTGAGAGACGTGAGGTCCGTCGAGAGCTTCTCGGGCAGCATTGGAAATACCTGAACGGCGGTATAGACCGACGTGGTGTTGTGCCTGGCGTGATCGTCAAGTGCCGACTGCATCCTGACGACAGCCTCGACATCAGCAATAGCGACAAGGAGCTTCACGCTCCCTTCGGGCAGGGCTTCAGCCACCGTCAGCTGATCCAGATCGCGCGAATCATCGTTGTCTATGGAGCACCACGCAAGGCTCCGGAGATCACGCGTCGATTCTCCACCTTGCGTGGCAACCCCATGAATGCCATCAAGCTCGGCAATCGCCTGAGGCGAGAAATCAGGAAGAAGTCCCCTTTCCATCATCGCCCGGCGTGCAATGCGTTGCAGGATGGAGCGGTGTTGTCTGTCCTCTGTTGTTGTCATACTCCCATCACTACATAATGACCATCCCGTGCGGCCTTCACGCGTGGGGCTTCGCGCAAGAAGGCATTGCTGCTAGCCTATGTCTTTGAATAGACCCGTCATTATCGTCACGTGAGCTTCCGTCCGCTCACGATGTTGAATATCACGGCTATAACGGCAAGGACCAGAAGAATGTGAATCAGGCCGCCCATGGTAAAGGATGTGAGAAGCCCCAAGAGCCACAGGACGACGAGAACAACCGCGATTGTGTACAACATTGAAGTACCCTTTCCTCTTTGTTAGACCATTGAATCATATGAGCCTGATGAAGGATACCGGACACGCGTCCAAGATGAATCGGTCGTAGGGATGAAAGAGTAGTTAGTCCCTCTCTCCTCGCACGTGTCAGACAGCTGATGGCTCCGGATTCCCCATGCGGACAACGATCCGATGCTTGACCAGATCCCGGGCCAGCGGGATCACGCCTCCGGCCATGCGTCGCCCGTCCATCTCCACCCAGGAGACCCCCCGCTCGCAGTGGTCCGGGTTTTCCACCTGTATCTCATACGCCGATTCGCCGTGCCGATAGCTCATCGTGAAGCCGTCCCACCAGCCCGGGATGACCGGGGTGATCTGCATGCTCTCCCCACGCACGCGTAGTCCCAGAATCTCTTCCACCCAGGCACGATACATCCACGCCGCCGAGCCCGTGTACCAGGACCAGCCACCCTGACCGACCCGCCCGTGCAGCCGGTACACATCGGCCGCAACCACGTACGGCTCAACGCCATAGCGCCACACATTCTCAGGATCGCGCGTGTGCTCAATCGGGTTCAGGATGCGCATCATGGCCGCGGCACGCGTACCATCCCCGCTCCGAGCCATAGCCATGGCCAGCCACACCGCAGCATGGGTGTACTGCCCGCCATTCTCGCGCACGCCCGGCGGGTACCCCTTGATGTATCCTGGCGGAGGCATGGTCTTCTCAAAAGGAGGCTCGAAGAGGAGCACCAATCCTTCATCCTCGCGGACGAGATGCTGCCAGGCCGATTCCAGCGCTTGTGCTGCCCGATCTTTGTCTGCAGCACCGCTGAGCCAGGCCCAGGATTGTGGAAGCGAATCGATACGCGCTTCCACATTCGCCGAAGAACCAAGCAGCTTCCCGTCGTCAAAGGTCGCCCGGAGATACCATTCCCCGTCCCACGCAAAACCCTCGACGCGTTCGATCAGCGACTTCCGATCTTGCTGGTATGTCAGCCTCAGATCAGGCCGGCCCATATACTCTGACAGCTCTTCCATCCCCTTCAATACGTCCGACAGGAACCAGGCCAGCCAGACGCTCTCCCCCTTCCCCCCGGCCCCCACAAGGTTCATTCCGTCATTCCAGTCTCCTGTTCCCATCAGCGGCAATCCATGAATTCCCGCGGTCTGGCCGCGGGTGACAGACCGCCGACAGTGTTCGAAAAGCGTGGCACGCTCCGTTGAGGTCTCCGGAGACTGGTAACTCTCGTACTGATCTCTTTCCAGGACAGGCGCATTGAGAAAACCGACCAGCTCGTACAGGATTGACACATCGCCGGTGATTCTGACGTAGTGGGCAACGACATATGGAAGCCAGAGGAGATCATCGGAAACTCGTGATCGGATTCCTGCCCCGTTCGGCACGTGCCACCAGTGCTGGACATCTCCTTCCGTGAACTGACGGCTGGCCGCGAGCAGGATGTGCGCGCGCGCCTGCACGGGATGCGCATACAGAAGAGCCATAACGTCCTGCAGCTGATCCCGGAAGCCGTACGCCCCGCCAGACTGGTAGAAGGCGGACCGTCCCCAGACCCGGCAGCTAAGGGTCTGATAAAGGAGCCAGCGGTTGACCAGGAAATCCACGGCAAGTTCGGGGGTGTGCACCTGGATCGTGTCGAGCCGATCGTTCCACCACGTCTTCGTCTGCTCGAGCGACGCCTTCACCGCCGCGCCGTCGCGGTAGGTGAGAATCAGCGCCTGCGCCTGCTCCGGCGACGCCGCCTGGCCGAGCATGCACGTGATTTCCACCTCTTCTCCGGGAGCCAGCCGCAAAATGCTCTGCAATGCAGCGCACGGGTCCAGGCCGGCTCCGGTCCTGCGAGAAAGCTCTGCTCGCTCCATCGCTGCCGGATTCGCCATCGAGCGGTTGCGTCCCAGAAAGGCGGTGCGGTCGCCGGTGTACGAGTTCGTATGCCGACTGATTGCCGCGAATGCCACCCGATCCCCATAGTCAGGGTGGTAGTGATTGCGGGCGATGAGCGCCTCGACTTCGTCATCCCAGGCGGTCACGACGTGCATCTGGGAGGATTCGCGGGACTCACCCAGCGTCCATTCGACGTAGTATGTCACCGAAAGCTTCCGCGCCCTCGCGGTGTCATTTCGAAGTACCAGCCTTTGGAGCTTCAGCGGTTCTCCTCCCTTGTCATCCACGGGGACGAAGACCGTCAGCTCCTGCTCCACACCATGGCTGTTATGTTCGAACACCGTGTACCCCGCGCCATGCCTGGCCCGGTAGGCGGTGTCCTCACGGATCGGTGAGGCGCACGGCGTCCAGCAGACTCCTGTTTCCTCGTCCCGGATGTACAGCGCTTCAGAGGGGGGATCCGTCACGGCGTCGTTCGACCATTGCGTCAGGCGATTATGCTGGCTGTTGCCCTGCCAGGTGAAGCCAGCCCCCGTTTCGCTGATGACTGTGCCAAACGTCGGGTTCGCGATGACGTTGACCCACGGCATGGGCGTGTTCATACCCTGTCCGAGATAGACTGCATACTCCAGTCCGTCCGGAGTAAAGCCGCCGATGCTGTTGAAGTACGGGAGCTCCATGAAAGGGAGCACGGCTGAAGGATATCGGGAATCGCGTTTCCAGCCGACGGAACCGGGGAGCTCTGGAACTTCCGGCGACACGCCCAATTGCTGGGGCAAACTCCCGCGGGCGGCCACCATCACGGCACTCGCTGCAGCCCGCAGGAGCGTCAGGTCTTCCGCCGGGATCGCATCCTCGCTGCGCAAGAAGACGCCTCCGGACCGACCCACCCTCGCCTTTACTGGATGGGCCTGGATCAAGCGCTCGAGCTGTTCATGCAACGGGCGCTCATAGCCGTGCGCCTCTTCGTTCAGGATCACCAGGTCGGTCGGGAGCCCGTGCATGCGCCAGTACGTATGCGCCTGCAACATCTGACGGACCAGGCTCATATCCTGCACCTCGCTGATGGCGACCAGGGTTATCGGCAAGTCGCCCGAGATCCCGTAGGCCCATAAGCCCGACTGACCTTTGCGGTTCTCCGCGATTCGCTCCGCGGGAGAGCGCAGAAGGAGATTGGGATACAGAAGATGGCTTGCCAGCTGCTGAAAGCGGCGGGCGTCGTCGGGCTGGATGCGTAACAGCCGCAACTCGAGCTGGGCAGCGGCCCAGGCAGCGTCCATTGCCCGATTAATGACATCGGGACTGCCGTATTTGTCCAGCAGACCCAGGACCGGTTCGCGTGTCGCCGCAGCGGCCAATACCATGGACACCTGCGCACGCTTCCCGGGGCCGAGAGTCAGGCTCTGGCGCAGGCTGAGTATCGGGTCAAGGACGAAGCCCTGGCTCTTCCCCGGCTCCTGAACAGCCCCCATCGGACCGGCGAGCGTTCGCCCCCGGCCGATGAATCGCGCTCGATCGGTTTCGAAGCGCAGGGCTTCGCCATCGTCGTGCTGAAGCGTGAATCGGTGCCCGACGCAAATTGGCTGATCCCCGTCATGCCGGAGCCGACGGAAGGCAAGCAGCGCATGCTGCTCGGGCACCGCCTCGGTCTGGATGAACAGCTTGTTGAACGCCGGATGCTGACGGTCGGCGTTGTGGGGCGCCAGCGAGAGTTCAACGTACGTCGTCAGTTCGATATGGCAGGTCCGGAGGGATCGGTTGATCAATGTCATCCGCCGGATCTCCACGTCATCTTCCGGCGTCACGATGATCTCGGTTTCGCTCTCGATCCCGTTGTCGACACGTCTGAACACGGCCCGGTCCAGGGAGAAGTCGGCCGAATAGCCCTCCACTTTCCCGCCGGTCGGGTGATAGGTGTTGCACCATAACCGGTTCGAGTCTGCGTCCCGGATATAGCAGAACATCCCCCACTGGTCCCGGGTCCTGTCCGACCGCCAGCGTGAAATATCAAAGTCACCCCAGCGGCTGTACCCGCCGCCTGCGTTCGTAAGCATCAGCCCATAGCGGCCATTGCAGAGCAGCTGGGTTCTGGGCGTGGCGGTATGCGGCGTCTCGAACTGGCTTACAGAAGGTGCCACCTCGCCGACGGCCGCAATCGACGATACGCGCGCGCGCATCGCGGTCTGATTCAGCGGAGGAAGGTGCGGGATGCGTTCGTGAAGCAATGGCTCGACCGTGCGTGCGCGGAGGTCACCGTGGAAACGGACCTGGATGGAATTTCCGTGAAGAAGGTTGGCCAGCGCCAGGAACCCCATCCCCTGATGGTGGGCCATATAGGTCCGCACGATGACTCCATGCTCCCCCTCACGGGTCGGCTGCTGGCTGAAGTCAAGGGCATCAAAGTAGCCGTAGTCGTCGAACATCCCCAGATCGGCGAGTCTCTTCAGATTCCGCAAGCCCTCCCGCGGCGCGATACTCATCGCGAGAAGGGTAGCATAGGGTGCGATGACTGTCTTATCCGCCTGGCCGCGCTTGAGTCCGAGAGATGGAACGCCAAACGCGTTATACTGATAGGTCATATTGCCGTCCAGATCTCCGGAAGCAGACTCGGAAATCCCCCACGGCACATGGTGGGTCCTGCCGTATGCGATCTGGATCGCAACAGCTTCCCGCGTTGCTTTGTCGAGCAGCGAGTTCGCGAAGGACCGCTGGAACAGCAGTGGCATCAGATACTCGAACATTGTTCCGGTCCAGCTGAGCAACACCCGGCGCCGGCCGACGGCGCCGTAGGGTCGGTTCATTGCGAACCAATGCTCGGCGGGAACGTCACCCCTGGCAATGGCGACGTAACTTCCAAGACGCGCTTCGCTTGCCAGGAGGTCGTAGTACGCGTGATCCACCCGTCCTTCAGTGACATTGTGGCCGATGGAAAACAGCCTCCGGTCGGCGTCGTAGAGAAAGCGCATGTTCATTGATTCGGAGAGGTCTCGTCCCGCCCGGGCAAGTCGACCCGTAGACGCCAGCATTTCGCCGGCGAGCCACTTCGACTCATCGAAGGCTTTGAGGGCACGATCGATCCAGGATGCGAGGGCAGATCCGTCCGAGGGCACATGACCCCGGAGTTCTTCGAACGCCTGAATCCAGGCGAGATTGCCTCCGGCGAGGTCCCGAAGGGAGGGCGCATGATCAAGCGCCTGATGATATGCCCGGGACGCATTCGGATCAAGGACGGCGATCTCGTCCGTAGTTTTCTCCGCCAGAATTTCAACCCAGACGAGGTAACGATCGATAAGATTCAGCCAGGCCTCGAGCTGACGCTCGAGCTGTTGCGCCCAGTAGGCCACGTTCCCTCCGACCGTGGCGGATGCACGTGCTCCGGCGGCCAGATCCCTCACGCGATCTTCCGAACGGCGCAGCGTCCTGAGTGCGTCCACGATCCGATCCGGTGGAGACTTCCACGCGAGCAGCAACTCATGAAGGACACGGGTGTCCAGGCCGGCATACTTCTCCGCCGCGACGGCTTGCGCCAGAGCCTTTCCAGTATCCCGCAGGCCCGCAAACGCTCTCGCATCGAGGATGTCCGCATCCATCATCGCCCCGAGTCCTTGATCGAGGGACCAGAGAGCTCCAAGAAGGTTCCCGCTATCGACCGTGGAAACGTAATGCGGTTTCAGGGGAGTCAGGGTTTGGATATCATACCAGTTGAGAAGATGGCCCTCGTGGCGATCCAGTTTGCCAATCGTGTCCATCGTACCCGTAAGCGTGCGTGTAACCTCATCGACGGTGACGTATCCGAAATCGTGTGCCCCGAGAACGCTGACCATCCAGAGACCGATATTGGTCGGGCTGGTTCTCATGGCCAGTTGATTCTGGAACGCCACCTGGTAATTGTCGGGCGGAAGCCAGGACGTTCCTTCGTTGACGAAATCCGTGAAGTAGCGCCAGGTCCGGCGCGCAACGCTCCTCAGGAACTGCCGATCCGCCTCCCGGAGCAGCGACTGCGGTTGCTTTGTCTCCGGGCGGCGGCTGAGCAGCCAGCCGATCACGGGTGAAACGAACCAGAGCATCAACCACGGGCTGGCAAGCAGAAGGCTCGATGTCCCCCAGTACTGTATCTGTAACCCCACGATCACGCTGAACATGCTCGCAAGGCCCATGGACAGGATGAGCCCGGGCATGCCGGCCCGGGCTTTGCCCTTCGTCGCGTGGGCGGACGTCCACTCGAGCAACCGCCGATGCGAGATGGTGCGCCGGTACAAAACTCGCACGATGGCGTCGATAGCCAGCCAGGCCTGGTACGGAAGCAATGCCGCTTCGGCGATCACGCGAACAACATCGTGCGCCAGCTTCGTGATGGAGACGCCCTTCGAACCGAGGGGGGCAGTCGCCCACGTGAACGGCTGTGCCAGGGAATGAAACAGGAGTTGTGCAGCGACCACGACGGTGGCGGTCCAGCCGGCCTGAACAGACATAAACCAGGAGGTCGCCAGCAATGCAACGCTGGCCACAGGGAGCAGGCTGCGCCGCAGGTTGTCAAAGACCTTCCCGCGATCGAACCAGGAAAGCGGGTTCCGGCCTCTCCCCCCGTCCGGCCCGGGGACGCGCGGCATGATCCAGCTTGCGATCTGCCAGTCGCCACGGATCCAGCGATGCTGCCGCTTCACGAAGCTCAGATAATCCTGCGGGAATTCATCATAGAGCTCGATATCGCTTGCCAGGCCAACGCGTACGTGAGCGCCTTCAATCAGGTCGTGGCTGAGGATCCACGCCTCAGGAAATCGGCCGGCGAGCAGACTGCTGAAGGCGCGCACATCGTAGATGCCTTTGCCATGGTAGGAACCCTCACCGGCAAGGTCCTGATTGACATCGGAAACCGCATTGGTATAGGGATCGATGCCGATGGGGTCTGAAAAGAGCCGGCTGAAGGGGGACCCGCTCATGCTCGGCAAGGAGGAGCTCACGCGCGGCTGGATAATCGTGTAACCGGACAGGATCCGGCCTTCGCTGTCGAAATTCGGCTGGTTGAGTGGATGCGACAGGGTCTCGATCAACCGCCGGGCGGTGCCGTTTGGCAGCTGGGTGTCGCTGTCCAGTGTGATGACATACCTGACATCGGACAGGTGATCGGGGTCGCCGACGTGAACCAGGCGGCCGGCCTCGTGCTGCCGCGTGCCAGCGATCAGGTCGTTCAGCTCTTCCAGTTTCCCGCGTTTGCGCTCCCAGCCGATGAATTTCTGCTCGGAATCACTCCATGTGCGATCGCGATGGAACAGGAAGAAGCGATTGGCGCCGTGGCGCTGGTTGAGCGCTTCAATGCATTCCTTTGCGACCTGAAGCAGGGACTCGTCAGCGTCGCAATGGATCCGGGTCGCATCCGTGTAGTCGGAGAGAAGACCAAAAAGGAGATTGTCTTCTTTGTTGGCGAGGTACCGGATTTCAATCTTCTCCACCTCGTCCTGTATTGACGCCGGATCCACCAGCATGGTGGGAACGACGACCAGCGTCCGATACGCGTCCGGAATCCCTGAAACCCTGTAATCCATCTTCGGGAGGGTGCGCGGCGGCAAGAGCCGCATGACCAGGTAGTTCACCCCATCGAGCGATAGCTGACTCGCCGGGATGAGCAGGAGGAGGGCGAAGAGCAGCTGAAGCTCGGGCGTCTCGCCGCGCAACCCGATCAACACGAGCATGACGACCGCGGCGACGGAGAGGAACCCGAACCCGGCGAAGTAGACCGAAGCGTGATGGCGATACGTCCAATGCAGCGCGCGGAAACGCAACGTCTCGCGGGACCCGATCTTCCGCGCCAGCTCTCCTCTGCGTTCGCCGATCAGGTACGTCCCGACGTGGCCCGACCGCTCACCCGTGACGGACTGACGGGCGGCATGGCCGGCCAGGTCAAGTGCGCGTTGGGCGACCGCTTCCTCGGTGAGGCCGGAGCCCCGGTGGAGATTCTCGATTGCCCGGCGGCATTGATCGCGCGTGCGGAAATCCATCCGGGGATAGATGCCCGCCGGATCCGTCCGCAGCAACGCTTCCACACGGCTCAGCTGTTCGAAGCATACTTTCCAGTCGAGCAGGTCGAGCTGGCGCAAGCTGGTAAACGCATTCCCGATGGAAATCCGGTCCCTCGTCTCGCGGTTCCTCGCTCGCAGGCTAAGCTCGCTCAGGGAACTCTGGAACTTCCGCTCAAACCAGCTCTGAACCGGCGCCAGCGCCGCCTCCTCGTCATACATATAGTCAATCAGTTGCGACGCGAAGTACGGGCTTGGGGTGGATTGGCTTTCCGCCAGTTCTGCGAGGATCGAAAAGATCCTTTGGGGATCCCGGCGGTTGACCGCGATGAGCCTGTTCGCCCACACATTGGCAATCCCTCTCTCACGCAGTTCCGCCTGAGTCCTGCCGGCGATCTGCTGGATACCTTCCATGAGCGCCGTGCGCAGCATCTGAGGAACAGCCCAGAGTTCCCCGATCGACAGCGGGGATTCGCCTTGATAGGCCTCAACGAACGCCAGTATGTTTTCCCGGTCCAGGCGCATGTCCGTGCGGGAGACAAGTTCCTGCGCCAGCGCGAAGATACGTGGAAGATCCCGGGTAGGCCCGCTCGTGAGTGCCGGCAGCTGTCGGTAGTATCGCCGGGGGAGGTTCTGGAGGACTTTTCGGGCGTTGCCCTCGATGATGTATTCATTATCGAGGAGCCATTCGGCGGCCGGCGACACGTTCTCTTCCAGGCGATTCGCTACGGCGAGATCCAGACACGCCTCGTGGACCCACCTGCGGCCCCGCTCGATCCGCTTGAGCAGTTCGGTCCTGTGCAGTGGACCCAAAGCCGACCGATGGTCCGAGGCCAGGCGCTGGGCATGCTCCTGGAGTTGCGCCGCGGTGCTCGATGTCCCGGTGCTCTCATCCTCTCCGGCAGGGTTGTCGCGTTTCGGATACAGGATGAACACCGCCGGCTGGACCTCGCCGCTCTCCAGAAGAAGGGCCAGGGGAACCTGCAGAGTCTCGACGGGTGCCTGAAGAATCAGGACGCTCTCGCCGGAGACCAGCCAGCGTGCGTGGTCCTCAATGAGTCCGCGTCGTACGCCGAACCTCGATCGCCGCACCCATGCGAGAAACAGAAGAGCTCCGGTCACTCCCCCGACAAGGAAAGGGATCGGAAAGAAACCCCACACGGCCGGACTACCCCATTCGGGGCGCATTTCAATGAACCAGACAAGAGCCCCGGAGAGGAGAAGAGTTGCGATGGCTCCAAATGCCCGGCGCCAGGGAAAGGGGTCGCCGATGCGGACATCCCCATCGGCACCTTTGCTCGCCCATGCGGCGCGTCGGTACCCCTTCCGGCGCAATTGCCTGAATGCTTTGCCTGCCTCATCCTGCCTGCCAAAGTATCCAATGAGAAACCCTGTGTACATCCTTGGTCCTTACGGAGGTGGGACGAGTCGATCGATCAAAGACGCCTTGGCCCGGATGAACGATCAGCGCGACTTGGCAAGACGGATCACGTACAACAGGATAAGTGCACCGATGACAGCTGCGACGAGCACGCCGAGAATTCCTCCAAGGGATATGCCGAGCAGACCGAACACCCAGCCCCCGATGAAGGAACCGATCACCCCGACGATCAGGTCGCCGATGAGACCGAACCCGGAGCCCTTCATGATCTTTCCTGCGAGGAACCCGGCGACAACTCCGATCACGAGAAAAAGAAGCAAGTGTTCCGTACTCATAGCGCGTTCTCCTTGTGTGGCTGGGCGCATCGCCCATTGCATGAAAGAATGCCGCAGTTCGTTGTGAAGGCGCCCCCCCGCTCGGCGTCGTGACTGCCAAACATGTCGTGTCGACGCACGGGTCTGAAGCCGATCGCCTCACGCGCGTGTTCCCGCCCCCATTCTTGCAGGGTGCGGCATACCCTGCGAGCCCATCAGAATGTACCGGACAGAACTTGAGAATGAATCGGGTGAAGGGATGAAAGAGTAGTTAATCCCCGGCAGGAGTGTTGTGTCGTCCGCGCAGGACGAGAGGGAAGACACGGTGAGACTATTGGGCAAGGGACAAGGGCGAAACTACAGGGAAAAGCCGGCCGCTTTGGCCGTGGGCCTCATTTGCCCCCCCTGCCCGTGACCATCACGGGAATGGTTTTGAGCAGCAGCCAGAGGTCCAGACCAAGAGAAGCGTTCTGGCTATAGAAGAGATCAAAGATGACCATATCCTGGAACCCGACCAGACTCCGCCCGAACACCTGCCAGACACCAGTGCAGCCCGGCGTGACCCTCGCCCGCTGCTTGTGCCATTCCTGGTAGTGGTTCCACTCGTATGGGAGACAGGGTCTCGGACCAACAAGGCTCATATTTCCACGGATCACATTCAGAAGCTGCGGCAGCTCATCCAGACTGGTTTTGCGCAGAAAAGCACCTACCCTCGTGACCTTCGCACTGTCCACGATCTTGGCCGGAGCTTTGGCGTCTCCGCCGCTCCACTCCCCGCTGATGAGCTTTGCATAGCTGGTTTCTCTATCCGGGTCAGTGTCGCTTCCCACCAGCATCGACCGGAACTTGTAGAACTTGAAACCCCTTCCATTCCTTCCGACTCTTGTCTGCGTATAGAGGATGGGACCCGCAGACTCCACCCTGATCGAGAGTGCGATCGCGGCAAAGACTGGCAACAACAGAAGTGCGCCAAGAGCAGCAAACACCACATCGAACACCCGTTTGTACGTCTCATACACCGGGCCCGGTCCGACCTGGGAGATGGTCACAACGCCGATGTTGCCGTATCTTTCGATGTCGAGGTGTTCAGGAATCACCGCGTACAAAGGCGAGGAGACTTTCACTGCCGCCGATGTGTCAAGACAGGATTTCAACAATCCAAGAAAGCGTGACTGCTCAAGGCTTTCCGCACAGACGATCAGTTCGTCCGCCCCGGCCGCCTCCACGGAATCCTTTACGTCGGCCAGTCGTCCGACGACTTTTGCCCCTGAGAACACCGGGTGACCAATCGGAAGCTCATCATCCAGAAAACCAACGACATCGATCCCCAGTTGACCGTTCATCAAAACATTGACCGCCACTTCGTTGGCGGCTTCTCCTGTCCCCACGATGATGGCTCTCCGTCGAAACATCTGACGCCGACTCACCATGACGTATATAGTCCTGAACACTACGACCCGGCCGCCGACGAGGAGCGAAAAGGAAATCATGGGAAAGTAGAACATCGACAACCGGCTGTCGAGAATCACGTTCGAACGTATGAAGAAGGAGAGCAATGCGAGACCTACCACTGCGAACACCAGGCCCTTGACGATCCGAATGATATGGTCCAGGACGGATGTGAATACGTCAACCCGATAAAGGCTGAAATAGTTGAAAACAATCGTTACGACCCCGGCGTACACAGCGAGAAAGACGTACTCAATATAGATCGGAATGTCGAAGTAGGGAAGGCTAATCATGGCAAGTTCGCCATGGAATTCTCGCCCTCGGAGAACGATGGCAGCGATCAAGGAGGCCACAACACAGGCCCAATCGAGCACACCAAGGATGAGAATCTGTACACCGCTCTTCTTCATAGGCATGACCGTTGGCCCCCCCCGGGCAATTCAGCAGGACACATCCTCTCGCGGATGGCTCGTTCCAGCCCCGAATCTCTAGTTGGTCCCGCGTGAAAACTGTTGTCGGACTCTTGCCGCAAGTTGCCGCTCAGTCATCTTGTCCACTGTTTCAACGGCAACGATGCGCCCACCGAGAGCCAGGCTCTCCAGAATTGCGCTGAGCTCGCCTTTTGCCTCTCCGGGACCGAGGATGAGGATGGAATCTGCATCACGAACATACGACGCTACCTTCTCGTAAAACTTCTGGAGATGCCCCGTAAATCGCCTGTCACGCTGGTCTTCCGCAGAGGTTTTCCGCGCGCTCCCGGAAAACCGGACGTGTTTCTCCATATCCGAGATGATTCGCCTTGTCTTCTCGACCGTATCGGTGAGGATCACAATGACTGCCCTTCTGTGGTCTATCCACAATCCCACGTTTCTCTTCATGGCTTTCTCCTCCTCTATCTGATTCCCCGGCGTCAACACGGGGAATCGCGCTGCCTGCCGCATGGATGCGGCAGCAACTCCATTTCCGCTCCGTCACGCAGACGCAGGGCTCTCCTGACTGGAGGGCATGGCGGCGGACGGGGTTTCCAGAACCCACGTCACGATGAAGTCGGCAACAAAGACGGCGCCGTCTCACGGTGTTTTGCTTCGTTTTCCATGACGGCTAAACGCGTATAGTAGTCGGGGATTTCCTTGAGATGCGCCCACGCAATTTTGCCGGTCAGCAACGGCCCATCGTGTGTGACATCTGTTTTCGGGTCTCTTCGCCCATGTTCAAGTTCTACGCTCAAGCCCAGCACGAACTGCTCGAAGTCGCACGTGTCCCAATGGATCCCGAGGGCACCTCCGATCTGTCTTGCCTCAGTGACGGTAAAGTGTGTCCTGGCGTTCCCAGGAATTGGTTCCTGGACATATCGCCTGATTTCTCTCTTCGAGAGCATCGGACCGCCCCTTTCTGTTGCGTGTTCAGGTCAGGTGACTCGCAGCTTCTTTCTGCTGAGAAGGAGAGCGGCGCCACCAATGACCATCGTGCCGATGCCGACATACGGTTGCCATTGCACGCGGTGGTGGTCGTCCGCTGTTATCTCGAGGTTCCCCAGGTCTACCACCTTCTCTTTCGTAACGTAGGTAAACCCCGTATACAGGGTCATTACCAGACCCACTACCAGGAGGATGATGCCAGCTGTTTTCATGAGTTGATCCTTTCGTCGAGGTCTGCCGTGGACATATGGGTTTGTGTTGAAGCCTGCGCACCCAGGGCCGGGTGACATTTAGGGCTTGTTCACTGGTCGACCCGGCGTCTGCGGAATCTTCAGGTTCAGGTTCAGCAGACTTTTGTCAGTTACAGTAGAACCACGCGCCGGATGGTCTGCGGCGGTGATAGTATAGAGCGCTACGGGTTCCCCCGACCTCGTCGTCTGCCACCCCGTGAATACCGCATCGCCATTTCGGGTGGCCTGGGAAGATTCGCCGGATGCTGGATTGTCGTCCGTCACCATACGCGCCTCGTCTCACATGTGGACCATGTGTGGGTTCTCACTTCGTGTCAAGGATAATCGGCAAACCGTCTTTGCCCGCGCCAACGATGATCACCTTGGTGTTTGGTGAGGCTGCGAGTTTTTCCGTTGCCTCAATGCCCTTCCACCGCAGGAGTTGGTCGCTGATCCCGGCAGCGACGATAGCCTGGAAATCAGCAATGCCCTTTGCTTCAATCCGCTTCCTGTCCGCCTCCTGCTTCTCCTTCGTGAGAATGAATTCCATGCGCTGGCTTTCCTGGTCGGCACGCTGCTTTTGCTCTATGGCTTCGGTCAGTTGTGTCGGGAGCGCCACATTACGGATGGGCGTATTCTCAATCGTCACCCCACGAGGGGCGACGGTCCTGGCAAGCTCCTCTTGAATTGACGAACCGAGACGCTCCCGTTCCGTGGAATACAGTGCGCTGGCCTGGAAGCTCGCCGTGACCGCACGGCAGATCGAGCGGAATTGCGGGATGAGGATGATAGTTTCATAGTCGCCACCGGAGACGGTCTTATACATGCGGGCCGCCGAGTCGGGGTTGAGCCTGTAGAGCGCACTGACCTCCAATCCGATGGTGAGCCCTTCGCGGGAAAGCACCTGCATCGTCTCCTTGTGCTCCTGCGTCTGGATGGAATACGTAACGACCGTCGCCATTGGATTCACGGGATTGATGCCGGCCCGCAACGTCTGATCAGACACGACTCCGAAGAAATCCACCACCCCCACGTGACCGGCGGGGATCTGCGTGAAGCACTGGAAGAGGGCAAGGACTCCAAGTCCCGCCGCGGCGAAGGCACTCACGGTTGCGACGGAACGAAATGCGATGTAATTCTGTCGCACCTTTCTCCTGGCGAACCACCACACGCCAACGGCAACCAGTACACCCACCAACAAGACGAGAAACATCATGTTGCGCTCCTTTGTAAACTAGTGCCCAACCACCAGCTGGTCATACAGACGAATGGACACAGTGCCCGTTCCAACAAAATCCTTACACGATCAATCGAATTGCAGCGATTTCGACATCGCGTCAACGTCCTTCCGTTCCTGCTTCCACACATCCTGCCGCTGCTGGAGCGCCGAGGCTTCATTCTGCACATATCGTTTGTAGGCCTCGTTCGTGACGGCGACAACTCTTTTCAGTGCCGGCAACGCAGTTGCGGCCACTTCGTGAAGCTGGCAATGCAGCACGAGGAAGGATCCGTCAATATCTGCTTCGTAGGTCGGGTTCATCGCTTTCCTCTCCCGCTCGAAAATGATTCTCCATTCGGGGGGCGGATGACCGGACAGCTCGAAGTACACGTGATACGCCGTTACCGAACCAATATCCAACCGGGTTTTATCGGTATTCACGCGTTCCAACCGTATCTCTGTATCGAGTTCCACCGAAGTGTCGGCATGGTTCTCTGACATTTGATTGCTCCCGTAATATAGAAGTGGCGGCGCCATCGTAGTGGCCGGACGCTTATCCCGGTCTTCCTTCGCTGTCCGGTGGCGTTCCGAGCGGTACGTCCTCAGTCGGGCGGCGAGCAGAAGCCTCCTCGGAGGATACTTTCCCTGACGCTTCGAGATCAGGGTCTTCAGGGACGTTCCTCTTCACTATGAACGGCAATTTTCGCACCCAGTCAGTGAACGCCAGCTGCATCTCCTGCGCAAATGACCGACTTGCTTTGCCCTTCACTGTCTGATCATTCTCCTTCATGCGCCACTCCCCGACTCCTGCAATGCTAGCCACACGCGTCGACGATCGGCCTTATGCGCGTCCCGCTGACCGTCGTCGCTTCGTTCGACCTGCAGTCGATCTGAGCTTCCCCGGTACAGGCTTCGCATTCCAATGACGTGCCTGCAACGCCTTGAGCCTGGCGTTCGACTTCTTCAGTTGGTCGACAACCTTCTTGAAATCGTCAACCTGACGCCTGGAATGCTCGCTGGCAATTCCGAACTTCTCCTGCAGTCGTCCAACAAGCTCCTCATACTTCCCGGCGATTGCGGCCAGCTCGTCGTTCATCATCTTGCCCCAATGATGGACGGCCTTCCCCCTCCGCTGCTTCCATTCCCCCTCCATTCGATCCCAGTTCATTGGCCGGCGTCCTTTCGTGCCCAATCCTTTGAAAGCCTTCCCCTGGCGAAGCCCTCAAAGAGGGGCCGCCCACAGGGTCTGATGTAGTATACAGTGTGGAGCGCCTGAATGAATCGGTCGGAGGGATGAAACAGTAGTTAATCCTCTGCACGACGGCCGTCGTGCCCGTGGAGGGCAGAACGGCCCGACAACGCGGATAGCCTGTTGATGTGCTGGTGTGCAAGTGGGCCAGGGTGGGGCGTGCAAGTGGGCCAGGGTGGGGCGTGCAAGTGGGCCAGGGTGGGGCGTGCGAGTGCTCCACCTACTATCTGACTTTGCACGACAGGGAGCGCAGTGCGCGTTCCAACCACGAACGATGGCCGCGCCCGTTCAGAGAGTTTGTTGGACCGCCACTACAATGTACGCACGAACCTGGAGGCTTGCTTTTTGACCGTAGGGTCTAATGTCAGCCGGGCGGATGTGGCGGCGGGTTCCGCGGGCACCTAGTGCTGGGCACTCACTGCGATCTGCAATCGACTGTGGAGGGCCATCTTTTCGAGGATGTTGTGAACGTGGCTTTTCACCGTGTACGTGGAAAGGTTGAGCCGTTGCGCGATTTCCTTGTTGCTCATCCCCTCGGCAATGAGGACGATGATCTCACGCTCTCGTTTCGTCATTCGCACCGCCTCCCGCAAGACTCCCTTTCCCCTGTGGATTGCATGATCAATCACATGCGAGAAAAGCGATTCCGTCAGCAGAGGGGGTAGGATCCTTAATCCCCGCGCTACCGCTCGAATGGTTCCTAAGACTTCATCGATTGTGGCGTCTTTGAGAATGAAGCCCGCGGCTCCCGCCTCGACAAACTCGATGATGTCTTGTTGTGAGGGAATCAGACCCATCCCAATCACTTTGGCCTCCGGCAACTCCTTGGCCAGGGTTCTCACCAATCGAAGGCAGTTTTCACTTCGCAGTCCGAGATCCACGAGGACCACGTTGGGTTTCGTATTACGGGCACGCAGGAATGAGTCGTGGTTTCCCGGGGAATTTGCCACAACTTTCATATCCGGCTGGGCATTCATCAGGCCTTTAATGCCGTCGCGCAAGATACGGTTGTCCTCCAAAAGGAAGATCTTGATCCTCTTCATGGCATCGACTGTTCGTTTGTCGGACACGCCCCCTGCGCCGGGGATAAACTAGGTGCAATATATTCGTTTTTCTCCCCTCCGTCAACCTGATTTTTGGGCGACGAAGAGCCACGAGCTTGAAGTGCTCGAGAAGATCGTACGATCACTTCAGGGATTGTTCTTGCTATTGGTCCAGGAGGTATGTATTGTAGTACATCGTACACCGTAGTTGGCCTTGTTAAGCTGTCAAAGAAATCGCGACCATGGTGCAGTACTGACCGGGTTGCGATTTTGCGTTTCAAAGCACACTGTCGGATGTACATGGCCGTGTCCGCCGGTAGCGGACTTTCATCAATCGAGAGGGTCTGTTCCATGGAATCAGGGACAGTGAAGTGGTTTAACGGAGCCAAGGGCTACGGGTTCATTTCGCGCGAAGGTGGCGAAGATATTTTTGTTCATTTCAATGAGATTATCGGTGACGGGTACAAGACCCTGAACGAAGGCGACAAAGTCGGCTTCGAAGTCACCCGGGGTCCGAAGGGCCTCCAGGCAACAGGCGTGTCGAAGACATAGTCGCAGCACAGCTGTTGAGGTCGCTCCAGCCCCGGCCGCCTTATGGCGGCCGGGGTGTTTTTTAGACCGGAGGTTTCTCACAGAGAGGCCGCATTCGTTATGGTCAGTCTCATCGCTGCCGCACTCCGGGCCTCTGACGGTATGTCGTTGATCCTGTCGAGTTGATCACGTTCCCTCCGGTTGCGACTTCTTGTTCCTGTGCGATTAGCACCTCCAGCTGGACTTGTCTGCAGGGGTGTGTTTTTCCCCAGATTGACATATATTGGCCCAAAGGAACGATGCTCATCCCATGCCAGTGCCCCTCTACTCTATAGTTTCTCTGAACAACGGGGCCAGTGCTGGCGCCAACCAGTTGTGTCAATGGGGCAAACTGGCACGTTGTAGTTGGAGCGGCACTATTTCAGCAATTGCACACAAGGAGGGTAATTCAATGAAGAACCTGATTCTCTGCTTGACGCTCGGCCTCGCCGCAGCGACTTTCGGCACGACGCCGCTCTTCGCACAGGCACCACAGGCACCGGACCTGACACAGCGCCGAGTCCCGATGATCAGCCAGGGGGCGAAGGTCACGCAGGTGATCGGTCTCAGCCAGGTGACGGTCACGTACCACCGCCCCGGCGTGAAAGGCCGGCAGATCTGGGGCGGCCTTCTCCCCTACAACGAGGTGTGGCGCGTCGGCGCCAACGAACCGACGCTCGTGACGTTCAGCGACCCGGTGACCATCAACGGACAGAAACTCTCCGCCGGCACCTACCGCCTCCTCGCCATCCCGGGACAGTCGGATTGGACGGTGATCTTCAACGCGGAGACGAAGAACTGGGGCTCGATTTACGACGCGAAGTACGACTCCCTCAAGGTCGTCGTGAAGCCCGAATCGAACCAGCACGAGGAATGGCTCTCCTTTTCGTTTACCGACCTCACGCCGTCATCGGCGAAAATGGTGATCGCATGGGAGAAGCTGAAGGTGGGATTCACGGTGGAATTCAACACGCTTGCAAAGCTTGAGTCGCAGGTGGGAGACTGGCGCATCCTGAACCAGGCGGCCCGGTACGCGACGACGGAAAAGGTATACGCCGAACAGGCGATGGCCTGGATCGACCGCTCCATTGCCCTCGAACGCAACGCGACAAATGTCCGGACGAAGGCCGAGCTGCTCGCGGGCCAGGGGAAATACAAGGAGGCCATCACGCTTGCCGAGGAATCGATGAAGCTCGCGCGGGCGCAGAATCCGGCCGCGGACGTCAAGGGAACCGAACAGCTGATCAACGAATGGAAGAAGAAGTAAGGGCGCGGCGCGGAAGGACTGCCTGAAGGATGACCGCGGCGCAGACGACGACCGTGCATCCGATCACGTTGTACCACAACCAGGATATGTCCGTCATCGCGAAGAACCAGAGGACCACGGCCTCGCCGATGAACGCTGCGATGAATGTCGGAGTCCCGCCGATCCGCTTGAGGAAGAACGCGACGAGAAATATCCCGAGCATCGTGCCGTAGAAGAGCGATCCCAGGATGTTGACCGCCTCGACAAGCGAGCCGAGCTGGTTCGCGAAATGCGAGAAAAACACGCCGTAGACGCCCCATCCTGCCATCGCTATGCGCGCAACCCGCAGCGCCTGCCTGTCGGTTGCGTCCTTCCGGACGTGCCGGCGGTACACGTCCACGACGGTCGTCGTCGCAAGGGCGCTCAGCTCCCCCGAGCCCGACGACATCGACGCGGCCAGCACGCAGGCGAGCAGCAGGCCGATGAGCCCGACGGGGAGATTGCCCAGGATGAACGTCAGGAAGACGTAGTTCGTGTCGTTCTGGTCGACGGTCGGGTCGGCCGCGCGCATGATCCCGATGGCTTTCGAGCGGAGCTCTCCCGTGCGAGCCTCGGCCTCGAGGAGCGCGCTGCGCGCCGCTTCGACAGAGGACCCGTCCCCCAATTCTCTCGCAGCAAGATACCGCCTGACGCTCGCCGCCTTCTCCGCGTGCGCTCCGGCGTACTCACCTTCAACCGCCCTGAACGCCTCGCCATGCGGACCGTTTCGCACCCGCTCGGTTTCGACCGGATTGAAGAAGATCGGCGGAGCCGTGAACTGATAGAACGCGAAGACCATGATGCCGATCAGCAGGATGAAGAACTGCATCGGCACCTTCGCCAGCCCGTTGAACATGAGGCCGAGCCGGCTTTGAGTCTCTGAGGCGCCCGTCAGGTACCGTTGCACCTGCGACTGGTCCGTCCCGAAATACGCCAGGGCGATGAACAGACCCCCGATCAACCCCGACCAGAAATTGTATCGGTTGGTCCAGTCGAAGCTGAAATCCACGATGTTCATCCTCCCCATCACTCCCGCCACGGCCAGCGAGTCCCCGAATGACACATCCTCCGGCATCAGCACGATGGCCGCAACAAATGCGGCTGCCATTCCAAGCATGACCACCGTCAGCTGCTCCAGGTGGGTCCAGCTTACCGCCTTGACCCCGCCCGTTGTCGTGTAGAGGATGATGGCGCCCCCGATGACCGCGGAGGTCACGCGGACATCCCAGCCCAGCATCACCGAGAGGATGATGGATGGGGCGTAGATTGTCATGCCCGCCCCGAGTCCCCGCTGAATCATGAATAGCACGCTGGTCAGCGTCCGCGTCTTGAGATCGAATCGATGTTCCAGGTACTCGTAGGCGGTGTAGACGTTCAGGCGACGGTACAGGGGGACCGCCGTGATGGAGAGGATCACCATCGCAATCGGGAGCCCGAAGTAGTACTGCACGAACCGCATGCCATCGGCGAACGCCTGCCCGGGCGTCGATGTGAACGTGATGGCGCTCGCCTGCGTGGCCATGATCGAGAACGCGACCGCATACCAGGGCATAGACCTCCCTGCCAGGAGGTATCCCTGAAGATCGCGCGTCGCCCTGCTCTTGTAGAGGCCGAAGCCGACGATCAGGGCAAGCGTCCCGACCAGGACGATCCAATCCGGTGTGCTCATGAGTAGACGCGCGTCAACCAGGCGAAGAGGGTAATGAGAAGCGCCAGGAATGCGAGCACAACGGCGTATACCCTCCCCCAGTGCTGAATGCCGGGCGTGGCGCCTGACGCGGGGGCGGAGGAATTCGAGGCAGTCGCGGGGCCGCGGGATTGCGGGTCACGCACGGGGCCGGCGGAACCCTGGGCTTGGGTGGGCGCTGACTTAAGAGTGCGAGAGTGCGAGTTGGACACGGGGTCGGGCACAGGAGCGGACCCGGAGGCAGAGGAATCTGAATCGGGCAAGGAGCCACGTACCGGGCCGGGTCTGGAATTATGGGAATGCGATTCGGACGCGTCAGGCGGCATACGGTCTCCGGCCATCTTAGCGGCTCACATCCTGGGAAAGAAGATTGATGAACAAACGGTACGCCCCGGAAACGCCGGACGGCAGCTGTCGGAAGAATGAGAATCCCGTGTAGACGAAGTACCCCTTCCCGTAACGCGCGAAGATGAGTCCGCCTTTCCTGGGTTCCTCGCCGGGATCGTGGCACTCTAGTGGTGTCTCGTACGCAGCGTCCCAATCCCCGGCGAAGTACAATCCACGCTCCTGCACCCAACCGTCAAAGTCTGCCGCCGTGATCACATTCGGCTTCGACAGCAGGAGGTGCTTCGGGTCCGTCATGGTCACGGGCGCGTCCTCGACCGAAACGCGATCGCTGGTGATCTTGAAGGGGTACGGACCGAACTGGACCGCGTCAGACTGCTGGCGCGTGTTGTATTGCACGACGTACCGGCCTCCTCCCTGCACATACTCGAGGAGTCGCGAGTTCGACCTCCGGAGTCTCTCGCGCGTATTGTACGCCCTCACCCCTGCCACGATGACGTCGAACCGGCGCAGGTCGCCAGCCTCCAGGTCTTCGTCCGAGAGTAGCGTCACCTTGTACCCGAGCTGGCCAAGCGCGGTGGGGATCTCGTCCCCCGCCCCCACGATGTATCCCACGGACATCGCTCGCGAGCGGATATCCAACGGAACGACCTCGGCTCGGGCGGGATGCACGAGGACCTGGACAGGAATGTGCGGGTACTCGACCCGCACCACTTCGGTCGTCGCGGGCGCGCCCCCCGCTGGCGTCCCGACCGCATTCGCTGGTGCCCCAACTGCGCCCATATGCGCTTCGATCGTGGCAACCCCTCGCTCCGCATTCGATCCGGGCCTGATCTGGAAATTAAGCGACCGCTCCGCGAATGCGGAATCGAACGCAAACGGGATGGATCCCGGAGTCGAACTCCACCCGGGAGGGAGGTGCAGCATGACTGTCCCTTTTGCCGCGGGAGTCAGGTTTCTCACGGTCACTGTCAGGTTTCTCGGCTGGCCATTCGGAGTGACAATGACAGGAGCCGGAAAAGAGAGCGAGACCGGGGGGACGACCGAAAGCATCCGGTACTGCTCGCCCCTGGTCGGGTCCACCCAGCGGTATCGCACCGGGACATCGATCGTAAGCTGCTGTTCACCGAACTCAAGTTTCACCAGGGCGAAAAATGGCGGCGGTGTTTCGGGCATGCCAAGCAGTCTGCTGTCACTGACCGAATAGCGTCCGCGCTCCGGCGCTGCTTCAAGCCAATACGGTCGCGACAGCGGTTGATTCTCCGGAATAGCCATGGAGAGCCGGACCTCCGCCGGCACATTCCGTTCGAGCTTCCGTCGGATGGTGGTGTCCCTCACAGCATTCGGGACAGCTATTCCTGACAGCTCACACGTCGCCGACGAACGATTCAATAGCGTGATGGAGAGTGGGACGGTCGACCCTGGCGTGACTTCCGGGGCGCCTGCCAGAGCATCCACCCAGAGACCGGCAGAGGCAAGGATGATCTCATCGACCTCTTTCCGCTTAAATTCGACCCAGGGCGACGGAGCAAGTGCGCCGATCGCGGCACGGATGTTCAGGAGTGAAGGTAACAGTCTGGAAGGGTCCCGCGCGTCCAGCTGTCCGATCGCGTTACGGACAAGCGCATCGACCGTCTCTCCACCTGGGATCCGGCGCCAGGAGGTCTCGATGCCGTCAAAGAGGGTCGCCTGCGCAGTGTCGCCGTCAACATGCTCGAACCAGTTCTCGAGCGTCCCGCGATTCTCAAGGGCACCGAAGCCCTGGCTCTTGTGCATCGAGCGGCTCTGTCCTGCCAGCTCGCCGAGCGATAGCCCAAGGAGCGGACTGTACGCTCCGAGATCTTCACTGACCGCGCCAGGCGGCGGAGGGTCGGCGCCGGTTCGCGCGAAACGGAACACGTTCCATACGATCCGCTTTGCCTTCCAAGGACCCAGCTTGTCGAGCTGTTCCGGGAATCGCGTCGGATCGGCGGCGGCGCGGAACGCCTCGTACGCGAGGACAGCCGATGCCGTATGGTGTCCGTGTCCGCCGCGAGTCGGCGTGAACCGGGTAACGATGACATCGGGCTGGAACGTCCTGATGACCCGGACGACATCCGAGAGGACCTCTTCCTTTCCCCAGAGCTCCAGTGTCTCGTCAGAGCTTTTCGAGTAGCCGAAGTCGATGGCGCGGGTGAAGAACTGTTCCGCCCCGTCGATCCGTCGGGCCCCGAGGAGTTCCTGCGTCCGGATGATACCGAGGATGTCCCCCTGTTCCGGTCCGAGGAGGTTTTGTCCCCCTTCCCCCCGCGTGATCGAGAGATATCCCGTGCGGAGGTGGCGTTCCTTCGCCATTGTGGCAAGGAAGGCGGTGTTTTCGTCGTCGGGATGGGCTGAGATGTAGAGGACGGACCCCAGTGTGCGCAGCTTCTCGAGCGCCAGCATCAACTCGCCTGAGGCGTAGGGAATGCCGCCGGCCGGCGACGGGAGGACCGGTGCGGCAGCCGCCATAGTCAAAACTGCGAATGTGAGAAGCAAGACACTTACGCCGATACGGACGCCCCGGGGGGTTCGATCGTGTCGGCCGCAGCTATCAGAATAGGCCATGCTTCGCGTCATCTCTGATTCATGGAATGGGGCGGCATCAGAGAATATATCAGGAGTGTGCAGAAGGAACAAGCCCATATCGTCCCATTCCCTGATGATTTCTCTGGATTTTGTACACATATCGGTGTAGTAACCAACCGATGGTATGAGAACAGCGTCGTTATGAGACTCACGGACGCGGGACTGTGGATAAACGGTGGATAAGTCGAACACCGAAGGACGCTACAAAGCTTTTTCTCTTCTAATCTCCTTCTATTCTCCTTCTACTCTTCTTCTATTCTATTCTGTTCTGGGAGGACATTTTCCGGCGATGCGCTGTCACGTTGCAGCAAGGACTCTGATTCGCGTCTGACGCTCGCCGGAAAGTGCGCGGAGTGTGTACGGACAGTGTCCGGAGCGTGTTCGGACCGTGTACGCACAATGTCCGGAGTGTGTTCGGCTTGTGTACGCACAATGTCCGGAGTGTGTTCGGCTTGTGTACGCACAATGTCCGGAGCGTGTTCGGACCGTGTACGGACAGTGTCCGGAGCGTGTTCGGAAGGTGTACGGACAGTGTCCGGAACGTGTTCGGAGTGTGTACGGACAGTGTCCGGAGCGTGTTCGGAAGGTGTACGGACAGTGTCCGGAACGTGTTCGGACCGTGTACGAGCATTGTCCACGCTCCTTCGGCATCGCCGTGTGTATGCATCCGCAAGGCGCTCCAAATCGGGGCTATGTAGCAGCCCGTACGCTAGCCATTTGGACTGATCTAAGAGTCCCAGTTCCACCAACCTCTCGATGATCCTCAGGAGCCTGTCTTCCGGGACACAGACCAGCCCGGCGAGTATTTCGACGTGCATCATGGGTATGTTCTCCCCCGCCAGGGCGTGGATGGAGACGGCGGGTTCCTTTCCGTGCAGGAGTGCGTCCACATAGGCCTGATCGGATTCTGCCGACACACCGGCGACTTTGATGCGAAAGGTGTCGGAGTGGAAGCCGATCTCTTCGAGCAGTCCCCAGTAGACACCCATCCCTTCGGCCCCATGCGCTGCGGCAAGAAGGTACAGCTTTGGGTCGTGTTTGGCTGAGCACTCGTGACGGAACCATTTCATGGCGGGGGCTCCATGGTGTGGAAGGATTGAATCGGATGACATCCGGTATGCATCCTCCGTGCCAATTTTGAAATTGGCTCTTTCCATGCGAGATTGTGGGATTGTATAGGTGGAGTGTGCAGACCGTTGCCCACCAGTGTGAAGATGATTGCTCACTTCGCAGTTGATGTCGTGCCACGAGGAGCCGAGGAGATTTCTCGACGCAGCGCAAGGTGGGAGCGGAGCCAGGGACGCGTTGGCACGCGCCGCAGAATGGCGGACAATCATCGCATACCTAGAGCGTGCAGATAGGGCCCGAATAGAAGGGCGAGCGAGTGTCGCACTGGAGGCGAATCCAGCGACCGGTAGCCCGAACATCCCTCGGGGCTACCGCCGATTCCTCGCCAAATCTGGAAAAGAGTGGGAGGGATCGCGGTAACATACTGAACATTTGGCCGTCCGGATGTATATTACACCTCCATGATCAATCGACCGTTCTGGATCGACAGGATTGTGCAGGCCTGAAAGACCCGCTCAGTCGTCTGGCTTTCCGGAGTCCGCCGGGTTGGGAAAGCCTCCCTTGCGAGGGCTGACGGTTCGACTCGCCGGCATCATCCAGATCATCTCTCGCACTGAATCGCACTGAAACCTGACAGCCCGGACATCTCTGCCCGGGCCGACCGGCTGGTCACATTGCCCCTGCGCATGAAGAAGCGATGGGTCAATAATCGGTGACTCAATTGCCAATGGATCTATGCAGCATCGGACCAGCTACTTCTTCCCAACGTTGGTCCCCTGGGTGGCCACACACTGCCACCTGCCGTCGCGTTTGACAAAAACGTCGGTGAATCGAACTTCAAGCTGTTCAGCCTTTCCACCCTTCTTGAACTTCACGCTGTTATGGCCAGTAACAACCGCGGCTTCGCCGTAGATGTGCACCTTCAGGTCGGACAGTTTGAACGACTTCTCCGTGTATTCCGGCGAGGTATCATCTTTGATGCCGTTTGCCTTGTTGAACAGGGTTCCATCCGCACCGGTCCAGAGATATTCCGTGGCATAGAGCTGCTCGAGGAACTTCCCATCACCCTTCGCCCATGCGTTGCCCCAGTCGTTTTCGAGCTTGATCAGATCCTTTTCACCGGCAGTCTGTCCCCACATGGGGAACACACACACGAGCGCAAGGATTACGAGCAGAAGCTGCTTCATGACGTTTCTCCTAAAAGGTTATTGGGTGTATGTGGATAGCAAAACGGTGCGCATAGCGGCCACGACGCGAAGCTCCCCGCGGCCCACGACAAAGGAAGCCAGCGACCTGACGAAGTGTACGGGACAGGACTTCAGAATGAATCGGCTAGAAGGATGAAAGGGTAGTTAATCCCCGTGAGAACGTGGGGATTGGGCAGGACCTTCAGACGGTCTCAGCGAAGATTGTGTGTGCGAACAAATGTGTCGATCGATCCTTCACCCTCTACCACGCCGATCTCAAGGGAGAAGCGCCGTTCTTCGCCGGGATTGAGGAACTGGAGTGTCCCGGCCGCGCGTTCGGCTGCCCGCCCCATCACGCTGCAATTGCCCGGCTCCATACCGGTCACATAGGTCCCCTCGCCCATCATCTTCCATTCGATGTACCGTGGAAGTTCCTTCTGGCGGTAACGGACGTAGAGCCCGGTCTTCAGACGCGTGTTCAGCAGCAGCGCGCAGGCATACCCTTCCGCATCCGCGATGAGATCATGGAAGAAGACCTGTTCGCGGTATCCCGGCTGCGGCGTGATGAATCGCGTGGCCTCGGCCATCCCCTTCGCCGCTTCCGCATCCCGGGGGACGGTGGACCGGGCGTTCAACAGGAGGCGTGTTCCGTCGTCCACCAGGGGCCAACCGGGGTTGATATGATAGAGCATCATGAACGGTGTGCGGGAAGAGCCCTCATTGCTTACGCGGTCTTCTATGGCGATGCGCGACTGGCCGAGCGACACCCGGTAGGTCCGTTCAAGCAGGAGGTTTTCTTTGAAGGTCGACCATTCGCGGACCCGTCCACTAAGCGAGATCGTGCAGTCGTCTCCCTCCCACGTCTCACCTGAACTCACGCCGTCGGCGGGAATGTGTGATAGGCGGCCGTGGAGGCCGAGCTCCTCGTCGCCGTCCCTGCAAGGGGCACCCAGATACGTCATGCCGCATCCGGTCAGGAGGCCGCCCGGAAACGTCCTGAGCCACTCCAGGCCCTCCGGGTTGAAGTGTGAAGGGTGGGCGTCCCCTGCCGCCGAGCGCCATGCCAGCGGGATTCCCTTGTATTCGGCCGCCGAGATATCCATCCCCCGGTCGAGCGTCACCTGAAACCTCAGGCCGGAGCCGGTCCTCACGTCCGCGATTCTGACACCCGCCTCCCGTCCCTCGTTCAACTCCGAGAAACGGATTCCTGCGACCTGCCGGAGATGGCCGGTCCGCTTCCGCAGGGAATCCCGTGATAACTCTTGTCCGAACAACGTCGCCATGGTCAGGTTTCCTTGGTCATGTGGCTGAGCCCATCGAAGTCCTTCTTCGACTTCTCCTGGAGAAATCGATCATTCGACCCATGTCGCCATTGGGCTCCCGAACGCCCTGATGGTGTCGGATCCTGTCACTTCATGCTCTCTCGCAGCGCCGCCTCTTTCTCCCCAGACCAGTACCTGCAGTCCAGCTGTATGAAGACAGACGAATACGGGATGGTCTCGTTGGTCTTGAGCACGAGGATTTTGAATAGCTGTCGTGCTGTGCCTTCTGCCCGCAGATGGCAAATAGCGGTATTTTCGTCAACAATCAAGGCCGGTCCGTTTCAATTCGCGCGTTTTTCGTTACATTTCCTCCAGTCAATCCATTCTGACCCTTCGATCATCACATCCTGAGGAGCCGCACTCACAATGCACAGACTCCTGGCTTTCCTCCACCTCGAAATTCTCCTTCCGGCCCTTCTTCTCCTGACAGTTCCAATCGCCGTCTCCCAACCATCCCCCCTCCCGCCCAATCCAGCATCTCGAGATACAATCACCTGGCGCGTCGTGGCGGAATGGGGCGTTGAAGGTCGCGGCTGGAACGACGTCAAACGATTTTACGACCGCTTGCCTGCGAGGGCTGAAGGGGTTGTGCGCGACGCGGTATGGGAACTCTCGCACAACAGTGCCGGCATGAGCTGTCGCTTCACGACCGACGCCCCGGAAATCCAGGTGCGCTATACCCTCCTGTCCCCCGGGCTCGAGATGACCCACATGCCGGCATCAGGCGTGAGTGGCGTGGATCTCTACACGCTGGTCGAGGACGACCAGTGGAGATACATAGCCACCGTCCGCCCGGGACAGCAGCATGTTTCCGCGACGGTTGCCCGCGGGATAGCGCCGGGCAGGCGAACCTACATGCTCAACCTCCCACTGTACAACGGCATCGATTCGCTTGAGATCGGAGTGACCGGAGGAGCTGCGTTTGAACCGATCCCACCCCGCTCGGAGAAACCGGTGGTCTTCTACGGAACGTCGATCACGCAGGGAGGCTGCGCATCGCGGCCCGGCATGGCCTTCCCCGCCATCCTCGGGCGACGGTTGAACGTCCCGGTGATCAACCTCGGCTTCAGCGGGAACGGAAGGATGGAGTTGGAGATGTGCAGAATGCTGACAGAGCTCGACGCCGCGGTGTTTGTTCTGGATTGTCTCGCCAATCTCAACCCGGAGCAAGCGGCCCAGCGAACCGAGCCTTTCGTCCGCCTGCTGCGCGAGGCGAAGCCCGGCACCCCAATTGTCCTCGTTGAAAATCCGGTGTTCGCGGAGGTACTGGTCCTGCCCGACGAGATGAATGTTCACCGGGGTCGACGCACCGCGGTGCGGGAAGCATACGACAGGCTTGTCGCCTCGGGGATGAAAGAACTCTACTATATTGAGGGTGATGCGCTGCTTGGACAGGATGGTGAGGCAACTGTGGACGGCACGCATCCTTCGGATCTCGGGATGATCCGCTATGCAGATGCATTCGAGACGGTGTTGAGGCCTCTTCTTAAGAGGCAGTGAACCCACACGCTTACGGCTCCCCTGACCGCGCCGAGGCGGTCTCGTTTGTTCAGACTCGTCCCTGGGTTGGTACCCTTGGAAACGACTCCAACTGTAGGCGGGAGTCCAAAGATGCACCCTGGTGAGATTTCTATCGAGTCCAGAAGGTGACACGGTTGCTGAGTCGTTGCGCGTCAATGCCGGGAACTGACAGGAAGATTGCAGTTCTCGCGTTTTTGTGCTAGTTTCTGCCGTAGGCATCTCGTTCCAATCACCTGAGCTCACCACACCCCACTCTCCCGACATCCAACAAGTACATCTGATCCTTTATCATGAGGTGGTTCATGGACAAGGCTGAAATCCGGCAGCGCGTCGAGAAGGTAGTCGCACAGGTTCTCAAGGCCGATCCGAAGGAAATCCGGCCGGAATCGAACTTCGCGTTCGATCTCGGCGCCGACTCGATGTCCAGCGTGGCCCTGATCGCGGCGTTCGAAGAGGAGTTCGATATCGAGATGGAGGAAGACAAGGCCCGGGATGTCCAGTCGGTGGGCGAGGCGGTGAACTTTATCGCACAGTACCTGCCCCAGAATTGACCGGAGGTCGGCGCAATGTCTTCCACGGCTGGAGAACGAATCGCCAACCTCAACAAGATCTTCTACCCTTCCACCGTTGCCGTCCTCGGCGCGACCAAGATCCCGGGGACGGTTCCTTTTGACATCTTCTATAATATCCTGAAGGACGGGTTTCAGGGGACCATCTACCCCGTCAGCCCGAGCGCGCGCTCCATTGCAGGCGTACGGGCGTACAAGTACGTCCTCGATATACCCGATCCGGTGGATCTCGCGGTCATCGTCTTCCAGAGCTCGGTGGTGCATCTCGCGCTCGAGCAGTGCGGCCAGAAGGGAATCAAAGCCGCAATCATCATCTCCGCCGGATTCAAGGAGGTCGGGGGCGCAGGACTGGAACGCGAGCGCCAGATCAAGGAAATCGCCGACAAGTACGGTATCTCATTCATCGGCCCCAACTGCCTCGGCGTCATCAACACCGATCCGTTATCGCACCTCAACGCATCGTTCGCCAGGAAGATGCCGGCAGAAGGGAACATCGGGTTCCTATCGCAGAGCGGCGCGCTTTGTACGGCCGTACTCGACTACGCCCACGCGAAGCAGATCGGATTCTCCAAGTTCGTGAGCTTCGGGAACAAGGCAGACATCAGCGACATCGACCTGATGTATGCCCTCCGCGATGACCCGAAAACCAAGGTGATCCTCGTCTACCTCGAGGAGATCACGGACGGTCCGGGATTCATGCGCGCCGCGAGCGACATCATACGGAATTCCGGGAAGCCGGTCCTGGTCATCAAATCGGGGCGGACAAAGGAAGGGGCAGCTGCCGCGGCGTCGCACACCGGCTCCCTTGCCGGGAGCGACGAGGTGACGGAAGCGGCGCTGCGCCAGGCGGGCGTCATCCGCTGCTCGACGATCGAGGAGATGTTCAATATTGCGATCGCAATGGCATACCAGCCTCTCCCGCGCGGCAAGCGGGTCGCGATCATCACGAACGCCGGCGGCCCGGGCGTCCTGGCCACCGATGCGGCGATCGCCAACAAGCTCACGCTCGCGACATTCTCCGACGAAACCCGCGAGGTGTTCAAGAAGAGCCTTCCTGCGACAGCAAATATCAAGAACCCCGTCGACGTCATCGGCGACGCGCGGGCAGACCGCTACCACGTCGCCCTCTCCAGCGCGCTGAAGGACCCGGGGGTCGACGGGACGCTGGTCATACTGACGCCGCAATCGATGACCGACATCGAGAACATCGCCCTCGAAGTCACGAATGTGGCGGCCGATTCAGAGAAGCCGGTCTATGCCTCGTTCATGGGGGAGACGGATGTCGCGTCCGGGATCACCATCCTCCAGGATCACGACATCCCTCACTACATCCTCCCCGAGTCGATGTGTCGCGCGTTCGCCGCGGCGAATTTCTTCCGCGAGCAGCGGGAATCTCGCGACGATCCGCCGCGGGATCTCCCCGGAGTCGACAAGGAGGGCGCCCGGAAGATCCTCGATGCCGCGGTGCGGGCCGGAAGAAGATATCTGCAGGAGGACGAGGCGATCGGACTGCTCCGGACCTACGGCCTCCCGGTTCTTCCGTACGGCGCCGCGAGGAGCGCGCCCGAGGCCCGGGACATCGCGTCAAAGATCGGTTTCCCCGTGGTGATGAAGGTTTCCTCCGAGGAGATCGTCCACAAGTTCGACGTGGGAGGTGTGGTCGTCGGGATCCACGATCCTGACCACGCGGCAGCCGCATACGAAGGCATCATCCGGTCCTGCACGACGGCCGTCCCCAACGCCACCATCCGGGGCGTGTACGTTCAGAAGATGGTGAGCGGCGGAGAAGAGGTCATCCTCGGCGTGAAGCGGGATCCCTCGTTCGGGCCGGTGATCATGTTCGGGCTCGGCGGCATTTTCGTGGAGATCTTCAAGGACGTCTGCTTCCGCGTCGCGCCGATCGGCCCGCGAGCGGCGGGCGAGATGGTCCGTGCCATCCACGCATTCCGCATGCTCGCGGGAGCTCGCGGAAAGGCGGCGCGCGACGTCCCCGTCATCGAGGAATGCATCGAACGGCTCTCCGCGCTGGCGGCGGCCTCCCCGCAGATCGAAGAGATGGATATCAATCCGCTGATCGTCGGCGACAGGGGCCAGGGTGCCTTCGTGGCCGACGCCAGAATACTTCTCCACAGCTAACAGGACAGACACGCTATGCGCATCATCATCCACGACAGCTACGAGGCGGTGAGCAAGTGGACCGCCTATCTGGTCGCCCAGAAAATTGCGCGCGCCAAACCAACGCGTGAGCGACCGTTTGTCCTCGGCCTCCCGACCGGCTCCTCCCCCATCGGCACGTACCAGCAGCTGGTGGAGCTGCACCGCCAGGGAAAAGTCTCCTTCAAGAATGTCGTGACGTTCAACATGGATGAGTACGTCGGCCTGCCGGACGACCACCCGCAGAGCTATCATTACTTCATGTGGCACCACCTGTTCAGCCACATCGACATCGCGCCGGAGAACGTCAACATCCTGAACGGGAATGCGCAGGATCTGGAGGAAGAATGCGAAGCCTACGAAGAGAAGATCCGGAAGATCGGCGGGATCGATCTCTTTCTGGGAGGGATTGGCCCTGATGGCCACATCGCGTTCAACGAGCCCGGTTCGTCACTGTCGTCACGAACGCGCATCAAGACGCTCACGTATGACACGCGCATTGCCAACTCGCGGTTCTTCGGCGGAGACCCGCACAAGGTGCCAAAGACCGCGCTCACGGTCGGCGTCGCAACGGTGATGGATGCGCGGGAGGTTCTGATCCTCGTGACCGGCATCAGCAAGGCCCGCGCACTGCAGAAGGCCGTCGAGGAGGGGGTGAATCATATGTGGACCGTCTCGATGCTGCAGCTCCACCGGCACGGCATGATCGTCTGCGACGAGGACTCAACCCTCGAGCTGAAGGTGGCAACCGTGAAGTACTTCAGGGACATCGAGCGGGAGAACATCCGGCTGCCAGAGCTGTAGAATCATACGAGCCGGAGAGACCCTGAGGAGCAGGGCCTAAGAGCTGAGGGCTTTGCGTTTCAATTACACACTAGCGACACGGATCGCCGAGCTCCAGGGTCCTGGGAGCCACAAAGCAGATGTGCCTTCACAAAGCAAGCGCGCCCACGGCAACATCGCCGCGGGCGCGTTTCGTTTTCTTCCTGCGACCTCTCCACGGGACGACCTGAACCGCAACGACCCTGCATGACTGCGCCGTCAGGACGACCTGAAGGGAACGGGCTCTACCCGGCGCTCTCCACCGCTTTCCTGGTCGTCTCGTATCGCGCGGCAATCTCCTCCGAGGCCCGGGTCATGTTCCTGACCACCGTATTCGCCTCCATAGTGCCTCTGACCGCCGCGAAATCCCCATCGGCCTCGGTATCGGCAAGATCAAGCCCGTACCCGATGCGCGATCCCGATCCGAATTCCTTCTTGGAGTCCTCCAGGATCGCGGACTGGAGCAGAAGGGCCGCCTTCTGCCCTTCATCGAGGATCTTCAGGAACTGCTCTTTCGGAATCGCCTCGAGACGGTACCCGAACTCTTTCTCGAGGGTTTCCACAACATACTGCCAGACGTATTCCGGATAGCGGCCGTGAATGGCGCTCAGCCCGGCGAGCAGATCGTCATACGAGGCGATCTCACCCCGAACGAGCTTCGCCTCGAGGTCGCGGATCACCTCCGTCGGCGCCAGCAGGCCGGCGATATCAGTCCACTCGGAGGCACGCTGCAGCCGGCTGGTCGGGGCCAGCGATGCGGTGGCCGCAGCCCACGAGCCTGCTCCCTTGAGAGCCTCCGGCAGCCGGTCAGCCACCCGATCGACCAGGTATCGAATGATGGCGGCGGAGTAGTACTTGGCCCCTTTTCGGAGAAGCACCCGCGGCATCTGAGCTCCTCCGACATTGACGGTGAGGCGTTCCTTCGAGGTACCCTCGTTCAAGGTTAGCAGCTCTTCCCGTCCCCTTCGCATCTTCTCCACGGTGTATGGAGAGAAGACGTCGAAGATAATCAGATCCCTTTTCTCCCTCACCTTCCTGTTGTCCCTCTTGGGCCACTTCTCGCCATCGCGCACGGTCCCCACAGACAGAAGCGCCATGGCGGGCGTGATGATGGACTCGCCACCCTTCTCACTGATATTTGAGAACGGGAGATTGGGCGTCCGGATGTTCGTAAGATGCTTGCCGATGACGACGGAGAAGGCGCCGATGTGGCTTTCGAACAGGACGTACGAAAACGACCCGGTCTTGCACCCGCGTTCAAAGATCCCCTGGTGGACGGGGCCCAGCTTGTACATGTGATTGCTCTGGTTCGTTCCGCTCCCGGCGTTATAGAACGAGAAGAGCCCGGCAATCATGAGCGTGGACTTGTGATGTGTGACCGTGTACGGACCGGCAAAGAGCGCAACGCCCTCCCCGTGGAAGAGTTCACAATTCGCGAAGAAGACCGAGTTCTCTGCAGAATACTGCTTCCCCATCTTTACGCCCTGGCCGACAAACACCTTGTCAAGGATCGCGCCGCTGTCGATTCTCGCCCCTTCGGAGACGACAAACTCTTTCGCAACGACGCCGGTCCCGACGTATGTGGGGTGTTCCGCGCAGCTGTTGATGGTGCCGTCCCGGAGTGATGCGGCCCCTTCAACGATTGCGGATGGGCCAATGATGACATTCCGGATGGAGGGACATCCGACGATTGCGGCGCCCGCGCCGACATGCCCGCGCTTCGGCGTAGACGCAGCTATGACGTCCCCTGTCAGCTTCCCGACTGCCGCCGTGAACGCCTTGTCGTGCCGGTGCACCGCTTCGAGATACGCCACCTGCGCCGTCAGGCGTGAATGGATCAGCACTCCGCGACCGCCGGCCTCATTGATCACCTCGACCGACGTTCCGTTGCCGAACGTCGCTCCGGGATCAGCCGTCATAATCCCAACGTCCTGGACGCAAGCTCCGGCGTCAATGTCGTACCCGGACAACACAGTGCGAACTCCGGCGATTCGTACGCCGGGTTCAATCAGGCAATCCGTCAGCGTGGAGTCGTAGAGGCCGGCGGGGAGCGCCACGCCTCCTACAGTCACGGTCCCGTCCAGGGAGGCGAGACCGACACGACCGCTGAAATGCACGTTACGAATGCGACTGAGATCGGTATCCGGAGCTATGGTCACCGCGCTCCAGTCTCCCGACTGGCACCCCTGCCGCTTGAGCTGTTCGATCTGTTCCGATGAAAGCTGGTGGGATTTCATTGTGGGTCGCCGATGTGTGTATGTCATTTCTCGGTACCACTTTCCGGATCCATCCCCTGTGACTTGCGGCACGGATGCCGAAAACGAGGCCGAGAACAGCGTCAGACCGCTGCAAGATAGGGAAGAATATCCCGGTATTTCAACCGGTTCCGGTAGGCTGGGAGAGGATGGCCACGTTCAGCCTGTTGGCATTTTCCGCCGGGGGCCTCACATTCCCGTGCGGTGGCCCCTCACCCGAAGGAGGACCCATCACAAACCAGGGCAAAAGGGGTACAACCGGAGCACATCACCGCGCGATCTGAACTATCCAGCCAGATCATCGACTTCAAGACGGGCAGTGTGGTCTGATCCTCTGAGGACGGCTCGTTCCTGCGCCCGACGGAACCACTCCTCCTCAATCCCGTTCTTCGCTGCCGCGGCTTTCAGCCACACCACTTCGGCATGGTGCGTCTCGTCATCAGCGCCCGCCAACGTCAACCCGTCCTTGATGAACTTCATCGCAAGCTCGCCCGTCGAGAACCGGGGAGGCTCGTCAACGATGAACCTGTTTTCCAGGATCTCACGGATCGCATTCTCGCAGAAGTCCTTTTCGAACCCGAGCGCTTTGCCGATGCGTTTCATAAGGACAGTCTCGGTGTCAGCAATTTTGCGGTCCTTGCTGATGAGCAGGAGCAGCCCCCGGAAGTATTCGCTCGCGTCTTTCATATCGATTGTCATTCGGAAATCCCTTGTCCGCGCTCAAGACGTCTGTCGACAGTACTTCCACACGCTGCAATCTACGCAACTGCGGCCTGCAGCACCAGGTCTGACAGCGCTGCACGCGCAGCGCCGCGTGACACGGAATGCCGATCTTCCGGTACACCGCATCAGCGCCAGCTTCCGTCCGTTCTCCAGGTTGGCTTGTTGACCAGAATCTCGCTCCGTTTGACGTAGACTTGCAGGAGGAGACAAGAAATGAACGGGGCCGTCCCAGAAGTCGTTCTTAGGCTGACATCCATTCAGGCGCCTCGATGCAGGTCTCGAAACCAAACACGATTCAGCAGCGAATCAGCACGTGAAGTACCAGGATGTCTCCAGGTTGGACTTCTGGGACGGCCCCACATGAATGCCCACTGAATGACGAACTCATCAGAATGGCGAACTCATCTCACCGGTGGACCTGCCTTCCTACCGCACACCGGGGACTCAATCTCACAGGTACTGCTCGAAGACCCGGCGGAAGTGGAATCCGTAGATGGCCAGCGTGATAGCTGTCGAGAAATGACGCGGGCGGCGAAAGAGCGACCAGAAGAAGAGCTTCCAGTAGTACAGCCGTTCTTTCCCTATGACCCCGAGAAGGAGCATGGATTTCGTCACCGCGCGCAAATGCGCCAGGCGGATCGGTGCCCCGTGCTTTCGGAGCGGCTCGTGAGTCCTCAGAAACTCCGTGACCCTTTGGTAATACACTCTCGGGGAATAGATCGTCCCGAGGACCTTTCGATACCCGTCGACAAGCGCCTGGCGGTTCATCTTCGGAACGAAGTTCATGGAGAAGTCTGTATTGTCTCCTGAAAAAGTCTTCAGCAGCCTGTCTTCCTTTTCCATCCGGTGATACAACCGCGATTTGATCGGCGCGTTCAGGAGGCCCACCATCGCGACGACGATCCCGCTCTCCTTGATGAACCGGATCATGGTGTCGAAAATGGCCGGCGGATCGTTGTCGAATCCCACAATGAATCCCCCCTGGACCTGCAGGCCGGCTTTCTGGAGTGTCTTGACGCTCGCGATCAAATCCCGCCCCTTGTTCGTAGTCTTCTTGCATTCCTCTAGGCTTTCCGCGTTCGGGGTCTCAATCCCGACAAACACCTCCTCGAAACCTGCGCGGGCCATAAGGTCCAGCAGCTCCGGCTCGTCAGAAAGATTGAGGGACGCTTCGGTCCCCAGAGAGAACGGATGTTTCCTGTCCTCCATCCACCGGATAACCTGCGGAAGTATCTCCTTCTTCAGTTTCGACTTGTTGCCGATGAAGTTGTCATCGACAAAGAACACGTGCTCCCGCCATCCGGTCCGGTACAGGGCATCAAGCTCTGCGATCACCTGTGCTGCGGATTTCGTGCGCGGAACGCGCCCGTAGAGGACCGTGATATCGCAGAACTCACAATCATACGGGCAACCGCGGGAGTACTGGACGTTCATGGTGGCATACTTGCGACTGTCGATCAACTCCCACAACGGGATCGGCGTCGTGGTCAGATCTGCCCATTGATCGGTCCTGTACAGGTGTTTGGGTTGACCGAGCCGGAGGTCCTCCAGGAATTGAGGCAGCGTGATCTCCGCCTCGTTCAGGACAAAGTGGTCCACCCCTTCGAATTCTTCGTGCCTGGCAGTAAACAGCGGCCCGCCGGCGACCACCTTCGTCCCCGACTGATTGCAGAGTGCAATCACCTGGCGGGCGGATGCCGACTGGACGGACATCCCGCCGAGGAAGACGAAGTCTGCCCACTGAAGATCGCCGGCACTGAGCGGGGTCAGATTGAGATCGACAAGCTTCTTGTTCCATTCGGCAGGCAGGAGTGCGGCGACGGTCAACAACCCGAGCGGCGGTTGACCGGCCCTTTTGGAGACGAACTTAAGGGCATGCTTGAAGGACCAGAATGTGTCCGGATATTCCGGGCAGACGAGGAGGATATTCATGATGTTCCCCTCCGGGGAGAATGACATGGGCGCAACGACGCTCGCGGAGGATCTCCCCACCCATCCGGGCGAGGTCCACACGGCTAAAGACTGCACGATAGTCTACGGAGAGGAGGACAATTTCACATCAGCCAAAAGGTTGGAAAAGGGACTAGTCCTTCACTGCTCTCCGGCGGTGACGCAAGAAACCCGGACATCGCTGCCCGGGCTCCGTCTTATGGACCCGCCTATGCCGGAGGGCCTATCCGGAGTTCCATTTGAGCCGGGGCATCATTCGTTTGAAGGGCGAGTTACAGTATTCACGCCTGTACGATCTCGACAGGTTGTACGACCGGCACGAGCCTCTGGAAGGTCAGCAGGGCAACGAGGTAGACCGAACCGGCCAGGACAAAGAGAATGACGTAACTGCCGGTCAATTGGAGGATCACGCCGGCCGCGGTCGCAACGAGCATTCCCCCGATTGCTCCTGCCATGCCGCCGAGACCGACCACTGAGGCAACAGCCGCTCTGGGGAACATGTCGGAGACCGTCGTGAAGAGATTCGCTGACCACCCTTGATGGGCGGCCGTGGCGAGACTCAGGAGCGCGACGGCGAGCCACACATCGCTTGTCTGCGATACGAAGACGATGGGCAACACGCACAGCGCACATGCCAACATCGTCGTCTTCCTCGCCCTGTTGACAGTCCAGCCGCGCTTGAGGAGGTGGGAGGACAACCACCCCCCGCCGATGCTGCCGACGTCAGCCATGAGGTAGATGATGATCAGAGGCACGCCGATCTTGTCCAGCGTAAGGCCGTAGTTCTTGTTGAGGAAGCTCGGGATCCAGTACAGATAGAACCACCAGGCCGGGTCGGTGAGGAATTTGCCCAGTGCGAAAGCCCACGTCTCCCTGTAGCGAAGGAGCCGGGCCCAAGGGATCTGCGCGGCCGGATCGGGGGGATCAGAGCGGATGTACGCAAACTCCCGCGCCGATAGTCTCCTGTGCTTCTCCGGCGTCTCATAGAACCAGAACCAGAGGATGAGCCAGAGCAGCCCGATGGCCCCGGTGATCACGAACGCCTCCTGCCACCCGTATGTCAGCGTGATCCACGGAACGACCAGCGGCGCCACGACCGCGCCCACATTGGAGCCGGCATTGAAGATGCCTGTCGCGAGGGCCCGTTCCTTCCTGGGAAACCACTCCGCGACAGTCTTGATGGCCGCAGGGAAATTGGCGGCCTCAAACAGGCCGAGGCCGAAGCGGGCCGCGCCGAATCCAAACGCACTCCGGGCGAGGGCGTGACCCATCGCCGCCAGGCTCCACCCCGCGAGCGCGAGCGCGTATCCGAGCTTCGTGCCGATCACATCGACCAGCCTGCCGGTCAGGAGCAGTCCAATCGCATACGCCGCCGTAAATGCGGCTACGATAGCACCGTACTCCATGTCATTCCACCCGATCTCCCGCTGCAGCGTGGGAGCCAGAATGCCGATGACCTGTCTGTCGATGTAGTTGACCGTTGTCGCCAGAAAAACCAGCGCCAGAATCACCCATCGAAAACGGCCCTTGCCGTTATGGCCGCCCGAAAGGGCGGGTGCCGGAGGTATGTCCTGGGGGCTCACTCGGTCTCCACGTCCGGTCCGGAGTTGCACGCTGCCATCCAATCGATTCCTACATACGATCCCGTAGGTGCATTACTTCGTTCCCGGGAGGCTATGAACGGCCTCCAGGAGCGCCGCAATGTTTTCGGATGGCACGCCGGGGGGCATCCCGCCCCCGCACGAAAGAACGATTCTGGACGGATCGGAAAGCGATGCGACAAGCTCGCGCGTCGCGTGTGCCACGTCCGCCGGCGTGCCCGCCGCCAGCACGTCCCGGGGGGGGATGTTCCCGAGAAGCGTGACCTTCCCCCCGGTCAGCGTCTTGAGTTCATTGAGGGAAACATCGAATCCCATATTGAAGAGGTTCACTCCCATCTCCGGCAGGTAGGGCGCGGATACCCTGCAGGGAGCGTCATTGTGAAGGAATCTGACGGATACGTCCGTGTCGAAAAGCTCCGTGAAGTACGGCAGGCCGAAGGCGCGAAACTCCCGCTCCCCGAGGAACCCGATAATATCGTCCAGGAGGAAGATCCCGTCGATGGTCGGGAACGTCTCCCTCTGCACATTCAGCCAGTTCTTCAAGAAGCTGGTGACCTTCTTCAGAAGCGCCATCGCCCTGTCCGGCTCCACCATCATCATCGTGAGGAATTCCGTCGTCCCCATCAGATAGCTGGCCACGTTCAAAGGACCCCTCGCCACCGCGAATCGGATGGCGTGGCCCGCTCCCTGGATGGCAGGCTGCGCGCGCTTGAGCCGGTTCAGCACGAACGGCAGCAGCCCGTCCGTGCGAGGATCCGGCAAGGGCAGGCCATCGATCGCCTCCGTGGGCCCGACGAGGCTATGGGCATGCGGAAACTCGTTCGGAGGGAACGTGCACCGTACGCCGAACGCCGAAGGCTCGGTGCACATGCCGAATTCCGACCAGAAGCCCGGCAGGAACAGGACGTCGGGGAAGGCGGAGAGCGCGGCGAGATTTGCCTGCAGCCACGCCTCGTCGCTCGAGAAGTAATCGAGTATCCGGATGCCGTACCAGTTTGGCAGCCAGGGGCTGTCGATGATGAACCCAACCGGAGGCGGATGGTGCGCCCCGCCAGCCATGGTGTCCAGCAGCAGTTTCCATTGTTGATCGGTCATCGAGGGACCCTCCAGCGGTCCACCTCAGTATCCGGGTTGCCGTCGCGCGTGCATGACAGGTTGATTCCGCACGTCAATGGCGGCCGTCCCTGTAGACCTCGTCGTCCCCCGAATACTCAAACCAGTCAAACCACGCCACCGACCTGCTCGGCTTACCGAGCGAGGTCGCATACATGGCAAACATGCAGCCGACGAATCCCCCGGCAACCCTCGTGCTCAGGAACTTCGCATCGACTCCCTCCTTCAGCACGTTCCATTCGCCGGGAACATGCGCGAACTGAAAAGCGTACTCGTTCCCACGCGCGTCGATCCGGAGGTACAGCGGCGTATCGTCGTACTCGAGCGGAATGTTCCGGGACGCAAGCTTCTCCATCGCGCGGCCGGTCGAATCGCCGGCTCTCGATGCAAAGAGTTGAACCACCGGCGTGTTTCCTTCCTGAGACCTGCACAAATAGTAGTAGTGTGTCTCATTCTGGAAGACGACGATGCCGGACTTCTCACCCTCGGTTGCAGCCCGAAACCGCATCGCGACGCTCGCGGACCCCCGAAGGTGTTGCTGGCGTCTGCCGAGGAAACTCGGATTCCCGTTGCCCGAACACGTTTCCGGCCGGAGCTTCAGGGACACCATTCCCTTCGAGGGCTCCAGGGAATACCACTTCGTGAGGGGAGTCCTCAGGAATACCCAGTGTGGATTCAACGTGTCCGTGTCGAATTCATCCCGGATCGTGAAGTTGCCGCTGTGAGGAATGTCCGATGCCTCCCAGCAGGGTTTGATTGGACAGGGATACGCGTACTGGACCTCGGCGAAACCTGGATTGATGACCGGCCATCCCGACTCCCACTTCACCGGAGCCAAAAATGTCTCCCTGCCCGTATTGTAACAGTGCTCCTCGTACGGCGGATAGGGTCGGCAACCCAGAAAGACCGCCCACCAGTCGCCTGTATCCGTCTGTACGAAGTCGGCATGGCCGGTCGAGGTCACGGGGAACGGCCTCCGGGGATCAAGATGCCGCTGGGTGAGGATCGGATTTTGCTCGTACGGCACATATGGTCCGTCGACCTTTCTGCTCCGGAATACGACCTCCGAATGCTGATCGGCCGTCCCCCCTTCCGCAGCGATCAGGTAGTACCATCCATCCTTCCTGAAAATGTGAGGTGCTTCGATCCATACCGGCTTCTTTGAAATGTCGGTGCCGCCGTTGACGAGGATCATCTCCTCTCCGGCGACCTTCAGGTTCTCGGCATCGAATGCCCGCATCCTGATGGTCCTGTGGCCTTCGTACAACGGTCTCCCGTCCGGAGCGATGCTATTGTAGAGCACGTATGCGCTGCCGTCGTCATCGAAGAAGAGCGACGGATCGATACCGTCTACCTCGGGCAGCCATCCTGGACTGGACCACGGCCCTTCGGGCGTGCGGGACGTAGCCACGAAGTTTCCGCCGATGTCCACAAGCGTGCATGTCACGTAGAACACTCCCTTGTTATGCCGGATCGCCGGCGCAAATAACCCGCGCGAGACTCCCTGCTTGTCAAGGTTCAGTTGCTGCGGACGGTCCAGCACATGACCGATGAGCTTCCAGTTCACCAGATCACGGCTGTGCAACACGGGGATGCCGGGAAAATAGGAGAATGTCGATGTCACCAGGTAATAGTCCGGCCCCACCCTGCAGATGCTGGGATCCGGATAGAAGCCGGAGAGGATCGGGTTGTGAAATCCACCTGTCTCCGCCTGCCCCGGGGAGATGGAACGGACAAACAACACAGACGCCAGAATCGCCAGCGAAGCGATGCAATGGAGTCTCGCCCTTCGCACATTTCTGACCTTTGTTTGCATCGGAATCTCCATCTCAACCTCTTCGCCGCCCGGCGCACTCTGGTTACCATTTTCCTTCAACCCGAGGCGGGAAGGGCCTTGCGCGGCCTTGACTTTGGTCGCCGAATTGTTTAGTTAAATAGCGATTATACCGGTTCAATCATCCAAATAACTCCTCTTTTTGGGTAGGCTGGCCCCCGTGGCACGCCACCCGGCTTCCCCCTCCAGAAGAGTCCGAACACAATATGAAGCGAATCACCATTGTAGACGTGGCCAGACGGGCGGGCGTTTCCAAGGGAACCGTCTCCGCCGTTATCAACGCCAAGCAAAGCGTAAAGGCGGCGACACGGAATCACGTCCTGGAAGTGATGAAGGAACTTCACTTTCGTCCCAAGGGAGTAGCCCGGAATCTCCGGAATAGCGATCTTGACAAGAGCATCGGGATTATCATCAAGGATCTCAACTACCCCTTCTACACCTCGATCGCGCTGGGCGCAAAAGAACACGCGAACAGCAAAGGGTACTCGGTGATCGTCGCCAGCTCGGAGAATGATCACGAAGACGAGAAGAAGATCTCCCACCTCTTTTCCGCAAAAGACATCAAAGGCGCAATCATAGCCCCGATCGTCGAGGGGACCGCCGAAATCGAACACCTGTTCCGCTTGAAGATGATCAACTACCCGTTCGTCCTGCTTGAGGACGTCAGGGGAATCCAGGCGAACGTCGTCGCGATCGACAACCTGCGGGCCATCAAAAAGGCGGTGAAGTACCTCATGGACAATGGCCACACGAATATCGTCCACTTCGCCGGGCCTCCAGCCTCATCGCATACGCAAGAACGGATCGAGGGCTTCAAGGATGCCTTCAGCGAGAGCACGCTTGCGTTTCACAAAGATATGATCGTTTCCGTCGGTTCGCGGCATGAGGAGAGCTGTGGGGCGACAATCAAGTACTTCAAGAGCCGGCAGCGATCGGACTACCCCAGCGCAATCGTCTGCTTCAACGACCAGCAAGCCCTTGCGGTGATGAACGCACTCATAGACCTGGGGATCCGCGTTCCCGAGGACATCTCGATTGTCGGGAACGATGACATCTCCTACGCGGCTTCTTACCCGGTCCCGCTGACGACAATACGAGCGCCCCAGCGAGAGATCGGCAAGACCGCTGCCGAGATCCTGATCCGTAACATAGAATCTTCAACGCTGCTTCCGAACGAGCGCGTTGTCCTCGAGACGGAGTTCGTCGTCCGCCAGTCCACCAGGGTACTCAAGGCCGGCTCCTAGACGGCAAGCGACTGCCTGATCCCGAGTCCCAGGCCGCGCAGTTCGGCCAGCCCCCGCATTCTCCCAAAGAGCGAGTAGCCCGGATAGACACCCTTCCGGTGCATTTCGGGATGCATCAGGTGGCCGTGGTCTGGCCGGAACGGCATAAGGAGCTACTTCGCCGGCTGCCGAAAGCTCTCGGGGGGGCCCAGGTAGCTCGGCCTCAGACCTCCCGTGTTCACCACAACCTTCTGGAGGACGACACCCGGATCTACCATCCAGATCTTCAGCGTGTGATATCCGGCCAGCGCGATCTGGTGGGAGGTTGTGCTGTACCGGGCGTTGGCCGCGACAGTCTTCTCCCAGTCCATGTTGTCGTGCTGCGCGATGAACTCCTTCGGCACCAGCGTCACAGGTTCCGGCGGCGCATCATCGAACGAGACCGCATACCGCAGATCCCTCCCGGGGAGGAAATTCAATGTCGCCCCGAATATCCCTGTGACTTCGACTTTTCCGGGTGTCATCAGGTACATCCTGTACTCAATGCACGGGGAATCTTTCCCGGGAACGGCTGCAGGCGCGTTTACATCAGATGTCGCCCGCAGCGCAGAGAGCGTGTGTCCGTAGTCCTCGATGTGGATCCAGCGGCTGGAGCCGTGCCGGGTAAGGCGCGTATGGTGTGCGGCCTCCATGGAGACGACCCCGTCGCCTTCGAGAAAGGCTGGACGCGAATCCGGGACGAACTGGGCCATCGGAGAAACGACAACGAATACCGTCGCGCTGCTGCCGGCTCCGTTCACGGTGACGGAGCCGCCGGTCTCCCCGCGGGGAAGGGTATTCCAGTCGATGGTTATCCAGATGCGCGCTTGTTGAGCGACCTCCCCGGCCCGGGCCGACAGCCCGATCCACGGTTTATCGGCGCTTGCGGTAAACCCGAACGGGGTCCTGCCCCTGTTGAACACTTCGATCATCCGCCTCTGCGCCTTGAATGGGTCGAAGACCGGGAGCACGGCATTCCACCCGAAGCCCGGCCATGCCGCCTCGGACCCCTCAACGGCGACTCCCAGCCCGGCTTCGTCGGGTACGTCGATTTTCTGAAGCGGGGTCGCACGAAGGCTGTTTTCAGGGGGGTCCTGCCAGCTGGTGTATCCAAGGTGGGGCTGATCCATGAAATGGTCCCACTTGCCACCGACAAATTCCCTGTTGTAATGGCCCATGAGCGCCGTGTCGGCCGTGAACAGGGCCCGTGTCTCGTCCGCCAAGGTGTTCGTAGCGGAGCGGCCCTGTTTCGCGTAGAGGGCATGCGTTCCCGCGGAAACGTAGAGTTCGTTCACCAGCGAGCTCGCTTTCGCGGGGAACAGGACAAGCCCGTAGAATGCGTCCCGGTCCGCCGGCGCGAGCGCGGCGGAAATCGCTTCTGCCCTGCGCGTGATATCCTTGAACTCGGCCACGACGTTCTCCCCCTCGTGGTAGTTCACGAGGCTGTATGTCGTCGGGCTCAGCAATTCCGGCTTCCTCCGGCCATTGTACTTCGTATATTTCCCGACGATGTCGGCGATCTCGGCGGCGTTCGCGGGTCCGAACTCCCGCTCCGCCCAGAGACGCGTGTACTCGTTGATCCTGTCGGCACCCCACCGGGAGGTGTTCCACGCAAGCGTCATGAGGTACTCCATGGGGATCTCGTACCCCTTGAAGTGCCCCACATTGACGATCCAGATCCTGTCGGCGCCGTACTCCTTCGCGAGCGACATCTGCTCCCATATCTTCGCGATCGGATTGGTGTTGAGCCACTGATAACTCCGCGGACCGCCGTGGTAGTCGAAGTGATAGTAGATCCCCGCCCCGCCGCTCCGCTTGCGCTCCTCCGCCGTCGGGAGCCGCCGGTTGTTTCCCCAGTTGTCGTCAGGCCAGAGAAGCGTCACATCGTCGGGAACCCGCATGCCCGCATTGTAGAATCCCAGCACCTCTTTGTAGAGACACCACATCTGCGGGATCTTGCCAACATCCGGATTCACCTCCTCCGCGAGGATCTTCCGCTGCACGTCGAGGATCTTCTCGAGGAGGGCCATATTCTCCTTCGGACCGCCGGGAGCCATCGGCGTGTCGTCCGCGCCGCGAAGCCCTAAGGTGACGATGCTCTCCTTGTTCCTGTTGCGCCGGATGCCATCGCGCCAGAATCGCTCGAGGACATCCGGATGGCGTGCGTAGTTCCAGCTGCCGAGCGTATCCTTAAACCTCCGGTCCCACTCCTTCTGCGCCCGCAGCATCGGTTCCTGATGGGAGGTGCCCATAACGATGCCGTACTCGTCCGCGAGCTCCGGATTCAGTGGATCGTCCTCGTTGAATGCGTTGTTCCACATTGCGGGCCAGAGGTAATTGGCCTTCAGCCGCAGCAGCACTTCGAATATCCGTTCGTAGAACCCGTGTCCGTAGTTGGCCACGCCCGGGGGCACGGGCGGGTCCTCGCCCGGAGCGACATCGCCGTACTTCGCGCGCACCCAGTTGGTCAGTGAGGGCCACTCGTCGTTCAGGAAGATCCCGCGGTACTTGACCGAAGGGGGGCCGAGAACGTGCCGCCCTGGTAGAACGAACAGGTCCCTGTGCTCCTTCACCGGCACGTCGGCCCACCAGTACCAGGGCGAGACGCCGATATGCTCGGAGAGATCGAGCATCCCGTAGATGGTGCCCCGCTTGTCGCTTCCGGCGATGACGAGCGCCCGGTCAACGCCCGGGAACGGTTTCTCGACTACCTGCGCCACCGAAGTCTCCCACTGCCCTCCGACTCCCTCGACATTGACCTTCCCTGCCCGAACCAGCGCGTCGATATGCTGGCTCCGACCAAGCGTACCGACGAGCACAATCTCCCTCGCAGCAGGCAGCCCGGATGTGACGATCTCAGGCGCCCTGCCGGTGACAGCGCCAATGTCCTGCTGGAAGAGTTTCAGAACTCGCAGGACGCCCGGGAAGTCCGAGGAACTCGCACAGAGCGGCACGGACCTTCCCTGGGCCGAGAGAGGGAACCCCTCCCGTATCCTCTCGAACCGGACCAGCGATGCATCTCCGATCCCGGCGGCGGCGCACGACGTCGCGAGGCAGCACGGCAACACCAGCCACCGGAAGAAGTCCCGGGTTGTGTTCATGACGCCGATCGCTCCTCAGTCCGGACAGCCCGGGACGACTCTCCCCGTGGGGTCATAGATTCTGAAATTCCCGCTCACCTGCAGGAGGGCAAGCATATAGAGCATGCCGTCGTAGTACCTGTAGAACCCCGACGGGATCGGGGTCCTCCAGAACTCTTCGACGAAGTCCCTTCGGTTCGCGCCGGTGGCGGCAAGGGCCGCGACCGCGTTCATCGCGACCAGCCCGGCGCTGTGGGCCTCAGCCAGCCTCTTTCCGTCCAGCGTGTACTGGTTGCCGTGTGTCCGGACCCCCTCCGCATGGAAGAAATCGAGCAGCCTGTTCGACTGCTCCACGGCCCAGGCATCCCGCCTGAACCAGACCCAGTCCATCGCGCTGTTCATCGAGACGCGCCACGCGTCGAACCGAAAATCCCCGTGTCCTCCCCCGAACGGGCTGACAGGCTTCCCGTCGAATCCAGAGTAGTCCGGGAACAGGCCCGTCACCGGATGTGCCGCCCTGCGCAGAAGCCGCCGGCCCTCGGCCGCCGCATCGCACCAGAACCGGTTGTCCTTCGCAGCCCAGCGCCCCCAGAGTTCGAGGTAATGGGGGACCTGATACGACGGGTCCGTGAACCTGTTGCCGGGGACCTCCGGCACAAAGACCACAAGCTTCTCGTCGGCATCAAACATGTTTGTGATGCCGTCGCGCCGGGCCTCCGACTCTTTGTGCAGCATGGTGTGCAGGATCGCGTTCGCTTCGTCCCTGTACGCGAAGATTCCGGGCCCGTCCCCCCAGCGTGCGGAAGCGAAGAACAGGCTTGTGACGAACCATTCCTCGCCGTCGGAGGCCGCCGTGGAATCCAGTTTGCTCCCGTCCAGCCTGCAGTGCCACGCAAAGTATCCTCTGCGCGGTCCGGAAGCGAACCACATGTGGGTCTTTGCCCACGTCCACAGACGATCAAACTCGTCCTTCCGGTCCATCTGCACGGCGACCATCATCCCGTACGACATCCCCTCGGTCCGTACATCGCCATTCCCGACGTCTTCGATGTACGCCATATCCCGCCCCACAGGATAATAGACACGTTCTGAGATGCTGTCTCCGTAGAAGAGCTGATGGAAGGCCGAATCCACCCTTGCCTTCACCGCCTCCGGCCGTGTGCCGAGCAGCTCGGTGAACAGGTTCGGATACACCCCGTCGATATACGCCCCCTGGCTCGTGGTCGGGGATGACATCGCCGAACCGCCGGATCGCTCCGGCGTGCCTGAACCGTGCGCCGCCACGGAGTCCACGCCCGGGGACATGCAGAGGAACGCGGCGACCGTCGACAGTATGGCCGATGGAAGCACCGGGATTGTCATTTCAGCAGCACTCCCTTCCTGACCTTCACAACATAGCGTGGGCCGGCCACACGGGCCAGCCCGGAGCCGGATTCAAAGATCTGTGCCCTATCGCGGTGCCATCGATCCGCGTTCACGGAGAAACATCACCACGTCGACAAGGGGCGCGACCCAGATCTCCTCTTCCCTCTCCTTGAGATACATCAGGAGCTTCCGGTGAGCTTCCAATGACACGTTCATCGAATGCTCCCCGCCGACACCGTGGAAGAGAAAGACCACCAGCGCGTTTCGGGCTGCCCCCTCCCGGACACGCCGTATGAGCTCGTCTCCGGACTGCCCTTCAACGACAAACGAGCCTACGTTGTACGGATCGATCTCGTCCAGCCTCTGCAGCTCATGCCCAACACCGCGAGCGCCCGGAAATTCCTTCCTGATCGCCTCCACGTACGAGGATCCGCCTGCTGTCGTATCCCCGCACGGGTAAGCAAATGTCCTTGGCTTCCCGCCATCCATGATCCCCAGGAGCGTTTGCGCCATGCGAATCTCATCCAGGAGCCGCCGGGTGGTGTAGGTGGTCAGGTCGTACTCAGGCTGTACCCATTCACGTCCGGCAGTCCCACCGACACACGGATGGAAGAGCGTGTGGTTGCCCAGCTCGTGTCCGCGCCTGGCAGCCGCGCTCCATTCATCCACCCTTCCCCTGAAACCCGGAAAGTAGCCGGAAATGTAGAAGGTGGCCCTGAATCCGAGAGAATCCAGCAGGGGAAGTGTGTTGTCCAGATGGACGTTCAGCGCATCGTCATAGGTGAGGACGACCGCACACGTCTTCCCACGCCAGGGCCCCTCTTCCTGGCTGGCGGACTCGACCGCTGCGGCCGCCAGAAGGAGCATCGCCGAAAGCAGGTGGAGGAGGGCGCTGCGATGGTCCACCCTGATGCGCGTCAGGATCGCGAGGCGGTGGCGTGCGGTACCGGTCCACGGCGGATTGGAGATGCCATCCAGGGCCGGGAAGGTGTTCAGAACCGCCCTGCGGCCGGGCCGGAGTTGCGGGGGCGTGGAGAGATTCATAATCAACCCTGGACAGTTGGCGTTCACTCCGACACAAATGTCGTGATACTTGAAGGCTCCTGCGTCTCTACGAATCCACCGTTCGTGAAGACCGCGTCACCCGTAAACCAGTTGTTCACCAGTCCGTTCTTCACCAGCAGGTGACAGTTCCCGTCGTCGCAATCGCCTCGCTCGGGTTGCCGTTCCCTGTCTTCTCAAGTGGGGAATTGTGCTGATGTTCTGGGGATAAACGGGAGTGGGGCTGATTTCCGAGATCAAGAGGGATACAACGCTCATCCGGCAGAGCTGACAGAGAAGCCTCGCCATGTCTCCCCGGGCGGCTCGACAGGATGCTCCCATCACATGCTACTCCTGCCTCAGAATCCCGTTCGCGCGAAGGAAATCCCGGATAGCGGCGAAACTGCTCACGAGCGTCTTCCGGTCAAAGCCCCCGTGCCCGCCACCGCTGACGGTGACCAGCTTGTTTGGGACGCCGGCCTTCTCGAGCGCGGCATGGAGATTCACCGCATGCGCGTAGGGCACGATGTCGTCCCGGTCCCCGTGAATCGTGATGGTGGGTGGGGAGCCGCCGCCGGCATAGGTCTGCGGCGACAGCTGGCGCGCAAGATTCTTCGGATCTGTCATGCTGCCGAACCATTCGATCGCATAGTGCTTCGCATTCGGTCCGTCAAGAAGGTCCGCGATATCGCAGATTCCGAACCAGTTGACGATGGCCGCGACACGCACGCGCGGTTCCGCCCCGGATCGCCAGCGTGTTTCATCGCCGGTCGGGCAGGAGCGATAGAATGGCGATTCGGGCGGGAGCATCCCGGTGATCAGCGCGAGATGTCCGCCGGCCGACCCGCCGGTCGTGACGATTCTGGCCGTGTCAAAGCCGTACTCCGCGGCATGGTTACCCACCCATCGAAGCGCGCACAGGCAGTCTTCGACGGCCGCAGGCGCCGGCGAAACGTTGCCCAGACGGTACTCGACGTTGACGACGGCCCACCCGAGCGACAGGTACGGAAGCACCTGCAGAACATTTCGTTCCTTCTGTCCCGCGACCCATCCTCCCCCGTGAAAGAGCACAAGCACCGGAACAGGTCTCTTTCCCGGGAGATACAGGTCAAGTTTCAGCGGGATATTGTTTGCCGTGGCATATGTGATGTTCGCCTGAATGCTGTACTCGCCGGCAACGTAGTCGGGCCACGGGTCAGGCACCGCGGTCTGAGCCTGATGCTGTCCGACAGCGTGCGGAAATGAAACACACAGCGCCACCACGACACAAGTGACATACCGCGTCATGAGCCCTCCACGGTTGAATGGACGGGGATCCTTCCTCTGCGGTCAGCCCGCCGAGAAGACCACCACGGAGATCCCCGAAAGCAATCGCCATCACCTCCAACGAACACAGTGCAGCCCGCCGGTCTCGACCGGCGGGCTGCATTCGTACCTGGAGGAGACTACTTCATCATCAGCAACTTTCGCACATACTTGATGTCGGCCAAACCATCCACGCTCCTGGCGGACATGAGGCAGGTCACGCCGGCTGGCCAGCGAACCCTCGTCGCCGTTCGGTGAGCTCCTGCGACATCTGTCCTTCTGTGTCCTTCGTGATCCCGTAGAAGAACAGGCACACGACACACACTCCGAACGTGAGCGCAGGGAAGATGCTCATTGTCATCAGAATGCCGTTCAGCGTTGTCGCCGTCTGCGCCATGTTGGGCTCATACCCGTACAGCGACAGCACATATCCGGTGATCGCGCCACCGAAGCCCAGACCGGCCTTCAGGGCAAACACGATCGCCGCGAATATCATCCCCGTTGCCCGCCGTTTGTTCTTCCATTCGGAATAGTCCGCGACATCGGCCATCATAGCCCAGAGCAGGGGGATCGTGAAGCCATACACAAACTGGCGGAGCATCTCGGTGCCGAACATCACCGTTAACGCGGTCGGAGGGATGAAGTAGAATAGTGCCGTACAAATCGTCGTCCCCGCCAGCCCCCCGATGAAGACATTCCTCTTGCCATACTTCATCGCCAGACGCTTCGAGAAGAAGATGCCCACAATTGTGGACGCCGTCCCGAAGACGTTGAAGAGGCTGAACAGGCTCTCGTAGTTGTCCGCCGCGACGAAGTACCGGAAATAGTAGAAGACCACGCTCCCGCGCATCGCCAGCGTGATGAACAGTATGAGGGTGAGCACGAACATCACGAGGAGCGGCTTGTTCCTCCGGAGGTCGCGCACGTGGTCTTTGAGCGAGGCGCTTTGCGCGGGATCTGGCTGGATCCTCTCCCGCGTCGTCAGGAACGTGATGACGAAGAAACCCACCGCGAGCGTGGAAAAGATCGCCATCGTATACTGGTAGCCGCGAGCGCTGCTGCCCTGGCCGAAATAGCTTACCATCGGCAACGCCAGCCCCTGGATGATGAGCTGCGCAAGCATGGCGAACACGAACCGGTATGACGAGAGGCTGGTCCGTTCACCCTGGTCTCCGGTCATCACGCCGCTCAGCGCGGAGTACGGGAGATTGTTCGCCGAATACACCATCATCAGCACGATGTACGTGATGTACGCGTACATGAGCTTGCCGCTCGCGCTGAAGTCCGGCGTGACGAATGTAAGGAACCCCATGATGCCGAACGGCACCGCCGTCCAGAGGACCCATGGCCGGAACTTCCCCCATTTCGTCTTGGTGCGATCAGCGACCACCCCCATAATCGGGTCGAAAATCGCGTCCCATACCCGCACGACCACCAGGAGTGTCCCCGCCGCCGCTGCCGTGATGCCGAATGTGTCGGTGTAGAACGCGAGCTGGAACATCACCATGGTCTGAAAGATGAAGTTCGCGGCGGTGTCGCCGAGCGCGTAGCCGACCTTCTCTTTGACCGAGAGTTTCTCGACAGTTGTCGACACGATCACTCCAATGATTGTGGGATGGAACGACTTTCCGTTACGCGGAGATTCCCGGCCTCCGGAGACACTCGCCCGTCGCTTCAGACCACGGTGAGGGTGACCGTGGCCTGATCGTGATCACGGGATAAATCTCCGGCCAGTATCTCAGAATCGCCGGGCTCGACAACCCATGAATCATCGAGCCCCTCCCCTCGACACTTCGTCAAGGTTCCGGGTCTTTGTGAGGATGGGGGTGGTTGATGATCCGATCACTTTTTCGGATGGATTTTGTATCACTTCAATGTGACTTGAACCGATTCAATTGTACAGAGATATTTGTTCCGTGTCAATAGGAAACCGACAGGAGAGGTACACTCTTGATCCTTCTTCTGATGA